>NZ_UTKY01000074.1 GCF_900583165.1 Pseudomonas viridiflava | reverse complement strand
TATTTTCAGAAGCTTTCGAAGAATTCTTCAACAACTTCAACCACTTGCGCTTCAGATCTCTCATCAGCGGGAGGCGAATTCTACAGCGTTACACGCTGCTGTCAACACCTCTTTTTCAACTTCCTGAGCGCTTCGATGAACTGAAGCAACCTGCTGCCGAAAACCGCGTAACTCATTGTTTACCAAGGAGTTTTCCGTTTCGACTGCGCCGGAAGTGGGGCGAATTATAGACTTCCAGAATCTGCCGTCAACCTTTAATTTGGGTTTTCTATCAATTAGCCCTGATTGATTAAAAAAGCATCAGATCACCCAAAGTAATCGCTTCTATATAGAAGAGAACCCTCTAAATGACACCCGCCTCCTTTAAGGCGGCTACATTCGCCACCCCCAACCCCAATACCGTTTGCAGTACCTGGACCGTATGCTCCCCCAACAGGGGCGGCGCACTACGGTACTCCACCGGCGTCTTGGACAGCCTTATAGGGTTCGCCACCTGGGGCACCATCCCAGCTAACGCATGAGGCAACTCCATCGCCAACCCTCGCGCTTGAACCTGAGGGTCAGCAAACACCTGAGCCAGATCATTGATCGGCCCACAGGGCACGCCAACTCGCTCCAGCTGCGACACCCACTCAGCTGTTGTCTTGAATACCGTCGCCTGACGAATCAGCGGTATCAGCTGTGCACGATTGGCCACCCGCTCCTTATTAGTAGAGAAGCGCGGATCATCCGCCCACTGCGGCTGCCCAGCCACCTGCGCGAATTTTCGGAACTGCCCGTCATTACCCACCGTCAGAATGAAGTCGCCGTCGGCCGTAGGAAAGTCCTGATATGGCACGATGTTGGGGTGAGCATTGCCCAAACGTTTGGGCGCTATTCCCGTCGTCAGATAGTTCATCGCCTGATTAGCCAGGCACGCCACCTGCACATCCAGCAAGGCCATGTCGATATGCTGCCCGCCGCCGTGATGATCGCGGTGAGCCAGCGCAGCCAGTATCGCTACGGTCGAGTACAGCCCCGTGAGAATATCAGTCAAAGCTACGCCCACCTTTACAGGTCCAGACCCCTCATCACCTTCCGGCCGCCCTGTCAGGCTCATTAACCCTCCCAACCCCTGAATCATGAAGTCATAACCGGCACGAGCCGCATAAGGCCCCGTCTGACCAAAGCCGGTGATCGAGCAATAGATCAGCTCTGGATTGATCTCCCTCAGCGACTCATAGTCCAACCCATAAGCCGCCAGACCACCCACCTTGAAGTTTTCGATCAAGATGTCGGACTTTGCCGCCAGGTCACGCACCAGCTTCTGCCCCTCCGGCCGCGTGAAGTCGATCGTCACCGACTCTTTATTGCGATTGGCCGACAGGTAATACGCCGCCTCAGTGGTGTTCTCACCATAGGCGTCCTTAAGGAAGGGCGGCCCCCACGCTCGCGTGTCATCGCCGCAGCCTGGCCGCTCAACCTTGATCACCTCGGCCCCAAGGTCCGCCAATATCTGCCCGGACCAAGGCCCCGCCAGCACTCGCGATAAATCCAGCACCCGCAGATGTGAAAGCGCGCCCATACCTGTGCCCCTATTAATAGAAGGCCTGAAGGCCAGTTTGTGCCCGCCCAAGAATCAGCGCATGCACGTCATGCGTACCTTCATAGGTATTTACCACTTCCAGGTTGACCAAGTGACGCGCCACCCCGAACTCGTCAGAGATACCGTTACCACCGAGCATGTCCCGCGCCATGCGCGCGATATCCAGAGATTTACCGCAAGAATTGCGCTTCATGATCGAGGTGATCTCGACCGCTGCCGTCCCCTCATCCTTCATACGCCCCAGGCGCAGGCAACCTTGCAGGGCCAAGGTGATTTCGGTCTGCATATCGGCCAGCTTTTTCTGGATCAATTGAGTCGCCGCCAAAGGACGGCCGAATTGTTGGCGATCCAGGGTGTACTGGCGAGCGGTATGCCAGCAAAACTCCGCGGCACCCAGCGCCCCCCAAGAGATCCCGTAACGCGCCGAGTTAAGGCACGTGAACGGCCCCTTCAAGCCACGCACGTCCGGGAAGATGTTCTCTTCCGGCACAAAGACGTTATCCATCACGATCTCACCGGTGATGGATGCCCGCAGGCCGACCTTGCCGTGAATCGCTGGAGCACTGAGGCCTTTCCACCCTTTCTCCAAGACAAACCCACGGATATCACCGGCATCGTCTTTACCCCACACCACGAATACATCCGCGATAGGGCTGTTAGTGATCCACATCTTGGCGCCGGTCAGGCTGTAGCCGCCTTCTACTTTACGTGCACGAGTAATCATCGCGCCTGGGTCGGAACCATGGTTAGGCTCGGTCAGACCGAAACAACCAATCCACTCACCAGAAGCCAATTTAGGCAGGTATTTCTGCTTTTGCGCCTCGGTGCCGAACTCATTGATAGGCACCATGACCAGCGACGATTGCACACTCATCATTGAGCGATAACCTGAGTCGACGCGCTCTACTTCACGGGCAATCAACCCATAACTGACGTAGCTCAAACCGCTGCCGCCGTATTGCTCGGGAATCATCGCGCCCAACAAGCCGGTCTCTCCCATCTCGCGAAAGATCGCAGGGTCAGTCTTTTCATGACGGAAGGCTTCGAGCACTCGCGGCGCCAGCTTGTCCTGGGCAAATTGCTCGGCGCTGTCGCGCACCATGCGCTCCTCTTCAGTGAGCTGTTGATCCAACAACAGGGGATCGATCCAGTTGAAGCTTGCCTTGCCAGCCATGAATAAGTCCTCGCGAAGATAATCAGAAGTCGTGCATGGAGCCTAGGCCGGGCGAGCGAGGAGGGCAAACGAGGTTTCCGCATGGGGTTGTGCTAATTTCTCACTTCGAGATACTTAATAGCGCTGCCTTAGCGCTTTAGATGTGAGGCCAAGGTACATGCGCCGAAAAATCCCCAGCACCACCGCCCTCGTTAGCTTTGAAGCGGCGGCCCGTCACGAGAGCTTTACCAAGGCGGCGCTGGAGCTTTCCATCACCCAGGGCGCCATCTGTCGACAGATCGCCAGCCTTGAGGATTTTTTAAGCGTCGAGCTGTTTCGACGTTCACGGCGCGGGGTCAAGTTGACGGAAGCAGGGCTGTCCTATAGCCGTCGCGTCGCCACACAACTGGACGCTGTGGAGCGCGATACCTTGTCAGTCATGGGGCAGCAAGGCGCCAACGTGATCGAACTGGCCGTGGTCCCGACATTCGGCACCCAGTGGCTGATCCCGCGCCTCAAGGACTTTCAGCACCGGCACCCAGAAGTCACGGTCAATCTCACTAATCGCACGCGTCCCTTTCTGTTTGCCGATACCGAATTCGACGCAGCGATCTACTTTGGCGATGCGGACTGGCCCGGTACCGAATCCCACCGACTGATGGGAGAAAACCCCGTCCCCGTGTGCAGTCCTCAACTACTCGGCAAATACACAGAGTTCAGCGCTGACCAGATTGCAGAGCTACCGCTGCTGCAGCAAACCACCCGCCCTTACGCCTGGCGCCAGTGGTTCAACGCTCAGCAACTGAATATCCCCCGCGACATGACAGGCCCCCGTTACGAGCTATTCTCGATGTTGTCCCAGGCCGCCATGCACGACATGGGCGTCGCGCTGATTCCGCCCTTCCTCATTCAACGAGAACTGGAAGAGCGCCGATTGGTCATCGCAAGCCCCAAAGCGCTGACCGGCTCAAAGGCGTATTACCTGATGATTCCCGACAAAAAAGTCGAATCCGCCTCACTGCAGGCATTCCGAGACTGGTTGATAGATCAGTCACACCGCTACAACCCCAGCGTTTAGAGGATAAATCTACATTGCTGACTTTGTAGTCAGGTAAATTTAGATCCTACAGATATACGTATATGTCGCATTTCAACAGACTGTACTTGTCCGCCGAAAACATCGCTGCAACCCATGATTCTCATGGGCTGTAGCGACTATCACAAGCCAATGCACGACTATTCACGCAGGCAATGTAAAAACGCTGAATATCCGCCTGAAGCCCTTTAAATCCCTGTATTTGAAGAGGTTATTTCAGAGTGTTGCGACAATCAGTCACAGGGTGACTTGTAGTTAATTTTTCGTCACCCGTCATAATCCCTTGAAGGCCGTAAAGTTCGCCTGCAAAATGCCGCGCCCCGCTGTCATTTCAGCGGGATCGTGCTGATCGGCCGCCCCAGATGTGCCACTCACGGTGCACTGGCCTTTTTACAAAAAGATCAAAAGCAAAAAGATCATGCAGGAGATTTGACGTGCACATTGGTGTTCCTCTCGAAACCCAGACCGGTGAAACGCGGGTGGCTGCCACCCCGGAAACCATCAAGAAGCTGATCGGCCAGGGCCATAAGGTCACTGTTCAAAGCGGCGCCGGCATCAAGGCCAGCGTCGTCGACAGTGCCTATGAAGCGGCAGGCGCAACCATTGGCAGTGCCAACGATGCGTTTGGCGCCGAGCTGATCCTCAAGGTGGTGGCCCCTAGCGACAGCGAACTCTCGCTGATCAAAAGCGGCACCGTGTTGGTGGGCATGCTCAACCCGTTCAGCAACGAAATCATTGCCAAGCTCGCCGAGCGCTGCATCACTGCCTTTGCCCTCGAAGCTGCGCCGCGTACCTCGCGGGCCCAGAGCCTCGACGTTCTGTCGTCCCAGGCCAACATTGCCGGCTATAAGGCCGTGCTGCTCGCCGCGCATCACTATCCGCGTTTCATGCCGATGCTGATGACTGCCGCCGGTACCGTTAAGGCCGCCCGCGTGCTGATCCTCGGTGCTGGCGTGGCGGGCTTGCAGGCCATCGCCACGGCGAAACGCCTGGGTGCGGTGATCGAAGCGTCTGACGTACGCCCGGCGGTGAAAGAGCAAATCGAGTCCCTCGGCGCCAAGTTCGTCGACGTGCCTTACGAGACCGATGAAGAACGCGAATGCGCCGTCGGCGTTGGGGGCTACGCCCGCCCGATGCCCACCAGCTGGATGCAACGCCAGGCCCTGGCCGTGCATGAACGCGCCAAGCAAGCCGACATCATCATCACCACCGCGCTGATCCCCGGCCGCAAGGCACCGACCCTACTCAGCGCCGAGACCGTCGCGCAAATGAAACCCGGCTCGGTGGTCATCGACCTCGCTGCTGCCCAAGGTGGCAACTGCCCGCTGACCGTCGCCGATCAGGTAGTCGTAGAAAACGGCGTCATCATCTGTGGCCCGACCAACCTCGCCGGTGCCGTCGCCGCCGATGCGTCAGCCTTGTACGCGCGCAACCTGCTGGACTTCCTGAAGCTGGTCTTCACCAAGGAAGGGCAGTTTGAAATCAACCTCGAAGACGACATCGTCGCCGCGTGCCTGATGTGCCGCGACGGCCAAGTCATCCGCAAAAACGCCTAAACAGGGATTCAGACGATGGAAGAGCTTATCTCCCCCGGTATCTACAACCTGATCATCTTTGTGCTGGCGATTTATGTCGGTTACCACGTGGTCTGGAACGTGACGCCTGCGCTGCACACGCCACTGATGGCGGTGACCAACGCGATTTCCGCAATCGTGATCGTCGGCGCCATGCTCGCTGCCGCCCTCACCGTGACCCCGCTGGGCAAGACCATGGGCACCCTGGCCGTGGCGTTGGCGGCGGTGAACGTGTTCGGCGGTTTCCTGGTAACCCGCAGAATGCTTGAGATGTTCAAGAAGAAAGCCCCGAAAGTAAAAGAAGAGGCGCCTAAGTAATGAGCATGAATCTCGTCACGACGCTCTACTTGATCGCGTCGATCTGCTTCATCCAGGCCCTCAAAGGCCTGTCGCACCCGACCACATCGCGACGCGGCAACCTGTTCGGCATGCTCGGCATGGCGCTGGCGGTGCTCACTACCGTGGGCCTCATCTATAAGCTCGGTGCTGAGCTGGCGACTGCCGGCATTGGCTACGTGATCGTCGGCCTGCTGGTCGGCGGCACTGCCGGTTCGATCATGGCCAAGCGCGTTGAAATGACCAAGATGCCGGAACTGGTGGCATTCATGCACAGCATGATCGGCCTGGCAGCGGTGTTCATTGCGATTGCCGCCGTTGTCGAGCCGCAGTCCCTGGGCATCGTCAAGCACCTGGGTGATTCGATCCCGGCCGGTAACCGTCTGGAGCTGTTCCTCGGTGCCGCCATCGGTGCCATTACCTTCTCCGGTTCGGTGATCGCATTCGGCAAGCTCTCGGGCAAGTACAAGTTCCGTCTATTCCAGGGCGCACCGGTACAGTTCGGCGGCCAGCACAAGGTCAACCTGGTGCTGGGTCTCGCAACCCTGGGCCTGGGCCTGGCGTTCATGTTTACTGGCAACCTCACCGCGTTCGCGCTGATGCTGGTCCTGGCCTTCGTGCTGGGCGTGCTGATCATCATCCCGATTGGCGGCGCCGACATGCCGGTGGTGGTATCGATGCTCAACAGCTACTCCGGCTGGGCAGCGGCGGGTATTGGTTTCTCGCTGAACAACTCGATGCTGATCATCGCCGGCTCCCTGGTGGGCTCCAGCGGCGCGATCCTGTCGTACATCATGTGCAAAGCGATGAACCGTTCCTTCTTTAATGTACTGCTCGGCGGTTTCGGCAATGCGCCGGATGCGGGTGCCGCAGCCGGTTCCAAAGAAGCGCGCCCGGTCAAATCCGGCTCGGCTGATGATGCGACCTTCCTGCTGACCAATGCCGACACCGTGATCATCGTGCCGGGCTACGGCTTGGCGGTTGCCCGGGCGCAACACGCGCTTAAGGAACTGACCGAGAAGCTCACCCACCGCGGCGTCACCGTAAAGTACGCAATCCACCCGGTGGCGGGCCGCATGCCCGGGCACATGAACGTCCTGCTGGCCGAGGCCGAAGTGCCTTACGACCAGGTGTTCGAAATGGAAGACATCAACTCCGAGTTCGGCCAGGCCGACGTGGTGCTGGTGTTGGGCGCCAACGACGTGGTCAACCCGGCCGCCAAGAACGATCCAAACTCGCCGATTGCCGGCATGCCGATCCTCGAAGCGTTCAAGGCCAAGACCATCATCGTCAACAAGCGCTCAATGGCCAGCGGTTATGCCGGGTTGGATAACGAGCTGTTCTACCTGGACAAGACCATGATGGTCTTTGGTGATGCCAAGAAGGTCATCGAAGACATGGTCAAAGCCGTCGAGTAACCCTGCTACAGCGCAATACTCGAAACCCCGGCCTCACGTAGGCTGGGGTTTTTTATTGCTGCATGAAACCCGACCAAAGGCTCTAAATCGCTGCCTGGCATTCGACCATGGTAGCGGGCCGAAATTTTTTGAAATCACTAAACTGCGCACCTTGCTTCCGTAGCCTGAGATAAGAATCCATGTACCGTGATCGCATCCGCTTGCCTTCGTTGTTAGACAAGGTCATGAGCGCGGCAGACGCCGCCGCACTGATCGAGGACGGCATGACCGTCGGCATGAGTGGTTTCACCCGCGCCGGTGAAGCCAAGGCCGTCCCCCATGCCCTGGCCGAACGCGCCAAGACGTCGCCGCTGAAAATCACCCTGATGACCGGCGCCAGCCTGGGCAACGACTTGGACAAGCAACTGACCGAAGCCGGCGTACTGTCCCGACGTATGCCGTTCCAGGTCGACAGTACGCTGCGCAAGGCGATCAATGCCGGCCAAGTGATGTTTATCGACCAGCATCTGTCGGAGACGGTTGAGCAACTGCGCAATAACCAGCTCAAGTTGCCGGACATCGCGGTGATTGAGGCGGTGGCGATCACCGAACAAGGGCATATCGTGCCGACCACGTCGGTGGGCAACTCGGCCAGCTTTGCGATTTTCGCCAAGCAGGTGATCGTCGAGATCAATATGGCGCACAACCCGAACCTCGAAGGGTTGCACGACATCTATATCCCCACCTACCGGCCAACGCGCACACCGATCCCGCTGGTGAAAGTCGACGACCGCATTGGCAGCACCGCGATCCCGATCCCGCCGGAGAAGATCGTTGCCATCGTGATCACCAACCAGGCCGACTCCGCCTCCACGGTCACGCCGCCTGACAGCGACACCCAAGGCATCGCCAACCACCTGATCAACTTCCTCAAGCAGGAAGTCGACGCCGGGCGCATGACCAACAAGCTCGGCCCACTGCAGGCTGGCATCGGCAACATCGCCAACGCCGTGATGTGCGGCTTGATCGAGTCGCCGTTCGAAGACCTGACCATGTACTCCGAAGTGCTGCAGGACTCGACATTCGACCTGATCGACGCCGGCAAGCTGAGCTTCGCCTCGGGCAGCTCGATCACCTTGTCGGAGCGACGCAATGCCGACGTGTTCGGCAACCTGGAGCATTACAAGGACAAGCTGGTACTGCGCCCGCAAGAAATCTCAAACCACCCCGAAGTCGTGCGCCGACTGGGCATTATCGGCATCAACACTGCGCTGGAGTTCGATATCTACGGCAACGTCAATTCTACCCACGTCTGCGGCACACGCATGATGAACGGCATTGGCGGTTCCGGGGATTTTGCGCGCAACGCGCATCTGGCGATCTTCGTCACCAAGTCGATTGCCAAGGGCGGGGCGATTTCCAGCGTGGTGCCGATGGTCAGCCATGTGGACCATACCGAGCATGACGTCGACATCCTGGTGACCGAAGTAGGGCTGGCCGATCTGCGTGGCCTGGCGCCACGGGAAAGGGCGCGCGTGATCATCGACAACTGTGTTCACCCGGCCTACCGCGATGCGCTGAACACTTACTTCGATGCGGCTTGCGCTATCGGCGGGCATACCCCCCACATCCTGCGTGAAGCACTGAGTTGGCACATTAACCTGGAAGAAACCGGGCATATGCTCAAGGCTTAGTTGATACAGATTCGAGCTGATGCAAACACAGTTTCATCAGCTCGGCTCGATCAAACCTTATCTGGACAAAAACTGTACTGCTGTACCGGTCATTTCCTACCGAAATATCTTACGAAACTCACCGAAAACCCCTAATTCGCACTATTTCAGTGCAGACAAGTACAGTTGCCCCATTTCCGTACAGTACAGCCCCCTTAAACGGTTAACTGGGCCCTCACAATACAGGTGAACTGTATCTAGAGAGTCTTGCGCCGGAGGAGGATCATTGGCATCAGTTAAACCACTACCTAATCCCGCCACAAGCGGAAGGATGTCATCATGGAACGTACACTCAGTTCCGAACTGTTCTTCGAAGAAAAAGCTGTAAACACCCAGGCTTCCATGCCTTTGCGCGTTCTTGCCAACCTGATGTTGTGGCAGCGCCGCATCTCCAGCCGCCATCAACTGGCTCGTCTGGATTCGCGTCTGCTGGCTGACGCCGGTATCAGCGAAGCTCAACGCTACGAAGAGCTGAGCAAGCCGTTCTGGCGCTAATTGGCGCTCGCTGGCCCTGACCTAACAGGTCCACCGCCAGCAACCAGATTTGTCAAAACAAAGCCCGCCCCGGGTAACCGGAGGCGGGCTTTGTTGTACTTGGGATTCGGATTTTCAGCGCTCGAACAGAACCGATTCAAACCAATAGGTACAGTTCAAATAATCAAACAGTTAAGCAGTACAATTTAACATCTGTGTATCTGTATTGGTTCTGGCGACTCCCCCAACATGGTCTTCCAGAACTTGAAACAAGGCGCCAGCCATGGATATGCAATCTCCCCGCTATAAGCAATTACTGAACAAAACCGCACTCACCCTGGAGAAATGGGCCCGCCAAGCACACGAACGGCGCCTACTGGCTCAGTTGGACTATCGAGAGTTGTCCGACATGGGCATCAGCCCTTGCGACCGCCTGACAGAACTGTCCAAGCCGTTCTGGCGTGACTAGCCAGTCAAGGTGCTTTCCGAACGGATAAACGGCGGCATAATATCCAACCACTGCGTGGCGAACCGTTCAGAGCAGGCGTCTGATCCACAATGGCTGCCCTGCGCCACGTTATCCGTTCAACTAAAGGAGTCACACCATGTCCCGTCTTCGCCTGCTGAGTGCTGCCGCCCTGTTGGCCATCGCTGCCAACGCCAACGCGACCAGCTTTATCGTGACCACTGACTCGATCGTTGGCGCCCTCAAAGCCACCTCCGATGCTACTTCCGATGCCACATCATCCCTGCGCGACAATAAGGTCGTGCGTGCCGCCCGTGACGACGCCGCTAGCTTTGTCGCCAGCGAAGGCGCTATTCGCGGTGTGAAGCTGGAAAGCGCACTGGCCCAGATCCGCCAACAAGCACCCCAACTGAACACAGCGACTGACGCACAGCTGGCCCAAGCAATCCTGGCCATCTAACGACAGGCCCAATGCCCTGGCGCTGGCTCTCGCCCGGGCATTACGCTAGCCTTGGCGCTCGCTTTCAATTGTCGAGTCCCATGGCTTTTTCATACCGCGTGTTAATAGTCCCTGTGTTGTTTTCCGCTGGCTGGTCGCCATTGGCTTCGGCCTTTGACCTGACCACCCAGGGCACCGTTGCGAGCGCGTACGCCACCAGCAAGGTGACGTCCGCACCTTTCGACAGAAAAGTGATTCTTGCCGCCCAGGATGACGCCGCCGCGTTCATCGCCACTGACGGCCAATGGCGCGGAGCGAGGTTGGAATCGGCGCTGGATTACCTGCGCCGCACCCAACCAAAACTTAACGCCAGCGACCGTGAACTGGCGCAAGCAATTCTCGTCCAATAATCAACTTTGTATTCGGAGTCATCCCATGCGTAGCCCGCTGATCGCCGCCACCCTTGGCCTGCTGTTGTTGGCCGACGTTGCCCAGGCGCAAACCCTGGTGGCCACCAGTAACATCATTGTTCGCGCCTCCGGCCGCACCATTGATTTCACATCGGACACCACCACCTCCATCCGCGACTCCAAAATCGTGCGCGAAGCCCACGATGACGCCGCCAGCTTTGTCGCCACCAACGGCGAGATCCGTGGCGCGCAACTCGAAGCCGCCTTCGACACCCTGCGCACCCGCGTGCCAGAAGCGCGTGATGCCAGCGACCAGACCCTCGCCGAAGCTATCCTCGCTCTGTGAGGCGCATCGCCGCCTGGCTATTGGCGTGGGCTGTGCTGCTCAGTGCAGGTGCAGCCCAGGCCGGCCTGCAACTGCGGCTCAAGACTGAAGGTCTGAGCCCGGCGCAGCAGCAGGCCAGCCAGGCATTGCTCGACGAAGCGATGCGCTCATTGCCGCCACGCTTCATCGAACAGTTGGATCGACGCATTGATGTCGGCTGGACCGACAAAATGCCCGAAAACGCCTACGGCCAGGCCTCCCTGGTGTCCGAACTGGACCTGAACCAGAACCTGCTCGCCAGCCTCACCGACGGCAGCGCCGCCACCCAGAAAACCAACCGGCCCCACGGCACCGTGCGCCGGGAAATGCTCGCCACCGTGCTGCATGAACTGACCCACATCTATGACCGCGCGCGCCTGTGGTCCAAAGAAGACCGCACGCTGATCAATCGTTGCAGCCGCCAAAACAACATCACCGGCCTGATCGGCCTGCCCGATCAATGCCGTGGCCAGAATGACCGCCGCTTCACCCTCAGCGATGACCCGCGCCTGCTCGACCTCGCCGGCTGGCCGCAATACGTCGGCCGCCGTGGTGAGCGCGAACAGCACAACCACCAAGTCGTCCGCAGCCCGGATATCTACGAAACCAGCAGCCCGCTGGAATTCGTCGCGGTCAATATGGAGTACTTCCTGCTCGACCCCAGCTACGGCTGCCGCCGGCCCGCGCTGTTTCGTTATTACAAGGAACACTTCGGCTGGGCGCCGCCCGAGCAAGACACCTGCGCCAAGACCTTCCCCTTCCTGAACGCAGGCAATGATTTTGCCAAGACACCGCTGGGTCAGATCGACCCGGAGCGCGTCTACGAAATCGACTACCTGCTGGCCGAGGCTAACCAGAACCTGGTCAGCCGCTGGGGTCACAGCATGTTGCGCCTGGTGATCTGCGCCCCCGGTCGCCCGCGTGGCCCAGATTGCCGGCTGGACCTGGACCAACACCTGGTGTTGTCCTACCGCGCCTTCGTCGGTGACGTACAGCTGTCGAGCTGGGATGGCCTGGTGGGCAAATACCCATCGCGGCTGTTTGTGCTGCCGCTTGCCCAAGTGATTGATGAATACACCAAGACCGAACTGCGTGGCCTGGCCTCGGTGCCCTTGAACCTGACACGCCAGGAAATCACCGACACCGTCGAGCACGCCGCCGAGATGCATTGGAGCTACGACGGCAGCTACTTCTTCATTTCCAATAACTGCGCGGTCGAGAGCCTGAAACTGTTACGCAGCGGCAGCGCCAATCCGCAACTGACCGGCCTGGACAACATCACCCCCAACGGTTTGCTGGAAGTCCTCAGCGCACGCGGCCTGGCCAACACCAGCGTCCTCGACGACAAACGCAACGCCCTGCGCCTGGGCTATCACTTCGACTCGTTCCGCGAACGCTACCAGGCGATGTTCGACGTACTGCGCAGGCATCTGCCGATCAAACAGACCCAGGTCGAAGACTGGCTGGCCCTCAGCGCCGCCGAACGTCGCCCTTGGTTTGAACAGGCCGATCTGCGTACCAGCGCAGCATTGCTGCTTTTGGAACAGGCGAGCTTTCGCAAACAACTGATGCTCGCGCAGGACGAGGTCAAGCAACGCTACCTCGGCGCCCGTGAGCTGAAAAACGGCGGCATGGAAAGGGCCAACCACACCCTGCAACAGATCCTCGCCAACAGTGGCTTCCTCAGCCGCCCGGCAGAGCTGCTGGACAGCGGCGGCTACGGCCTGCCGCAACCGTCGGAGGCCAAGCGCCTGGAATCGGAAAGCGCCGAACGCCAGAAGCAGCTGCAATCGCTGACCGGCGACCTGGATAAAGAGGTGAGGGCGCTGCTGGACCCGGCCCGTGCGGATGAGATTGCGGCGTGTGAGGCCAACCTCAAGCAGGTGGGTGAGCACTTGCGCAAGCTGCACAAAGCCGCCGGCGGTCTTGAACTGCCTTAAGGCCCTCAAGCCAAACACAGTTCAAATGTGGGAGGGGGCTTGCCCCCTCCCACATTTTGATCTGCACAAATCCCAAGACCGTGCGTCTTCTCACCATCACCTGTTTCGCCAGCGAAAGCTGGCTGAAAGCTTTCCCGTCTAGGATCGCCTCCAACTGCCGGCAACAGACCGGCTGTACACAACAACAATGGTGATTCCCGATGTCCGCCCGTACCCGCCTGTTTGCGCCAACTCCCCCCGTACGCCTCGTGCCTTTCGTTCTGCGCTGAGCCCACCCGGTTCGCCATTCCCTAGCCGCGCTACGCCTGGAGTATTCCTATGCTGACTTTCCTTGGCTTTGCCATGGTCATCACGTTCATGTTCCTGATCATGACCAAGCGCCTGTCCGCGCTGATCGCCTTGATCATCGTGCCGATCCTGTTCGCACTGTTCGGCGGTTTCGCGCCGGAAATCGGCCCGATGATGCTTGCGGGCATCACCAAGCTGGCGCCGACCGGCGTGATGCTGATGTTCGCCATTCTCTACTTTGCCCTGATGATCGATTCCGGCCTGTTCGACCCGGCCGTGCGCAAGATCCTAAAGATGGTCAAGGGCGACCCGCTGAAAGTCTCGGTCGGTACCGCCGTGCTGGCCCTGGTGGTGTCCCTCGACGGTGACGGCGCCACCACCTACATGATCTGCGTGGCCGCCATGCTGCCGCTGTATCAGCGCATCGGCATGAGCCCGCGGATCATGGCCGGCCTGATCATCCTCGCCGGCGGCGTGATGAACATGACTCCATGGGGCGGCCCGACTGCGCGTGCTGCCAGTGCGCTGCATGTGGACCCGTCGGACATTTTCGTGCCGATGATCCCGGCCATGGCCGCCGGGGTCGTGGCGATCCTGGTGATTGCCTACCTGTACGGCAAACGCGAACGTGCCCGTCTGGGTGAACTGCACCTGCAAGGCGATGAGATCGACCACAGCGAAATCAGCGTGTCGCAATTCCCGGACGCCCGCCGTCCGAAGCTGATCTGGTTCAACGGCGCGCTGACCTTGGCGCTGATGTGCACCCTGATTGCTGGCCTGTTGCCGCTGCCGGTGCTGTTCATGGTGGCGTTCAGCATCGCGATGATCGTCAACTACCCGTGCCTGCAACAGCAGAAAGACCGCGTTGCCGCCCACGCCGGCAGCGTATTGGCGGTGGTCGGGCTGATCTTCGCTGCGGGCATCTTCACTGGCATCCTGTCGGGCACCGGCATGGTCGACGCCATGTCCAAGAGCCTGCTGGCCGTCATCCCGGAGGCCATGGGCCCGTACCTGGCGGTGATCACTGCACTGGTAAGCATGCCGTTCACCTTCTTCATGTCCAACGACGCTTTCTACTACGGCGTGTTGCCGGTGCTCGCCGAAGCCGCCAGCCACTACGGCATCACCGCCGTGGAAATGGCCCGCGCCTCCATCGTTGGCCAGCCGGTGCACTTGCTCAGCCCGCTGGTACCGTCCACCTACCTGTTGGTGGCCCTGGCCGGCATCGAGTTTGGCGATCACCAGCGCTTCACCCTGAAGTGGGCAGTGCTGGTTTGCCTGTGCATAATGTTCGCCGCATTGCTGATGGGGATTTTTCCGCTGTTCAGCACTCTATAATCGTACAACCCAACTGCGCCGACCCTAGGTCGGCGCGGTTTAACACACGCTCAAAGGAATACACATGGAATGGCTGACCAATCCAGAGATCTGGATTGCCTTCTTCACCCTGACGGCCCTCGAGATCGTCCTGGGCATCGATAACATCATCATGATTTCGATCCTGGTCAGCCGCATGCCCAAGCATATGCAGGCGCGCACCCGGATCTTCGGCCTGGCCCTGGCCATGGTCACGCGCATCCTGTTGCTGCTGTCGATCACCTGGGTCATGCAACTGACCGCAGACTTGTTCGTGGTGTTTGGCCAAGGCATTTCCGGCCGTGACCTGATCCTGTTCTTCGGCGGCCTGTTCCTGCTGTGGAAAAGCTCCCAAGAGATGTACCACGCGCTGGAAGGTGAAGACGAAACCCACGACGAGCCGGGCGGCAAGGGTGGCAAGTTCATCTATACCATCATCCAGATCGCCATTATCGACATCGTGTTTTCCCTGGACTCGGTGATCACTGCCGTCGGCATGGTCTCCCATGTACCGGTCATGGTCGCGGCGATTGTCGTGGCAGTCCTGGTGATGATGCTGGCTGCTGGCACCATCAGCGAATTCATCGACAAGCACCCGTCGCTGAAAATGCTCGCGCTGTCGTTCCTGCTGGTGGTGGGTACCGTGCTGATCGCTGAATCCTTCGACGTGCACGTGCCTAAAGGCTACGTTTACTTCGCCATGGCGTTCTCGTTGGCGGTGGAAGCGGTGAACATCAAGATGCGCACCGCCATCGCGAAAAAGAAGAAACAGCAGGATCCAGTGAAACTGCGTAAAGATATTCCGGGTCAATAACCGGAACGCCGCATCGCCGTCACTGTAGGAGCGAGCTTGCTCGCGAAAAACTCAAGGGCACCGCGTTCTTTCAAAATGAACGCGTTATCGTTGACTTTCTTCGCGAGCAAGCTCGCTCCTACATGTGACAGTTTTATTTCAATCGTCACTTTAGCTATGCGATGCTGGCGCGCAGGCCATTCGCCAACTACAGCTTAAGTACAAGACGTAGAGCGGCACGCGGCAAACTTCCTACGCTCCTTTTGGAGCGCACCCACACGGGGGGCCGAGCATGCTGACCTTGCTCAATCTGCTTTCCGCCGTGACCCTGCTTATCTGGGGCACGCACATCGTCCGTACCGGCATCCTGCGGGTCTACGGTTCCAACTTGCGCCAAGTCATCGGGCAGAACATGTCCAAGCGCTGGCTGGCGTTTATCGCCGGCATCCTGGTGACCGCCATGGTGCAGAGCAGCAACGCCACGGCGATGCTGGTCACCTCGTTCGTCGGCCAAGGCCTGATGGGGTTGATGCCCGCCCTGGCGACCATGCTTGGCGCCGACGTCGGTACGGCGCTGATGGCACGGGTGCTGACGTTTGACCTGTCATGGCTGTCGCCGCTGCTGATTTTTCTCGGGGTGATCTTCTTCCTGTCGCGCAAACAAACGCGGGCAGGGCAGTTGGGCCGGGTGGGGATCGGCCTGGGCCTGATCATTCTGGCGCTGCAATTGATCGTCGAAGCCGCCGGACCCATTACCCATGCCCAGGGCGTCAAAGTCATCTTCGCTTCGCTGACAGGCGACATCCTGCTGGACGCCTTGGTTGGCGCGCTGTTTGCGATGATTTCCTACTCCAGCCTGGCCGCTGTGCTGCTCACCGCCACCCTGGCCGGTGCCGGCGTGATCGGCTTGCACGTAGCGATTGGCCTAGTGATCGGCGCCAATATCGGCAGCGGGGTGTTGGCCTTTCTCAGCACCAATATGCAGAACGCCGCCGGTCGCCAGGTTGCCTTGGGCAGCCTGCTGTATAAGCTGATCGGCCTGCTGCTGATCATTCCGGTACTCGACCCCCTCGTCCTCTGGATGGATGGCCTGGACTACAGCGCCCAAGGCATGGTCATTACCTTCCACCTGCTCTACAACGTCACTCGCTGTCTGATTCTGCTGCCGACCATTGGCCCAATGGCCCGCCTGTGCGCCTGGCTGCTCCCCGAGCAACCCGAGGCCAACGGCAAGGCCAAGCCGCGCCACTTGGACCCGACTGCCCTCAGCACCCCAAGCCTGGCCTTGGCCAACGCCGCCCGCGAAACCCTGCGCTTGGGCGACCTGATCGACAACATGCTGACCTCGATGCAGGAAGTGCTGCGCGGCAAGCAAACCGCGATCACCCAAGAGATGCGCAGCCTCAGCGACGATGTCGAAGCGCTGTACAGCGCGATCAAGCTCTACCTGGCGCAGATGCCTCGCGAAGACCTCAGTGAACAGGACAGCCGCCGCTGGGCCGAAATCATCGAGCTGTCGATCAACTTGAAACTCGCCGGCGATTTGATTGAACGCATGTTGCGCAAAGTCCAGCAGCAGAAAACCTCACAGCGTCGGCAGTTTTCCGAGGTCGGCCTGGAGGAACTCTCCGGCCTGCACGGCCAATTGATCGCCAACCTGCGCCTGGGGCTCTCGGTATTCCTCAGTGCCGACCCGGAAAGCGCACGCCAATTGCTGCGCGAGAAGCGCCGCTTTCGCGCCCAGGAGCGCCGCCTGGCCCACGCCCACGTCAGCCGCCTGCAGCGCAAGATCGTACAGAGCCTGGAGACCAGTTCCTTGCACTTGGAGCTGATTGCCGACATGAAACGCTTGAATTCGTTGTTTTGCAGCAGTGCGTATGTAGTGTTGGAAACGTCTGACACCGGCGCGCTCTCGGCCGAAGATATTGCCGACATCACGCATTCGCCCTGAACGTACGATGGCCCGTGAAGTCAGTTAAAACTGACCTCACTCGCCAGGAAGCCAGTTATGCGTCGCCTGTTATTCGCTTGCCTGCTCATGGGCGCTACCCATGCCTTTGCCTTTGACCGCCTGCAAGTCGAGGGCTACACCTTGCCCAACGGCCTGCAATTGCTGCTCAAACCGGGTACCGAGCGTGGCCATGTGGCGATACGGCTGGTGGTGGGCGTAGGCCTGGATGACTTCCCCTGCGAGCAAAAAGAACTGCCGCACCTGCTGGAGCATTTGCTGTTCAGCGGCATCGACGGCGGCGGTGAGGGCGAGCTCGAAGATCGCATGCAGGCCTTGGGTGGCGAGTGGAACGCCTACACCAGCAATGCCGACACCACCTTCGTGATCGAAGCGCCCGCGCAAAACCAGCGCAAGGTGCTGGACCTGCTGCTGGGGATCATCACCCGCACCGAGTTGAGCGATGCCAACATCGCCGCCGCCAAGCAAGTGGTGGAGCGCGAAGACGGCGGCCATTACTCGCACCTGCAACGCCTGCTCGACCGCCAAGACCTGGGCCACACCGCCAGCCGCCAACTGGCCGTCGAACTGGGGCTCAAATGCGCCGAACGCGCCGAGGTCGAACACCTCACACGCGATCAGCTGCAGGCCTTGCGCCAGAGCTGGTACGCGCCCAACAACATGACCCTGATCATCGTCGGCGACCTCGACAAACTGCTGCCGGCCTATCTGGAACGGACCTACGGTCAACTCGATCCGGTTGACCCTACCGAGCACCCAGCGCTACCGGCAATCCAGCACGCCGCCGCCAGCCAGCGCGAGCTGATCCACGGTTGGGTCGGCGACAGCGCCAAACTGCACTGGCTGTTCCCCGAACCGGTACTGGATGAGCAACACGATGAAACCTACGACCTGCTCAAGGACTACCTCGACTGGGCGCTGTATCGCGAACTGCGCCTCAAGCACGGTTTATCCTACGGCCCCTTCAGCGAACGCGAAGTGCTCGGCGGCGTCGGTTTTCTCAGCCTGAATGCCGACCTTGAGCGCGAAGACCTCCCCGAAGCCGAGCACGTGCTGCAAGAGTTGCAGGCACAATTGCTGAAAAACGGCCTCGACCCCACCGTATTCGCCCGCCTGAAACAAGCCGCCATCGCCCGCCAGACCTGGGCCGTGCAGGGCAATAGCGCCCTGGCGGATTACTACTGGAGTGCCGCCGCCGACTACAACAACGGCCACTTCAGCGACCCGGCCAAACGCATCAAGGCCGTGAGCCTGGACCAGACCAACCAAGCCCTGCGCGAGGTGTTCAAGCAGCCTGGTTACTGGCGCATCGAGAAACCACTGCTGAGCTACGACAGCCTCAGCTGGATTGGGGGCGGCATACTCGCGCTGATCGCGATTGTGTTGATCGGTGTGCGGGTTTATCGCAAACGGATCGCGTAATCGGGCACCGAACACCGAGTTAAGACGTTATTCTGTTTGGGATTTTTCCCACAAAGACTGCGAACCACCGAATGCAAAACCTGACCCAATTTATCGAGCGCGTACTCGTCCTGATGAAGCGCTACCCGGGGGTGATTGCACTCGGCGGCTTCATTTCGGGGGTGTGCAGCTTCATCCTGGTGGACCGCCAGCAAGGCATGGCCAGCTGGATCGCCGTGATCATGCTGGTGAGCTGGCTGTGGCTGATGCTGGAAAACAGCTTTACCCAGCTGTTCACCAAAGTCTTCAAGCGCGAAATCCCTGAACCACTGCTGCGCTACGCGACCCAGATGATCCACCAGGAAAGTCTGTTTTTTGTGTTGCCGTTCTTTTTCGTCACCACCGCCTGGAACAGCGGCCAGTCGATATTCACCGGCCTGCTCGGTGCGGCGGCGCTGGTGTCGATCGTCGACCCGCTGTACTACAAGTGGCTGGCGCCCAAGCGCTCGCTGTTTCTCGCGCTGCATACGCTGACGCTGTTTGCGGCCTTGCTCACCGCGCTGCCGATCATCCTGCACCTGACCACCGCCGAGAGTTACAAGCTGGCGCTTGGCGTGGCCATGGCGCTGTCGATCCCGAGCCTGGCCGTGAGCTTGCCGCTGCGCAGCCTCAAAGGCTGGGCAATGCTGCTGGGGGTGACGGCGGCGATTGGCTGCGCAGGTTGGTTCCTGCGCAGTTGGGTGCCGCCGGCCACCCTGTGGATGACCGAAGTAGCCATCAGCACCCAACTGAAAGACCGCACACCCGGCGACGACCTCAAGGAAGTCAACGCCGCCCAACTGCGCAGCACCGGCCTCTACGCCTACACCGCGATCAACGCACCGCGCGGGCTGGACGAGCGCATCTACCACGTGTGGAAATTCAATGGCAAAGAGGTCGACCGCATCGCCCTGGATATCCACGGCGGGCGCAAGGAGGGTTACCGCGCCTGGACCCACAAGCAGAACTTCCCGGGCGACGCGACCGGCCGCTGGCAAGTGCAAGTGCTGACCGAAGATGGCCAAGTGATTGGCGTGCTGCGCTTCAAAGTCACCGACACAGCACAAACGGACAACCCCAAGTAGGCAGGATCGTGCTATTACGTAGGGATTGTGGATAGCCAAACAAGCTCGGAGCTTATGACCAGTAGTACCACGGCCGGCGCAGCCCACCTCGACACGTCCACTTCCCCGCCACAGCTGCGGATTACGGGGGACTGGACGCTTGCCCACTACGCCAACCTGAAGAAGCTGTCGGACAAGCTCGACGGCCAATACGACGCCGGCGCGCGCATCGACCTTAATGGCCTCGGTGCGCTGGACACCGCCGGTGCGTCGTTGCTGGTGGAGTTGCTGGGGCCTACGCGCATCGAGCAATCCGCCGAACAGACCGATTGCAGCTTGTCTGCCGCCGACCGCGCCTTGCTCAAGACCGTTTACCGCTCCCTCAACGATTTTTGCGTACCCGATAAAGCCCCGGACGAAGCCACTGGCATCCAGGTGTTGGCCCGCATCGGCCGGGCTGTGGATAAAGTCTGGCAAGACAGCAAGCAGCTGTTGGGTTTCATCGGCCTGATCCTGGAAACCTTCGCCCGTGGGATTTTCCGCCCCAAGCGCTGGCGCCTTACGCCGATGGTTGCGCACATTGAACAAACCGGCCTCGACGCCGCGCCGATCGTGGCGTTGCTCACCTTTCTGGTGGGCGCCGTGGTGGCCTTCCTCGGTGCCACAGTCTTAAAGAGCTTTGGCGCGACGATTTTTACCGTAGACCTGGTGGCGTTCTCTTTCCTACGAGAGTTTGGCGTATTGCTTACCGCCATCCTGATCGCCGGCCGCACCGCCAGTGCCTTTACCGCACAGATCGGCTCGATGAAGGCCAACGAAGAAATCGACGCCATCCGCACCCTGGGCTTGGACCCAATGGAGCTGTTGGTATTGCCCCGCGTACTGGCGTTGTTGGTGTCGCTGCCGATGCTGACGTTCTTGGCCATGCTGTCGGGGATTGTCGGCGGTGGTGTGGTGTGCGCCATCGCCCTGGATATCTCACCGGCGATGTTTCTGTCGCTGCTGCAATCGGACATCGGTGTACAGCACTTTTTGGTGGGCATGGTGAAAGCGCCGATCTTTGCTTTCCTGATCGCCGCTATTGGCTGCCTGGAAGGTTTTAAAGTCAGCGGCAGTGCTGAGTCGGTCGGCGCCCACACCACTTCCAGCGTGGTGCAATCGATCTTTGTGGTGATCGTGCTGGATGCGGTCGCTGCACTGTTCTTCATGGAGATGGGCTGGTGAGTCGTCTACACCGTGCGCCCTCTGAGGCGGTGATCGAGGTGCGGGGCTTGTGCAATCGCTTCGGCAGCCAAAGCGTGCACGAAAACCTCGACCTGGATTTGTATAAAGGCGAGATCCTCGCGGTGGTCGGGGGCTCGGGCAGCGGAAAGTCGGTGCTGCTGCGCAGTATTGTCGGCCTGCGGCGGCCCAGCGAAGGTGAGGTGAGGGTGTTCGGCAAGAACCTGCCAAGCCTGCCGGAACATGAGCGCTCATTGGTCGAACGACGCTTCGGCGTGCTGTTTCAGAAGGGCGCGTTGTTTTCGTCACTGACCGTCACCGAGAACGTCGCGCTACCGTTGATCGAGCACGCCGGCCTCAGCCGCCGCGATGCCGAACACCTGGCCGCGGTCAAACTGGCCCTGGCCGGGCTGCCGCTGTCGGCGGCCGACAAGTACCCGGCGTCGCTGTCCGGCGGCATGATCAAGCGCGCCGCCCTGGCCCGCGCCCTGGCCCTGGACCCCGACATCCTGTTTCTCGACGAACCCACCGCCGGTCTCGACCCGATCGGTGCAGCGCAATTCGACCAACTAATTTTGACCTTGCGCGATGCGCTGGGCCTGAGCGTGTTCCTGGTCACCCACGACCTCGACACGCTGTACACCATCACCGACCGCGTAGCGGTGCTGGCCCAAAAGAAAGTGCTGGTAGCCGATGCCATCGACGTCGTCTCGGAAACCGACGACGCGTGGATCCACGAATATTTCCACGGCCCCCGGGGCCGCGCGGCATTGGATGCCGCTCAACCGCTCAACGAGGTATGACATGGAAACCCGAGCCCATCATGTGATGATCGGTCTGTTCAGCGTGATCGTGGTGGTCGGCGCGATGCTGTTTGGCCTATGGCTGGCCAAATCCAGCGTCGACAGCGCCTTCCAGGATTACGAAGTGGTGTTCAACGAGGCTGTCAGCGGTTTGTCCCAAGGCAGCGCGGTGCAGTACAGCGGCATCAAAGTGGGCGACGTGATCAGCCTGCGCCTGGACCCGAAAGACCCGCGCCGTGTGCTCGCGCGCATACGCCTGGCGGGCCAGACCCCAATCAAGGTCGACACCCAGGCCAAGCTGGCCCTGACCGGCATCACTGGTACGTCAATCATCCAGCTCAGCGGTGGCACGCCGCAGAGCCCTGAACTCAAGGGCAAGGACGGCAACCTGCCAGAGATCATCGCGTCGCCGTCGCCCATCGCACGCCTGCTCAACAACAGCAACGACCTGATGACCAGCATCAACCTGCTGCTGCACAACGCCAACGCGCTGTTCTCGCGGGAAAACGTCGAACGCTTGAGCACCACCCTCGACAACCTGCAACAAACCACCGGTGCTATCGCCGACCAGCGCGGCGACATCAAAGTGGTGATGCAGCAACTGATGCAGGTGAGCAAACAGGCCAGCGGCGCGCTGGAGCAAACCACCGTGCTGATGCGCAACGCCAACGGCCTGCTCAACGATCAAGGCAAGCAAGCGTTCAGCAGTGCCGAGCAGGCCATGAAGTCTCTCGAAAAAAGCACCGCCACCATCAACACCCTGTTGACCGACAACAAAGACTCGGTCAACAGCGGCATGCAAGGCCTCAACGAACTGGCACCGGCCGTGCGCGAACTGCGTGAAACCCTGGGTTCGCTGCGCGCCATCTCCCGCCGCCTGGAAGCCAACCCCAGCGGTTACCTGCTGGGCAGCGACAAGAACAAGGAGTTCACGCCATGAAGCGTGCTTACCAAATGATCGCCCCCGTGGCCTTGGCACTCGTCAGCGCGTGCTCGATCCTGCCCAAGCCCGACCCTTCGGATGTGTACCGCTTGGCTGTGGCCCCGGCGACTGCCCAAGGCCCATCGGTGAGCTGGTCACTGCGAGTGACCAAGCCCCAGAGCAGCGAATTCCTCGACAGCCCGCGCATTGCGGTGGTGCCCAATGGCGACCTGATCAGCAGCTACGCCAATTCGCGCTGGAGCGACCCGTCGCCGGTGCTGTTGCGCAACCGTCTGCTGGATGGCTTCCAGCGTGATGGTCGGGTGACGTTGTTGAGCACCGACGAGACCAATCTGCAGGCCGACTATGAGCTGGGTGGGCAGTTGCAGGCGTTTCAGAGTGAGTATCACGGCAATACCGTAGAAGTCGTCATTCGCCTGGATGCACGGCTGGTGCGTGGGAGTGACCAGCGGATTATTGCCAGTCGGCGGTTTGAGGTGCGTCAGCCGGTCAGTGACGCCAAGGTGCCGGCGGTGGTAGCAGGGTTTGGAGCGGCGGGGGATCAGTTGAATAGGCAGGTGGTGGAGTGGGTGGTCGCGCAAGGCAATGCAACTGCGAAACCGTGAGGGCCTCATCGGGGGCAAGCCCCCTCCCACAATGGATTGGGTTCACAAATCTCTATTTGTGAATACAGTCAAAGGTGGGAGGGGGCGGGACTGTCATAAATTTTGTGTTCGGGCATAACATGTTGAAGAGGTGCATGTATGCCAACCAAAAAGAAACCGGCCCGTGAGGCCCCGCGTGACCTTCCATCCATTCCAAAAGAGCTGATCGACCA
>NZ_UTKY01000070.1 GCF_900583165.1 Pseudomonas viridiflava | reverse complement strand
CGGCTGGGCTGAGCATCGCCAGCTCGCCGACTGCGCGGTCCGGCGTATCGACGATGCCTTGCAGCAAGGCCAGCCAATGCTGGGCCATGCGTTCGATGCGGGCGGCTTCGAACAGGTCGGTGGCGTAGGTCAATGAGGCGTGCACGCCGTCGACTGACTCGTGGGTGTCCAGGGTCAAGTCGAATTGGGCGGTGTGGCTGTCCCAGCGCACCTCCTCAATACTCAGTCCCGGCAAGGAACGAGCCTGTGCAGCGCGAACATCGCTGGCCTGATGATTGAACATCACCTGGAACAACGGGCTATGGCTAAGGCTGCGGGTAGGCGCCAAGGCCTCCACCAGTTGCTCGAACGGCAAATCCTGATAGGCCTGGGCTTGCAACGCTGCCCGCCGAACCTGCTGCAACAAAGCACTGAACGGCTGCTGGGCATCGACCTCGGCCCGCATGACCTGTGTATTGACGAAAAACCCAATCAAGCCTTCAGTTTCAACGCGATTGCGGTTGGCAATCGGCACCCCCACGCGTACATCGCGCTGCCCACTGTAGCGGTGCAACAGGGTCTGGAAAGACGCCAGCAGCAGCATGTACAGGGTGGTCCCTTCACGCCGGGCCATGGTTTGCAGGCCTGCGCTCAATGCCGCCGGCACTGGCAGATCCAGGCGCGCACCGCGATAACTTTGCACTGCCGGGCGTGAATGATCCAACGGCAGCTCAAGCACCGGCTGCTCCCCGCCCAACTGTTGGACCCAATAGGCCAATTGACGCTCACGCTCACCGCTGTCCATCCAGAGGCGTTGCCACTGTGCGTAGTCGACGTATTGCAGCGCCAGCTCAGGCGCCTGGCTCATCGCGTCATCCGGGTAAGCGCAATAAGCGTCGATCAGTTCGGCCACCACCCTTTGCATCGAGGCGCCATCGGAGACAATGTGGTGCTGGGTCAGCACCAGCACATGATCATCATCGGCCACCTGCAACAGCTTGACCCTTAGCAGCGGCCCCTTAAGCAGGTCAAACGGCTGGGCGATTTCGTCCTCAACCAGCGCCGTGATCCCGGCATCGCCAATACCCGCTGCCACGGGCTCAACCACGATATCGAGGGAGAATGCCGCCTGAATCACTTGCAAGGTGCGCTCGCCCTGCATGACAAAATGGGTGCGCAAGGCCTCATGGCGCTGAATCAGCGCATCGAAAGCCTGTTGCAGTGCCGCCAAGTCAAGCTCGCCACGTAACCGCAAAGCAGTGGGGATGTTGTAGGCCGCGCTCTGCGGCTCCAGTTGCCAGAGGAACCACTGTCGCTCCTGGGCATAGGACAAGCCCAGCGCAGGGCCTCGCTCAATACGGGTGATGGCAGGCGTGCTGTCGGGCGCCGATAGCACTGCCAGCGACTGTACATAGCCTTCCAAAGTGCCATGTTCAAAGAGCGACTTAAGCGGCACATCCATGCCTTGCAATGCACGCACCCGCGACGTCACTTGCGTGGCCAGCAACGAGTGACCGCCCAAGGCAAAGAAGTTGTCATGTAGCCCGACCTGGGCCACACCCAATACAGATTGCCAAATATCAGCCACCTGCCGCGCCAACGCGGTCTGCGGCGCGACGTAGGCCAGTTGCGACACGCCGGTATCAAGCGCGGGCAAGGCCTTGCGATCAAGCTTGCCATTGGGGCTCAACGGCATTTGTGCCAGCACCTGGATATGGCTCGGTACCATATGGCCGGGCAGCGCCTGCGCGACATGTTGCTTGAGTGAACTGATGTTCAGGGCAACCGCATCAACCGGCACGACATAGGCGGCCAGCAGGGCATTGTCGACCACCACCACAACGGCTTCACGCACCTGATCATGTTCCAGCAGACGCGCTTCGATCTCGCCCAACTCGATACGTAGGCCACGCAACTTGACCTGATGATCGATACGCCCGGCGTATTCGATCACCCCGTCGGCGCGGTAGCGCGCCAAGTCGCCCGTGCGATAGAGGCGCTCACCGTTGCCGAAGGGGCTCACGGCAAAACGCTCGGCGGTCAGCGATGGGCGGCGGTGATAACCCCGCGCCAGCCCTTCCCCGCCCAGGTACAGCTCGCCCAGCACGCCAACCGGCACCGGTTCGAGGTTGTCATCAAGGATGTAGCAACCCAGGTTGGCAATCGGGCGGCCGATTGGCACGCTGTCGCGCCCCTCTTCGACACAGGTCCAGTGGGTCACGTCGATGGCCGCTTCGGTCGGGCCGTACAGGTTGTACAACTGCGCGCCTGGCAACTTGGCGAACACTTGCTGCTGCGCATCCGCCGGCAGGGCTTCGCCGCTGCACACGATACGTGCAAGGCTGGTGCAACTGGCAACGTCGCTGTCCTGCAAAAACGCCTGCAACATCGACGGCACAAAGTGCAAGGTGCTGACCTGTTCGCGGTTGATCAGCGCCACCAGTTGCGCCGGGTCGCGATGGGCGCCGGGCGCGGCGACCACCAACCGTGCGCCGGTCATCAGCGGCCAGAAGAACTCCCACACCGAGACGTCGAAGCTGAACGGGGTCTTCTGCAACACAGTGTCGCGGGCGGTGAGTTGATAGGCCTGCTGCATCCAGCACAGGCGGTTGGTCAGTGCCGAATGGCGGTTGCCGGCGCCTTTGGGCTTACCGGTGGAGCCAGAGGTGTAGATCACGTAGGCGAGGTTTTCGCCCTGTACCGCGATGTTTGGGTTGTGGCTGCTGAACGCTGCGTCATCCAGCGCGTCCAGCGCCAACACCTGCACGCCTTCGGGCACCGGCAATTGCGCGAGCAAGGCCTGTTGGGTCAACAGCAGGCCGATGCCGCTGTCGTCGATCATGTACTGCAAGCGTTCTTGCGGGTATTCCGGGTCGAACGGCACGTAGGCGCCGCCCGCCTTGAGAATCGCCAGCAGGCCCACGACCATTTCAATCGAACGCTCGACGGCGATGCCCACCAGCACATCCGGGCCGACGCCGTTGGCGATCAGTTGATGGGCCAGGCGGTTGGCCTTGGCGTTGAGTTCGGCGTAGCTCAAGTGCACCTGAGCAAAGGCCAGGGCCGGTGCATCTGGGGTTTTCAGCACCTGGGCTTCGATCAACTGCTGGACCGAGGCGTGCAGCGGGTAGGTTTGGGCCGTGGCGTTCCAGTCGTGCAGAATCAGTTGGTGTTCGGCTGGGCTGAGCATCGGCAATTCGCCCAGGGCCTGCTCAGGCTGAGCAACGATCGACCGCAACAGGGCCTGCCAATGCTGGGCCATGCGTTCGACGGTAGCGGCGCTGAACAGGTCAGTGGCGTACGTCAGCGAAGCAGCCAGCCCCCCTGCCACTTCGCCTGTATCCAAGGTCAGGTCGAACTGGGACGTGCCGCTGTCCCAGGCGATGCCTTCGATAGCCAGATCCGCCAACGTGACTTGGCGCAGTTCACGGTTCTGGTGATTGAACAGCACTTGGAACAGCGGGCTATGACTCAGGCTGCGCTGCGGCTGCAATGCCTCTACCAGTTGCTCGAACGGTAAGCCCTGGTAGGTCTGCGCTTCAAGCACCGACTGATGAACCTGGCGCAACAGGCTCATGAATGAGAGCCCGTCGTCGAACTGCGCGCGCAGAACCTGAGTATTGACGAAAAACCCCACCAGCCCTTCAGTTTCCAAGCGATCACGATTGGCCACCGGCACGCCGACACGGATATCGTTCTGGCCGCTGTAACGCTGCAACAACATCTGGAATGAAGCCAGCAGCAGCGTAAACAACGTGACTTGCTCGCGCTGCGCCAACTGCTGCAAGGCGCTCGCCAACTCATCAGGCAAGGCGAAGTCCAGCCGGGCACCGCGCAAGCTCTGTTCAGCCGGGCGCGGGAAGTCCACCGGCAATTCCAGCACAGGCTGCTCGCCGCCCAGCTTGTCGCGCCAATACGTCAGTTGCTGCGCATTGTCGTCTCCGGCCACCCACTGACGCTGCCAGGCAGCGTAGTCGGCGTACTGCAGCGGTAAGCTCGCCAGCACCGCTTCACTGCCCGCACAGTAGGCGGCGTACAGGTTGACCAACTCGTCGACCACAATTTGCATCGACCAGCCGTCAGAGATGATGTGATGTTGAGTGATGACCAGCACATGGTGGTCTGCTGCAATCGCGAACAATTTGACGCGCATCAACGGCCCATTGATCAGGTCGAACGGATGCTGGATCTCCTGCTCTACGCACTGCTGCAGGTGTGCGGCGTCCACGCTGCCTCGCTGCAGCGGCAACTCAGCGTGCGCATGGATTACCTGCAAGGCGCGCTCATCGTGCTCCACGAAGGTGGTTCGCAAGATCTCGTGGCGCTGCACCAGCGCCTGGAACGCCTGTTCCAGCGCAGCAACATTCAACCGGCCACGCAAATGCAACGCCGTCGGCACGTGATACGCCGCACTGTGCGGGTCCAGTTGCCAGAGGAACCACTGACGCTGTTGGGCTGACGACAACACCATGGGCGCCCCACGTTCCAGTGCCAGCATCGGCGCACTGTCCTGCACTTGCAGGCTTTCGCACGCCTGGGCAAACCCCATCAACGTGGGGTGCTCGAATACGCTGCGCAGCGGCACTTCCAGCTTGAGCTCGTGACGTACGCGGGACACGACCTGGGTTGCCAACAGCGAATGCCCGCCACGCTCGAAGAAGTGATCATTCAAGCCGGCCTGCTCCACCTGCAACACCGCCTGCCAGATGGCGGCGAGGTGTTGTTGCAGCGGGCTGCGGGGAGCCAGATAAGCCGCCTGCGCTTGGTTAAGATCCGGCGCGGGCAAGGCGCGGCGATCCAGCTTACCGTTGTTGTTCAGCGGCAAGGCGTCCAATAGCACCCAGTGCGCGGGCACCATGTAGTCGGGCAAGGATTGGCGCAGTAATGCGGCCAGGGCCTGGCCATCAACCGCGGTTTGGCGGACAACCACATAGGCCACCAACTGCGCGCCGGTCGGCGCCTCCACGGCAAGCACCGCCGCTTCACGCACCTGTGGCAGGGCTTGCAGGCAAGCTTCGATTTCGCCCATTTCGATGCGGAACCCGCGAATCTTCACCTGATGGTCAATGCGGCCCACGTACTCAAGCGCGCCCTGTTCACTGTAGCGAGCCAGGTCGCCACTGCGGTAGAGACGAGCCCCCGGCACACCCGAGAAAGGGTCTGGCAGGAAGCGTTCTGCGGTCAACGCCGGGCGGTCGAAATAGCCTTGGGCAAGGCCTGCCGCCGCAGCAATACACAACTCGCCAACGCCCGAGGTCGGCAGCAGCTCAAACCCGCTGTCGAGCACATAGAGCGCACGCCCCTCGATGGCACGGCCAATCGGTATGCCAAAGGTGTCGTTGGCATCGATGAGTTGGCACGCATGCACGCTAGACACCACCGTCGCCTCGGTGGGCCCGTAGGTGTTGAGCAGACGCACATGGCCCAGACCGGCGGCATGCCAGGCGCGCACACCTTCGACGGCCATCGCTTCACCGCCGACATGCACTTGACGCAACTGGCCCAACGCACGCCCGTCGAGCGCACATTCCTTGGCCAGCAGGTACCAGTAGGCTGCCGGCAAGTCCGCCAGGGTCACGCCTTGGATGACGATTTCTGTAGCAAGCCTGCCAGCGTCCCACAATTCGTCACCACGCATGATCAACGCTGCACCGACGCACAACGGTGGGTAGCACTGCTCAACAAACCCGTCGAAACTGAAGGTCGCAAATTGCAGGACACGGTCTGCGGGCGTCAGCGCGCTGTACTGTGCTGCCGTTTCACAAAACTGGCCAAGGGCGGCGTGATCGATGGCTACGCCCTTGGGCTGGCCGGTGGAGCCCGAGGTGTAGATCACGTAAGCCAGGTCGGCCGCAGCCGCTTGATTGAGCACATTGGTGTTTGGATAGCCGGCCAGCTCGTCTCCCGATGCAGTGAAGTCGATGCGCGCCAGCGTGGCGGGCAGCGGCAGATCTGCCAGCAGACCGGTTTCGCTGAGCAACAGGTCGAGGCGGCTGTCCATCAGCATGTAGGCCAGGCGCTCGTCAGGGTAATTGGGGTCCAGCGGCACGTAGGCCGCGCCGCTCTTGAGGACCGCCAGCAGGCTCACGATCAACTGGGGACCGCGACGGGACGCCAGACCCACCCGCTGCCCCGGCCCGACACCGTGCGCCAGCAGACAATGCGCCAAGCGGTTGGCCCGTTCATTGAGCTGGGCATAGGTCAGTTGCTCACCACCGGCCTGCACCGCAAGCGCCTCAGGCGTGGCCTTGGCCTGGGCTTCGATGCGCTGGTGCACACGGTCATGCTGGGCCACTGCACCCAAGCATTGGCTCAGAGCAAGGACGTCGCGCTGCCCAGTAGGGTCGAGCAACTGCAACCGACCCAACGGCGCATTGGCATCGGCCACCCACTGCGACAGCAGGTGCTGCAGGTTGGCAGCCAGCTGTTCGACCTGGGACGCACTGAAACGCGCTCGGTCGTAGCTGAATTCCAGGCGCAGGCTGGCGCCCAGCTCTATACCCAGGGTCAACGGGTAGTGGGTGCGCTCATGGTTGTGCATGCGCCCGAACGTCAGCCCCGCCGGCGCACCTTGCTTCAAGGCTTCGGCCACTGGGAAGTTCTCAAACACCAGCAACGTGTCGAACAATGCGCCTTGATGACCGGCCCACCCCTGAATATCGTAGAGCGGCACATGTTCGTGGTCGCGCAAACTCAAGTTCAACCCTTGCAGCTCACGCAATCGGTCGCCCGCCGATTGTGCCGCCGAGGCCGAGCTGATGATGGGCAAGGTGTTGATAAATAGGCCCAGCTGCTGCTCGATCCCTGGCAACGGCGCCGAACGCCCGGCCACGGTGGCACCGAAGGCCACGCACTCCTGGCCGGTATAGCGCTGCAACAACAGACTCCAGGCGCCTTGCAACAGGGTGTTGAGCGTGACTTTCTGTTGACGGACAAATTCACTCAGCGCCCGCGTCACGTCACTGTCCAGCACCACTTGATGCTCAGCGGTGCCGGCGCCACCGACCGATGGCCGCAAGGCCTCGGCCAGCAACGTCGGCGCTTGCAACGGTGCCAGGGCAGCTTTCCAGAACGCCTCGCCCGGCCCTTGCTGTTGCAGCCAACCGAGGTAATCACGGAACTGCCCCAACGGCGCCGGCACGACCTGGCCGGCATAGTGGGCGATGACTTCACCGAGTAATTGGGCATTACTCCAGCCGTCCATCAGGATGTGGTGACTGGTGAAAATCAGGTGCCAGGTTTCACCGACACTGCGTACCAACATTAAGCGAAACAACGGCGCATTGTTGAGGCCGAAGCCCTTCTCGCGCTCGGCATCGGCAAGGGTGTCGAGGTCGGCATTGACGTCTTCAATCACTTGCAGTTGCACATCGACTTGACGCTGAATCACCTGGTGGGCGGTGTCCAGGCCCAGCCAGTGGAAGCTGCTGCGAAGGATGTCATGGCGATCCATAGCCGCCTGCCAGGCACGGCCGAACGCCAGCAGGTCCAGGCCTTGAATGTCCAGGCGCAACTGATTGATATAGGCCTGAGCCTCGGGCTCATAGAGGGTATGGAACAACATGCCCTGCTGCATCGGTGACAGCGGGTAGAGATCGGCGATGGCCGGGCCCGATACGGGCAGCGCGTCCAGTTGCTGCTGAGTCAGGCGCGCCAGCGGGAAGTCCGACGGTGTGACCTGCCCCGCTGGCGTAGCGCAGCAATGCGCGATCAAGGCCTTGAGTTCGGCTGCGTATTCATCTGCCAGGTGCTGGATGGTCGCCGCGTTGAACATCTCACGGCTGAAGCCCCATTGCAGCGTCAACTCACCGCCATACACCTGCCCCTCCACCGTCAACCAGTTAGCCAGTGGCGCCTCACTGTCCTGAGCCTGGCCGCTGCCCTGGGTGGCAGGCACAAACAGCGCAGACTCGTTGAACTGACGGTCGAACTGGCCCAAATAATTAAAGGTGATACGCGGCGTTGACTGCTCGGCCAGCGCTTGACGGGCCTGAGGTGTGCCGAGGTAACGCAGTAAGCCGTAGCCGATACCTTTTTGTGGCACGGCGCGCAGTTGCTCCTTGACCGATTTGATCGCTTGCGCCATATCGCCATCGGCCTGCAGACTGACGGGAAACAAGCTGGTAAACCAGCCAACGGTGCGGGTCAGGTCGAGGTTGTCGAACAGGTCTTCGCGGCCATGGCCTTCGAGCTGGATCAACGCACGTTGTTGGCCGCTCCAACGGCTGATGACCCGTGCCAATGCCGTCAGCAGCAGGTCGTTGACCTGGGTGCGGTAGGCCGCCGGCGCGTCTTGCAGCAGTTGGCGGGTGTGCTCGGCATCCAGGCGGGTTTCAAGCTTGGTACCCAAACGGTTTTGCAGACCGCCCTGGGGGTGGTCACAGGGCAAATCAGCGTCGGTGGCCTGCGCCTGCCAATACGCAAGTTCGTGCGTGAGGGTATGCGCGTGAGCCTGCAACTGGTGGGCCCACTGCTGATAGGCACTGGTCTTCGCCGGCAGGGCCTGGTCGCGACACGCCTGTTGCAGGTCTTCAAGCAGGATACGCCAGGACACACCATCGACGACCAAGTGATGGATGACCAGCAGCAGCCGCTGGGTACCATCGGCCATTTGCACCAGGGTGGCGTTCAGCAGCGGGCCTTGTTGCAGGTCGAGACTGCGCTGGGCTTGGTCACACAGCGCCGCCAACTCGGCGTCGCTGCCGGCTTCGCAAACCCTTAACCCAGACTGGGCCACCGGCAAGGCGTGGGTTTGCTGCCACCCTTCGGCCTGCTGGATAAAGCGCAGACGCAGGGCGTCGTGATGGTTGACCAGGCGAGTCAGGGCGGCGTCTAGGCGTGCCGGTTCCAGGGGCTCACGGGGGGTCAGCAGTAAGGACTGGTTCCAGTGGTTGCGTACCGGGATGGCCTGCTCGAAAAAGCTCGCCTGCACCGGGGTCAGACTCACTTCACCACTGACAGGCCCTTGATCGATGGCAATGGCCGTTTCGAAGGTTGCCACCAAGGCCAGGCTGCGCACACTCTGATACTGGAACAGGTCACGCGGGCTCAAGCGAACACCGGCCCGCCGCGCACGACTGACGACTTGGATGGAGATGATCGAATCACCACCCAGCTCGAAGAAATTATCATCCAAGCCGATCTGCGGGATGCCAAGTACATCGCTCCAGATGGCGGCCAAGGTTTTTTGCAGAGCGTTTTCCGGTGCGCTATAAGCCTGCTGCGGTGCCGCATCCGGCAATGGCAGGGCCTTGCGGTCGAGCTTGCCGTTGGCGGTTACCGGCAATTTGGCCAGGTGCACCATGTGGGTCGGCACCATGTATTCCGGCAAGCTTTTGAGCAGCCACGCCTTGAGGTCGGCGGGTGCTTCGCCCTCCAGTACCAGGTAGGCCACCAATTGCTTGCCACCCTGTACCAACACCACGGCTTCGCGGACCGATGGGTGTTGCATCAGACGGGTCTCGATTTCACCCAGCTCAATACGCAGGCCACGCAATTTGACCTGATGATCGAGACGCCCCAGGTATTCAATGACCCCGTCGGTACGCTGGCGCACGCGATCGCCAGTGCGATAGAGGCGCTCGCCTTCAACAAAGGGGCTGGGCACGAATCGCTCAGCCGTCAGCGCCGGACGGCGGTGATAACTACGGGCCAGGCCGACACCGCCCAAATACAATTCGCCGGACACACCGGCCGGTACCGGATTGAGCTGGGCGTCAAGCACCCAGGTGCCGAGGTTGGCGATGGGCCGGCCGATAGGCACGCTGTCTGCGCCTTCGTCGACGCAGGTCCAATGGGTCACGTCGATGGCGGCTTCGGTCGGGCCATAAAGGTTATACAGACCGGCTTGGGGCAGCTTGGCGAACACTTGCAGTTGAGCGTCCAGTGGCAATGCTTCGCCGCTGCAGACAATGCGTTTTAGGCTGGAGCACGCCTGCACACCCGGCTCGTGGATAAACGCCTGGAGCATCGACGGGACAAAGTGCAAGGTGGTGATGCCATGGCGACCGATGGTCTCGATCAGGCGTGCCGGCTCGCGGTGTTCACCCGGGGCGGCCACCACCAGGCGGGCACCGGTCATCAGGGGCCAGAAGAACTCCCAGACCGATACGTCAAAGCTGAACGGGGTTTTCTGCAACACCGCATCACCCGCCTCCAGGCCGTACGCCTGTTGCATCCAGCACAGCCGATTGACCAACGCACGATGACTGTTGCCTGCACCCTTGGGCTTGCCGGTGGAGCCGGAGGTGTAGATCACGTAGGCCAGGTTCAACGCGTGGATATCCACAGCGGGCGCCTGCTGGCTGTAGCCATCGAGCCAGTCAGGCGCATGATCGAGGGCGATCACCTGGATACCTGCAACGGGCAGCAGCGACAACAGGCTGTGCTGGCTGAGCAGCAACTGGATGCCACTGTCTTCGATCATGTAGGCCAGGCGTTCTTCAGGGTATTCCGGGTCCAGCGGCACGTAGGCGCCACCCGCCTTGTGAATCGCCAACAGGCCCACCACCATTTCCACGGAGCGCTCAACGCAGATGCCCACCAACACATCCGCGCCAACGCCCCGCTCTACCAACGCATGGGCCAATTGGTTGGCGCGGGCGTCAAGCTGGGCGTAGGTCAGCGTCGTGGCGCCGAACACCAGCGCCGGTGCATCCGGCGTGCGCCGGACTTGGTCCTGGATGAGGTGATGAATGCCGCGCTCGATCGGGTACGCCTCGGCTGTCTGGTTCCAATCGCGCACCAACACCTGCTGTTCCGCGCAGTCAAGCATCGGCAGCTCACCGATGCGCTGTTCGCCATCGGCAACCATCGCCTGCAACAGACGGGTCCAGTGCCGGGCCATGCGCTCGATGGAGGGGGCGTCAAACAGATCGTTGGCGTAGGTCAGCGCGGCGTGCAAGGTGCCGGATTTTTCGTAGGTGTCGAGGGTCAGGTCGAATTGGGTGGTGCGACTTTGCCATTCCACCAATGCCAATTCCAGGCCGGAAGCGGTGCTGACCGAGGCGATATCTGCAACCACCGGCTGGTGGTTGTACATCACCTGGAACAGCGGCGTATGGCTGAGGCTGCGCTCGACCTTGAGGGCTTCCACCAGACGTTCGAACGGTAGCTCCTGGTGGGCCTGGGCACCCAGCGCATGTTCCTTGATACCTTGCAGCAACTCGCCAATGCGGGTTTGCCCGGTCAGCTCGGTACGCAGCACCTGGGTGTTGACGAAAAAGCCAATCAGCCCCTCGACTTCACTGCGGTTACGGTTGGCGATGGGCACCCCAATGCGGATGTCGCCCTGGCCGGTGTAGCGATGCAGCAGCACGTTGAACGCGCCGAGCAACAGCATAAACAACGTGACGTTGTGTTGCTGGGCGCAACTGCGCAATTGCGCTGCCAACGCGGGCTCAATCGCAAAATTGTGGCGAGTGCCCTGGTAGCTGGGCATGGCAGGGCGCGCGTGGTCGGTGGGCAGTTCCAGTACCGGATGCTCGTCACCCAGGCGTGCCTGCCAGTACTCCAATTGACGCGCCTGTTCACCTGCCTCCAGCCAGCGGCGTTGCCAGAGGGCGTAGTCGCTGTATTGGATCGGTAGCGCCGGCAGTTGAGGCGCCTCGTTGCGCTCATGGGCGTCGTAGAAACGGATGAACTCGTCGATCAACACGTTCATCGACCAGCCATCGGAGACGATGTGGTGCAGGGTCAGCAACAGCACGTGCTCCTGCGCATCCAGCCTGAGCAATTGCACCCGCAGCAATGGGCCGCCGGCCAGGTCGAACGGCAGCAACGACTGGGTGATCGCCGCGTCATTGACGGCCTGTTCGCGCGCCTCAGGGGCCAGGTGGCTCAGGTCCAATTGCTCGATGGCCAGCTCGGGCTCGATCGCCACCTGCAACAGGTGCTCGTCCGCCTGACGCTGGAACACAGTGCGCAGGGTTTCATGGCGCGCCACCAGACTGGCAAACGCCTGTTCCATCGCAGCGATATCCAGCGCGCCCTTGAGCCTCACTGCGCCCGGCAGGTTATACGCGCCGCTGCCTGGGTCCAACTGCCACAGAAACCACATGCGCTGTTGAGCGTAGGACAGCGCCTGGCGGTCCTCGGCTTCCACCCCGGCCGGTATTGGGAACCGGGAAAAGTCCACCCCTTCTTTCTGCAAGGCCTGCAGGAACAGCTGGCGTTTTTCCAGGGGCAACCCGATAAACCGGCGAGCAAGTTTCAAGGAGTCTTCAGCATTCATTTGTTGGGATCCGGAGCAATAGGCAGGAAGCACAAAGGCACGTCGTCCCTATAAAACGAATCGGCCCGGGAAAAATTAGCGAGGGATGGGGATGTGCAGCGACGTGTCATCAAGGGTTACATCAATCCCGGGAAAGCTTCCCGAACCCGAGCTAGCATTGACGTACACCACTTTTTGCAACTACATTTAGTTACACGCAGGGATCGCCGTGTCGAAAAATGAAAAGCTGCTCGCCAAATTGCTCAATGAACAAATGGCCTTTACCTGGCCCGAACTCGTCACGCTGTTGCGACGGCTGGGCTACAAGCAGATTGAGGGGGCTGGAAGCCGCGTCAGGTTCGACATTGGCGATCCCAGTGCAATGATCACGCTGCACAAGCCTCATCCCGGCAACGAACTGAAACACTACATTCGGCGCCAGATCATCGAACAATTGAAATCAGGAGAACTGATTCAGTGAACAACCAACTGAAACACAATGGCTACATCGGCTCCATCGAAGCCAGCCTCGAAGACAACTGCCTGTTCGGCAAGGTGCTGTTCATCAAGGCACTGGTGAGCTACGAAGGCAAAACCGTGGGCGAACTCGACGCCGCTTTCCGCGAAGCGGTGGAGGATTACCTGACAACCTGCCAGGCCCTCGGGCAAACACCGGAGAAGCCTTGCAAAGGGTCATTCAATGTCCGGGTCGGCCATGACCTGCACCTGGCGGCGGCGCTGGAGGCGACCCGCAAGAAAGTGACGCTCAACGACCTGACCCGCCAGGCGCTGAATGAATTCCTGCAACACCACGGTACAGGTACTTGCCCGGCAATTGGTTGATTACCCTAAGCGCCGATACCCCAGCACCGCTGACCCCATGACCACTGCACCCGCCACCAGCGCCACCCAGAACCCGCTGGTGGCGCCAAAGTGGTCGATCATCCAGCCAGAGCTGGCAGCGCCGATGGCTACGCCGATGCTGAGCCCGGTGATCAACCAGGTCATGCCCTCGGTCAGGCGGCTCGGCGGCACGATGCGCTCCACCAGGGCCATGGACACGATCAGCGTTGGGGCAAAGAACAGCCCGGAGATAAAGATCGCGACTGCCAGCCCTGGAATGTTGGTCACCAGCAGTAACGGCAACGTGGTCAGCGCCGTGGCCACGCCGCAGAACAGGAACTGCCGGGGTAACGGCGCCTTGAACTTGAGGGTACCGAAGGCCAGCCCGGCCAGGCACGAACCGATCGCGTACACCGACAGCACGATGCTCGCCGCCGCTGGCTGGCCCTGATGCTGGGCAAAGGCCACGCTGACCACATCCACGACGCCAACGATCACGCCCATGGCCAGCAACAGGATCATCAGGATCAATACCGACGGGGAAGCAATCAACCAACCGCTGTGATGCTCGTGGTGCTCATGCACCGGCGGCTCGGTCTCCCGCTGCAGCACGAACGTGGTAACGCCAACTGCCAGCAACAACGCGGCCATCAACGGCCCGGCTTCGGGGAACAGCATCACACTCAAACCCACCGAAATTGGCGGGCCGACGATAAAACACACCTCATCGAGCACCGATTCCAGCGCAAACGCCGTTTGCAGCTCGGGTTGCCCCCGGTACAACTCGGTCCACCGCGCCCGCACCATGGCCGACATATTCGGTATGCAGCCGGTCAGCGCGGCGAACAGGAACAGCGTCCAGGTTGGCGCGTGCAAGCGGGTGCACAGCAGCAGCATCAACAACGCCCCACCGCCGATCAGTGCAGCGATCGGCAACACTCGACCTTGGCCATATCGGTCCACCAAGCGTGAGACCTGCGGTGCGCATAGCGCCGTGGCCAGGGCGTACACCGCCGCCACTGAACCCGCCAGGCCGTAGCCACCGTGCACCTGGGACAACATGGTTATGAGGCCGATACCGGTCATCGACACGGGCATGCGCGCCAGCATGCCGGCCAATACAAAAGCGCGAGCACCAGGCGCCTGGAACAACGCAGCATAGGGGTTTGCCATGAGCTACACGCCTTCAGTTCTTAAATTGCGCCACCTGTATCACACCAAACGCTTGATCTGCTTATGCCGCCACACCAACCGGTAATACGCGACCTGCAACCCCAGCATCGCCAGGTAGGTCACCGGAAACGCCATCCACACCCCTTCCAGGCCAAAGTGGGCGTTGAACAGATAAGCCATTGGCAGCTCAACGCACAGCACGCAGAAGATCGAGATCACTACCGGCATCAACACCACGCCGCTGGCGCGCATGATCCCGCCCACCACCGCCTGGAAACCGAACACCAGGATGCTCCACAACATGATGTGCAACAGGTGCTCAGCCTTGACCCGCGCCGCGTCGTCGGTAATGAACAGGCCTAGCAGCCAGTGGGACAGCACATAGCCAAGTACGATCAGGCCGCCGGTCAGGCAGGTGTTGATCAACAGGCCCGTGCGAAGAATCGGCCCAATCCGCTCCAGGCGCCCGGCGCCAATGGCCTGGGCACCGAGGATCGACGCGGTGATGGCAATTGAGAGCGCTGGGAACTGCACGTAGTTGACGATCTGTGTCACCGCACCATAGGCAGCGGTGGCCTGGGAGCCGTGACTGTTAACCAGCGCGAGGATGACCAATTCCGATAGCGACAACACCACCATCTGTAGGCCGGTAGGCAGGCCAATGCGTAATACTTTTCCTAAAATTGCGCGGTCCAGCCGCAACGCCGCAACCAGTTCCCGATCAGGCGCCATCACATGGTTTTTATGCCTCAGCCTTAGGATCAGAAACAGCATCGCCAACGCGTTCCCCACCAGCCCGGCGTACACCGCGCTCTGGATACCCATCGGCGGCAAGCCGATCCAGCCACGAATTAACGCGGGTGTCAGCAGCAGACCCACCAAGGTTGAAACCACCAGCGCCAGTAACGGTGAAATCGTGTCACTGACGCCGCGCAACAGTTGGGTATAGAGAATAAACACCAGCAGCAACGGCATGATCAGCATCATCTTCTGGGCATAGCCGACGGCGTCATCCAACACGTCAACCGGCGTGCCCAGCGCCTGCAATGCCGGGCGCGCAAACAGGCTGCCCAACACGGCCGCAGTCAAGCCGACCAACGCCCCCAACGTGAGGGTTGCGCCCGTGATCGCCTTGACCATCCCCGTCTCTTGGGCGCCCCACGCCTGGCCGATCAACACCGACGCACCCGCCCCCAGGCCGATCACGAGGGCGATAAAGAAAAACACGATGGGGAACATACCCGACACCGCCGCCAGCGCCTGGGTGCCGAGCATTTGCCCGACATAGATGCCGTTGAGGGTGCCGGAAAAACTCTGCAGGAAGTTGGACAGCACCATCGGTGCCAGAAAGATCAGGTAGACCTGCCACAGCGGGCGTTGCAAAGGGCTTTGCATGAAAAACGGGGCCTCGGAAAACTAAAGCGTGCGAGGGTTATACCGCAAGTGAGTGCACGTTACGACGGCACCATCGGCAGCGCACGTTTATGCGCTGTCTTGCCGTATGCCCCTTCGACAATCCCCCTTACCCGCTCACTCACCGGTTCGCCCATCAAGTACGCGTCAATCTCTTCGTAAGAGCAACCATAGGCCTGCTCATCCAACTTGCCTGGCACCAGCTCTTCCAAATCCGCCGTGGGGTGCTTGTGCACCAAATTGTCCGGTGCGCCGAGGCCCATCGCCAACAGCCTTACCTGAGTCTTGGTCAGGCCCGACAGCGGCGCGAGGTCACAGGCGCCATCGCCGAATTTGGTGAAAAACCCCATCAACGCTTCGGCGCCGTGATCGGTGCCGACCACCAGGCCGTTATGCAAATTGGCCACGGCGTATTGAGCGATCATCCGTGTGCGCGCCTTGACGTTGCCCTTGATGAAATCGACCTGGGCGGCGCTGGCTTCGGTGGCCGTGAGGCCGGTCATCAGGCCGTCGACGCTGGCGGCGATATTGAGGGTGTCCACATGGTCCGGGGTGATGAAGTCCAGGGAGGCCTGGGCGTCGTGTTCGTCGGCCTGGGTCTTGTAGGGCAGGCGCATGGCGATAAAGCGCGCGGCGTAGCCTTCGCTGCGCAACTGCTCCACCGCGCGCTGGCACAGGCGGCCCGCAGTGAGGGAGTCGACACCGCCGCTGATGCCCAGCACCAGGGCCTTACAGCCTGAGCCGCGCAAGGTGGTCTTGATGAAGTCGATGCGCCGTTGGATTTCGGTGGCCTCACCGCCTTTCACAAGCTGGCGATTGATCGTTAGTTCCTGCGCAATACGGTCTTGCATGTCACACCTCCATACTGGCGACATTGAACACCTTGGCTGCGTACTGCAAAAACGAGGCGTCTTCGCAGACATTCTTGATCGGGTCATCGGAAAACTTCACCACCGGCTCGCCGTGTACCCGCACCAGTTTCATCACGATGCTCAGCGGCTCTACCCCTTCCACATCACAGGCTAGGCTGGTACCCATGCCAAAACCAAACTTGGCCTTGCCGCGCACGTGGCGCAGGATCGGCAGGCATTTTTCGAAGTTCAGGCCGTCGGAGAACATCAAGTCTTTGGTCATCGGGTCGATGCCCAGTTGCTGGTACCGGGCCAGCACCTTGTCGGCCCAGGCGATGGGGTCGCCGGAGTCCTGGCGCAGGCCGTCGTAGAGCTTGGCGAAGTACAGATCGAAGTCCTTGAGGAAAAAATCGGTGCTGATGCAGTCGGTCAGGGCGATGCCGAGGCGGCCTCGGTATTCACGCACCCAGTTTTCCAGGGCGGCGTTCTGGCTTTCACGCAGGCGCCCCAGTTGCTGGTGCACCATCAGCCATTGGTGGGCCATGGTGCCGATCAGCGGCAGGTCGAACTCATAGGCCAAGTGCGCATTGCTGGTGCCGACAAACTGGCCGGGGAAGTCGCGGCGCATGATATCCACCACTTCGCGCTGCGCCTTGAACGACAGGCGCCGGCGGGTTGAGAAGTCGGATACGCGCAGGTCGGCCAGCTCGTCGCGGCTGAGGTTTTTTTCCAGCCAGTCGAACTTCCGGTACAGCTTGCGGGTGACGTCTTCCAGGGTCACGTCGGGGTACTTGTCACGGTTGCGCAGTTCGCTGACCAGGGCCAGTACCGGTTGTTCGAACATGATGCAGTGCAGCATCGGGCCGATCACGCGGATGTTCAGTTGCCCGTCGACTTCGCTGACGTGGATATAGCGCAGGTTGAAACGGTACAGGCCCAGGAAGCGTTCGTAGTCGGGGGTGAGGTACTCGCGAAAACGCGGATTGAACAGAAAGCGCAGCTCGCCTTCACGCATGTTCAAGCCAGCGAGTTTCTCCAGTTCGTCGCGCAATTGCGGGATCAAATGGCCGAGCTTTTCCTTGGAGCGCACGATGAAGTTGTATTCCACTTCAACGTTGGGGTACTGGTGCAACACGGCCTGCATCATGGTGAAGGTGTAGTAGTCGGTGTCGAGCAGCCCCTGGATCACCGGGGCGTCAAAATCGTAGGCACTTTCCATGGTGTCTCTCCTTAGCGCGTGACCATCGTGGCCAGTTCTTCGCGGGTGCGGCTGATGACAGCACCGGCCTTGAGCAAATCGTTGACCGCTTGGGTGCTGCCCTCCTCAGTGATACCCCGACAGGCCGGCAGGTGTAGCACCACCTCGAAGCCGGCCTTGAGCAGTTGCGACGCGGTGGTCTTGACGCAGTAGTCCAGGGCCAGGCCGCCGACGATCACCCGGGCAACGCCTTGGGCTTTCAAATACTCAATGACGCCGGTGGACAGCTTGTCGTGAAGGTCGTGGAAGCAGGCGCCATACGGGTGAAGGTCGGGTTCGACGCCTTTCCAGATGAAGTAGTCATAGTCGTAGGGCGTGGGCAATTCATCCAGCAGCGTGAAGCCCTCGGTGCCCGGTACGCAGTGGCTGACCCAGGTCACATCGGCGTGGGCCAGGCCAGTGGGTTGCAACATCTCACTGTGCTGCGACACCACCCAGGGCGCGTGCGGGGTGTGGGCGTCTTTGCTGCCGACGCGGTGGCCGGCGAGGCTAGCCATATAGTTGAGCTCGGCGCCAATCTGATCGCCACCGGCCACCGGCAATTCGTTGGGGCACAGCGGCGTAAAGCTCTTCTGGGCATCGACGTCGAATGAAGCAATGGCGGTTTTTACGAGGGTCATGGCGGTTCTCCTGTGGTCTGCAAACAAAAGTACACGTCATGTACTTTCATTGCAAGAAAAGTTTATTTATCTATGCTCTGCCAAGTACATGACATATCTGCCCGATCCGTTAGACTGTGCCCCGCAACCGTTCATAAGGACTTCAAATGCCTCTTAGCGCCTACCTCCATACCGTTGACCTGTGCGTGCTGTGTTACGGCCGTGCAAGCGGCGAACTCAAGCTGTTGCTGAACAAGCGCGACGCCGAACCGTTCGCCGGGCATTGGGCGCTACCGGGTGTGGTGGTGAACGGCGGCGTGCAAGATCTGAGCCTCAAGGATGCGGTCGAGCGGTTGCGCGCCAGTGACAAGGTAGGGTTAACGCTGGCTTGGAGCGAACAGGTGGGCACCGTAGGCGATGCGTTTCGCGACCCGCGCTGTTGGTCGTCGTCCACTTACTATTTGGCGATTGTGGCGGATGAGGTGCAATTGGCTGAGCATCAGGGCTGGTTTGCGCTGGATGCAGTGGCCGATGGCAGTATCAAGCTACCGTTTGATCACAACCTGATCGTGGCGTCGGTGCAGGAGCGGTTGCTGTCCAAGTCGCTGTACAGCAGCTTGCCGTTGATGTTTTTGGGTAATGAGTTCAGCGCGCCGGAGGCGACCACGATCTTTTCCCTGGTGCTGGCGCGGCCGGTACTGAAGACCAGTATTCGTCAGCGGTTGTTGAAGCTGACTGAGGCGGGGTACTTGCGTGAGACGGGGCGCAAGAAGCATGGCGAGGGGGGTAGGCCGCAGGCGACGGTGGAGAGCCTCAAGCCTGGAGAGGTCTACTTTTTTGATCGTAGTTTTGCGGATTAGTGCCTCATCCGAAAATGAGGACGATTTAATGAAGCCTTGACAGTAAAGACTTCTTCAGGCGAAGCATGTCAAATATCTTTGAACTCCTCCTTTAGCAACTCAACGAATTTATCTTTCGCACAATGAAACCCAGCGTGTTTATTCCATATAAAATAATTTTTTACTGGTAACAAATCGCTAAATACATGACCACTAATACCGCCCATTCGGCAAAATTTATCAAATACCCCTTTAGGCACCAACGACACACCCTCGCCGGAACTGACGCATCCCAAAATAGTTCCATAGCTAGCTATGTTGGTAATAACACTCGATAGACCATGCTGACCCAACCAGTTTTCCAGTACTTTTCTGTAGGGACATCCTTCGGGCCACATGAAGATATCCTTCCCGACCACATCCTGAGGTCGTTGTATTTTCCCTGCAGTGGGAGAGGCAATTAACACAAGTTCCTCTTGGTAGATTTCCATACACTCAACATCTGGATGCTCGCTTCTAACAGCAACTATCGCACCATCTGACGTGTGATCAACTACATCACTTATCAGTTGCGACCATACCCCCGTACTGAACTGAATCTGTACAGAAGGATAATCATGATGAAATTTTGAGAGCACCTTGGGCAACCGGCCTATGGCTGAAGATTCAATCGCGCCGATTTTCAAAGATCCCGACGGCTCTGATGCTGGATCAAGAGCCCTTCGAGACTCGTGACACAATGCAAGAATTCTATTTGTGTAGCCTAGAAACAACCTACCCGAAGGGCTGATGACAAGCCCTCTGCCCTTTCGTATAAACAGTTCAACGCCAAGCTCTTTCTCTAACAGCTTTATCCTGTTTGTAATATTAGATGGAACACAGTGTAACAATTCAGAAGCTCGAATTATGCTGCCCTGTTCGGCAACCATTTTAAACATCGTCAGCTGAGAGAGCTCCATTTCATTGCTCACTAAAAGTGAATAGTTCAGTGATTATAAATTACTTGTCGCAAGCCAATCAAGCCATCTAATGTCGCACGCTCTGATTTCATGAAGGCAGTTTTAATCAGACTCCACCTAATACGCCTCCACGAATAAGGCAAGACCATGAATTCAACACCCTTGCACCGCCTGCGTGAAACATCGGGACAATTCAGCTCAATGCAACTCTTTGGCGAGGCGTTTATCAAAGCGATACCAAAGCATTGTAAAAATTTAAAAATACCAGGGCGGACATTATTAAAAAATGAACGAAGAGATCCGGTATTGGCACAGATCACGCAAATCACTGGCATTCAGAACGTCATGCTAGAGGTGCTCAACCATCCCATCACCCAAGAGGCCCATTCAAACGCTGAAAGTGCATTTTTCGTACTACTCCAAAAAGAAAACACTGACCCTGGCGTCCTACAATTTTTCAATGGCTGGAATGAAACCCACAAAACGACTAGTTTGGTCTCAGCTAAAATAATTATGCGCTTGTCAGCCGACGCGCTGTCCGCCCGTGCTGACTGCCAAATGGATTACCATACAGTAATGGCACACATGCATGAAGTTTCAAGGGATGACTTCGGGCTTGGACATAAAGGACATGACGGCATGTACCATCATATGACGACTGCATTTGGCGCTACCTCTTGGGTAAACGATTACTATAAAATCCGTGAGTGTGACGAATTTTCCGAGTTCCTATATGACACCGGCGTGGCAAACCATAAATCAGCCATGAATTCAGATGAACATAAAAAATCAATCATGAATGCCATTATGGTCTCCATCGCCTCCGAACTCTGGAATGGTCGCGAATACAATTTTATCGCCCAATATATTGAGAGCAAGCTACTTACGATCAACCCTTCACTCAGTAACGACACACACAGCTTGCGCAAAGCCAAAAGCTATGTAGTGGGCCACGCTGGCGAAGTGGAGAACAGGCATGGCCTGCATGCTTTAGCTGCAGCGCAAGCTTATGGCCGCACCGTACATCTCAATTTCGAGGTGGGCCAACTGAAAGAGATCATGCTTAATTACAACGAGCGCGTTGGCAAGGCATTCAACGCTATGCACCAGGCGTTGACCTCGACGTGCAGACGTAATAAATCTCACACGGCACGCTCATTACAATCAAGCTAATTAGCTTACGCGCCTTCCAAATACAGATACAACCCACACTGAAAGCAACTCGATAACGCTTAGAAAAACTCCGCTTAGCGTCCGCCATAACCCGCCAGCTAATCGGAGTTTCCAAAGCAGCATAACTTCCCCACTAGAAGAGTGCATGATGCGCGATCAAAATTTCAAATGCTCGTCGGGGCCACCACATGGAATCTGAACAGATTTTAATTGCGCTAGGTTTCTTTGCTTTTTGCGGCGGACTAATCGATGCAGCCGTGGGTGGTGGCGGGTTGGTACAAGTCCCTGCACTTTTGCATGCCCTCCCTCAACACAGCCTGGCCACGGTTTTCGGAACGAATAAACTAGCTGTCCTGGCCGGAAACCTATCCTCAATATTAAGCTATACAAAAAGAATTAAAATCCTATGGAAATTAATGCTTCCCACCATGACCTCAGCACTTATCTTTGCTTATCTTGGCGCCTTATCAGTATCGATGATTCCTAAGCGCGCGATGGAGTACGTTGTTTTTTTCATTTTGATAGTGATGGCCGGCTATACATTTACAAGGAAGGATTTCGGCCTAACATACGCAAATAAAGAATGCCGTAACAGCGACATTCTGTTGGGTGTTTTTTTGGGGGCATTGATCGGATTCTATGATGGCGCATTTGGACCTGGCAGTGGTAGCCTCCTACTCTTTGTTTTTGTGAAATATTTCGGGTTTGATTTTTTAAACGCCTCTGCCTCTGCGAAGCTAGTTAATTTAGGGACATTCAGCGCGGCGCTCATATTTTTTATACCTTCCGGCAACGTCTTATGGACAATAGGTGGAGTCGTTGCCTTGTGCAACATTGCAGGCTCCCTCACTGGAGTTTTTTTGGCGTTACGCTATGGCAGTGGGTTTATCAGAATATTTTTTTTAATATTACTCATTTTCTTAATCGGACGAATGGGCATGACTATATTCTCTTGAGTCATAAAAGCTTTTTAACAAAACCTTGCTTCTTCGATCGCGGTTTTTCTGATTAGGCCCCTAAGTAAAGAACAGTGAGAATAAAAGGTGGGATCAGGCTAGCCAGCTCCCACTAAGGTCTCATTTATCTGAATGCGCGTCAGTTCATCCAATTGCCACCATCAACGTTATAGGTCTGGGCCACTATATAATCAGCCTCCTTGGACGCAAGAAACACCGCCATCCCAGTAAGATCCTGCGCCGTGCCCATCCGCCCAAACGGCACCTCTTCCCCTACCCGCTTCTTCTTCTCCCCCGGCGCCAGCCCATCATGCCGGGCGAACAACGCATCCACCCCATCCCAATGCTCCCCATCCACCACACCCGGGGCGATGGCGTTGACGTTGATGCCCTGCTTGATCAGGTTCAACCCCGCCGACTGGGTCAGGCTGATCACCGCCGCCTTGGTCGCGCAGTACACCGCCACCAGCGGCTCGCCACGGCGCCCGGCCTGGCTGGCCATGTTGATGATCTTGCCACCGTGGCCCTGGTGGATCATCTGCCGTGCCGCCGCTTGCAGGGTAAACAGCGTGCCAGCGACGTTGATGGAGAATAGGCGTTCGAAGCTGTCGCGGGTGATATCGGCGATGGGCGCCAGGTCAAACAGCGCGGCATTGTTGATCAGGATATCCAGCTTGCCAACCTTGGCCACCACCGCAGCAATCGCGCCGTCGATAGAGTGTTGGTCGGTGACGTCCATCGCCACCGCATAGGCCTGTGGGCCCAGCTCCGCCGCCGTCTTCTGCGCCCGTTGCAGGTTGATATCGGCGATGGCAACGGTGGCGCCTTCGTCGATGTAAGCCTGGGCAAAGGCGCGCCCGATCCCACGCGCCGACCCGGTGATCAGTGCGCTTTTACCTTCAAGTCGTTTCATGGCGATGTCCTGTAAAAATCACTTCGGGTAACCGGCGCGTTTCATCTCGCGCTCGGTGGTGGCCTGGGCTTGCAGCAAGGCTTGGTCAACTGACATGCCGCCGGTGAGCGCCGCCGAGAAGAACTTGCCCACCGAAGTGCCGATGGCCTGAAACTCGGGAATGGTCACGTACTGGATGCCTTCATACGGCACCGGCTGGGCAGACGGGTGTGCGGGGTCGGCGTGTTTCATCATTTCCAAGGTCACCTGGGCAAACGGCGCGGCCTTCAAGTAGGCGTCGCTGTAGGTAGACTGGCGCGTGCCCGGCGGTACGTTGGTGATGCCTTCTTTATCGGCGACTAATTGGATGTAGTCCTTGGAAGTTGCCCAGGCGATAAAGGTCTTGGCCGCGTCCTTGTGCTTGGACGTGGCCGGAATCGCCAACGACCAGGCGTACAGCCAGGACGAGCCCTTGTCGGTGACTTCGGTTGGCGCGGCGGCGAAACCGACACTGTCGGCGACTTTGCTTTGGCTCTTGTCGGTGGTGAAGGAGCCGGCAACGCTGGCATCGACCCAAATCGCGCATTTACCACTGTTGAACAGCGCCAGGGTTTCGTTGAAGCCGTTGCTCGACACCCCCGGCGGCCCATATTGCTTGAGGGTGTTGACGTAGAAGTTGGCGGCGGCGGTCCACTCGGGGCTGGTCAGTTCGGGCTTCCACTGCTCATCGAACCAGCGCGCTCCAAAGGCGTTGGCCATGGTGCTCAGCAAGGCGACGTTTTCACCCCAACCGGCCTTGCCGCGCAGACACAAGCCGTATTGGTCCTTGTCCCTGGCCGTGAGCTTGGCAGCGAATTCGCCGAGCTGGGCCCAGGTCGGGTGCGTGGGCATACTCAAGCCAGCCTGCTTGAACAGGTCGGTGCGGTAGTAGGTGACGGTGCTTTCGCCATAAAACGGCAAGGCGTACAGGGTGTTGTTGACCGAGAGGCCCTGGCGTACCGAGGGGAAGATATCGTCGGCGTCATAATCAGCGGGCAGTTCGGTCAGAGGTTCCAACCAGTGCTTGGCGCCCCACAGCGGGGTTTCGTAGGTGCCGATGGTCAACACGTCGAATTGACCGCCCTGGGTGGCGATGTCGGTGGTGAGGCGCTGGCGCAGCACGTTTTCTTCGAGCACTACCCAGTTCAGCTTGATGTCGGGGTGCGCCGCTTCGAACACCTTGGACAGGCGCTGCATGCGAATCATATCGCTGTTGTTGACCGTGGCGATGGTGACGGTGTCGGCAGCGTGGCCGGGCATGGCCAGCGTCAGGCCGGAAAGCAGGAACAGCGCTTGCGGGAGCTTGAACATAGCGGTTTCTACCTGTTGTTTTTGTTGTTGAGCGCCGATTACAGCAGCTTGACCGCGCCCTCACAAACCCGTGGCGGATGCGCGACTGGTACTTTTTTAACCACAGGCCTGAAGTTAAAAAAGTATCAGTGCAGGGCAAAACCAGCAGTAGCGTTCAGCGGACACAGGCGCGTATTTTGGAGCGATCCCAAGAACGATAAGAAGTCTCGCCATGCCTGCCAGCCGCGCCCAGCTATTCGAGCAACGCCCCGCCGAACTGGAAGTGATCCTGCCCGAGCCGGACCACTGCTTTCGCTGGTTCGAGCACGACTACCCCTATGATCTGGCACGCTGGAACCACCATCCCGAGTTCGAGATCCACCTCATCCGCCAAGGCAGCGGCAAGTTGGTGGCGGGCGACTTCATCGGTGCCTTCAGCGCCGGGCATGTGGCGCTGATCGGCCCAGACCTGCCCCACGACTGGATCGGCGAACTGGCGCCCGGCGAATACCTCACAGGCCGCGACGTAGTGCTGCAATTCGATGGCGCCGCCCTCCTCGCCTTGCGCAAGGCCCTGCCAGAGCTGGGCGATTTGCAGCCGCTGTTTGAACTGGCCCGGCGTGGCCTGGAATTCAGCGGCGACACGGCCACGATGGCGGCACGCCTGATGGAAGACATCGGCCACGCCCACGGCCTGCAACGGCTGATCCTGTTCCTGCAACTGCTCGACACCCTGAAAAACGCCCCGCAGCCCCACATGAAGGCCCTCGCCAGCCCTTGCTACGCCCCCACCCTGGACGCCCGCAGTGCCGAGCGCATCAATCGTGCATTCGACTACCTGATGCGTGAACTCACCGGCGACGTGCGCCTGTCGGTCATTGCGCAACAACTGGAGATGAGCGAGCCAGGCTTTTCGCGCTTTTTCAAACGCAACACCGGCCACGGTTTTATCGACCTGATGCGCAAGTTTCGTGTACAGCGCGCCTGCCGGCTATTGCTGCAAAGCGAGATGTCGGTGGCGGCGATCTGCTTTGAAGTGGGTTACGCCAACCTGTCCAATTTCAACCGGCACTTTCGGATCGAGATGCAGCAAACGCCAAGCGAATATCGGCGGGAAACGGCGATGCACCTGTTCAATCACGTTGAAAAAATGACACCCAGTCAATTCTGACCAAGAGGTCGAATAATTTCGATTTTTCTCAACTGATTCAGTCCAATAGTCAAAGTTGGTACAGCCTGTGCAAACGTTTGCGGTACGAACTTGCCAGCCAAGTTCACCGCTACCCGAAGAATCGGGTTCAAACCGCGTACGAATAGGGATTTTCAATGCACTCCACCTCTAGGCACCCTGCCTCCCTTGGTGTTTCCCTGCTACTGGCCGCCGTTACGGGAGTACTCAGCGCGCCCATTTTGGCGCAACCCAACCCCGCGGATGACTCAGCGCAGGGCGAAACCCTGAGCGTTGAGCCCAGTCCGCCGAAAAAAGGCGCCTACCTCTCCGAGTGGTTCAACCAAGACCTCACACTAATCGGCAGCAAAGACATCAGCTTCGGCCCCAAACCCTCCGACGACATTTACCTGGAATACGAGTACTTCGGCCGCAAGGGCCCGTTTGAGCTGTATGGCTATATTGATGTGCCGAAGATCCTGGGTATCGGTAACAGCAATGACAAAGGCGTGTGGGACCACGGCTCGCCGGTATTCATGGAGCACGAGCCGCGTATCTCCATCGACTACCTGGCTGGCCGCAGCCTGGCCATCGGCCCGTTCAAGGAATGGTATGTGGCGTTCGACTGGATCTACGACCACGGCAGCAACAAGGCCAACCGCGCCAATACGCTGTACAGCGGTCTGGGCACCGACATCGACACCCACTCGCGGGTCAACCTGTCGGCCAACTTCTACGGGCGCTACCAGTGGGAAAATTATGGCGCCAGCAATGAATATTCGTGGGACGGCTACCGTGCACAGATGAAGTACATCGTGCCCCTCGGCAAGTTCGACAATGGCGCTTCGCTGACCTATATCGGCTTCACCAACTACGACTTTGGCTCCGACCTGCACAAGGACAACCCGGCGCGCACCGCCAACTCCGTAGTGGCGACCAATGTGTTGCTGTATTCGTTTACCCATCTGCGGTTCACCCTGGTCGGCCGTTACTTCCATAACGGCGGCAACTGGGAAGACGGCAGCGAGTTGAATTTTGGCGAGGGTAACTTCCGCGCCCGCTCCGACGGCTGGGGTTACTACGCCGGCGTGGGTTATCAATTCTGATAGAGGAGCTTTAGATGAAAGCGTTTACCCGTCTCTCGATGGCTGCCGGCCTGGCCCTGCTGCCCCACGTGGTGCTGGCGGATGCCCCGGTGCCGATCAAACCCAAAGTCATGCTGATCACCATGTTCGCCCCTGAGGCACACACCTGGATCGATCGCCTGGAGCTCAAGCAAGAAGTGCGCGTGCCTGGCCTTTCAGCCGAATACCCGATAATCCGCTGCAACACCCAGGCCGTGTGCCTGCTGGTGACCGGCATGGGCCAGACCAACGCGGCCGCGTCCACCCTGGCCCTCGCGCTGTCGCCCAAGTTCGATTTGCGCCAGAGCTACTTCCTGATCGCTGGGATCGCCGGTATCAGCCCCAAGCACGGCACCATCGGCACCACCGCGTGGGCTCATTACCTGGTGGAGTTCGGCACCCAGTGGGAATTGGACTCGCGGGATGCACCCAAGGATTGGCCGACGGGTTACATCGGCATCAACACCAAGGGCCCCAACGAAAAACCGCCGCTGGACTACAAGACCGAAGTGTTTGAGCTCAACCCCAAGTTGCAGGCCAAAGCGTTTGCGTTGTCGCATCAGGTCGAATTGACGGAGAGCAAGGAGTCCACGGCCTGGCGCAAACACTACCCCGCCGCTCCCGCGAACCAGCCGCCGCAGGTCACCCGTTGCGACACCCTGGCAGGCAACACCTGGTTCTCCGGCACACGCCTGAGCGAACGCGCCGAGGTCTGGACCAAGCTGCTGACGGACAACAAAGGCGAGTACTGCACCACCCAACAGGAAGACAACTCCACCTATGAAGCACTGCTGCGTGCCAGCCGTGAGGGGTTGGTGGATATTCAGCGCCTGGCGGTGGTGCGGGCAGGTTCGGATTTCGACCGGCCTTATCCTGGCTATAGCGAGGTCGACAACCTGTTGAAATACGCGGATCAGGGTGGGTTTGTGCCGGCGTTGGAGAACCTGTATCGCACGGGCAACCCGCTGGTTCAGGCGATTTTGAAGAACTGGTCAGCGTGGGAAAAAGGCATCCCAGAAGCCTGATGAAGATCAAAATGTGGGAGCAAGCCCTCTCCCACATTTTTACCGCGTCTAGCCGTCTGCGTTAATCGACCTGTCGGGTATTGCTGCGATACATGAACACCAACGCCAATGCCAACAGCAACATCGCGGCAATCCGGCTACCAGACAATTCGATCTCCGGGTTGCCCAGCCAGCCAAAATTGTCGATCAACATGCCCATGCCCAGTTGCCCGACGATCACCGCCACCGTCGCAACTGCCGTCCCCACAACTGGCACCGCGCCGACCATCACAATCATGTACACCACGCCGAACAAAGCGCCAGTGAGCTGCCATTTCGGCACATCCAGCAGGCTGACGGCCTGGGTCGGTTCGAAGAAGAAAATCAGCAGAGCCGTGGTCAGCGCGCCCACCGCGAAGGTCAGCAGGCTGCTGCGCAACACACCCACGGTCTGGCCCAGTCGCCCATTGATCGCCGCCTGCACACTCAACACCGCGCCGGCAGCAATCACCAGCACCAATAACAGAATCAGATTCATCGTCTTACCCTCGTGCAATCAGAACAAGTGCCGCCACAATCAACGCCAGGGCGATCCAACGTTCGCCGTTAACCCGCTTGCGCGCAGTGCCGAACCAGCCAAAGTGGTCGATCAGCACGCTCTTGCCCACTTGCCCCGACAAAATCGCAATCATGGTCATGGCAATGCCGATATGGGGCGTGGCCAGGGTCAGCACCACCACATACATCGGCCCCAGAAAGCCGCCGATCAACTGCCAGCGCGGCAAGTCAGTCAGCGCCGGGCCCTTTTGCGGGCCGCTGAACAGCAACAGTAAAAACAGGATCGCCGAGCCAACACCAAAAATACTCAACGTCGCCCACAGATGCCCCACCTGCACACCCAAAGGCCCCAGCAAACCCGCTTCAACCGACAGGCCCATGCCCGCCAGGATCACCAGCGGCAACAACAGCAACCGCATCAGGTTTTTCTTCGGCGTAGCGCGCGCCACACCCTCGACAGAACTCGCCTGCATACATCACCTGCATTTCAATAAAGGAAACATGGCGCGCATTATCCGATGGCCGTGCTGTGCGATAAATGGGAGCATGCGGACAACACCTTTGCGCAAAACACACAGGTTGGAGTTTCAATGCAGGGTTTAAATGAACTAAGTTTCAAGGCATTGCGCCTGTTCGTCGCTGTACTGGACTTTGGCAGCTTCTCCGAAGTGGCGCGCCGCGAGGGCCTGGCGCCCTCTTCTATCTCACGGCAGATCCAGTTAATGGAACAGGCCCTGGGCCAACAATTACTGTACCGCCACACCCGAGCGGTCAGCCCTACTGAAGCCGGCCGCCTGCTCGGGCGACATGCGCGGTTGATGCTCGAACAACTGGAAGCCGCCGGCCAAGCCCTGCAGGAACAGGAAAGCGAGCCCAGCGGCCTGGTGCGCATCAATGCGCCAATGGTGTTCGGCCAGCGCCATCTGTCACCGTGGCTCGGCGAGTTGTGCCGCCGCTACCCGAAGCTGCAACTGGATATCCAGCAAACCGACACCTACGTCGACCCCCTGCAAGACGGCACCGACCTGCTGTTTCGCATCGGCGTGCTCAACGATTCCGGCATGCAGGCACGCATCTTCGCCCCCCAACGCTTTCGCATCGCCGCCAGCCCCGCCTATCTGGCTAAGCACGGCACGCCCCGACACCCCGATGAACTCCTCCAGCACCAATGCCTGGCCTATAAAGGCATCACCGGCCAACAGCGCTGGTTCTTCCGGCGTGACGGCGGCGACTGGACGCCCTACAGCGTAAAAGGCCCCATCACCGGCAACCACGCCGACACCCTCACCCACGCCGCCGAACAAGGCTTGGGGCTGGTGGTGTTCCCCTCCTGGCTGATCGGCGAAGGCCTGCGCGACGGCACATTGCAGGCGGTGCTGACGGAGTACGAAGTGGCCACGACGCTGGAGCCGCAGCAGATCGCAGCGCTGTGGCCGGGCAGCCGGCGGTTGTCGCTGAAGGTGAGGACGGTGATTGATTATTTTGTGGAGTGTTTTGGAACGGTGCCGTATTGGGATCGGTAGGTCGGCAGTAGAGGAAATTTCTGACTGGGCAAAGTAGGTCCGTTCTGAATTTTCGGGCCAGTATTTATAGTGCCTGACACTCTAAAGCAGAATTTGAAGAAATCTTTTTGGAGAAACTCCATGGACTTCTTATACCGCAAGCAATCACGCGCCAAACGCGTGGCTTCTGCCAGCCGTCAGGCCGTCTTTGATAGCTCACCCGGCTTTGGCTATATTTGGCCAAGACAGGGGGAAATCCAAATGACTACCGTGCCATTGGGTGAGGCCAAAACCAATCTCTCAAAACTGGTTGATGAAGCCGCCGCTGGCAAAATCATCACGATTTCCAAACATGGCCGTGCAATCGCTCAACTCGTCCCCATAGCAAAACCCAAGCGACCACGAATTGGCGCCATGAAAGACATGTTCGTCACCCCTGATAATTTTGACGACCCCTTGCCAGACGACCTGTTGGATGCCTTCGAAGGCAATCCTTCATGAGGATACTGCTGGATACCCATATCCTGCTTTGGGCACTGACTGACGACCCTAAATTATCCAGGAAAGCTCAAACGCTTATCGAAGATGCTGCAGAAATCTGCATCAGTGCGGCAACATTCTGGGAAATGGCCATTAAAGTCAGCTTGGGGAAACTCAATATTGATCTGGACAGAACACGTGAATATTGCAGGGACGCCGGTTTTGTCGAACTACCCATTACAACAGAACACGCTATAGCGGTGAAAGACCTTGAGCATCACCACAAGGACCCGTTTGATCGACTCATCATTACGGTGGCTTTGAACGAACCTATGCGGCTGATAACAGCCGATTCGCAGATCGCCCAATACACGCCGTTGGCGATCCTGGTCTGATTTAAAAAACCCACTGCCCAATCAACCACGCATTCGCCCCACTGATCACCGCAAACAGAAACCACGCCAACACCCTCGTCGGCAGCCGGTTCACAAACGGCCCCATCAGTTGTTCATCGCCGGTCATGCGAATCAGCGGGTACAGCGCAAACGGCAACTGCAGGCTGAGTACCACTTGGCTGAGGATCAGCAGTTTACCGATGGCATCGTCGCCCATGAGCCACACGCCCAAGAACGCCGGGATCAGCGCCAGCCCGCGGGTAATCAAACGGCGCTGCCAGCAAGGAATGCGCAGGTTGAGGTAACCCTCCATGATCACCTGCCCAGCGATGGTGCCGGTGAATGTCGAGCTTTGGCCGGAGGCCAACAGGGCAACCCCGAACAGGATGCTGGCAAACGCACCGCCTACCAGCGGGTCGAGCAGGTGGTAGGCGTCCTGGATCTCCACCACATCAGCGTGGCCGGTGTTATGGAATGCGGCCGCTGCCAGCACCAGGATCGCGGCGTTGACCAGCAAGGCCAAGGCCAGGGAGCCGATGGTGTCGATGCGCGCCAGCTTGACGGCGTCCTGTTTGCTGGCCAGGTCCTTGCCGATCATGCGGGTCTGCACAATAGAGGTGTGCAGGTAGAGGTTATGGGGCATCACCGTCGCGCCAAGGATGCCGATGGCCAGGTACAGCGGCGCGGCATCGCTGATGGCTGACAGTGAGGGGGTAAAACCACTGAGCACATCCGGCCAATAGGGCTTGATCAGCACCAGTTCGATAAAGAAACACACACCGATGGTCGCCACCAGCGCCAACATGATCGCTTCGAGGCGGCGGAAACCACGGTTTTGCAGGGCCAAAATCAGTAACGTGTCGAACGCGGTGATCACAATGCCAGTGGTCAGCGACACGCCGAGCAACAAGTGAAAGGCCAAGGCGCAACCGAGCACTTCGGCCAGGTCAGTGGCAATGATGGAAATTTCCGCCAGCAGCCATTGGGTACGCGCCGATCGCTTGCTGTAGCGTTCGCGGCACAGTTGAGCCAGGTCCTTGCCGGTGGCAATGCCCAACCGCGAACACAGGCACTGCACCGCCATCCCCGCTAGGCTGGCGAGCAGCACGACAAATAACAAGTTGTAGCCGTAGCGCGAGCCGGCCTCGATGGCTGTGGCCCAGTTGCCCGGGTCCATGTAGCCGATGGAGATCAACAGGCCGGGGCCGGCGAACATCAGCGCGCGCTTGAAAAATGAAGCCTTGGGGTCAACGGCGACGGAGCCCGCCACTTCCGGCGGGCAGAACGGAGCGGTAGCGATTTTCGGCAGGCTGAATTTCACGCGGTATCCCAGGCAAACACACTTGATAAGCGCGCAGCTTAGCAGTCGGACGCAACCGTGCGCATTACCGTGTCACGCGGCAGATCGAATGCTTCCACCACTTGCACCACCAGGTCCATCTCCTGGTTCAGCGCCTCGCGCTCCATACGTTGGCGAATCACGCCGACTACCAACACTGCCAAGGTCGTAATCGAGTAAGCCGGGCCCGAAAACGCGCGCACTCCGCTGAACAGCAACATCGCCGCCGCCAGTGCCTGGCCTACCACCGGAATCGCAGTAGCCGCGCCGCGCCGCAGCATAAACCCGGTGAGGCCTGCCAACGCGGTGCCGCTCAGTGCGGTGGTGGCCGAGCGGCCCACATCGAACCGGTTGAACAGCCCCTGCTCTTTCTGCGCTGCAGCCTTGAGTTCAGCGTCGAATACTCGCCGATCGGCGTTACTGAGCTTGTCCTTGTACTGCTCGATGAGTTTCTCTGCGACCTGGGCTTCCAGGTCTGCCAAAACCACGGTTTCCATAGGCTCGCCGAATTTGATCCCCAGCCGCTGCGCCACATCCTCCGCGATCTGGCGGTAACTCACGCCATGCCCACGGGCCAGGTTCATAAAGCTGTCGCCGCCCATGCGCTGTAACTCGATAGCGAGCTTGAGCGGCTCGCGAACGTTGGCGTCTATGGATGTACTGCGTTTCTGCGCCATGAGTTCGGCGAGAAACTTCAACTCTTCCGGCCGCGCCTGAACCAAGGCCGGGAACAACTCCGCGTCCTCTTCGGCAAAGCGCACCTCTGCGCTGCGCTGATCAGAACGGATCATGCCGCGCCGCTCGTGCAACAGGTCGGTGTACTGCACCACCGTCTGCAATTGCGGCCAATAGGCCGCGTGATCAAATGATGCCAGATGCACATTGGTGACCTTGGCCTTCAACGCCGGTGTCAGCGGGATCGCATAACGGCCAATACAGCGCTCGGTGTCCGGTTTCATCGCCAGCGCCCAATCCTTACTGGAATGGCAGTTGATCACCCGGCCCTTGAGCGGTGCCGATACCTCATCCCAAGGGCTTGATGTACAGATCGCGCCGCCCATCAACAGCAGATTGTCCAACGGCAGCTCTCGGGCGGTGTCGGGGTTGGCCAACAGGCTTTTGACCAGAATCCGCGCGCCCAGGGAATGGCCGATCAGGTTGATGCGGCGCACCTCCAGGGATTCGCCGTGCAGGTAACTGGCCAGCTCTGGCAGCAAACTGCGGGCCACCTCATCCACCCGTGCTTCGACGCTTTTATAGTGGTCGAGAAAGTACGCAATGGCCTTGCCTACCCCCACCGTCGCCGCGCCCAGGCTACCGCCGCCGAGCATCGCCCCCATCACATCCTTGAAGGGCGCAAACAGATTTTCCAGGAAATGCCCCGCAGGCCAGAACAACATCAGGTTGGTCGAACCTTCGATGCCCGCCAACTGCTCCTTGAAGTTGCCCAGTTGCTGGCGGTTGAAGAACGCCGAATAACCGTGAACATAGAGATTGAGCACATCCCCTTGGGGTTCACCACACAGTACGAACGTGGGCTTGCGGGTGCGGTGCATTTCATCCCACTGGTGTTGCATGGGGCGATGACTCCTGGTGACGAAGGACGGCGATAGTAACAAATCAGAACAGCGAGGCTGCCTTGGATTTAGCCAGGTAGCGTGCCGGAGAGTCCCCCAAGTTGCGCCTAAACACCGAGGTAAAGGCACTGGAACTGCTGAAACCCAAGGCCAACGCCACCTCAGTGATGGACGCGCCATGGCTGAGCCGCGCAGTGGCCTCCAGTAGACAAACTTGTTGACGCCAGGCAACGAACGTCATGCCGGTATGCTCAAGGAACTGACGGGTAAAAGTGCGCCGGCTCATGCTCGACCATTGCGCCATCGTATCGAGTGACAGGGTTTGAGTAGGGGCATCCAGGAACCGCTGGCAGGCGCGGGCCAGACGAGGTTCGGTTGGCAGTGGCGCGCTGAGCGGTAACTCAGGCATGGCGCCGATTTCATCGATCAACAACGTCAATACACATTGCTGCCGAACACTCAACGGCGCTTGCGGCTCGATCATCAACGCTGCTTCCAGCAAATGCCTGAGCAACGGTGACACCTCGAATACTTGGCAGTGTGCCTGCAAACCAGCGCTCCGGGCGGCGGCGTCATCGAGATAGGTGTTGAGCATCACCACATCACCGCGCATATGCATTTCATGGGGTACGCCACTGGGTACCCAAATTGCGCGCTGCGGCGGTACGACCCAATTACCCAGGTCGGTGTACATCTTCAACGCGCCGGTGGAGGCATACGCGAACTGCCCGCGTTCATGGGTGTGGCGCGCAAACACGGTGCCGGACGCATATTCGCGCAGCGTTACCCGTGCGGTGGGGTCATCAGGTGCAAAAGTCGGGATCATGGCCCGATATTGTCAAACTATGACCTGGCATAGCAAGCGGGCCATCGCTTTACGCATTAACCTCAGCCCCTTCGAATCTGACTGCTTGCTCAAGGGACTGACCATGCTGAAAAAACACCTGGCACTCGCCGTACTCGTCACTTTGGTGTGGGGGCTGAATTTTCCCATCACGAAACTGGGCCTGCGTGGCATCGACCCGTTTGTGCTCACGGGCATCCGCTTTGCGCTCGCCGCGTTACCGCTGGTGTTTTTCATCAAGCGCCCCGCCGTGCCCTTTCGCTATGTCGCTGCGTACGGCGTGATTTTCGGGCTGGGTATGTGGGGCGTGATCAACTATGGCATCCAGGCTGGCGTCAGCCCTGGCATCGCCTCGTTGATCATCCAACTCAGCGTGTTTTTCACCTTGGGCTGGGGCGTCGTGTTGTTTAAAGAACACCTGCGTGACGCACAACTGGTCGGCGCCGGGCTGGCCTTGATCGGCCTATCGGGCATCATCGTCACCCAGAACGGCAGCCACGCCGTGCTGGGCGTCATGCTGATTGTGCTCAGTGCGCTGGCGTGGAGCATCGGCAACGTCATCATCAAGAAATCAGGGGTGAAGGAGATTTTCTCGTTCATGGTGTGGGCCAGCCTGTTCCCGCCGATTCCGCTGTTCCTTATGGCCTGGTGGATGCACGGCAGCTCGGTATTCCAAGGCCTGCCAGCCAGCCTTGATGCAACGGCCATCGGCTCAATCCTGTTCCAGGTTTACCTGGCTACACACTTTGCCTATTGGGGCTGGAACTCGCTGCTCAAGACGTACCCTGTTTCGACTGTGGCGCCGCTGTCGCTGCTGATCCCGGTGTTTGGCATCGCCAGCTCAATGCTGATCATCGGCGAACAGGTTTCGACGCCAGACCTGATCTCGATGTCGATCATCCTCACGGGGTTGGCGGTGGGGTTATACCGCAGACCTGCGAATGGCTGGGCGGCGCTCAGCAAGCGAAGTTATCGATCTTCACCTGACCATCGGGAAACGTCGCGATGATCTCCAACTCGCCGCCCATTGCACGGATGTAGTCGCGCAACGTGCTGATGTACATATCGGTGCGCCGCTCCATCTTGGAGACGGCCGCCTGGTTGATGTTCAACGCCTTGGCCAGGCTTTGCTGGCTCAACTGCTGAGCCTTGCGCAGCTCATGCAGGGGCATTTCCTGGAGGTGTTGCTGAAACAGCAGCTTGGCTTCGGTGCGCGCCTGCGGCGTCATGCGAGCCTGAAGTTCAGCGAATTTCTTAGCCATGGTGACGGCCCTCTTTACGCAATGTCTCTAAATGCACGTCGTACAGCTTTTCTGCCATCGGGACGTGCTGTTCATACCATCGATGTCGTCCGGTCTTTTCTCCACCGATCAGCAATAACGCGCATCGCCGTGGATCAAACGCTTACAACACTCGATATGGCCGGCCTGCGTGCTGTATGCGCAGTTCCCGCAGGTTGCCACGCCGGGAGCCTTTGATATCGCTGCTATGGGGAAAGCCCAAACCTGGCCCCAACAGCCCAAGCAGGTCAACGCTGGCGGAGACTGAAATCTGCTCCTTTGTTCCCAGCGCCTCCCACCAAGCTCCGAATTCATCCGTGTATTCAACTTCCCAGCTCATGAAATATGCCATCCAAGGAATATAAATTCAAGAACCTAAAAACTAGAAGATGAATTGAGCAGGCTCCACCCGCCACCGCCGGGAATTTGTTTGAACATCCTTCTGACCTAATGGCTGAAGGGTCACAGCCCTTGAAAAAACCCGCACTCTCGCGTCCAAGCGCAGCAAAAACACAATTTTCAAAATGTAAAAAGCGCTCTAATACTCGCCTGTTGATTGGTTTTGAAGATCCTGGAGTTTCCAATGCCCCATGAAGGCAATTTGTTACAAGCAGCCGTAGTGTTCCTGCTCGCGGCCGTACTCACCGTGCCGCTGGCCAAGCGCCTGCAGTTGGGTGCGGTGCTGGGCTATCTGTTCGCCGGCGTCATCATCGGCCCGTCGGTGCTGGGCCTGGTGGGCAACCCGCAAAGCGTGGCGCAGTTCTCTGAACTGGGTGTGGTGTTACTGCTGTTTATCATCGGCCTGGAGCTGTCACCCAAGCGGTTATGGGTGATGCGCAAGGCGGTGTTTGGCGTGGGCCTCGCCCAAGTGTTGCTCACCGGCCTGGTGATGGGCGTGGTGGCGTTATGGCTGTTTGGCCAGGCGTGGAACAGCGCCATCGTGCTGGGCCTGGGCCTGGCGTTGTCGTCTACCGCGTTTGGCCTGCAAAGCCTGGCCGAGCGCAAAGAGCTGAACCAGCCCCACGGTCGCTTGGCGTTTGCCATTTTGCTGTTTCAAGACATCGCCGCGATCCCCTTGATCGCGATGGTGCCGCTGCTGGCCGGCAGTGATCACCCGACCACTGAAGCCCAAGGCCTGCAGCACGTGTTGCAAATCCTCGGCAGCATCGCCGTGGTGATCATCGGCGGGCGCTACCTGTTGCGGCCAGTGTTCCGCATCGTCGCCAAGACCGGGCTTCGGGAGGTGTCCACTGCCACCGCCTTGCTGGTGGTAATCGGCACCGCCTGGCTGATGGAACTGGTGGGCGTGTCCATGGCCCTCGGCGCGTTCCTCGCCGGGCTGCTGCTGGCGGACTCGGAATACCGCCACGAACTCGAATCCCAGATTGAGCCGTTCAAGGGCCTGCTGCTGGGCCTGTTCTTTATCAGCGTGGGCATGGGCGCCAACCTCAGCCTTTTGCTCAGCACGCCACTGGTGGTGATCGGCCTGACGCTCCTGCTGATCGGCTTGAAGTTGCCCCTGCTGTATGCAGTGGGCCGTTTGGTGGGCGATCTCAATCGCGAAAGCGCCCTGCGCCTGGGCGTGGTGTTGGCGGCAGGCGGTGAATTTGCCTTCGTGGTGTTCAAGATCGGCCGCGATCAGGGCCTGTTCGAACCCCACCTCTATGACGTGCTGGTACTGACCATCACGTTGTCCATGGCAGTGACCCCGTTGTTATTGCTGGTGTGCCCGAAGCTATTCAAGCCCAAGGTGAAACCGGTGGAAATCCCCGAGGAATACAGCACCATCGAAAGCGACGCCCCTCGTGTGGTGATCGCCGGCATGGGCCGCATGGGCCAGATCGTCGCGCGTATTTTGCGCGCACAAAACATCTCGTTTATCGCCCTGGACACCTCGGTGGAAACCATTGAGCTGACCCGCAGCTTCGGCGGTATGCCTGTGTTCTACGGCGACCCGCAACGCCCTGAGATCCTGCACGCGGCCAAGGTCGATCAGGCGGAATTCTTCGTGATCGCGATGGACGACCCCGAGATCAACATCAAGACCGCCGAGCTGGTGCGCAACCTCTACCCGCACATGAAGATCATCGCCCGCGCCCGTAACCGACAGCACGTGCACCGCCTGGTGGACCTCGACGCTTCACCAGTGCGCGAGACCTTCTACTCCAGCCTGGAAATGAGCCGTCGCACCCTGGTAGGTCTCGGTTTGACGCAAGCCCAGGCCGATGCGCGTATCACCCGTTTCAAGAACCACGACCTGCAACTGCTGGCCGCCCAACACGCGGTGTACGACGATGCGGCCAAGGTGATGCAGTCCGCACAAGAAGCGCGCGCGGAACTGGCGAGACTGTTTGAGATGGACCGACTTGAGGAAGAGTCCGACAAGGTGTGAGGCTACAGGTGAACGATCTTGCGAGTTTTCTGACAGAATGTTCCGCAATTTCGTTCATCCCTTGGAGCGCTTCATGGCCACTTTCACCAAGACCGCTGCCCTGCTGGCCCTAGCGCTAACCGCCGGCAGCGCGTTTGCCGCGACTAAATCCACAACGCAGACGATCTCCACCCTGGGCGGCAAATTTACCTTCGCCTTGCCCAAGGCCTACGCCGCCGACACCCTGCCAGTCAGTGCGGCTGAAGATGCCAGCGCCGCGACCCAGGGCACGCTGTACGCCAATAAAACCACGAAAAGTGTGGTTATCGTCGCCGAAACTGTGCGTACCGATGGGGTAGCCATCGGGGATAACGATACCCAGTTCCTCGACGGTGCCGTGGCCGGTTTCGTCAAGGACCAGAGTGCTGCCCTGCCGGACTTCAAGAAGCAGAGCGAGAAGAAGCTGACGTTCAAAAGCCTGGGGTTACGCCAAGTGGACAGCACCGCCACCCAAGGCGGCGGCAAGACGCTGAACAGCACCTTCCTGGGCGGTTCGGGCAACCGCATGCTGGTGATCCAAGCGATTTCCCGGGGCGATGATGCGAAGGGCCATGCTGAGTTGGTAAAACAGATTACCGGCAGCAAATAACTCCCCCCAAGCAGCACAAGACCAATGTGGGAGGGGGCTTGCCCCCTCCCACATTTGACCGCGCTCACTTCAAGCTTTTCTCCAGCCAGGCTTTCAAGTCCTGCACCTCGGCCTCACTGACGGTATGCGGCATTCCCGGATACCCATGAAAGGCCGGCTTCAACCCCAGCCCCAGCAACACGTCGTTCGCACGGGTGGCCGAAACATACGGCAGCGCTTGATCCAAGGTGCCATGGCCGATAAAGATCGCCAGTTCTTCCCGTGACGCATCCGCTTTAAGCTCAGCCTTCAACACCGGCAACACACTGCCGCTCAACGCCGCAATCCCACGTACCAGCGCAGGCTTACGTAGCCCCACCTCGTAGGACATGATCGCGCCCTGGCTAAAACCAACCAGGAATACCCGATGACTCTGGGTGTGGTACTTGGCAGTGGCCTGGGTCACAAAGTCTTCGATCAACCGGGCGCTGCGTTGCAGGTCAGCGGTCTCGCCGTTGTATTCGTCCTCACCTGTCGTCTTGGTAAACCAGCGATAGCCATTGGGGCCCACGGGCATCGGCGCCCGCACTGACAGGTAGGTCCAGGAGGGCGGCAACGCGTCCTTGATGCCAAACAGGTCTTGCTCGTTGCTGCCAAACCCGTGCAGGAAAATCACCAGAGGCTCGTTGCGCGCATCCCCCTGAGTCTGCTCCAGGTAAGACAAAGCCAAATCGGTGTGCAGCGTCTCGTCGGCATGAGCGACGCTGGCGATCAAGGTCAGCGCCAGGGCAAACAGTTTGAACATGGGACGGTACCTCAGGGTTTGCGCAGTAAATAGGTGTCCATAATCCAGCCATTTTCCAGGCGCGCGGCCTTGCGCACCCGCTCGATTTCTTCTGCTACTTCAGCGACTTTGCCGCTGATCAGGATCTCATCCGGCGTGCCCAAATAGGCGCCCCAGTAAATATCCAGGTCCTGATCGGTCACGGTGCGGTAGGAATCTTCCGCATCAAGCATCACCACCAGGGTGTCAGCATCACTTGCCTGGCCTGCCGCCAAACGGCGTCCCGTGGTGATTTCAATGGAACGACCAATGCGGTTCAACGGCACTTTATGTTGGGCAGCCAGGGCCTGCACGCTGGTGATGCCGGGGATCACTTCAAACTCGAAATTGCTGCGGCCACTGGCCAGGATCGCCTGCAGGATGCGAATGGTGCTGTCATACAGCGCCGGGTCACCCCAGGCCAGGAAAGCCCCCACTTCACCGTCGGCCATTTCCTCATTGATCATGCGCTCGAAGGTGTGTTGCTTGTCGCGATTCAAGTCTTGCACCGCAGTGGTGTAGTCGACATCGCCACGCACACGCTCGGGGCAGTCGGCCTCGACGAAGCGGTAGCCAGGCTCAGTGATGTAGGTCTCGCAGATCTCGCGGCGCAGGTCGATCAGCTTGTCTTTGCTCTGGCCCTTGTCCATCAAAAAAAACACGTCGGTGCGGTTCAGCGCCTTCACGGCCTGCATCGTGATGTAGTCAGGGTTGCCGGCGCCAATGCCGATGATCAGGATGCGTTTCATGGGTTGCTCTCATTGCGGGGCGTGGATTTTGCCATGTGCGTTTCCAAGCGCAAGCGCCAGACGTTATTGAAACGCAGCTCGGTGGTCGACAGCGGCTCGACGTCGATCAGGTAAAACATCGCCACCGGGGACTGCATGACGTACAGCAGTGCGGCGCGGACCACGAAGGGATGGGTGATGGCCACCACGTGACCGGGCTGAGCTTCAAGGGCCTTCATCCACTGCCCTACCCGTGTGCATACCTGCTCCACCGACTCACCACCATGGGGTGCGCTGGCGCTGTCGGTGAGCCAGGTATTCAAAGAGGTGCTTTCCAGCTGGCCTATGTCCTGGCCCCTCCAGCACCCCACATCAACATCGCGCAGCGCGGGCTCGATGACGCTATCGTCACCAAACAAACCTGCCGTCTGACGCGTACGCAGCTCCGGCGCGCACAACAGGCGCCTGGCTTTTTTATAGCGGCAAGCGAGGGACAGCGCCGCGCCTTGCCAATCCATCGCCACCGATTCGTCATCGGGAAAGCGCCTCTGTTTCTGCAAGGGTGTGACGGCATGGCAGATCAGTGTCAACCGGGTGGTGAGCATTGCGGGTGTCTTCAACTCGACGCGTAAGGGCTTCAAGACTGGCGCACTTACCCCTGCAGCGCAACGCCTTGGGCCAAGTAGAGCACCTGATAACCGATCCCGGAATGCTCAGGGTCCAATGCCTTGGCAGATACCGTAAAACGCACCAAACGCCATGCCTGTACATCCAGCGCCAGGAACACGGCGAAGGTATCGCTGCTATCAGCCAGTTGCCGATTGCGCAGTTTTTCCTGTGTCACTCTCTCTGCCCTATCCGCCCCTGGCTCGATCGGCCACTCCTCGCGGTACAGGCTCAACGCTGACGCCGCCGGCCCACGCTGTAAATCCAGCGGTAGCCAGCTCTCGATATGCGGGCGACCAAAGCTGTCCAACACCTTCTGAAAACGCGCGCCCAATAGAAAGTCAGCGGCCTGTAACGGATCGGCCCACAGGTACAGCGACGAATACACGCTACCCCCACTCTCCTGCGCAATAAAAGCCTTGAACAGCAGGCCTTCGGTTTGATCCCACAACGGCCCAAGCTGCGCGGCCCGACGCCGAATCACGCCCATGTCGTAGTCAGCAGGCAACCGGTGTGAATACTGTTTGGCGAACATACTCAAGCTCCTCTACACGATGAGGTTCCAGCTTGCGCAGTGCTGATGATTTCAACAAGATATGACCAGATATAAGTGTGATAAGGACTGGATATGAATGACGTATTAAAGCCCTTGGATATCGACACCGTGCAAGCCTTCGTCCTGGTGGCCGATTTCGCCAGTTTTACCCGTGCGGCTGAAGCGCTTAATACGTCCCAGGCCGCCATCAGTCTGAAGCTTAAGCGCCTCGAGGAACGTCTGGGCTATCGCCTGTTGGTACGCACGCCAAGGCAGGTGCGGCTGTCGCCCCAAGGCGAGCAGTTCATCGTCGCCGCCCGGGCGCTGCTCAATGCCCATGAACGCGCCTTGGGCGATATGGGTAGCCATGCTCCCCGGCGTTTGGTGATCGGCATCAGCGACCATGTGGCAGGGCCGGACCTGCCGCTTTGGCTCAGCCGCCTCGCGGCCTACGATCCACTGGTGATACTTGAAGTGCGCATCGCCTCGTCCCGCGATCTCATGGCCGCCTTCGACCGCAATGAACTGGACGCCGTCATTGTGCGCAACGAAGGCGATCGCCAGGACGGCGAAGTGTTGGTGGTGGAACGCTTTGGCTGGTTCGCGTCGCCGACCTGGCAACACACACCGGGAACGCCGCTGCGCATGGCCACCATGGCCGCGCCCTGCGGAGTCCGGCATTTGGCTACCCGAGCGCTGGATGAAGCGCGTATCGATTGGACCGAAGTGTTCGTCGGCGGCGGCGTGATGGCCGTGGGTGCGGCAGTCAGCGCGGGACTTGGAGTGGCTGCCCTCGCCCACCGCGTGGCGCCGATGGGGTCAGTGGAAGTCAGCGAGCAACATGGCTTGCCGCCGTTACCGGTGAGTGAGGTGGTGCTACACAGCCGCATCAGCGATGCGCGCTCGCGGGAGACATTACGCGCGCTGAGTGCAACGTTTCGCGGTGTGCTGCAACGCTGAGCCAGACCGAATGGGTGGGAACACTGGAGAGCTGCTTTTCTGTGGGAGCGAGTAAGCCCGCTCCCACATGTTGAACTGTGTTCGACAAATACCCTCGGTCGGCCCGCCGCCCTCAATCAAACCAGGCGCGCCGCCCCTCGAACGTGCTGACGATCAGTTCCACAATCATCTGCACCGCTTCGGCGTGCTGCACCTGCGCATTCACCGCCAGCCACACCTGGCGCTGCATGCGCTCGGCCAGCAAGCCCGGCAGGGCCACCAGGCCTCGGTCGAAGCTGCTCATATAGTGCGGCAGCAAACCGATGCAAGCACCGCACCGAATCATCTCCAGCATCAGCGAATAGGCATGTACCTGCACCACGGCGGCTCTGCGCTGCTCAATCACTTGGTTCCACGGTTGTAAGGCGTCGACCCGGGCATCGGGCTGCCATTGCACCAGCATGTAGTCGTCCAAGTCGTCCACGCTGTCCGGTCGGGTGATCAGCCGTGAGTAGCGTTTGGCGATGTGCGGCAGGTATTCCAGGCGCGCCAGGGCCCTCGGTGGTTGTGTCGCGAAGCTCGGGCCTGGGCTTTCAGCGTCCGCCAGCCAAAGCACCACGTCCACCTCGACGGCTTGCAAAGACAAGTGACTGTCGAGGGCGATGATCTCCAGGCGCACGCTGGCGTTGCGACGCAGCAAGGCAATCAGGTCGCGACCCAGAATGTCATGCAGGATCGGTTCGGCCACCGCCAGGCGGATCAGCGGTTGCTCAAGCACTGGCAAACGCCGCTCATGGGCCAGGGCGATCAATTGCGCCTGAAGTTGCTGGCCGTCGCGACTGAGTACCAGCCCCGTGCCCTGGTGGGTGAACAGCGAATGACCCAGGTGTACTTCCAACTGTGCCAGGCGTTTACGTAACAGCGTTGCCTTGATATTCAGGCTGCGCGCCGCCTGCATGAAACAGCCGCAGCGCGCGCTGACCAAAAAGTAGCGCGCCACCTCTGGCTCGATCTCTTGGGCCAGGGCCAGCCAAATATCGCGGGCTTCACCCGGGGCACGGTAAGCAGCGGCACCGTGAAGGGCAGACGGTTCTAGAAATGCCATGGGAGACTCCCTGTCTTGTTGGTCTGTGCATCCAATGCGGGTGGTCGCGCCTTACTCCAGTACCTTGTTCAACTCGGCACCGTCGATGCTCAACGTGGCGGTATTGAGCATGCCTTCCAGGTAGGCTTTGGCGATTTGCTCTTGGCGCTGGGCACGCAAGGCCTGGGTCAGGCGTTCGCGCAATTCATCCAGTGTGGCGGTGCGCGCCGGTTGCTGGCCGGTCAACTTGAGCACATGAAACCCGGCGGCGCTTTGCACCACGTCTGAAACGGCACCGACCTTGAGGCGCGAGACAGCGCCGCGTACCTCTGGCACCAGTTGCTGCAACGGCTGCATCCCCGAATCCCCGCCTTGGGCGGCCGTCTGCGGGTCTTGGGAAAACTGCGTAGCCAGGGCGGCAAAATCACCCGGCGCAGCCTGGGCGCGACGGGTCAGCTCCTGGGCCTGACGGCGCACGCTATCGACGCTCTGCGGGTCGTTGACCGCGAGAAAAATCTGGCTCACCCGGTACAACGGCGGCGTCACCCACTGCGCCTTGCCGCTGTCATAGGCTTGCTGCAATTCGGCGGCGCTGGGGTAATCCGCCGGTACTTGGCTGACCGACAGCATGTAGTCGCGGAACACGATCTGCTCAGCGGCGGCGCGGGTCTGTTGCTCCACCTCCGGGCGTTGGCGCCAGCCCTGGGCATCGGCCTGCTCCAGCACGGCCTTTTGCGCCAGCCGTGAACGAAGCCACGTCTCCAGCGCGCCTCGGTTGCCACGCAATTGCTCGCGGGACTCGGCCGGCAGGCTGGCCAGCACGGTCTTGAGTTCCGGCAGGTCGATCTGCTGGTTGCCCAGGCGCGCCACCGCTGGCCCCATCGGTTGCGGGTTGACCACCGGCGCCGGCTGCTGGGCCGCCACCGGGTCGCTGCCCGGTCGCACGCTCAAGCCCACCGCCACCACCAGCAAGGCCAGCGCACCCGCGCCGACCATCAGGGTTGGTTTCTTCACAGTGCGGATGCCTCTTCGCCGACGGTTTCAACGCCCGCCTGGGCCTGCAACTGCGCGGCCTGCTGGCTGTATTCACGCAGGTACACGATGAACTCCTGCAACAGGCGGTCCCACAGTTCCAGCTGGCTGCGCAGGTGAGTAGCGCCAACGCCGGCCACCACCACGTCCATTTCCATCAACAGGAATTCGCCCTGCACGGACAACCGCGCAAACCGGCGCGAGGCGTTCCAGACCTGGGCCAGCCCTTCGGGCAACTCGCCCTGGATACGCAACGCGCAGCTGTAGGTGAAGTCCACGTAGCTGCCTTGCTCCGCCGCCGGGTTGCCGAAACGCACGGCGAAACCGATGCCCTGGCTGGCGCTGAGCAATTGCACGATGCCATTTTGCTCAGTCTGGTTGACCCGGTAGCCGGCCTCTTGCAGCAACTCGGTGAGGCTCTGGGTGGTAACGCTGGTGATCAATTCGCTCATGGTGATCTCTTCCGTGTCTATCAGTGAGTGGCGGATGCCTGGGGTGCATCGAAACGGCTCTTGTACAGATCGTCGCCAAAGCCCTGGGCCAGTTCCTCGAACTTGACCCGCGCGCTGCTGGCGAAGGGCTGGCGAATACTCATCACCTCGGCCACGTCGATTTTTTCGTAGGCCGCGAGCAACTGCTGGGCCACGCCGTACATCTGTTGATTCTTGACGGAGCATTGCTGCACTTGCGTGTCACGTTCGCCCAACTGCGCCTGCAAGCGGGCACGCTCGGCTTCCTTGCCTTTGGCCAGTACCAACAACTCGTCATAGGCCTTCTTGAACTTGCCGATCTGCTCGTTACTCGCCGCCACCTGGGCTTGCGCCTGGCTGTGCAGGCTCTGTTGCTGGCCGGCCATTTGCTCGGCCACGCCACGGGTTTTTTCCAGCTCGGCGGTCAGTTGCTTGATTTGCACCTGAGCCTGCTTGGCCTGGTTTTCAGCGGCGATACGCGCCGCACTGGCCTGAGCCTGCTCGCTTTGCAACGCCTGCAATTGCTGAGTGGTGCTGCGCAGCTGGGTACGCAGGCGCTCCTCCATGCCTTCGGCGCTGGCACCGGTGGCGACAATCAGCAACAGCAGCCCGCAGATTCGCGTGTTCATGTGGCATCTCCTGTGCGCATCAGAAGCGCGTGTTGAGTTCCAGTTGCATCACATCCACTTCAAACGGCTGGCCGTAGACTTCCGACGCGCTCAACCAACGCGCACTGGCGTAGATGTTCTTTTCGATACCGTAGTTGGCGCCAATGAAGTAGCCCTTGGCGTTGGTGCCGCCCAGGTGAAATGAGGAGTCGTTAAAGCCGTCAGGCAAGGCGTCCGGCTGGATGTACTTGTAGCCGGCCAGCACGTTCCAGTCGCCGCGCTTGCGCATCTCCAGGGCGCTGCCAAGGGTGAACGAGACCATCAGCGCATTGCCGCCACTTTCAAGCTCGCCCTTGCTGTTGATGTTGTTGGCGATCTCGCCTTCGCTACGTTTGAGCATCTCGCTTTTGTCGTAGCCCAGGTTGTGGATGAAGTTGCCTTGGGTGCGCAGTTTGAAATCGCTGGGCAGTTCGCTGTCCCACACGGCGTTGAGATCCAATACATTGAACTTGGAAGCCAGGCCCACAAACTGCGGGTCCGGGGTCGTTGTCGGTGTGGCCGGGTTCGCCGTGTTGTTACGCAGCCTGAACACGGTATTGCCCTTTTGCATAAAGGCCACCCGCGTTCCGTCCGTGTCACAACCGGGGTCGCCTTGCCACGTGCTGCAGGGGCTGGAGCGCTCACCTTCGATGTCCTGGAACTGATAGTAAGCGGCAGCAAGTTTGAGTTTGTTACTGCGGTTGATCCTCCAATCAGCCCCTACCTGCCCGCCAAATAGCCATTTGGTCTCGCTGCTGTCTTTATCAAGGCCATTGCTGCTGGCGGAGTCAGCGGTGTACTCGACCGGGAACGCGCCGAGGGTGCCAAATAGCCCCCAGTCGCTGTTGAGCTTGTGATTGAACAGCGCGGCGACGCCATCGAAGTTCAGGTCGTTGGAATACATAATATCGGTGGAATAGAACGGATTGCCCATGCGCCCGCCGGTCAAGGTCATTGCATCGGATGCTTTCCAAGTCAGGTAACCCTGATCGAGCCAGATGTCTTTCTTGCCAAAACCACCGCCCAAGGTCTGCGTCGTGGAGACGGGGTTGTTGTCCGAGCCGGTTCCAAGACGAATGCCGGCAGTCCACTCCGGCGAGAGCACGGCCTTCATGCCCAGGCGAGCGCGTAGACGGAACAGGTTTTCACGGTCCTCGCGGGTGTTGAGCAACGGCGGATACTTGAAATTCGATCCATTGTTGACGTCGTAAGGGCCTGAACTGTTGAGCTTGGCGTAGTCAGTGATCGTGTTGTCGTTACGCCCCGAGAAATAGCGCGACTCGTCACGCAAGCGAATGTCGCCGTCAAAGGTTACGCGGGACACCCAGTCCGGAAAGGTATTGGGCTGGGCCCAGTTTTCCTGCTTGGCGGTGGCCATCACCTCAGCCTTGACCTGATCACGGATCTGATCACGTACCGCCTGCGGCACATACTGCACGCGCACGTCCCCAGGCGCTGCTGCCGGGCCAGCGGCAACCACCGGCGCGGCATTGGCCTGACGGGCCTGCTGGGCTTCTTTTTCGGCCTGGGCGATCAGCCCGTTGGCGGTGTCTTGGGTCAATACACCTTGCTGCACCAACAGTCGAATCAGGTTGATGGTGACGTTTTCCGAGGGGGCGACCGGGGCTGCCGCCGCCTGGCCGACCAGGGTCGCGATGACCATGCCAACCGCCAGGGTCAGTCGATTCACGGGGGAAATCATGTGTACGCAACTCCTGTAGAAAATTGCCAAAAATAAGGTTCGATCAATCCGGGCGACGGCCCTTGAGGGACAGGCGTACCGGCATGTTTACCGAGGCCGGTACCCGTTGCGTGGCATGGGGCGCGCGCAACGCGGCGAGCACTTGGGCATCGGTCTGCGCATCGCCGCTGGACTTGGCCAATTCGGCACGGGTGACCTGGCCATCGGCGCTCAACCACAAGTCCGCCTGCACGCTGTAAGCCTTCTTGCGCAACTCCGGGTCCTCACGCAGCAGGCGCTGGAACACCCCTGCCAGGTACTGTTTGTAAGTGCCGGCGCCCAGGCCGCCACCACCGGAGCCAGCCATGCCGCCACCCTTGCCGGCGCCGATATTGAAACCGTCATTGCCAGCCTGGGCGTCGCCATCGATCTGCATCGGGTTGGCCAGGTCGTCAGCCGGCGAAGGCGGCGCTTCTTCCGCAGGTTTCACCTCCTCCGGCTCTGGCGTCGGCACCGGTTCCGGGACTTTTTCCTCGACCTGGGGCTCAGGCTCCTTGGGTTTCTCCGGCGGTGGCGGCGGCGGTGGCGGCAAGGGAATAATCGTCGGCACCTTTGGCGCTTCACGGCGTATGCCACTCATGTCATTGGCCCACTGCCACAAAAACCAGGCCGCCACCGCGCCCAGCAACAGGCCTGCGCCCCACTTCAGCGGACGCAACGGCGGCTTCTTCTTCACCGGTAACGGCGTGATCGGGATCTGTGCGGTCATGACTCAGCCCTGGCTCGGTTTGCCGGTGACCAGCCCGACCTGGGACAGCTCCAGCCGTCGCAGCAAGTCGAGCACCTCGATCACCTTCTGGTACTGCACCAACGCATCACCGCGCACGATCACCGGGAAGTCCGGGTTCAGCGCTTTCTCGATGCGCAGGCGCTCTTCCAGCTCGCCGAGGGTCACCGGGTAGGCGTCAAGAAACACCTGGCCTCCATCGTTGACGGAAATGGCCTTGGTCTTGGCCTCCGACAGCGACACCGAGGCGCTGGCCTTGGGCAGATGAATCTGGATACCCGAGACCTGGGCGGTAGCGGTGAGGATAAACATCACCAGCACCACCATCAGCACGTCCACCAGGGGCGTGATATTGATGCTGTCGACGGCGGCGTCATCGTCATCGTCGTGGGAGGCATTTACAGAAGCCATGCTGATTCTCCTCAGGCCGGTACGGCGGCGTGATGCTCGCGGCGGTGCGCGGCTTCACTGGACTGGCTCTCGCCGTGCATCTCCGCCAGGCGGGTGATGAACTCGTCGACGAACACGCGCATATCGGCGCTGACTTCCTTGTTGCGCGTGATCAGGCGGTTGTAACCAAACAGCGCGGGGATTGCGACGAACAGGCCCATGGCCGTAGCCAGCAAGGCGGCGGCCATACCTGGCGCGATGGCGTTGATGTTGACGTCACCGGCCATGGCCGTGCCGAGGAACACCACCATGATCCCCAGCACCGTACCGAGTAGGCCGATGTAGGGGCCGCCGGCGATGGCGTTGGACAGGGTCGAGAGCTTGGAACTGAGGGCCTGGTTTTCGCGGGTGCGCACGCCGTCCATGGAGCAGCGAATGGCTTCGATGGTCGCGGCAGAGACCGACGAAGTGTCGGCGCCTTGAGCGCGACGAGTGCGAATTTCCTTGACTGCCACCAGGTACAGGCGCCACAGCGAGGAATGCGCCAAACGCTCATTTAACTGCGCGTCATCGGCATACATTTCAAGCCGGGTACCGATTTGTGCGAAGTGCTCGCGGAACACCTCGTTGGCACTGCTCACGCGGGTGACCTGACGGTTTTTGCGCAGCATGATGACCCACGACTGCACCATCATCCCCACCAGCACCAGGATGATCACCCAGGCATCGACCGGCACGGCGTTGAGCAAAAAGCCCAGGCTGCCGAAGCCCATGCCCGACTGTTCTTCATCCACGCCATAGGCCACCAGTTTGGACTCAGCGCCCTGTGCAGACGCGTCAGCCAACAGCACCGTGGCCGGGCGTGCGACCTTGGACAGGCGCACCTCGTCCATTGCCCCGGCGAATGGCAGGTGCGTGCTGCCCGCTTCCGGCAGATCTGCGCCCAGTGCCAGTTGAGTATTGAAGGCCGGCATCGCTACAGCGAGGTTGGCGGTTTCGCGGCCGTTCACGTACAGGGTGGTTTTTTCACCCTCGGCGGTGAACGCCAGGTGCTGCCATTGGCCAGGGTTTAACGGCTGGCTAGACACGGCGCGCTGGCCGTCGATTTCGACGAACGGCGTACCCTCGCTCAGCCCCAACAGCAGGCTGTGGGGGCCGTCGCGGCGGGCCAATACCACTTGCTCGCCACTGGCCTGGTCCAGGCGCAACCAGGCGCTGAAGGTGAACGCCCCGCCGGCGGTGTGTTGCAGCGACGGGCTGGCGGGGAGTTGCAATGGTTGGCCGCTGAACTGCAACGCGCGGCCGATCACGCCGTCGATGCTCGCGCCAGTGGCGTTGAGCGCGGTGTTGGCGTAGGCCGTGGTATCGCGAGCCGGTGTGCCGTTGGCGCCTTCGAAGTGGTACAGCGCGGTGTAATTGGGGTCGAACGCCAACTGCCCGTTGCTGGTGGCCGGGGCCTTCTGGTTGCCGTAGTACATCCACAGGTCCTGGCGCTGGGCGCCTTCAACCTTGGGTACATCGACCCAGATCAACGCCATGCCCATCAACGGGTCGAAGCTTTCGATCTGGTGGTTGAACACGGTTTTGTCGTCAGCGCTGACAAAGCGCAGGTCGGCGCCGTCGTCCTTCACCCCATCAAAGGTGAAGTTGCCGGTGTGCAGGCGCACCAGCAATGCAGTGCGGCCCAGGGCCTGGTTGATCGCGGCGCCTTGGGGGGTAGTGTCTACGCTGATCTGCTTGCGGTAGTGCCAGTCGTCTTGCCACCAGGCATGGGCGGTGGCCGGGAGCGTGAAGCCCAGGCAGATCAACAGGCTCAGGAATAGGCGTTGCATGGGTGAAGTCTCCGGAAGAAAAAGTCAGAAAGTCGCCTGCACACTGAAGTGCAGTCGCGAGTCCTGTTTCTGGGTGTTCGGTCCATCGAGCAGCGGGTAGCCCCAGTCCAGGCTGCCGGACAACCATTTGCTCAAACTGGCGCGGGTGCCCAGGCCAACACTGGCCAGGCTGTATTCGTCTTCTTGCTCGGGCAGTGGGTCGTGCAGGCGCATACGCGCGCCTTCAGCGAACGCATAAAAACGCCACTCCTTCACGTAGCTGCCCAGGTACTTGGCCACCGAGGGCGTGCGCAATTCCTGGGAGAGCAGATAACCCTCATCGCCGGTGCGTTCCGCCGCCAGATAGCCGCGTACCGAGGTCGCGCCACCGGCGGAATATTGCTCGTTGGAGACCAGCGGCCCCGAGGCCAACTGGAACGCGCTCTTGGTCGCCGACTGCCAATCGTTGCCGAAGGTGTAGGTGTAATTCAGGCCGCCCTTAAGCACGGCGAAACTGGCGCTGGCCTTGTAGCGCTTGTAGTCGAACTCTTCGGCATCGCTGCCGTAGCCAAAGAACGCGCGAGTGCCTACCACCAGGTTCAAGCCCAGGCCCAGCTGGGATTGCTCGGTGTAGCGGTAGCCGTTATAGCCGAGGGTGAACGGGGCGTACTTGAGGGGCACCTGGTCGCTGCTGGAACCGAATTTCATCTCCTCGTCGAAGTCTTTGAAGTCAATGCCGAACGAGAACGAGTTGGCCCAATTGCCTGCGGCCGGCAGGCTATAGATCGCCGACACGCCGTAGGAGTGACCCTTGCCCAATACGTTGCTGCCGCCCAGGGTGGCGATGTTGCTGTCGGACTGGTAACCGGAGAACTGCAAGGTCCAGCGCTCATCCAGCGGGGCGCTGTAGGAGCCAGACCAGACCTTGGCGTTGTTGCTGTCCTGGGGTGCGGTGAAGTAGGTCAGGGAAATACTGTGGCCCAGTTGCCAGAGGTTGTCGTAACCCAGGGTGGCAACCGTGCGCAGCTTTTCGGTGTCGGCACTGTAGTCGTTGTTCAGGCCGATGCTGGCGCTCCAGGGGTTCTGGTCTTCTACCTGCAGGTCCACGTCCATGGTGCCGGGGCGCTGGCCTTCGCGCACCAAGGGCGTGACCTGACGACCCACACCCCGATTAAGCCCGGCGAGCTGGGTTTGCACGCTGGCAAAATCCGGCACCGCGCCTTCCTTGAGCCCGGGTACTTCCTCGCGGATTTCCACCGGCGAGTAATGCTTGGCGCCCACCACACGCACGCGTCCGACCTTGGTTTCGCTGACTTGCAGGTAGACGATGCCGTCATCGACCTTCTGCTCCGGCAGCTCGACAAACACCGACTGGTAGCCGCGCGCCTGGTAGATTTTCTGCAGCGCGTCACGGGCGCCTTCGATATCGCCCAAGGTTTTTTGCGGGCCGAGAAACGGGTACACCGCCTCCTCGATCGCCGCCGCATCCAGCACGGTATTGCCGCGCACGAAATACTCATTGACGTCCACCCGGCGTGCCGCGCCCTCCTCCGCCTGGGCCACGGCCCAAAACGTCAGGCAGCACAGCGCCAGCGTTGACTTGAACAGATGCTCCACACCGCCCCCTGATTCTCTAAGTTTTTGCGCCATCGCCGCGTGCACGACGTCTGGCCTGCTCAATTGCCGGTGGTCGAAAGATGGCTGTGCCGCGCCAGCCAGGTGTGCAGCAAGGCGAAGTTCAGCGAGAACTCCGGCATGTGCAGCAAGGCGCCACAAAACACTTCACCGATGATTTTCTGGATGAGTTGCACCGCACGCGGGTTGTTTAGCAGCGTGGCGATATCGCGGGTCAGCACGTGAATGCTCCAGACCTTTTGGTTCAGGTCCAGGCCGACGAACCAGCGGAACAGCAGGTTGTAGTTGAGCTGTTCATGCAGCTGCTGTTCGCTGGGTACCGAATACAACAGTTGCAACAGCAGGATGTGCACCAGGGTGTGCGGCGCAATCAACATGCCGGGCTCGCCCAGCACCCAGTCGCGATGCTGGTCGAGCACCTCGTCGATCTGTGGGCGCAGCAACACCAGCGAATGGCCCGCCGGGATGTAGCTGGAGACTTCCTTCAAAGCGCCTTGCCAGTCTTCCTGGGAGACGATCCACACCCACGGCGCGCCGTAGCGATACACCGAAACCGGCTTCTTGCGCGCGGCCTCGACGATCTTCGACAGGCGCTGATCGAGCTCCTGCATGCCGACTTTCGAGTAACGTTCCATAGTTCCCATTGCCCCACTCCTGGCGTCCTGCTGACGGCTTTGGCGACGACTTTTGATCGTATCCAGCGCGTTACATAGGCAAGACGGACTTGGGTGGGAGCTACCGAACTTTTGTCATGAAAGCTTCATTTGGGATTGGCTGGGGGGCAATTTCCAAGCAGATCCTAGAGGGCTGTACTGGGTCAAGAAATGTGGGAGGGGGCTTGCTCCCGATGGCGATGTGTCAGGCGACCAGGCCTTACCGGATGTACACCGCTCTAATGTGGGAGCTGGCTTGCCTGCGATGGCTATGTGTCAGGCACTAGAAGTCTTTGGTCAGAGTGCATATCCGTTATTTAGGTAACGGCTGCTATTGGTTCCGCCCTTACGGCGGCTCACTTTTGAGAAGCGCAAAAGTAAGCAAAACGCTCTTGCCCCACCACTCGGCACCTCGCCTAGGCTCGGTGTGCCCTCACTCCGGCTTGCCCCCGATAGCAGTGGATCAGCCAATGAATGAGTTGTATCTGGACACATGAGTCAATGTCCAAAAAAAAGGGCGATCAGTGATCGCCCCAAAACTACATCGAGAGGTTCTTCAAAAAAGCTACAAACTGATCTGCTTGCGCTCCTCATCCGTCAAGCGCGCCCGCGCCTGTTCACTCAGCGGGCCAGCGCCAAGCACTTGCACCGGGCTGTTGGGGTTGTAGCTAGAGCTTTTCTGCTCGGGCTCACGGGGCACCGGCTCGGTGCCGAAGCTCAACACCTCCACGGTCACGATCGAAGGCCGACCTTGCTTGGCCGCCGCTTGCTGGTTGCGCGCTGCGTCTTCCGCTGCCTGGGATGCTGCCGCCCCTGCGGCACTGGCCGAGCTCATCGCACCGGTATTCACCGCTGCCGTTACTGGTACCCCGGACGACTTGCCCTGGGTCTGGATATTCGCCGCGTTCACCACGTGCAGTGCGGCGATGTTGACGTTGCCCGAGACCCGAATCCCCGCCTCGCCCGCATCAATGGTGCCCAACGGCGCAATCAGGTCGATGTCCCCCGCCGGCACTTCCGGGATCGGATTCAACGTAGCGATACCCGCACCGGTACTCGGCACCGACGGCGACAGGCTCACATTGCCCCAGTTGTCGTAGACACGCTTGGGCGGTGTATACACCACGGTGGTCTTGGAGCCGCGACCGGCATTGATGTCGCCCTCGGCGGTCCAGCCCATGATCGAGCCGCCGAAGGTGGTCATGATGCGGCTTTGTCCGAGCAGGATGCTGCCCATGGAATACAGCTGGATATCGCCTGCACCCTGGGTGATTACCCCCGCCGTCGACGGTGGTGCCTCGCCTTCGATGCCGAAGGTCTGGCTGCCGCCCGGCGTCAGCATCTGGATCGCGCCACCAAAGTTGGTGTGCACGCCGGAACTGCCGAACATCGTGATATCGCCCTGGTAGGTGATCGGGTTGCCGGCCACGTCCTTGTCCGGGAACAGCGCAGCGATGGCGGCACGCCCGCGCAGGTAGCTGCCCTGGCGCACGTTGCCTTCGGTGTTGTACTCACGGCCGCCGGCCTTGAGTTCGGCGAAGTACACGTCGCGGGCAAACACCCGTTGTTGCTCAGCGGGCAAGGCCTTGTAGTAAACGAGCGCCTGCTCGCTGTCGCCAGTGAAATCGAAGCGCTCGGCGAGCCAAGAGACCAACTCGTTTTCATAGGTCTTGGCGACCTTGGTGCCTTGTATCGACTCGCCGGGTTGCGCCAGGTTGACGGGGTTCAGGTAAGCCTCGACGAAGCGCAGGTAATCCGGACCGTTGGGGCCAACACCCGCCTGCATCACGATACTCGCGCCTGGGCGGTTGTCGCCGGCCACGACGGCTCCGAGGCTGGTGACGCTGACCTCGCCACCGCTCGCCACGTCCCGCCCGGACATCAGGATATTGCGACCCGCCGTCACCTCCAGCAAGCCAGGGCCTGCGACCTGGAAGTTGCTGTAGAGAATGTCGCGACCGGCGGAGACGATGGAGATGTCGTTGGGGTTATTGTGGATGAACAGGTTGCCGGTCTGGAGCTCCTTCAACTGCCCTTGACTATTGTTGAACAGGCTGCCGCTGCTGACGATGTCACGCCCGGCCATCATCCATACCGCGCCGTTGCCTTCGTACCAGACCTGTCCCGAGTTGGGCTGCGTAGGGGTCGTGCTGAAGGTCATGACCCGGCCGCTGCTGACGCCGACCAAGTCGCCAGTCAATGCATAGAAGCGTGCCGGCGAATGAGGCACGTACGCCGCCGCCGAGGCCGTCGCGGAACCAAAGGTGAACAGAGGACGCGGATTTGAGTGGCCCCCTGTACCCTCCGTCTGCAAGCCCGTGTTGGCCGACAGGTTATTGCCACCGGCGACTATCAGGCTGCCAAAGCTGCCGACGAAAGCCGGCTGCCAAGGGGTTGCCATGAAAGTCGGGTTGGCCGCTGATGGTGTGACGAACATGCCACCGGCGTAAATCGAGTCACGGGCCAGGAACTGCAACTCGCTGTCGGCACCTGGCGCGAGCAGCAGATTGGCGATGTAAGCATCGTCGATCGCCGCCGTGCGTATCGCGCGGCCATAGTAGAGATTGCCGCCTGCGGCCGTCGCACGAAGAATTGAGGGATAGACAATCGCCAAGTCCGACGCAGTACCACTGACATTGGGCGTTAAGTTACCGCCTGCCGAAAATAGATCGATGGCCGTGTGGCCTGTCCACAATGTAAACCAGCTGTCCCCACTCCCCTGTTGCGCACCGCGACTGAAAGCAGATTTATTCCAGACATTCACGCGCCCCGGATCGAGTACATCCTGTACGACGAGATCGCCGGCTGTCGCCAGGCTGTAAGTGGCATCGCCAGGAACCAGGGTAATGCCGCCGGTGGGGGTGCCACGGGTTGCTTGCAGTGGGTCGAAGGCCCGCGTCTCACCCGGGCTGTGTTCACGGGCGATGCTGCCGTAGGTCAGGTTGACGCCGCCCACCGCGCCGCTGCGCACCTGCACATTGCCGCGCAGGTCCACCAACACGCCATTACGCGAATCGAGTGCGGTATTGGCCACCGGGTTTAACGTGCCACCGATGCGCAAGCGCAAGTCGCCCCCGCCGGTGAGTGTCAGGCTGCCGTCGTTGGCCACCCTGCCGGTGCTGCCCACCGCTAGCACCAGGCCTTGGGTACGCTGGTTCAACATCGGATCGAGGGCGCTATTGGCCAGGCTGTCCAGCATCCCGGCACTGCCGCGCACGTTGACATCCAGATCACCACCGCCGAGGGTGCCGAACCCGGTGAAGCCAAGCATCTGGTCGGCTGAATTCGTGCCGACGTAAGTGCCGAAGTTGACCCACCAGGCTGTGGGCTGGGCCTGCCCACCGGTGGCGACATCCGCACTGCCTTGGCGCCACAACCAATTGCCGACCGCAGTGGAGTCATAACCTCGATCCTTGGTGTCCGGACGCCCAAGAGTACTTTCCGAGAGGCTCGTGATATTGCCCGTCAAATTGCCCCCCACGCTCAGCGTGAGATTACCGCCTGCATCCGGATACCAGGCACGGTACAGGCTGTCGGCAGAGCCGTTGACGAACTTCTCGAATTCACTGGCAGGGTCGGCCAGTACGGTATTGGTACTGCCCACGTTTCGCGGCTGGTTGTAGGGGTCGCCCGCCTGGGTCGCGACGGAGGACGTACCTGCGGTGTAGACGCCATACAGGGAGTCCATGCTCAAGTTGCCGGCGCTCAAGAGTTCCAGGTCGCCGGTGCCGGTGCGTATCACACTGAAGCGCGTGCTGGACGGCGCGGCTTGCTTGCTGCTGGGCACGTAGCAATAGGTCGGCGAATTGGCGCAGAAATCTGCAATGCTCCCGGCCCCCAACTGGTCCAGCAGGCTTTGTTGGATCACATCGCCCTTGGCAACAGGGAAGCCCATGTCCGACAGTTCCTGGGCAGCGGACTCGGTCCACAGCTGGTTGACCTTGACCACACAATACGAGCCGTAAGCGCTGCAGAAATTCTCAATAGTGTCGATCCCGACCATATCGACGATGGCCTGGTCGATCAGCTCACCCTCTACCACGGTGATGCCGTTGAGCGCCAAGTCCTGCACGGCGTAGGCCGTCCACGTCTGGTCGCCCTTGAGCGGGACGTCCTTGGCGAACATGCCGTAGTGACTGTCTGCCAGGCGCAGGTCGCCACTGTGCGGATGGGCTTGCAGGATACGGCTGTCTGCCGCCTCGGTATCGGCACCCGCCACCAGGCGCAACGACCAGGACTGCGAACCCTCGGCCAGCATCGGCGCGATCGCCCACAACGTGCCTTGGCGCCCCGCCACTTCCGGGCGTAACGCAATGGAATCGACCCCGTCGGGCAACTTGATGTTGGTGCCCGCAGGAATCAACGCGCCCCGTGGCAAGGCGCGGCTGCCGTCGAGCAACACCACGCTGGTCATCAACGCCCCCAGGTGAACATCGGGCAGCGGTACGCCTTTGGGCCAGACCATGCTCCGCAGTGTCGTGCCCTCGGTCAGCAGGCTGCCGGCGTCCAACTGGGTGCCGGCTTGCAGGGTGGTGGCTTGGCCGAGCAACGTCCCGGCGGCATAAAGCACATTGCCCGCCGCATCGCGCACCGCCGCCGCTAAAACTGTGCCGGCAGGCAACGTCAATACCTGGTCCAACACGGCGGTGACCGGCAACCGCGTGCCCGCCGCCACCGTCAGGCCCTTGATCGGCAGGTCATAGTTCAAGGTGCTGCCCGCCGGGAAAGCCGTGCCGTCTGCCAGGGTCACACCATTGCCCGGCACCACGATATCGCCGCCGCTGAAGTCTTTGCCGGGCAACAATACCCAGCCCTTGTCATCCACGGTTTCCGGCGGAGGCGAGAAACCATCGTTGATGCTGCCGTAAATATTCAGGTCGCCGCCGGCGCGTAGGGTCAGGCTGCCGGACTCGCCGGAGCCGTACACGGAGGTTTTCTGGCTGTGGGGGTTGAGGCTGGCATAGCGGTAGCCAGACAGGTCGAGATCGCCCTGCACCACCAAGTCGCCGTCCGCTGTGTTGCTGACGATTTGCACACCCGGACGCAGGTGGAACGCGTCCGCATAAGTGCTGTTGTTAAGCCCGGCGAGTTTGTTGTTCAACAAATCTGAGTTGAGCAATGCACCGTTGATAAACGCGGTGCTCAGCACATGCTTACCGTCCAGGTAGGCCTGGTCGATCTGTTGGTACGGCCGCCCGCTGGCCGTCGGGTCGGTGACCACCGGCGCGTCGTCATAGGTGACCATGCCGTTGAGGGTAATCGAGCGAGCGCCGTCGATGGCCAGGCGGCCACGGGCGTCGATATCGATGTCGTTGCTGCTGCCGTCGGCGTTGACCAGCCGGGGCGCGTTCAGCTCCAGGGTGCCGCGATTGCGCCCGTCATTGCCCGCGGCACCGCCGGTACCATGACGCAGGTCGATGCGCGCACCGTCGGCGAGGATCAAGCGGCCATCGCCGGAACCGAGGACCACCATGGCACGGTTAGGCGAGTCGATGATCTTGCCGTAGCTGTCCACCCGCAGTTTGCTGCCATGGGCATCGAGTACCGCGCTGCCGTCCAGGGTCAGGCCCTGCTTGCCGGCCAGGGTGATACTGCCGACGCGCTCGCCGCTGGCGTCTACCAGGCCGGTGACCCTCAGGCTGCCGTTGTCCACCGACACGCTGAGGGTGCCAGCCTTGAGGCCGTTGCCGATGGTCAAGTCGCCCTGCTTGAGCTGGAAGCTGCGCGAACCGAAGACCTGACCAGCGTTGAGGCGTTGGTTGAGGCCGGCGAATTGCTGGTCCAGGGTGCCGCTGCCGCCCAGGCGCTGGGCCTGGATTTCCACGCCACCTGCCTGATACGGCATCAAGGTACCGCCAGCGTCGTAATAACCACTGCTGCCAGCGAGGATTTTGCCTTGCAGATCGACGATCCCGCCGGCCGCATCCACCGCCACTGCGCGCAATTTACCGGCCTGGTTGTACCGGGCGGACAGGTCGATGGTCGAGCCTGCCGCCTGGCGAATATTGCCATTACGGCTGTCGAGCAGCACATCGCCGCCCCAGCCGTATTTCGTCACGTCATTGAAGGCGATTGCACGCCCGGCGACATCGATCAACGCCGCATCGGTCAACAGCACATCACCCCGGGCACTCAGGCTGACCTTGCCGCTGGGCAGCACTACCGCGCTGGCCACGCGAATACTGTCGCCATTCAACGACAGCTCGGCGCCCTGGCCATCCGCTGTACCGCGCGGCCCAGCAGACGCCGCCACATCAATGGCGCCGCCGGCGGTCATACGGTTGACGGACCCGGCTTCACCGGTCATCAACGGCGTGAGGATATTCAAGTTACCGCCGCTGTACGTGAAACCCTTGACCGGGTCATAGGCGCCCTGCTGTTGATAGACCGACAGGCTGCCCTTGTGATTGGCGGTGATGCGCTCGCTGGCGTTCAAATTGACGTTGGCAAAGCCCAACGCCAGGCGATCGAACGATTGAGTGGCGCTGGGCTGGGCAAACGCGCCATAACCGAACTCGATGCGCTCGGCGTTGAGGTCCAGCCGCCCGCTGCCGGTACCGGCACCGCCATTTACTACGGCACCTGCCGGGTGGGTCGCGCCTTGCCAGATCAGGTTGGCGGTGTGAATGCTGGCCACATCGCCCGCGCCACCGGCACCGTAGAGGGCCGGGGTGGAAATCATCAAGTTGCTCAGCCGCGATTTGCCCGTCAGTGGGTCGTAGGTGTCGAGCGAGGTAGTGCCGTAGAAATTGAAGCTGTCGCGGGCCGACAGTTGCAGGGTTTCCAGGGCTGGCGCACCGAACTGGGTATCGCCGCGCAGCAGGCGGTCGAGCAGTGCCTGGGTCAACGTCAGGCCGGCCGGCACCTGGTTTGCCGCCACCGCAGCGGCCAACGCTTCGGCGCTGCCCAGGTTGATCGCACTGACCCCCAGGTTGAGATGGCGCGTGCCGTAGCGCACCTGCTCTCCCAGCGAGAAGCTCGCGTCGGTCAGGGCCACGATGCTGCCTTCGGAGTAGAGGTTGGTCTGCCCGCTGCAGGGCGCAGCATTGCAAGTGCCGATGCTGATGCCCTTGCTGATCTCGCCACCGATGCTCGGTCCCGCGACCACATTGAGCAGGCCATTGGACACCGCCAGCATGTTCGTGACCTTGTAGATAAAGCCGTCACGCGCATCGTAGCTGGCGTTGCCTTGGCCGATGGTGTTGATGGACGCCCCCTGCTCCATGACGATCTCGCCGGTGGTGCTGACCAGGAACACTTCCGGCGCTGCCAGCGATGCGCCTTCGCGCAGGATCACTGTGCTGCTGGCCTGGTTCAGGCCGGTCGCCAAGGTAATGTAGTTGCCGGACTGGCCATACGTCACCGCAGTCATCCCGCCGACCATCAGGCGCGACGCGCCCAGCGCATTGAGGCTGTCAGCCTTGAGGGTGATCCCGCCAAAACCCTGGGTTGCCGCTCGATCGGCCGCGACCACCTCAATACCGCCCCTGCCCATGTCGAGCACAGCAACGGTGCCGCCGTAACCACCGGCCGCTGCATCGAAACGCCCCATGCCCTCAAAGGTGAACGCATCCGCCCCGCCACCCGAACGCATTGCCAGCTTCAACGTCTTGGCATCGATTTCAAGCATCGCGCGCGGCACCCCGAGTTTCGCCGCATCAGCCCGGGCAAACTGCGCGTAGCTGGTTTCGTTGTATTGGGAATAACGGCGCAAGGTGTCCGCCGACGTCAAGATCAACTGGCTGGCCAGGCTGTCGCGAATCCCCGTATTGGCGATCGACAAGTGCCCAGCGGTGGACCACGAGCCATTGCGCATCAACTGCGTGGCCCCGCCGCCGACGCCGGCCAGACCGTTGATCTCGACGCGGAAGGCGCCCGGCAGCAACGCATAGGTCGACGGCATCAGGGTATAGGTCCCTGCTGGCAACCCGGGGACGCCGGCGCCGAGGGTGATTTGCTGGCCAATCACCGGCGCCGACGCACCGCCCTCACCGCCTGCAGGCGCGGCGACTGGCTGCACCCCCGGTACGATCGCGTAGACCGGGTTAGTGGACAAGCCCGGCAATACAAACCCGCCGTTGGCGCCAAATTGCACCAGCGGGTTCAAGCGTGCGTCCGTCGAACCACCGCGCCCCGACACAAACCCAGCCCCCAGCAGCTCACCGCCGCCGGAAAGATCCAGGGTGGCATCCGGCAGCACAGCGACCGACTTGCCCCCCACTATCACGCCAACCGCGAGTTCGCTGCCATTGGCATTCAACCCGCCTTGCCCAATGAACACCACTTGCTTGCCGTTGTACGTATAGACCTGGCCATCCACAGTGCCGCCATACGGCAACACCAGGCCCTTTCCACTCACCGAGGTCACACTGCCCGGCATCAGCTGCACGCGCTGGCTGCCCATGCTGCCGATATCGATCAGACCCAGCGGCGCACGCACCACGCCGCCCTGGATCACGTTCGCAGCCCCCAGTTGCAGGCGCCCGAACACCGAATAGGGCACGGGTGCATCGGTGGTACCGACGCGGCCGATGGTCAAGCTGCGCGAAGGATCAAACAGCAGGCCAAGGGAGATGTTGGAGTCGGCGCCCAAGTAGCCGGCGATGACCCGAGCACCCACTTCGGTGGCTGGGTACAGCTGGGCAGCCCGCAAGGACATATCACCCTGGGTCAGTAACTGGGTGCTGACGCCGCTTAAGACGTCGTTCTCGCTGGTGCCGGCGAGAAAACGCAGGTCGCCCTGGCTGGTCAGGTTGACCTGGTCAAACCCTCGGCGCTCAAGGTTTGTGAGGCTGTCATTGGCCTGGCGCAGGCGGCTGCTGTTGCCGAATATGACATTGCCGCGCACCTCGACCAGATCGCCATCGGCATTGAACTGCGCCTCAGTGACCCGCTGGGAGGGTGCCGGCAACACCGGCACTGGCCGCACGTAAAGCTCCTTGCCTGACTCTTCGGGGGCAAGAATGCCCGCCAGCAACAGATGAGGCGCCCGAAGGTTGATGCGCGAATCAGCCGCTGCACTTTCACTCAGACCGTAGCCGCGACTGTACAGGCGAAGGCTCTGGCCCATGTTCAAGTTCACGTCACCGTCAAAGCTCAACACGCCGTTGCTCAACAGCGCCAAGTTATCGAAACCGCCCGCACGAATCTGATCCACGCCCAAACGGCCATGCCCGTAATCAAGGCTGCCGGCGGCATCGGTGGCGTTGCCCGCCAGTGCAGTGGGCTGATGCACCTGGCCCAGCATCAATTCGCGCAGGTTAAGCACACGATCCGTCAAGCCAGCTCTCTGGTAATACGGGCTCTCCAACGCCACGTTGAGACTGCCGCCTGCCGCACCGGCACCGCCCGCCTTGGCCACAAGGCTGCCATCCAGGTAGAGCCCATTATTGGACGCCAGCGTGATACTGCCGCCGTTACTGGCGACCCGGACTGCGCCTTGCCCCGGTATGTTCAGTACGGCCTGGGTGCCGGAGGCGTCCAGGCGCGCGCCGTCACGCACGACCACAAACAGGTCACTGGCCTTGGCGATGCCTGTGTTCAGGTCGAAGGTGCCGCCGATATTGATGCTGCCACCGTTGCGCACCACGCCGAAGCTGCGACCTTGGCTGTCCACCGCCGTGGCGGCCCGCGCTGCGACATCGATCACCGCCTGCTCGCCGAGCCAGATCGAACGGCCATGCCCAATGGCGTTCACCGCCTCGGACGCGGCGGAGGTCAAGCCACTCAGGCTGACAGTGCCGCCCCAGGCGTTCAACGTGCCGTCCAGGGTCAACTGGCCGACGCTGCGCAGGTTGATAGCCTGGCCGGGGTCCACGTTGATCACCGCGCCCTGGCCCACGGTCAAGGCTGTAGTCGCCAACTGTGCAGCCGTACTCTCCACAGTGCCGGCCGTCAGGCTTAGGCTCGCACCCTGGCGCTGGGTCACGACGCCCTTCGCGAAGTCCTCCAGGTACAGCGGCCTATCCCAGCGCTCCAGTGCCGTGGCGGCCTCGCTGCCGGTGGGCAGGGTCAATGCCTGGGCACCTAGGCGGTAGCCCGGCACCGTGACGTCAACCTGCGTGCCGTCGGTGACGAGTAGGCCTTCATTGCCGGTGATGTCATAGGCCGAAAAGCCCTTATTGAAGAAGTCACCCGCCAGCTTCAGGGTGTCGGCGGCCGGCGCATCGGCGCTGTCGCCGATCTGCACCCGATGCGCCTGCAACGCCAAGGTGCCGCCGCCGTTCACACCGTAGCCACGGATCTCACCGTCAAGCCCCAGGGCGCCCAGGGCACCCAAGGTCACGCTGCCGCCCTTGCCACCACTGAGTTTGCCATCCACGCCCAGGGTGGCGCCGGAAGAAGCATCCACCACACTCCCCGCTGCCAACTGCACATTGCCTGTGCTGCGCAGCGAAACCGTGCCGCCATTCACATACGCCACACCAGCCCCGCCGACAGGGTTCAATGCCAGGTTGTTCCAACGGCCGGTGGTGTCCAGTTTCACCCCCGCCGCCACGTCGACCCGTCCGCTACCGGCCAGCACCACATCACCCACGACATTGTTCGCGTTAAGGTTGACCTGCTTGAGGATATTGCCCGCGTTGAGGCTGCCGCCATGGGCGGTCAGGTTGGCATTGACGCTGACCTGTGGCCCGAACAGCGTGATATCGCCACCGTCGGCGGCCTGCAAGGCGCCATTGACAGTGATCTGCTGCTTGGCGCCGACCTTGATCGCGCCCAGCTGAAAACCATTGAGCTGGTCACTGTCGAGCACCACTGTGCCTTGGCGATCCGCCGGCAGCGCAGTGGTGAGGTCCAGGCCCTCGGCGATCTTCTGGGTATTGGCATCGATCAGCACCTGGTCAGTGCTCGCCCCCAGTGCGTAACGCAAGGTGCCGGTGGTTTTGTTGTAGATCGGGGTGTATTGGCCAATGATCAGCTGCGCGCGCTGGGCCATGGCTTTCTGCGATTGCTGGTAACCGTCGAGGTTGATGTTCGGCGCCTGGGTCTGGCGCTCACCCTGGAACACATCGCTGATCACCTGGCCCTCGAGCACCGCGCTGGAGGTACTGACCACCAGCTTGCCGGCGTCGCGGCCCACGGTGTAACCGGCCTCTTTGCGGCGTTGCGGGGCGATCAAAGGGTTGTAGTAGTACTCGGTCTGGCCCCAGCGGGCGCTGATGTCTTCAAAACCTTTGTAAAGGCCGGCATAGAGAATATCCCCCGGCGCCCTGGACAGCTCGTACAACCGCCCATTCGGCCCCTTGAGCCAGGTTTGCTGGATATAACCGTCCTGTACATCCACGGTACCGCCGGACAGGTTGATCTGCGCGCCCTTCTGGGTCACCACATCCTTGCCGGTAAAGGTCACAGTACCGCCCTGGGCCATCCATTCGCCCACCGAATGCCCTTGGGTGCCGAGGTAACCACCCACTTCCAGCAGGCCGCCTGCGGTGTACCAACGGTCAGTGGCATAGCCATTGGTGCCCGCCGGCACAAACACCAGCTCGCGCAAATCTACCCACACATCGTTGTTGATCAATTTCCCGCTGTCACGGTTGACCGCTGCATCGCGCTGCTCGTTGCCCTGCACGTTGATTTTGATGTTGTTGGCTTCCATCGCCACTTTGACGCCGACGGCGCCCGACACGTCGATCATCGCCCCGTCACGCACCAGGCTGCGCTGACCAGCACTGACCGCCACTTGGCCACCGGTGGCCAGGGTGATCGAGCCTTTCTGGAAGTCCACGGTGCCGCCGCTGACAATCTCGATGCGGGACTGGTCGGTGCGGTCGGCCACGGCGCTGAGGTTGTTGAACTGACCGGTGATGAGGTTGGCGGCCAGGCCGTCGTACTTGGTCAGGCCGGCGCCTTGCTGGCTGTTGAGGGCCGTGCTGCCGCTGGCGTCCAACAGGATTGCGGTGGTGCTGCCCTCGCCCAGGGTCACGCTGCCGGTGGTGTCACTGGCGGCATTGAGCAAGTGAAGGGTGCCGCGGGTGTCCACCGACGTGCTGGCCAGGGCCACGCCGTTTTGCTGCACCTGGTGACCGGTCAGGGTGATATCGCCGGTCGAGGCCATGATCAGGCCGCTGTTGGTGACCTTGCCCGCCGTGCTACCGGCCTTGAGGCTGGTGGCGACCTCGTTGCCACGGGTGGTGGAGCGTTCATTACCGGCGGTACCGACGCCTTTGCGGATATAAAAGCTATCGCCCGCCGCCAGAGTGGTCTGGCCCTTGGCAGTGATGATCGTGCCGGCGTTGACCACTTCGGAGCCGAGCAGCAAGGCATAGCCACCCGAGTCGGTGGAGGTGGCCGGTGCACGGGTCTGGATCACCGCGCCGCGCTGCACCTCGACCTTACCGGCCGCGTCGGTGAAGGTCGGCTGAGTGCCGTTGGTGTCCACGTAAATGCCACGCTGGGTGAACTGGTCATCGGTGATGTTGGCCGCAGCGGCGACCAGGTTGCGCACATTGACCTGGCTGGTGCCGCTGAACACCACGCCGTTGCGGTTCATGATCATCACCGTGCCGGCGCCCTTGATCTGGCCCTGGATTTCGCTGGGGCGCGCATTCGGGTCGTTCACCCGGTTGAGCACGGCCCAGTTGGATTGCTGCTGGAAATCCACAGTGGTGTTGCGCCCGACGTTGAAGGTCTCCCAGTTGAGGATCGCCTTGTCGGCGGTCTGCTCGATGGCCACCGTGGTCTTGCCGCCAGACTTGATCTGAGTGGGGTTCTTGGCGTTAGTCCAGCCCTGAGTCAGGCTGTTATCGACTTGCAGGCCGCCCTTGCCCAGCCCGTCGGGAATCGTCGACACCTGGCCGAGCGCGGTTTGCCGACCTGCCGCCTGCGCCGCCTGCTGGGCAGCAATCGCCGCCACCGTGGTGTTCAAGGTGCTGATGGAGCGTGCCAGTTGCTGCTTGACCTGGGCCTGCTGGTTCAACGAAGGAATCCCCGGCACCTGCCCCGCATTCACCCGTGCCGCCGTCGAAGCCTGGGTTGCGCCCTTATTGGCAAACCAGGCGGCACTGAACGCCGGCGCGGCCTGGGCATTGCCCGCCACCATCAGCAAGGTAATGGCCTGGGCCAAGGGCTTGAGGCGCAACACTGTCGGGGCTTTGCGGTGAACCGTAGGTTTGCAGCGGACCATCTGGAATCTTCCTTCTTTGTTAGGGCGCAGGAGGGCAAGACACGCTCACGTATGAGGGTTAGGCCGTTGGCGAGGGGTGCGACTGAACTTTTGTCATGCAAAGTTCACATACGGCTGGTAACGCAAAAAAAATCAGCAACGGCACGGGCCGTTGCTGATCGGTGTTGCGGGTCGTTGAAAGCCTGGGTTACAGCGGACGACCGATGTTGTTGCAGACGTTGGGATTACCGATGCTCAACGGGCTGGAGGCGGTCAGGAAGTTATCGTTGATCGCGGTTTTCCAGGTGTTAGGCAGGGTCACGAAACGGTTGTTGCGGATAGCGGTGTCGTTGCTGCTGAAAGCGCTGAGGTTGTAGTGGCGGGTGAAGAACGTGCGCACTTGAGCGGTCTGGTTAGCGTCGGCGTAGCACTGGCTGAAGATCAGGTTGGTGAAGCCCAGGATCGGGTAGCCGGTGGTTGGGTAAGCCACAACACTTGGGTCAGTGGCGCTGGCAGTCGCGGCAAACGTTGGCACCCAGGCGTTCTGGTTGCCGACGTTGGTAGCCGAAGGTACCTGTACAGCGGCGATGGCCACCGAAACGTTGGCCGGAGCCGGGGAGACACCCGCTACCTTGGCGACTTTGGTGGCGTCATCCAGACCGGCCAACGTGGTTGCCGCGTAGTCCGGGCTCATGTAGGTGATACCACCGTCGGTGGAGCCCAGGGTGGTCATTACGCCCTGGCTGCCGGTGGCGGCAACAGCAGAGGCTGGAACGCCGCCGCCGTAGCTGGACGAGAAGGTGGTGGTCACAGCGAAAGGCAGTGCTTCGGAGCACTTGGCGTTGAGGAAGCGTGTGAACAACTCGGTAGTGCCGCTGGACTCACTGCGGTAAACGATTTTGATCGCGCCGGTACGACCCGAACCAGTGATCTGGCTCCAGTCGGTCAAACGGCCGGAGAACACGCCGCACAGTTGGTTGACGCTCAAATCAACAGCAGCCGAACCTGCCTTGTTGAAAGGCACAGCAACCGAAGTGGCCACCGATGGCACCTGGATCAGCTTGCCCCAACCGGCTTGTTTTTCGGCTGCGTACTTGTCCAACTCAACTTGAGTCAGCTTCGAATCGCTACCGGCCCAGTGCACGTTCTTGTTGGTCACGCCCGCCACGAACTTCTGGTAGTCGTTGGTAAGGAAGGCAGCCTTGCCATTGCCGCTGCCCACGCCGATGTAAGCGGCGAAGCCGGTGGTGAGTACGCCAGCAGTCTGGTACAGCGGTTGCGGCAGAGTCGCGCCGCCGCCGTTTACGTCTGCGAAGGCAGCCTGGGCCGAGCACAGTGCAGCGAGGGTCATGGATACCGCGAGAACGTTGCGCTTAAACATGAAGAAGCTCCTTTCGTCGTGTTTGTACGTTTGGGGTAGATGGCGCTTGCATGACGCTATGGCTTCGGTCCCAAGCCTGAAGCGGGGGTGGCCGGGGGTGAAAACCATGGAGAGAAAGTCGCAGTTTCCGATGACGTTTGTGGGAAAAAACCTCGGGAGGAAATACTTGATTTTTAAAAGATTCTCGGGTGTTTTGGTCATGGTTTTGAGCGGTTTGGCGGGGACATGACAGCGGGGTTTCAGGGTGCGTGGCTGGAGACCGCGCAGAGGGTGAGATGTGACGAAATGAGGAACCCGAGGTTGGTCAGGAGCCCAGAGATATCACTGGAAAACGTAGATCCCATGTGGGAGGGGCGGTGCGACGATTCGACTTGCTCCCGATAGCGGTGTGTCAGTCAGAACATCTGTGGCTGACCCACCGCAATCGGGGGCAAGCCCCCTCCCACATTTAAGTAACCAGTTGGTTGATTTCGATGATGGGCAACAACACAGCCATCACGATCACCAGCACCACCGCCCCCATCACCACGATCATCAACGGCTCCAGCAACGCGGTCATGCCCATGGCGCGCCGCTCGATATCCCGCGACAAAGTCTGCGCCGCCCGCTCCAGCATCGGCGGCAACGAGCCGGTTTTTTCTCCGCTGGCGATCAGGTGGATCAACACCGGCGGGAACACTTTCTCGACCGCCAGCGCGGGTGCAAGGTTGACGCCTTCGCGCACCTTGGCGGTGGCGTCAGTGACGCATTGGTCGAGCCGATCGTTGGAGAGGGTCTGGCGCGCCGCTTCCAGGGCACGCAGCAACGGCACACCGGCACCGCCGAGAATCGCCAGCGTCGAGGCGAACCGCGCGGTGTTCAACCCCAGCACAAATCGCCCAATCAACGGCAGGCGCAACACCCGACTGTGCCAGTTCAAGCGCGCCACCGGGTTGCGCAAGTACAGGCGCCAGCCCCAGAACCCACCGACGATCCCGGCAAAACACAACCAGCCCCAGGCGCGAATAAAGTCGCTGGCATTGAGCATCGCCAGGGTCAGCCCCGGCAGGTCCTGGCGCGCCTGGGAAAAAGCGCTGACCACCTGCGGCACCACGTAGCTGAGCAAAAAAATCACGATACCGATGGACACCAACCCCACCACGCCAGGGTAGATAAACGCAGTAAGGATCTTGCCCCTCAGGTTGTTGCGCTCCTCGATGTAGTCGGCCAGGCGCTCCATCACCTGGGCCAGGTCACCGGACTCCTCCCCCGCCGCGATCAACGCCCGATAGATCGACGGAAAGTCCCGTGGCCGTGCGGCCAATGCATCGGCCAGGCGCATGCCGCCGCGCACATCGGCGCGCACCGCGCTCAAGGTCTGGGCAATGTGTTTTTTCTCGGCCTGCTCCACCGTCGCGCTCAGCGCTGCCTCCAATGGCAGGCTGGCGCCGAGCAGGCTCGCGAGTTGGCGTGTGGCCCAGGCCAGGTCATTGTCCGAGAGCTTGGCGCTGAACAGACTGCTGGCGCTGGCCGTTGGCTGATTGCCCTCCAGCTGCATCAACAAAGCAGTCAAGCCGCGCCCCCGTAATTGGGCAAACGCCGCGCTCTGGCTGTCGGCCTCCACATGCCCGGCCTCGACCTTGCCACTGGCATCGGCGGCTTCATAACGATAGCGATTCATCAGGCGTCCCGTGTCACACGCAGGATTTCTTCGGGCGCGGTGGCGCCACTGCGCACCCAGCGCTCGCCATCTTCACGCATGCTGAACATGCCGGCGCGGCGGGCGGCCAGGCGTAGGTCCTGCTCATTGGCGCCTTGGTGGATCAGGCTGCGCACATCGTCATCAACACAGAACAATTCATGGATACCGGTACGGCCGCTGTAGCCGATCTGGTTGCACTGCGCACACCCCACAGGCCGCCAGGTGCCAGGGGCGGCCGGGTCTTCCTGTTTGCAATGCGGGCACAGCCGACGCACCAGGCGTTGGGCCAATACCCCCAGCAACGACGATGCCAACAGAAACGGCTCAACCCCCATGTCGATCAACCGGTTGACCGCCGACACTGCATCGTTGGTGTGCAGGGTTGCCAGCACCAAGTGACCGGTGAGCGAGGCCTGTACGGCGATTTGTGCGGTTTCCAGGTCGCGGATCTCGCCGATCATGATGATGTCCGGGTCCTGACGCAGGATCGCACGCAGGGCCAGGCCAAAGGTCATGTCGATCTTAGCGTTGACCTGGATCTGGCTGATGCCCGGCAGGTCGTACTCCACCGGGTCTTCCACGGTGAGGATATTGCTGGTGCTGGCGTCCAACCGGGCCAACGCCGCGTACAGGCTGGTGGTCTTGCCGCTGCCGGTAGGGCCGGTGACCAGCACGATGCCGTGGGGCTGGCGGATCAAGGTATCCAGACGCGCCAGCAGTTGCGGCTCCATGCCCAGGGTTTCCAGTTGCAGGCGCCCGGCTTGCTTGTCCAGCAAGCGCATCACCACTCGCTCGCCATGCCCGGTGGGCACCGTCGATACGCGGATATCAATCGGCCGCCCCGCCACACGCAGGGCAATACGGCCGTCCTGAGGTAGGCGTTTTTCGGCGATATCAAGCTGGGCCATGATCTTGATGCGCGATACCAGCGCGCCGTGCAGGGCCTTGCGTGGCGACACCACGTCACGCAGGGTGCCGTCGACGCGGTAGCGCACCACGGAGTGGGTTTCGTAGGGTTCGATGTGGATGTCGCTGGCTTCGTCACGGGCGGCCTGGGTGAGCAAGGCGTTGATCATGCGGATCACTGGGGCGCCGTCCTGGGTGTCCAGCAGGTCGGTGACTTCGGGCATGTCTTGCATCAGGCGGTCGAGGTCGACTTCGTTTTCGGCGGCGCCCACCACTGCGGCGGCGCTGCCGGTGTCGGCGTAGGCAGTGGTGAGCAGGCCGTCGAGTTCGTCGTCGCGCACCTGTTCGATGTGGGACTGGCCGAACTGGCGTTGGACTTCGCTGATGGACCAGCCGGGGGTTGAGGGGCACACGGTGAGTCGCATGCCCTCGCTACCGGGGCGCAGGAGGATGCGTTGGGATTTGGCCCAGGCGTAGGGTAATAGGCTCATGGTGTTGGCCCTGGTTGTATGTGTACATATCCATTATTTGGGTAGCGGCTGCTTATGGTTTCGCCCTTACGGCGAGTCGCTTTGGAAAAGCCCCAAAGTAACCAAAGGGCTCTTGCCCCAACACTCGGTACCTCGCCTAGGCTCGGTATGCCCGTAATCCGACATGGATTTTGGGGGCCGCCGCCACGCGCCATCCATGGCGCGGGGCGGCTAAACCGGCATCCCTGCCGGTTTACCCCCCAAATCCATGCCGAATTCCGGCCAGCGTGTTTAACGGGGCGCCTAAGATCAAAATCAAAAGCAAAGCGCGGCGGCCTGACAGCCGACCGGGTCACTGGAACTGAAGCGTTCCCCTGTGGGAGCTGGCTTGCCTGCGATGGCATCAACTGGGTGTGCCTGATGTACCGAGTTGTCTGCATCGCAGGCAAGCCAGCTCCCACAGGTCGGTGTACACCTGACCAGCTCTTGATCTGCTTTTGATCTGCTTTTGATCTTGATCTGAGTCGCCCCGTTAAACCACGCTGGCCGAACGCAGGCTTTGGAGCGTGGGTAACCCGGCAGGACGCCGGGTTAGCCGCACTGGGCCATGGATGGCCCATTGCGGCGGCCCACGCTCCAAAGCCGGAGTGAGGGCACACCGAGCCTAGGCGAGGTGCCGAGTGGTGGGGCGAGGACCTTTTGGTTACTTTTGGGTCCTTCCAAAAGTGACCCGCTGTAAGAGCGGAACCATAAGCCGCCGTTACCGCAGCAACGGATATGTACCCGGTCACGGTCGCCCCCCTGAAACCGGCACCGCCCGAATCACCGCCCTCGGCCCCAACGACTGAGGAATAGCCTTCTCCACCGAAGGCAACTGCGGCGCCTGCACATCCGGCATCGCCCAACTACGCTCCGGCTGCAACCCCCCCTGAGCCCGACGCATAAACTCATACCGATTCAACGTAATACTGCGCCCCGCCCCGCTGTCACGAATGATGTAAGGCCGCAAAAACACCATCAGGTTGGTCTTGCTCACACTGCGCTTCTCATTGCGAAACAACGCCCCCAACCCCGGGATATCCGACAACCACGGCACCGCATCATTGCTCTGGCTGTAACCATCCTGCAGCAAGCCGCCCAGCACCATGATCTGCCCGTCATCCAGCAAAATACTGGTATCGATGGCTCGTTTGTTGGTCACCGTGCCCGCCGCCACCGACGCGCGCGCGTCGACGCTGCTGACCTCCTGATAGATATCCAGCTTCACCGTGCCACCTTCGGAAATCTGCGGCCGTACATTCAATTTCAGCCCCACTTCCTCACGCTGCACGGTCTGGAAAGGGTTATTACTGGTGCCGCCGCCCCCGGTCACATAACTGCCGGTGACAAACGGAATAGTCTGCCCCACGAAGATGCTCGCCGCTTCGTTGTCCAGGGTCAGCAAGTTGGGCGTGGACAGCACGTTGGTGCCGCCCTTGCTCTTCAAGGCACGGGCCAACACCTTGAGGTCGAGCACCTTGCCGATCCCCGGTATATCCACGGTGCCGTTGACCAGGCCAATGTTCAGGCCCTGGGGCAGCACATCGATGCTGGTAGGGCTGGCGGGCGTGCCGATAACGCCAGTGCCCCCCAGGTTGACGCCGCCAAAGCCGCCCTTGCCCGCCAGGTTGCCAGCTTGCCATTGCACGCCGAACTCAGTGGCATCGTCCTCGCCCACTTCGACGATCAGGCTTTCGATCACCACCTGGGCGCGGCGTTGGTCGAGCATATCGATCACTTCCCGCAGGTTGCGGTACAGCGGGTCCGGTGCGGAGATCAGCAGGGTGTTGGTGGTGGCGTCGGCCTGGATGGTCACGCCGCCGGCGCTGAAAGCCGTGTCCTGCTCGTTGGCAGGAGTACCGGAGGATGGAGTGTTCTGGTTAAAGCTCGATTGCATGCCGCTGCCGGTGGGCGTGCCACTGCTGTTTTGTGCGTTGCTGGCGCCTTGGGTGTTCTTGTCGGTGCCGCCCATGGCACTGAGCTTGCCCCGCGTCTCGTCGCTCACACCCGAATCGCTTTCGCCGGTGAGCAAACCGCGCAACGACTGGGCCAACTTGCCGGCCTGGGCGTTGCGCAGGTACACCACGTGCATATTGCTGGGGTTGCTCTGGGCGTTGTCGAGCTTGTAGATCAGGTTGCGCGCTAGCTCCGTGCGCTCGGGGCTGCCGGAGCGGATGATGATCGAGTTGGAGCGCGGGTCGCCCACCACGTTGATCTTCTGGGTCTGGTCGGCGCCCTGGGTCTCGAGCAGCTCGGCGACCATGGCAGCGATGTCCACGGCGATGCCGTTCTGTACTTTCACCACGTCGGTGTCGATGGCGCTGGGGGTGTCGATGCCACTGATAATCTGCGCTACCCGGGTGAGGTTTTCGGCGTAGTCGGTGATGACGATGCTGTTATTGCCGGGGTAAGCGTTGATCGGGTTGTTGGGCGATACGATGGGGCGCAGCACCGGAATCAGGTTGACCGCATTTTCATATTGCAGGCGAAAGGTGCGGGTCTGCATGCCGCTGCTGCCGGCGCTGTAGATCGGCCCACCGAGCAACTTGGCATCGGCCTCCGGCACCACCTGGGCCACACCGCCCACGTCCACCACGCTGAAACCCTGCATGCGCAGCGCCGCCAGCAGCATGTCGTAGGCCTGGTGCGCCGGTACCTGGCCTTCACTGACCAGGGTCAGGTTGCCTTTTACCCGTGGGTCCACCAAAAACTGCTGGCCGGTGGCGCGGGAAAGTGCGCGCACCACCGCCTGGATATCCGCATCGACAAAGTTGAGCTGCACCGGCTGGTCCCCCAGCGGGTTGCGCGCCTTCACGACGGCGGGCGCATGCCCACGGGCACTGTTGGTGACCCGATGTTGTACGGGGGGTTGGGGCGCGGGTTCGCGTTGGCGGTCCAGCACGGTATCGCTGCGCCGGGTTTCGGCCAACGGCTGGCCCAGTTCGCTGTCCACCAGCAAAGGCTGGGTGGGCGGGTTGTTGCTGCACGCGCTCAGGGCCAGCACCAGCAGCGGTGCGGCCAAACGAAAAGGCGGGACTGACCACTTCATGAAGCTTCCTTAGCGCCAAGCGCCTGATCCATGCGAACGGTCCCGGACACAGTGCCGGCCGAGTTGTCGACAGCATCCGTCGCGCGCTGCAAACGCGCCTCGGACACCTCCAGGGAAAACGAACGGGGGCTGCCCAGCAGCCAGTCCACCACGGCGTCGGCTGGGGCGTTATCAAAGGTCAGACGCCAGCCGCCGGGGGCCTCGGCCTGCAACTGATAACGGCCCTGTAAGCCAGCACCCTCCAGGGCTTGGCGCAACGCGGCTTCATCGGCTGCTTTGGGTGAGGCGACGCCCTGCAACAACACCTGCAAGGCCTCGGCCTGGGCGCGCAGCTTGGGGGTTTCGGCCTGCCAGTAGTCGATTTTTTTCAATGCGGGCTGCACCAGTACCAGCCAGGTCAGCAAGCCCGCCAACACTAGCCCGGCGCCACAGACCATGCGCTTTTCGCGCAGTGCCAGGCCGCGCCAGAACACCTGGGTTTGGCTGCGCAGCCGCTGCACCTTATTCATCGACAGCTCCTGGTTTTACCGGGCTGATCCGCCAGGCGTGATCGTCCCGCGTGGCGGTAAACCCCGCCTGAGTCAAGGTGGCTTGCCAGTCACCCGCAACCGGTGGGTTGCGACTGTCGGCGCGTAATTCAAGATGCAGATTCCCCTGCTCAAAACTGAGGCTTTCGACACTGGCGACCATGAACGGCAGATTGCTGCCTGCCAGTTGCAACAGGCGGTTGAAGCCTTGGTCACTGCCTGCCTGGCGGGCGGCCAATTGTTGGCGGGCCTGCTGCAAGGGGTTGAGTACCACCGGCAATGCAGGAAACGCCTCGCGCACCTGTTGGCTCATCAGCGCCTTGAGCCGTTGGCCTTCATCCACCTGGCGCGCAGCGTAGAGGTTGAGGCCGAGGGCCCAGATGCCGACAGCCAGCGCGACGCAGCCGAGCGCCCTGCCCCAGCCACCGCTGGCGGGTTGGCTGAGCCGGCCGTGCAGGCCCCAGGCCGGTGCCTCGCCACTCCAACGT
>NZ_UTKY01000065.1 GCF_900583165.1 Pseudomonas viridiflava | reverse complement strand
GGTCAGGGCTTCGCGCTGCTTGGGCGCGCGGGCGATGCGCGAGTCGTCGACGCTGGCGCCGGGTGATACGTGCCAGAAGCGTTCCTGGCGGGTTTCGGCCAGTTCGCCCTGACGCAGCAACACCGGCAACGCCCAGCTCAAGGTGTCGCCCAGGCTGTGCTGATAATACTGGGACGTCCACAGGCACAGCTTGAACAGCGCAGGAGGCAGTGGCGCCTGGCTGTCCAGCAAGGCAATGGCCGGTTTCAATTTTTCAGCGGGTACTTCGCTGTGATCCACGACCTCGACCAGAATGCCGATCATTTCCCGCCGACCAAATGGCACTCGCAACCGCATGCCGGGCTGCAGGGCACTC
>NZ_UTKY01000112.1 GCF_900583165.1 Pseudomonas viridiflava | reverse complement strand
CCCCCACCCGCAACACGCGATCCATCCCCAGCAACGACGGCAAATCCGCCGCATGGCTCACCGAATCCAAGGCGCGCGCATACCAGGCATTCATCTGCCGGCGATAGATCGCCAGGCTCTGATGAAAGCCATCGAGTTCATGTTCGATAAGGGCAATGTGGGAAGCGTGGGTCATCCGTGACATCTCGGCGAAAGGCAAGGCGTCGGAGGATGCCGCAGCAAAATGCGGCTGGATGAACGGTTGGAAAAATCAGAAAGGGCTGATCACGGGCAACGAAAAGCCACAAAAAATCCGCCCAAAAGGCTACAAGAAAACCCGATCCCGCTGATTGCTAACACACCCTTCAAATAAAAACCGCTCTCATCCTTGCCCGATTTACCGACCTGGCCGTCATGGTTAATAGAACCTCCAATTCGCAGGATTTCCCATGTCGCGCCTCTCTCGTCCCTTGCAACCACTGGCCTTGTCGGTGGTGATAGCTTTCGCCGCTGTGCCGTTGCTGACCGTCCAGTACTCCTTCGCTGAAGAAAGCACCACTGTGCGTGCCTTCTCGATTCCTGCCGGTGACTTGAGCCAGGCCCTCAATAGCCTGGCCGAGCAAGCGGGGCTGGTACTGGCGTTTGATGCGAGCCTGACCCGTGGCAAGCGCAGCAATGGCCTGAGTGGGCAATACGACACCGACGTGGCGCTGAACCAACTGCTGGCCGGCAGCGGCCTGCAAGCGTTGAAGATTTCTGCCGACCGCTATCGCCTGGAGGCCATGCCGGATAACGGCGGTGCAATGGAATTGCAGGCAACCACCATCAGTGGCGCTTACCCATCCGAAAGCCCGACCGGGCCGGTGTCGGGTTATGTGGCTACTCGCAGTCTGTCGGGTACCAAGACCGATACGCCGATTATCGAAACGCCGCAGTCAATCTCTGTGGTGACCAAAGACCAGATGCGTGCGCAAAACGCCCAGAGCCTCAACCAGATCCTGCGTTACAGCGCCGCCGTGATCCCTGAAACCCGTGGTGCCACCGCCTCGCGTCTCGACCAGTTGACCATCCGCGGTTTCTCGCCGGCGACTTACCTGGATGGCCTGCGCATGCCATCAAGCCGTGACGCCTTGCCGCAAAAGGATGCCTTCGACCTGGAACGCGTCGAAGTGCTGCGCGGCCCGGCCTCGGTGCTGTACGGGCAAGGCACGCCCAGCGGCGTGATCAATATGGTCAGCAAGCGCCCGTTGGATACGCCGTTTCATGAGATCGGCGTTGAATACGGCACTTTCGACAAGAAGCGCACCACGTTTGACCTGAGCGGGCCGATTGATGATCAGGGTGTGTATTCCTACCGCGTTGCCGGCCTTTTCGACGACGCAAACGGGCAGGTGGACCATACCGAAACCCGTCGTCAGTCACTGTCCACGGCCTTTACCTGGCGTCCGGACGACAGCACTTCGCTGACTCTGCTTGGGCATTTCCAGAAGGATCCGAAGGGCGCGTCCTACGGCTCTGTGCCGGCCTGGGGCTCTGTGTTGCACAGCCCGGTGGGGCGCGACATTGATGTGGACTTCTATGACGGTGAGAAGGACTTCGAGAAAAGCGACCGCGAGTATTACTCCATCGGCTACGCGTTCGAGCATCACTTCGACGATGTGTGGACCGTGCGACAGAATGCGCGCTACTTGCGCAGCGAAGGGCAGTACCGCAGCCTCTACAGCAATGTGTTGATGTCGGATTATCGCACCATCCAACGTTCGACCATCGCCAGCGATGTCGACATGGATGCCTATGCGCTCGACAACCAGCTTCAGGCCAAATTCGATACAGGCCCGTTGCAACACACCTTGTTGATGGGGTTGGACTACCAATACACCAGCACCGATACCTTGTCGGGCTCTGGCGTGTACAAGGCTGGGCCGACCCTCGATATTTTTGACCCGGTGTACGGCGCGGCAGTGCCGGTACCGGCTTACACCTCCGACGTCACGTCGCGTAGCGAACAGACGGGCGTGTACTTGCAGGAGCAGATGAAGTGGGACAAGTGGGTGCTGTTGCTGGGCGGCCGCTATGACTGGGCAAGCACCGACAGCAGCACGGTGCGGGCGGGCGCCAAGTCCAAATCGTCGCAGGATGACAAGGCTTTTACTGGACGTATTGGTTTGGTCTACCTGTTCGACAATGGCCTGGCCCCTTATGCCAGTTATTCCGAGTCGTTCCAGCCGCAATCGGGTACGGGGTATGAAGGCGCGGTGTTCCAGCCGACCGAAGGCAAGCAATACGAAATTGGCATCAAGTACCAGCCACCAGGCAGCAATAGTTTTATCAGTGCGGCCATCTTCGACCTGCGCCAGACCAATGTACTGACCACCGACCCCAACCCTCAGCACATCTGCGGCAGTGGTCGCTGCCAGAGTCAGGATGGCGAAGTGCAATCGCGTGGTTTCGAACTCGAAGGCAAGGCCAGTCTTAATGACAACCTCGATATCACGGCAGCTTACGCCTACCTGGACAACCGCATCAGCCAGTCCAACAACACTGTGCGCTACTCACCTATCGGCGATATCGGTGTAGGCCCGGCGATTTCGGCCAAAGGCACCACCACCTACGCGGTACCACGCCATACAGCGTCAGCCTGGGCGGACTACACCTTCCACGACGGCAACCTCAAGGGGTTCGGTGCCGGGGCGGGCGCGCGTTATGTAGGTTCGTCCTGGGGCGATACTGCCAACACCCTCAAAGTGCCGGGCTACACCTTGTTTGACGCGGCGGTGCATTACGACATCCCGAACATCACCAGCCTCAAGGACAATCTGCGCCTGGCCCTGAATGCCACCAATCTGGCGAATAAAGAGTACGTCGCGTCCTGCTATTCCTACTCCTGGTGCTGGTACGGCTCACAACGCACCGTGCAGGCAAGTGCCACTTATCAGTGGTAATAAGGCAATTTAATGGCCCCTTTGTAACAAAATCTTCGCCAGAATCGCTTTTATTTTCAGGTGGTTAGGTGAGGATGCAAATGCGCAATGTTGGAATCATGCTGATCGCCTGCTCCCTGGCCGGCGGCGCGGCTGTCGTGCAGGCACGGGAGCTGCGCGAGGGTGACAAGTACATGTGCAGTTGGGGCGCCGGCACCGCCGCCAGGGCTCAGGAGCTCAAGCTGTCAGGGGTGTCGCTGTACGCGGCGCGGCAGAAGATCCAGAGCATGAAGTTCAACAAGTCGTGGATGCGCATGATGGCCATGGGCATTACCGAGCAGACCTACGACAGTCGTTCACGCCTCAAGCCCGAGTCGATCCGCCAGGGTTTCTATCAGGATTGCGTGCGCTACAAAGTCGCGCGTAAATAAACACAGCGCGCCGCGAATAAGCCTTTTTGCCTCGTGGTAAGTGCAATCGAGCGTAAATCAATAACCATGTTTTATTAATGGGAATAACACCATTAATTGCACCAAAAGGTGGCAGCTATATACCGTACTACCTTAAAAAACATGTGGTTATTGAATGACTTACGGGTGTTTCAATCCGACGAAAGGAATCAAATTGTCTTGTTACACGTTTTCACTGTCGTTATGATGCGCGGGCGTTCACCTCCCACGGTTTATGCATTTTTAAATCCCAAGTTTCCATCAGCTACTTGGGATTTTTTTTGCCTGCGATTTGACCTGATGATCAACGTTGCTCTTCGGCAAACTCCGCGCGCATGCGCCCATTGTGTTTGGCCCGGTACAGCAACTTGTCGACTTCTTCGACAAAGCCCAGCATCGGGCAATCTGGCGTGACGATTCGGGTGCCCACGCCCAGGCTTAGGGTCAGCAGGTTCGACACCGTCGAAAACCCATGCTCGATCTGCTGTTGGCGCACCAAATGCAGGCAGCGTTGCGCCACTTGCCTGGCGGAGGCGGCGTCGGTTTCGGGCAACAACCACACAAACTCTTCGCCGCCGATACGTGCAATGAAATCCCGTGGCCGGTTGGCTGCCTTGGACAGCGTATGCGCTACCTGGCGCAAGCATTCGTCGCCCTTGATATGGCCGTAGTGATCGTTGTACTGCTTGAAAAAGTCGATATCCAGAATGATCAACGACAGCGGCAATTGGCTGCGCTGGGCACTGGCCCACTCGCGTTCGAGCACGGTGTCGAACATACGACGGTTGGCGATGCCGGTAAGGCCGTCCTGGTAGGAGTATTCTTCGAGTTGTTTTTGCAGGCGCACCAGGTGCTCTTCGGTTTTCTTGCGCTCGCTGATGTCGAACATGAAGCCGATCAACGCCTCGACCTCGCCGTCCTTACGCACCACGTGCACCACATCGCGTATCCATACGTAGTCACCATTGACCGTGAGCGCCCGGTAGTCGGCTTCGTGGTCCACCCCAGCACGGGATTGGGACACGCAGAAATTCACCACGTATTCACGGTCATCCGGGTGCATGCGCTCGACCCAGTCGTCCACGCTGACCCAGCTTTGGGGCGTCCAGCCTAGTAGCGTCTCGATTTGCGGGCCGATATAGCTGAAGGTCATGGTCTGCCAATCGATACGCCAGGGGATGGCCTTGGTCGATTCCAGCAGGGTTTTATACACGTCGCTGTCGGGCTGGCTCGGGGGTTCGATGCTCATGGGCGATGCTCGGGTGTGGGGGCAAAAGCCAAGAGCCTCTGGTGATCTTCGCCTTGAGTCAAGTGCTGGCCTGGCAAGCAGACGAGAGGTTGCCCAACAGCTTTTCTGGCGCCAGTGTTTCGGCGATTTGGGGCCAAAACGAGGCATGTATAACACTTTTGTATGAAGGGCTGGAGGCCTTGTAAAACCTCGTCTACGCTGCTCGCATCACTAAGGTGGGAAGGGCCCGGGGAAGGGGGCGCAGCATGATTTCAATCGTCGAATTCAGTCGTATCATGGCCTCGGGTTTTCTGCCGTTGGCATGCGATTGCACGCAGAACAGCGATGGTTCGCTGCGCATCAGCATCTTTGAGCCGGAGTCTGGCCGTGTCGACTTGCTGCTGACGTGTGTCTCGCCGGACGGATTGGACAGCATCCGTTCCATCTCAAACCTGATTGGCGAGTTGCGCACTGAGATCAAGGCCGGACGCCGTGGGTTTGCGGCGGTAGGGTAGCCGTAACGGTCGTGAGCAGGTCAGGCCGGCTGACTATAGGCGCCGCAGGAAGGATTTGACGATATGGCGTGTGGCGTCGGTGGTGTCCAGTTTTTCCAAGGCACCGTAGGCATACCACTGGCAATCAACGATCTCGTTGCAGGGCCGTGCATCCGCGATGTTTACCACCGAGGCTTCGAACACGTGGTGTAGCGTGTCGCGGGCTTTCAACTCTTGCAAATAGAGCAAGCCATCCACATTCAATCCGGTTTCTTCTTCCAGCTCCCGTTCGGCGGCGCCCACGGGGCGCTCGTGGCGTTCGACCTTACCTCCCGGCAAAGCCCATTTTGATCTGGCCTTGCGCACGAAGAGAATATGCCCCTCGTGTTCGCAAATGACCGTGGCCCGAATTTTCATCGTCTGTGCCCCTGCAGTTGGATGAGTGTCATAAAAGTGTAATGCAATTGTCATGCTAGGTGGTTATGGCGTGAGGGCGTGAGGATGTGGATACTGCCCGATTGATGAAAACGCACGAGGGGAATCGATGACGACCGTACGTTGGGGCATGATCGGCTGTGGCAGTGTCACTGAATTAAAGAGTGGACCCGCATTCTACAAAGCGCCAGGTTCGGCCCTGGTGGCTGTGATGGGGCGCCGTGAAGAAGCCGTGCGCGATTATGCGGCGCGCCATGGCATTGCCCGTTTCTACACAGACGCTCAAGCGCTGATCGACGACCCCGAGGTGGATGCGGTGTACATTGCCACACCGCCCGATAGCCATTTGCACTACAGCCTGATGGTGGCTGCCGCTGGCAAGCATTGCTGCGTCGAGAAACCCATGTCCTTGAATGCCGAGCAAAGTGCGTTGATGCAGCGCACCTTCGAACGTGCCGGCTTGCACCTGTTTGTTTCCTACTACCGGCGCTCGCTGCCGCGCTTTCAACAAGTGCGTGAATGGCTGCGGGAGGGGCGCATCGGCGAGCTGCGCCAACTGACCTGGACCCTGTGTAAACCCCCCGTTGCCGACGATGCCAACGCTGCCAACTGGCGCACCGACCCGGCGATAGCCGGCGGCGGCTATTTTGCCGACCTGGCCAGCCATGGCTTTGACCTGTTCCAGTACCTGGTCGGGGATATTGTCGAGGTGGCAGGGTTTACCGCCCGCCAGGCCGGGCGCTATGCCGCAGAAGACGCAGTAACGGCCTGCTGGACCTTCACCTCGGGCGCACTGGGCATGGGCTGTTGGAACTTTGTCGCTGACCGTCGCGAAGACACGGTGGAGCTGATCGGCAGCCACGGTCGCATCCAGTTCTCGGTGTTCGAAGACCAGCCTATACGCCTCGAAGGCGAGTCCACCCAAGTATTGGAGGTGCCGTGCCACGCCCATATCCAGTGGCACCATGTGTTGGCGATGAATGCACATATCCGTGGCGAAACCGAGCATCCGTCCCTCGCCATCGAGGCGTTGAAGACCGATCGCATTCTGGACAAGGTGCTACAACGTAACCCCCATCACTCTGGCCAGGCGCGATAAGGTTTTCTTTTTTCAAGGAATAGACGGATGAAATACTGGATGCTGATGTGGCTGGCGCTGGCCACAAGCGCGATAGCAGCCCCGCGTAGCCAAGGCACGCCTGGAGCATTTGATTTTTATGTGTTGTCGCTGTCGTGGTCGCCGACGTTTTGCCTGACCCACCCCAACAATGAGCAGTGCACGGGTAAGGGCTACGGCTTTGTGCTGCACGGTTTATGGCCGCAGTACGCACGGGGCGGGTGGCCGGCGTCGTGTGTGCCCCAGACACCGCTGAGTCAGGAAGCGATCGAAAAAGGCGCTACCTTGTTTCCGACGCGTGCGCTGCTCAAGCACGAGTGGGCCAAGCATGGCACCTGCAGTGGGCTTGAACCCTTGGCCTACCTGGAGAAAACCGATACAGCGCTGGGCGTGGTGAATATTCCGCAGCAACTGCAGCCGTTCAATACGCCGCCGTCTTTGCAGGCCCGTGACGTCGAAGCACTGTTTCGTGAAAGCAACCCGCGCATGGGCAACCATGGGCTGGCGGTGATCTGCAAAGGCAAGGTGCTCTCGGAGGTGCGGGTGTGCCTGACCAAAGACCTGGCTTTCACCGGTTGCCCACGCAGTGTGAAAACCCAGTGTCGCAACGGTGATATCAGGATTCCCGCACAGCGTTAAGGCGACATCGCCACGCGAAAGCGCTCATCAAAATCCTCGGCCAATTGCGCCAGTGTGACCTGGCCAAGGCGCTTGAGCAGCAGCGTCTGGGCCTGTTCGAAGGCATCCGTGAGCGCGGCATTTACGGCCTGTTCCACCAGGCACTCCGGGTGGTCGGTGGACAGGCCGATGGCGAAAATCGATGGCGTGCCGAGGGCATTGTGAATCTCCAGCAGGGTGATCTCACTCAGGGGCTTGCCCAGGCTCCAGCCGCCCTGATGGCCCTTTTCCGAGCGCACGTAACCTTTTTCCTTGAGCAGCCCAAGTGTGCGTCGCACCACCACGGGGTTGGTGCCGAGCATCTGCGCGATGGTCTCGGAGGTGGCCCGTTCTTCATGGCGACCCATATGGATCAGCACGTGAAGCATGCGCGACAGGCGAGTGTCATTTCTCATCAAAAAGCCTCAGGTCGATTCCGCCGGAAGTATCGTTCGTAACCTAAAAAGTTGCGAGAGTCTTGACGGGCTATTTTTACGTAACTTATGGTGTGTCGTGAAGGCGCGCGGATACCCGCGTGCACCTGATTCGGGGTCACTGTCATGATGCATGACGTCATTATTGTGGGCGGCAGCTATGCCGGCCTGTCTGCGGGCCTGCAATTGGCGCGGGCGCGGCGCAAGGTATTGGTGATTGATGGAGGGCTGCGGCGTAACCGCTTTGCGGCCACCTCCCATGGTTTTCTCGGCCAGGACGGCCAGGCACCGCAGGTGATTGCTGCCGAGGGGCGCAGCCAATTGATGGAATACCCCAGTGTCTCCTGGGCGCAGGACACCGTGCTTGAGGCAGATGGGCAGTTGGACGGTTTCAGTGTGCGCACCGAATGCAACGGCACGTTCCAGGCCCGGCGTTTGATCCTGGCCACCGGTGTGGTGGATCAGTTGCCTGCCATCGCAGGCCTTGAAGAACGCTGGGGTACGCGAGTATTTCATTGCCCTTATTGCCACGGCTACGAATTGGACCAAGGGCGTATCGGTGTATTGGCAACCTCGCCCTTGGCGATGCATCACGCCTTAATGTTGCCGGACTGGGGCACCACCACCTTGTTCACCAATGGTGTATTCACGCCGGATGCAGAGCAACGGGCGCAGTTGGACCGGCGTGGGGTGAGCGTGGAAAGCGGCAAGGTTCGCCGCATTCAGGGTGAACGTGCCGATGTGGCGTTGGAGGACGGCCGAGTGTTTAATCTCGATGGTGTGTTCACGATGTCGCGCACTCAAATCAGCCCATTGGCCGAGCGCTTGGGTTGCGAACGGGTTGATGGACCCTCCGGCCTTTACGTTCACACCAACGAAATGCGCCAGACCTCGGTGCCCGGCGTGTTTGCCTGTGGTGACACGGCCCTTGCCGCCGGCTCCGTGGCGCTGGCTGTGGGGGAGGGCGTGCGTGCCGGCACCGGCACGCACTTTTCGTTGATCAACGGTTGAGATAGGCCGGGTTGTTGGTGGACAGCGATGCTTTCACCCCGTGGGACGTGTCGCTGACCAGTACTTCTTCACGGTCCTCGCCCAGCGCTTGCAGGGTGAGGGCGACCACTTCCTGCGGTGTGCTTTTTGGCGCGTCCACGCCGGCTACCATGTCAGTGTCGATGTACGCCGGGTGCACGCCGATCACCAGGGTGCCTTGGTCGCGCAACTCGCCGCGCAGGCCGTTGGTAAGGCCCCACTGGGCAGACTTGGAAGTACTGTAGCCGCCGACGCCCGGAGGGCTCAGCCAGCTCAGCACCGACAGCACATTGATCAGCGCTCCGCCACCTTGCCTGGCCAGGATCGGCGCGAAGGCACGGCTGACCCGCAGGGTCCCGAAGGTGTTCACTTCCAAGTGCTGTTGCAGGTTTTCGACGCTGTCATCGGCCAGCAGTGACCCGTATTTGAGCAAGCCAGCATTGTTGATGACGACGTGTACATCACCACACCGTTCGGCGGCGCGCTGCACGCTGGCCTGATCGGTGATATCCAGGGCAATCGGCGTGCTCCCAGGGATATCGACGCTGCCCGGCTCGCGTGCACCGGCATACACCTTGGCTGCACCGCCTTCCAGCAGCGCGGTGACGAACGCCTTGCCCAGGCCGCGATTGGCGCCGGTGACCAGTACCACTTTTCCACGAATATCCATGATGAGTTCCACGCTGAGAATTAGGTTTAATGATAAAACCGTTTTTATCCTGAGTGTATCGGTCCTATAATGCAACTGAATTTTTCGAGGCTCCGACAATGAAACGCAAATGCATGGAAGGAAACGTCTGCCCGGTCGCCCGTGCCCTCGATGTCGTGGGCGATTGGTGGACGCTGCTGATCATCCGCGACGCCTTTGCGGGTGTTACTCGGTTTGGTGATTTCCAGAAACACCTGGGCGTGGCAAAAAACATCCTTGCCACCCGCCTCAAGGACATGGTCGAGCAAGGTTTACTGCAAACCAGCGAGGTCGGCGCGCGCAGCGAGTACCAACTGACCGACAAGGGCCGCGCACTGATGCCGGTGCTGGTTACCCTCGCGCAATGGGGCGAAGCGTTTACCGAGCCGGATGATGTCGGTACCCGCGTGCTGGACGCACGTTCGCTCAAGCCGGTGCGCAAGGTGGAGATTCTTGCCGAGGACGGTCGTGTGCTGCAGCTCGAAGACATCGTCACCCAAGCGCCCGTCACGTAAAGGCGCTTGATCGGCAGTTGTTGGTGAAATAGCGCGACTGGGGCATTTTGTTCAATACCGCGCGAGGCAGGCCCTTTAGGGTGACTCCCTCTTCATCGTTATCAAAAGGGCACTGCAATGAGCTTGATCATCTCCATGGCCGCCTTCGCACTGGCCACGTCCATCACGCCGGGGCCGGTGAACGTGGTGGCGCTGAGTTCGGGGGCACGCTTTGGCTTCGCTGCCAGCCAGAAGCATGTGTTTGGCGCCGCTGCCGGCTTTACCTTGTTACTGGTGTTGATCGGCCTGGGATTGCATGAAGTGCTGGCACGCTGGCCGATCCTGACCCAATTGATCCAATGGGGCGGAGTTGCCTTCCTGTTGTACATGGCTTGGAAACTGGCGGTAGATGATGGTCGGCTGGACGCAGAGGGCGCCGCCACTGCACCGTCGATGTTGTATGGCGCGGTCATGCAGTGGCTCAATCCCAAGGCCTGGCTGGCCTGCGTGGCGGGGATGGGGCTGTTTGTCGCTGATGGGGCTGCGGCTCAAGTCTGGCTGTTTGCCGGCCTCTATCTGGTGATCTGCTATGTGTCGGTGGCGTGCTGGGCCTATGCCGGCACCTTCCTACGCCGTTACCTGGGCAATCGTCAGGGAGTGCGCGTGTTCAACCGTTCAATGGCCGCGTTGCTGGTGGCCAGTGTGGGTTATTTGCTGATGGCTTGAGCCGGTCTCGGTACTGCCCCGGCGTCGCCGCGAAATGCTGCTTGAAGGTACGCTGGAAATGCGCCTGGTCGGCAAAACCGGCGGCCAGTGCCACATCGGCAATCAACTCGCCCTGGCGCAACCGTGCACGGGCGAACTGAATGCGTTGGTTGACCAAAAAGGCATGGGGCGTAAGCCCGTAGTACTGCTTGAAGGCGCGGATCAAGTAGGACGGTGACAGCTCGGCGGCCTGGCAGATATCTTCCAGCTTCAAGGCTTGGGTGCACTGCGCACGGATAAACTCAGCGGCACGCTCCAGCTTGTGGTTGACCTCGCGTGCCGGTGTATCGGCTGGGTTGAGACGCTCTTGCACATCACTGAAGTAGCTCACCAGCGCGCTTTGCTTTTGCAGGTGTTCAGCCTGTGCATCCACCAAAATCCGATACAACGCCAACAAGCCGTGATACAGCACGGGGTCCTGGGTATAGGGCGTATTGAACGGGCGGTACCCCTGGTCGGTGCTGAAACCCAACTGATACTGCAAATCCGTCAGCCAGGGTGTGTCGATGTACAGCATCTGGTAGGACCACGGCTCATTGTCGATCGGGTTGCAGGCATGCACATCGCCGGGATTCATGAGCACCACCGTGCCTGCGCTGATCTGAAACGTGTCTTTGCCGTAGTGGTAATAGCTGCGTCCGTGGGTAACTGCGCCGATGGAAAAGTGCTCGTGCGCATGCAAGCCATAGGTAACCTTGCGCCCATCGGCGATGGTGCGCGCTTCGATAAACGCCAACGCCGGGTCTCGCCAGAAAAATGGTGCAGTAGCGGCGGTCATGGGCTGGCGCTCCCTGATAGAAGTGAAATAGCAGGGAGCAGCCTCATACAAACGGCCGGTTTGTTCAAGCTCCGCGTGTCACGAGCGCGACGCTGCGCAAGTAGTCGGCCCATGGGTCATTGCCACTCACAGCTTCATCCAACGTGGTGGGCAACCTGGCTTTGTCGCGCAGCGCCTGTGCATCGTGCATCAGGTGATGTTCGATGATTATGTTTGCCAGTGCGTGGGAACGTGGCGAGTCAAAGGTCCTGGGCACACGCCTTCCCAGGAGGTCCTGTGGCGGAATCTTGTCCGCCTCGGGCAATTCATGGTCGAGCTTGCCAATTACTAGGTGGGTAGCTGCAGCGGTCAGCGCCAAATCCGCCGGTGCAGCCCCACGCTCATAGGCTGGCCAGTCAAAACGCATGCCAGGCACACTGCTGCCTGCGTCGACGGCCCGCATCACTTGTTCATAGTCAAGGTCACGTCGAGGGCGGATCAACACCTGCTTGGGGAAAAGTTCGTAGAAAGCCCGGTCGCTGTAGTAAGTGACACACACCAGCACGCCGAATCGCCCCACTTCGTGCGTGCGGTCAGGTGGTCTGCCGACTTGGCTCAGGGTAAAAAACTGTACCCGCCCATACTCCAGGGCCTCCCGTCGCGGCAGTGTCATGTGCGACAACCCATAACAAATGGACTCCCCGTATGCCGCCTTCAACTCGTCGAGTTTTTTATCAAACGCGTAGGCAAACACCGTGTTGATCTGGCCCAGCAGATGAAACCGCCCGGCCATATCCCGGTATTTGACGGCCTTGTCCGAGGAGTGCCAGCGGTTCGAGCTGGCACCCAGGGTTCCGGCCATGTGCAAGTCGACGAACGAGTACTTGGGGCCCGTATGGATGCCCTCGAAGCGACCTTCTTCGGAAAAGGGCGAATGCTCTGGTAACCACATCAGGATCGGCGCTTCGAGCGCGGTGCTGTCGGGGTAGACCTTGCGCAGATCGTTCAGGGCGGTTTGACGCAAGGTGATGATGGGGTGGGCAAACGCTTCAAGGGTGTTCGTGAGTCGGGCGCGCTGGGCGTTGAGGGCATCGATCGCGATATTGAGTAACTGCGTGTCATAGCGCGGTAGGGCAATGAGCACGCCGTTCGCCACAGCCCATTCCAGAATCGGCCACGTCGCTTCGTGGCTGTCGAGGAAGGTGCTCCATTTGCGCTCAGGTGCCAGGTACGCCAGGGACATGATTTGTGCATAGGTCAATTGACGTGAGGCGCCGGGGATGACTTTCTCCATATAGGTGACGTACTGGCGGAACAGCACCCAGGCTTGTGAGCTCAGGCAAGGCGCCGAGTCGGGTATATCTCGCACAAGGAGTTGCGGGCTTTTTTGGCAGAGGATCAGGTGCGCGGCCAGGGCGGCGACCGGTGCGCTGAGCCCGCGCAGGCTGCTTTCGATCTGACTGCGTGCGAACGACGCTGATTCGCCCCAATAATAAGCGTCGTGCCAATCGAGATAGTTCAGGCGAGTGGGGTGGGCTTCTGGTCGGGGGTCTAGGCTCAGGATCAGCGCCGCCAGGATCAACGCATTACGGCTGCCGCTTTGCGTGCGCTCGCTGGCATGGCTGCCATGCCAGTGCACGGTCTTTGCCAGGTCTTCGCCCAATTGCTGGGCCAGTGGCAAAGCCAGGAGGCCAACCATCAAAAAGTCTGCTTCAGCGCGTACATCGGCGACGGACTTGCCTTCCACCAATACCTGGCCAAGATGCTCGAACAGTGGCGTGACCTGCCCTTGCATGAAGGTTTCGCTGATTGTCAGGATCTGCTGGCGTTCGAGTACCGAAAGCTTCCATGCCGAAGGCTGTGTGCTGGAGGTGGGCTTGAGGGCGCGCCAGTAATGACCTGGGCCTGCTGGCAGTGGTTGGCTCACCTCCAGCCGCCGCAGTGTAATGCGTGCTTGCTCCAGGGTGCTGGGCACCTGGAATCGACTCAGCCGCAGTGCCTGGATGAGGTTCACCGTGTCGTTCGTCCGCAAATAGCCGCCGCTCTTTGCCGCCAACTGCGCCAACGCAGGGACCAGCAAAGTGAGTCGGGGATTGTCCATCACTGCGTTCGTCAGAGACTTCCAGACGCCATCCACGCCCCATGCACCAATGTGATTGTGAGCACTGAGCAGCACGTGGCTGGCAGGATTGATCTTCTCTTTGATACGGATGGCTTGGAATTGCGGGTCGTCCGTCAACACTCGAAGTTGGGCATAGGCGCTCTTCACGGTCGCCAGCAGCGTATCGGGATCTGCGTCGACAAACCGTTCAAGCCCGTCAGGCCCCTCTAGCGTGCCACCGTCAATCACCCTGGAGAGTGCCGCGCGCATGATGTGGCGGTCATTGAGCAGGCCGACGTATTGCCGATAACGGTAGAGCTCGGAGAAGGAGCGCGCCGTGTTCAGCACAACGGGGATCTCAGGGGCGGGCCATTCGCGCAGGTGCTGGATCAAGGTTCTGACCTCCTCCAGGCCCAAGGGGATCTTGATGTCATAGGCCTTCATGACACTGACGACGCTGAGGCCAGAGTCGGGGTAGATATCGACCCCTAAGCCTTCACTCAGCAACCCCAACCGGTACCAACGCGTGTCCGGGGTGGTGGGTACCAGAGTGTGCAATTCATGTCCTTTGTCGGGGTCCAGCACGCAGAGCACCTGACGCTGGTAGTCAAAATAGTCGGGAGCCGGGGTATCGTCGGTCGAACCGTGATCCATTTCTTCAATGATCTCTTTCAATAAGGTCGCCGCTTCCTTTAGGTCCCTGGCCAGTTTTGAATCGGATTTCAGGTGCAGGCGAGCCCGGTAAATATCGAAGGGGGATAAGGCTTCTTCATCGGCGATAAGTGCCTGGAGCGCATCGGCCAAGTCGTGGTAGTCGCGCAGTTGTTGGGCCGCCTCAGCGTGGCTCATCGACTTGCTGCGGCCGTTGTCGTCAAACCCAGGGAAGCTCTGCAAGGCCTGCAGTTCTTCGACAATGGTCAACGCTTGGAGTCGATTGACCGGCATGGGCAGACCATGGAAGGCCAGGGTAAGGTTCAACGGTAAGGTGAGCGTGGTGCTGCTCAGCCTTGGGGGGAGATAAGCCATGCCTAGATTCGTCGGGTCGACCAATTGGCTGATATAGATGATGGGGTTGGCGACGGTCCACCAGCCCGACGTATCGGCGAGCGTGAAGACTTTGGAATGCAGATGTGTATTCACATGCAGTGTGCTGTTGTGCACCCGCAGTGTTTGCACATCAATGTGCTGGGTCTCGGCCCAGGCCATGAAGTCTTTTTGGTTGATGGCTTTACTGAATACCTCGGCCCATTGGCCCAGTTGTGAGCGCTCGGCAATGTTCGCAGGCTGTGTGGGCAGTGGCAGCTCCTGGTCTGACGGGGTGGAGAGCAGACTGGTCAACTGCTTGATCAGGGCCTTGTCACCTTCGGCACGCAGGGACCGGCGTTCATTCAGGTAGGCGGTTGTAGGGCTGATAGTCACCGGCAGAGCGGTTTCGCTGGGTAGGGTGTCCCAGGCCAGGGCGAGGGCACGAAAGTCATCCATGAGGGCAGTTCCGGGTTGAGAAGAACCCGGATGATCGCCTGGGATACTAGGGGGCAGTAGCAGGTGTTTCCGGCAAGGGCGTGGCCTCTATCCGCTGCGGCAGCGGGCAGAACCCTAAGTCGCCGTTACCTAAATAACGGATATGCACTCCGTCCAAGCTCTTGTGGCGCCTGACACTCTGTAATCGGGGCAAGCCCCTTCCCACCTTTTGATCGCGTTCTCTCAGGCAGGGACGAGAAACGCCGCCTCTAACAGTTGCCGGGTATAAGCATGCTGCGGGTCGGCAAAGATCGCCTTCGCATCGCCTTGCTCCACCACTTGCCCCTGCTTGACCACCATCAACTGGTGACTCAACGCCTTCACCACCGCCAGATCGTGGCTGATAAACAGATAGGTCAGGTTGTACTTGGCCTGCAAACTGCGCAGCAACTCCACCACCTGGCGTTGCACGGTGCGGTCCAGTGCCGAGGTCGGTTCATCGAGCAGGATCAGGCGTGGCTTGAGCACCAAGGCGCGGGCGATGGCAATGCGCTGGCGTTGACCGCCGGAAAACTCATGGGGGTAGCGATTGCGGGAGTCCGGGTCCAGGCCCACTTCTTTAAGCGCGGCGATAATGGCCGCTTCCTGCTCGGCCGGCGTGCCCATCTTGTGAATGCGCAGGCCTTCACCGACGATCTCACTGACACACATACGCGGGCTGAGGCTGCCGAAGGGGTCCTGAAACACCACCTGCATTTCCCGGCGCAGCGGGCGCACCTGTTGCTGGGTAAGTGTGTCCAGTTGCTGGCCTTCAAAGCGAATCCCGCCCTTGCTGGCGATCAAGCGCAAAATCGCCAGGCCCAGGGTGGATTTGCCCGAGCCGCTCTCTCCGACAATCCCTAGGGTTTGCCCTTGGGGCAGGCTGAAATTGATGCCATCCACCGCTTTGACGTAGTCGACGGTGTTGCGCAAAAAGCCCTTCTTGATCGGGAACCACACCTTCAAGTCATCGACTTGCAGCAGGGGCGGGCCCACTTCATTACTCGCCGGCCCGCCGCTGGGTTCCGCTGCCAGCAGTTCCTGGGTATACGGATGCTGGGGCGACTGAAACAGCGTCTCGCAATCGGCCTGCTCGACGATGCACCCTTTCTGCATCACGCACACGCGGTGGGCAATGCGGCGTACCAGGTTAAGGTCATGGCTGATCAGCAACAGCGCCATGCCTAAACGCGCCTGCAACGACTTGAGCAGTTCAAGGATTTTCAGTTGCACCGTCACATCGAGGGCCGTGGTCGGTTCATCGGCGATCAACAACTCTGGCTCATTGGCCAGGGCCATGGCGATCATCACCCGTTGGCGCTGGCCGCCGGACAGCTCGTGGGGCAGGGCCTTGAGGCGCTTGTGCGGTTCGGGGATGCCCACCAGCTCCAGCAACTCCAGCGTGCGTTCGGTGGCGGCCTTGCCTTGCAGGCCTTTGTGCAAGCCGAGTACTTCGTTGATCTGTTTCTCGATGTTGTGCAGCGGGTTCAGCGAGGTCATCGGCTCTTGGAAGATCATCGCAATGCGGTTGCCGCGAATGTGACGCAGGGATTTTTCCTTGAGCGTCAGCAGGTCCTGGCCGGCATAGCCGATGGTGCCGGAGGGGTGCCGCGCCAGCGGGTACGGCAACAAACGCAGAATCGAATGCGCGGTCACCGATTTGCCCGAGCCACTTTCGCCCACCAGCGCCAGGGTTTCGCCGCGCTTGATATCGAAGCTGACATTGTTGACCACGCGATGGTGGTGCTCGCCGGTGACGAACTCGACGCTGAGGTCGCGGACTTCGATCAGATTGTCCTGATTCATCTCATTTCCTCGGGTCGAAGGCATCGCGAGCGGACTCGCCGATAAATACCAGCAAACTCAACATGATCGCCAGCACCGCAAAGGCACTCATGCCCAGCCACGGTGCTTGCAGGTTGGATTTGCCTTGGGCGACCAGTTCGCCCAGCGACGGCGAGCCGGCCGGCAAGCCGAAGCCAAGGAAGTCCAGAGCGGTGAGGGTGCCGATCGCGCCTGTCAGAATGAACGGCATAAACGTCATGGTCGAGACCATGGCATTGGGCAGGATATGCCGGAACATGATCGCGCCGTTCTGCATGCCCAGCGCCCTGGCTGCCCGCACGTATTCCAGGTTGCGCCCACGCAAAAACTCGGCACGGACCACGTCCACCAGGCTCATCCACGAGAACAGCAACATGATGCCCAGCAGCCACCAGAAGTTGGGCTGCACAAAGCTGGCGAGGATGATCAGCAGGTACAGCACTGGCAGCCCGGACCAGATCTCCAAAAAGCGCTGCCCGGCCAAATCCACCCAGCCGCCGTAGAAGCCCTGCAAGGCACCGGCGATCACGCCGATGATCGAGCTGAGCACGGTCAGCGTCAGGGCAAACAACACCGACACGCGAAACCCGTAGATGACCCGCGCCAGCACATCGCGGCCCTGGTCATCGGTGCCCAGCAGGTTGGCCGAGGAGGGCGGTGCCGGGGCCGGTACTTTGAGGTCATAGTTGATGCTCTGGTAGCTGAACGGGATCGGCGCCCACAAGGTCCAGGCATCCTTGGCCTTCAGCAGCTCCTGGATGTACGGGCTCTTGTAGTTGGCCTCCAGCGGGAACTCGCCGCCAAAGGTGGTCTCCGGGTAGCGCTTGAGCGCCGGGAAATACCAGTCGCCGTCGAAGTGCACCGCCAGCGGCTTGTCGTTGGCGATCAACTCGGCGCCCAGGCTCAGCACGAACAGGATCAGGAACAGCCACAGCGACCACCAGCCACGTTTGTTGGCTTTGAATCGCTCGAACCGACGGCGATTGAGGGGGGATAGATTCATCTCAATGCTCCCGGCTGCCAAAGTCGATACGCGGATCGACCAGGGTGTAGGTGAGGTCGCCAATCAGCTTCACGATCAGCCCCAGCAGGGTGAAGATAAACAGCGTGCCGAACACCACCGGGTAGTCGCGGTTGATTGCGGCCTCAAAGCTCATCAGGCCAAGGCCGTCGAGGGAGAAGATCACTTCCACCAGCAACGAGCCGGTAAAGAAGATACCGATAAAGGCCGAAGGGAAACCGGCGATCACCAGCAGCATGGCGTTACGGAACACATGGCCATAGAGCACGCGGTGGTTGGTGAGGCCCTTGGCTTTGGCGGTGACCACGTACTGTTTGTTGATCTCGTCGAGAAAGCTGTTTTTGGTCAGCAGCGTCATGGTCGCGAAGTTACCGATCACCAGCGCCGTAATGGGCAATGCCAAGTGCCAGAAATAGTCGAGGATCTTGCCGCCCCAGCTCAACTCGTCAAAGTTGTTGGAGGTAAGCCCGCGCAAGGGGAACCAATCGAAGTAGCTGCCACCGGCAAATACCACGATCAACAGGATCGCAAACAGGAACGCCGGGATCGCATAGCCGACAATGATCGCCGAGCTGGTCCACACATCAAAGTGGCTGCCATGGCGGGTGGCTTTGGCGATCCCCAGGGGGATCGACACCAAGTACATGATCAGCGTGCTCCATAGCCCGAGGGAGATGGACACCGGCATCTTTTCCTTGATCAGGTCGATAACCTTCGCGTCGCGAAAGAAGCTGTCGCCGAAATCCAGTTGGGCGTAGTTCTTGACCATGATCCACAAGCGTTCCGGCGCCGACTTGTCGAAGCCGTACATCTTCTCGATTTCCTGGATCAGCGCCGGGTCCAGGCCCTGGGCGCCACGGTAGCTGCTGGAACCGGCCACCGACACCTCGGCGCCGCCGCCAGCAATGCGGCTGGTGGCGCCTTCAAAGCCTTCAAGCTTGGCGATCATCTGCTCCACCGGGCCACCGGGGGCGGCCTGGATGATGACGAAGTTGATCAACAAAATCCCGAACAGCGTGGGGATGATCAGCAACAGGCGGCGAAAGATATAGGCCAGCATTTAATCGCCTCCGCTCGCCGGTTCGGCGCTCGTTTGAGTGTCCAGGGTCACCGCTGGCTTGACGTCGGGCTTGCTCCACCAAGTGGCAGTGCCCACGTCGTAGCGCGGTGGCACCTTGGGGTGGCCGAGGTGGTCCCAATACGCCACGCGGTAAGTCTTGATGTGCCAGTTGGGGATCACGTAGTAGCCAAACTGCAGTACGCGGTCCAGGGCCTTGGCGTGGGCGATCAGGCTTTGGCGCGAGTCGGCATCGATCAATTGTTCGACCAGCTGGTCGACGGCCGGGTCCTTGAGGCCCATGTAATTGCGGCTGCCCGGCTTGTCGGCGCTGGAAGACGCCCAGAACTCGCGTTGTTCGTTACCTGGCGAGGTGGATTGCGGGAAGCTGCCCACCAGCATGTCAAAGTCTCGCGAGCGTATACGGTTGATGAACTGCGAGACGTCCACGCGACGAATCACCAGGTCAATGCCCAGGTCCGCCAGGTTGCGCTTGAACGGCAGCAGGATGCGTTCGAATTCGGTCTGCGCCAGCAGGAACTCAATGGTCACCGGCTTGCCGGTGGTATCAACCATTTTGTCATCGACAATACGCCAGCCGGCCTCTTGCAGCAGTTGATAGGCTTCGCGCTGCTGGGTGCGGATCATGCCGCTGCCGTCGGTCTTGGCCGGCTCGAAGGCCTTTGTGAAGACATCGGCGGGGATCTTGTCGCGCAGCGGCTCAAGGATCTTCAACTCCTCCGGGCTGGGCAGGCCGGTGGCGGCCATTTCCGAGTTCTCGAAGTAGCTGCGCGTACGGGTGTAGGCGCCGTTGAACAGCTGCTTGTTGCTCCACTCGAAGTCCAGCAACAGGCTGATGGCCTTGCGCACGCGTACGTCCTGGAACATCGGCTTGCGTGTGTTGAACACAAAGCCCTGCATGCCGGTGGGGTTGCCGTTGGGGATTTCTTCCTTGATCAAGCGCCCTTGAGCGACCGCCGGGATGTTATAGGCATTGGCCCAGTTCTTGGCGCTGAACTCCAGCCAGTAATCGAATTGCCCGGCCTTCAAGGCTTCGAGCGAAACGGTGCTGTCGCGGTAATAGTCGGTAATGCGGTTATCGAAGTTGTAGAAACCTTGGGTCACCGGCAGGTCCTTGGCCCAATAGTCCTTGACCCGCTCGTAGCGGATCATACGCCCGGCCTTGACCTCGGCGACCTTGTACGGACCGCTGCCCAGCGGCACTTCGAGGTTGCCCTTGGCAAAGTCGCGGGTGGCCCACCAGTGCTTGGGCAAAACCGGCAATTGCCCGAGGATCAACGGCAGTTCGCGATTGTTGGTGCGCTTGAACTTGAACAGCACCCGCAGCGGATCTTCGGCCACCACTTCGTCGATATCGGCGTAGTAGGTGCGGTAGATGGGCGAGCCCTCCTTCATCAGCGTCTGGAAGGTGAATATCACGTCTTCGGCGCGGATCGGGTGGCCATCATGAAAGCGCGCTTCGGGGCGCAGGTAGAAACGTACCCAGCTGTTGTCCGGGGCCTTTTCGATCTTGCCGGCCACCAGGCCATATTCGGTGATGGGCTCGTCCAGGCTCTGCATGGCCAGGGTGTCGTAGATCAGGCCCAGGTTATCGGCGGGTACGCCCTTACTGATGTAGGGGTTGAGGCTGTCGAAGCCGCCCATGGCCGATTCGCGGAAGGTGCCACCCTTGGGGGCGTTCGGGTTGACGTAGTCGAAATGCTTGAAGCTGGCGGGGTACTTCGGTGGTTCGTTGTAGAGCGTCAACGCGTGTTGCGGCGCCGCTTGGGCCACGGTGCACAGCAGCAAGCCGCCGAGCAGGGCAGTACGCAAATACATCATTGGGCTTTCTCCGAAGCTTTTAGCCACCACGCGCTCAGGCCCAAGCTGTAGGGCGGCGTAGTGACAAAGGCGAACCGGTTGCGGTAGGCCAGGCGATGATAGTTGAGGTACCAGTTGGGAATGCTGTAGTGCTGCCACAGCAGTACACGGTCCAGGGCGCGGCCGGCGGCCAGTTGCTCTTCGCGGGTCTGCGCGGCCAGCAGGTGTTCCAGCAGGTGATCGACAATCGGGTTGTTGATGCCTGCGTAGTTCTTGCTGCCCTTGATCGCCGCCTGGCTGGAGTGGAAGTACTGCCACTGCTCAAGGCCCGGGCTCAAGGTCTGGTTGAGGGTGATCAGGATCATGTCGAAGTCGAATTGATCCAGGCGCTGCTTGTATTGGGCGCGGTCGACGGTGCGCAGGCGCGCGTCGATGCCGATGCTGATCAGGTTCTCGACGTAGGGCTGCAGGATGCGCTCCAGGTTCGGGTTGACCAGCAAGATTTCAAAGCGTAGCGGTTGCCCGTCACTGTTGAGCAGGCGCTGCCCCGACAGTTTCCAGCCGGCTTCACCCAGCAGGGCCAGTGCCTGACGCAAGGTTTCGCGGGGAATGCCACGGCCATCGGTTTGAGGCAGGCTGAAGGCTTGGGTAAAAAGGTTTGCCGGTAACTGCTCGCGGTAAGGTGAAAGCATCAGCCATTCATGGCCGGTTGGAACGCCAGTCGCCGAGAATTCGCTGTTGGGGTAATAGCTTAGGGTGCGTTTGTAGGCGCTGCTGAACAGGGTGCGGTTGGTCCATTCAAAGTCGAACATCAACCCCAGCGCCTCACGCACCTTGGTCTGGCTGAAGGTTGGCCGGCGCGTGTTCATGAACAGGCCTTGGCTTTGGGTCGGGATCTGGTGGGCGATCTGCGCCTTGATCACCTCGCCCCGAATGACCGCCGGGAAGTGGTAGCCATTGGCCCAGTTTTTGGCCTGGTGCTCGATATAGATATCGAACTCTCCCGCCTTGAACGCTTCAAAGGCCACGTCGCTGTCGCGGTAGAACTCCACTTCGACCTTGTCGTAGTTATAGAAACCCTGGTTGACCGGCAGGTTCTTGCCCCAGTAGTCCTTCACCCGCTCAAACACTAATTGCCGGCCAGGGCTGACCTTGCTGATGCGGTACGGTCCGCTGCCCAGAGGAGGCTCGAAGGTGGTGGCCTTGAAGTCGCGATTCTTCCAGTAATGCTGGGGCAGCACTGGCAACTCCCCCAGGCGCAGAATCAGCAACGGGTTGCCGGCGCGCTTGAACACAAAGCGGATGCGATGACGGTTGAGAATATCGACCCGCGCCACTTCCTGTAGGTTGGTGCGGTATTGCGGGTGGCCTTCAGTCAGCAGGGTGCGATAGGAAAACGCCACGTCATAGGCGGTGATCGGCTTGCCATCATGAAAGCGCGCTTCGGGTCGCAGGTTGAACACCACCCAACTGCGGTCCTCGCTGTACTCCACCGATTGGGCAATCAGTCCGTAGCTGGAGGTCGGCTCATCGCCGGACGGCGCGTACTGGCCAGTGCCGACCATCAACGGCTCATTGAGCTCATTGACGCCATACTGCAGGAAATTGGGGGTGGAAACCGGGCTAGAGCCCTTGAAGGTGTAGGGGTTGAGCGTATCGAAGGTGCCAAATGCCATGACCCGCAGAGTGCCGCCTTTGGGCGCTGCAGGGTTTACCCAATCGAAATGGGTGAATTTGGCCGGGTACTTGAGCGTGCCGAACTGCGTGTAACCGTGGCTCTCGGTAACCGTCGCGTTCGCAGCAAAGCTCAAGGCCAGACTTATTAGTAGAAGGAGGGGACGCTTCAAGTCAGGAAACCGATCCAGGCAGCTTGGGCTTTATGATCGGTACAGTAACAGCTTGTTCCGGTTGGAAAAAGGTTGCTGAAAGCACAGCCGATCAATGTGGGAGGGGGCTTGCCCCCGATGGCAGTGTGTCAGCCAATGAATCGGCTGGCTGGCACTCCGCTATCGGGGGCAAGCCCCCTCCCACATTGAGTCCTCGGTGTACTTGAGGCCTTAGCGCGGCCCGGAAACCACCAGCATCTGCCCCGGCTTCAATGCCTGGCCAGTACGTGGGTTCCAGCGCTTGAGATGTTGCATCTCAACGTTGAAGCGCTTGGCGACGATGTACAGCGAATCACCTTTCTTGACCTTGTATTGCGTTGGCTTCTTGCTGCTGGCCACCGCGCGGCGGGTGTCTTGCATCACAAGGGTCTGGCCGACCTTGAGGGCTTGGCCGTTGAGCTTGTTCCAGCGTTGCAGGTCATGCACGTCGACCTTGTTCGCCTTGGCGATCAGCGTGAGGTTGTCGCCACTGCGTACCTTGTAGCTGCGGGAGCGCCCGGCAACGCGAGCGGTTTCAACTTCGTCGAACACCTGCTTTTTCGGGCGCATGGCCAGCAATTCTTCAGGCTTCATTGTCGACAGCGTACTGGTGAGCAGTTGCGCCTTGGAACTAGGTACGAGCAAGTGCTGGGGGCCGTCGAGGGTGGTGCGCTGCTTCAAGGCCGGGTTGAGCTGGAACAGTTCGTCTTCGTCGATCTCGGCCAGCGCGGCGACCCGTGACAGGTCCATGCTTTGCTTGACTTCAACCACTTCGAAGTAAGGCGTGTTGGCAATCGGGTTCAGGTTGACGCCGTAGGCCTCAGGCGCCAGCACCACCTGGGACAGTGCCAGGAACTTGGGCACGTAGTCCTTGGTTTCCTGGGGCAGCGGCAAATTCCAGTAGTCGGTGGGCAGCCCGAGCTTTTCGTTGCGCTCGATGGCGCGGCTGACCGTGCCTTCACCGGCGTTATAGGCTGCGAGCGCCAGTAGCCAGTCGCCGTTGAACATATCGTGCAGACGGGTCAGATAGTCCAGGGCGGCGGTGGTGGAGGCGGTGATATCGCGGCGGCCGTCGTAGGCACGGGTCTGGCGCAGGTTGAAGTAGCGACCGGTGGAGGGGATGAACTGCCACAAGCCCACCGCATCGCTGCGCGAATAGGCCATCGGGTTGTAGGCACTTTCAATCACTGGCAGTAGCGCCAGCTCCAGCGGCATATTGCGTTCTTCAAGGCGCTCGACAATGTAGTGAATGTAGAGACTGCCGCGTTCTCCGGCGTTCTCCAGGAAGGAAGGGTTGCTGGCGAACCACAAGCGCTGTTGCTCGATGCGTGGGTTGACGCCTACGCCGTCCTGCAATTGAAAGCCCCGGCGCATGCGTTCCCAGACATCCTGGGGCACTTCCGGGGCAGGCTTCTCTGAAAGCCAGATAACGGGTTTTTGCTTGATCTTGGCAGCAAGATTCGGTTTGGGTTGCACGGTGGTTTGTGCAGCGTAATTAGTCGATTGGCAGCCCGCCAGAGTCGCGGACACAGCCACCGCCACGGCTTGAGCCAGGCGGGTCAATGCGTCTGAAGAAATGGTTTTACGAATAGATGACGACATTGGCTGGAAGTAAGTTCCGGGCAAAAATGTCGGGCGATTCTAGAAAGCACTTTGGTTCCGGTCAACCATTCAGAAAATACGTATCAGATTGCATCTGCTTAGAACTTATCTTTCCAAGCCCTCAAGCTAGCAAACACCTCGGCCCCAGAGCCGTTGTCGCGGCCATCCCGTTCGTCAGCTTTTTGTTTAACGGATGTTTCAGAGGTGCGCAGGAAAGGGTTGGTGCGTTTTTCCAGGGCCAGGTTGGACGGTAACGTGATCTCACCCCGGGCGCGTAATTGGCGGACGTTTTCTACCCGTTCGGCGATATCGGCGTTGTCCGGTTCCACCGCCTGGGCAAACTTGAGGTTACTTTGTGTGTATTCGTGGGTGCAGTACACCAGGGTATCGGCGGGCAGGGCGGCGAGGCGCTCCAGCGAGATGTACATCTGCTGCGGCGTGCCTTCGAAAAGGCGCCCACAACCAGCGGCGAAAAGGGTATCGCCACAGAACAGCACGCCCTGATGATAAAAGGCAATATGACCGAGGGTGTGGCCGGGCACGGTATAAATGTCGAAGTCCCAGCCGAGCACTGTGATGCGGTCGTTATCGTTCAACGCCACGTCCCGCGCCGGGATTTTCTCGTCCGCCGGGCCATAGACCTTGGCGCCGGTGACTGCCTTGAGTTGTTCGGCACCCCCGACATGATCATGGTGATGGTGGGTGATCAGGATGTCGCTGAGGGCCCATTGCGGGTTCTGCTTAAGCCAGGCCAGCACGGGGGCGGCGTCGCCGGGGTCGACCACGGCGCAGCGTTGGGTGTGCGGGTCCTGTAACAACCAGATGTAGTTATCGGTGAAGGCGGGCAGGGCACTGATCTGTATCATTCTTCGATTCGCCAAGCTGAACACATTGGTGCATCTTAGAACGTCTAGGCGAGTTGGAGAATGCAATGACTGATAAAGCGTTCGCCCAGGCCGATCCTGAGTGGCTGGCCTTGATCGGTGCGGCCCGAGAATGGCTATCGGGCCCCATCGGGCAATTTCTGCTGGACGAAGAGCGGCACATGCTCGAAGACGAGCTGGGGCGGTTCTTTGGTGGCTACCTGGTGCATTACGGCCCCTCGGCCCAGACGCCGCCGCCTGCGCCGCAAGTGCAACGCAACGTGCGCTTGGGCGCGCCCCTGCCGGGGGTAGAGATTGTCTGCGAAGAGCAGGCCTGGCCGTTGAGTGAGCATGCTGCCGATGTGGTGGTGTTGCAGCATGGGCTGGATTTCTGCCTGTCGCCCCACGGTTTGCTGCGAGAAGCGGCCAGCAGCGTAAGGCCCGGCGGGCATTTGCTGATTGTCGGCATCAACCCCTGGAGCCCTTGGGGCCTGCGTCATCTCTTCGCGCATGACGGGCTGCGCCAGGCGCGCTGTATCTCGCCCTCGCGGGTCGGTGACTGGCTGAACCTACTGGGCTTCGCGCTGGAGAAACGCCGCTTCGGGTGCTATCGTCCGCCGCTTGCCTCGACCAAGTGGCAGGCCCGCCTGGCGGGCTGGGAACGCCGCGCAGGGGCCTGGCAATTGTCGGGCGGCGGCTTCTATTTATTAGTGGCGCGCAAGATCGTGGTGGGGTTGCGACCGGTGCAGCAGGTACGCCGCGAGCCCATGGGCAAGCTGGTGCCGATGCCGATGGCCAAGGTCAACCGCGAGCAGAACGAACCGTAAAACCTTTTTTGATTTCAGATCGAGCAACCGATGACCGATACCGTAGAACTCTTCACCGATGGCGCCTGCAAGGGCAACCCAGGCCCCGGCGGCTGGGGCGCCTTGCTCGTGTGCAAGGGCGTGGAGAAAGAGTTGTGGGGCGGTGAAGCCAACACCACCAACAACCGTATGGAGCTGATGGGCGCCATCCGTGGCCTCGAAGAACTCAAGCGCCGCTGCGACGTGCTGCTGGTGACCGACTCGCAATACGTGATGAAGGGCATCAATGAGTGGATGGTCAACTGGAAGAAGCGCGGCTGGAAAACCGCTGCCAAGGAGCCGGTAAAAAATGCCGACCTGTGGCAATTGCTCGATGAGCAATGCAATCGCCATGACATTACCTGGAAATGGGTGCGCGGCCATATCGGCCACCCAGGCAACGAACGCGCTGACCAGTTGGCCAACCGTGGTGTGGACGAAGTGCGGGGCTACAAGCAGAGCTGAGGCTGGCTCACGTGCTAACATCGCGACTTTTGAAACACACCATACCGTTGAGAGCTGAACCCTGATGGCCATCCGATCTGTTGTACTCGATACCGAAACCACCGGCATGCCGGTGACCGATGGCCACCGGATCATCGAAATCGGCTGCGTCGAACTCATGGGGCGGCGCCTCACCGGGCGGCACTTCCACGTCTACCTGCAGCCTGACCGCGACAGTGACGAGGGCGCGATTGGCGTCCACGGTATCACCGACGAATTCCTCAAAGGTAAGCCGCGCTTTGCCGAAGTGGCCGACGAGTTCTTCGAATTCATCAACGGCGCCCAGCTGATCATCCACAACGCAGCGTTCGACGTCGGCTTCATCAACAACGAATTTGCCCTGATGGGGCAGACTGATCGCGCCGATATTTCCCAGCATTGCTCGATCCTTGACACCTTGATGATGGCCCGCGAGCGTCACCCGGGCCAGCGCAACAGCCTTGATGCCTTGTGCAAACGCTATGGTGTCGACAACTCCGGCCGCGAACTCCACGGCGCCTTGCTCGACTCCGAGATTCTTGCCGACGTCTACCTGACCATGACCGGCGGGCAGACCAGCCTGTCGCTAGCGGGTAACGCGTCCGACGGCAGCGGCTCGGCCGAAGGTTCGGGTAACCGTCCTTCCGAAATCCGCCGTTTGCCAGCAGATCGCAAGCCGAGTGTGATTATTCGCGCCAGTGAGCAGGACATGGCCGAGCATGCGGCGCGGTTGGAAGCGATTGCCAAGTCGGCCGGCGCGCCGGCGTTGTGGACTCAATTGACCCAGCAATAACTCCGGTTGAATGAAATCAACATGTGGGAGGGGGCAAGCCCGCTCCCACATTTGATCTCTACCTGCCAATAAATCTTCATTCGCGACATCCGCTCCCAGCTTCTACCCTTGAGTGCATAGCCCTGAGGACTGAACGCACTCATGTACAAAGACCTGAAGTTCCCCATCCTCATCGTGCACCGCGACATCAAAGCCGACACTGTTGCCGGTGACCGAGTCCGAGGCATCGCCCGGGAGTTGGAACAAGACGGCTTCAGCATCTTTTCTGCCGTGGACTACGCCGAAGGCCGGCTAGTGGCATCTACCCATCATGGCCTGGCGTGCATGCTGATCGCCGCCGAAGGCGCAGGCGAGAATACTCACTTGCTGCAAAACATGGTCGAGCTGATCCGCCTGGCTCGTCTACGTGCGCCCAACTTGCCGATCTTCGCCCTGGGCGAGCAAGTCACCCTCGAAAACGCCCCGGCTGATGCCATGAGCGAACTCAACCAACTGCGCGGCATTCTTTACCTGTTCGAAGACACCGTGCCATTTCTGGCCCGGCAAGTGGCCCGTGCGGCGCGCACGTACCTAGATGGCCTGTTGCCGCCATTTTTCAAGGCACTGGTGCAGCACACTGCCGATTCCAACTATTCCTGGCACACCCCCGGCCATGGTGGTGGTGTGGCCTATCGCAAGAGCCCGGTAGGGCAGGCGTTTCACCAGTTTTTCGGAGAAAACACCCTGCGTTCGGACTTGTCCGTCTCGGTGCCGGAGCTGGGTTCGCTGCTGGACCACACCGGCCCCCTGGCCGAAGCCGAAGCCCGGGCCGCCCGCAACTTCGGCGCCGACCATACGTTCTTCGTCATCAATGGCACGTCCACGGCGAACAAGATCGTGTGGCATTCCATGGTCGGCCGTGACGACCTGGTGCTGGTGGACCGCAACTGCCACAAGTCGGTGCTGCATTCGATCATCATGACCGGCGCGATCCCGTTGTACTTGTGCCCTGAACGCAATGAGCTGGGAATTATCGGCCCCATTCCACTGAGTGAATTCAGCCCCGAATCGATTCGCGCCAAGATCGACGCCAGCCCGCTGACCCGAGGTCGGTCGGCAAAAGTGAAGCTGGCCGTGGTCACCAACTCCACCTACGACGGCTTGTGCTACAACGCCGAGCTCATCAAGCAGCAATTGGGCAACAGTGTCGAGGTGCTGCACTTTGATGAAGCCTGGTATGCCTATGCGGCGTTTCATGAGTTCTTCGCCGGGCGCTATGGCATGGGCACCTCGCGCACCCCGGACAGCCCGCTGGTGTTCACCACCCACTCCACGCACAAATTGCTTGCGGCGTTCAGCCAGGCGTCGATGATCCACGTGCAGGACGGCGGCGCCCGCCAGCTGGACCGTGATCGTTTCAACGAAGCGTTCATGATGCACATCTCCACCTCGCCGCAGTACAGCATCATTGCCTCGCTGGACGTGGCCTCGGCCATGATGGAAGGCCCGGCCGGGCGCTCGCTGCTGCAAGAGATGTTTGACGAAGCCCTGAGTTTTCGTCGCGCGCTGGCCAACCTGCGCCAGCATATCGCCGCTGAAGACTGGTGGTTCTCCATCTGGCAGCCGCCGTCGGTGGCGGGCGTCGACCGCGTCGTTACGGCTGACTGGCTCCTGCACCCGCAAGATGACTGGCATGGCTTTGGCGAAGTGGCCGAAGACTACGTGCTGCTGGACCCGATCAAGGTGACCCTAGTGATGCCTGGGCTTAACGCCGGTGGTGCCTTGAGTGATTGCGGGATCCCCGCCGCGGTGGTCAGTAAATTCCTCTGGGAGCGTGGGCTGGTGGTGGAAAAGACCGGGCTGTATTCCTTCCTCGTGCTGTTTTCCATGGGCATCACCAAGGGGAAATGGAGTACCTTGCTCACCGAATTATTGGAGTTCAAGCGCGGCTACGACGCCAATGTGAGCCTGGCCAGTTGTTTGCCATCGGTGTTTGCCCAGGGGCCTACCCGTTATCAAGGCTTGGGTTTGCGCGACCTGTGCAACCAATTGCACGGCTGTTATCGCAACAATGCCACCGCCAAACACCTTAAGCGCATGTACACGGTGCTGCCGGAAATCGCCATGAAACCGGCCGACGCCTACGACCAATTGGTGAGGGGTGAAGTTGAAGCGGTGTCCATTGATGCCTTGCCAGGGCGCATCGCAGCAGTGATGCTGGTGCCTTATCCGCCAGGCATCCCGTTGATCATGCCGGGTGAGCGCTTTACCGAGTCGACGCGTTCGATCATCGACTACCTGGCATTTGCCCGGACGTTCGATAGCAGTTTCCCAGGGTTTGTGGCTGATGTTCATGGGCTGCAACACGAAGACGACGGCAGTGGTCGTTGTTACACCGTCGATTGCATCAAGGGTTAAGGATGGTTATGCAAGCTGTAATGAACCCGAAGTATCCAGGGCTCAGTGTACGGGTCGCCGACGAGGGCTTTGACGCCTATGTATGGGGCAATGATTTCAGCTTTGAGGTCAGCACCTACGGTGAGCCGCAGATGGGCAAGCGGGTCGATCAATGGCCTGTGGAGCGCATCGTGCCCTACCGCAAGTGCTATGGGATTGATCCGGAAGAGTTCGCCAGTTTCCGTGATGCGCCCGACAGTGCGATCTTCATGGCCTACCTGGACGATCAGCCGGTGGGGCATATCGTGGTCAGCACCAACTGGAACGGTTTTGCCCATGTCGATGAGTTGGCGGTGGCCTTGCCGGCGCGGCGTCACGGTGTGGCTAAGGCGTTGCTGGATGTGGCGCAGTTCTGGAGCCGCAAGAAAAACCTGCCGGGCATGATGCTCGAAACCCAGAACAACAACCTTGGGGCCTGTCGTTTGTACGAGCGCTGCGGTTATGTGATGGGCGGTATCGACCGCTTGCGCTATCGCGGCATCGACCCGATGACGCGCGAAGTGGCGATTTTCTGGTATCGGCTGTTCAAGACCGAGGTCGAAAAGGCCTAACCCGCCAGCAGGCTTTCAGCCTTCTGCGTGACGATCTCCAGCAGCGCATTCAGCGCGGGTGAGGTCGCGCCGTCCTTGAGGGTCAGCGCATACAGGCTGACCAGTATCGGCGGCGACAGTGGGCACGCATCTAACCCGGCCTCCCGTGCGCCGAACGCGGTAAACGGGTCGACAATCGCCAGGCCTTCTCCCGCTTCCACCATGCTGCGCATCATCTGGTAGGTCTGTACGCGGGTTTGAATCACCGGCAGCGGGCGCAGGGCTTGCAGCTTGGCGTCTAGCAGGCGGCTCAGCGGGTCGTGGCCTTCGAGGCCGACCATCGACTGGCCCGCCAGGTCTTGCAGCGCAATGTACTTCTGCTTGGGCTTGAGCCAGCCATGGGGTGCCAGCAATTGGAGTTTGCCCTGGGCCAGCACGGTGCTCTGTACCTGAGGATGCTCCGGGTCATGCAGGCTCAGGCCCACGTCGGCCTCGTGCAGCAGCAGGCTCCTGACGATCTCCCGGGTCGGCTGGCTAGACAGGTTGCACGGCGTGTCCTGGAAGCGGCGACGCAATAGCGCAATGCTTTGCGGCAGCAGTTGATTGGCCAGCGGTGGGGTGCACAGCGCGCGCAGCGTCGGGGCGTGATGGTGTTTGAGGCGGCTGGCCAGGCGCTGCACCGGTTCCAGCGCCTCGTATACCCGGGCAATCTCGGCTTGCAGCTCAAGGGTTTCCCGGGTTGCCTGCAAGCGGCCGCGCACACTGGCGAACAACATGAAGCCCAGCTGTTGCTCGGCCTCTTTGAGCGCGGCATCCACATCGCCCACAGGGAGTTGCAACCATTCGGCGGCCAAGCCTGGGTGTCCGGTCTGCAAGATGGCCTGAATCACTTCGATATGACGTAAACGCATCGCCGGAGTCTATGTGCAGCGCGTTGTGTATTCAATAGAATGGCAGCGCTGATCATCAATGACCAAAGCCGGCTATCGGCAACTACAACAAAAACAGGTCTGGTCTCATATGCCTCTACCCGCGAAATACTTCGGGGTAACGGCCAAGCAACTGCTGGTCCTGGTGACTGTCGGCTGCGTGGCTGGTTATCTTTTCAACGATCACACCGATACCTCAGCGCAAAACCTCGCGCTCGAAACGTTTATCCGCTCACAAGAGCAGGTCAGCGAACAGGTGGGCGCAGTACTGGACATGACATTGGTCAAACAGGTGGTGGCGTATCCCGGCTACAACGCAGCGGGCTACACGCGCTCAATGTATGCAGTGGAAGGCGAGCGGGGCAGAGTGATGGTCACGCTCAAGAGCGTCGAAGGGGAGTCGACGATTGAAGTCACGCAGATGCATCGGCCTTGATCACGCCCAGCCCAGTCAATGCCGTCAATGGCCAGGACTGAGCAGGTCGATAGGGCGAGATCTTAAGACGCGAGGATGGTTTCCGATTCGCGCACGAGAATGGTGCCCGACTGAATCAACTTGAACTCATCGCCTTCCAATTTTTCTACACGGTCGCCAATGGCCAGCTTGTAGGTGGTGGTGGGCGCCGAGCCAGCCAGGTCGCCTTGTGCCGGGTTGGATTCCTGGAACTCATGCACCGAATAAACGCGTCCTTCTGCGTCTCTGGCATGAAACTGTCCGACTAATACTGCTGCCATCTGTTTAGAACCTCTGGAGATAATCACTCGATTTGCGGTTCTGTAGACCGTTATGGAGCGGGGTAGTTTACCTACGTGAAAAAAATACTATTCACTGGTGTTTACAGATTATTCCTACGACTAAAAGCGCACGGAGGATTGTTAAAACCTTCTGGTGAACGCGCCGTGAAGACTCTATAACTACACATTCCTTTAGTCAGACGTCGGGAAAACCTCCATGAGCAAGGTCTACACGATTGCCGTCCTGGTTGGCAGCTTGAGAAAAGAGTCGATCAACCGCAAGGTTGCCCTGGCATTGGCCGAACTGGCCCCGGCCAACCTCAAGTTGAGCATTGTCGAAATTGGCGACTTGCCGCTCTACAACGAAGACATCGACGCGGATACACCGCCGGCAGCCTACAGTACTTTCCGTCAGCAGGTGAGCTCATCCGACGCGGTGCTGTTTGTGACCCCTGAATACAACCGCTCTGTACCGGCACCCTTGAAGAATGCAATTGACGTGGGATCGCGCCCGTACGGCAAAAGCGCCTGGAGCGGCAAGCCGGGCGCGATCATCAGTGTGTCGCCGGGCGCCATTGGCGGTTTTGGTGCCAACCATCACCTGCGCCAATCATTGGTGTTTCTGGATGTGCCGTGCATGCAACAGCCGGAGGCTTATCTGGGTGGGGCGGGGAGTGTGTTTGATGACTCTGGCAAGGTGTCGGAGAAGACCAAGCCGTTCCTGCAAGCCTTTATCGATGCCTACGGCAAATGGGTAGAAAAACAACAGGGCTGAATTAGCAATACGATCAAAATGTGGGAGGGGGCTTGCCCCCGATTGCAGTAGGTCAGATAACACATCTGTGACTGACCCACCGCTATCGGGGGCAAGCCCCCTCCCACAGTTTTAGATCAGCGCAGCCAGTTAGTGCGTGCCAGTTCAATGACCTCGTCGCCGCGGCCACTCATTACCGCCTTGAGCATGTATAGGCTGAACCCCTTGGCTTGCTCCAGCTTGATGGTCGGTGGCATTACCAACTCCTGCGTTGCGGTGACCACATCCACCAACACCGGCCCATCATGGGCCAGGGCGCGGCGCAGGGCGGGTTCCAGGTCTTCGGACTGTCCTACGCGAATTCCCAGGATGCCCATTGCATTGGACATGGCCGCAAAGTCCGGGTTTTTCAGCTCGGTGCCGGCGTCCAGGTAGCCTGCGGCTTTCATCTCCATGGCCACGAAGCCCAGTGACGAGTTATCGAAAACGATGACTTTCACCGGCAGCTTCAACTGCGCCAACGAGATGAAGTCCCCCATCAGCATGGCAAAGCCCCCGTCGCCAGACATCGAGATAACCTGCCGCCCGGGAAATGCCGCCTGCGCACCGATGGCCTGGGGCATGGCGTTGGCCATCGAGCCATGGTTGAACGAGCCAATCAGCCGACGCTTGCCATTCATCTTCAGGTAGCGCGCCGCCCAGACGGTGGGCGAGCCGACATCGGCGGTGAAGATCGCGTCATCGCTCGCCAACTCGCTGAGCAACCGTGCCACGTACTGCGGGTGGATGGGCCGGTTGGCCTTGGACGGTTGCGCCAGGTCATCCAGGCCCTGACGGGCTTTCTCATAGTGCTTGAGCGAGGTCTCAAGAAAGCTGCGATCGGTCTTGCGCGTCAGGCGCGGCAGCAGGGCGGCGATGGTTTCACTCACGTCGGCGGCAATGCCCAGATCCAGCGTGGCGCGACGGCCGAGCGCTTGTGGGTCGCGATCGACCTGGATGATCTGCGCGTCAGTGGGGTAGAACTGGCGGTAAGGGAAGTCAGTGCCGAGCATGATCAACGTGTCGCAGTCGAGCATGGCGTGGTACCCGGAGCTGAAGCCGATCAGGCCGGTCATGCCCACGTCGAACGGGTTGTCCCACTCCACGTGTTCCTTGCCGCGCAGTGCGTGCACCACAGGCGCGCCCAAGGCATCGGCCAGGGCCACTACTTGGTCATGGGCGCCGGCGCAACCGCTGCCACACAGCAGAGTGACTTTCTGGCTGCTGTCGAGAATTTCGGTGAGGCGCTGCAAATCGTGTTCGGCCGGTAGCGTGCGCGGCGCATTGAGCACAGGCCAGGGCTTGAGCTTGGCGTCGACTTCCAGCAGTGACACATCCCCCGGAATCACGACCACCGCCACGCCCCGATTGAGGATCGCCGAGCGCATGGCGCGGTGCAGCACATGCGGCATCTGCTCCGGGCTGGTGACCAGTTCGACAAAGTGGCTGCATTCCTTGAACAGCTCTTGTGGATGGGTTTCCTGGAAGTAATTCAGGCCGATTTCGGTCGAGGGAATCTGCGCAGCAATTGCCAATACGGGTACATGGTTGCGATGGCAGTCGAACAGGCCGTTGATCAAGTGCAGGTTGCCCGGCCCACAGCTGCCGGCGCATACCGTCAGTTCCCCGGTGGCAGCGGACTCGGCGCCGGCGGCGAACGCGGCAACTTCCTCGTGGCGCACGTGCATCCACTCGATGCTGTCCATGGTGCGCAAGGCGTCGGTGAGGCCGTTGAGGCTGTCGCCGGTCAGGCCCCAGATGCGCTTGATGCCCGCCTGTTCAAGGGTGGTCGCCAGCTGTTGGGCCAGGTTGATTTTCGCCATGAAGAACTCCAATCGTCAGTGAGGTTAAAAACTGCTGATCAATAGGGGACAGTTCGATCATGGCGAATGCTCCGCCCTTATTGTGAAGATTGCGTCATGGCGGCGCGGTACTGGCGGGTACGCCGGGCGATAAACCATTGGTCACGGACGAGCGCCACACACGGCGCGACCTTAGCCTTGGGCAAGTGGCCACGGCTCAAACGGTGCATCTGGTAACGCACCACCGCGAGGATGGCGAGAGAGGCCAGGGGTTTGCGCTGCCAGTCGATGGGTTTGAGTTGCGGGTTGGGGTCGCCGCCTTCGCGCCAGTGCGTGAGGAGTTGTGGTTCCAGGGTCAGAGCGGTGGCAATCCCGGCCATGGCAATGCCGCTGTCGAGCACCTGTTGCACGATGGGCAGGCGGCGGATGCCACCGGTGACCATGACGGGCATTTTGGCGAGGGTGGCGAGTTCCTTGGCCATGTCCAGGAAGTACGCTTCGCGGGCCAGCGTGCGGCCGTCTCGTGCTTCACCCTGCATGGCGGGCGCTTCATAGCTGCCGCCGGAGAGTTCCAGAAGGTCGATGGGCAGTGGGTTAAGCATCTCGACCACGGCACGCGCATCCGCCTCGGCAAAGCCACCGCGTTGGAAGTCTGCCGAGTTGAGTTTGACCCCCACGCAGAATGACGGGCTGACGCTGGCACGCACAGCGGCGATTACCTCCAGCAGCAAGCGTGCACGGTTTTCCAGCGAGCCACCCCAGCGGTCGGTGCGCTGGTTGCTCAAAGGCGACAGGAACTGGCTGAGCAGATAGCCGTGGGCACCGTGGATCTGCACCCCGGTAAACCCGGCTTTCTCGGCCAATTGGGCACTGATGGCGAAGCGCCTGATCACGTCCTGGATTTCGTCCTCGGTCATGGCCTTGGGCTTGGCGAACATCTTCGAAAAGCCGCCCAAGTCGAGGGCTACGGCGGAAGGCGCCAAGGCTTGCTGGCGCAAGTTGGCAGGCGTCTGGCGCCCAGGATGGCTGAGTTGCACCCAGAAATGCACGCCTTTGTCCCGGGCGACAGAAGCCCATTCGCGAAAGCTCTCCAGGTGCTGCTCATCTTCGAGGGCCACGCCGCCGGGGCCGGTCATGGCGCGGCGGTCGATCATCACGTTGCCGGTGATCAACAAGCCCGGCGAGCCTTCGGCCCAAGCCTTGTACAGCTGCTTCAATTGCCGGGACGGCGCTTGATGGTTGTCCGCCATGTTCTCCTCCATCGCGGCCTTGGCGATACGGTTGGAAATGACTTGGCCATTGGGCAGTTGCAGGGCTTCGAAGGGTGACATGAGTTGACTCCAGAGCAGGGGAGGCCTCAGGCTAAGCTTAAAGTTAACTTTAATGTCAAGCAGGCGCAGCGATGAATATTGGTGAGTTGGCAAAACAGAGCGGGCTGGCGGCGTCGCGTATTCGTTTTTATGAGGCTGAAGGGTTGATCAGCCAGGTGGGGCGCCAGGCCAATGGTTACCGGCGTTATGCACCGGAAGCGCTGATGACCCTACAGTTGATCCAGAGCGCGCAGCAGGCAGGTTTCACCTTGCAGGAACTCAAGGCATTGATGCCGGCGCCAGGGGAGCACAAGCGTGAGGCATTGATCGAGGCTCTGGAGAGCAAAGTGCAGCAGATCGAACAAATGCAGGCCCAATTGGCCCACAGCAAGGCGCAGTTGCTGGGCGTGATCGAGGCCGTGCGCGCGCAGCCCGAAGGCGTGCCTTGCAGCATGGGGCAAAAGCAGGTGCTGGCGTCGATCAAATCAAACCCATAAAAAAACCCTGGCAGGCCAGGGTTTTTCCATTCACGCAGCCTTAGCGGCGACGGAACAGCGGCAGCGGTTCGTCCGTTGCAGCCTGGTACGTCACCGAGAAGTCCTTGAGACTTTCCAGCGCTTCGTACGGGTCTTTGTCGGCGCGCAAGGCGAAGGCATCGAACCCGCAGCGACGCAGGTAAAACAGCTGGTCGCGCAGCACGTCGCCAATCGCCCGCAGCTCGCCCTTGTAACCATAACGGTCACGCAGCAGGCGGGCGTTGGAGTAATTGCGGCCGTCGGTGAAGGCCGGGAAATTCAGCGCGATAACCTGGAAGTGCTCCACGTCATCACCGATTTCTTCGGCTTCTTCATCGGCGTCCAGCCACACACCCAGGCCGCCGTCGCGGGCCTTGAGGGCGTGGCCGTGTTCGCGCCACAGCGCCAACGGCACGATCAGGTCGTCGCAGTTGGAGATGCCGTCGAAGCTCGTGTCCTTGGGCAGCAGGTGCCAGGTTTCGTCGAGGACTTCGTTGTTCTTAATGATTCGCTGCATAGACGCGCTCCTTGAACAGGTCAATGCCGATGCGCTGGTAGGTGTCGATGAAACGCTCATCTTCGGTGCGCTGTTCGATGTACACATCGATCAGTTTTCCGATTACCTCGGGCATGGCTTCCTGGGCGAATGACGGGCCGAGGATCTTGCCCAGGCTCGCATCGCGGCTGGCGCTGCCACCCAGGGACACTTGGTAGAATTCTTCGCCTTTCTTGTCCACGCCCAGGATGCCGATGTGGCCGACGTGGTGGTGACCACAGGCGTTCATGCAACCGGAGATGTTCAAGTCCAGCTCGCCGATGTCGAACAGGTAGTCAAGGTCGTCGAAACGACGTTGGATCGATTCGGCAATTGGGATCGACTTGGCGTTGGCCAGGGAGCAGAAATCGCCGCCCGGGCAGCAGATGATGTCGGTGAGCAGGCCGATGTTCGGCGTGGCGAAACCGCCTTCGCGCAGCTCGCCCCACAGGGTGAACAGCTGGCTTTGCTCAACGTCCGCGAGAATGATGTTCTGCTCGTGGGAGGTGCGCAGTTGGCCAAAGCTGTAGCGGTCGGCCAGGTCGGCGACGGCGTCCAGCTGCTTGTCGGTGATATCGCCTGGGGCAACACCGGTCGGCTTGAGCGACAGGGTCACGGCAACGTAGCCCGGCTTCTTGTGCGCCAAGGTGTTGCGACCACGCCAGCGGGCGAAGCCCGGGTGTTCCAGGTCGAGGGCTGCGATCTCGGCGTCCTGATTGCTCAGCGCCTTGTACTCAGGATCGACGAAGTGCTTGGCAACGCGATGCACTTCAGCTTCGGTCAGGGTGGTCTGGCCGCCGCGCAGGTGTTCCATCTCGGCGTCGACCTTCTGGGCAAACACCTCAGGGGTCAGCGCCTTGACCAGGATCTTGATCCGGGCCTTGTACTTGTTGTCACGACGGCCATAGCGGTTGTAGACCCGCAGGATGGCATCAAGGTAGCTCAACAGGTCTTGCCATGGCAGGAACTCGTTGATGAAGGCGCCGACCACCGGGGTACGGCCCAGGCCGCCACCCACCAGTACACGGAAGCCCAACTCGCCGGCTGCGTTGTACACCGGCTCCAGGCCGATATCGTGTACTTCGATGGCCGCACGGTCCGAGGTCGAGCCATTGATGGCGATCTTGAACTTGCGGGGCAGGTAGGCGAATTCCGGGTGGAAAGTGGTCCATTGACGGACAATTTCACACCAGGGGCGCGGGTCGATCAGCTCGTCAGCGGCAACGCCGGCGAATTGGTCGGTGGTCACGTTGCGCAGGCAGTTACCGCTGGTCTGAATGGCGTGCATCTGCACGGTAGCCAGTTCAGCCAGGATGTCCGGCACATCTTCCAGCGCCGGCCAGTTGAACTGCACGTTCTGGCGGGTACTGATGTGGGCGTAGCCTTTGTCGAAGTCACGGGCAATCTTGCCCATCATGCGCATCTGGCGTGAAGTCAGTTGGCCATAAGGCACGGCAACCCGCAGCATCGGCGCAAAGCGCTGAACATAAAGGCCATTTTGCAGGCGCAGAGGGCGGAACTCTTCTTCGCTCAGTTCACCTGCTAGGTAGCGTCGGGTCTGATCACGGAACTGCTTGACGCGGTCCTCGATGATGCGCTGATCGTATTCGTCGTATACGTACATATAGGTCCTGTTCTCGGCAAATCTGCGCGCACGGCCGCGCACTCCCAACGGAGCCGGCGCACGATACCAGTTTGCGTTTATGCGCAAAAGTGATGTTTGAGTATATGCAAATAACCAAAATGACTAATGAGACTGGTTCTCGCGATAACCACATTTGTCATGCGGACAATCATCGACTTTACTGAGGTCGAGTCTTAGTGCAATCACCTATAAAACCGACAAGAGGCGATGCGATGAGCAATCCGATAAAGGCCCGTAAACCTGACAGTACCGTGGACGCCTGGGCGATTCTGTTCTTGATTATTCTGGTGGTGGGAACAGCTGTGTTCTGGGTGAGCCACCAGTAAGCAGGCACAATGGCAAACCCAATGTGGGAGGGGGCTTGCCCCCGATAGCGGTAGATCAGCCAATATTTCAGTGGCTGGCACTCCGTCATCGGGGGCAAGGCCCCTCCCACATTTTGATTGGGTTTACACCCCGGCCAAGTGCAATACCAGCTTGACGATGCCGAACAGCGTCAGGGCAAACACCGTGGTAAACAAGATACCCAGAAGCACAAAGTGGCTGGGCTTTCCATGGGTAAAGTCACGTGCGCGATTCTTCCCGCTCTGCACGCCAAAAGCCGCCGCCATCACGCTGTGCAGCATTTGCCAGAAGGTTGGGGGCTTGTTGTTGGCTGGATCGTCCATGTGTCCCTCCACACGAGATGTGTCAGGGACAGCATAGACAATCCATCCGACCTTAGTTGTCGTAACCCAGGTTCGGTGCCAACCAACGTTCGGTCACGCTCAAGTCCTGGCCCTTGCGTGCGGTGTAGCTCGCCACCTGGTCCTTGTCGACCTTGCCCACGGCAAAGTACTGCGCCTGCGGGTGGGCGAAGTACCAACCGCTGACTGCCGCCGCCGGGAACATCGCGTAGTGTTCGGTGAGGAACACGCCGCTGCGGCCGGCCTGCATTTCGCGGGCTTCGGGGTCGAGCAGTTGGAACAACTGGGCTTTCTCGGTGTGGTCCGGGCATGCCGGGTAGCCGGGGGCAGGGCGGATGCCGCTGTACTGCTCCTTGATCAGCGCTTCGTTGTCCAGTTGCTCGTCCTTGGCGTAACCCCAATGGTCTTTACGCACCTGCTGGTGCAGCCATTCGGCACAGGCTTCGGCCAGGCGATCGGCGAGGGCCTTGACCATGATCGAGTTGTAGTCGTCGCCGGCGTCCTGGTAGGCCTTGGCGACTTCTTCGGCGCCGATGCCGGCGGTGGTGATAAAACCACCGATATAGTCAGTCACGCCGCTGTCCTTGGGTGCGACGAAGTCGGCCAGGGAGAAGTTTGGCTTGCCGTCGGTCTTGATGATCTGTTGGCGCAAGTGGTGCAGCTTGGCAATCGGCTGGCCGTCGTCACCGTAAACTTCCAGATCGTCATCCTGCACTTGGTTGGTCGGCCAGAAACCAAACACCGCACGGGCGCTGATGAGCTTTTCGTCGATCAGCTTCTTGAGCATTTCCTGGGCGTCGGCGTACAGCGCGGTGGCGGCTTCACCTACCACTTCATCGGTAAGAATGCGTGGGAATTTGCCCGCCAGGTCCCAGGAAATAAAGAACGGCGTCCAGTCGATGTACTCGGCCAAAACCTTCAGGTCGATATTGTCCAGCACCTTGGCGCCGGTAAAGGTCGGCACCACCGGCGTGTAGGTACTCCAGTCGAACTGCGGCTTCTTGGCGATGGCCGCCGGGTAGCTCAGGCGTTCGGTGCGGGCACTGCGGTTGGAGGTGCGCTCGCGCACTTCCACGTACTCTTCGCGGGTACGTTCAACGAAGCCGGCCTTCAGCTCTTTGGACAGCAATTGCGTCGCTACGCCCACGGCACGGGAGGCGTCGGTGACGTACACCACCGCATCGTTGCTGTACTTGGGCTCGATCTTAACCGCCGTATGCGCCTTGGACGTAGTCGCGCCGCCGATCATCAACGGCAGGTGGAAATCCTGGCGCTGCATCTCGCGGGCCACGTGCACCATTTCGTCCAGGGACGGCGTGATCAGGCCCGACAGCCCGATAATGTCGCACTTCTGCTCCTTGGCCACCTGCAGGATCTTCTCTGCTGGCACCATCACGCCCAGGTCGACGATGTCATAGCCGTTGCAACCGAGCACCACGCCGACAATGTTCTTGCCGATGTCATGCACGTCGCCCTTCACGGTGGCCATCAGGATCTTGCCCTTGGCTTCCGGCTTGTCGCCTTTTTCCAGCTCGATAAACGGGATCAAGTGGGCTACGGCCTGCTTCATCACGCGAGCGGACTTAACCACCTGAGGCAGGAACATTTTGCCCGCGCCAAACAGGTCGCCGACGATGTTCATGCCGGACATCAGCGGGCCTTCAATCACCTCGATCGGGCGCGCAAACGACTGCCGCGATTCCTCAGTGTCTTCCACGATATGGGTGGTGATGCCCTTGACCAGCGCGTGTTCCAGGCGTTTGTTCACCGGCCAGCCGCGCCATTCCTCGGTTTCGGCTTCCTTGACGCTGCCGTCGCCCTTGTACTTGTCGGCGATGGCGAGGAGGGCGTCGGTGCCTTCCGGCGTGCGGTTGAGCACCACGTCTTCCACCGCGTCGCGCAGCTCGGCCGGGATCTGGTCGTAGATCTCCAACTGGCCGGCGTTGACGATACCCATGGTCAGGCCGTTGCGGATCGCATACAGCAAAAATACCGAGTGAATCGCCTCACGCACCGGGTTGTTGCCACGGAACGAGAACGACACGTTGGACACGCCGCCGGAGGTCAGCGCGTACGGCAGTTCGTCGCGGATATAGGCACAGGCGTTGATAAAGTCGACGGCGTAGTTGTTGTGCTCTTCGATACCGGTGGCGACCGCGAAGATGTTCGGGTCGAAGATAATGTCTTCCGGCGGGAAGCCCACTTCGTTCACCAGGATGTCGTAGGAGCGTTTGCAGATCTCTTTCTTGCGCGCTTCGGTGTCGGCTTGGCCCGCTTCGTCAAACGCCATCACCACCACGGCGGCGCCGTAGCGCTTGCACAGCTTGGCGTGGTGAATGAACTGCTCCACGCCTTCCTTCATGCTGATGGAGTTGACGATACCCTTGCCCTGAATGCACTTGAGGCCCGCTTCGATCACTTCCCACTTGGAGGAGTCGATCATGATCGGCACGCGGGAGATGTCAGGTTCGCCGGCAATCAGATTGAGGAAGGTCACCATGGCCTTCTTCGAATCGAGCATGCCCTCGTCCATGTTGATGTCGATCACCTGGGCGCCGGCTTCGACCTGCTGCAGGGCGACTTCCAGCGCTTCGGTGTAGTTGTCTTCACGAATCAGGCGGGCGAACTTGGCCGAGCCGGTGATGTTCGTCCGTTCGCCGACGTTGACGAACAGCGAGCTGCGATCAATGGTGAAAGGCTCCAGGCCCGACAGGCGGCAAGCCTTCGGAATATCCGGGATCGCGCGTGGCGCATAACCGGCCACCGCCTTGGTGATCGCTTCAATGTGGCCCGGTGTTGTACCGCAGCAACCGCCGACGATATTGAGGAAACCGCTCTGGGCGAATTCTTCGATGACCTTGGCGGTTTCCGAGGGCAGCTCGTCGTACTCGCCGAATTCGTTCGGCAGGCCGGCGTTCGGGTGCGCGGAGACGTGGGTATTGGCCTTGTTCGACAGCTCTTCCAGGTACGGGCGCAGTTCGCTGGCACCCAAGGCGCAGTTCAGGCCCACGGAAATCGGCTTGGCGTGGGCCACCGAGTTCCAGAATGCTTCGGTGGTCTGGCCCGACAGGGTACGGCCGGAGGCGTCGGTGATGGTGCCGGAGATCATGATCGGCAGTTCGAACCCCAACTCCTCAAACACACCCTGCACGGCGAAAATCGCGGCCTTGGCGTTAAGGGTGTCGAAGATGGTTTCGATCAGGATCAAGTCGGCGCCGCCTTCGATCAGGCCCTTGGTGGCTTCGGTGTAGTTCTCCACCAACTCGTCAAAGGTCACGTTGCGGTAGCCAGGGTTGTTCACGTCTGGCGACAGCGAGCAGGTGCGGCTGGTAGGGCCGAGCACGCCGGCGACGAAGCGTGGCTTGTCCGGGTTCTCGGCGGTCTTGGCGTCGGCGATCTTGCGCGCCAGGCGTGCGCCTTCTACGTTTAGCTCGTAGGCCAGTTCTTCCATGCCGTAGTCGGCCATGGAAATACGCGTGGCGTTGAAAGTGTTGGTCTCGAGGATGTCGGCGCCGGCATCCAGGTAGGCTTTTTCGATGCCGCCGATCACGTCGGGACGGGTGATCACCAACAGGTCATTGTTACCTTTGACGTCGCTCGGCCAATCGGCGAAGCGTTTGCCACGGTAGTCGACTTCTTCCAGTTTGTAGCTCTGGATCATCGTGCCCATACCGCCGTCGAGGATCAGGATGCGGTCCTTGAGGGCTTGATGAAGGGCTTGCAGACGAACGCTACGATCGGACATGGGACTACTCTGGTCAGGCATTTCGGAGGGCGTGAATCATAACAAACCTGTGCCGATTTAGAGCATGTGCAGGTTTTGCATGAATATCGTTCATGTTGCTCGCAGGTATGGCCCGGTAGAATCACCGGCAAATTTTCAGCGCACGCCTTGAATCGGGACCGGATACATGTCACTTCGCCTCATCATCAGCGCCGTCCTGGCCTTGATCGCCAGTACTGCACAGGCACAAGACTCCGTCCCTGGGCTCTCTTATACCCGCGACATCCAACCGATCTTTACCGAGAAGTGCGTGGCCTGCCATGCCTGCTACGACTCCGCCTGCCAGCTCAACCTGGGCAGCGCCGAGGGTGCTGCCCGTGGCGCAAGTAAAATGCCGGTCTATGACGGCGAGCGCAGCCAGGCCGCACCGACGACGCGCTTGTTCTATGACGCCTTTGGCAAGCAGGCGTGGCAGCAAAAGGGCTTTTATTCAGTATTGGACGCCCAAGGCAGCCAGGCCGCGCTGATGGCGCGCATGTTGGAGTTGGGCCACAGCGCCCCTCTGCAACCCAACGCCAAGCTGCCTGAAAACATTGTGTTGGGCCTGAACCGGCAAAACATGTGCACCACGCCCGGTGAGTTCAACGCCTACGCCGGCACCCATCCCAAGGAGGGCATGCCGCTGGCGGTTACCGGCCTGACCGACCAGCAATATCAGACGCTACAGCGCTGGCTTGCCTCCGGCGCCCCGATTGATGAACAGGGGCTCGCACCCAGTGCCAAGGAAGCGCTGCAAGTTCAGCAATGGGAAAACCTGTTCAACCAGCCCGGCGCACGTGAAAGCCTGGTGGCGCGTTGGTTGTTCGAACATCTGTTCCTGGCTCATATCTACTTTGAGAACGGCGAGCCGGGGCATTACTTCCAGTGGGTACGCTCGCGCACGCCAAGCGGCCAGCCTATCGACCTGATCGCCACCCGCCGCCCGAATGACGACCCAGGTACCCAGGTGTACTACCGCCTGTGGCCGGTACAGGGCGTGATCGTGCATAAAACCCACATCACCTACCCGTTCAGCGCCGCGAAGATGGCCCGCATCAAAGAACTGTTCTACGCCGGCAACTGGCAGGTCGACGCTTTGCCAGGCTATGGCCCAGGCCGTCGCGCTAACCCGTTCGAGACGTTCGAAGCCATCCCGGCCAAGGCGCGTTACCAGTTCATGCTGGATAACGCCGAGTACTTTGTGCGCACCTTTATTCGTGGGCCGGTATGCCGTGGGCAGATCGCCACGGACGTGATTCGCGACAACTTCTGGACCCTGTTCCAGGACCCGGACCACGACCTCTACATCACTGATGCGCGCTATCGCGGCCAGGCCACGCCGCTGTTGGCGATGCCGGGGCAGAATGACGACGTGGGCAGCGTGCTCAGCCTGTGGCTGGCCTACCGCGACAAACGCAACGCCTACGAGGCCCTGCGCCGCGATAACTATGCGGACCTGCCAGCGCCGAGCTGGTCATCGCTGTGGGCCGGCAATGACAACGCGTTGTTGAGTATCTTCCGTCACTTCGACAGTGCCTCGGTGACCAAGGGCCTGATCGGCGAAGTGCCGCAAACGATGTGGTTGTTCGACTACCCGCTGCTGGAGCGAACCTACTACCAACTGGCGGTCAACTTCGATGTGTTCGGCAATGTCTCGCACCAGGCCCAGACACGGCTGTACTTCGACTTGATCCGCAATGGCGCCGAGCAGAACTTTCTGCGCCTGATGCCGGCCGACAGTCGCGAAGATTTTATGGATGATTGGTACCAGAACAGCGGCAAGCTCAAGCTGTGGCTGGACTATGAAGCGATCGACGATGACAAGGCCACCGGCCTGCACCTCAAGGCGCAAGACCCCAAACGCGACTTTGCCAACCAGTTGCTTGCCCGTTACGGCGCATTGAATGCCAGCCCGGACCCGATCAACCGCTGCACCGGTGCTTATTGCTCACGCGATAGCATCGACCCGGCGCTGCAAGACGCTGAGCAGGCCTTGAGTCGCCTGACGTCGCGGCCAGCGGCTGGGCTCAAGGTCATCGACCAATTGCCCGAAGCAACGATGCTGCGTATCGAAACCACCCGCGGCAAGCGCGTGGTCTACAGCATGCTGCGCAACCGCGCCCACAGTAACGTGGCGTTCCTGCTGGGGGAGGCCTACCGCTACCAGCCGGGCCTGGACACCGTGACCATTTACCCTGGCGTGCTGAGCAGCTATCCGAACTTCATGTTCAATATCCCGGCGCGTGAGGTGCCCGAATTCGTGGCGCAAATGGAGCAGGCCAAGGACGCTGACCGTTTTGAGAAAATTGTCGATCGTTGGGGCGTGCGCCGCAGTCATCCGCTGTTCTGGCAGTATTTCCACGACTTGTCGCAGTACATCCACGAAACCACGCCGGTGGAAGAGGGTGTGCTGGATATGAACCGCTACGAGAATCTTTGATCGACCTTTGACCGTTCGCCATGGTCCCAACTTCACGTAGGTGAGTTGGGAAGGTGGCGAAGGATGTTGATCTCGGTACAGGCACTGCGCGCCTTGGCGGCCTGGACGGTGGTGGGGCACCACTTCATGCAGATTTTTTTCGGTTTCAAGGCCGATAGCGCCTTGGGCCGGTTTTTTGTGGAAAAAGGCGCCGCGGGCGTGGACGTGTTTTTCGTGATCAGCGGCTTGGTCATCTTCTTGTCTACCCAGGACAAGGACCTGCCACCCTGGCGGTTCCTGCTGTATCGCTTGTTGCGCATCGTCCCCGCGTACTGGTTCTACACCTTGCTGATGGCGTTGCTGGTGGTGGTTGCACGGCCGATGTTGCCGGATCAAAGTGTCGACCTTGCCCATGTGTTGATGTCGCTGTTCTTTATTCCTTCCGAAAACCCCGGTGGTTACGGCGTGTATCCGACCCTCAATGTCGGTTGGACGCTGAACTACGAAATGCTGTTTTACCTGCTGTTTGCCTGGACGCTGCTGTTTCGTCGGCAATGGCGACTGCTGGTGGTCGCCGCGTTGCTGTTCGCCGTCTGCGCAACCTGGACTTCTTTTGGTTGGATCAGCGCGTTTTATCGCTCCGATATCGTCATCGAATTTTTGATGGGTATCGGTATCGGCATGCTCTACCGCAAAGGCTGGATTCGACCCAGATTGTGGTGGCCCGTGCTCGGCATCGCCGCCGCGTTGCTGGCGATCTACCACTGGCCGGCATCGCCACGGGCCCTGACCTGGGGCCTGCCGAGCGCGGTGCTGGTGGTGGCGTGCATGGCGCTGGAGCGGTTCTTTGCTGACAACCGGGTGCTCAAGGTGCTGGGGGATTGCTCCTACTCGGTGTACTTACTGCACGTGTTGGTGCTGTCGGCCGGTGGTTATGTCGCCCAGCGCTATGGTCTGAACCCTTACGCCGTGCTGGCCGTGTGCGTCATCGCTATCGGCCTGGGGGCTATGGGCAGCTACCGCTGGCTGGAAAAGGGCAGTTATCGCCTGCTCAAGGGCTGGTTCGATGGCGACGGACGGTCAATTTTATCCCGACAAAAATACTAGGACTTTGTACCTCTGTAATGATTTGGCGTAAACTGCCGGCAAGCCTGTGAGGAGTTTCCATGACTGCCATAACCATTACCGACGCCGCCCACGATTACCTGGCCGATCTGCTGTCCAAGCAGAACACCCCAGGCATTGGTATCCGCGTCTTTATCACCCAGCCTGGCACCCAATACGCCGAGACGTGCATTGCCTATTGCAAGCCCGGTGAAGAAAAACCGGAAGATACCGCCCTGGGGCTGAAAAGCTTCACCGCGTATATCGACCACTTCAGCGAAGCCTTCCTGGACGATGCGGTTGTCGACTACGCCACCGATCGTATGGGCGGCCAGTTGACCATCAAGGCGCCCAACGCCAAGGTGCCGAGCGTCAACGCTGACAGCCCGGTGAACGAGCGCATCAACTACTACCTGCAAACCGAGATCAACCCTGGTTTGGCCAGCCATGGCGGCCAGGTCAGTTTGATCGACGTGGTGGATGACGGCATCGCCGTGCTCAAGTTCGGCGGTGGTTGCCAAGGCTGTGGCCAGGCGGACGTGACCCTGCGTGAAGGCATTGAGCGCACCTTGTTGGAACGTGTTCCTGAGCTCAAGGGCGTACGCGACGTAACCGACCACACGCAGAAAGAAAACGCCTACTACTGAGTAAGGTGTTCACTGCGAACAAAAAAAACGGCGCCCCGTGAGCGCCGTTTTTTTATGCTTGTTTTTCAGTGCTTTGCGCTATCTATCTAACAAAGCAGATCAACTGTGGGAGGGGGCTTGCCCCCGATGACGGAGTGTCAGTTGATACACCTGTGGCTGTATACCGCCATCGGGGGCAAGCCCCCTCCCACATACATTCAGGGTCGATATAGATGCGCATGGCCTGCCCGGTACAGCGATGACTCACTGAAACTGTCACTCGCCAACACCCGACCCACCACAATCAACGCCGTGCGCCGGAACCCTTTGGCGGCGACCTTTTCTGCTATATCACTCAGCGTGCCAATCGCCCAATCCTGATCCGGCCACGTCGCCCGGTGCACCACGGCAATCGGGCAATCCGCGCCATAGTGCGGCAGCAGTTCGGCCACGATCTTCTCCAGGTGATTGACCCCCAGGTGAATCGCCATGGTAGTGCCGTGCTGCGCCAGGCTGTCGAAAGCCTCACCGGCCGGCATGCTGGTTTTATCCGCATAGCGGGTCAGGATCACGCTCTGGGCGATATCCGGCAGGGTCAGTTCTGTCTCCAGCAGCGCCGCACACGCCGCAACGGCGGTAACACCTGGGATGATCTGGAAGGGGATACCCAATTCACGCAGATGACGGATCTGCTCGCCAATCGCCCCATACAAGCTTGGGTCGCCCGAATGTACCCGCGCCACATCCTGGCCCTTGGCGTGGGCAGCCTTGATCAGGTCAATGATCTGCTCCAGATGCAGCTCGGCGCTATTGACCAGCTGTTCGGCCTGATGACCTTCCAGCACCGCCGCCGGCACCAGCGAGCCCGCGTAGATGATCACCGGGCAACTGCGGATCAAGCGCTGGCCTTTGACGGTGATCAATTCCGGGTCGCCGGGGCCTGCGCCGATGAAGTAGACGGTCATGGGGATTCCTGTTGAAAAGCGGGCGAGCATGAACATTGCTCATGATCGGAAAGGGCGATTATCGGGATTTCAGCCCGCGCATGCCAATGCAAAGGTGGCCTGGGCGGTTTTTTTGCGGGTAATCAGCAGGCGCGCGGGGCTGCCTGTGAGGTGTTCGGCCAGGGCCAGGGCGGCGCTTTCGGCGATGCCGTAACAGCCGGTATGGGCGAAGGCGACTGCGGATTTGTGGCTCAGGCGGTGTTCAAAGGGGGTCAATTGCTCGGCGCTTAAACACCGCAGCGGCAGATTCAGCGCCTTGGCCAGTGCCAGCATGCCAGGCTCGTCTTTTTTCAAATCGATACTGGCTAACGCAGCGATGCTGTCGCGTTCGATGCCGGCCTCGGCGAGGGCGGCATCAAACAGGCCCAGCAGGGTGTGAACATCACAGCCCCGCTGGCAGCCCAGGCCGACGACCCGCGTCATGCCGAGTATTGATCCTCACGGTTGCGGCGAAACACCCAGGCACTGATCAGGCCCAGGGCCAGCCAGAACGCGACGTTGGTCAACTGCGACGCGATCTTGAACTGCGCCTCCAGGGCTTCAGGGGCCAGCATCGAATGCACTTCAGGTTGCGGCGCGCCGATCACGTGCGGCACGGCCAGGATCGCCACGCCCAGCACTTTAAGCAGCCAGTTGCGACCAAACACGATCAGCGCGATACCGGCTGCAGTGGAGGCGGCAGTGCCAATCCACCAGGTCTGACGCAAGGCCAGATCAGCAGCGGCAGTGCCCGGCAGCTCCGGCGGCAGGCCCATCGTTGGCGCCAGCACGAACGTTGCGTAACCGGCCAGGCCCCAGAGCAGCCCTTGTGCCGTGCGGGTGGGTGCACGCAGGGTGTAGAGACCGGCCAGCATCAGCGCAAAGCCGACGGCTACCACCAGATTGCCACCGGTGGTCGACAGCACGCGCTGCCAGCCGTCTTCCGGCTCCCAGGCTTCGGCGTCGTGGGTGTGGGCGGCGGTGCCAGCGGTGTGTTCATGCGCGACTTCGGTGGCAGCCGGGGCGTGTTCAAAGGTTTCCGCCTGCAAAATCAGCGGGGCGACCCAAAAGCTTTGCAGCAGGGTCAGCAGCAGGGCGGCCGCAAGGCCGGTAAAGCCTGCGGTTTGCGCAATACGCTTGATCATGTCGGCAGGTCTCAGTGGCACGGGAACGCGGCGCTGTGGCGGGTATCGTGGGCAGCGTTGTGCACCGCCTCGATATGGGAGAACCCGGCGAAGTACACCAGGCACGCGCCGAGGATCGACGCACCGATGGCGGCGGTCAGGCGTTGGCTCAAGGTGCTGGTGTTGCTGGCGGAGTGCGAAGTGCTGCTGATGATCGACATGGCGCGTCCCTTTCAGGTGTCAGGGTGAAACGAGCGCATAAAAACCCCGCGAGCCAGGCACGCAGGGTTTTAAACAGCGCCCGCCCACCGCGGGTTTGTTATCTGATTTTTTCGGGCCGGTCTCCGGGCTTGCGAGGGACACTGGGTCTATAAAGCATCACCTTCCCATGCCCTGCAGGCACAGTGGATCTGACGCTTCGCTCGCTTACCGTTGCGGGGGCAGCACCGGACTTGTCATATCGCTATGACGTACCGGTTTCCCGTTTCACCCTTTGCAGGGCACCCGAAACAAGATGTGTAGGAGAGCATGGGGTTTGGTGGGGAGTCAATTGGGATGTGGTTTTTGGTTGGTGTTGTGGTGGTGGTGGTGGTGGTGGTGGTGGTGGTGGTGGTGGTGGTGGTGGTGGTGTACATATCCGTTGCTGCGGTAACGGCTACTTAGGGTTCCGCTCTTACAGCGGGTCACTTTTGGAAGGACCCAAAAGTAACCAAAAGGTCCTCGTCCCAACACTCGGCACCTCGCTTAGGCTCGGTGTGCCCGAACGCAGGCTTGAATCCGTGGGCCGCCGCCACGCGCCATCCATGGCGCGGGGCGGCTAACCCGGCGTCCTGCCGGGTTACCCACGGATTCAAGCCTGCGTTCGGCCAGCGG
>NZ_UTKY01000059.1 GCF_900583165.1 Pseudomonas viridiflava | reverse complement strand
ATAAAGGTAATGTGCTTAATCCGGACAGGGAAATCAATGCACTGGAATTCTTCGCCGGCCGTATTGTGGACATGAAAGAAAAGTCCGCTTGGGGGGACCCCTACGCCAAACTGCTATTACCGGATTACATTCGAACCATTCATATTATCCAAAACCTCGCGGCGTTTGCCCAGTCCGGCGACAGTTATGACATGCGCAAGTTTGAAGCGTTGGAAAAGGAAGGCTCCAAACAGAGCAAGCACTATATAAAAGGGTGACCGTGCGGCCAGATAATAAGC
>NZ_UTKY01000066.1 GCF_900583165.1 Pseudomonas viridiflava | reverse complement strand
TCCTCGATGTGCTCCTTGCTCTTGATCTTGCCTTCCTTGACCCAGCCTGCCAGTTCTTGGCCGGCTTCGCCGAAGCGCGCAGCGTGGTCCAGAACGACGAAGCCTTCCATCCGCGCACGATTGACCAGCAGCGAAAGGTAATTGGCCGGGCCTTTGACGGCTGTGGTGCTGTTGTACTGACTGATCGCGCCGCAGATCACGACACGTGCGCCGACAGCCAGTTGGCTGAGCACTGCATCCAGAATGTCGCCGCCCACGTTATCGAAATACACGTTCACGCCGTCCGGGCATTCACGCTTCAGCGCCTTGTGAATGTCGCTCTCGGCCTTGTAGTCGATGGCGGCATCAAACCCCAGTTCTTCGGTCAGCAGGCTGCATTTCTCCTTGCCACCGGCGATCCCGACGACGCGGCAACCCTTGAGC
>NZ_UTKY01000058.1 GCF_900583165.1 Pseudomonas viridiflava | reverse complement strand
GCCATAGATGTTTAGCTGACACTCCCTCATCGGGGGCAAGCCCCCTCCCACAGTTTTGATCTCCAAGTATCAGATGGAAAGTGATTTGCTCTGGCTCTGGCTCTGGCTCTGGCTCTGGCTCTGGCTCTGGCTCTGGCTCTGGCTCTGGCTTTTGATTTGGCTTTTGATCTTGATCTTAGGCACACCGAGCCTAAGCGAGGTGCCGAGTGGTGGGGCAAGAGCCCTTTGGTTACTTTGGGGCTTTTCCAAAGTGACCCGCCGTAAGGGCGGAACCATAATCAGCCGTTACCTAAACAACGGATATACACACCGCCCTCGCGAGCAACCCCCACACACAACAAAGCACCATCGCCTAACCGATCAGTTCCCGGCAGCACTCCCCTGAGCACTGTCATCACTCATGTCATAGCCATCCCCCGCGCTGGTGCCGCTATCCGCTTCGTTCTGATGCAGCACCCCACCAGTGGTCACCTGCGGCAACTCCCGCAACGTCGAATTCAACGCCGAACGTGGCAGAGGATTGCTGGTGGTCGTCGACAGCTCCTGACGGAACGGGTTGACCAGCTTGGCGTTCAGACGAATGTCCTGAGACGAAGCCCCCACCGACAGGTTGAAACTGTCGGCATCCACCACCCATTGCTTACTCTTCACATCGTAGTAAGCCAACGAGCGATCGTTGAGCTCGATGGTCACGCGCTTGCTCTCACCCGGCTTCAAGAACACTTTCTTGTAGCCCTTGAGTTCCTTGAGCGCCCGCTCGACTTTCGGGTGGTTCTGGCCCACATACAACTCGGCGACTTCAGCGCCGGCGACCTTGCCGGTGTTGGCCAGGTCGAACGACACCTTGATCGGCGCGCCTGCCAACGCGACCCCAGGGGTCACGCTGATATTGCTGTAGCCAAAAGTGGTGTACGACAGGCCATAACCAAACGGGTACAGCGGCTTGATGCCTTTCTTCTCATAACCGCGATAGCCCAGGAACAGATCGTCCTTGTAGCTCATCTCGGCCAGGGTTTCCTGGTTGTCGAATTTCGGGAAGGTCGCGTAGATCGGGTTGTCTTCGATATTGCGCTCAATGCTGATCGGCAACTTGGCTGATGGGTTGACCTTGCCCAGCAAGATCTCCGCCAACGCCTGGCCGCCGTTCTGCCCAGGGTAGAACGCATGCAGTGCGGCGGGCACCTGGTCGATCCAGTCGCTCATCTTCAAGCCGGTACCGCCGTGCAGGGTCACCACCGTATTGGGGTTGACCTTGGCGATGCTCTGGATCAGTTGGCCCTGGAACTCTGGCAGATCAAAGCTGTGATCGAAGCCTTCGCCTTCGTATTCATTGCTGTTACCGGCGGCCACCAGCACGGCGTCGTACTGTGCCAGGTCCTTGGGCGCGACCAGTGAAGCCCAGCTCATTTGCACGCCGACCAGGCCGCCCATGGTGGAGAGGTAGCCGTTGCGACGCGAGTACTCGAGCTTGATATCCACCGGCTTGCCGGCTTCTAGCTTGACCTTGGCAAACACCGGAATCGTTGGCGGGATGCTGTTGTTTGGCAGTGGCTTGCCGTCGCCGTTGTCGAGGACTTTCTTGCCGTTAACGTACAGGCGCACCGCACCGTCGGCGCGGATCTTGAACACGTGCTCGCCGCTGACCGTCGGCGTGACCTGGCCGCTGTAGCGAATGGAAGTGGCGGCGGTGTCGCCATTCACCGGCAGGCTGTCGGTAGACCAGTCCAGGTCGACATGGGTGTCGGTACGGCTGGCCGCTGCGTCACCGGACCAGTTGGTGTTGCTGAAGAACTCGGTCTTCAGGCCCTTGGCGCTGTTGCCGGCGCTGTCGGTGTGGCTCCAGATCGAGGTGCTCGGGTCCAGCGACAGCCCGTCGATAAACTCGACCTTGGCACCCGGCGCCAGTTGCTGCAGGCCACTCAACTCGCTGATGTAGTTGGCGGCCATCACGTTGGCGCTGCCAAAACCGGTAGGCGGCGCGTACTTGGCCAGGCTGCCGACCACGGCGATGCGCTTGGCTTTCTTGGCATCCAGCGGCAGCAGGTTGTTCTGGTTTTTCAGCAGCACGATGCCTTCGCGGGCAGCATTCAGGGCCACGCGGTTGCTGGTGGCGCTGTTCATGTTGTGGTTGGTCAGCGGTGCCTTGCTGTCGAACTTGAACAGGTAGATTTGCTTGAGGATGCGCCGCACCTTGTCATCCAGGGTCGCGCCGCTCAGCTCGCCGCTGTCGAGGAACGGCTTGAGCACCGAGCTGTTCATCTGGTAGCCCATCATGTCCAGGTCGGTGCCGGCCTGGGCGGCAGGCAGGCCGTTGACCACGGCGTTGTAGTCGCTCTGCACGAAGCCTGGGTAGCCCCATTCGGTCTTGAGGATGTCGTGGATCAGGTGCGAGTTCTCGCAGGCAAATTCGCCATTCACCTTCTGGAACGCGCACATCATCATCGCCACTTTGCTGTTCTTCGAGGCGGACTCGAACGGCGGCAACGTCATCTCGCGCAGCACGCGCTCGCTGATGATCTCATCGAGGTGGAAGCGGTTGCTTTCCTGGTCATTGGCCGCGTAGTGCTTGGCGTTGGCCCACACCCCACGGGACTGAATGCCATTGATCAACGCCGGGCCCAGGCTGGCGCCGAGGAACGGGTCTTCACCAGACAGGTATTCGAACGCTCGCCCGCTGTAGGGCATGCGGTACAGGTTCACGCCAGGGCCCGTCACGAACTGATAACCGCCGCTGGCGGTGTCGTAGCCCAGGGCGCGACCCACGTCGATGGCGCGGCGCGGGTTCCAGCTGGCCGCCACGTTTGGCCCGGACGGATACACGACGCCCTGGTCGTTGCCTTCACTGGTGTAGCGCACGCCCACGCCGCCGTCGGCGCCGTGGATCTGTGGCACGCCGTACTGGCTCAGCGGCTTCACATCCCAGCCACCGATGCCGCCGATATAGGCGAGCTTCTCTTCCTGGGTCATCTTCGCCAGGGTCTTGTTGGCGGCCTTTTCTGCACGGCTCACCATGCCTTCGTCCAACGCCGGGCTGGTCGCCGCGTGGGCGTGGGACACGGCCAGCGCGAGCAGGGCCAAAGCCGACTGTGCACCGATCATCTTGCGTTTACTCATGGGTCTCTCCAACAACTGTTTATTAAACATGGCGCGCCAATAAGTGCGCGTTCGTCACTTTTCTGTAGGCAATAGTTGGCCTTTGTCGCAATTTTTGGCCGATGGCTAATTGCAATTACTTGGCGAATTTCGCGGTTTTATAAGTGTAAAAATTGTATTGCTTGTTGTTATAAGTAATGTCTAAGCGATATCACGCGATGGCATTTTGAATCACAAAAACCCAATAATTAAGGCAATTCTTGCGGTTATAAGTCAAACAAAAGCTATTTTTTGCGTGAAATTAGAAATATTTCATTACGATTCTGAACTAACGCTAAACCTACCAGTCGATTGGTTTAACAAAATTTATGAAGTCATGGCGAACTAGTGGCGTTGCTCAGTAGTTCTAAAAGGCCATGTTTTATACACGCTGTCATACACAACGCTTTGGTGTAGGGTCTTGGCCGAATTCAAGGCGCCACCTGAGCAAACTGCTGTTTTTTGATCTGGAGAACGTTGATGAAGATTTCCCTGTTGAGTGCCGGTGTTGTTCTGGGTGTTGCACTGAGTGGTGCGGCCATGGCGGTTGAGTCCACCGATGCAGACGCCAAGTCCGGCGCTGCCGATTCCACCGTGATCACCCAGGCCCACGATGCCAAGGCGGTGAAAAAGCAAAAGGCTGAAACCACCCGTGGTGGTCGCCCGCAGACCGAGCGCAAAACCTCCAACTGATCGCCACACTTGTAGGAGCGAGCTTGCTCGCGAAGAACGCAAGGACGCCGCGTTCATCCAGCATGCCCGCGGCATCGTTCACGACCTTCGCGAGCAAGCTCGCTCCTACAGTTTTTTCATTCGTCCCTCAGATTTGTACCTATGTCCGCCCCCCTCGACGCCTGCCAACTGCACATCCCGGACACCGAGCAGGTGTGCGCCTGGCTGATGCAGCACGCCGGCTTGAAAACCGTCGACCTAGACCGCGCCCGGCGCTTGTCCCAAGACTCTGACGACACCGAATTGCTCGGTTTGCTGACCCGCCTGGGGCTTGTATCGGAAGTCGAACTGGCACGGGCCTGGGCCGCGTTGCTCGACGCGCCGCTGATGCTCGCCGACGCTGCGCCACCGTTGCTGGACCCGCTCCCGGTATTGACCGAACGCTTTATGCGCCATTACCAGGTGGTACCGGTGGGCTGGAGCCACGGCGGCCTGCGCGTATTGGCGGCCAACCCGTCCCAGGGCTATGTGTTCCAGGCCCTGGCCTATGCCTGCGAAGTACCGATCTGGCTGGCCATCGGCGCGCGCAACGAAGTCGACACCTTGATCGAGCGCTACTACGGCCAGGGCCGTTCCGCCATGGGTACCCTGATCGAAAACCTCGACGAGCAGAGCGGTTCGCTCGAAGACATCGAACACCTCAAGGACATGGCCTCCGAGGCGCCGGTGATTCGCCTGGTCAACCTGATTTTGCAACGCGCCGTGGAGCATCGCGCCTCGGACATCCATATCGAACCCTTCGAAAGCCAGCTCAAGGTGCGCTACCGCATCGACGGTGTGCTGCATGAAGCCGAAGCACCGCCGTCCAGCTCCTCGGCGGCGGTGATTTCGCGGGTGAAGATCATGGCGCGGCTGGACATTGCCGAGCGCCGCCTGCCACAGGACGGGCGCATCATGCTGCGCATCCAGGGCAAGGAACTGGACTTGCGGGTGTCCACGGTGCCCACCAGTTTCGGCGAGTCGGTGGTCATGCGTTTGCTTGATCGCCAGACCGTGAGCTTCGACTTCCAGAGCCTGGGTTTCGACGGTCAGCGCCTGGCGACCTTTCTTGAAGTACTGGAACGCCCCCACGGCATCCTGTTGGTCACCGGCCCCACCGGCTCGGGTAAAACCACCACGCTGTACACCGCGTTGTCACGGCTCAACACGGCCGAGCGCAAGATCATCACCGTCGAAGACCCGGTGGAGTACCAGCTCGAAGGCATCAACCAGATTCAGGTCAAACCCGCCATCGGCCTGGACTTTGCCGGTGCCTTGCGCTCCATCGTGCGCCAGGACCCGGACGTGATCATGATCGGCGAGATCCGCGACCTGGAGACCTGCCGCATCGCGATCCAGTCGTCGCTGACCGGCCACTTGGTGCTCTCGACGCTGCACACCAACAGCGCCTCCGCGAGTATTACGCGGCTGCTGGACATGGGCGTTGAAAGCTACCTGATCGCCTCGACGGTCAACGGCATTCTCGCTCAGCGTTTGGTCAGACGGCTTGATCCAGCCACCCGCGAAGCCTTCGAAGCACCGCCCGAACTGATCGCCGAACACGGCTTGGACCGCTTTACCGATGAGCGTCCGATCAAACTCTATCGGCCCCGCGCCGATGCCCCCGGCGGTGGTTATCACGGCCGCAGTGCAATCACCGAATTGCTGGTGATGAACGAAGAACTGCGCGGCCTGCTGATGCGCCAGGCCGACGCCGCGACGCTTGAACAGGCCGCTCGCCGTGGCGGCTTGCGCACCCTGCATGAAGAAGGCCTGCGCCAAGCCGTGGCCGGCGTGACGTCACTGGAAGAAGTGCTGCGCGTCACCCGGGGCGAAGGCACATGAGCCTATTCAAATACCGCGCCCTCGACAGCCAGGGCGTGGCGCAAAACGGCACCCTGGAAGCCAAGGACCAAGCCGCTGCCGTGGCCACCTTGCACAAGCGCGGCCTGCTGCTGTTGCAGATCGACCCCGCCGGCAGCCAGGGCCTGCGCAACGCCTTGGGGCGCGGCCAATTGAACGGCGCCGCGCTGGTGAGTTTTACCCAGCAACTGGCCACGCTGCTGGGGGCTGGGCAGCCGTTGGAACGCTCGTTGGGCATCCTGCTCAAGCAACCCGGCCAGCCGCAGACCCGCGCACTTATCGAGCGCATCCGTGAACACGTCAAGGCCGGCAAGCCCTTATCCAAAGCCCTGGAAGAAGAGGGCAGCCAGTTCTCGCCGCTGTACCTGAGCATGGTACGTGCGGGTGAGGCCGGCGGTGCGCTGGAAAACACCCTGCGCCAGCTCAGCGACTACCTTGAGCGCAGCCAGTTGTTAAGGGGCGAAGTGATCAACGCGCTGATTTATCCGGCCTTTCTGGTGGTGGGCGTGCTGGGCTCCCTGGCCCTGTTGCTGGCGTATGTGGTGCCGCAATTCGTACCAATTTTCAAAGACCTCGGCGTGCCGATCCCGCTGATTACCGAAGTGATCCTCGGCCTCGGTCAATTCCTCGGCGCCTACGGCCTGGCAGTACTGGCCGGCTTGATCGTGCTGATCTGGACCCTGGCCGCACGCCTGCGCAACCCGCAACGTCGCGAGCGTTATGACCGCCGCGTGCTGGGCATTCGCATCATCGGCCCGCTGTTGCAAAGGGTCGAAGCCGCACGCCTGGCGCGCACCCTTGGCACCTTGCTCAGCAATGGCGTGGCCTTGCTGCAAGCCTTGGTGATCGCCCGCCAGGTCTGCACCAACCGTGCCCTGCAAGCCCAGGTCGCCCAGGCGGCCGAGTCGGTCAAAGGCGGCGGCACCCTCGCCAGTGCCTTTGGCGCGCAACCGCTGCTGCCCGACCTGGCCCTGCAAATGATTGAAGTCGGCGAACAGGCCGGCGAACTCGACAGCATGCTGCTCAAGGTCGCCGATGTGTTCGACGTTGAAGCCAAACGCGGCATCGATCGCCTGCTCGCCGCCCTGGTGCCGTCCCTGACCGTGGTCATGGCGGTGCTGGTGGCGGTGATCATGCTGGCGATCATGCTGCCGCTGATGAGCCTGACCAGCAATATATGAACCCTCAAGGACCCATCCCCATGCGCTCCAAACCTGCACGCCGCCAAGGCGGTTTCACCCTGTTGGAAATGCTCGCCGTGATCGTGCTGCTGGGCATCGTCGCCACCATCGTGGTGCGCCAGGTCGGCGGCAACGTCGACAAAGGCAAATACGGCGCGGGCAAGGCGCAACTGGCGAGCCTGTCGATGAAGATCGAAAGCTACGGCCTGGATATCGGCTCGCCACCCAAGAGCCTGCAACAGCTGGTGGACAAGCCCGCCAATGCCGCCGGCTGGGCCGGCCCCTACGCCAAGCCGTCAGACCTGAAAGACCCGTTTGGGCATGCCTTCGGCTATCGCTTCCCCGGTGAGCACGGCGCATTCGACCTGATCTTCTACGGCCAGGACGGCCAGCCCGGCGGCGAAGGCTACAGCGCCGACCTGGGCAACTGGGAATAACCTGCGACCATGCCTGACGCCCAACGTGGTTTTACCCTGCTGGAGATGCTGGTGGTGATCGTCTTGATCAGCATCGCCGCCGGCCTGGTGGGGTTTGGCCTGCAACAAGGGCTCAAGACCGCCCGCGAGCGTCAGGTGGTCGGGCAGATGGTGGAGGCGCTGCGCAGCACCCGGGCGCGGGCGATTGTCAGCGGCCAGACGGCCAGCACCGTGTTCGACCTGCAGGCCTTGAGCTTCCAGGCGCCGGGCCGCCCTACCAAACACTGGCCGGCCGACCTGCAAGTGACCCTGCACACCGCCGAACAGGCCGGCGCTGCGGTGGCGTTCTACCCGGATGGCAGCTCCACCGGCGGCAATCTGTTGTTGGCCAATGGCACACGCCGTTGGCGCATCGATATCGGCTGGCTGACCGGCAGCGTGCAGTCCAAGGCCCTGCCATGAAGCGCCAGGCGGGGTTCACCCTGCTGGAGATGCTTGCCGCGCTGGTGCTTATGGCGATTTGCAGCACGGTGCTGCTGGTTGCCTTTGGCCAAAGTGCGCGGTCATTGGCGCAGGTCAATCACAGTGATCGCCTCACCCACGCGGCACTCAGCGTGCTCGATCAGGAAGCCAGCGGGCCGCTGGTCAGTGGCGTGCGCCAGGGCAATCTGCAGGGCATCCATTGGCAATTGAGCATCGCCCAGCAGCCGACACGACTGGGCCAGCCGCGCTTGTTTCGCCTCGATTTGACCGTCAGCGAAGGGCCGCGCCAGGCGCATTTCAGCACCCTTAAGCTACGTGCCGCCAGCGATAGGGCGCCACTGTGAAGCGGCGTCAACAGGGCTTCACCCTGCTCGAAATCATGATCGTGCTCAGCCTGCTCGGCGTGCTGCTGACCCTGGTGGGTGGTGCGTTGCTGGGGGCCAATCGCGCCGTGCTCAAGGCCCAGCGCTACACCACCAGCCTGGATGAAATGCGCGCCGCCCAGCAGTTTTTGCGCACGTCCATCAGCGAGGCGCTGCCATTGGACGTGACCGAAGATGACAGCCAGACCCCCGGTTTTTTTGTCGGGGCCGCACAGCGGATGCAATTTGTCGCGACCTTGCCCGGTGTGCTCGGCGGCGGGATTCAGCGCTTCACCCTGCAATGGATTGGCGGTGATTTGCAGGTAGCGTTCGCGCAATTTGAATCCGCCGCCCAAGTCAGCGTGCCGGCCTCGCGCAGTGAGCCGCAGGTGCTGCTGAAGAATGTCGAAGCGCTGCAATTCAGTTATCGCGGCGTCTCGCCCAAAGGCCAGGCCACTGGTTGGATCAGCGACTGGCCGTGGACCAAGCGCCTGCCTTATGCGGTGCGCATTGACGCCACCGTGAGCGGGCCGGTGCCGTGGGTCAGTCAGGTGGTGGCGTTGCGGTTGAACCTGTCCGGCGGAGCGACAGATCAATGAAGCATCAACGTGGCGTGGCCTTGCTGCTGGTGTTGTGGGTGCTGGCGTTGCTCAGCCTGTTGCTTGGTGGGCTGGCCGGTTGGGTGCAACTGCAAACCCGCCAGGCCGCGTGGCATCGCCAGCACACCCAAGCCGCCTTGGCGGCGGAGGCGGGTGTGGCATTGGTCATGCAAGCGCTGGCTGATCCGGCGCAGCGCAAGCAGTGGGTGGCCGATGGGCGAGAAGTCCCGTTGATGTTCGACGACGCGCATTTACGCGTGGGCCTGCGCAGCGAGCGCGGCAAGTTGTATTTGAACAGTGCCGAGCCCGCCGATTTTGCCCGCGTGGCCCTGGCCTGCGGTGCCACTCAGGCCCAGGCGTCGCGCTTGGCCAAAGACCTGGAAACCCGCCGCAATGAAGGCCTGGCGCCGTTTCGGGTGGTCGAAGAATTACGCCAATTACCGGGCATGAGCCAGGCGCTGTACAGCCGGCTGGTGCCGCAAATTACCTTGTGGAGCGGCCTGGACCGGCCCGACCCGGCCTTCGCCAGCCCGCTGATGCGCAAGGCCTTGAACTTGCCGCACCAGAGCGCGGTGGGGGCCGACCCCGGCGAAGTGCTGGTCATCAGCAGTCGCGCCGAACGCCCCGGCGGTTACTACGCACGGTTGCATGTCACCGTCTTATTGAGCCCATCGGAGGGAAGCGCACAACCTTATCGGGTGCTGCGTTGGCAAGAATGAATCGATTGTTATCCAAACCCCTCGCGCAGCTTGCACCGTTGGCCCAGCGCTGGCGTGGCAGCCTGTTGCAGCAAGGCTGGCGCCTGTGGCTCAAGGAGCTGCACGGCTGCTTGCCGAGCTGGCTGCGCCAACACGAGTTGCCTGAGCAGAGCTACCTTTGGCCGTTGCTCGACGCGGTGATGCCGGTGCCCGACAACGTGCGCCAAGTGCTGGTGCTCGCGCCTTCGATGGTGCTGGTGCAAAGCCTGCAACTGCCGCTGGCCGCTGCCCGCAACCTGACGGCCGTGGTGGGGTATGAACTCGACCGCTTCACCCCCTTCGACGCCGAACAGCTGTACTTCGTTGCCCGTCAGGAGCGACGTACCCCCACGCATCTGAAGGTGACGCTGGTGGCCGTTTTGCGCGAACGCCTCGACCAGATCCTGGCCGACTGCGCTGCCTTGGGGCTGCGACCGCATCACGTGGATGTGCAGGGGTTAGGTGTGGATTTGCTGCCCGCGCCGTTGCGCCCGCGCCAACGCCCCGCCGGCAAGGGCTTGCAACGCAGCTTGCCGTGGCTGTGTGGCGCATTGCTGATCGCGGCGATGCTGCTCTGGCTCAACGACCGCCAGCGGGTACTCGACGCCATGCACGCAAGCGTCCAGCAGCAAAAGGCTCAGGTCGCCGAGGTGCAGCGGCTGCGCCAGCAACTGCTCAACACGCGGGGCGCGGCGCAGTATTTGATCCGCCGCAAAGCCGCCCAGCCACCCTTGGCGGCGCTGCTCAATGAGCTCACTACCTGCCTGCCCGCCGACACCTGGATCGACCAATTGGAAATCAACGACGGCGCCGACGTGTCGTTCTCCGGGCAAAGCGCCAAGGCCAGTGCCCTGATCACCCGAATCAAGGCCTGCCACAGCCTGGAAAATGCCCAGTTCGAAGGGGTGATCCAACCCGACGCGCAAACCGGCAAGGACCAGTTTTCCCTGCGTGCCCACTTGCATCAGGAGGCCGCCGATGCGCCGACCACTGATACCCCGTGAACGTCGCGGCGCCGCATTGTTACTGTTGGCCCTGGTGCTGGGCGCGGCGTATTGGCTGTTGATCGACAGCTGGTTCGCCGGCCCCCTGCGCGCCATGGGCGAGCAAGCCGAACAATTGCGTGAGCAGCAGCAACGCTACGCGGGTCTTTTGCAGCAGGGCGCTTCACTGCGCGAGCAACTGGAACAGGCCCGCCAAGACCCGGCCAGCAGCACCAGCCTGTTGCCCGGCGATGACCCCAGCGCCGTGGCCGCCGACCTGATGCAGCGCAGCGCCGACCTGATCAATAGCCAGGCCAACCTTGGTGGCGGCTGCAAGCTGACCCAGCGCATGCCGATCACTCCCGAGCAGGACGACAGCGAGCCCTATCGCCAGGTCAAAGTCAGCCTGACCCTGGACTGTGCCATCGAGCCGCTGACCGCGATCCTGCATGCGCTGGAGTACCAGCGGCCGTTCCTGTTTGTGGACGAGATGAGCATCCGCCGTCGGCCTGATGCCCCTGCCAGCGGCGGCGCCGGCAAACTGGTGGTGCACTTGTTGGTGCGCGGTTATCTGCAACCGGCAGGCGCGAAGCAGGTGAGCCGATGATCCCGCTATTGCGCCCCATCGAGTGGGCATTGCTGGGGTTGTCCGGCCTGTTGAGCGTGCTGATGGTGGTGATCTTGAGCAGCGTCGGTGATGCGCCGCAGTGGTTGCCTGACCCAGAGCCCAAGGCTGCCGCCAGTGCATCGGCCAAGGTGCTGAGCGCACCGGATGCCAGCCTCGAAAGCCTGGCCGGCACCTGGAGGGCGCCGTTGTTCAGCCCCGATCGCAGCCCGGACCGTGCCGTGGGGCAGGCCCAAGCGTCGAGCCTATCGAGCCTGGTGCTGACCGGAGTCGTGCTCGACGGCGACCTGCGCGTGGCGCTGCTAAAACCTGCAGACGGCCCTGCATTGAAAATCCACCAAGGCCAGCGCCTGCCTAACGGCTGGCAATTGGAACAACTCACCCCCCGCGATGCCCGTTTCGTATTGGACGGCCGCACGCAAACCCTGAGCCTCAAGGCTCTGCGTTTGCCGCCGCCGTCCAGCACACCCCCGATTACCCTTCCTCACGAGCCCACCCCTTGATCGATACATTCCCCGGCGCCTTGCGCACCACCGTGTTTTGCCTGGCCACCGCCGTTTCCCTCGGCGGTTGCGGCTCACTGCCCGACCACCTCGACGCGGACGACGCGCTGATGCATGAGGCGATGCAGGGCACCGGCTCGCAGCGCCCGCCTGTGGAGCCCGTCAGCGAGCCGGCGCCACAACCCGCAGCCAACACCCCGCCTCAGCGCCAGTTGATCCGGGGCAACCAGCAATTTGTGCGCCCACCCACTGCGGCTGCGGCAGGCGAGCAGGCCGGCGGCGATATCGTGTTCAACTTCGCCGACCAGCCCATCGAAGCCGTGATCAACAGCGTGATGGGCGACCTGCTGCACGAGAACTACAGCATCGCCCAGGGTGTGAAGGGCAACGTCAGTTTCTCCACCTCCAAACCGGTGAATAAGCAGCAGGCGCTGTCGATCCTGGAAACCCTGCTGTCCTGGACCGACAACGCCATGATCAAACAGGGCAACCGCTATGTGATCCTGCCCGCCAACCAGGCCGTGGCCGGCAAGCTGGTGCCGCAGATGCGAGTCGCCCAGCCGTCCAGCGGCTTGTCGGCGCGGCTGTTCCCGCTGCGCTACATCTCGGCCACTGAAATGCAAAAACTGCTCAAGCCCTTCGCTCGGGAAAATGCCTTTTTGCTGGTGGACCCGGCCCGCAACGTGTTGAGCCTGGCCGGCACCCCTGAAGAGTTGGCCAATTACCAAGACACCATCGACACCTTCGATGTGGATTGGCTCAAAGGCATGTCAGTGGGCGTGTTCGGCCTGCAACGCGCCTCGGTCGCCGAGCTGATGCCCGAGCTGCAAAAGATGTTTGGCCCCGACAGCGGCATGCCCCTGGCGGGCATGGTGCGGTTTTTGCCCATCGAGCGCACCAACTCGGTGGTGGCGATCTCTTCGCAGCCGCAGTACCTGAGTGAAGTCGGCGACTGGATTCACACCATCGACGAAGGCGGCGGCAACGAGCCGCAGATGTACGTGTACGACGTGCGCAACATGAAGGCCACCGACTTGGCCAAGTACCTGCGGCAGATCTACGGCACCGGTGCGATCAAGGATGATGCACCCGCCAAGGTTGCTCCGGGTTTGCGCACCGCGACCCTGTCGTCGCCGGGCACCAACAGCACCTCCGGCAGCACGCCTGGCGGCTTGAGCAACAACTTCAATAACAGCCAACCGGCTGGCGATGATGAAGAGCAGGCACCCGAAGCCGAGCAGGACACCGCCGAGCAGGGCGCGACCGAAGACGCCCCAACCAAAAGCCTCGACGCCGGCACCCGCATCACCGCGCAGAAAAGCAGTAACCAACTGCTGGTGCGCACCCGCCCGGTGCAGTGGAAGGAGATCGAATCGGCGATCAAACGTCTCGACAACCCACCGCTGCAAGTGCAGATCGAAACGCGCATCCTCGAGGTTAAACTCAGCGGCGAACTCGACCTCGGCGTGCAATGGTACCTCGGGCGTCTGGCGGGTAATTCCACCAGCACCACCGTGGCCAACACCGCCGGCAGCCAAGGTGCCTTGGGCGGTGGCGGAGCAGGGCTGGGCGCGGCGGACTCGTTGTTTTATTCGTTCGTCAGCTCCAACCTGCAAGTGGCCCTGCATGCCCTGGAAACCAACGGCCGCACCCAAGTGCTGTCGGCGCCTTCGTTGGTGGTGATGAACAACCAGCCGGCGCAGATTCAGGTGGGTGACAACATTCCCATCAGCCAGACCACGGTTAATACCGGCACCTCCGACACGACGCTGAGCAGTGTTGAATATGTGCAGACCGGGGTGATTCTGGACGTGGTGCCGCGGATCAATCCGGGTGGCTTGGTGTATATGGATATTCAGCAGCAGGTCAGTGATGCCGAGACGCAGGCGGCGAGTGATACCCAGAGTAACCCGCGTATCTCGACGCGTTCGGTGTCGACGCAGGTGGCGGTGCAGAGTGGGCAGACGGTGTTGCTGGGGGGGTTGATCAAGCAGGACAACGCGGAGTCGGTCAGTGCGGTGCCTTATCTTGGGAAGATTCCGGGGTTGCGGTGGTTGTTTGGGAATACCAGCAAGTCCAAGGACCGCACTGAATTGATCGTGCTGATTACGCCTCGGGTGATTACCAGTGGGAGCCAGGCGCGGCAGGTGACGGATGATTACCGCCAGCAGATGCAGCTTTTGCGGCCAGCTAACTGACGGAACACGCTCAAAATGTGGGAGGGGGCTTGCTCCCGATGGCGGTGTTTGGGCTGGTGTACATATCCGTTATTTAGGTAACGGCCGCCTATGGTTCCGCTCTTACAGCGGGTCACTTTTGGAGGGACCCAAAAGTAACCAAAAGGTCTTCGCCCCAACACTCGGCACCTCGCCTAGGCTCGGCATTCCCTCACTCCGGCTTTGGAGCGTGTTTGACGGGGCGACTTCAGATCAAAAGCCAAAGCAAGAGCGCGGCGGCCTTAGAGCCGACCGGTATTTCATGTTGTTCACAATTCAAATGTGGGAGGGGGCTTGCCCCCGATGAGGGAGTGTCAGTTGAAATATCTGTGACTGACACACTGCCATCGGGGGCAAGCCCCCTCCCACATTTGGCCCCATACATCAGGTAGAGGGTGGTTTGCCTTGGCTCTGGCTTTTGATTTGGCTTTTGATCTTGATCTTAGGCGCCCCGTTAACCACGCTGGCCGAACGCAGGCTTGAATCTGTGGGTAACCCGGCAGGACGCCGGGTTAGCCGCCCCGCGCCATGGATGGCGCGTGGCGGCGGCCCACGGATTCAAGCCGGAGTGAGGGCATGCCGAGCCTAGGCGAGGCACCGAGTGGTGGGGCGAAGCGTTTTTGGTTACTTTTGGCGCTCTTCCAAAAGTGACCCGCTGTAAGAGCGGAACCCATAGCAGCCGTTACCGCAGCAACGGATATGTACTCAATCCTCCTCCACAAGACATTATTTAAATGAATAACCCCATCAAAAAATAATGAATTCCAAGAATATTAGCTTAGACCAAAACAGCATTATATTTTCAAAACCCATTCCGTTATGTTTGATCGCAACAGCCTACCCCTGACCCTGGATGGTACCCATCGTGATTCAGATTCTGCTCCCATAACCGGGTAATCATGCCCGCAGCAGAATCGTTGGAAGGGAATTCAACGTATGTTGCCAATCCACACCCCGCACTCGCCCTAGCCCCAAATCGCCGCAACACCCCCAAAAAACCGAGCACCGCGCCCCATCGCGTGACTGCCCGACTCCGCGATTTGGAACGACAGGCAAGCCTATGAAACAAGCGTTAAAACCCACCGCCGTACTGGCCCTGGCCATCTTTGCCAACACCGCCCAGGCCCAGGACGACAGCACCCTCTCCACCGTCGTAGTCACCGGTAACCGTGGCGCCGAGCAGCGCACCGTCACCAGCAGCCCGGTGCCGATCGATGTGGTCAGCGCCAAGCAATTGCAGAGCACCGGCAAGCCCGGTTTGATGGAAGCCCTGAGCGCGGTGATCCCGTCGCTGACCCTGCCGGAAAAAACCGGTTGGGACGCCAGCGGCATTGCCCGCGCGCCAAACCTGCGGGGCTTGAGTGCTGCCGAAGTGTTGGTGCTGGTCAACGGCAAGCGCCGCCACACCAGCGCCACTTTGAACATCAACGGTATCAACACCGGTGCCGCGCCAGCCGATCTGGATTTGATCCCCATCAGCGCCATCGACCATGTTGAAGTATTAAGAGACGGCGCCGCCGCCCAGTACGGCTCCGATGCCATCGCCGGAGTGATCAATGTGATCCTCAAGGCCGACACCAGCGGCACCTCGGTGACCAACGCAGGCCTGGGTTACGACGGCAAGAAACAGACCGTGCAACAAAGCCTCAACAAGGGCTTCGAAATCGGCAACGGCGGCATCGTGCAGCTGGCCCTGGATGCCCGCAGCCAGAACGATGACAACAAGGCCAGCGCCAACGGCTACACCTACGATCAAGCCTATGAGCAAGCGGGCCGTTCCACCTATGGCGGCTACGGCACGCCCAAGACCAACCTGCTGACCCTGGGCTACAACGCCGAATTGCCGATAGACGACAGCTTCAGCCTGTACTCCTTCACTACCTATTCACGCCGCAAGGCCGAGCAGGGCCAGAACTTCCGCCTGCCGACCATCACCAACACCATCACCACCGGCCCCAACGGTTACCCCGGCGGCTACACGCCCACTTGGTTTATCGACGAAGACGACTTCCAGGCTGCATTCGGCGGCAAGGGCACCGTGGGCGAGTGGGACTGGGACTTGTCCACCACCTACGGGCGCAACGACGCGGAGCAGGGCACTACCCATAACCAGAACCCGTCCCTGGGCGAAGCCACGCCGAATCACTTCACCTCTGGCACGTGGATTTCCACCGAGCTGACCACCAACCTCGACTTCAAGCGCGGCTTCGATGTCGGCCTGCAAAAACCGTTGGATTTGAGCTACGGCTTCGAACATCGGCGCGACACCTATGAGGTGCAGGCCGGTGACTATGAGTCCTACGCCAACGGCGGCTACTGCGTGGCGCCGGGCAATTGCGCATCAAGTGGCGCCCAGGTCACCAACGGTATCTCGCCGGAAGAAGAGAGCAGCGCCTCGCGCAACAGCCTGGCCAGTTACGTCGATGTGGGCTTCAACCCGGTGCCGGACTGGTACATCGGCACCGCGTTTCGCTACGAGCATTACAACCAGGGCGTCGGCGCCACCCGCAGCGGCAAGCTGACCACTCGCTATGACTTCACCCCGCAATTCGCCGTGCGTGCCACGGTGAGCAACGGCTTCCGTGCGCCGTCCCTGGCCAACAGTCTGTTCAGTGCGCGGTCCACCACCTACGGCGTGGTGAACGGCGTGTACCAGTCGATCAACTACGGCGTGTTGCCGGTCGGTTCGGCGGCGGCCCAAGCCCTGGGCGCGCAGGAGCTCAAACCCGAACGCTCCACCAACTTCAGCCTCGGTTTCACCCTCACGCCCACCGACCGCCTGAGCTTCACCGCCGACGCCTACGTCATCAACCTGCGTGACCGCATCACCCTCACCGGCACCTTGCTCGGCCCGGAAATCACCCAAGTGCTGCAAGACAACGGCATCACTTCCACCTCAGGCGGCCAGTACTTCATCAACGGTGCTGACACCCGCACCAAAGGCCTGGACCTGGTCAGCAACTACAGCCAGGACCTCGGCCAGTACGGCTCGCTGAAGTGGACGGCTGCGTTCAACTGGAACCAGACCAAGATCCTCAACTACAAGGAATCCACCACCATCCTCGGTACCTCCTACGACCTGATGGATCGCCAGGCGCGCAACCTGATTACCGGCGTGCAGCCCAGCACCAAGCTGATCCTGGGCGGCGACTGGAGCATTGACCGCTTCAATCTCAACCTGGCCCTGACCCGCTACGGCTCCTACAAAGAGGTCAACGTCTCCGCCGACCGCAGCCTCGACCGGGTCTACAGCGCCAAATGGATCACCGACCTCGACCTTGGCTACAACCTCACCAAAGACCTCAACGTCGCCATCGGCGCCAAGAACCTGTTCGACATCTACCCCAAGAAACAAGGCGTGCCCAGCAGCACCATGGTCAGCAGCTACGGCACCTATTCGCCCTTCGGTTTTACCGGCGGGTACTACTACACCCGTTTGACCTATGCCTTCTAAGGCCGAGGAATTGCACATGCCCATCGTCGCCAAACCTTATGACCTGATTGACCACGCAAGCCCGGTGCGCCAGGCCCGGGTCTCCACACCGATCAAGGCCCTGCAAGTGGTGCCCGCGCGGCATCCCTGGCGTTGGGCCGGGTCGATCTTTGCCGCGTTGGTGCTGCTGGCCATCGTGCATTCCCTGGCCACCAACCCGCGCTGGGAGTGGGGCGTGTTTGGCCAATGGTTCTTCTCGCCGTCGGTGCTGCGTGGCCTTGGCCAGACGCTGTTGCTGACCCTGCTGAGCACCGTGTTCAGCATTATCCTCGGCACCGCGTTGGCGTTGGCGCGGCTGTCGGGCTCGCCGCTGCTGGCTGCATTGGCCTGGGGATACATCTGGTTTTTCCGCTCGATGCCGGCGTTGCTGGTACTGATCATCCTCTACAACTTTGCCTACCTGTATGACCACATCGTGCTCGGCGTGCCGTTCACCAGCGTGGTGTTTGCCGAATGGTCGACGGTGGATGTACTCAGCCAATTCACCGTGGCGGTATTGGGCTTGAGCCTGATGCAAGCGGCCTACGCAGCGGAGATCATTCGCGGCGGCTTGATCGGCGTCGACGCCGGCCAGCATGAAGCGGCGGCGGCCCTGGGTTTGCCAGCCTCGCGACGCATCTTCCGGATCATCCTGCCCAAGGCGCTGCGCTCGATTTTGCCGTCCGGTTTCAACGAAATCATCGGCTTGGTCAAAGGCACTTCCATCGTCTACGTGCTGGCTCTGCCAGAGCTGTTTTACACCGTGCAGGTCATCTACAACCGCACCCAGGCGGTGATCCCGCTGCTGATCGTGGCCACCGTCTGGTACCTGATCATCACCACCGTGCTTACCAGTGCGCAGTATTACGTCGAGCGCCACTTTGCCCGTGGCACCGCACGGGTATTGCCGCCGACGCCGTTGCAGCGCATCACCCGCTGGATCAAGGAGAAAACCCATGAGTGAAGCCCGCGCTGGCCGTATACAGATCCAGGGCGTGGGCAAGCGCTTTGGCAATCAACAGGTGTTGAAGGACATCGACCTGACCATCGACCCCGGCAAGGTCACGGTGATTCTCGGGCCATCGGGCTCAGGCAAATCCACCTTGCTGCGCACCATCAATCACCTGGAAAAGATCGACAGCGGGCACATCACCATCGACGGCGAATACGTCGGTTATCGCCGCAAGGGTGACCTGCTCTACGAACTCAAGGAGCGCGAAATCCTCAAGCGCCGCATCGACGTGGGGTTTGTGTTCCAGAACTTCAACCTGTTCCCGCACCTCACCGCCTGGGAAAACGTTGCCGAAGCGCCCCTGGCCCACAAGCGCTGGAGCAAGGCCGAGGCACAGGCCAAGGCGACCGAGTTATTGGCCAAGGTTGGTCTGGCGGACAAGGCCGACGCCTTCCCGCGCCAGCTCTCCGGCGGCCAGCAGCAACGCGTCGCCATTGCCCGCGCCCTGGCGTTGGACCCGAAGGTGCTGCTGTTCGATGAACCCACCTCAGCCCTCGACCCGGAACTGGTGGGCGAAGTGCTCGACGTGATCAAGGGCCTGACCCAACTGGGCGTAACGCTTGTGATCGTCACCCACGAAATCGGTTTCGCCCGCGAAGTGGCCGACCATGTGGTGTTCCTCTGCGACGGCCAGTTGATCGAAGAAGGCCCGCCTGAACAGATTTTCCGCCAACCCCGACATCCCCGCACCGTGGCCTTTCTCGGCAAGGTGCTTTAGTTCAAGGAGTGACTGCCCATGTTTATTTCTACTGCCCGTGTGGCCCTGCTGGCGCTGGCCGTCAGTGCTGCGCAAAGTGCGTACGCCGTGCAACAGGTCGACCTCAGCCCCGACCGCGTGCGCATCCATGTGCCGCGTAACGAAGCGGCTATCGCGCAGATCCCGCCGGGCTTCAAGTTCGCCCAGCCGGGCAAGTTCACCGTGGCCGTGTCTGGCGTGGCCGGGCCGCCCCTGGCGCTGCTGGCCAATGACGACAAGACCACCATCGGCAGCGAAGCCGACACCGCGCAGTTGGTCGCCGACAGCCTGGGCCTGCAACTCAATGTGGTGCAGACCAGTTGGGAGGATTGGCCGCTGGGCGTCAGCTCGGGCAAATTCGACGCAGTGATCAGCAACGTCACCGTGACCGAGGCGCGCAAGAAGCGTTTTGACTTTGCCACCTACCGCCAGGACGTGCTCGGCTTCTATGTGAAGAGCACCAGCAAGATCAGCGAGATCAAGGAGGCCAAAGACATTGCCGGGTTGAAAATCATCGTCGGCTCCGGCACCAACCAGGAAAAAGTCCTGCTGGCCTGGAACGAGGCCAATGAAAAGGCCGGTATCAAGCCTGCGCTGTTGCAGTACTTGGATGACCAGGCTGCCGCACAGTTGTCGGTGCAATCGGGGCGCACCGATGCGCTGTTCGGGCCCAACTCGGTGTATGCGTATTCCGCCGCCATCACGGGCGGCATCAAGCGCGTCGGCACAGTCAACGGCGGCTGGCCATTGCAGGCGGATATCGCCGTGACCACCCGCAAGGACAACGGCCTGGTCAAGCCGATCCATACCGCGCTGGAAGGTGCGATTGCCGGCGGCCAATACGAGCAGGTACTGCAACGCTGGGGCCTGGACGTGGAGCGCGTCGACAAGTCGCTGATCAACCCACCGGGCCTGCCGGATTAAGGAGCAACGAGCATGGGACTGACACGACGTGAAGCGCTGTCGAGCATCGCAGCGGTCGGCGGCGAGCAGGCGGTCAAGGATGCACTGGCGGTTTTAGGCCTGGGGCCGTCGTCGCATCGCCGCCCGCAACCGCTGAAACTCAAGGACGGCTTGGGGCAGGGCACCCGCGTACTGGTACTGGGCGCTGGCATTGCCGGGCTGGTGACGGCATTGGAATTGACCCGCGCCGGGTTTGACGTGCAAGTGCTGGAGGCTCGCGAGCGGGTCGGTGGCCGCACCTGGACAATCCGCAACGGCGACCGCGTGGACTACAAGGACGGCCGCACGCAAACCGCCGCCTTCGATAAGGGCCATTACTTCAACGCCGGGCCGGCGCGGATTCCCAGCCAGCACCGCACGATCCTCGATTATTGCAGCGAACTGGGGGTGCCGCTGGAAGTGCTGGTCAACAGCAGCCATGGCGCCCAGGTGCGACCGGAGGTGGCCAAGCCCGCATTCAGCGTCGGTCAGGCCATCAACGATGCGCGTGGGCACTTGTCCGGCCTGCTGGCCAAAGCCGTGCAGCGCGATGCTCTTGATGATGTGTTGAGCGGCGAAGAACGCACGCGGTTGCTGGCGTTTTTACAGGTATATGGCGACCTGTCCCAAGAGTTGGCGTTTGAAGGCACGATTCGTTCGGGGCATCTGGAATCACCGGCGCACCCCGGTGCATTGCCGGCCAGCCGCAGCCCGCTGTCGCTGGATCAGCTGCTGCATCCGGAGCTGTGGGGCGCGTTGCTGCACACCGAGTTCCCGGAGTTTTCCGCCACCATGTTCCAACCGGTGGGCGGCATGGACCGCATTACCGATGCTTTTTACGCACGGGTTCGCGAGCACGTGCAACTGGGTGCCCATGTGCGGCAGATCCGGCAACTGGACGACGGTGTCGCCGTCACCTATCACGATACGCACAGCGGGCGTGAACAGGTCGTGCGTGCCGATTACCTCGTCTCGACCCTGCCATTGCCGTTGCTGGCCAAGCTCGACACCGACTTCAGCGACCCGATCAAGGCAGCGCTGCTCAGCACTCGCAGCGACCAGGCGACCAAAGTCGCCTGGCAATCGCCGCGTTTCTGGGAGACCGACTACCGCACTTACGGCGGCCTGTCGTGGATCGAACACCCGGCGCGTTTGCTGTGGTACCCAAGCAACGACCTCAACACCCGCGAAGGCTTGCTGGTAGCGGGGTACGTGACCGGGGAGGGCGCCGACCTGTTTGGCGCCAAACCGTTGGAGCAGCAGTACGCCGCCTCGAAAGAAGCCGTTGAGCTGCTACACCCCGGCTACTCCAAACACCTGCGCAACCCGCTGGCCGTGTCCTGGGAACAGATCCCCTACAGCGAGGGCCCATGGCTGCAACGTGAACACTTCCCGGCCGATGCCAGTGCCTTGCTTGAAGAAGGCTTTGGTCGCGTGTTCTTCGCCGGTGATGGCCTGGTGCAGAGCGGCGTGGGGATCTGGCAGGAGTCGGCGGCCAACTCGGCACGCCATGTGGTCGGGCAACTGGCCGAGCGGGTAACTCAACAACGACAGATTGCGGCCGTGGCCGCGTCCTAAGGAGATTCATCATGAGCGACAGCATTCAACGCACCAGCGTCGGTAATTTCCCGATTTCGCAGACCGTGACGGTGCCGGCTTCGGCGAGCCTGATCTTTGTCAGCGGCACCTTGCCCGACCTGCACGATGCCAACGCCCCGGCGGGCACGCCGGCGGCCTATGGCAATACCGAGGTGCAGACGGTGTCGGTGTTCAACAAAATCCGCCAGATTTTGCGTCAGCAAGACCTGGACCTTGGGGACATCGTGCAGTTGCGGGTGTTTTTGGTGGGGGCTGAAGAGACGGGCGGCAAGTTGGACTTTGCGGGGTTGCAGGCCGGGTACACGCAGTTCTTTGGCACGCCTGAGCAGCCGAATAAACCGGCGCGTACGGCCCTGCAAGTAGTAGCGCTGCCCCTGCCCGGAGCCCTGATCGAAGTCGAAGCCATCGCCGCCAGAACCGCCTGATTCACCCCGATCAAAATGTGGGAGGGGACTTGCCCCCGATGAGGGAGTGTCAGCCAATAAAGCTGTGATTGACCCACCGCTATCGGGGGCAAGCCCCCTCCCACATTTTTGATCCGGTTTCTCCAGTGATGTCTATTTATTCCAGGAGTGTTCTCATGCCCACCTCACCCCGCCAACTCAAATTCGGCGCCATCCTCACTGGCGTTGGCACTGCGCAAAACGAATGGCTGCACCCGCAAATCCCCGGCAACGCCAGCGTGGATATTGACTGGTACCGCGCCCAGGCCCAACAAGCAGAAGCGGCCAAGTTCGACCTGGTGTTCATCGTCGACAGCCCCTACATCACCCCCGATTCCGCACCGCATTTCCTCAACCGCCTGGAGCCCTTGACCCTGCTCTCGGCCCTCGCCGGCGCTACCTCAAAAATCGGCCTGGTCGCCACCCTGACCACGTCCTATACCGAACCCTTCAACGTCGCCCGCCAATTCGCCTCACTCGACCATATCAGCGGCGGTCGCGCCGGTTGGAATGTGGTCACCACCGGCCTTGAAGGCGCCGCCGGCAACTTTGGTCGCGAACAGCATATCGACCACACCGAGCGCTACCGCCGCGCCGCCGAACACCTGGATGTGGTGCAAGGCCTGTGGGATTCCTACGAAGACGACGCCTTTAAGCGCGACAAACAGAGCAAAGTGTTTCTCGACCCCGAACGCCAACATCGCCTCGATCACCAGGGCGAGTTCTTCTCGGTGACCGGGCCGTTGAATATCGAACGCTCAGCCCAAGGCCAACCGGTGATCTTCCAGGCCGGCATTTCCGAATCCGGGCGCAGCCTGGCGGCCAACTATGCCGAGGGGATCTTTGCCGGCGTGGGCAACTTCGAAGACGCCCAGGCCTACTACAGCGACATCAAAAAACGCACTGCCGCTGCAGGGCGTAACCCCGATCACGTGACCATCCTGCCGGGCATCTCGCCGATCATTGCCGACACCGACGAACAGGCCCAGGCCATCGACCGCGAACGCAATGGCGAGCTGGATTTGAACAAAGCGCTGGTGCAGTTGGGACGGCCCTTCAACTACCACGATTTTAGCCAATACCCGCTGGATGAACCCTTTCCGGAGCTGGGCGACCTGGGCAGCAATGGCTATCGCGGCCACGCCGAAAACATCAAGCAGGTTGCCCGCGACCAAGGCCTGACCCTGCGCCAGGCGGCGCTGCGCTTTGCCAAACCGTTTTCCAGTTTTGTCGGCTCGCCCAAGACCGTGGCCGACGAAATCGAACGCTGGTTCGTGGAAGGGGCGGTGGATGGCTTCAACATCCACGTGGGCGCGCCGGAAGACTTTGCGCGCTTTACCGATCACGTCCTGCCGCTGTTGCGTGAGCGCGGGTTGTTTCGCAGTGAATACAGCCACAGCACCTTGCGCGGGCATTTGGGCTTGCCGGTGCCGGTCAATCGGCACACTGCTGCGCGAACTGCTCAACCTTTGAAAGTGGCGGCCTCATAACCAACTCGGAATACCTGCCGAACTCAGATCAAACTGTGGGAGGGGGCTTGCCCCCGATGAGGGAGTGTCAGTCGATACATTTGTAGCTGTCACACCGCCATCGGGGGCAAGCCCCCTCCCACAGGGGATTGGCGGTGTGACTATTATTTCAGCCTGGCGCAGATCCAGATGTGGGCCAAGCCACACTCATCACTTCACCGCATACACCTTGCGCACATACACCGAACTGCTCCACGCACACGGCGCGCCTTTGGCCACGAACACCGTGTCGCCAGGGTTGACCGTCACTGCGCTGCCGCTGTCGTCGGTGAGGGTCACGCTGCCCTCGATCAGGTACATCAACTCATGCAACTTGTGCGGCCGGCCATGGCGGGCGTAGGGGGTGGAGTCCCAGATGCCGACACGCAGTTCGGTGGTCTCATCGTCGAACAGATTGAGTGCGCGGCACTGCGGCGCGGGGCCGATCAGGATCTGGGGTTCCGGCGCAGCCGAGGGGTTGAGCAAGGTGTGGGCGGGCAGCGGCGTGAGGCCCGGGCGGTGAGGGGAATCGGGCAGGTCGACGGCGCAGAAGGCCCATTCGCTGCCGGTATTGGCGTGCACACTGAGGCGGGTGCCGTGGCCAATCACGGCGCTGTCGCCGACGCTCAGCTCCAGTACATGGTCGGCGGTGCTCAGCGTCACGTAGCCGGCGTGTACCACCAGGGTTTCGCTGTGGGGGAAGGCGTCGATCACCGCTTCGCCGCTGAACTGCACCAGGCCTGCGGATACGCCATCATCGCCCTGCCAGGCGAGTTGGCGGGTATCGCCGAAAGGGTCCACTGCGTTCAAGGCCGCTGTTTTAAAGGATGTGGCAACGCGGCTGCCGTCGGCGCGAGCCAACAGCAGGATCTGGGGTGATGACATGGGAAATGCTCCGGGATAAAAGTCAGCCAATCGCCTGGGTGATCAGCGCAAACGGGTACACGCCTTGGCTGGACCGGGGCGGGGTGCCCAAGGCCATCTGGGCGACGGTGTCGATGTTCTTAAGGCCAGCCTGTTCCAGCCAATCGCTGAGGCCGCAGGCGACCGGGATGTCGATGCGCACAAAGGCATCCGGGACCTGGGCCAGCAACACAGTGATCAGGTGCTTGGCCTGGTTGATAGTCTCGGCCACCACCGGGCCGATGCAGCGACCACGCCCAAACGGTCGCAGCAGGGCAAAGCCGCGTAGCTTGCCGTCGCGCTCGATACCCACGGCGTGCTCTACCTGCAAGTCACGCAGCACGTCGCGTCGGTCGAGACCGCTGGCGGCTTTGGCCAGGCTGAGCAGGGCGGCGTGATCATCGGCGTGCAGTGGGCGGCAGGTTTCGCCGTCGGCCAGTTGCGGCAAATCAGGCACCAGCGCCTGGCCTTGATGCTGTTGCACCCGGCCGAACTCGACAAAACCCTGGCTCTCATACAGGGGGGCGCCTGCCAGTGTCGCGTTGAGCATCGGCGTGCGTGTGCCACAGGCGGCGAGGGCTTTTTCCATCAAGCGCCGGCCAATGCCCTGGCCCTGGTAGTCATTGCTGACGATCACCAGGCCGATGGTGGCGTAGTCGCCCTGAGGGCAGGTGAAGGCGCTGCCGATCAAGCGTTCGCCGTCAAGCACCACAAAACCGTCGCTGACCCGTTGCAGCATCGCCCAGTCTTCCAGGCGATGGGGCCATTTGAGTTGCACCGACAATGCATGGGCGGCGGGCAGGTCGGCCTCCGTCATCGGGCGGTAGACATAAGCGGGGTGTGGCATGGCGAGCCTCCATAAAACGATGTGTGTACAGCACGAGAATGCCTGTATCCCACCTGCCCGAAACCCTGGCAAGAGGGCTGCCAACATTCGGCATATTCCGCATGCCGCACGCCACAAGACCACAGTTACTACTTAAATGCACCCTGAGGTCAGCAGCAAATGCCAGGGGATTTTTTCTACGATGGAGGCCTGCGTTTTTCACGCACCGTGACCCTTCTGGAGTACCCCATGGACAGCTTCGACCCTCGCCTTATCGCTGTGCGCAGCGCCCACTTTATCGGCGGTCAATACCGTGACGCCGCCCCCAGCCTGGAAGTGGTGCGGCCCTCGGATGGCGCGGCGTATGCCGAGTTGCCGGTGGCTGACGCAGACCTGGTGGACGAGGCCGTCAACAATGCCTGGCAGGCCTTTACCCGCAGCGATTGGGCCAGCCGCCCACCCCGTGAGCGGGCGCGGGTGATGCGGCGCTGGGCCGACTTGATCGAAGCGGATGCGGCGATATTGGCTCCGTTGGAAGCCGTAGGCTCGACCCGTCCGCATAAAGACGTGATTGCCTGGGACATCCCTTACGTCGCTGAAGGTATCCGCTTTTTTGCCGAGTTGGCGGACAAGCATGGCGGCAGCGTGGCGGCCACCCAGACCGATCGCCTCGGCATGCAAATCGCCGAGCCCTACGGTGTAATCGCCGCGATTGCACCGTGGAATTTCCCCTTGAGCATGGCCTCGTGGAAAGTCGCCCCGGCGTTGGCGGCTGGCAATGCGGTGGTACTCAAACCGTCGGAACTGACACCCTTCAGCAGCCTGCGCTTTGCCGAGCTGGCCCTGCAGGCCGGGATACCAGCCGGGATTTTCAACGTGGTGCAGGGTGATGGTCGAGTGACCGGCGATGCGCTCTGCCGTCACCCGCGTATCGGCAAGGTGACGTTCACCGGCTCGACGGCGACGGGCTCGAGCATCATGTCCACCTGCGCGTTGATCGGGCCGAAACCGGTGACCCTGGAACTGGGCGGCAAGAGCCCGCAACTGGTGTTTGCCGATGTGCCGGACATTGCCAAAACCGCGCGCACGGTAGCGCTGGCGATCACCGGCAATGCGGGGCAGGTCTGTGTGTCGGGCTCGCGGTTGCTGATTGAGCGCTCGATCATGGCGCCGTTCATTGAGCAGTTGCAGGGGTATTTTCAAGGTTTGAAACCGGGCCCGACCTGGGCGCCGGACAGCACCTTGTCGCCGATCATTTCGCACTTGCAGGCCAGTCGGATTGACGCGATTGTGCAGCGCTCTGTTCAGGCCGGCGCCGAAGTGTTGAGTGGTGGCGGGTTGTTCGACGGGCTGGGCGGTGCTTACTACCGGCCTACATTGTTGACCGGGGTAGATGATGCGAACCCGGCGGTGTGCGAGGAGATCTTTGGGCCGGTATTGACGATTCAGGCATTTGATACGGAAGAAGAGGCATTGAGCCTGGCCGCCCATGCCACCTATGGACTGGCGGCGGGCGTACACACGGCGGATATCAATCGTGCGTTGCGGTTGGTGCGGGGCCTGGAAGTGGGCACCGTGTGGGTTAACCGTTATGGCCGCAGCAATGACTACATCTTGCCCACGGGTGGGTACAAGCGTTCCGGGATCGGCAAGGATTTGGGCCGGGAAGCGTTTGAAGCCAACCTGCGCTTCAAGAGCGTGCTGATCGATATCGAATCACTCTGATTCTTGCGGCCAACTCGGTCAAAAATGTGGGAGGGGGCAAGCCCCCGATGGCGGTGGGTCAGCTGCAAATTAGCTGGCTGACACACTGCTATCGGGGGCAAGCCCCCTCCCACATTTTGATCTCCTTGCTCTGGAAATAACCTGGTACTCACGGCCACCGCATAAAACACTGCGTCCAGCTCAGGGTTTGGCGCTCCAACTCCCCATTCTCAAGCCTTCCACCCCGAAAAGCCCCCTAAAAGCGCACAAACACAGGCCCTGCCCAAGCCTGGCGCGCACCGCAAACTCTGCTGAGGCCTGCCCCCAAAACGGTGGTTTATATTGAGCGGGGGGCGTTTTAGACGGCATATGCTTATTTCACAGTGGTGTAATGAACCTGTGCTGCAACGAGGCGAATGCGCCGCCAGGGCAGCGAACGCTTGCCACATTCAACTGACTTCAGGACCGCACTCAATGAGCTTTCTTCGTCCCAAATTCATTACGTTCGACTGCTACGGTACGCTGACCAACTTCCATATGGGCACCATGACCCGGGAGATCTTCGCCGATCGCATCAAGCCTGAGCAGATGGATCAGTTCGTCAAGGACTTCTCTGCCTACCGCCTCGACCAGGTCATGGGCGACTGGCGTCCGTATGACGAAATCCTCAAGACCGCCCTGGCCCGTACCTGCAAGCGCTGGGGTATCGACTACCGCGAAGAAGGCCAGCTGTATTACGACGCCGTGCCGACCTGGGGCCCCCATGCGGATGTGCCGGCGGGCCTGTCGAAGATCGCCGACAAGATCCCCCTGGTGATTTTCTCCAATGCCAGCGACAGCCAGATCATGTCCAACGTCGACAAGCTCGGCGCGCCGTTCCACAAGGTGTTCACCGCCGAACAGGCCCAGGCCTACAAGCCGCGTCTGGCTGCATTCGAGTTCATGCTCGACAACCTGGGCTGCGGTCCGGAAGACATCTTGCATGTGTCTTCAAGCTTCCGTTATGACCTGATGCCGGCCCATGACATGAAGATCAAGAACAAGGCCTTTGTAGCGCGTGGTCATGAAGTGCCGGCCAACGCGTTCTACGAATACCAGCAGATCACTGACATCGGTGGGCTGCCGGCGCTGGTCGGCCTGTAATCGCATCGCTAGGGGTAAGACATGGGCAGTGAATCCTATTGGCTCGACACCGCACCGGCGTTTACCGGCGCACAACTGGGTGAGTTGCCCAGGCAGGTCGATGTGGCGGTAGTCGGCGGTGGGTTCACCGGCTTGGCGGCGGCACGGGCGTTGGCGTTCAAGGGCGCCAGCGTGGTGGTGCTCGACGCCGGCCGTGTCATTGGTGAAGCCTCGGGGCGCAACGGTGGGCAGTGCAACACCGGGGTGGCCCAGGATTACGCCGGGCTGCACGCCAGCTTGGGTGCTGACAAGGCGCGGGCCTATTACCAGGCCTATGAAAGCGCGGTGAGCACCGTGGTTTCACTGGTAGAAAAGGAAGGCATCGCCTGCGACCTGGTGCGCAACGGCAAGCTCAAGCTGGCGGCCAAGCCCCTGCATTACGAAGGCCTGGCCCGTACCTGCGAGCTGATCCGCAAGGAAGTGGATGCTGAGGTCGAATTGCTGAGCGCCGCGCAAACCCGTGCCGAAGTCAATTCGGCGCAGTTTCACGGCGGCCTCCTGCAACGCAACGGCGTGCAGATGCATGTCGGGCGTTTTGGCGTGGGGCTTGCCGAGGCGGCGGCGCGGCAGGGTGCGATGATTCACGAACACACTGCCGTCAAGGACTGGAAACCCCAGGCCAACGGTTACCAGGTCAACACCGCCAAGGGTTCGCTGCACGCCGGTCAAGTGCTGCTGGCCACCGGCGCCTGTCAGCATGGTGACCTGGGCTGGTACCGCCGACGCATCGTGCCGGTGGGCAGTTTTGTGATCGCCACCGAAGTCTTGCCGCAAACCCTGATCGACCAGTTGTTGCCCAAGCATCGGGCGTATGTGACCAGCCGTATGATCGGCAACTACTTTCGCCTGACCCCGGACAACCGCCTGCTCTTTGGCGGGCGTGCGCGGTTTGCGATGTCCGACAGCGTCTCCGACGCCAAGAGCGGCAAGGTGCTGCAAGCAGCGATGCTGAACATGTTCCCGCAACTGGCGCACGTAAAGATCGACTATTGCTGGGGCGGCCTGGTGGACATGACCTCCGACCGTTTGCCCCGCGCCGGCCAGCATGGCGGCGTGTTCCACTCCATGGGCTACAGCGGCCATGGCGTGCAGATGTCGGTGCATATGGGCCAGGTGATGGCCGAGGTCATGGCTGGCAATACGGCGGCCAACCCGTGGGGTGAATTGGACTGGCCGGCGATTCCGGGTCATTTCGGCAAGCCCTGGTTCCTGCCCTTTGTCGGCGCTTATTACCGCTTTCAGGATTATCTGCACTGAGTTCTTGCGTCACCGTCGTTTGCGTTTCCAGGACGCTGTGGATATCCGCAGCACTCGATTCTTCCGATTATCGACAGGTAGCCTTGATATGACTGACAACAAAAACACCCCCGAGCTTATCTCCGGTCAGGACAGCCTGCGGGTCTTCGAAAGCCTCAATCGCGGCATGTCGCGCCGCAATGCTTTGCAGATGCTCGGCGTGGCCGGTGTCGCCGCCGCCGGTGCAGGCAGCCTGTTTGGCGCCGCCGGCAAGCTGTTCGCCGATGAAGCGGCGACCCCAGGCAAGGGCAAGCCTGGCGGCAAGATCCGCGTGGCGGGCATGTCCAGCTCCACCGCCGACACCCTCGACCCGGCCAAGGGCGCGCTGTCGACCGACTACGTGCGTCACTTCATGTTCTACAACGGCCTGACCCGTTTCGATAAACACCTGGTGCCGCAACTGGAACTGGCCGAGCGCATCGACAACACCGACGCCACCCTGTGGACCATCACCCTGCGCAAGGACGTGACCTTCCACAACGGCAAGAGCCTCACCGCCGCTGACGTGGTGTTCTCCCTGAGTCGCCACAAAGACCCGCTCACCGGCTCCAAAGTCATGCCGCTGATGGAGCAGGTCACCGAGATCAAGGCCAGCGGCCCCAACGAAGTGCAGATCCGCCTCAGCGCACCCAACGCCGAGTTGCCGTCGATCCTCGCCGTGTCGCACCTGCTGATCGTTCCCGAAGGCACCACCGACTTCAACAAGGGCATCGGCACCGGCCCGTTCACCGTGGGCGAGTTCAAGCCTGGCGTGCGCTCGATTGCGGTGCGCAACAAGAACTACTGGAAGCCGGGCCTGCCGTATCTGGACGAGATCGAGTTCATTGCCATCTCCGACGAACCGTCGCGTGTCAACGCGCTGCTGTCGGGCGATGTGCACATGATCAACGAGGTCAACCCGCGCTCCACCACGCGCATTGCCGCCAGCGCCAAGCACCGCGTCGTCGATGCGCCGTCGGGCAACTACACTGACTTGATCATTCGCCAGGATCAGCTGCCCGGCAAAAACGCCGATTTCACCCAGGCGATGAAGCTGCTGCTGGACCGCGAGCAGGTCAAGTCCGCGGTGTTCCGAGGCTTCGCCGTGGTCGGCAACGACCACCCGATTGCGCCGGGCTCGCGTTACTTCAACGCCGACCTGCCGCAGACCGTCTACGACCCGGAAAAAGCCAAATTCCTGCTGAAAAAGGCCGGGATGGAAAGCATCACCATGCCGGTCATGGCATCGCCTGCCGCCACCGGCTCGGTGGACATCGCCGTGCTGTTGCAGCAATCGGCCAAGCAGGCCGGGCTTAAGCTCGACGTGAACCGCTTGCCGAGTGACGGCTACTGGTCCAACCACTGGATGAAGCACCCACTGAGCTTCGGCAACATCAACCCACGGCCCAACGCCGACGTGATGTTTTCGCAGTTCTTCCAGTCCAAGGCGCCGTGGAACGAATCCGGCTGGCAGAACGACCAGTTCGACCAGTTGCTGATGCTGGCCCGTGGCGAAACCGACGACGCCAAGCGCGCCAAGATGTACGCCGACATGCAGACCCTGGTGCATGACCACAGTGGCATCGGCGTGCCGGTGTTTATCAGCAACATCGACGGCGTCGACCAGCGCATCAAGGGCTACGACTCCAACCCGCTGGGCGGGTTCATGGGCTACATGTTCGCCGAGCAGGTGTGGCTGGACGCGTGAACACAGTGAGGGCAGGGCGATGAATAGCAATACGCTGTGGTTGATCGGCCGGCGCCTGGGTGCCGGGGTCGTGACCTTGTTGATCGTGTCGATGGTCGTGTTTGCGATCACGGCCGTGCTGCCAGGGGACGCGGCGCAACAATCCCTGGGCCAGTTCGCCACCCCCGAACAGGTGGCGGCACTGCGCCTGAAACTGGGGTTGGACCAACCCGGTGTGCTGCGTTACCTGCACTGGCTGATGAGTTTGCTCAGCGGCGACATGGGCGTGTCGGTGTCCAACGCCATGCCGGTGGGCGAGCTGATGGCCGGGCGCGTGCCCAACACCCTGATGCTGGCGGCCACCACGGCGCTGGTGTCGGTGCCGGTGGCCCTGGTGCTGGGCATCGGCTCGGCCATGGGCCGGGGCGGGCGCATCGACAGCTTTTTGAGCTTTGTCACCCTGGCCATGGTGGCGGTGCCGGAGTTTCTGGTGGCAACCCTGGCAGTGCTGATTTTTGCGGTGAACCTGGGTTGGCTGTCGGCGTTGTCCTACGCCAGTGACATCACATCGCCACTGCAATTTATGCGCACCTATGCACTGCCGGTGATGACCCTGTGCTGCGTGATCGTCGCGCAAATGGCGCGCATGACCCGCGCCGCCGTGATCGATCAACTCGACAGCGCCTACGTGGAAATGGCCCGCCTCAAAGGCGTCGGCCCGGTGCGCATCGTGCTGCAACATGCGCTGCCCAATGCCATTGGGCCGATTGCCAACGCCATCGCCCTGAGCCTGTCGTACCTGCTGGGCGGGGTGGTGATTGTCGAGACGATCTTCAACTACCCCGGCATCGCCAGCCTGATGGTCGATGCGGTGACCAACCGTGACATGGCGCTGGTACAAGCCTGCACCATGTTGTTCTGCGCGGCTTACCTGAGCCTGGTGCTGCTGGCCGACCTGTGCGCGATCCTGTCCAACCCGAGGCTGAGAAACCAATGAACAATCTCATTGTGAAATCTACGCCTGCCACCCCCGACCTGTCGGCGGGCAAGGTCTCCAGCGGGCCTTCGTGGCTCGGCCTGGTGGGCGCTGCAGTGTGTGTGATCTGGCTGCTGGTGGCGCTGTTCGGCCCGTGGCTGGCGCCGCACCCGGTGGGTGAAGTGGTCTCTGACAATATCTTTGAAGGCCTCAGCGCGGCGTATCCGTTTGGCACCGATTACCTGGGCCGCGACATGCTCAGTCGGGTGTTGGTGGGTGCACGCTTTACCGTGGGCCTGGCGCTGGTGGCGGCGATTCTGGCCAGCGGCCTGGGCACCGGTTGTGCGTTGCTGTCGGTGGTTTCGCCCAAATGGCTGGATGAAATCATCAGCCGCTTGATGGATGCGTTTATCTCGATCCCGAGCAAGATGCTCGCGCTGATCATGGTCTCGGCGTTCGGCTCATCGGTGACATTGCTGATCTGCACCGCCGTGCTCAGTTTCAGCCCCGGCGCGTTTCGCATTGCCCGCAGCATGGCGGTCAATATCGAAGCCCTGGAATACGTACAGGTGGCCCGCACCCGTGGCGAACGCCGCGTGTATATCGCCTGTGTGGAGATCTTGCCGAACATGCTTAACCCGGTGCTCACCGACCTGGGCCTGCGCTTTGGTTTTATCGTGCTGCTGCTCAGCGGTATGAGCTTCCTGGGCCTTGGCGTACAGCCACCGGACGCGGACCTCGGTTCGCTGGTACGGGAAAATATCGGCGGTCTAGGCCAGGGGGCACCGGCCATTGTGCTGCCGGCGCTGGCCATCGGCACCCTGACCATTGGGGTCAACTTGTTTATCGACAGACTGTCATCCCGACGCAGTCGCCGCACGGGAGGCCATTGAAATGAGCGAATTGATTCGGGTGCAAGACCTGCGCGTAGTCGCCTGTGGCGAGCGTGGCGAGGTGGAGATCGTCAAGGGCGTGAGCTTTAGCCTGGAAAAAGGTGAAGTGCTGGCGCTGATCGGTGAGTCGGGTTCGGGCAAAACTACCATTGCCCTGGCGTTATTGGGCTATGCCCGGCGCGGCTGTCGTTTGTCCGGCGGCGTGGTGCAGGTAGGCGACCACGACATGCTCGCCCTCAGCGAAAAGCAACTGCAAGGCCTGCGCGGCAATCGCGTGTCCTATATCGCCCAAAGCGCGGCGGCGGCGTTCAACCCAGCGAAAAAGCTCATCGACCAGGTGGTGGAGGGCGCGCTGATCCACGGCCTTGGTAGCCGCGCCGAGCTGCAAGCCAAGGCCATCGGCCTGTTTCGCGATCTGGCCCTGCCGGATCCCGAGCACATCGGCCAACGTTACCCGCACCAAGTCTCCGGTGGGCAACTGCAACGGGTGATGGCGGCCATGGCGCTGATCAGCGACCCATTGCTGGTGGTGCTCGACGAGCCGACCACCGCACTCGACGTGACCACCCAGATCGATGTACTGCGCGCCTTCAAGCGCGTGGTGCGCGAACGCGGCGCGACGGCGGTGTACGTGTCCCACGACCTGGCGGTGGTGGCGCAAATGGCCGATCAGATTGTGGTGCTCAACGGCGGGCAAATCCTCGAACAAAGCGCCACCGCACCGCTGCTCAAAGGTCCGGCCCACGAATACACCCGCAGCCTGCTGGCCGCTGCGCGCCCCGACACCAGCATTCGCCCGCCTTGCGGCATTGCCGAAGACGCGCCGTTGCTAACCATCAGCGGCCTCACCGCCGGTTACGGCAACAAGAACCTGCAAGGCATGCCCTCGATCCGCGTGCTCGAAGACATCGATCTCACCGTGCGCCGTGGTCAGGCCATTGGCGTGATCGGTGAGTCGGGCTCGGGCAAGTCCACCCTGGCCCGTGTGGTCGCGGGTCTGCTGACCCCGGCACTGGGCGGCCTGACATTTGATGGGCAACCCTTGGGCGGTAGCCTGTCGGAGCGTACGCCGGAGCAGTTCCGCCGCATCCAGATGGTGTTCCAAAACGCCGACACGGCGCTGAACCCGATGCACAGCGTGGCGACGATCCTTAGCCGCCCGCTCAAGATGTACTTCGGCCTCAAGGGCGCCGCGTTACAGGCGCGTATCGGCGAGCTGCTTGACCTGGTGCGCCTGCCGCGTGACATGGCCGAGCGGCGCCCGAATGAACTGTCTGGCGGGCAAAAGCAGCGGGTCAACCTGGCCCGTGCGCTGGCGGCTAAACCGGACCTGATCCTCTGCGATGAAGTCACCTCGGCCCTCGACACGGTGGTCGGCGCCGCCATCCTGGAACTGCTGCGCGACCTGCGCCAGCAACTCGGCGTGTCGTACCTGTTTATCAGCCACGACATCTCCACTGTGCGCGCGCTGTGCGATGACATTGTGGTGATGTACAGCGGCCACAAGGTGCAGGCGGGCAGCCGCCAGTCATTCAGCGAAGCGCCGTTCCATCCCTATACCGACCTGCTGATTCACTCGGTGCCGGAGCTGCGCCAGGGCTGGCTGGAAAACTGCGGCACCACCTGCGGCGCGCTGCCGCCGATTGGCGAGCGCGCCAACGTGCCTGAACTGTGCACCTTTCTCAATCGCTGCCCGGTGCGCGTCGACGGCCTGTGCAACCGCACCGCGCCGAATCGCCGTACCTTGGACAACGGTGGCGAAATCCTCTGCCACCACGACGGCGCCCGACTGCTGGAAACCCAGCAGGGCGTCACCACCCTCAGTTTGGGAGCGTATGCATGAGTGGGCGTTTTGTGAGGCTGGCCGAACAGGGTCGGCCGACGGTCAGCCTGACCGTGGATGGCGCACCCATTCAAGCGCTGCAGGGCGATACCTTGATGGTCGCGCTGCTGACCCAGGGCGACACGTTGCGCCAATCCGAATTCGACAGCGGGCGCCGCGCCGGTTTCTGCCTGATGGGCGCGTGCCAGGACTGTTGGGTGTGGACCCGCAGCGGCGAACGCCTGCGTGCTTGTTCCAACGAAGTGCGCGAAGGCCTGGACATTGTCACCACGCAACCGGAGGCACTATGGCCACTGCACGGGTAGTCATCATCGGCGCGGGCCCGGCCGGTGTGCGTTGTGCCGAAACCCTGGTGGCGGCAGGTATCAAGCCGATCCTGATCGATGAAAACCGCCGTGACGGCGGGCAGATCTACCGGCGCCAACCTGAAGGGTTCACCCGCGACTACACCACCCTGTACGGCAGCGAAGCCGCCAAGGCGCAGGCTTTGCACCAGAGTTTCGACCGCCTGCGCAGCAGTATCGATTATCGCCCCGATACCCTGGTGTGGAACCTCACGCCGGGGCAGTTGTGCTGTGTGAGTCAAGGCCGTCATAGCACGGTGGATTACGACGCGCTGATCCTGTGCACCGGCGCCACAGACCGCCTGATGCCTATTGAGGGCTGGCAACTGGCGGGTACCTACAGCCTGGGCGGCGCTCAGATCGCCCTGAAAAACCAGGCGGTCTCCATCGGTCATCGCGTGGTGTTCATGGGCAGCGGGCCTTTGCTGTATCTGGTGGCCAGCCAATATGTGAAGGCCGGGGCCACGGTGGCGGCGGTGTTGGATACCTCGCCCTTGAGCCTGCGTATCAAAGCCTTGCCGAAATTGCTGGCGCGGCCCGCTGTGCTGTTCACCGGGTTTAAATTGTTGGCGCAGTTGTATCGCGCCAAGGTCGCAGTGCACCTGGGGATCAAACCGCTGCAGGTTTTGGGCGACGCTCAAAATGGTGTGATGGGTGTGCGCTTCACCACCGGCAGCGGGCAGGTTCAAACCGTTCAGGCCGACGCCGTTGCGCTGGGTTATCACCTGCGACCAGAGACCCAACTCGGGGACTTGGCCGGTTGCGCTATGGCCTTCGATCAGGCGTCCAGCCAGTGGTGGCTGTCTACGGATGACTTGGGGCGCACCTCAGTAAAGGGTGTATACGCGGCAGGCGATGGTTCGAAAATTCGGGGTGCCGATGCCGCCGAACACGCCGGGCGCCTGGTGGCGTTGGCGTTGTTGGAAGATTTGAAACTGCCGGTGAACGCGGGCCTGCGTGACGAACAGCAGCAAGCCCTGGCCGTAATGGATCAATTCCGCCTCGGCCTGGCCGAAGCGTTCCCCTGGCCCAGCGAACAGGCCAAGGCGCTGCCCGACAGCGCCATCGTCTGTCGCTGCGAAATGATCAGCGCTGGTGAGCTGCGCCGCACCGTGAACGAAAAGGGCGCCTGCGAAGTCAACCGTGCCAAGGCCTTCAGCCGCGTGGGCATGGGCCGTTGCCAAGGGCGGTATTGCTCCCAGGCGGGCGCCGAAGTGATCGCCGCCTGTGCCGGAGTGCAGGTGCAGGAAGTCGGTCGCCAACGTGGCCAGGCGCCGGTCAAACCCTTGTCGATGCTCACTGAAGAGGTGGCGCCATGAGTGTGCAAAAAGCAGATGTGGTGATCGTCGGCGGCGGCCTGATGGGCGCGGCCACGGCGTTTTTCCTGCGTAGGCGTGGGCAATCGGTGATCCTTCTGGAACGCGACCAGATCGGCCAATACGCCAGCGGCGTCAACTTTGGCAATGTGCGCCGGCAAGGGCGTTTTCTTGGCCAGTTGGCGCTGGCTAACCGCTCGTGGGCGCTGTGGAAACGCCTGCCGGAGCTGATCGACGACGACTTGGAATTTATCCCCAGCGGGCATATGCGCGTGTGTTATCGCGAAGACGAAATCGCCGAGCTGGAAGCCTATGCGGCAGCGCCCGAAGCCGCCGAACTGGATCTGAAAATCTATCGCGGTGCCGAGTTGCATCAGCGTTTTGGCTTTCTTGGCCCGGAGGTGAAGGGCGGCTCCTACGCGCCCCACGATGGCCACGCCAACCCGCGTCTGGCCGCTCCGGCTTTTGCCCGTGCCGCCATTCGCCTGGGTGCACAGATTGAAGAACGCACCGAAGTGGCCGAGGTGCAGAAAGTCGGCGGTGACTTTCATATCACCACCACCGATGGCCGCCAGTTCCACGCCGCGCAACTGTTGATCACCGCCGGTGCATGGGGCCAGAAACTCTCGGCGCAGTTCGGCGAGCCGGTACCCCTGGACACCCACGGCCCGCAAATGGCCGTGACGGAACCGGTGCCCTACGCGTTGCCCACGGTGATTGGCGTGTACACCAAGATCCCCGAAGAGGTGATCTACTTCCGCCAGATTCCACGCGGCAATATCGTCATCGGCGGCGGCTACCGCAGCAAGCCGGACATGCTTAACCGTCGCGCCCATGTGGAGCCGCGCAGCATCCTCAACCAGATCAGCCAGATGCGTCGCCTGCTGCCGGGCGTTGGCAACCTGAACATCATCCGCGTGTGGAGCGGCATCGAAGGCTACCTTCCGGACTCGCTGCCGATCATGGGGCCCAGCGGCACCGTCGACGGGCTGTTCTACGCTTTCGGTTTCTGCGGCCACGGCTTCCAGCTTGGCCCAGGCGTTGGGGATGTGATGGCCGAACTGCTCAGCACCGGCGCTACCAGCACGCCCATCGCGCCGTTTTCCATCACGCGCTTTGCCCTACCTGACGCACAACGGAGCCAGGCCTCATGACCCCCCGCGTTTTAGAAATTCTCAAGCAGTTGATGGCCTTCGACACGGTGTCGTCGGAATCCAATCTCGCGCTGATCCACTACGTGCGCGACCTGCTGCTCACCAAGGGTATCGAGTCACTGATCGTCCAGGACGAAAGCGGCAAGAAGGCCAACCTGTTCGCCAGCACCGGGCCCAAGGAACAGCCCGGCGTGTTGCTCTCCGGTCACACCGATGTGGTGCCGGCGGCGGGGCAGGCGTGGACCTTTCCCGCGTTCGCCGCCACCGTGCAGGACGGGCGCATCTACGGGCGTGGCAGCTGCGACATGAAGGGCTTTATCGCCCTGGCCATCGACGCCATGCTCGACGCCGCGGACCACAACCTGACGCGCCCGTTGCAACTGGCCCTGTCCCATGACGAAGAGATCGGCTGCGTGGGCGTACGCCGCCTGCTGGACGTGCTGCACCTGGCACCGGTGCGCCCGTTTCTGTGCCTGATCGGCGAGCCGACCAATATGCAATTCGTGCTCGGGCACAAGGGTAAGGGCTCCTATCGCACTTACTGTCGCGGCCTGGAGGCGCATTCGTCGCTGGCGCCGCGTTCGGTCAATGCCATTCATGTGGCCTGCGACTTTATCGCCGCCCTGCGTGAGAGCCAGCGCCAACTGGAACAACACGGCGCCCAGGACCATGACTATGACGTGCCCTACAGCACCGTGCATGTGGGCCAGATCGTCGGCGGCAAGGCACTGAATATCGTGCCCAACCTGTGCACCCTGGATTTCGAGGTGCGCAACCTGCCGGCGGACGACCTGGACCAGTTCCTCGACCAGATGCGCGAGCGCGCCGAAGTGATTGTGCGTGAGGCGCAAAAACTCTCCAGCGTGGCCGCCATCGAGATTGAAACCATCAACGTCTATCCCGGCCTGGAGACCCATCCGACGGTGGAGGCGGTGAGTTTTCTCAAGCAATTCGCCGCGCCGGATGTCGGCACGTCCAAGGTCTCGTTCGGCACCGAAGGCGGCCTGTTCAAGCAGCGCCTGGACGTGCCGGTGGTGGTCTGCGGGCCCGGCTCCATCGAACAGGCCCACAAGCCGGATGAGTTTATCGAGATCAGCCAGATGGACGCGGGCTCGCACTTTCTACAAGGGTTATTGGGCTCGTTGAAGGCGTAGCAGAGCCTGCCGTCCTGGGCTTGAATTCAGCACGGCACGCTGCTGACAACGCGCTTTCGGCATCCTTATCCGTGACGGCTCCCTAGACTGGAACCTGTCTCGGATCAGGACTCGACCATGCTCAACACTCGCTTGCAAGACCCCAGCCTGCTGGCTGAACTCGCCTATGTAGACGGCCAGTGGATCGCTGCCGACAGCGGCGCCACCCTGGCCATCCACGACCCTGCCACTGGCGAGTTGCTCGCCAAGGTACCGGCGATGGACGCCGTGGACACCCGCCGCGCCATCGAGGCCGCCGAACGCGCCTGGCCCGCCTGGCGTGCGCGCCCGGCGGCCGAGCGTGCGGCGCTGCTGGAGCGCTGGTATCAGGCGATGATCGACAACCTCGACGACCTGGCGCTGATCATGACCAGCGAACAGGGCAAGCCCCTCAACGAAGCCAAGGGCGAAGTGCGCTACGGCGCGGGCTTCGTCAAATGGTTCGCCGAGGAAGCGCGCCGGGTGTACGGCGAAACCATGCCGGCGCCCAGTGGTGATCGGCGTTTGCTGACGCTCAAGCAACCGGTGGGCGTGTGTGCTGCCATCACGCCGTGGAATTTCCCCAACGCGATGATCACCCGCAAATGCGCGCCTGCATTGGCCGCCGGGTGCCCGATCATCGTCAAGCCTTCGGACCTTACGCCGCTGTCGGCCCTTGCCTTGGGGGTGTTGGCCGAGCGCGTGGGCATTCCTGCTGGCGTGTTCAACGTGATTACCGGTCTACCTGCAGGTATCGGTGAAGAACTGACCGGCAACCCTTCGGTGCGCAAGATTTCTTTTACCGGCTCCACCGCCGTTGGCCGCCTACTGATGCGCCAGAGCGCCGAACACATCAAGCGTCTGAGCCTGGAACTGGGTGGCAATGCACCGTTTGTGGTGTTTGATGACGCCGATCTGGAGCAGGCGGTGGCCGGGGTGATGATCAGCAAATTCCGCAATGCCGGGCAAACCTGCGTGTGCGCCAACCGCATCCTGGTGCAGGCCGGCATCTATGAACGATTCGCTGCGCGCTTGGTGGAAGAGGTGGGCAAGCTCAAGGTCGGCAATGGCCTGGAAGACGGCGTGACCATCGGACCGCTGATCAACCCGCCGGCGGTGAACAAGGTCGCGCGGCATATCGACGATGCGTTGAGCCAGGGCGCCAAGCTATTGTGCGGTGCGATCCCCGGTGGCGACAGCCAGTTCGTACAACCCACGGTGCTGGGCGATGCCCACGCCGGCATGCTGCTGGCCAACGAAGAAACCTTCGGCCCGGTGGCGCCGTTGATGCGCTTTAGCACTGAGGCCGAGGCTTTGGCGTTGGCCAACGCCACACCGTATGGCCTGGGCGCCTACTATTTCACCCAGGACTTGCAGCGCTCCTGGCGCTTCGGCGAGGCCCTGGAATTCGGCATGGTCGGGCTCAACACCGGGATCATCTCGATGGAAGTCGCACCCTTTGGCGGTATCAAACAGTCGGGCCTGGGCCGTGAGGGCAGCAAGTACGGCCTGGACGAATACCTTGAAGTCAAAGCCTTCCACATTGGCGGCTTAAACTGACAGTTAATGGGGAGTGAACAATGAGCAAGGCATTCAGGATCGCCGCGATAGCCGGCGATGGCATTGGCAAGGAAGTGCTGCCCGAAGGGCTGCGGGTGTTGGAACAGGCGGCAAAAACCTGGGACCTGAACCTGAGCATCGAAGTGCTCGACTGGGCTCACTGCGATTACTACCTGGAACACGGGCAAATGATGCCTGACGACTGGTTCGAACAGCTCAAGGGGTTTGACGCTATCTACTTTGGCGCCGTGGGCTGGCCTGACAAAGTGCCGGACCATATTTCCCTGTGGGGCTCGTTGCTTAAATTCCGTCGTGACTTTGACCAGTACGTGAATATCCGCCCGGTGCGACTCTTTCCCGGCGTGCCGTGCCCGCTAGCGGGGCGCGAGCCTGGGGATATCGACTTTGTAGTGATCCGCGAAAACACCGAGGGCGAGTATTCCTCGGTGGGCGGCAAGATGTTCGAAGGCACCGAGCATGAGTTCGTGTTGCAGGAGTCGGTATTCACCCGGCGCGGTGTCGACCGCATCCTCAAATTCGCCTTCGACCTGGCACAAACCCGCCCGCGCAAGCGCTTGACGGCGGCGACCAAGTCCAACGGGATTTCCATCAGCATGCCGTATTGGGACGAGCGCACGGCGTTGATGGCGGCCAATTACCCCGAGGTGACGTGGGACAAACAGCACATCGATATCCTCTGTGCGCGGTTTGTATTGCAGCCGGATCGGTTTGACGTGGTGGTAGCGTCGAACCTGTTTGGCGACATCCTCTCCGACCTGGGGCCGGCGTGCGCAGGCACCATCGGCATCGCGCCATCGGCCAACCTCGACCCGGAGCGGCGGTTCCCGTCGTTGTTCGAACCGGTGCACGGCTCGGCGCCGGATATCTATGGGCAGAACATCGCCAACCCGATTGCGATGATCTGGTCGGGGGCGTTGATGTTGGACTTTTTGGGCAATGGGGATGAGCGCTACCGGGCGGCCCACGACGGGATTTTGCAGGCGATTGAAGCGGTGATTGCCGAAGGGCCGATTACGCCGGATTTGGGTGGCAAGGGCTCGACCCAGGAGGTGGGTGCGGCGATTGCGGCCAGGTTGTAACACGGTCGAAAAAGGTGGGAGGGGCGGTGCGACGATTCGACTTGCTCCCGATGGCGGTGTGTCAGTTATAAGTGTGCTACCTGACACTCCCTCATCGGGGGCAAGCCCCCTCCCACAGGGGATTGGCGGTGTGCTTGTTACCTGCGGCTGGCACAGGTCCAAATGTGGGAGGGGGCTTGCCCCCGATTGCGGTGGATCAGCCAATGAATCTATTGACTGACACACCGCCATCGGGAGCAAGCCCCCTCCCACATTTTGATCTTCATACATCAGTAGCCGAGTGTTCGATCGATCTCGCCCAGCATGGGCTCGCCGCGTTCGAAGCGGCGGATGTTTTCTAGCAACACGCCGAATGCACTGTGTGGCTGGGTCATCGCGGCAATGTGCGGAGTGAGCACAATCTGCGGATGCGTCCAGAACGAGTGACTCGGCGGCGCAGGTTCTTCCTGTAAGACATCCAGCACCGCGCCACTCAGTTGTCCGCTGTCGAGTGCTTCCAGCAAATCCTGTTCAACCAAATGCCCGCCACGCCCCATATTGATCAGCGCCGCGCCCTTGGGCAGTTGGGCAAACAGCTGTCGATCCAGAATGCCTTGGGTCTGATCGGTCAACGGAAGGACACACAGCAGAATGTCGCACTGGCTGAGAAACGCCGGCAGTTGTTCCTCGCCCGCGTAACACTTCACTCCAGGTAGATGCCGAGCACTGCGCGCCCACCCCGACAGGGCAAACCCCAAGGGCGCCAGTGTCGCCAATATCTGTTGGGCCTGTGCGCCCAACCCCATTACGCCAACCCGACGATTCGCCGCCGGCTGCAACAGGTGCGCCTGCCAGCACCGCGCCACTTGCTGCTGGCGGTAGCGCAGCATGTCCCGATGCAGGCTGAGCACGGCCCAGCTGGCGTATTCGCACATGCCTCTGGTGATGCCGGGATCAAGTAGACGCACTACCGGCAAGTCGGGCGGTAGGCGCGACAGGTCGAGTTGATCGACGCCAGCGGAGAGGGCAAACAGCACTTTGAGATTGGGCAGCAATTGCGCCACCTCATCCGGCGCGGTCCAGGCCGCGAGGTACTCAATCTCTTCGGGGTTGCCGATCTCAGGCCAGGCGCGCCATTCGATATCCGGTGCATGTTCGGCAAAGAGCGCCTGCCAGTGTTGGCCGCGCACCGGGTCAGCTTTATAGAGCAAGGCCATGGGCATTTCCTGCTGGATTAAGGTTGCGATCATCATCGCCCAAACCCCGGCGCAGGATCTGTTGAAACGCAGGGGCAAAACAGTGGATACGAATTTCTCACAGGCCAAGTTCGGCGTAGTGCGTTGCCCGCACCCCGTAATCTGAACAGCATCGCAACCACTTCCAGGTTGCCGGACTCACGATGGGAAATGCCATGAATAGCAAAGTCGATGAAACCCCTCATTTGCTCCGTCAGCGCGAGCAGTTCGTGCCCCGTGGGTTGGTGACCGCGCACCCGCTGGTGATCGACCGCGCCGACGGCGCCGAGCTGTGGGACGTGGATGGCAAACGTTACCTGGATTTCGTCGGTGGCATCGGCGTGCTCAATATCGGCCATAACCACCCCAAGGTCGTCGCGGCTGTGCAGGCTCAGCTGCAAAAGGTGTCCCACGCGTGTTTCCAGGTGGTTGCCTATCAGCCTTACCTCGACCTGGCCCAGCGCCTGAGTGAGATGGTCGGCGGCAAGGAGGCGTATAAAGCGGCGTTCTTCACCTCCGGTGCCGAGGCGGTGGAAAATGCGGTGAAGATCGCCCGTGCGCACACCAACCGTTCGGCGGTGATCGCGTTTCGCGGGGGGTTTCATGGCCGTACCTTGCTGGGCACCACGCTCACTGGCATGAGCCAACCCTACAAACAGAACTTCGGGCCGTTTGCGCCTGAGGTGTTCCACACCCCCTATCCAAATGCCTATCGAGGTGTCACCAGCGAAGTTGCCCTGAATGCCTTGGATGAATTGTTGGCAACCCAGGTTGCGCCGGAACGTGTCGCGGCAATCATCATCGAGCCGGTGCAGGGCGATGGCGGTTTCCTCACGGCACCGCCAGAGTTTTTGAAGGCGCTGCGTGCGTTGGCTGATAAGCACGGCATTGTGTTGATCCTTGATGAAATCCAGACCGGTTTCGGTCGCACCGGCACTTGGTTTGGTTTCCAGCATTCCGGTATCCAGCCCGACCTGGTCACCGTGGCCAAGAGCCTGGCCGGTGGCTTGCCGTTGTCCGGCGTGGTCGGCAAGGCGCACATCATGGACGCACCGCTGCCCGGTGGCCTGGGTGGCACCTACGGCGGCAACGCTTTGGCCTGCGCAGCGGCGCTGGCGGTGATCGACGCGTTCGAACAAGAGCAATTGCTGGCCCGCAGCCAAGTGCTGGGCGAACGCCTGCGTAAAGGCCTGCTCGGTTTGCAGGCACGCTACCCGAACATCGGCGATGTGCGTGGCACCGGCTTCATGCTGGCCATCGAGCTGATCAAGAACGACGCGGCGCGCACCCCGGATGCCGACCTTAACCAGCAGGTGATCGACGCCGCCCGCGCCGGAGGTTTGCTGGTGATCAAATGCGGCGTGCACCGCAACGTGCTGCGCTTTTTGGCGCCGTTGGTGGCCACCGAAGCACAGATCGACGAAGCCTTGCAGATTCTCGACGCGGCCTTGGCACGCGTCTTGAACTGAGGCTGTGCCCGCGACGGGTGAAACGCATCAAGGAGGCTTGACCCACCATGGGGCTGACAGATTATCGAGCGTTGCTGATTGACTGCGATGAAGTGCTGGTGGACCGCGACTCGGGGGTGTGGGCGGCGTTGCAACCGCTGCTCGACAACCGTGGCGGGCAGCCGTCCAAGGAGCAGGTACTGGCTGAGTTCAGCGCGGTGGTGGCAGGCCTCTATTCGCGCTTCGCTGAACTAGGCTTCAGTGGTGTGCTGTGTTTCGCCCATCGCCAGCTCGCCGAAAACTGGGGCTTGCACGCCAGTTGGGAGGAGGGCATGAGCTTTGCCCGTTCGGCGGGCAACTGGTCATTGTTCGAAGATGCGCCGGGGGCGATGCTGTACCTGCGCAAGTTCTATCGCCTGCTGGTGCGCGGCGACCGCGATGCCGAAGATCGCGGCGCGTTGTGTGAGCGTCTGGGGATTGCACCGGAAGACTTCATTTCCCTGGCCGAAGACCCACAATGGCTCAATCGACAGGGTGATGATGTGCAACCGATCCTGCATATCACCCGCCCATCGGTCGGCGCGCAGGTGGCCCTGGACCGCTGTTTGATCGGCCGCCACCGGGCACGGCAGCCTTCTCCGTGCGCGGCAGATTACTGCATCAACAGCATGGCGGATCTGGTGGCGCAGCATCAGCTGTCTTTACGGCGCTGATTTTGCTAGAAGATTGTCTTACAAACGGCAGTCAAGAGGTACGCAATGGAAGGGCTCGTCAAGCTGGACCGGATCGACATCAGCATTTTGGTTGAACTGCAAAAGGACGGCCGCATGACCAACGTCAGCCTCGCCGACGCCGTTGGGCTGTCGGCCAGCCCTTGCCTGCAACGGGTCAAGCGGCTGGAGTCGGCGGGGTATATCTCCAGTTACAAGGCCCACTTGAACCTGGCCAAGATCACCGATTCGGTCACGGTGTTTACCGAGATCACCCTCAGCGACCACAAGCGTGAAGACTTTGCCAAGTTTGAGTCCAATATTCGGCTGGTGGATGAGGTGCTCGAATGCCACTTGATCAGTGGCGGGTATGACTATCTGGTGCGGTTTATGACGCGCAGTATTCAGCACTATCAGGAGGTGGTGGAGAGCTTGTTGGATAAGAATATTGGGATCTCGAAGTACTTCAGCTACATCGTGATCAAGTCGCCGGTGCTTAAGGATGGGGTGCCGTTGCGTAAGCTGCTGCGGCACTGAGGGGCTTGGGTGTAAACCGGATCAAAATGTGGGAGCTGGCTTGCCTGCGATGGCGGTTTGTCGGTGTACATATCCATTCCTGCGGTAACGGCCGCCTATGGTTCCGCTCTTACAGCGGGTTACTTTTGGAAAGGCCCAAAAGTAACCAAAAGGCCTTCGCCCCAACACTCGGCACCTCGCCTAGGCTCGGTGTGCCCTCACTCCGGCTTTGGAGCGTGGGCCGCCGCAATGGGCCATCCATGGCCCAGTGCGGCTAACCCGGCGTCCTGCCGGGTTACCCACGCTCCAAAGC
>NZ_UTKY01000057.1 GCF_900583165.1 Pseudomonas viridiflava | reverse complement strand
GAGGCTTGGACACGGGTCATGCCACGTCCAAGCCTTCCCAAGGGATAATCACACAGGTACAAATCCCAAACATCTTCCTCAGCTTCTTTGAGCCCTATCCTTTCCCCTGATAGTGCCTCGCTGACAAATATCAATTTGCCGTTCCATTTGATCGATCCATCCCGCCTGACGCTTCGAACCTGCATTTCTGCTGGATACTCCACATCGGGCAAGCAACCTGGATAAGGCCGTGTGGACGGTACATACAAGTCCCCCGGACGTTTCATACCCAGTGCTTCATGAGGGCGTACGTAGTTGAACTCATGCCTGAAGTGCTCCAGCAAAAGCTGCTGCTCGACGAGGTTGCTCCCTAGTGGCAATTCTAATTTTAGGCTGCGGTGCATTCGTTCATGACGACCATTCTGAGCGGGTCTCCCCGGCATGGTTCGCTCGGGATAGATCCCTAAACGAATCCACCAAACGGCCAGTGTGGATATCCTTGCCAGGCCCGGAGAAGCAAAGGGGACGCCATTGTCAGTCCGAATGACTTCCGGCATGCCGTACTCCTGAAAAAGCCGCTCAAAGTCTTGTTTTACAGGCTGGGTCATGATTTTAGGATGAGCCCTGCAAGCCAGAATCAAACGGGACGAATGGTCTGTAACGGTCAGCGGGAAGCACATCTGGGCGTTGAGCATTTTGAATTGCCCTTTGTAATCAGCGCACCAGGTTTTGTTGGGCTCCTCGGCCTCTCGCATCTCAATATGAGACGTGCCGTGCCGGCGCTTGAAGCGCCGCTTACTGACTAATCCAAGCCGGTCAAGCCATTGACCTGCCGTGCTAGGCGACGGCCAGTCGATAGAAGGATCGTCCTCTCGTAATAGCTGGATGAGTTTTTTGGGCCCCCATTTAACATGGGCCGCCTTAATTGCAGCTATCCGGGCCAAGATCTCGTCGTCGGTCTTGTTAGGGCTGTTATGAGGTCGCCGAGAAACCTCGGCTAACGACTTTAAATCGCCGTTATGTCGAGCGATCCATTTATCGACAGTGGGTCGACTGACACCGAAACGGCGTGCCAATTGGCTTTTCGTGAAGTTACCCGAAAGCCAGTCAGAGACCAGTCTGATTCGTTGGTTCATGGGGGACTCTTGATTCCAGGGCATGATCAGCTACCTCCTGATCATGCGTATTAACCTGTAAACCATGTCCCCGGTTAGAAATGTAAACGATGTCCCCGGTTTGTACCGGGGCAAGCCCCCTCCCACATT
>NZ_UTKY01000077.1 GCF_900583165.1 Pseudomonas viridiflava | reverse complement strand
GTCCAGTGTGGCGCCGGCCAGGGCTTGAGTGGAGGCGGCCAGAGTAACCAGGCCAATGCCCAGCAAAGCGCTAAGTTTCACGGATGTCCCCTGAGAAAGTGTTTGTAGTTTGATGAAAGTGCCGTATTAAATACGTTATACAAGACTGACTCATAATGAGTTTTTTTCATATACATATAAGTAGATCACATATGACCCTAGGCTCAACTGTAATTCTCGATGGCGGCATGGGCCGCGAACTACAGCGTCGCGGCGCGCCATTTCGTCAGCCGGAGTGGTCCGCACTGGCCTTGAGCGAAGCACCCGAGGCCGTCAGCGATG
>NZ_UTKY01000117.1 GCF_900583165.1 Pseudomonas viridiflava | reverse complement strand
CCAGTTGCCTTTGTCGAGGCTGCCGTCCAACGCGAGTGCCAGTTTGATCAACGGACCGGCTAGATCGAGTTGGACTTTCTGGCTCTTGATATCGCCCTGGGCGCTGGCGGTCAGGGTGCCGACCTGAGTGTCGCCGGATTGAATGCCACTGCCCTTGAGGTCGATCCTGGCGCGCTGGGCGCTGTCGAGGTTTGCATTGAGCGTGAGGCTTTGCAGGCGATTATCGGCAAATGCCAATTGCTGCCCCTTGACGTCGAGCTTGCCTTGGGGCGCCTTGAGATTGCCGGCCACGTCGAGACGGCCGTTGATTTGCCCACGCAATTGCGGCCACAACTGGGCCAGGCGCGCCAGCTTGATATCGATCTGCCCGGCCAGGCGTTGTTGCAGACTGCCGCTGCCGTTGATGCGGTTGTCGCCCAGGCGGATATCCAGGTTGGCGAGGGTCCATTGCTCACCCGCGCCTTCAGCCTTGGCGGCCAGCACGGCGGTTTGCCCGCGCAGTCTGCCCTTGAGATCGAGGTCGGCGTTGAGCTTGAGCTGCTCGTTTTTGATTTCGCCCTTACTGCGCAGCGGGCCGGCCAAGGTGCCGGGCAGTTCCGCGACCCAGTACGCCGGGTTCAGCGCCGACAGGTCCAGCGCGGTGTCCCAGGCGATGCCATCGGCAAACTGTACGTTCAGGTGGCCTTCGGCCTTGCCTTGGCCGGCGGTGAGTTTCAACTCGGGCAGGAAGATTTGCTTGAGGTCGCCACTGAACGGCGTGACCACGTTGAACTTGCCGGCCGGCCCATCAAGATCGGCCTTGAGGTTGCCCAGGTAGTTGCCGTCCTTGTAGGAAATCTCACCGTTAAAGGTGCGCAACGCGACCTGAGGCTCGTCGATCACTGGATAGAGGCGATGCCAGGGGAAGTCCAGCCAGTCGATCTTGGCGTCGGCGCTGAAGCCTTGCTGCCAGTCCAATTGGGCGGTGAGCTTGAGGGTTTGCTTCTCCCCCGCCGTCAGGTCCAGCCCGGCGATCTGCGCGCCCTTGGCGTCGACCTTGCCTTGCAGCAGCAGGTCTACCGGGCCTTTTTCCGCCGGGAGTACGGCCTTGCCCAGCAGTTGATAGCCGCGTTTCAAGTCGCCCTTGGCGGTGAGATCCAGTTGATTGAGTTGCAAGGTGTCAGGCAGGTCGGCGCTGGGTTTGAAACTGTCTGAGGTGATATGCAACTGCGCCGGAAGGTTGTCTACCAACGGCTGCAACTCGCCCGTGAGTTTGGCGGGCAGGTAGCCACTGCTGTCGGCGTCGAGCTTGAGGGTCTTGAGCAAATCGCCGTCAATTTTCAGCGCCACTGTCCAGGGTGCGCCGCCTGGCGCGTAGGGCAGGCTCAGGTTGCCAGCGGCGCTTAGCGGCCAATCACCCGAAGGCTGCAGCAACCCAGAGAGGTCCAGTATCAGCTCGTCGCGCTGCAGGTGCACCGAATCGATCTGCAGGCCAGCGGCGGTCCAATGCGCTGCCAGTTGCACGCCCTTGAGTTCTTCGCTGCCGTTATAAAACAGGCTACCGATGCGAATGTCGCCCAACTGAAGAGCGACCGGCAGCTTCAAGTCGGGCAATTGAATCGGCCCGCTGCTGTCTTCGGTGCCCGGCGCAAATTGCAGATTTACTTGCTCTACGTTCAACTGATCGATGCACAAGGTCATGCGCAACAGGCACGCTGGCGACCAATCAAAGGTTGGCGTGGTGAGCTCGACGCTACTGCCGTCCTGCTCCCACACCAGATGATCGGCGCTCCAGCGTCCACCCAAGTGGCCCTGGAAATTCTCCACGCTCAAACCCGGCACACGGGCCAACGCCCAGCGGCTGCCCGCCTGGGTACCGAGTACCGCCCACACGGCCAGCATCAGCACGGCGAGGATGACCACCAAGGTCAGCCCCGCTATTTTCACACCACGCATCACAGCTCAGGCCCCATGGAAAAGTGCAATCGAACGCCGCCCGGATCTTCGAGGGCATGGGCCAGGTCAAGACGGATCGGCCCCACCGGCGAGACCCAGCGGATACCGACGCCCACACCGGTTTTCAGGCTGGGCATCTCCAGGGTATTGAACGAATTGCCCTGGTCGATAAAGGTTGCGATCCGCCATTTTTCGGCGATGGAATATTGGTACTCGGCGCTCAGAGCCACCATGTAGCGGCCCCCGATGCGGTCGCCCCGATCATTTTCGGGTGAGAGCGTCTGGTACTCGTAGCCGCGCACGCTCTGGTCGCCACCGGCAAAGAAGCGCAGTGACGGGGGGACCGATTTGTAACCGTTGGTGGCACTGCCGCCCACTTGCGCGCGGGCCAAGAAGCGGTGGTTATCCCACAGCGTGGTGAGGCCTTTGACCATGGCCGTGCCGTAAAGCAGGTTGGTGTCGGAACCCAGGCCTTCCTTGGCGACTTTGCTATCAAACTGCAAGCGGTAGCCGTTGTGCGGGTCGATGCGGTTGTCGCTGCGCAGATAGGAGTAGCTGATACCCGGCATCACCAGGTTACTGAGGCCCGAATCGTTGCCCAAGCGATATTCTTCGCGCTGGTATTTGAGGGAGATGACTCGCGTCCAACCGCTGGGCAATTTGCTGTGCCATTCAGGGCCGAGGGTGAGCAACTTACTCAGGGTGTCGGTGTTGGCCAGCTCTTCGTTCTGGTAGCCACCGGCGAAGCGCAATTTGTCGGTGAGCGGTGGGTCGAGCGGAATGTCGTACCACAGGCCGACGTTCTGTCGGGGTGCCGACAGTTCGGCTTCCCAGCCATAGCTATGGCCTTGGGGGTTGACCCAATGGCGGGTCCAGTTGGCCTTGCCACGCGGGCCGACGTCGGTCGAAAACCCAAGGCCCAGGCCCATGGTGCGCGGCTTGCGGGTTTCCAGTTGCACGGCCACTGGGATGACGTCCTTTGTTGAAGCGGCCGGGGCGGCGTCCACACGCACGCCTTCGAAAAAGCCGCTGGCTTGCAGGTTTTGGTTGAGTTCGGCGATCAGTTCGGAATCGTAGGGGGTACCACTTTTGAATGGCACCATGCGTTGCAACAGTTCGTCATCGAAGGGCGTGTCGCCCTTGAAGTTGACCTGGCCCAAGGTGTAGCGCGGGCCACTGTCGTAGATCAGGTCGATATCGGCCACGCCGGCTTGCGGGTCTACCGAGAGTTTCTGGCTGGTAAAGCGCCCGCTGAAAAAGCCGTAGCGCGAGGCTTGGTTCTGGATCAGACGCTTGGCGTCTTCGTAATGGCCGTGGTTGAGCACGGCGCCGGATTTGAGGTCATCGCTGGTGGGCACGCGAAACACCTTGAGGTCGGAGGCGGGGCCGTCGACCCGAATGGTCACGTTGCGCAAATGCACCGGTTCGCCGGGGTCGATCGTGAGGATCAGGCGCGGGTTCTTGCCGCCCTTCACATCACTTTCAATCTGTGGCTGATAGAAGCCCAGAGCCTGGGCGGCTTTGCGCGCCTGCTCCTCGGCGCCACGGCTGAACCGCAGCAACGCCTCTTCATCACGATCGCCCACCCCGCCGATATAGCCTTCGATATTGGCTTTCAACGCGTCGTTGGCGGGCTTGATCCGCACGTCCAATTCGCTTTGCGCCAAGGCGCCGCAGCTTGTGAACAGCAGAACCAAGCCGCTGGTAAATCTTCCTGGAAACTTCATAGGCGCAGATGCTACACGAGCTTGGGAGGTTCTTAGAACTCAGACGCATCTGAAAAACGCTGGGTTAATTCGTTGCAGCCTGTAACACCTGGGGATTGGGGTGGAAAAAAACATGCTCCAGGACGGGGCCTACAGCAACCTCGCCAATCTCCTCATAACCCTGACGCTTATAAAACTCTAGATAGCGAGAATTCCCCGTGTCCAGCACCACGCCAGACGAATGCGGGTCGTCTGCGCACCAGTTGTGCACCGCTTCGAGCAACTGCTCACCGTAATGCTTGCCCTGAAATTGCGGGTGAATACCCAACAATGGCAGCACATGCACCGACTCACTGGGCAGGCACGCCAGCACCGCGTGGTAGTAGTCCAAGTAGCGCCGGGTGCCACGCACGCCAGTGCTCAGCCACATGCGCAATTGCCAGGCCCAACTCTCGGTGATCCCCAGTCGTCGTTGCGGCGGCGCAATCAAGGCGATGCCGATCAGGCGATCGTTAACGAACAGACCGATGGCGGGAAGTTTTTGAAAGAAGTGCTGCTTGACCAGCTCGCGCACGGTGGCACGCACCCGTTGTTCGTAGCCTGGACGCTCGGCTTCAAAGATGTACGCGAACGTCGGCTCATGCCGATAGGCTTGGTACAACAAGGACCGCGCTTCGCGGGAATAACCGCTGTTGAGCAGGCGAATTTCTGCAGGTGCAGTTGAAGTGTCCGGCATATGGTCAATCTCCCTGGGCGCGGCTTGAAAGGCAGCGTTCTTGCAGTGTTGTTATTAGGTACGAACCTACACAGCACGAGTCGTTCCCGGACATTAGCAGTGCAACTGCGCTACCGCCACGCTGGCCCCCATCCGACTTGTCGGCTAGCATCGCCCTTTTGCCAAGACTGGACTGCCGACCATGAAAATCGTCTCCTTCAATATCAACGGGCTGCGCGCCCGCCCTCATCAGCTGGCGGCACTGATCGAGAAGCACCAACCGGATGTGATTGGCCTGCAGGAAACCAAGGTCCACGATGACCAGTTCCCCCTGGCCGAAGTGCAGGCCCTGGGCTATCACGTGTATTACCACGGGCAAAAAGGCCATTACGGTGTGGCGCTGCTCTCCCGTCAGCCAGCACTGAGCCTGCATAAAGGTTTTGCCAGCGATGAAGAAGAGGCCCAGCGCCGCTTCATCTGGGGCACGTTTGCTGATGAAAACGGCCACCCGATCACCATCATGAACGGCTACTTCCCCCAGGGCGAAAGCCGCGACCACCCCACCAAGTTCCCGGCCAAGCAGCGCTTCTATGAAGACCTGCAACAATTGCTCGAAAGCCAGTTCAGCAATGACCAGGCGCTGGTGGTGATGGGCGACATCAACATCTCCCCGGAAGACATCGACATCGGCATCGGCGCCGACAACGCCAAGCGTTGGCTCAAGACCGGCAAGTGCAGCTTCCTGCCCGAAGAGCGCGAGTGGATGGCGCGCCTGAAAAACTGGGGTTTGGTGGACAGCTTTCGCCACCTCAACCCGACCGTGGCCGACCGTTTCAGCTGGTTTGATTACCGCAGCCGTGGGTTTGAGGATGAGCCCAAGCGTGGGCTGCGCATTGATGTGATTTTGGCCTCCAATGGCTTGTTGCCTCGGGTCAAGGATGCGGGAGTGGATTACGAATTGCGCGGGCTGGAAAAGCCTTCGGACCATGCACCGATTTGGCTTGAACTGAGCTGATTCCTCCTGGCTGATATGGGGTCAAATGTGGGAGGGGGCTTGCCCCCGATAGCGGAGTATCAGCCAGCTTATTAGTAGCTGACATACTGCTATCGGGGGCAAGCCCCCTCCCACATTTTGCCCTGCTGGGTGCCAGTCATATTTATGCAACCTGCCTGACTTATTCTCGCGGCACTCCCTTTGGCCTAAGAAGGTGCCGGCATGAGGCTGCGCGTTCTGTTCCTGTTGGTCCTGCTTCCCCTGTTCGCTGTGGCTGCCCCCCTCCCTGCTCCCGACCAAGGCCCGGCCTTGCGCATCCAGGGTTCCAACACCATTGGCGCAGCGCTGGGCCCGGCGTTGGTCAAGGGCTTGATGGAGCAACAGGGCTTGCAGGCGATACACAGTGAACCGGCCCAAGGCGCCAATGAGCAGCGTGTGGTCGGCAAGACCCGTCAGGGCAAGACCGTGACCATCGAGGTGGCCGCCCACGGCTCCAGCACCGGTTTCAGCGCGCTGAAAAAATCCACCGCCGACCTCGCCGCCTCGTCCCGACCGATCAAGGACAGCGAGCTGGTCGATCTCGAACCCCTGGGCGACCTGAAAAGCCCCGGCGCCGAACAGGTGATCGCCATCGACGGCCTGGCGATTATCCTCAACCCGCAAAACCCGTTGAACACCCTGAACACCGAGCAACTGGCGCAGATTTTCAACGGCGAAATCAACACGTGGGAACCCCTGGGCGGTGTCGGCGGGGCTATTCATTTATATGCGCGGGATGATCAGTCCGGCACCTATGACACCTTCAAGGAACTGGTGCTGCGCCTGCGCGGCAAGCCGCTGGCCGCAGCGGCTAAGCGTTTTGAATCCAGCGAGCATTTGTCTGACGCGGTCAGCCAAGATCCGCAAGGCATCGGTTTTATTGGCCTGCCCTATGTACGCCAAGCCAAGGCGGTGGCAATTGTCGACGGCGACTCGCAACCAATGTTGCCGCTGAACAGCCTGATTGCTACCGAAGATTACCCGCTCTCACGCCGGTTGTTTTTTTACTTGCCGCCGTCGAGCCAAAACCCGTGGGCCAAGGCGCTGGTGGAATTTTCCCAGAGCAGCAAAGGCCAGGCGATCGTCGCAGCCAGCGGGTTTATCGCGCAGCAGGTGCAGGCGATATCGGTGGAACCACGCGCGTCGATGCCCGAGGCTTATCAAGCCATCGCCCGCGAAGCCCAACGCTTGACCGTGAATTTTCGCTTTGAAGAAGGCAGCGCGAGCCTGGACAACAAGGCGCGCCAGGACTTACAGCGGGTGGTGGCCTATCTCAAGGGCCACGGCAAGTTCGACAGGCAAGTGACCCTGGTGGGGTTTGGCGATGCCAAGAATGACCCGCAGCGTGCGGCGCTGCTGTCAAAATTGCGCGGCATGGCGGTGCGCCGGGAGTTGGTCAAGAGCGGCGTGGTGCTGAGGGATATTCGTGGGTTTGGAGCACAGATGCCGGTGGCGGCGAATACGGCGGATGAAGGGCGCATCAAGAATCGGCGGGTGGAGGTTTGGGTGTACTGAGGCTTGAGCCTTGTGTAGTTGGTACTGGCCTCATCGGGGGCAAGCCCCCTCCCACATTTTGATTTGTGAACGCCTTCAAAATGTGGGAGCCGGGCTTGCCCGCGATGCAGGCGATGCGGTGTTACTGCCCGCCGCGCATCAATTCCCGCGGCACATACTTGCCGATCTCAAACTTGCCAATCGCCGCCCGGTGCACTTCATCCGGGCCGTCGGCCAGGCGCAGGGTGCGCTGCATGGCGTACATGTAGGCCAGCGGGAAGTCATTTGAAACCCCGGCACCGCCGTGGATCTGGATCGCCCGGTCGATCACCTTCAACGCCACGTTCGGCGCCACCACCTTGATCTGGGCGATTTCGCTTTTCGCGACTTTGTTGCCCGCCGTGTCCATCATGTAGGCGGCCTTCAGCGTCAGCAGGCGGGCCATGTCGATTTCCATACGTGAGTCGGCGATCTTGTCGATATTGCCACCCAGGCGGGCCAGCGGTTTGCCGAACGCGGTGCGGCTGACGGCGCGTTTGCACATCAATTCCAACGCCCGCTCGGCCATGCCGATGGAACGCATGCAGTGGTGGATTCGCCCTGGGCCAAGGCGGCCCTGGGCGATTTCAAAGCCACGGCCTTCACCCAGCAGGACGTTTTCGTACGGCACGCGCACGTTGTCGAACAACACTTCGGCGTGGCCATGGGGCGCGTCGTCGTAGCCGAATACCGGTAGCGGTCGTACGATTTTTACACCGGGGGTGTCGACCGGTACCAGGATCATCGAGTGTTGCTGGTGACGCGGTGCATCGGGGTTGCTCAGGCCCATGAAGACCAGGATTTTGCAGCGTGGGTCACAGGCGCCGGAGGTCCACCATTTCTTGCCGTTGATCACCCATTCGTTGCCCTGGCGCTCAGCGGTGGCAGCCATGTTGGTGGCGTCCGAAGAAGCCACATCGGGTTCGGTCATGGCAAATGCCGAGCGGATCTCACCGCGCAGCAGCGGTTGCAGCCAGCGCTCTTTTTGCTCTTCATTGGCGTAGCGCACCAGCACTTCCATGTTGCCGGTGTCCGGGGCGGAGCAATTGAACGGCTCGGGGCCCAGCAGGGAGCGGCCCATGATTTCGGCCAACGGTGCGTATTCGAGGTTGGTGAGGCCAGCGCCCAGCTCGGATTCGGGCAGGAACAGGTTCCACAGGCCTTCGGCTTTAGCCTTGGCTTTCAACTCTTCCATGATAGCGGTGGGCTGCCAACGGTCACCTTCGTTGACCTGGCGCTCGAACACCGGCTCGGCCGGGTAAACGTAGGTGTCCATAAACGCAGTGACGCGTTCACGCAGTTCCTGAACCTTGGGCGAATAGGCGAAATCCATGAGCAGCTCCCTTCTTGGAGAGGTTGTTTAGGTCATGCAATCGATGCTAGAACAGCGCTGATAATTTACCTAGCCTATTCTCGGCGTGTATTAACATTCATCACCGATATATGATTGACCGATGGCCACCTAACAATAAGAGCGCAATGAAATGAATCTGAGCAAGGTCGACCTCAACCTGTTTATCGTCTTTGACGCGATCTACACCGAAGCCAACCTGACCCGCGCCGGGCAGATCGTCGGCATTACGCAGCCGGCGGTGTCCAATGCCCTGGCGCGCTTGCGCGAGACCTTCAACGACCCTTTGTTCGTACGTACGGCACAAGGCATGGTGCCGACGCCAATGGCGCAGAACATCATCGGCCCGGTGCGCAATGCGCTGTCGTTGTTGCGGGTGTCGGTGCAGGAAAGCCGCATTTTCAACCCGCAGCAAGCCGCCAAGACCTACCGCATCAGCATGACCGACCTCACTGAGGCGGTGATTTTGCCGCTGCTGTTCCAGCGCCTGCGTCGTTTGGCGCCGACGGTGGTGATCGAGAGCTTCCTGTCCAAGCGTCGCGAGACCACCAAGGAACTGGCGGCCGGGCGCCTGGATTTTGCCGTGGATGCACCGCTCAACACCGACCCGCAGGTGCGACACGTCAAGCTGATGGAAGACCGCTACGTGTGCGCAATGCGTAAAGGCCATCCCCTGGCGAACAAAGACAAGCTGACCCTGGATGACTATCTGGGCCTGACCCACATCCATATCTCCAGCCGCCGCAACGGCTTGGGCCACGTCGACCTGGCCCTGGGCAAGATGGGTCTACAACGCAAGATCGCACTGCGCTCCCAGCATTACCTGATGGCGTCGCAGGTGCTGCAACAGACCGACATGGTGATGACCGTGCCCGAGCGCTTTGCCCGCCGTCATGAGTTGCATTGGTTCAACCTGCCGGTGAACGACGTGCCGCCAGTGGAGACGCACCTGTACTGGCACGAGAGCACCGACCAGGACCCGGCGAACCGCTGGATGCGTGAACAGATGATCGAGTTGTGCCAGCAGGTGACCGCCCATGAGAAGAAGTTGGACAACAAGCAAGCCTGACCTGTGGGAGGGGCGGTGCGACGACTCGACTTGCCCCCGATGGGCTGCGCTGCAGCCCTTGACGTTAACGTCAACCTGCCTTTAGTTTAGCGACAAGACTTTCTTGAGCGCTATCCATGAGCACCACCTACAGCATCTCCGATCTCGCCCGCGAGCTCGACATCACTACCCGCGCCATTCGCTTCTACGAAGAACAAGGCCTGCTGGCCCCGGAACGCCGGGGCCAGGAGCGCATCTATTCGGCGCGGGACAAGGTCAGCCTCAAGCTGATATTGCGCGGCAAACGCATCGGCTTCTCCCTGGCTGAATGCCGTGAGCTCATCGAACTCTATGACCCCACCAGCGGCAACCATGTGCAGCTCAACAGCATGCTCGCCAAGATCACCGAGCGGCGTGAGCAGCTTGAGCAGCAGTTGCTGGACATCGAACAGATGAAACTGGAGCTGGACACCGCCGAAGAGCGCTGCACCCAGGCCCTGGCCCAGACCATGAGCCAGATTGGCCAATAATCAGAAGGTAACTGCCATGTCCCTCCCCTCACACGTTCGCCTGGTAGAAGTCGGCCCACGCGACGGTTTGCAGAACGAAGCCCAACCCATCAGCGTGGCGGACAAGGTCCGGCTGGTGGACGCGTTGAGCGCGGCCGGCCTGAGCTACATCGAAGTCGGCAGTTTTGTCTCGCCCAAGTGGGTACCGCAGATGGCCGGTTCCGCTGAGGTGTTTGCACAGATCCAACGCAAGCCCGGTGTGACCTACGGCGCACTGGCACCGAACCTGCGCGGCTTCGAAGACGCGCTGGCGGCCGGGGTTAAGGAAGTGGCTGTGTTTGCGGCGGCGTCCGAGGCGTTTTCCCAGCGCAATATCAATTGCTCCATCAGCGAGAGCCTGGAGCGTTTTGCGCCAATCATGGCAGCCGCCAAACAGCAGGGCGTCAGCGTGCGCGGGTATGTGTCCTGTGTGTTGGGTTGCCCGTACGAAGGCGAGATCGCCCCTGAGCAGGTGGCGGCGGTCGCACGGGAGTTGTATGCCATGGGCTGCTATGAGGTTTCCCTGGGCGACACCATCGGTACGGGCACGGCGGGCGCTACCCGGCGCTTATTCGAGGTGGTAGGCGCACAGGTGCCACGGGACAAGCTGGCCGGGCATTTCCATGACACCTATGGCCAGGCCGTCGCGAATATCTACGCCAGCCTGCTGGAAGGCGTCAATGTGTTCGACAGCTCTATCGCGGGCCTCGGCGGCTGCCCTTACGCCAAGGGTGCCAGCGGTAACGTCGCGACCGAAGATGTGGTGTACCTGCTCAACGGCCTAGGCATTGAGACCGGGATCGACCTGCAAGCATTGATGGCTGCGGGCATGCAAATCAGCAGCGTGCTGGGCCGGCCCACCGGTTCACGCGTAGCCAAGGCACGTAACGCCGGTTGAGTAGCTGGGCCGTGACAATGTGTTACCGCCCACCTACACATCGAGTAACACGGGAACATATTTTGTCTGATTTGCCGTAGGGCAATTCCTTCATAAAATTCAAATCATTGATTTTAAAGGGATTTAAAAAGTTGGCACGGCTTCTGCTATCTCTATGGCATAACAAGAATAAAAAGCGCCAAACCTAATAAAAATAAGACGAAACGACTCTGACATAACAAAAACAACACGGCAGAGACGCAGCTAACAGATTTTTTTGGAGAAGATGTGCTTCGCAGGGAACGGCAATGCCGAAACCCGCGACCAGTAGAGAAAAATAAAACTACCTCAGGTAGCTACCCACTGGTTGGATCGCGTGCGAAGAAGCAGATCAGCGCTCAAAAAAATACGTTTGCTCTTGACCCCGGATGGGGGTCGCCAAAACAGCGGTAAAGGGTCACGGTTACCAAAAACAACAATAGACCGCCCCTCAATAATAAAAAAAGAGCACGCAACGACAAATTAAAGGGGACCTTAGGGTCCCCTTTGTGCGTTCTGGTGTTTGATATGTTCTGGGCGGGCGAAGAATAAAAATGTGGGAGGGGGCTTGCTCCCGATAGCAATGTGTCAGCCAATTCATGAGGTGACTGACACGCCGCTATCGGGAGCAAGCCCCCTCCCACATTTGATTTGCGGTGTTAGGTAGAGTGGGTTCGCAGCTCTTCAATCGAGATCTCACGCATGCGAAATTTCTGGATCTTGCCGGTGACCGTCATCGGAAACTCGTCCACAAACTTGAAGTGCCTGGGCGTCTTGAAGTGTGCGATCCGGTCTTTGCACCAAGCCTGCAACTCCAAGGCATTGGCCACGTGGCCCGGATGAAACTTGACCCAGGCCACAATCTCTTCGCCATAGCGCTCGTCCGGGATGCCGATAACCTGCACATCCGCCACTGCCGGGTGGGTGAAGAAAAACTCCTCCAGCTCACGTGGGTACACGTTCTCGCCGCCGCGAATGATCATGTCCTTGTTGCGCCCGGCGATGCACACATAGCCGTGTTCATCCATGCTCGCCAGGTCGCCGGTGTGCATCCAGCCGGCATCGTCGATGGCCTCGCGGGTGGCGTCCAGGTTGTTCCAGTAGCTGAGCATCACGCTGTAGCCACGGGTGCACAGTTCGCCGATCTCGCCACGGGCAACCGTGTTGCCATATGTATCGATGATCTTGTGTTCCAGCTGGGGCTGCGTACGGCCAACGGTGGTGACGCGCCGTTCCAAGTCGTCATCGGCGCCGGTTTGCAACGACACCGGGCTGGTTTCGGTCATGCCGTAGGCGATCTGCACCTCCCCCATGTGCAACTCGCTGATGACCCGGCGCATGACTTCAATGGGGCATGTGGCGCCGGCCATGATGCCGGTGCGCAGGGTCGCCAGGTCGAACTCGCCACGGCGCGGATGATCGAGCATGGCGATAAACATGGTGGGCACGCCGTACAGGCCAGTGGCGCGCTCTTCGGCGACGGCGCTAAGAGTCAGCAGCGGGTCAAAGCCGTCATTCGGATAAATCATCGTGGTGCCATGGGTGATACAGCCCAGGTTGCCCATGACCATGCCGAAACAGTGATACAGCGGCACCGGGATCACCAGGCGGTCCTGGGCAGTGAGGCCCAGGCTTTCGCCCACCATATAACCGTTGTTGAGGATGTTGTGGTGACTGAGGGTGGCGCCCTTGGGGAAGCCGGTGGTGCCGGAGGTGTACTGGATGTTCACGGGCTGGTCGAAGTGCAGGCTGGCCTGGCGTGCCCTTAACTGTTCGGGCGCAACGCCTGCGCCCAAGGCGGATAACTGCGACCAAGGCATGAACCCTTCGGGCGGGTTGGCATCAAGGCTGATGATGCCGCGCACGTCCGGCTTCAGCGCCTGAAGCATCGCGTGGTAGTCGGACGTCTTGAACGCTCCCGCGCACACCAGCCACTGGCAGCCGGACTGCTTGAGCACGTAGTCCAATTCACTGCTGCGATACGCAGGATTAATGTTGACCAGGACCACCCCCAGCTTGGCGCTGGCGATCTGGCTGATGCACCACTCGGCGCAGTTGGGGGCCCAGACCCCCAGGCGATCGCCAATTTGCATGCCCAGCGCCATGAATGCGCGGGCGTGCAGGTCAACCGCCTCGGCCAATTGCCGCCAGGTGTAGCGGCGCTGCTGATGGCGCACCACCAGGGCTTCGCCCTCGGGGTACTGCGCAACAGTCTTATCAAAGGCCTGGCCGATGGTCATGGCCAGCAAGGTCTTGTCCTGAGCGCCACGGCTGTAGCTCTGGTGTGGTTGTTCCATAACGACCCCTGTTGTCTTTTTTGTAGGTTGACGTTTACGTAAACTACGATTGACAGCGCCGTAACGCAAGCTTACGTTAACGTAAAGGTGAGCACGCTACCTAACCCACAAAGCTGCCCCATAAAAACAATGCTCAATAAAAGGTGCCTGTCCATGAGTTACCCGTCCCTGAACTTCGCCCTCGGCGAAACCATCGACATGCTGCGCGACCAGGTGCAGTCCTTTGTAGCTAAGGAAATTGCGCCCCGCGCCGCACAGATCGACAGCGACAACCTGTTCCCCGCAGATTTGTGGCGCAAGTTCGGTGACATGGGCCTGCTCGGGATCACTGTGCCGGAAGAATACGGTGGCGCAGGGCTGGGTTATCTGGCCCACGTGGTGGCGATGGAAGAGATCAGCCGGGGCTCGGCCTCTGTAGCGTTGTCCTACGGCGCCCATTCCAACCTCTGCGTGAACCAGATCAACCGCAACGGCAGCCACGAACAGAAACTCAAGTACCTACCCCAGCTCATCAGCGGCGAACACGTCGGCGCCTTGGCCATGAGCGAGCCGAACGCCGGCTCCGATGTGGTCTCGATGAAACTGCGCGCCGACAAACGCGGTGACCACTACGTGCTCAACGGCAGCAAGACTTGGATCACCAATGGCCCCGACGCCAATACCTACGTGATCTACGCCAAGACCGACCTGGAAAAAGGCCCCCACGGCATCACCGCGTTTATTGTCGAGCGCGATTCGAAAGGCTTCAGCCGCAGCAGTAAATTCGACAAGCTGGGCATGCGCGGCTCCAACACCTGCGAGCTGTTTTTCGATGACGTAGAAGTGCCCGAAGAAAACATCCTCGGCGTACTCAACGGCGGCGTAAAAGTGCTGATGAGCGGCCTGGACTACGAGCGCGTCGTGCTCTCCGGCGGCCCCACCGGCATCATGCAGGCCTGCATGGACCTGATCGTGCCCTACATCCACGACCGCAAACAGTTCGGCCAGAGCATCGGTGAATTCCAGCTGATCCAGGGCAAGGTCGCCGACATGTACACCCAACTCAACGCCAGTCGTGCCTACCTCTACGCGGTGGCCCAAGCGTGCGAGCGCGGCGAAACCACACGCAAGGACGCCGCCGGGGTGATCCTCTACAGCGCCGAGCGCGCCACGCAGATGGCGCTGGATGCGATCCAGATCCTCGGCGGTAACGGCTACATCAACGAGTTCCCCGCCGGGCGCCTGTTGCGGGACGCCAAGCTGTACGAAATCGGCGCGGGCACCAGTGAGATTCGCCGGATGTTGATCGGTCGCGAACTGTTCAACGAAACTCGCTGAGGGAGCGATCCATGGCCACCTTGCACACTCAACTGAACCCACGCTCGACTGAATTCGCCGCCAACAGCGCGGCGATGCGCCAACAGGTCGACGCCCTGCACACCCTGCTCGCCCATGTGCAGCAAGGCGGTGGCGCCAAGGCCCAGGAGCGGCACACCTCGCGGGGCAAATTGCTGCCACGCGAACGCATCAATCGCCTGCTCGACCCCGGCTCACCCTTCCTGGAGCTCAGCCAACTGGCCGCCCATCAGGTGTACGGTGAAGATGTGCCCGCCGCCGGCGTGATTGCTGGCATTGGCCGCGTTGAAGGCGTCGAATGCATGATCGTCGCCAACGACGCCACGGTGAAAGGCGGGTCCTATTACCCGCTCACCGTGAAAAAACACCTGCGCGCCCAGACCATCGCCGAGCAGAATCGCCTGCCATGCATCTATTTGGTGGACTCTGGCGGCGCCAACCTGCCGCGTCAGGATGAGGTGTTCCCCGACCGCGAGCACTTTGGGCGGATCTTCTTTAATCAAGCCAACATGAGCGCCCAAGGCATCCCGCAGATCGCCGTGGTGATGGGCTCATGCACCGCCGGCGGTGCCTATGTGCCGGCGATGGCGGATGAAGCGATCATGGTGCGCCAGCAAGCCACCATCTTTCTTGCTGGGCCGCCGCTGGTAAAGGCTGCGACCGGTGAAGTGGTGAGCGCCGAAGAGTTGGGCGGGGCCGATGTGCACTGCAAGATCTCCGGCGTGGCCGACCACTATGCCGACAGCGATGAGCACGCCTTGGCCCTGGCCCGACGCAGCGTGGCCAACCTCAACTGGCGCAAGCAGGGTGAGTTGCTGCAGCGCCCGGTTGTCGCGCCGCTGTACAGCGGCGAGGAGTTGTACGGCGTGATCCCGGCCGATGCCAAGCAGCCCTTCGATGTGCGTGAAGTGATCGCTCGCCTGGTGGACGGCTCGGTGTTCGATGAGTTCAAGGCGCTGTTTGGGACCACGCTGGTCTGCGGCTTTGCGCACCTGCACGGCTACCCGATTGCGATCCTCGCCAATAACGGGATTCTGTTTGCCGAAGCCGCGCAAAAAGGCGCGCACTTTATCGAACTGGCCTGCCAGCGCGGGATTCCCCTGCTGTTTTTGCAAAACATCACCGGCTTTATGGTCGGGCAAAAATACGAAGCCGGCGGTATTGCCAAGCATGGCGCCAAACTCGTCACCGCGGTGGCCTGCGCCAAAGTGCCGAAATTCACCGTAATCATTGGTGGCAGCTTTGGTGCCGGCAACTACGGCATGTGCGGCCGCGCCTATGACCCGCGTTTTTTGTGGATGTGGCCGAATGCGCGCATCGGCGTAATGGGCGCCGAGCAGGCGGCCGGCGTGCTGGTGCAGGTCAAGCGCGAGCAGGCCGAACGTGCCGGCAACGCGTTCAGTGCCGAGGAAGAAGCCGCGATCAAGCAGCCGATCCTCGACCAATATGAAACCCAGGGCCACCCCTACTATTCCAGTGCACGCCTATGGGACGACGGGGTCATCGACCCATTGCAGACCCGCGATGTGCTGGCCCTGGCCCTGTCTGCCGCGTTGAATGCCCCCATCGAGCCGAGCCGCTTCGGCGTGTTCCGCATGTAACCTGTAGGAGCGAGCTTGCTCGCGAAAAACGGCCAGGCAACGCGTTCATCCAGAATGCCCGCGTTAACGTTGACGACTTTCGCGAGCAAGCTCGCTCCTACAGGAGACCTCACATCATCATGGAGCTCCTTACATGAGCGATTTCAACACCCTCGAACTGATCACCGACAGCCGTGGCTTTGCCACCCTGTGGCTCAGTCGTGAAGCCAAGAACAACGCGTTCAACGCCCAGATGATCCGTGAACTGATCATCGCTCTCGACCAGGTGCAAGGCGACCCTGCCCTGCGTTTTTTGCTGCTGCGCGGGCGCGGTAAGCATTTCAGCGCCGGCGCCGACCTGGCCTGGATGCAGCAATCGGCCGAGCTGGATTACCACACCAATTTGGATGATGCCCGCGAACTGGCGGAGCTGATGTACAACCTGGCCAAGCTGAAAATCCCGACCCTGGCGGTGGTGCAAGGCGCGGCCTACGGCGGCGCGCTGGGCTTGATCAGTTGCTGCGACATGGCCATCGGTGCCGATGACGCGCAGTTCTGCCTGTCGGAAGTGCGCATCGGCCTGGCCCCGGCGGTGATTAGCCCATTTGTCGTGCAGGCCATTGGCGAACGTGCGGCGCGCCGCTATGCGCTCACCGCCGAACGCTTTGGCGGCCAGCGCGCGCGGGAAATCGGTCTGCTGGCGGAAAGTTACCCCGCCGCGGAACTGGCTCTGCACGTCGAAGAGTGGATCGCCAACCTGCTACAAAACAGCCCGGCCGCCATGCGCGCCAGCAAGGACCTGTTGCGCGAAGTCGGCAACGGCGCTCTCACCCCTGCCCTGCGCCGTTATTGCGAAAATGCCATCGCCCGCATTCGCGTGAGCGCCGAAGGCCAGGAAGGCTTGCGCGCGTTCCTGCAAAAACGTGCACCCAGTTGGCAAGCTCAGGAGCCTCGTTCATGAGCACACTGACCACCGTACTGGTCGCCAATCGCGGCGAGATTGCCTGCCGCGTGATGCGCACCGCCAAAGCCATGGGTTTGACCACCGTGGCCGTGCACAGCGCCACTGACCGGGATGCCCGGCACAGCCGCGAAGCGGATATCCGGGTAGACCTGGGTGGCAGCAAGGCCACCGACAGTTACCTGCAGATCGACAAGTTGATCGCCGCGGCGCAAGCCAGTGGCGCCCAGGCGATTCATCCGGGCTATGGTTTTTTATCCGAAAACGCCGGTTTTGCCCGCGCCATTGAAGCCGCCGGCTTGATCTTCCTCGGCCCGCCCGCCTCGGCCATTGACGCCATGGGCAGCAAATCCGCCGCCAAGGCCTTGATGGAAACCGCCGGCGTGCCGCTGGTGCCGGGTTATCACGGCGAAGCCCAAGATCTGGAAACCTTCCGCGACGCCTGTGAGCGTATCGGTTACCCGGTATTGCTCAAAGCCACGGCCGGCGGCGGCGGCAAGGGTATGAAGGTGGTGGAGGACGTCAGCCAACTCGCCGAAGCGCTCGCCTCTGCGCAGCGCGAGGCGCTGTCGTCGTTCGGCAATGGGCAGATGCTGGTGGAGAAATACCTGCTCAAGCCACGCCATGTTGAAATCCAGGTGTTTGCCGACCAACACGGGCATTGCCTGTACCTCAATGAGCGCGATTGCTCGATCCAGCGTCGTCACCAAAAGGTCGTCGAAGAAGCGCCTGCGCCGGGGCTGAGCGCTGAACAGCGCAAGGCCATGGGCGAAGCCGCCGTGCGTGCCGCCCAAGCCATCGGATATGTGGGCGCAGGCACCGTGGAGTTTTTGCTGGATGCGCGGGGCGAGTTCTTCTTTATGGAGATGAACACCCGGCTGCAAGTGGAACACCCGGTAACCGAGGCGATTACCGGCCTGGACCTGGTGGCCTGGCAGATTCGCGTGGCCCAGGGCGAGGTGCTGCCGATTACCCAGGAGCAAGTGCCGCTGATGGGTCATGCCATTGAGGTGCGGCTGTATGCCGAAGACCCGGCCAATGATTTCCTGCCGGCCACTGGCGACTTGACGCTGTACCGTGAGTCCGCTCCCGGCCCTGGTCGCCGCGTTGACAGCGGCGTCGAGCAAGGCGATAGCGTGTCGCCCTTCTACGACCCGATGCTCGGCAAGTTGATCGCCTGGGGCGAAAACCGTGAACAGGCGCGCCTGCGCTTGTTAAGCATGCTCGATGAATTCGCCATTGGCGGTCTCAAGACTAACCTGGGCTTTTTGCGGCGCATCATCGGTCATCCGGCCTTTGCAGCTGCTGAGCTGGATACCGGGTTTATTCCGCGCTACCAGGACCAATTGCTGCCACCGCCCAGCGCATTGAGCGATGAATTCTGGCAGGCGGCCGGTGCGGCGTTCATGCAAAGCCTGCCGACCGGTGCGGGGCCATGGGCCGACAACTGTGGGTTTCGTGCAGGTTTGCCGGCGGAGGTCTCCCTGCATTTGAGCTGCGCTGGGCAGGAACGCTTGGTGACGTTGTCAGGCAACGCGCAATTGCAAAACGAGCAGTTGCTGATTGAGCATCAGGGCATGCGTCGTGCCCATCTTGCGGTTCGCAGCGAAGGCACCCTGTACCTGCGTTGGGACGGCGAAATGCACGCGGTGAGCCTGTTCGACCCGATTGCTGCGGTAGAGGCCAACCAATCCCATCAAGGTGGCCTTACGGCGCCGATGAACGGCAGCATCGTGCGCGTGCTGGTCGACGTGGGCCAGTCGGTGGAAGCCGGCACGCAATTGGTGGTGCTTGAGGCGATGAAGATGGAACACAGCATCCGCGCACCGCAGGCTGGGGTGATCAAGGCGCTATTCTGCCAGGAAGGCGAGATGGTTGCCGAAGGTTGCGCGCTGGTAGAGCTCGAAACAGTGGACTAGAACCTGGCCGTCGCCTGCACCACGACGCCCAGGATGCGGCAATTGTCGGTGAAGCGGGCCTTGGGGTAAGTGGGGTTGAGCGGCACCAGGTAAAGCTGGCCGCTCTCTTCCTGCAACTGGCGAAAGGTTGCCTTGGGGCTGTCGGCCCATTGGGCGACCACCAATTTACCGGGCTCGGCGGGGATGGCAGGGTCTACCAGGATCATCATGCCGGCACCAATGCTCAGCCCGGTGGGGGCCGTCATGGCATCGCCGGCCACCGGCAGCCAGAAGGCTTTTCCTTGAGCGTGGTAGTCCGTGAGTTCAAAACGTGGCGCGCCATAGGGCGCACGCTCTTCACGCAGTTCACACCCGCCATTCCAATCGCTGACCGGGTAGCGGTAATACGGGTTGTAGTGTTTTAGCGATGGCGATGGGTCTTCAACGCAGCGCTCTCGAATCTTGAGCACCACTTCCAAATAGCCAAGGCCCAGCTCCGCCAATACGCGGTTCATATCCTCAAGGCTTGGCGTACGCCGTTTGTTGAGCCAATGGCCAATACCGCCCTGGGACATGCCCAAGCGTTCAGCCAGTTCACCTTGCGTGACCTTGCGGTCTTTCATGTTGGCCTTGACCAAGGCTATCCAGTTATCCATGGCGCCTGACGATACGTGAGGTATTTTCCAGGGCAATAAACAGTTTGTAGTAATCCATAAAACGACATAAATACGATACGTACTATTATCGGGCTTAAGGTTTTCGACACCCCCATGGAGCACCGCCCCTTATGACTACGAGCCCTTGCCTGCTGTCCGAAACACCCGCCCACGAAGAGCTACGCGACATGCGCAACAGCGGAGCTGCCCAACGCGCACTGGACTATTACTTGAAAGAAGATTTGTCGGCACAAGCGCCCGATGGCACATTGTTCGCCATCAAGCCCGAGATCAGCCAGGAGGAAGCGCTGGTGCAAGCTTCAGACTTGTTGCGCAGCGCTGCGGCCACGGCCTATGAGTCGGCGAGCAGGCATCAAGGCAACCAGCGGGACCTAGCGTTTTCAGTGGTGTATTTGATCGATATGGCCAAGGCCTTGGTAGAGCGGTCGTTGCAAGCGCCACAGGCTCAGGCAAACGGATGACAGGCGCAAAAGAAGAATATTTCTATCTCGCGGATAAAAACATTTGACTTGCAAATGATAATGATTATTATTGGACCCAACTGATCGCGAGATCAGTCGATAGACCAAGGGACCTTAGGTCGGACTCTTGGAATATCTCCTCATCAGGCTAATCACGGTTTTTGACCCGGCTCTTTGGCCGGGTCTTTTTTTTGCCAGTTTCCCTGGCATGGCTTCAGGCTAATGAAGACTGTGTGTTGCTCGATGGCGCGCATGGTAGCAAAAGAATATCGCCCAATGAAAGTCGTACCAGCGCTCTAGGCCGTATCTTTGCGAATTAGCGCTTGAGAATCAATCTCATAGACTCTAACCTTCGGCCGCGTCAACGACGATGCCCCCTCCCCCAGCAACAATTTTTGCATCCAGATATTGACCCACTCCTGTGTAAGATATCCGCCACAACACTCATATTCAGGCAACCAGACTATGACCGTGGCTTTGACCTCCATCAGGATCAGCACCAACTTCGACAGCGGCAATATCCAGGTACTGGATGCCCACGATGCCTATCAGTTGTTGCTCGCCATCAAACCCGATACCCGCAGCCAACATTTCCAATGGTTTCATTTCAAGGCCGAAGGCATGCACGTGGGCCACACCCACACCTTTCGCCTGAGCAATGCGGGCAAGTCTTCCTACCCGCATGCGTGGAGCGACTATCACGCCGTGGCGTCCTACGACCACCTTAACTGGTTTCGGGTGCCTTCGCGCTTTGATGGGGAAATCCTGCACGTCAGCCTCAAGACCCGCGAAAAACAAGCTTGGTTCGCCTATTTCGAGCCCTACAGCCGTGAGCGCCACGACAAATTGATTGCGCAAGCGCTGAGCCGTAGCGACATGCAACTGCTGGCCACCGGTAAAAGCGTCGAAGGTCGTGATATCCAACTGCTGCGTCGCGGCAAAGGCGGCAAAGGCCGACGCAAGATCTGGATCATCGCCCAGCAGCATCCCGGAGAGCACATGGCCGAATGGTTTATGGAGGGCATCATCGAACGCCTGCAACAGGACGGCGACGCCGAGATGAAGAAACTGCTCAAGGTCGCCGACCTGTACCTGGTGCCCAATATGAACCCTGACGGTGCCTTCCATGGCCACCTGCGCACCAACGCCATGGGCCAGGACCTCAACCGTGCCTGGCAGAGCGCCAGCCAAGAGATCAGCCCCGAAGTGCTGTTCGTCCAGCAGCAAATGGAACACTACGGCGTGGACCTGTTCCTCGATATCCACGGCGACGAGGAAATCCCCTACATATTCACCGCCGGCTGCGAAGGCAACCCGGGCTACACGCCCCGTATCGCGGGCCTGGAAAAACACTTTCGCAGCCACTTGAGCTCACTGACCCGCGACTTCCAGACCACCCACGGCTATACCCGTGACCTACCGGGTGAAGCCAACATGACGTTAGCCTGCAACGCCGTAGGCGAGCAATACGACTGCCTGTCCCTGACCCTGGAAATGCCGTTCAAAGACAACAACGACGCCCCCAACCCCCTCACCGGCTGGTCAGGCAAGCGTTCGATGCAACTGGGCAAGGATGTGTTGAGCAGCGTCGCCGATATCGTCAACCAGCTGCGCTAGGGTTTGGAGCCGGTCATGCTCTGCAGCACGCCGTCACGCCGGATCAGCCCATGGAACAACGCCGCCGCCAAGTGCACCAGCACTGTCAAGAACAGCAGGTAGGCGAGGTATCCATGGGCCTTGCGCAATACCGCAAACAACGGCGCATTGGCCCCTACCAGCGCCGGCAACTGCACCGAACTGCTGAGCATCACCGGGTCTCCCGCCGCTGAAATCATCGCCCAACCCAGCAGCGGCAAGACCAGCATCAAACCATACAGCACCAGATGGGACGCCTTGGCTGCCAGCACTTGCCACAATGGCAAGTCAGCGGGCAGTCGCGGTTGGCGGGTGGAAAAACGCACCACCAGTCGCACGATCACCAGCGCCAGAATCGCGATCCCCAATGGCTTGTGCAGGTGAATCAACCACTCATGGCGTTCCGACACCGACGCTGCCAACCCGGCACCGATAAACAGCATGGCGATGACCATCAGCGCCATCAGCCAGTGCAGCAGGCGCGCCAAGGGCGCGAAAAACCGAGGTTGAGCATTCATGGCTTCGACTCCTGGGGGGCGCTGTCCTGAAGGGGTGTGTGCAGCGCGCTGACTTCGCCAGCCCGGCGCAGGTAGGAACTGGCATACGCAGCCGACCGTGCGGCCAGCAACGGATCATGGGAGGCTTCGATGCCACTGGGCAAAATCAACGGGTCGAAATTGATATCACGGCAATCGCCGTCGGCCTGCGGCTGAGTGGTTTGCAGCACCAGGGTGCCGGCGTTGAGCACCTTGTGCTCACCGGTCCAGGTCTTGCTGGCGTCGTCCACCGGGTCGCCGGGGTTGGCCAAGGTCATGTTCAACTGCCAGCGCAGCGGCCCAGTGGTCAGGCGCTGCACCAGGTCTTTTTCAAGGAAATCAGCGCCAGCGGGCGCACTGTCGCCCGCTGCGTCCTGGCTCTGTGGCACAACCCCCCAACGCACGGCCTGGCGCTTGCCATCGGCCCCCACCAAGTAAAACGCGTTGATGCCGTTATAGGTTTCAGTCGCGTAACTGGCGGAGGGTTTGGCGGTCTTGACCCATGCCAAAAACGCCCCTGTTTCGGGATGAGCCGCAAAGAACGCCGGCATGGCTGCCGGGTTCGGTTTGCCTGTGGCCGGATCAGGAGCACCGGCCTTGAGCATCTGGTAAAACGCTTCAGGCGTGCCCACCGGAAACACCGGCATGCTGTTCATGCCGGTACGCCACTGCTGGCCGTTGGCCTGGGTGAATTGCAGGGCAAGGCTGCGGATCGGCACGCTGCTGTCCGGCGCATAGGGGTTGCCGCTGGGCAAGGCAAACCGGCCGATCACCGAGGTCTTGGCTTCGCTGAACACCTGGGCACTGGAGTAGGCACGGGCCTCGGCGCTGCTCTCGAAATACCCGGCCACGCACACACCTTTGGCATGGTTGCGGCGAAAACCTGGGTGCACGCCGTTGTTGGTTTCCAGAGCATTCACCAGGGTTTTCGGGCGCAGGCGTTGTGGGTCGAGCGTGCCGTTGACGTAGGCAAACGCCCCCGCAACAACCGCAACCACGGCGCCGATACCCGCGAGACGCGCGATCAGGCTCGCGGTGCTTAAGGGGGGACGCGGTGGTGATGACTGATCTACCATGAAGGAACTCCAGGGCCAAAGGCCTTCGGGGGTGAAACATAAGGTCGGAGCATTAGGACGAACGCCGTGCAGGTCTATTCCTTGGCTTTCGATTTATTTTCACAAGCCGGGAATAACCTTCAACGCCGCACGTCTTCCTAGTCCCAGCGTAGTGACCAGCCAGATTCCCATGCATGAACTCGACGAACCGTTACGTGAACTCATCCCCAGGCTGCGGCGCTTTGCCGTGTCCCTGACCCGTAACGCCAGCAGCGCCGACGACCTGGTGCAAGCGACCCTGGAACGGGCGATCACGCGCTGGGCCGACAAGCGCATCGAAGGCGATCTGCGCGCGTGGCTGTTCTCGATCCTCTACCGCCAGTTCCTCGACGCCCACCGCCGCACCCGACGCTATGCGCGCATGCTCGAATTCTTTACCGGTCGCGATGACGCGCAGCCGTCAGTGGAACGCACGGTGATCGCCCAATCGACGCTGCAAGCCTTCGATCAACTCAACACCGAACAGCGTGCGCTGCTGCTATGGGTGTCGGTGGAAGGCTTGAGCTACAAGGAGGTCGCCGACATTCTCAAGGTGCCCATCGGCACCGTCATGTCGCGCCTGTCACGGGCGCGCCAAGCCCTGCGTCAACTCAGTGATGGCGAAATTGCCAGCCCTTCCCTGCGGATACTCAAATGATCAGCCTGCCCCCCAGCGAACGCGATTTGCACGCCTATGTCGATCACCAGCTCCTGGAGAACGATCGACGTGTCCTTGAAACCTGGCTGGCGGCCCACCCGGACGTCGCGGCCCAGGTCCATGCCTGGCAACAGGACGCGCAATTGCTGCGCGCCGCCTTGGGCGGTGCCCTGCAACAGCCGGCCAACCCAGACCTGGACCCAGCACTGATACGCCAACGCATCAAGCATCAATCGCGCCGGCATCTCGCCACGGCAGCGGTGTTGCTGATTGCCGTGAGCCTCGGCGGCTTCGGTGGCTGGCATGCCCGCGAAGCCACGCAGCCGCCACTGCTGCCGATGGCTGATGCGATGCAGGCTTACCGCCTGTTTGCCCAGGACGGCATCATGCCTGCCGATTTCAAGGCCCAGGGTGGCGGCACGATGCAGGCCTGGCTGGACCGTTACTTCAATCAGGCCCACCGCCTGCCAGACTTGCGCGCTGCCGGGTTCACGCCGGTCAGCGGGCGCTTGCTCACCACCGATCAAGGCGCGGCAGCCATGGTGCTGTATGAAGACCCGCAAGGCCGGCGCATCAGCTTCTACATCCGGCCACCTGGCCCGAATAACGGTTTTCTGCCACGGGGCAATCGCAGTGCCGATGGCCTGCAGGCCGAATACTGGTCGGGGGCCGGCTACAACTACGCGATGGTCAAACCGGTGGATCAGCCATCACCGCCCCTGCAGGCCTTCTAGAACCCGACGTCGAGCACCACGTTATCGGTATAGGTGCCGCCCGGCGGGGTGGCCTGGTCGGTGTAGATCCTGGCGTTGTAATTGAAGATCTGGCTGCCGGTGCCCAGGCCGACGCCGGGGTTGACGTCGGCCGTGGCGCTGGCCCGTCGCGCCGCGCCGACACTGCCCCAGCGGGTGGTGCCGGCACTGACGAAAATATCGTAGGCCAGCAGATTGGTCCCGGAAATCATCCGCCGTCGCCCGCCCACACTGGCTGGGTTCTGACCATCACTGAGCCCCACGGTGTAGGCGCTGCCCTTGGTGCAGTTGACACTGGCCTGGCCGGTCACGGTCGCAAACCCACTGACCACCGGCGCGCTGCCGAAGCTGATGGGCGGCGTGGTGATCTGGCAGTCGTTGGTCACCAGCATGCTGACGGTCAACGTGGACGTGCCAGTACCGGTATCGCGCCCCAGGCAAATGCCGATCAAATTAATGCCCGAGCAATAATCCCAGGCCCACACAATACTCAGGGTTTCGCTGTACAGCCCCGCTGCCACGTTACTGCCGGTGATGCTGCGAAAGTACAAGGGCAAGGTTTTTGGACCCGGCGCGAACACCAGGCCAAACGTCGCCGCGATCCCGCCATTGCCGCCAAAGTCAAAACGGGTACCCCGGCTGATCGGATACGTAGTGGTGTTGTTGCCGTAGATCGTATAGCCGATCACATCGCCGGTCGGCCCGACCATACCGCCCCGCGTCGAGCCCGTGATGGTTGCGTAAAAGTGGTCTCCGGTGCCCAGCACTGATAACAGTAACGGCGTACAACTCAGGCCGGCGTTGGTGGTGGAGCTCGATTGCGCGCTGGTGCGTACCGTCATCGAACTCACCGAACCGAAGCTGGCTGGCGAGGTGGCGAGCGCGCTGCACGCCGCCTGTACCTGTACCGACACACCCAGACATCCCGCTACCAACACGCTCCACAGCCAGTTCCTGCCCCGCACACGCACACTCCTTAAATCATTGGCACACCAGTGGCCCGATCAACGGCACCTGCTCCCCCGCGGGGTCCAGGTCAAAGCTGGCCTGGCAGCTCTGGCCGTCACCCACCGTGACTTGCAGGGTGTTATGCGCCGCGAGGTTTTCCAGGTACACCAGGCCGTCCCACCCCACTACTGCCAGTGCGCCGCTTTGCTCGTGCCGCACCTGGCTGCCCAGCGGCAAGTCCTGATGCTGGGCGTCCACCAACGTGATGCTCGCGGCGATCACCCGGCGCATCGGGAACTCCAGCAGGTACCCACTGCCACGGCGTACGGCGACCCGCTGTTCCACGTTGGCCACCTGCACATTGGGCGGCAGGTTGAGCGGGTCGACCTCGTATTTGGCGCGATAGTAGGCGCTGCTCCAAGGCACCAGCAGGTGCCCATTGCGGTCGGTTTCACCCACCACCTGGTTCTCGTAACGCACCGGCACGCCGGCAAAACCGTCGGTACTCACCACCACAAAGGCGTCGTTGACCTGGTTGGCGGTGAAGAATTGCTTGTCCATCCACACCAACGAGCCGGCGGCATCGGCCCAACGGGTTTGCGCTTCACTCGTGCCGTACACGCCGGCCTGCAACTGCACCGACTGCAGACGCCAGGTCAGGTCAGCCTGGCGATAGGCCGGGCCGTCTCCGCTGGCGTACCCCAGGTTGAAGCCCACGCCGCCAGCCGACGGCACCGACCGGCTGTAATTGACCCGTTGTTGCATCTGGCCGCTGTTGCTGCGTTCGCTGCCCAGGCTGAGGCTGCCGTAGACGTCAAACGGAATGATCAATTGCCCCTGCACCGCCCAGTTGCTGTCGCCGATCTCGCGGTTGGCCGACAAGTAGAAACTGGTGTTACCCCACAGTGACTTGCTCCATGTCAGGTTCAGCAAGCGTGTACGCGAGTCATCCGCCGCCTGCACATCGAAATAACCCACGCCGAGGCTGCCGAAGTCATTGAGGTTCAGGCTCAGCGTCACCTGCTCGCTGCGCTTGCTGAGGCTGGCGTACGGGGTGTCGATCAGGGTCAGGTCGGCATATTGATCACGGCGCTCCACGCGCTGGTACGACAAGCTGTAGCGCTGGCTGCTGTACTGGTAACCCAAGCTCAGTTGCTGGCCTGAGCCGCCGTCGAACTGGCTTTGGCTGATTGCTGTATTCAACACGCCAACGTTGCCCAACCGCAGGTTGCCGCCCACGCCCCCCAGGGTCAGGTCGCTGGCGGCTTCGGCATGGGCCTCCACGGTGAACGCATCCGACAGCCCGTAACGGAAGGTGCCACTGGCCACGCCAGGGCCGTAGCCGAAATCGCGCACGGTATAGTCACGCCGCAAGTTACCGGCGGACACCGAAAAATCCGACAGGCCTTTTTGCAGCAAGGTGCTGGTGACGTAGAACGGCACCGTGGTCGATACCTGCCGCCCCAGGGCATCGGTGGTGACCACCACCGCCTCGCCGGCACCGTTGATAAACGGCACGTTGGTCAGGGTGTAGGGGCCGGGTTGCAGGTCGGCACTGCTGGATTTGTAGCCGTTGATAAACAGGTCCACCGATGACGGCACGGCGGCCTCCCCGGCGAACTGAGGCAAGGGATAGGTCACCAGGTCCGGGCGCACCCCGAAGTCGCGTGACAGTTGTACACCGCCCAGGCGCACCGAACTGCTCCAGGGCAAAGCACCGCTGATTACATCGCCAGCTTCATAGGTGAGCAGGCGTTCATCGTCAGAGAAGCGCCAGGTGGTGTCGTAACGTCGATACCCTTGGTTGAGGGCGCCGCTGTCGGTTTCGCGGCCAAGGGTGGTGCGATATTGGCCCGTATTGGACAACGTGCCCCAGGTATCAAAAAAGCGCACTTCGTTGAAGACAGCCAGGTAAGTGCCGCTATCGTCGGCGTCATTGAGGTAGGCGTCATAGTTGAGCAGTGCGCCAAAACTGGTCATCGCCGGGGTGCGCGGGTAGCTGCTGCGACTGCCGATAAACTGTTCCGGCAACCAGGACGGCGGCACGGTCAACACCAGGCGCTGGGCCTGGCTGTCGTAGTCGCTGTGCAGGCCTGGCAGCTTGTCCAGGTCGAGTTCGGCGGGCACTTCTTCCGGCAGCTTCATGCCGATGTCCTGCAATACGCTCGCCGGCAGAAACAGCCCACCCGCCCGCTGATTGACGCCCACCACCCGGCCGGTATTTCGCTGGTTGACCACCAATTCCAGGAACAACTGAGCATCGGCGACAGCCTCCATACTGCTGGGAGGCGGCGGCAACGGCGCAGCCAAGCCCTGCGGCATACACACCATGCCCCACAGGCTTCCCACCACCCACACCCACCGCCATCGACAACGAGCCCGTTCTTGGCTCACCAAGGCTTTGTGCCCATCAATGGACATCTCCATCCGTTCAATCAGGGGCTATTCCCTGCCCTTCCACACTGCTTTATCGGCCCGGTGCAAGGCTCTCCACTTGCGTTGCGCCATTGACCCGCACCTGTAACGGCTGGTCGGCAGGCAAGCCTACCGGCACTTGCCAGCGCATGGTCGCACCCGGCAGCACGTAGCCCATCAGGCCGTCCACCAGCGGCCGTGACTGGCCTTCCTGCTTGAAGCTGGCATCGGTGAGGCGCGCATGGACCGCGCCCTGGTTACGCATTTCGACATAGTTGCGGCCGCCGACGGAGACCTTCTTCCAGCTCAGCTCTGGCTTGCCGGCGCTCTTGGGGTCACGGTCGCGGGTGCCGTCGACCTTGTTCCAAAGGCCCGCGCCATAGGCAAACAACGGCACCGAATAGCGCATCTGAAAACGCACGGCGGCGGCGGTCTTGCCATCCGCCGCAGCGGCAACAGGCTCGGCAGACGGGATTTCATCGATGATGATGCGGTAGGCCTGCTCCTGTCCCGGCGGTACTTCCTTGGTGCGGGTCAGCCGTATCAACTGCTTTTGCCCCGGCGCGATCTTCGCCACCGGTGGGCTGCCGATCACATCGCGCTGGGTCTGGTACTGCTCATCAAACCCGCTCTGGCTCCAGGCAAATACGCGCACCTGCAAATTGGCGGTTTCAGTGCCACGGTTTTCCAGCCACAACGCACTGGCCTGCTGGTCGGCCTCCAACACCGGGTCAATCGGCCAGATCAGCACCGAGCTGGCCGCTTGCACCTGCCCTGCCGCCAACCCCAGTAACGCGCAAACACCTGCTACCCACCCACGCCGGGAAGCTGCATACATAAATCCCACTCCTTATTGCCAATTGCTTCACCACGTCAGCTGCACCTGCAGCGTGTCGCTGTATGTCCCCCCAGGCGTGTTGCCCGGTAATTGCACCCGGCCGTAAATCGGCAGGGTGATGTTGTTGGCGTTGTTGTAGGCCACGCTCACGCTCTGGCTGATGCCCAGGCTCTGGCTCAGCGCCGCATCGCGAAACAGCTGATAGCCCACCTTCGCCGTACCGCTGTTGAGCTGCATGCGCCGCCCACTGCTGTTATACAAACCGCCATCGACCGTCATGCTCAGCGCCACCCCCGGCGTGCATTGCAAAACCACCGAGCTGGTCAGCGCCACCGAGGCGGTACTGGTGGCCAGTGCCGAATAGCTGCCGAAGGCCAAGTTGCCGTACTGAGTGCCGCCAGTAACCACCAGGCAGCCCGGTGTTATGGTCGCGCTGACCTGAAACGACTGACTGGTGACGGCAGGCAACGACACCGGCAGCCCCCAACCGATGCACACCGCCAGCGCCGCACACCCGGCCCGGTTCATAACCGGTCAGAACGTCAGGGTTACGTTGATCGTGTCGGTGTACGTGCCCGCCGGCAGCCCAGCCTTGCCGACGGCTCTGCCGTAGATGTTCACGGCCTGGGCCACGCCGGTACTGGCGGCGAGGGGGATCACCCCACCGATAGCAATCAGGTTCGAATAGCCGGTGTCGGTATACAGGTCGTAGGGCACATAGTTGGCCACCCCGTCGAACAACGCTCGGGTACCGCCGGTGGACTGGCCATCATTGGCGCCGGCCGCCACCGTCAACGTCGGCGAGGTGCCGGCTGAACACAGGATGGACAACGCGCCGCCGCCACCGCCGAGCACCTGGCCAGACGATTCGGTGAACAAGCTATTGGCCGTGCCGAAGGTCAAGTCGCCGAAGCTCATGCCACCGGTTGCCGCCGAGCCATTGATCTGACAACTGCTGGTCAACACCAGGGTAGCGTTGACCGTACCGGCCACCGTCGCCGCGTGCGACCCCGATACCCAGGCCAGTGCCATTAGTGGGAATACTGCTTTGGATACGAGTGCATGCATGATGTTCATCCTCCATGGTTTACCAATCCAGAGTCACCGTCAGGGTGTCTGTGTAGATGCCGGCCGGTAAGGCCCTGGTATTCGCCACCATCGAGCCGAATACCGGAATCGGTACCTGGGCGCCCTTGGTCACGACGAAATTGCGTTGTTGGCCGATGCTGTAGGCGCTGCGCCCCAGGGCATCGGCTGACAAACGATAGGGAATGGTCTGGCGGCCGTTGCTCAGGCGCCGGGTGGTGCCGTCACCGTTGACGCCACCGTCGATGGTCACCGTGAAACTGCTCACCAGCGAGGGGTTGCAGGACACCGCCAACGGTGCCTTGTTGCCATCGGTGACGCCGGTGGTCACACCGTCGCTCCAGGTCGGCCCGTGGCTGCCGAAATCCAGCATGGCTGCACCACTTTCCGGGGTGACCGGGGCGACGTCGGGGCCTTTGCTCACCTCGCAACTGGCGGTGATCACCAGGCGTGCGTGAACCTGCCCGCCGACGGAGGCCGCCTGCGCGTCATCTGCCAGCAACAGCAGGCCACCCATGGCCGCCAGGGCCAGGCATCGGCTCACCATGTGACCGTGACCTTGAGCACGTCGGAATAACGTCCGACCGCAGGAATGTCCTTGAGCGGTTCAATACGACCATAAAGCGGTAGCTCGACGCTGCCCGAATCCGGCACGCGACCGCTGAGGGGCACATCCACCGGCAAGGGAATGCGCCGCGCGGCGTCCGCGTAAATGCGGTACGGAATGGGTTTGCTCGAAGCGACGCCCGCGCTGAGATAGCGCACGTCGCCGGTGCCGCCATGTAGGCCGCCGTCGACGCGCATCTGGTAGGGCGTGTCCGGGTTGCACTCCAGGCGCGGCTGGCGCTGGCTGATCAGCGCCGCACTCAGGGGCCCGGCCGGGTCATCCAGACGCGGGCCGCTGCCGAAATCCAATACGCCAAGCTGCTCGATGCCAGCGCTGCGGGTGGTGCCCACCAGCTGGCAGCCCCGCTGCACGTCGATGCGCACCTCCACCTGGAGTTGCGCAGCGTAAACCGTGTTGCAGAGCATGGCGCCCATCACTGCCAATACTGCTCGTCCCTTCACTGCCCCAAATCCTTATGCCGGGGTGACTGCTGTGTAGGAGGGTAGACACTCAGCGGGAAACTGCCAGTTTGGACAGGATTTCATTCGCGCCATGCTTTTTCGAGATAGCCGAGGGCGCCCTTCTCTATTGGCCAAATCGCGGCAAGCGTCCTAAAGTGGGCGACCACCGACCTACAGAGTGATTTGCCTTGGCTCCGCGCTCCCTGATTCGTCGCCTGCTCGGTAAAAAAACCGACATCCTTGACGACTCGCCCATCCCACCGTTCTTTCAGAAAAAAGCCGCGCAACAGGGCTATACCCTCAGCGACGGGCAGACACGTGCCATCAACGCCCTGGCCCGCGAAACCCAGCACCTACTCGCGGGCCTTGCTACACGCAGCCTGTACCTGCACGGGCCGGTGGGGCGCGGTAAAAGCTGGCTGCTGGACGGTTTTTTCCAGTCGCTGCCGATTGCCGAAAAGCAACGTGTGCACTTCCACGATTTCTTTGCGCGTTTGCACAAGGGTATGTTCCAGCACCAGCATCAGGACGATGCGCTGGCGATGACGCTGGATGAGTTGCTAGCAGGTTGCAGGGTGCTGTGTTTCGACGAGTTCCATGTGCATGACATCGGCGATGCCATGCTGATCACCCGGTTATTCAAGGCGCTGTTCCAACGCGGCGTGCTGGTGCTGGTCACGTCCAACTACCCGCCCGAAGGGCTGCTGCCCAACCCGCTGTACCACGAACGCTTCAAGCCGGTGATTGACCTGATCGCGGCGCGCATGGAGGTGCTTGAGGTCAGCTCGCCCCAGGACTTTCGCAGCCTGCCCCAAGCGCAAAGCACCCAGCGTTTTACACGCGGCCACTACGTTTGGCCGGGCACCGCGAGCCAGCGTGAAGCGCTCGATCTTCCTGCGGCGGACTGCCCGCCACAGCCCCTGGCCGTCGGTAACCGCCAGTTGCGTTGCCGCCGCCAGCAGGGGCGCACCATCGCGTTCACGTTCAACGACTTGTGCGAACAACTCACCGCCGTGATGGACTATCTGCTGCTGTGCCAAGACTTCGACCACTGGATCATCGACGGCCTGCCCCACTTGGCCGATTGCCCGATTGCCGTGCAGCAGCGCTTTATCAATTTGGTGGACGTGCTTTACGACAAGGACAAGCACCTGACCCTGATCGGCCCCCAGCCCCTGGCCGAATGCCTGGCGGGCCAGGCCATCGACCTGGCACGCACAGCCAGCCGTCTGGGCCAACTGCAGCCGCTCAACCCGCAAGCGCTGCCCGACCCGGTATCATGAGCGCCTTTCACGCCATCAGAGATTGCGCCGCTCATGCACACCCTCGCCCAACTTAAAGCCGGCCAACTGGCGGGCATCACCCGCCTGGACCTGGCCTGCGGGCTGACCGAGTTCCCCCGGGAAATCTTCGAGCTGGCCGACTCCCTGGAAATCCTCAACCTTAGCGGCAACGCCCTGACCAGCCTGCCCGACGATCTGCACCGCCTGCCGCACCTGCGCGTGTTGTTTTGCTCGGACAACCTCTTCACTGCGCTGCCGGAATGTTTGGGCCAGTGCGCCAAACTGAGCATGATCGGCTTCAAGGCCAACCAGATCAGCCATGTCTCCGCCGACGCACTGCCGCCGTTACTGCGCTGGTTGATCCTCACCGATAACCAGATCAGCCAGTTGCCCGATGAGTTGGGCAAACGGCCCTTACTGCAAAAACTCATGCTGGCCGGTAACCAGTTGTCACAGTTACCGCAGAGCCTGGCCAACGGTCACAACCTCGAATTACTGCGCATTGCCTCCAACCGCTTTACGCGCTTGCCACACTGGCTGCTGACATTGCCGCGCCTGACCTGGTTGGCCTACGCCGGTAACCCGGTGGAGATGGCGGTGGATGTCGCCGAAGAAGACGCCACGCCTAACATTCCCTGGGCCGAGCTTGAAGTAGGCGAGATGCTTGGTGAAGGCGCGTCCGGCGTGATCCGCAAAGCATGGTGGGCGCCGGCCGCTAAATTCGTCGCGGTAAAACTCTACAAAGGCACTATCACCAGCGACGGCTCGCCGTTGCACGAAATGCAGGCCTGCATCGCGGCCGGGCAGCATCCGAACCTGATCAAGGTAGAAGGCCGCGTCATCGGTCATCCCGATGCCCAGGCGGCACTGGTGCTGGACCTGATCGGCCCCAGCTACCGCAACCTCGCCGCCCTGCCGAGCCTGGCGTCGTGCACCCGCGATATCTACGCGCCCGCTAGCCGTTTCAGCCTGGCGGTGGCGCTGCGCATGGCGCGGGGCATTGCTTCGGTCGCGGCGCATTTGCACCGGTACGGCATCACCCATGGCGATTTGTATGGGCACAATATCCTGTGCAATGACGCCGGGGATTGTTTGCTGGGGGACTTTGGCGCGGCGTCGTTTCACGCCACGGCGGACACCCTGGAAACCCGGGCGTTGCAGCGCATTGAAGTGCGGGCGTTTGGGGTGTTGTTGGGGGAGTTGCTGGAGCGGGTTGAGGTGGGGGTGAGTGATGAATTGTTAACACTGAAAGAAAGATGCTGCCAACCGGATGTGTTGGCACGCCCTGGCTTCGACGAAATCGAAACCCTGCTCAACGCTCACCATCACCGCTAAACCCATGTGGGAGGGGGCTTGCCCCCGATGACGATGGCACAGTCGATATCTACATTGACTGACACACCGCTATCGGGGTGTTGAACCGTAGACATCGTTTACATCTGAAACCGGGGACATCGTTTACACATTTGAGGCTTGGACACGGGTCATGCCACGTCCAAGCCTTCCCAAGGGATAATCACACAGGTACAAATCCCAAACATCTTCCTCAGCTTCTTTGAGCCCTATCCTTTCCCCTGATAGTGCCTCGCTGACAA
>NZ_UTKY01000069.1 GCF_900583165.1 Pseudomonas viridiflava | reverse complement strand
CGCCAGCGTTGTAGCTGATGGTGCCGACTTTGAAGCTGGCGACGGTCAGTACGTTATCCACATCGGTGTCGTTGGTCAGCACGTTGCCAGTGGCGACGTGATCTTCTTCGGCGCTGCCGGTATCGGCGCGCAGGATGCTTGGGTCGTCTACCGCCGAGATGTTCACGTTCAGCGTGCTGCTGGAGCCGGTGTTGGTGGTGTAGCCGATTTGCGGTACCGCGCCGTTGAAGTCCT
>NZ_UTKY01000034.1 GCF_900583165.1 Pseudomonas viridiflava | reverse complement strand
GGGACTCTTGATTCCAGGGCATGATCAGCTACCTCCTGATCATGCGTATTAACCTGTAAACCATGTCCCCGGTTAGAAATGTAAACGATGTCCCCGGTTTGTACCGGGGCAAGCCCCCTCCCACATTTGAACATCGGTGCTGTTGAGAGCTTTATTCCGGTGCGTGATCGCGCAAAAACACCAGGTTGTCCGGCTTGGACTGCTCTGCATTGAAGCGATAACCCTGCACATCAAAGGCTTTGAGCTTGGCCGGATCGTTAATGCGTTCTTCGATCACAAAGCGGCTCATCATGCCCCGGGCCTTTTTGGCGTAGAAGCTGATGATCTTGTACTGGCCGTTCTTCAAGTCCTTGAACTCGGTGTTGATGATCCGCGCGTTCAAGGCGGTGCGCTTGACCGCCGAGAAGTATTCGTTGGAGGCCAGGTTGAGCAGCACGTCATCCCCTTGCTCGGCCAGGGCTTCGTTCAGCCATTCACTGATACGGGTGCCCCAGAAGGCGTACAGGTCTTTGCCACGGGCGTTGGCCAGCTTGGTGCCCATCTCCAGGCGGTACGGCATCATCAGGTCCAGCGGGCGCAGCAGGCCGTAGAGGCCCGAGAGCATGCGCAGGTGGTCCTGGGCGTAGGTGAAGTCGGCCTCGCTGAAGGTTTGCGCGTTGAGGCCGGTGTACACGTCGCCCTTGAACGCCAGCAGTGCCTGCTTGGCATTGGCCGGGGTGAACGCCGGGGTCCAGCTGCCGAAACGTGCGGCGTTGAGGCCGCCGATCTTATCGGACACGTGCATCAGCTCGCTGATTTGCGCCGGGCTCAATTCGCGCAATTGCTCGATCAGCTCCTGCGAATGGTCCAGGAACTGCGGCTGGGTAAAGCGCTCAGTGGCAGGCGCGGTCTCGAAATCGAGGGTCTTGGCGGGGGAAATCACCGTCAGCATGAAGTCGTCTCCTTAAATCGTGCAGCGATTCTAGGGGCTGGGGGCGTTTGACTCCACCTATGAAGCTGATAGAAACCGCTTTTCTGTAGGAGCGAGCTTGCTCGCGAAAAACGCCCATGCGCCGCGTTCATCCAGCATGAACGTGTAATCGTTGAGGTTTTTCGCGAGCAAGCTCGCTCCTACAATTATCGGCGGCCAGTCCGTTATGATGGCCGGTAACTCTGGAGAGGGAGACCCCGTGTGCGAATAGCGCTTTTGTTGTCGGCATGCCTGTTATGCCTGAATGCCCAGGCGGCGCCGGTAGATGTGGCCAGCCTGGACCGTGGCACCTGGCCCGAAAAGCTCGGCAGCCCGGCGCTATTCGATGTGGCTTCACGTGCGGAGATCCTGATGTTCGCCCACAGCCTCTCTGCCAGCGAAAGTCAGGATGAAGCGGCGCTCAAGCAACGCCTGGGTCTTAAAATCATCAACCTCGCCGCTATCGACGACCTGCGTCGCCAGCTGTGGCAGCGGCTGTTGGAGAACTACACCTTCGCCCAACAAAGCTGCGAGGTCGATGCCTCGTTCTGTTACCTGGTAGAGAACATGGACAATCTGCGTGAGCAGGCCGGCAAGTTCGAGGTGGGCGAAGACTCCTTCTATATAGGCTGGGCCGCGCCGAGCCGTACCTTTCATGAGCGCTACCTGGATGAGCTGCTGCGCAAGGCCGCGTTATTTCCGCAGATCAGCAGCGAAGTCGCCCGCTTCGGCGACCATGAGCGCAATGGTGATGAGTTCAACGACCGGATGTTTTTGCTGACCTTCGATGGCGGCCCGGCGCCCATCAGCGGTAATACCGACTGGATCGCCGATTACCTGCGCAAACAGAAGATGAACGCCACTTTCTTTGTGTTGGGCAGCAGCCTGCAGACACGCGTCGAGCGCAGTTCGGCCGGCGATGTGCAGGCGTTGTACCAAGGCCAGTGCGTGGGCTCCCAGGGCTGGCAATACCGTTCTCACAGCCATTGGGTGGATTGGCAGAGCTCCATCGCCCGCACGGCCTCGCTGGCGCAGAACCTGATGCCGGAGAATTACGTGCCGCTGTTCCGCCCACCCTACGGCCAGCGCCGTGCGGACAGCCAGGGGTTCTTCCAGGCTCAAGGGTTGCAGGTGGCGCTGTGGGATATCGATTCCCAGGATGACCCCGGCAAACTCAAGGCCGAGGAGTCTGCGCAGCGGGTGCTGACACTGATGTTGCTGTGGCGCAAAGGGGTGATTGTGTTTCACGACACCCAGGACAAGGCGCGGGTCGCACTGCCGATGTTATTGCAGCAAACGGCGCAGAGTGGGCTGGGTTGGCAGGACTGCCGGGAAGCCTTTCGTTAAAAAGATGAAGTGCCCGGCCCTGTTGGGGATGAGGCGATATTGGGGCGATTTTGTGCGACAAATCGATGCAGGCGGACTTCCGACTTTAACGGGGTGGCTGGCACTCGGCTAGTGCTATTCGTCATCCTGAAAAATAAACTTCAAAAAAGCGTCAAAGTGCTTTTTAGTGTCACAGGTTTTGCGGTATTACGAAGTCAGATCGCCGAAACCTGCACCACAGGTGGCGTCTTCCCAGACTCCTCATGTGGGCATGCACTTGACGTCCCTCAGGTGCATTCGGTGGTCGAATCGAGGCGCAGCACCGCCCAGGTATTGCGTCGACTGGCTCCCACAAAAGGTGACCGAGTATGGATGATCATGGACGCACCCCTTCTTCCGACCAGCCAATCCTTTATGTGCTTGATACCAACGTATTGATCCACGATCCAAACGCTCTGCTCAACTTTGAAGAACACCACGTCGCTATCCCGATGATCGTGCTTGAGGAACTCGACAAACTCAAAAGCGGGCACCACAGCGTCGCCGCCGAATGCCGCCAGGCCATCCGCCTGATCGACAAGACATTGGGCGAAGCCTCACCTGAAGATGTTGAAGTCGGCGTGCCTATCCAGCGCGGCAAGAGCGGGCCCAAGGGCTTGCTGTCGATTTTGATGAGCAAGCGCAGCGAGCCTAACAGCCTGCTGCCGGAAAACCTCAACGACAACAAGATCATCAACCAATTGATCGACCTGCACGCGCGTGACAAGGACCTGCGCCTGGTGCTGGTGACCAAAGACATCAACATGCGCCTCAAGGCCCGTGCGTGTGGGATCGCGGCCGAGGACTACAGCACCGACCAACTGGTCGACGACGTTTCCATGCTGTCTCGCGGGTATCACACCGTGACCGGCTCCTTCTGGGACCTGGTCAGCAAAGTCGAAACCCGTCAGGACCACGGCCGCACCTGGCACCAGGTGCAATTGATCGACAACCTGCCGGCCGTGCATATCAATGAATTCATCATCGACGAACAGGGTTTTGTGGGTTGGATCAAAGAGATCCAAGTCGACAAGCTGCTGATCCTCGACCTGCATCAGGAGCCTCTGTTGCACCAGGAAGCCTGGGGCCTGAAACCGCGTGATATCTACCAGAGCCTGGCGCTGTATGCGCTGCTCGACCCGGACATCCACTTGGTCAACCTGACCGGCGCCGCAGGTTCGGGTAAAACCATCCTTGCCCTGGCTGCCGCTATCGAGCAGACCATGGTGACCAAACGTTATCGCCGTATCGTCGCCACCCGCAGCGTGCAGGGCCTGGACCAGGAAATCGGCTTCCTGCCCGGCACCGAGGCGGAAAAAATGGAACCGTGGCTGGGGGCGATCACCGACAACCTCGAAGCCTTGCACATGGATGACGAAAACACCCATGGCAGCGTCGACTACATCCTCAGCAAAGTGCCGTTGCAGTTTAAATCCCTCAACTACATCCGAGGTCGCAGCTTCCAGCAGAGCCTGATTTTGATCGATGAATGCCAGAACCTTACACCGCACCAGATGAAAACCATCATCACCCGTGCCGGCGCTGGTTCCAAAGTGGTGTGCCTGGGTAACCTGGCACAGATCGACACCCCTTACCTGTCTGCGACCAGCTCGGGGCTGACGTACCTGACAGAACGCTTCAAAGACTTCCCGAACGGCGTGCACATTGCACTGCAAGGGGTTCCACGCTCGATTCTGGCTGAATACGCCGAATCGCACTTGTAAATGCGGTCAATGTGGGAGGGGGCAAGCCCCCTCCCACATTTTGATCAGCGATAGGTTTACAATCGGTGCTCCTGATCAGGAGTAACCCCGTGCTGACTCATCTCGATTCCCATGGTCGCGCCCACATGGTCGACGTCACCGACAAAGCCGTGACGTTCCGTGAAGCGGTGGCCGAAGCGCGTGTGCGCATGTTGCCTGAGACCCTGAAAATGATTATCGACGGCGCCCACCCCAAGGGCGACGTGTTTGCCGTGGCCCGCATTGCCGGGATCCAGGCGGCGAAGAAAACCAGTGATTTGATCCCGCTGTGCCACCCGCTGATGCTCACCGGCGTCAAGGTTGAGCTGAGCGCCGATGGCGTGGACGCGGTGCATATCCTGGCGCGTTGCAAACTCTCCGGCCAGACCGGCGTGGAGATGGAGGCGCTCACCGCCGCCAGCGTCGCGGCACTGACGATCTACGACATGTGCAAGGCCGTGGATCGCGGCATGACCATCGAAACCATTCGCCTGCTGGAAAAGCTCGGCGGCAAGAGCGGGCATTTCAAGGCGGACCAGGCATGAGCATCAACGTATTGTTTTTCGCGCGCTACGCCGAAGCGGTGGGCTTTGATTCGCTGGAGATGGAGGGCGATTTCGCCACCGTCGATGCCGTGCGCCTGGCGCTGGCCAGTGACCCGGAGTTTGCAGTCCTCAACGAGACGAGCCTGATGTGTGCGCGAAACGAGGAATTGTGCAGTCTCGACGAGCCGGTACACGCTGGAGACGAAATAGCCTTCTTCCCGCCCGTAACCGGAGGCTGAAAATGGCCATCCGCGTGCAGGTCGAGGCGTTTGATCCCGGTGTTGAAGTCAATGCGATGCATGCAGCCAATGTCGGCGTGGGCGCGGTGGTGAGTTTTGTCGGCTATGTGCGCGACTTCAATGATGGCCGCGAGGTGTCGGGGATGTTTCTTGAGCACTATCCCGGCATGACCGAAAAGGCTTTGGCCAAGATTGCTGTCGAAGCGCAACAACGCTGGCCGCTGCTCAAGCTGGAAGTGCTGCATCGCATCGGCGCGCTGGAACCGGGTGAGCCGATTGTGTTTGTCGGGGTAGCCAGTGCCCATCGCCAGGCGGCGTTTGATGCCTGTGCGTTTGTGATGGATTACCTGAAGACGCGGGCGCCGTTCTGGAAGAAAGAGAACACCAGTGAAGGACCACGTTGGGTGGAAGGGCGTAGTAGCGACCACGCCGCCGCAGACCGCTGGAAGTCGTAGGCCAATCATCTATCTCAAAATTATCTGAGATCAAATGTGGGAGGGGGCTTGCCCCCGATAGCGGTGTATCAGCCAAGTATCCATTGACTGACCCACTGCAATCGGGAGCAAGCCCCCTCCCACATTTTTTACCGCATTTCAGCTTTAAGCAGGGCGTTTGCGTTCTACCGGGCGCAACAGATGCGTCGGCGGCGTCTCGCAGCTGATCTTGCGACCCAGCAGCGTCTCGATCGACGGCAACTGATACGAATCATCTTCCCCGGCAAAACTGATCGACACACCCGCTGCCCCGGCCCGACCGGTACGACCAATACGGTGCACGTAGTCATCCGGCACTTCTGGCAGGGTGAAGTTGATCACGTGGCTGATGCCGTCGATGTGAATCCCACGGCCCGCCACGTCGGTAGCCACCAACACGCGGATCTTGCCTTCGCGGAAGCCTTCCAACGTCTTGATACGTTTGTGTTGCGGCACGTCACCCGACAGTTGCGCCGCGTTGACGCCATCACGCACCAGGCGTTCTTCGATGCGGCGCACCTCGTCCTTGCGGTTGGCAAACACCATCACCCGCTCCCAGCCATTGTCGTTGACCAGGTTGTAGAGCAGCTTGTATTTGTCGGCACCGGCGACGGCGTAGATATGTTGCTCGACGTTTTCGCTGGCAACATTCTCCGCTTCGATCTCGACGATGGACGGGTCGGTGGTCCACTGCTTGGCCAGGTTCATCACGTCTTCGGTGAAGGTCGCGGAAAACAGCAGCGTCTGGCGCTCGGATTTCGGCGGGGTCTGGCGAATGATCTGGCGTACTTGCGGGATAAAACCCATGTCGAGCATGCGGTCGGCTTCGTCCAGTACCATCACTTCGACCATGTCCAGGTGCACGTCGCCGCGCTGGTTGAAGTCCAGCAGGCGGCCCGGTGTGGCGACCAGGATGTCGCAGTGACGGGCTTCGAGGTGCTTGAGCTGCTTGTCGAAGTCCATGCCGCCGACGAACGTCATGACGTTGAGGCCGGTGTACTTGGTCAGGTCCGCAGCGTCCTTGGCGATCTGCACCACCAGCTCCCGGGTCGGGGCGATGATCAGTGCGCGCGGTTCGCCCATGTAGCGTTCTTTCGGCGGCGGCGTCTGCAGCAGTTGGGTGATGATCGAGATCAGGAACGCGGCGGTCTTGCCGGTGCCGGTCTGGGCGCGGCCGATGGCGTCTTTGCCCGCCAGTGTGAAGCCCAGTACTTGCGCCTGGATCGGCGTGCAGTACGGGAAACCCAAGTCTTGAATGGCGTGCATCAGTTCAGGGGCGAGCTTGAAATCGTGGAAGCGGGTCTTGCCTTCCTGGGGTTCGACGACGAAGTCCTCGAGTTTCCAAGGGATCACGGGCGGCTTGGGCGCCCGTTCGCGGCGCGGCTTTGGGGCCGGAGCGGCTTCTTTTGCCGGTTCAGGCGCGGTCACCGTAGGCGTCGTCGGCGGGGCGACAGGTGCAGGCCGAGCGGGCTGTTGACCGTCATTGCGGCTGCCGGCAGTCGGGGCAGGCGCACTGGGAACAGGCGCGAGCGGCTCGGCCTCGCTTTTGCCGAACATCTTCTTGAGTGCTTCGAGCACGGTGATCTCATTAATTGGTTAAGGAATGTACGCCGGCCAGTGTAATGCAAGAATCGGGCGCGGCGTAGTGCGTCTGTCATACGGCTACATAAACTTAGGTTTCAGCCCAGGCGTGCGCTTAACCAGGTGCCGATATCGCGAATTTCCTCGGGTAACACTTCGTGGCCCATTGGGTATTCCTGCCATGTCACGGTGACACCGCGGGTCTTCAAGTGCTCGTAGGCGCTGCGGCCCATGGCGTTCTGTACGACTTCATCGAATTGGCCGTGCAGGCACAGGGCCGGAATGCGCTGCTGGCTGGCGGACAACTGCAGCTCGTCGCCGAAGGTCGGCGCGTAGGTGGAGAGGGCGATCACGCCACCCAATGGGCCTTCCCAATTCAGGAATGCGGTATGGAAAACGACGGCGCCGCCCTGGGAAAAACCGGCAAGGAAAATTCGCGATGCGTCTATTCCGGTTCTCTTCTGCGCTTCGATCAAATCCGTGACCATCGTGGCCGACGCTTCCAGCTCCTCCAGGCTGATGGAACGAGCCGGGCTCATGGCCTTGATGTCGTACCAGCTGGGCATCTCATAGCCACCATTGATGGTCACCGGACGGGTCGGTGCCTGGGGCAAAACGAAGCGTGTGCTCATTAGGTTTTCTTGCAGCGCTTCGGCCACCGGCAGGAAGTCGTAGCGATCGGCACCCAGGCCATGCAACCAGATTACGCAGGCGTCTGCGGGCTTGGCGGGCTGAAGAATCAAGGGTTCGGTCATGGCTGCTCCATATATGTGCGTGCGCTCCGATTAAGTGCGACTCAACGGTGCGCGATGTGTTGATCTGTTAAGAGAATGTCGCAAGGTTGAATCTTTTGCGCTTGATAGTGGGCTGAAACGACTCAGCCACCACTCTGGTACGCGCCTTGCTATGTGTAGATCGATGTCAGAACTATCGCTAGAGACGGTAACACTATCAGTGACTGCCGCTCGTGGGATAGCAGCTGGAATTACTGCGACGGCCTCAAGCTGCTTGACCCTAAAAAAGCCAACACGGGTCAATACCGCCTCATAAGGGTGCGCTGAGGTTCGAGCTCCGACACAACAAGAGCAACTGGAGGTTTGAATGAAGGTATTGAAATCCACCCTGGCCATCGTGACTGCGGCGGCTGTATTGGGTGTCAGCGGTTTCGCCCAAGCCGGCGCCACCCTGGATGCCGTGCAGAAGAAAGGCTTTGTGCAATGTGGCGTGAGTGACGGCCTGCCGGGTTTCTCGGTACCGGATGCTAGCGGCAAAATCCTCGGGATTGATGCTGACGTGTGCCGCGCCGTAGCGGCTGCCGTGTTCGGCGACGCGACCAAGGTCAAGTTCAGCCAGTTGAACGCCAAGGAGCGTTTCACCGCGCTTCAGTCCGGCGAAGTCGACATCCTGTCCCGCAACACCACCATGACCAGCTCCCGCGACGCCGGCATGGGCCTGAAATTCCCAGGCTTCATTACTTACTACGACGGCATTGGCTTCCTGGTAAACAACAAGCTGGGCGTGAAAAGTGCCAAGGAACTGGACGGTGCAACCATCTGCATCCAGGCCGGTACTACCACCGAGCTGAACGTTTCCGACTACTTCCGTGGTAACAACCTCAAGTACACCCCGATCACCTTCGACACCTCGGACGAAAGCGCCAAGTCGCTGGAGTCCGGTCGTTGCGACGTACTGACCTCTGACAAGTCCCAACTGTTCGCCCAGCGCAGCAAGCTGGCCGCGCCGAAAGACTACGTGGTTCTGCCGGAAACCATCTCCAAGGAGCCACTGGGCCCGGTCGTGCGTAATGGCGACGACGAGTGGCTGGCCATTGTGCGCTGGGTTGGCTACGCCATGCTCAACGCTGAAGAAGCCGGTATCACCTCGAAAAACGTTGAGGCTGAAGCCAAGTCCACCAAGAACCCGGACGTCGCCCGTCTGCTCGGTGCTGACGGCGAATACGGCAAAGACCTGAAAGTGAAGAAAGACTGGGTTGTACAGATCGTCAAGCAAGTCGGTAACTACGGTGAAGTGTTCGAGCGCAACCTGGGCAAGAGCACCCCGCTGGAAATCGACCGTGGCCTGAACGCGCTGTGGAACAACGGCGGCATTCAATACGCACCGCCTGTGCGCTGATCGCTGATGGTTCTGTCACCCGGTGGGCCAACCACCGGGTGATGTTCTGTTCCATTATTTTCGGGGCATTTCATGCAAAAACAAATCGGCGCACCCAAGCAGAAGCTCAGCTTCAGCGACCCCAAAGTGCGTGCGTGGCTCTTCCAGATCATCACGATTGTGGCGGTGATCTCGCTGGGCTGGTACCTCTTCGACAACACCCAGACCAACCTTCAGCACCGGGGCATTACCTCGGGTTTCGACTTTCTTGAGCGCAGTGCCGGGTTCGGCATCGCGCAGCATTTGATCGACTACACCGAATCGGACAGCTATGCCCGGGTGTTTGTGATCGGTTTGCTCAACACCCTGCTGGTGACCTTCATCGGCGTGATCCTGGCGACCTTGCTGGGCTTCATCATCGGCGTGGCACGGCTCTCACCGAACTGGATGATCAACAAACTGGCGACCGTGTATGTGGAAGTGTTCCGCAACATCCCGCCGCTGCTGCAGATCCTGTTTTGGTACTTCGCGGTGTTCCTGACCATGCCGGGGCCGCGTAACAGTCACAACTTCGGCGATACCTTCTTTGTCAGCAGCCGTGGCCTGAACATGCCGGCCGCGATTGCGGCTGATGGGTTCTGGCCGTTTGTGGTCAGCGTTGTCGTCGCTATTGTGGCGATCGTGCTGATGGCACGTTGGGCCAACAAGCGTTTCGAGGCGACCGGCGTGCCGTTCCATAAATTCTGGGCGGGCCTGGCGCTGTTCATCGTAATCCCTGCGTTGTGCACGTTGATCTTCGGTGCACCTGTTCACTGGGAAATGCCTAAGCTGGCAGGCTTCAACTTTGTCGGCGGCTGGGTACTTATCCCCGAACTGCTGGCACTGACCCTGGCGCTTACCGTGTATACGGCAGCCTTTATTGCCGAGATCGTGCGTTCGGGCATCAAGTCCGTCAGCCACGGGCAGACCGAAGCCGCACGCTCCCTGGGCCTGCGCCCTGGGCCGACGCTGCGCAAGGTCATCATCCCGCAAGCCCTGCGGGTGATCATTCCGCCGCTGACCAGCCAATACCTGAACCTGGCGAAAAACTCGTCGTTAGCCGCTGGTATCGGTTACCCGGAAATGGTTTCGCTGTTTGCCGGCACGGTGCTGAACCAGACCGGCCAGGCCATCGAAGTCATTGCCATCACCATGAGCGTGTACCTGGCGATCAGCATCAGCATTTCCCTGCTGATGAACTGGTACAACAAGCGCATTGCGCTGATCGAGCGGTGAGGAAACGCACATGAGTTCGCATACTTTCAAACCTGATATGCCGCCGCCGAGCAAAGTCTTCGGCCCCGTGGCATGGATGCGCGCCAATCTGTTTTCCAGTTGGCTCAATACCCTGCTGACATTGCTGGCGTTCTACCTCGTGTACTTGGTAGTGCCGCCGATTTTGCATTGGGCGATCCTGGACGCCAACTGGGTCGGTACCACCCGTGCCGATTGCACCAAGGAAGGCGCGTGCTGGGTGTTTATCCAACAGCGCTTCGGGCAGTTCATGTACGGCTACTACCCCGGCGACCTGCGCTGGCGCGTAGACCTGACCGTGTGGCTGGCCATCGTCGGCGTGGCGCCTTTGTTCATCTCGCGCTTTCAGCGCAAGGCGATCTACGGCCTGAGCTTTCTGGTGCTGTACCCGATCATCGCGTTTTTCCTCCTGCACGGCGGCATCTTCGGCCTGACCAACGTGGCGACCAGCCAATGGGGCGGCCTGATGCTGACCCTGGTGATCGCCACCGTCGGCATCGCTGGCGCCTTGCCGTTGGGCATTGTGCTGGCACTGGGACGACGTTCGAACATGCCGGCGATTCGCGTGATTTGCGTGACGTTCATTGAGTTCTGGCGTGGCGTGCCGTTGATCACGGTGCTGTTCATGTCGTCGGTGATGCTGCCGTTGTTCCTGCCCGAAGGCATGGGCATCGACAAATTGCTGCGCGCATTGATTGGCGTGATCCTGTTCCAGTCGGCCTACGTGGCCGAGGTGGTGCGTGGTGGCTTGCAGGCGATCCCCAAGGGTCAGTACGAAGCCGCCGCAGCGATGGGCCTGGGTTACTGGCGCAGCATGGGCCTGGTGATTCTGCCGCAAGCCCTGAAGCTGGTGATCCCCGGCATCGTCAACACGTTTATTGCGCTGTTCAAGGACACGAGCCTGGTGATCATCATCGGCCTGTTCGACCTGCTCAACAGCGTCAAGCAAGCCGCCGCCGACCCGAAATGGCTGGGCATGGCCACCGAAGGCTACGTGTTCGCCGCCCTGGTGTTCTGGATTTTCTGTTTTGGTATGTCGCGCTATTCCATTCATTTGGAACACAAGCTCGACACAGGCCACAAGCGTTAGGAGTTGTTGTTATGAGCGAAGCGATCAAACAGCCTGTGAGCCCTGAAGGCATTATTCAGATGCAGGGCGTCAACAAGTGGTACGGCCAGTTCCACGTGTTGAAAGACATCAACCTCAACGTCAAGCAGGGCGAGCGTATCGTGCTGTGCGGCCCGTCGGGCTCGGGCAAGTCCACCACCATCCGCTGCCTCAACCGCCTGGAAGAACACCAACAAGGCCGCATCGTAGTCGATGGCGTTGAGCTGACCAACGACCTCAAGCAGATCGAAGCGATCCGCCGCGAAGTCGGCATGGTGTTCCAGCACTTCAATCTGTTCCCGCACCTGACCATTTTGCAGAACTGCACGCTGGCGCCGATGTGGGTGCGCAAGATGCCCAAGCGCAAGGCCGAAGAAATCGCCATGCATTACCTGGAGCGCGTGCGCATCCCGGAACAGGCCCACAAGTTTCCGGGCCAGCTCTCTGGCGGTCAGCAACAGCGTGTGGCGATTGCCCGTGCCTTGTGCATGAAGCCAAAAATCATGCTGTTCGACGAGCCGACTTCGGCACTCGACCCGGAGATGGTGAAAGAGGTACTGGACACCATGATCGGCCTGGCCGAAGACGGCATGACCATGTTGTGCGTGACCCATGAAATGGGCTTTGCGCGCACCGTGGCCAATCGCGTGATCTTCATGGATAAGGGCGAGATCGTGGAACAGGCGGCGCCGAATGACTTCTTCGACAACCCGCAGAATGACCGGACCAAGTTGTTCTTGAGCCAGATTTTGCATTGATCTGACTGACGTGACCGACAGGGCCCTGACTGCAACAGTCAGGGCTCTTTATCAATGCCCCGGCGTCTGTTGCTCAATCGCTAGCCGTACAGCTTTCAAGGCATTCAGTCGGCCATAGCCATAATAATGACTATGGCCTGATTGATCGTATTGCCCCCTCTCGCCCTCTATCGGATGTCCGATTTTGTCGCAGCAGTCGGCCAGAATCTGACGCACCGCCCTAGCTGTCAACTCTGGAGCGACCGCCAGTACCAGCGCTGCAACACCTGCCGCGCCGGGACAGGCACTGGAGGTGCCGCTGAAGGTCTCGGTATAAAAATCTGCGACGGACTTTTCATTGGTTGCGGTTCTCGTGTGGGGTAGTCGGCTCAGGTCGGTAGTGCGGATACCCCGCGTGACCGTTTGCGATGACATCGGTTTGAATCGAGGGTCCGGGTTTACCTGGTCACCACTGGGAAACGCGCACCAGATCGCTGTGCCGTAGTCGCTGTAGGCGCAGCGTCGGTTTTGATCGTTGCAGGCAGCGACAGCGATCACGCTTGGGTGGCTGGCGTAGCCATCGCCATCCACGCATTCGTTACCGTTTCCGGCGCCGAAAAACACTAGGCAACCCTTGCCGTTGCGGCCTTTCGTTGCGGCGTACTCGATAGCCAGGTGTGTATGGGCAGGCATTGGGTAGTTGCGCTGGTGCTTTGGGTCGGATGGGTCGGCCCAATGACCCTCCGGGGGCCCCCAACTGCAGGAAATAATGTCTGCTCCATTATCGGCGGCGTACATAAACGCGCTCGCTTCAGCCTTGACGCCCAAGGGTTTAGTGATTTTGATCGGCATCAATCGGGCCCTTGGTGCCACGCCGCTGGCCCCATGGCTGCCATCGGCGCAGGCGACGCCGGCGGCAGCCGTACCATGGACCTCATGCGGTTTTGAGGGGCGCGGGTCGTCAGTAGCTATTCGACGATCAAAGTTTTTCGGGGCGACTATTTTGCCAGGGCTGGCGAATTCCGGATGGTCGAGGTCGAAGCCATCGTCTATCACTGCAATGACAACGTTCTCACCTTGGCTCAATGTGTGGGCGGCCTCCACATTGGCACTTGCATCCACCATGAACTGATAGGTCACCAGGGTTTTCTTCAGGTGCCACTGGTTCGAATGAATGGCCCTGTTATTGCGCACACGAAGGAGTTCCGGATAGCAGAATTCCACCTCCGGGCGTTGCAGGATGGACAGGGTAAGACGACAGACCTCGCTGCCAATTGGCGCATCCTGTTTGACGAAGTAGGCATTGGTTGCATAGGCGACGGCTTCCATGATGGACAAGCCCAATGCTTGAATCAGTACTTCGCACTCAGTTCGATCAAGGGTGTCGATAAACTTTAAAAAGATGTTTTCCGTATAGACCAGCGGCTCTTCAGTCTGGATGTCAACGAGCGCACTTCCTACAAAGCGGACCTCGGGCCGTGCAAGGAGCCTGCGCTTGCAATCGGCTAGAAGGTTGTCGTCGGTGCAAACCTTGAATACCTGCACCTGTGCGTCCGGGATCGCCATGATCAGCTCCGCGTCGGCGGCTATCTCCGTAGCCAGCGTGAGCCGGTGTTGCTTATGGTTTCTGACGACGATCAATTCTTTGCTCTTGCGCATCAGCAAAGATGCGTCGTCTTTTTTCCTGAGTTTTACCTCGTACACGGTACTTTCCTTGTAGGTCTGGGAGTGAGAAGCGAGGGGGCTGGCGGCAGGTAAAGTTTAGGTGTGCTCGACTTGGGAATGGAGTCGGGTGTAGGTCGGCTCGCGTGTCATCAACGTCTGTTGTCTGTGTAGGGAGTGTCGCCCTAGAAGTTGAAGTCGCAGGTGCCGAAGCGTACCTTGGAGTGCGATTCATCCTATGATTGGACGAAAGGCTCAACACATGATTGATATCGCCCCTTTGATCAAACGCTCCCTGGTGGACCAGGCCCTGGAGCAACTGCGTGTGCGCATCCGCCAGGGCGTGTGGGCCATTGGTGAGCGTTTGCCTACCGAGCCAGAGCTGTCTACCGAGTTGGGTATCAGCCGCAATACTGTGCGCGAGGCCATGCGTGTGTTGGCGTTTTCCGGGTTGATAGATATTCGTCAGGGCGACGGCAGCTATTTGCGTTCGATGTCCGACCCGCTGGGCACGATGCGGGCACTGTCCCATTGCACCCTGGAACAGGCGCAGGAGACACGGCAGATCCTGGAAGTGGAGGCGATCAGCCTTGCAGCGCTGCGCCGTACCACAGCCGACCTCGATCGGCTGCGCGAAGCGCTCGATGCCAGCGCCGCGCTGTACCACGGTGACCTTGAGGCCTACATCAGCGCGGACTTGATCTTCCACAAACACTTGGTGGACGCCGCGCACAACCCGGCGTTGAGCGAGTTGTACCACTACTTCTCCGCTATCGTCGGTGCCCAGTTGCGCCAGACCCTCAACATTTCACCCCGTCGCCAGGCGGTGTTTGACCTGCATACAGCCCTGCTGGATGCCGTTGAGCACCAGGACCCGGAACGCGCCAAATCCCTCTGCCGGCAGTTGATCAATGAACCCTGAAAAAAAACTTGAAGAACTGCTGATCGACGCCGAAGCCGACGACGCCGTGGTGCAGCACAACCACCCGCTGGTGAGCCGCCCATGGCTGTTGCTGCTGGGCCTTGTACTGGTGGCGTTGAACCTGCGCCCGGCGCTGTCGAGCCTGTCGCCGCTGCTCAATGACGTATCGACCAGCCTCGGCCTGTCGGCTGCCAAGGCGGGTTTGCTGACCACCTTGCCGGTGCTGTGCCTGGGGTTGTTTGCGCCCACGGCGCCGATCCTGGCCCGGCGCTTTGGCGCCGAGCGCGTGGTGCTGGGGATTCTGCTGATGCTGGCTGCCGGCATCCTGCTGCGCAGTGCTTTCGGGGAAGTGGGTTTGTTCGCCGGCAGCCTGATCGCCGGTGCGAGCATTGGCATTATCGGCGTGCTGCTGCCGGGCATCGTCAAGCGCGATTTCGCCAAACAGGCCGGCACCATGACGGGTGTATACACCATGGCGTTGTGTTTGGGCGCGGCGCTGGCGGCGGGCGCCACGGTGCCCATCAGTCAGTATTTTGGTGACAGCTGGAACATCGGCCTAGGCTTCTGGGTGGCGCCGGCGCTTCTGGCGGCGTTGTTCTGGCTACCGCAAGTCGGCCAGAAACAGGGAGCGCATCGGGTCGCTTACCGCGTAAAGGGTTTGCTGCGCGACCCGCTGGCGTGGCAAGTGACGCTGTACATGGGCCTGCAATCGTCGTTGGCGTACATCGTGTTTGGTTGGGTGCCGTCGATTCTGATCAGTCGTGGCTTGAGCCCCACCGAAGCCGGGTTGGCACTGTCCGGGTCGATTATTGTGCAATTGCTCAGCGCCCTCACCGCACCCTGGTTGGCCACACGTGGCCGCGATCAGCGCCTGGCCATTGTGGTGGTGATGCTGATGACCCTCGGCGGCCTGTTCGGTTGCCTGTATGCACCCATCGACGGGTTATGGGGCTGGGCCATTCTGCTTGGCCTGGGGCAGGGCGGCACGTTTAGCCTGGCGCTGACCTTGATCGTGCTGCGCTCGCGGGATTCTCACGTGGCGGCCAATTTGTCGAGCATGGCCCAAGGCATCGGTTACACCCTGGCGTCTATCGGGCCACTGGCAGTGGGCGTGCTGCATGACTGGACCGGCGGCTGGGGTGCCACCGGCTGGGTGTTTGGCGTCATCGGCGTCGGCGCCATCGTCGCTGGTTGCGGTGCTGGCCGCGCCTTGTACGTCGGAGTCAGCACCGAGAAGGTGTGATCAGAGGTACACCACTTCCAACGTGGCCGAACCATCCATGAGCGTTTCCACACTCAGGTCCAGGTTCTGTTTGGCGTTGATCACCGCTTCAAGCGTCAAGGTGCTGGTCAGGTTCTGAATCGCCGAAGGCCCCGCAGTGCTGCCGACCACGTCGGTAAAACCGAGCAAACTGCGCGAACCAATGTCGATCGGATTGGTGTTGGAGGTGCGCCAGGCCACGCCGCCGGTGGTCGACTCGGTGCCGTAAATCACCGGCAGCGCATCGGCTACAGTCTGCTTGGGATCGAACTTCACCGAATACACGCCGATCTTGTTACCCGCGCTGTCCAGGCCGAGCCCGTAGTAAATCTCACTGTTGACGTGGGCCGTGCCGTCGCGATTATCGGCCATGCGCAGGGCATACCGGCCGGGGGCGTTGCAACTGACTGTCAACGTCAGTGATTTGAGGGGCAGCCGGGTGCCCGTGGCTTGGTTGAGGTCCTGCTGGGAGATCTTACCGAAATCAATCAACCCACCGCCGGACAACACAGGCGTGCAAGCCATTGGGGTGATCAGCCCGCCAACCGTGAGCTCGGCAGTTGAAGCCGCTTGGGCCGGCAGCGCGCCCGCTAGCCAGGTGAGCGCAGCACAAGGAATCAAAAACGTTTTCATGGGCTTCTCCTACAGGTAGTGCATGGACAAGGTCACGGAACCGTCGATGGGCACTTCTTCGGTCAGTGGCAGGGTGTTGGCCGGCGCGATGATCGGGCTGATCTGTAGGTCAGCCGTCAGGTGCTGGATGTGGGCGGGGACCAGTGAGGTACTGCTCGCGGCAAACGATGTGATGAATTCATGCGACAGCAGACTGATCGGTACCCAGGTATCGGGGCCGCTCGCGCCGATGGGGTGCATGCCGGCACCATCGGCTGCGATCGAGAGCAGGCGCAGTTGCAGGTAGCCGAGTTTCTTGTCGCCGTTGACCAGCCCCAGCCCGAATCGTGACGAACTCTCGCTGTAGCTGGAACCGTGGCGGTTATCCCTGGGCTCCAGGGCTATCAGCGTCATCGCTTCGCAGGTGATCGCCAACTGCAGGCTGTGAACCGGCAGCGCAGTGGGTAGGTCGGCCTTCAAATCACCGGCGGGAATTTTGCCCAAGTCATATTCGCCCCCATTGGACAGGTTGGGCTCACACGCGCTCGGTGTGATCAGGCCGGTGACACTCAGGTCAACGCTTGATGCGGCTTGGGCAGCCAAACCGCTACTCAGGCAGATAACAGCGCTCAGGTGGGTCAACAACGATCTCATGCTGGGTTCCTATAAATAGATGATTTCGAGGGTGCCCGAACCGTCGAGCCGCACCTCATTGCCCAAATCCAGCGCGCCCAGTGGCGCGATGACCGCCTCCAGGCTCAGCGTGGCGTTGAGGGTTTGAATGGCACCGGGGCCGCTGGTAGAACCGGGTGTGGCGCTGAACCCCAGGAAACGGTTGGCGCCGATGGCTGCGATCCGTGCGTTGGCGCTGTTCCAGGACACCCCTGAGTTTGCCGAGTCGGTGAGAAAAACCTGGGCGAAGCTGTCGGTGGTGATGCTCGACGGGTCGAAGAGCAACCGATAGCGACCGATTTTCTGCTGGCGGCTGTCCAGACCCAGGCCGTAGGTGCTTTCATCGATTACGCCGGTGGCCGAGCCCTGGCGGTTGTCCTGCATGCGCACGGCGAACAGCGCCGGCGCATCGCAGTTCACATTGAGCGACACCGCTCTAGGCGTCAGGGGTGTGTCTTTGTCGAGATTCAGGTCGCTGACCGACAGCTTACCCAGTTCGACATGGCCGCCGTTGGACAAGGTAGGCGTACATGCCATTGGCGCAAAGCGCGCCTGCAGCCGCAATTCCCGTGAGCGCCCGGCAGCGAGGGCATCGAACAGCCCGGCGGCGTCCCAGGTCACTGCGTCGCGCACACGTGTCGCCTCTTCACTGGCCCAGGCACTGACATCGATTTGCAACGACAGGTTGCGCCCACTCATCGCGACCCCGCCACGCATCGGCACAATGCCGTGGTCGGGTCGCCATTGAAGTTCGGCGCTGGTGGTAGAGGGTGCCTGTCCGGAACCGGCGATAGAACCCAGTTCCACCGCCTGGCCGTCGAGCACGGCATCGCGCACGCGCAGGCCGTAGCTGCCGCGCTCAGTGAAGCGAAAGCGCTCGTCCCCCGCGCCCTGCGCGCGATAGAACAGGCTCATGTCCGTAGGCTGCGGGCAGTTCAACGTAAGGTTGATACGCCGCTCTCCCAGCAGGCGATCAGGAGTGGAAGCCGGCGTTACGGCGCGGTTCATCAGGCCAAAGTCCAACTGCGCTTGGCTGAGGCTGAGTTGGCATTCATCCGACGCCCAGGCATGGGGGCTCAGCAGTACAAAACTCAACAGATACAACGCGTGGTTCAAGCCCATTATGGAAGTCCTCATGGCTGGCGGCACCGGGCCGGTGCAGTTTCGAAATACACCTCGGGGTCGGCCTCTTGCGGCAGTTCGAAGTCCAGGCGACAACGCGCTTGACCAGGCGACTTGACCCACAGAGGCCGAGGGTCGAGCACATCAGGCAGGAACACTTGGCTGCCTTCCTGTACGAGGGTGACGAACTCACCGTCGGCGGTGCTCACGGTTGCGCCGCGAGGTAAGGGTTGGCCGGTATCGGTGACCACGTTCAATAGCGCTCGGCGGGTGAGGGCCACCCCGAAGTGCACCTTGTCGACCGCACCACGTCCGGCGGCGATCACCGCCAAACCATTGTGGATATCGGCATTGCGCGGCAGCGAACGCGTCTGCACTTCCACCGGGCTACGCCCATAGGCACTGACTTGAGGTACCACGGCCTGGCCTTGCCAGTCGGTCCAGACCGGGCCGCTCGGGGTGGTCACCTTGATCCCGGCCATGTCGCCCACCGACATCACCGCAAAGGTGTCGCGTACCGGGTACGGCGAGAACGTCACGCCGTCGCCATGCACCACCACGCCACCCCGGGCACCGCCCTGGTAACTGGTGCGTTCGCTGTCGCTACGGGTGTAGTTGAAATCCAGTTGGCTGTACCACGGCAGCGCCGACACGCCGAGCGACGACTCCACCTCGCGGTCGCGGCTGTCGCGTTCCACGCCTACCCGATAACTCAGTTGATCATTGAGTTGCTCGCTCAGGCCTGCGCCGAGGCGATGTTCACCGCCGCTGTTGCGCGCCCAGGCACGCCCGCGGCGGTTTTCACCCAGCGGTACGCTGATGTTCAGGTACACACTGTCATCGTTCTGCTGGCGGCCGCCGACCTGCCACTCGGCACTGGCCGACACCGACACCCGGCCGAAGCTGGTACCCCAGGACGCCAGCGCGCGGCTGCTGCTTTCGCCGTTATACGACGCGGTGCGGGAAACCCCGGCGCTGAACGCCCCCAGTGTGGGGTGCGCCCAGGAAGCAGTGACGCTTTGCTGGTCGCGATAGCGCGAGCGCTGTTGGTCGCGGCTGTTGCCGACGTAGGTTGAATCCTCTAGGTCTCGATAGCCCTGGGAGCGCCAGGAACCGGCAGTACTCACTGCCCAGCGCTCGCTGAGACGCTGGGACCAGGACAGGTCCGTCTGCACCCCGCGCTCGACGCCATCCCGGCTGGCCTGTGCGGCCTGCGCCGTGAACTGCAACTGGCTGTCCTGCAAGGGCAACCAACCGACGTTAACCCCCGCCGAGCGATAGGCATCCGCTACCAGCACGCCTCCTCCCAGGCTGACTTGCGGGTGCACGGTGCCGCTCCACCCACCGCTGACCACCCAAGGCTCTTCGCCTTCACTGTCGCCGATCTGCCGCACGCGCCCGGCGGCCACTGAGTATCCCGGCGCAGGCAGGCCCATGCCGAGCATGCCTGCGGGTACCGTGAAGCGGCGTTCTTCCCCGGTGGTTTCTTTGATCGTGACTTCGACGTCGGAGCGACTGTTCAAACGTCGTACATCACTTAAGGCAAAAGGGCCGGCCGGCACGACGGTGGAATGGATCAATGCACCGTTCTGGCGGATTTCCACTTGGGCCGGGCTGTTGGCGATGCCAGTAATGGTCGCGCCCTGGTTCTGGTCTTGCAGCGCGGTTTCGGTCAGCACTTGGGCGCCGGTTATCTGCGTACCGGCCAGCACCGGGTTGTAGAGGCTGATCTGCCCCGCCTGCAACACGGCCTGCTGCTCAGCGAACGTGCGCTGGGCGTAAGCGTCCAGGTGGGTGGTGCGCGTGCTGTTGTCTTGCCAGGTCTTGACCTGCCGACTGCGCACAATCCAGTCGCCGGCATTGAAGCCCACTTCGGTATTGGCCGAGCCGAAGCGGCTGGTGTCGTCGCCAAACTCGTTGTAAAGCCCGGTCAGGTCATAGTTGAGCAGGCCCGCAAAACCGCCAGTCTGGTAGCCGGAAATATCCTGCTGTATCGGGCGCAACGCATCGGTGGGCACTACAAGGGCAAGGCTCAGGCTGGCGGGATCTTGCTCAATCACGGTTTGCGGATAGCGCTCGATAAACGCGTGGCAGGGCGTATCGGCTTCGCCGTCGGGCAGCACCAGGTTCGCGGCATCCAGCAGGGCGCGGTTGAAGCAGAGCACGCCCTGGTGCTCGAACGTCACGTCAACGCGGCCGCGCCGCTGGCCGTTGACACTCAGATTGACAGCCTGCCGGCCTGCCGTAAAACGCGGGGCCTCCAGCAGCAGGTTGGCGAGTTCCGGGTCGATACCGCGCCGCGACAGGGTTTGGGGGTCGAAGGAGCCGGCGATCAGGTCGTCGCTTGCTATCACCCCTGCGCACGGCAGTGTGCCGCCTAGGGTCAAGGCCAGCCCCGCTATTATTTTTTGTACCCGGCGTGGTGAAACGCCAGGCACGGCACCGCCGTCGCGGTCAGTCATTGCTGTGCTCACAAGGTCGTACTCAACTGTTGGGGGCCGGCTCAATCTGTCGTTGAGTCAGGCCTTTCGGTGGCCTTGGCAGGTCACTCTTTTTTATAGGTTGATCGGTGCTTCGTAAGGCGCCACGGCAAAGCCATACACTGTGGCCGGCTGCAGTTGCACGCGGCTGGCCCCCGTGCCGCTGGCCGTGACATTCAGGGTTTCACCCGGCAGCACGTATGTGCGCGGCAACAATGCCGAACCCGCGCCAGGCAGCAGTTTCAGCTCTTGGGCCAGGCGCACCACGTAAGGTGTCGGGTTGTGCACGCTCAACTGATCACTGCTCAAGCGCCACTCCAGCCCCGTCCACGGTGTGCGATTAGGTGCGAGGCCCTTGGGATGCAAAATCACTGGCAGGTTCTGGCGCACCGTCACGCCCACGCGGGCGTGACCCGCTTGCGCTGCGGTGCGCCCTTGCGGCATGCCTTCAAAGATCACCCGTTTCAGGCGTTGGGTAGTCAGTGGCTCGGGCGATTGCAGGATGAAGCGAATCAGTTGGCTCTTGGCGGGTTCGACCCTGGCCAGCGGCGGGGTCACGAACAGCAGCGTGGATTTGTCCTCGGGGATGTCTTCGAGGGTCACATGCAGCAGGGCCAGCTTGTCGTCGGTGTTGGTCACCGTGACCGACGCTTCGCCATCGGCCTCGTTGACGATCACCACGGAAGTGTCGGGCACCATGCCGTCAGCCAGCACCAGGGCGGGAGCGCCCAGGGCCAGGGCCAGTGCGCCGAGGTAAACACCGACATAACGAACGAAGGTGAATACTCGGGTGAAAAAGGGCAGGGGAGTCATGATTACAGGTACCTCAGGTCGAGCACGATGGAGCCGTCCAGCGGCACCTCCTGCTTGAGCGTCAAATAGGCGGCGGCGTTGATGGAGGTATTGATTTGCAGTGTGGCAGTGATCAGGCGATGCGGTTCCGGCACCAAGGTGCCTAGGTGAGCGAAACCCATGTAGTTGTCGGGGTAGGCGTTGGCTTCCGGGAACCAGGTGAGGCCCTGGTTGCTGGAGGCCAATACCAGTACCCGCTCGCCATCCCCCATGACGTCACGAAACGCCAGAGAAACGGTGCCCAGGCGTTCAGTGGGGGCGTGGATATTGTTGCCCAGCCCATAGTAAAAACCGGGACCTAAGGAGGACTCGGCACGATTGTCCATGCCGACCAGCACGAACAGCACCGGCTCGTTGCAACTCACCGTCAGGTCCAGGGCCTGCATGGGCAAGGTACTGAACTCGTATTGGTTGAGGCTGCGCGCGGGCACCATGCCGTGGTCGACAATGCCATCGGCCGACAAGGTGGGCGAGCAGGCACTGGGGGTGATCAGGCCAGTCACGTGCAGCTCGGTGCTGGACGATGCCATTGCCAGGGGCCCGGTAATCAGCAGGCAAAACAGGGCAAACAGGCGTGAAGGGCAGTTGTTCATGGAATAGGCTCAACGGGTGCCGGAGTCAGCGACGGGTGAAGTTGCATGGCATCAGAGGTAGATCAACTGCAAGGTCACGGAGCCGTCCAGGTTGACTTCGTTGCTCAGAGTCAGTTGGCTGGCCGGGGCGATACGGGTGCGTAGGCGCAGGTCGGCGGAATAGTCCTTGAGTGCCAGCGGGACTGGGTTGGTATCCGCTGACACGGAGTACAGGTAGCCGCGATTGAATCTGCTCCAGATCAGCCAGGTTGCGCCTCTGTCACCGGACTGGATCGATCGCACCGGAACGCCATCTGCAAGCGGCGACATTGGGTAGAGCTCCATATCGCCGATCTTTTCGACACCGTTGTTTAACCCCAGACCGAATTTCTCGAGATCGCTGTTATCCAGGGCCGTCCCATCACGGTTGTCCTTGGGCTCCAGGGCCATGAGCGTGGGGCCTTCGCAGGTCACAGCCAGTGTGAGGAACTGCTCGGGCAGCCAAGTGACTTCATCCGGGTTCAGGTCTTTGGCCGACAGCTTGCCGAAATCCACTGCCCCAGCGTTGGACAGGGCCGGGGTGCATGCACTTGGGGTGATAAGCCCCTTTACCGTCAAGTCAGTGCTGGAGGCGGCCAGCGCATTTCCGGTGGCGCTGCATAACAGCGTGGTGAATGCGAGGCGAGAGAGAGTGTTCATGGCAGGTTCAAATCCTTGTCAAAAGGTTCAAGCCGGGAGGGGGCCCCCGGCGTGACACCGTTAGAGGTAGCGCACGGTGACGGTGACCGAGCCGTCGATGGCGGCTTCGTTGTTCAGGGTCAAGCCGCTGGCCGGGGCAATGAAGGGGTTAATGCGCATTTCCGAGGTCAGCACCTGCACCGGGATAGGGGCGTCCACACTGGTGTCGGCCACTGAAACCAGGTTGCCTGGCATCAGGTATGGCTCTCGGTACCAGGTCGCACCACCGTCCTCTGAACCGATGGCGCGGACGGCCACGCCGTCGGCGACTGGCGCTATCAAGCGAACGGTCATGCCACCGAGTTTTTCCGTGCCGTTGATCAGCCCCAGGCCAAATTCCATCGGGTCGCCGCCATGGTTCGAGCCTGCGCGATTGTCGTCGGCGTCCAACGCCATCAGGGTCGCGGCGTCACAGGTGACAGTGAGTTGCAGCGCTTGCATATCAAGGAAGGTGACGTTGTCGAGCTTCAGGTCCTTGGCCGAAATCTTGCCGTAGTCCACGGACCCGCTGTTGGACAGGGCCGGCGTGCAGGCACTTGGTGTGATCAGACCTTTGACGGTCAGGTCGACGCTTGAGGCTGCGACGGCATTGACGCTCGCGACGAGCAGTGAGGCAGTGAGGGCGGTCTTGAATAGGCTGTTCATGATGAGGCTCCTGGATCAAAAGGGGATGGGAAACGCACTTACCAATACTTGAGTTGCAACGTGGCCTGGCCATCGATCGGTACCTCATCCAGCAACGTCAGGTTGCTGGCAGGCACGATCATGGTGAACGCCCGCAGGCGGGCGCTCAGGGTTTGCAGGGCCATTGGCGTGTAGGGGCCGCCGGGGGGTGCAAACGAGGTAAATGCGGCGTGGCCCAGGTACGAAGAGGCACGCCAGGTGGCTCCTCCGTCGCGGGACTGGATGGCCTGCACCGGCACGCTGTCGGCCACCGGATCGAACACACCAAAAGCCACGCTGCCGAGTTTCTGGTCGTCGTTGATCACCCCCAGCCCGTGGTGGGCCGGGTTGATCGCGGAACTGCCGGCACGGTTGTCTACCGTGGTCAGCGTGAAAAACGTGGGCCCTTCGCACTGCACTTGCAGGCTCATTTCGCCGGCTTGCAGACTGGTCGGCTGGTCCAGATGCAGGTCTTTGGCGGTCAACTTGCCGTGGTCGACCACCCCGCCGTCCGAGAGGCTGGGGGTACAAGAGGCCGGGGTGATAATCCCGGAGACACTCAAATCCGTACTGCTGGCCGCAAACGCGCCTGGGGCGCAGGCGGCCAGCAGTAGCGCCAGGGCGGCAGGGGTGGTTCTATCCATGGGCACAGGTCCTTGTGGGAGGGTATTTCGTTGGGTTTAGAGGTACACCACGTCTACCGTGGCGTTGCCGTCCAGCGGGACTTCAGCAGTCAGGGTCAAGCCGCTGGCGGGGGCGATGCTGGTGTCGATGCGCAGGTCGACCGTCACGTTGCTCAGCGCTTTGGGGGTGGGCGAGTCGCCAAAACTGATCCAGGCGCCAGGCTCCATGTAACTGCCGCTGGCGTTCACTACCCAGGTCTTGCCGCTGTCGAAAGAGATCAGAGGCACCACCGGGATGTCCGCGACCGGGTTGAATACGCCTATTCCATAGCTGCCCAGCTTTTGGTCGCCGTTGATCAGGCCCAGGCCATAGTTGCTCGGGTGAGCGTAATAGGATGAGCCTTGGCGGTTGTCCCGCGTGTGCAGGGCGAACAGGGTCGGGGCCTCACAGTTCACACTCAGTTGCAGGATGCTGAGGGGCAGCTCGGTAGGCTTGTCGAGGGACAGGTCTTTTGCGGGAATCTTGCCGTAATCTACCTTGCCGTCCTGGGACAGGCTTGGTGTGCAGGCGCTGGGGGTAATCATGCCTTTTACGGTCAAGTCGACGCTGCTGGCAGCCAGTACGCAAGACGTACCGCCAAGCAATACGACAGCCACCATGGTGGCTAATGAGGCTTTCATTGAATGGGCTCCTGGGAACTAGGGGGGACAGGGAGCTCGGGCAGTGCACTGATGGGGAGGGCAGTGTGTTTGTTATTAGCCCCATCGCGCCTTCTTGGGCCGAGCGACGGCGACTTTAGCGCTGGGGCTGGCGTGGGAAAATGCAACTATTACGATAGTGGCCAACGGCGCGCTTGAAGTTTGGAAAACGCTACTGTGCATGTAGGAAATCTTGCGTTGTCGTAGTTGTTGTATCGCCTCTGTTCATTCGTTCGGATACTTTCCAGCGCTCTTAAATCGCCCCTATTCATTTATTCGAATGGCGGCATGGCCCTTTGCGGGGAAAACTCGAGTGAAGTCGACCAAGCCTGGCCGGCGAGCAGCATCCTCTATCCTTAAGGGTACGGGGTAGGCTGCTCACTCAGCACGAGGTGGCTATGGCGGACACTAATGCAGGCCGAGGTGCACAAGGGGCATCGCAGGGGCCTGCCGTGCCGTCCCATTGGCAGCACAAGCGGGTTCTGCTGGTGGATGATCACCGCGCTTATCGGCTGCTGATCGGTGCTTTCCTGCACACATTGGGGCTGGCGCACGAGGCGGTAGGTGATGGTGTGCAGGCACTGCAAGCATTGGCTGCACACTCCTTTGACCTGGTCATCAGCGATTGCCGCATGCCAATCATGGATGGGTATGTCATGACCGCAGAATTGCGCCGCCGCGAAGCGCAGTGCGGCGCGCGGCGCCTGCCGGTTGTCGCCTTGACCGGCTGCCTGGGGCCGGAGCAGATTCAGCGGTGCCTGGCCTGCGGCATGGACGATTGGCTAGTCAAACCCATCACCTTGGAGCAACTAAGGCAGGTGGCTCTGTATTGGCTGCCGGGCCCAGGTACGCTGGCGCGTCGCAGCCTGCTACTGGCAGGAACCTTAAGGACGAGCGGCCGGTTGCCAACGCGCGTCAGTCTGATTGCCACGTTCGGTTTTTGGGAGGCGGTTGAACCGTTGCTGTTTTGCTTGATTCAGGAAGCCCATGATGACCTCGCCGCTTTGGTCCAGGCTCGTAAAAATAGGGATGCTGAGTTGACCGCACAGTTGCTGCACAGATTGATAGGCAGTATTGCGTTTCTAGGCTCCACCGACCTTGAACCGCGCGCCCTGCAATTAATAGAACAGGTTGAGCGCGTTGGCGTACTGACCAGCTGCCAGGCACTCGAACGATTTGATCACGATGTTGAGCGCTATTTGCAGTACCTGGCCAATCTTTGATTTATCGTCAAGTAATGCAGGAATAATCCCGTTTGAACTGTAGGATGTTTCTGTCTGTTATTTCTCTTTATATTGTAGGCATCAACTCTGGTCCGCAAAACAAAGGCGTAGGCCATGTCCTGTGCAATATCAGTAGTTGTTGTACAAGCCTTGTCGAGGTATTTTGCCGAACTCAAATTGCCATCATGGAACTGACCGATGAATCGGATAATTATTGCCGACGATCACCCTATTGTTCGTGTTGGGCAAAAAGTGGTGATAGAGGCTAATGGGAAGTGCAAAGTCGTCGGCGAAGCTGATGGGCCGGATCAACTTCTGGCCTTGGTTGCCACGACCCCCTGCGATCTGATCGTAACTGACTTCGCGATGCCTGGCGGCCAGCACGCGGACGGGTATGCGCTGTTGGGTTTACTGAATCGACAGTACCCAGGTTTGCCGGTCATTCTTGTCACGATGTTTGCCAATGTTGCCACCCTGCGTTCCGCATTTTCCCATGGTGCGAAGGCCATCGTGGCTAAAAATGCTTCAGCCCGTGAGCTACCCAAGGCCGTCAGCACTGTGCTGCAGGGACGCACATTCATCAGCGAGTGCTTGCGCGTTCAACTCGACCTGGCAGGCAGTAGCGCGCCGGATCAACCCCCGCAATTGTCCGGCAAGGAGCGCGAGGTGGTGAGAATGCTGGCCAGTGGTATGACCGTCAGTCAGATCGCCGCGCGGGTCAATCGCAGCATTTCCACTATCAGTAAACAAAAGAGTACGGCGATGTTGCGGTTGAGTATTTCCACGGATGTGGATTTATATGCTTATGCGCGGGAGAGTGGGATGGTTCCTTAATTTCTCACGGCAGCTAATGCATGGGAAAGTTGCAGTTTTATGACGGGGCGCATCCTTATTCGGATTATTTGTATTCATCGTTATGGTCGGTGAGATTACAGTAAGTTAATGCGTTGATTCTGTTGGATGAATGCATAAAATCCTTAGTCCTGATAAATAAGTTGACAGTGAAAATAGGTTGCGGCGTACGGCTGTGCGCGTATATCGCCATTGTCAGACTTTAGTAAGAGCTTATAACTAATGAAGAACTCCATTTCATTGCTGGCAGCCGCGATAGTGCTGTCCGGCGCCTCCACTGCATTCGGCGCATCCAGTGTCGACTTGACCGTCAAGGGGTTGATCACCCCGTCCGCTTGCACGCCTAGCCTGTCCAATGGCGGTATGGCGGATTACGGGAAAATTTCGGCCCAAGACCTCCCCAACGCCAATACGCCCAACCCGTTGCCAACGGTTATTTCCATGAAGTTGATGGTTGAATGCGAAGCGACGACGCTGATAGCCGTGAAAAGCACAGATAATCGCCCTGGCACTGCATATTCCTATATTCCAGGAAACACCCCCCATTACGGCCTGGGACTGGCGACCGGTGATGTGAAAATTGGCGCATATATGCTGACGCCCACTCAAGCCAGCGGCGATGGTATCCCTCGCTCGATGATCGAATCCCCCGACGGCAACAGTTGGGTAGATGCGACGGGGACGGGGTGGCAGGTGGGATGGCTGCGCTCGTTGAACGGGGCTGTTGGCGGCGGGGCGTCGCCCTTGGCGGTGCAAAATCTGGAAGTCGATTTCAACATTTCAGCAACGATTGCGCCAAAGCGGACCCTGCCGCTCACCACCGAAATTCCGCTGGACGGCAGCGCCACCCTCGAAGTGGTCTACCTCTAAGCGCATTGGGTACCACGCCATCGAGCTGGCGAATGATCATGGCTTTCCCGAGCCTTGCGGACTATCGTGCACACACCTGACGATAGCCCGGAGCCAGCCCATGAGTGATGACCACGACGCCCTGATCACCCGCTTCTACCAGGCGTTCCAACGCCTGGACGCCGAGGCCATGGCCGCCTGCTACACCGACGATGTGGTGTTCAGCGACCCGGCCTTCGGCGAACTGCGCGGGCGCGATGCCGGCGATATGTGGCGCATGCTCACCACCCGCGCCAAGGAATTTTCCCTGACCTTCGACAGTGTGCGCAGCGATGAGCGCAGCGGCAGTGCGCACTGGGTCGCCACTTACCTGTTCAGTGCCACGGGCAACACCGTGGTCAACGACATTCAGGCGCGCTTTGTGTTTCGCGACGGCAAGATCTGCGAGCATCACGACAGCTTCGACCTGTGGCGTTGGTCACGTCAGGCACTGGGCGCCAAAGGCCTGCTGCTCGGTTGGACGCCGGTGGTCAAGAACGCCGTACGTGCCCAGGCGCTGCGCGGTTTGAAGGCATTTCAGGCCAGTCGTTGATAAACTGTGCGCTCTTCTTGTCTTGCTGAATTGAACCGTGACTGAGCCTTCAGAACCCAAGCCCTGGTTCGTCTACCTGGTACGCGCCGCCAATGGCTCGCTTTACTGTGGCATCAGCAACGATCCGGTGCGCCGCTTCGCCATGCACCAGAGCGGCAAGGGCGCACGGTTCTTCCTGTCCAGCCCGGCAGTAGCGCTGGTGTACACAGAGCAGTGTGCGAGCAAGGGCGAGGCGTTGCGCCAGGAACGCTTGATCAAGAAACTGAGGAAGAGTGCCAAGGAGTGCCTGGCCGCCAGCGGTCTATCAATTTGACTGATGGGTTCCCATCAGGCCGTTGACGGGCATTGCGCGCTAAGCTTCGGGCTCATTTGCTAAGGAGTCCCGGCATGTCTGAGTTAATCCTGCATCACTATCCAACGTCTCCCTTCGCGGAAAAGGCTCGGCTGTTGCTGGGTTTCAAAGGCTTGTCCTGGCACTCCGTACACATCTCGCCGGTGATGCCCAAGCCAGACCTTACCGCGTTGACCGGTGGTTATCGCAAGACGCCGGTATTGCAGGTTGGCGCCGATATCTACTGCGACACCGCCTTGATTGCTCGCCGCCTGGAGCAGGAAAAAACCGCACCGGCCTTGTTCCCACTGGGCCAGGAAATGATCACCCAAACTTTCGCCAGCTGGGCCGACAGCGTGGTGTTCGCCCATGCCGTGAGCCTGGTGTTCCAGCCGGAGTCGGTGGCCGTACGCTTTGGCAAACTGCCGCCGGAGGCCATCAAGGCGTTTCTCGCCGACCGCGCGGCACTGTTCAGTGGCGGCACAGCGAGTAAATTGCCGGTTGAGCTGGCCAAGCACCAGTGGCCGGCGATCATGGCGCGCCTGGAGCAGCAGTTGCAGCGCGAGACCGGGGACTTCCTGTTCGGTGAGCCCTCGATTGCTGACTTTGCCTTGGCTCACCCGCTGTGGTTTCTCAAGGCTACGCCGGTGACTGCGCCGCTTGTGGATGCCTATCCGGCCGTGTCGGCATGGCTGGAGCGCGTGCTCGGTTTCGGCCACGGCACCGCCAGCCAGATGACCCCGGAACAAGCGCTGGAGATTTCGCGCAATGCCACGCCGGCGCCGTTGCCGGACGAAGTGTTCGACGACTTGAACGGCTTCAAGGTGGGCCAGCAGGTGACCATCAGCGCCATCGATTATGGCGTCGACCCGGTCGCCGGAGAATTGCTCTTCGCCGGTCGCGAAGAGCTGATCCTGCGGCGTACCGACGAACGCGCCGGCACCGTGCATGTGCATTTCCCCCGCCTGGGCTTTCGCCTCCAGGCGTAACGCTACGGCAAGCTCTCTCGCCACAAGGTGAGTGAGCTGGTAGCGTTGCCGCACAGTTTTTTGCGGACACAAAACGCCGATGCCATTTGCAAAGTTGATAGTCACCAGCGCATTGCTGTTTCTGCTGGGGGGGTGTGCGAGCGTTTCGCAGACCTCCATCCCAGCCGCCCTGGATCATCTCCTGGCTGACCCCGCGCTGCAGGGCGCCACCGTCTCCTTGATGGTGCGCGACGATCGCGGCAATACGCTCTACCAGCACAACCCACGTACGCGGCTGGTGCCAGCCTCTAATCTCAAGTTGCTGACCACGGCAGCAGCGATGGAGGTGCTGGGGCCGCAGTACCGCTTTTCCACCCAGCTGTTGAGCAACGGTCCACAGCAGGGCGAGCGCCTCACCGCAAACCTCTACGTGCGGGGCTTGGGCGATCCGACCACCCAATTCGCGGATTACCAGGCTTTGGCCGCGCAATTGGCGAGCCAGGGGGTTCGACGCGTGGAGGGGGATCTTGTGTTCGACGACACCTTCTTTGACGCTGAGCGCCTGGGTGTCGACTGGGCCCACGACGATGAAAGTACTTATTACGGCGCGCAGGTTTCGGCGTTGACCGTGTCACCCAATGCCGATTTTGATGCCGGAACCTTGCTCGTGACCGCCAAGGCTCCCGTCACGGTCGGCCAGCCAGTAAGTGTGGTGGTAAGCCCGGCCACCGACTATGTGCAACTGAACAACCGCGCCGTCAGTGGCCCCGGTAACAGCTATGGCATCACCCGCCAGCACGGCACCAATGTGCTGCAATTGACCGGCGCACTGGCGCCGGGCAAGCAGAGCCGGCAGTGGGTCAGTGTGTGGGAACCGACGCAACTGGTGGCCAATCTGTTCGAGCAGGCGCTGGCGCAACAAGGCATTGAGGTGCTGGGCCGGCGTGTGATCGGGGGTACCACTCCGGCGACCGCCACGCTGTTGGCGGAGCATCAATCTGCACCGCTGCAGCAGCTGATCACGCCGTTGCTCAAGCTGTCGAACAACAACATGTCCGAAGCCTTGCTCAAGGCCATGGGGCGCAAGACATCCAATGCGGGGACGGCACAGGCAGGCGCCTTGGCGGTGGCGGCATTTATGCGGCGCCAAGGGCTGGACCCGACGACGCTGAGCCAGGTGGACGGTTCGGGTTTGTCGCGGCGTAACCTGGTGTCCTCGCAAACCCTCACGGACCTGCTGCTGGCAACGGCCAAACAACCGTGGTTTGACGCCTGGTACAACGCCTTGCCGATTGCCGGCAATGCAGAGCGCATGCGCGGCGGGAGCCTGCGCTACCGGTTGCGCGGCACGGCCGCTGAAAACAACCTGCACGCCAAAACCGGCTCCATGGCCGGGGTGTCATCGTTGAGCGGCTATATCACTGATGCCGAGGGCCGGCGCCTGGTGTTTTCGATGATCAGCAATAACTACCTGAGCGACGCCACGCCCATCCACACGCTGGAAAATCGCTTGGCGTTGGCCCTGACCCAGTGGCACGACTGACTCAGGGTTGATAGCCCATGCGCCAACTTACCGCCCGGCTTGCCGCCAGCAAACGCTGCGCTGCCGGGCCGTCCTCATCGGCGTGGAACAACGAGGTGGGGCCGACCACGGTCATCACCGCCGCGACGTGCCCGACCGCGTTGAACACCGGCGCCGACAATGCGTCCACCCCCGGCATCAACAAACCATGCACAAAATGCAGGCCCCGGGCGCGAATCTGTTCGCAGGCGCTGGCGTAGGCCTGATCGTCCGCGAACGCGTGGGCGCTACCCGCCTGCACCTCTCGCTCACGCAATTCGACGGTCTCCCGCAACGGCAGGAACGCGCTGAACACCAAGCCCGTGGACGAACTGAGCAGCGGCAACACTGAACCCAACTGTGTCACCACCGTCACGGCGCGCACCGCCGGTTCGATATGCACCACGGTCGCGCCTTGATTGCCCCATACCGCCAGAAAGCAGGTTTCATTCAAGTCATCACGCAGCTCCGCCAGGGGCAGGGCGCCGACTTTCAATACGTCCATGCTGCCCAGCGCCGCCAGGCCTACGCGCAAGGCTTCGCGTCCCAGGCCATAGTGGTTGGTGACTACGTTTTGCTCGGCAAACCCTGAAGCGATCAAGGCCTGTAGATAGCGATGCACCTTGCTCGCTGGCATCTGCACATGCTCGGCCAGGCGCGACAGCGACGTGGCCGGCGACAGTTCGGCCAGGGCCTTGAGGATGTCGGTGCCCACTTCGGCCGAGCGGACTTTCTGTTTACCGGTGTCGCGGGGCTTTTCCATGGAGGGGCAGGAGTCCGAGAGATGAATGGGCGTCTTTATAACTTGACGGTCGTTAGTGATCAAATTACGTTATGCGTAACTGGATTACGATAAAAACAACTTCCGCATAGAGGATGATCCATGAACCTCGACTATCTTTCGGGCTTCGGCAATGAATTCGCCAGCGAAGCCCTGCCCGGGGCACTGCCGGTCGGCCAGAACGCGCCGCAAAAAGCGCCCTATGGGCTGTACACCGAACTGTTTTCCGGCACGGCCTTCACCATGGCGCGCAGTGAAGCCCGGCGTACCTGGCTTTACCGCATTCAACCATCAGCCAATCACCCGGCGTTCGTGAAACTTGAGCGGCAATTGGCCGGTGGGCCGTTGGGGCCGGTGACGCCGAATCGGTTGCGCTGGAACCCGATGGATATTCCCAATGAGCCAACGGATTTTATCGATGGCCTTGTCGGTATGGTTGCCAACTCCGGGTCGGAAAAACCCTCGGGCATCAGCATCTTCACCTATCGCGCCAACCGCTCAATGGAGCGCGTGTTCTTCAACGCCGATGGCGAATTACTCATCGTCCCGGAACAAGGCCGCCTGCGCATCGCCACCGAACTGGGGGTGCTGGAAGTGGAGCCGCTGGAAATCGTTGTGCTGCCTCGCGGCCTCAAATTCCGCGTCGAGCTGCTCGACCCGCAAGCCCGTGGCTATGTCGCGGAAAACCATGGTGCCCCTCTGCGACTGCCAGACCTGGGCCCCATCGGCAGCAACGGCCTGGCCAACCCCCGTGACTTCCTTACCCCGGTGGCGCACTACGAAGACCTGAAACAACCCACACCCCTGGTGCAGAAATTCCTCGGCGAGTTGTGGGCCTGCGAGCTTGATCATTCGCCGCTCAACGTGGTCGCCTGGCACGGCAACAACGTGCCGTACAAATATGACCTGCGGCGCTTCAATACCATTGGCACCGTGAGTTTCGATCACCCCGACCCGTCGATCTTCACCGTGTTGACCTCGCCCACCAGCGTGCACGGTCTGGCCAACCTCGATTTCGTGATCTTCCCGCCGCGTTGGATGGTGGCCGAAAACACCTTCCGCCCGCCGTGGTTCCACCGCAACCTGATGAACGAATACATGGGCCTGATCCAGGGCGCCTACGACGCCAAGGCCGAGGGCTTCCTGCCGGGCGGCGCGTCGCTGCACAGTTGCATGAGCGCCCACGGCCCAGACGGCGAGACCTGCACCAAGGCGATCAACGCCGAGCTGGCGCCGCACAAGATCGATAACACCATGGCCTTTATGTTTGAGACCAGCCAGGTGCTGCGGCCGACTCAGTTCGCCCTCGACTGTGCGCAACTGCAAACCACCTACGACGCGTGCTGGGCCTCGCTGCCCGTCACGTTCAACCCGAATCGGAGATAACCCATGACTCAGTCCACCCCCACCCTAAGCTGGGTGACCTCCGCCAACGGTCATACGGATTTCCCTCTGCAAAACCTGCCTTTGGGCGTATTCAGCATCAACGGTTCGGCGCCGCGCACTGGCGTGGCGATTGGCGATGCGATCCTCGACCTGCATGCCGCCATCGACGAATTCGAGGGTGAGGCCCGGCGCGCCGTCGAGGCCACTGCCGGGGGCCAACTCAACGCCTTTTTCGAGTTGGGCCGTGGCCCGCGTGTTGCGCTGCGCGAGCGCCTGCTTGAACTCTTGGCCGAAGGCAGCAAGCTGCACACCCGCGAGGCCCAGGTGCTGCACCGCGCCGCCGATTGCCAAATGCACGTACCGGCGCGGATCAATGACTACACCGACTTCTACGTGGGCATCGAGCATGCGCAGAACGTCGGCAAACTGTTCCGCCCCGACAACCCGTTGCTGCCCAATTACAAGTACGTACCGATCGGCTATCACGGCCGCGCCTCGACCATTCGCCCCTCAGGTGTCGATGTGCGCCGTCCCAAGGGCCAGACGCTGCCGGCCGGCGCCACCGAACCCACCTTCGGCCCCTGCGCGCGCCTGGACTATGAACTGGAACTGGGCATCTGGATCGGCCAAGGCAATGCCATGGGTGATTCGATTGCCATCGGCGACGCTGCCGAACATATCGCCGGTTTCTGCTTGCTCAACGATTGGTCGGCGCGGGATATCCAGGCCTGGGAATACCAACCGCTGGGGCCGTTCCTGTCGAAAAGCTTTATCACCACGATTTCGCCCTGGGTGGTGACTGCCGAAGCCCTGGAACCGTTCCGCAAGGCCCAGCCGGCTCGGCCTGAGGGCGATCCACAACCGTTGCCCTATCTGTTGGATAAACGCGATCAGGCCGCGGGTGCGTTGGATATTGATTTGGAAGTGCTGTTGACCACCGCAGCCATGCGCGAACAGAACCTGCCGGCCCATCGCCTGGCGCTGAGCAACAGCCTGCATATGTACTGGACCGTCGCGCAGTTGGTGGCGCACCACAGCGTCAACGGTTGCCAGTTGCAGGCCGGCGATCTGTTTGGTTCGGGCACCTTGTCGGGGTCGCAGGCAGGGCAGTTCGGCAGCCTGCTGGAGATGACCGAGGGCGGTAAAAAAGTGATCGAGTTGCCGTCCGGCGAAGTGCGCAAGTTCCTTGAAGACGGTGATGAAGTCATCCTGCGTGCCCGTTGCAGTCGTGAAGGCTTTGCTTCCATCGGCTTCGGCGAATGCCGTGGCACCGTGGTCGCGGCGCGTTGAGGGGGCAGGGGCATGGAGCTCTATACCTACTACCGTTCCACGGCGTCGTACCGGGTGCGCATTGCGCTGGCGCTCAAAGGCCTGGATTTCAACGCGGTGCCGGTCAACCTGCTGGTGCCGCCAGGCGGCGCCAACCGCCAGCCCGACTACCTGGTGATCAACCCGCAAGGCCGTGTACCGGCCTTGCGGACCGATGACGGCGAGCTGTTGATCCAGTCGCAAGCGATCATTGAGTACCTGGACGAACGTTATCCACAGGTGCCGTTACTCTCCAACGACCTCGCGACCCGGGCCCATGAACGTGCGGTGGCGTCGATCATCGCTTGCGATGTTCACCCGCTGCACAACTCCAGCACGCAGAACCTGCTGCGGCAATGGGGCCATGATGAAACACAGGTGTTGGAGTGGATCGGCCACTGGATCAGCCAAGGGCTAGGTGCGGTGGAGCAGTTGATTGGGGATCAGGGGTTTTGCTTTGGCGAGCAGCCTGGGCTGGCGGATGCGTTTTTGATTCCCCAGCTGTATGCCGCCGAGCGCTTCAAGGTGCCGCTGGCGGCGTACTCGCGAATCGGGAGGGTGGCGGTGTTGGCGGCGCAGCATCCGGCCTTCATCAAAGCCCATCCGGCCAACCAACCTGACACACCTTAGGCCTTGCATCATCTGACGCGCTCAATGTGGGAGGGGGCTTGCCCCCGATAGCGATGGTTCAGTTGATACCTGTGTGGCTGACACACCGCCATCGGGGGCAAGCCCCCTCCCACATTTTTGTTCAGTGCACGACCGAGTTTGGGGGCAGGTGGCCTAATCGCTCGGTCAGGCGCAGGTGCTGGATCGGGTCTTCGCTGAGCAACAGCGCGTGCTCCAGGTCGAAGCGCTCGGCGTTGGGACAATCCAGGCGCTGATACAGGCTGGCCCGGGCCAGATAATCGGCAGCGCTGGCATTGCCCAACTCCAGCACACGTTCGGCGTCCACCAGGGCATCGAGCGGTGCGTCGTTGGCCAGGTGCAACTGGCGCAAGTTGCGCGACAGGCGTTGCAGAATCGAACGCGGGTCGGCGGTGTGCAGGTGCTCGGCCTGCAACTTGAGATTAGGGCCGTATTGGCGCTGCAGCAGGTCGCGGCAGTCGTTGGGGTAGAGACGCCGACCGCCGCAGGGGTCCAGCAGGTGGTCGGCACTGGGAACCCGCAGCAGGAAGTGCCCCGGGAAATTCACGCCAACCATGGGGATGTGCAGGCGCCGCGCCAGTTCCAGGGCGATCAGCCCCATGGCCAGGGGTTGCCCGCGTTTGCGTTGCAGCACCTTGTCCAGCAAGGCGGCGGCGGGGCGCAGGGGGGTGAATTCATCCTGGGCGAACCCCAGGTCATTCATGCATCGCAGTAACGGTTGGCCCAGTTCATCCGCCGGCAACTGGGGCAGGCCTCGGCCGACCTGTTGTTGCAACAGCGTCAGCTCCTGCATCACGACCAACGGCTGCACGGTTGCGTCGTGCTCGGCAGCAATCCACAGCGCCGCTTCAAACAGCGCGGGGGGTGAACGTTCCAGGCAGGCTAAAAAGGCTTTGCGGGGGTTCATTGCATTCTCCGGCGGATGCCCCCGTTTTAGCCTTGCTGGGAATTTTCGTCCAGTGGCTTGAGGAATATCCGACGCACTTATGCCGCAGCACCTGCTAAATCGGGCGGCTTATTCCAGCGTGTTCCGGCAGTTTTCCAACGCAAGCCTATACTTGGCCCACCACCAGAAGTGATTCGGGAGCTTGACGATGTTTGCTCTCATGCACAGCACCCGCCTTGAATCGCTGCACCTGAGCGTCGACCCGGTCACCGGGCTGAAGGCGGTCATCGCCATTCATAACAGCCGCCTCGGCCCTGCCCTTGGCGGTTGTCGTTATCTCTCCTACCCCGACGACGAAAGTGCCGTGGCCGATGCCGCGCGCCTGGCCCAAGGCATGAGCTACAAGGCCGCTCTCGCCGGATTGCCAGTGGGCGGCGGCACGGCAGTGATTTTGCGCCCAGTGCACGTGGAAAGCCGCGCCGCACTGTTTGAAGCCTTTGGTCGTTGTATCGAAAAACTCGACGGCCGCTTCATCATTGCCATCGACAGCGGCACCTCGGTGGCTGACATGGACTGCATCGCCCAACAAACCCGCTTCGTCACCAGCACCACGGCGGCCGGCGACCCATCTTCCCACACGGCCATGGGCGTGTTCGCGGGCATTCGCACCACCGCTATGGCCCGCCTGGGCAGCGATAACCTCGAAGGCTTGCGCGTGGCAGTGCAAGGCCTGGGCAACGTCGGTTTTGCCCTGGCCGAACAACTGCATGCCGCTGGCGCCGAACTGCTGGTGAGCGATATTGATCACGGCAAGGTGCAACTGGCCATGGAGCAGTTGGGCGCGCACCCGATTGCCAATGACGCCTTGCTCAGCACTCCCTGCGATATCCTCGCCCCTTGCGGCTTGGGCGCCGTGTTCAATCGCCAAAGTGTCGGCCAATTGCGGTGCGCGGCCGTGGCCGGTTCGGCCAGTGCGCAGTTGACCAACCTGGAGGTCGCCGATCAGTTGGAAGGGCGCGGCATCCTCTACGCCCCCGACTACGTGATCAACTCTGGCGGCCTGATCTACGTCGCCCTCAAGCACGGCGGCGCCGAACTGCCCAGCATCACCGCGCACCTGTCCAACATCGGTACACGCCTCACTGAAATCTTCGCCCATGCCCAAGCCGAAAAACGCAGCCCCGCGCGGGTGGCGGACGAATTGGCCGAGCGCCTGCTGTACAAATAACCCATATATTGAATAGGCCCTGAATCCATGATTCAGGGCCTATTCAATTCGGGCTCTATTCCGCCGTAGCGTTCAGCAACTCAGACAGTGCGTCCGGTTGACTCTTGAACGCCTTGGCAAATACATCGCGATTCTTCGCCATGTAGATCCCGGCTTCTTCGACCTGCTGCTCGCTCAGCGACGGCACAGCCTTTTGCAACACTTCTGCCAGCAACTCAGCGAGTTCAAGCATTTTGTCATGACGGTCAGCTTCGGCTTTATCCATGAACAAACGCTCCAGATCTCGGCTGCTGCGGTATACCACTTCGACGGCCATTCACCACCTCACATGCCTTCACGATAGTTGTCTATTGCGACTACTGTATTTATATACAGCTAAAAGGATAAGCCAAACCAAAGGGTTTGGATAGCAGCTTTTTAATGTAGCCGTAAATTCGGGTTTGGCGTGCCTCATGTCACCCCGCCATCATCTTATGCATGCCCTGGCCTTTTTTCTGCATGCAGAACAACCGTCACGTCCAACCCGCACTATCCGGTCGAGCCGACCTAAGGAAGCATCATCGTGAAAATCAACTGGGCCGAAAGGCTGCGCCAGAACGTGCATGAGCTGGCTGAGTCGCTGGGCAATCTGTTTGTCGAGTCGTTCCACTACCTGGCGCTGTTTGCCATTGGTGCGGTGACGGCCTGGGCGGCGGTGATGGAATTTTTGGGGATGCTGGAGAACGGGCACATCAAGATCGATGACATCTTGCTGCTGTTCATCTACCTGGAGTTGGGCGCAATGGTCGGGATTTACTTCAAGACCAACCACATGCCAGTGCGCTTTCTGATCTACGTGGCGATCACTGCGCTGACGCGCCTGCTGATCTCCAACGTGTCCCACCACAACCCGCCGGACGTAGGCATCATCTACCTGTGCGGTGGGATTCTGCTGTTGGCGTTCGCGATTCTGGTGGTGCGCTACGCCTCATCGGCATTCCCTTCGGTGAAAGTCGAAGGCCCGCGTCGCAAGGGCGAGGCGAGCGTGGAAACCGAGAAGGGCGAGCTTTAAAGCCCAACGCTGAAGGGCAGCGCTCGCGCCGGCGGGCGCTGCAACAGCTTGTGATCACCATCGGTCATCACCGCCAGAATCTCCATGGCGCTATGGCCCTGCTCGATGGCGATGCCGAATTGAATGCTTTGCACCAGCCGCTTGAGCCGTTGCGGGTCGTTGCGTTGTTCGGCGCTGATCATGCGCTTGGCAACCACGCCCGCCTCGTTGGAGAGGGTAAGCATGATGCTGCCGTCCAGCCGCTGGATGCTCAAATTGACGCGGTATTCCGGGGCGAAGGTGTCGGTGATGATCTGAAAAGGATTGTCCATGGTGCGATACCGCCTGATAAGAACATGCAGTCATTGACGACCGGTGTCGGGATTAGTTCGCGTTTCCTGACCACCGGCCATTCACTAAAATCCGTTTCCCTCCAGAGCTGTACAGCAAGGGCCGTGCCGTACAGGCCAATGTGGGAGGGGGCTTGCCCCCGATAGCAGTGTGTCAGCCGAGTATTCATTGGCTGATGGACCACCATCGGGGGCAAGCCCCCTCCCACATTTGACCTAAGTTGTTTTTGAGAGCGGTGGGCTATTTCAGGGCAGTACCGAGAAAACGATCGCAGACAGCGCAATCAGCCCAATCACCACCACAAACACGTTCGACAACTGGCCCGAATACGGGCGCAGAGATGGCACGCGGCGGATTGCGTACATCGGCATCAGGAACAGCAGACACGCGATGATCGGCCCGCCCATGGTTTCGATCATGCCCAGGATGCTGGGGTTGAAGGTCGCCACGGCCCAGCAAGTCAGCACCATGAACAGCGCAGTGCTGCGCTCGAGCCATTTGGCCGACATGGAGCGGTTACGCCCGCGCAGGGATTTGACGATCAAACCCTGGAAACCTTCGCTGGCACCGATGTAATGGCCGAGGAATGATTTGGTAATAGCCACCAAGGCGATCAATGGTGCGGCGTAGGCGATCACCGGGGTTTGGAAGTGGTTGGCCAGGTACGACAGGATCGAAATGTTCTGCGCTTTGGCGGCTGCCAAGTCAGCTGGCGACAAGGCCAGTACGCAGCTGAAGCAGAAGAACATCACGGTCAACACCATCATGCCGTGGGCGGTGGCCAGGATGCCGCTGCTTTTGCGTTCGGCCTGGGGGCCGTACACGCGCTTCTGGTCGACGGCGAACGCGGAGATGATCGGCGAATGGTTGAACGAAAACACCATCACCGGGATCGCCAGCCACAGGGTCTTGAAGAACAGTGGCAGAGGCATGCCTTCACCGGCGGAGGCGAAGAATGCGCCGTTCCAGTTAGGGATCAGGCTGAGCGCCAGCAACAAAAGCGCAGCAACGAACGGGTACACCAGCACGCTCATGGCCTTGACGATCACGCTTTGGCCGCAACGTACGATAGCCATCAGGCCGAGGATCAGCACCAGCGACAGGATCGCCCGAGGCGGCGGGGCGATGTGCAGTTGGTGTTCCATAAAGCTGCCGAGGGTGTTGGTCAGCGCCACGCTGTACACCAGCAGGATCGGGAAAATTGCGAAGAAATACAGCAGGGTGATCAGCTTGCCTGCGCCGACGCCGAAGTGTTCTTCGACCACTTCGGTGATGTCGCCGGATTTGCCCGACAACACAAAACGCGTCAGCCCACGGTGCGCGAAGAAAGTCATAGGGAAGGCCAGCAGCGCCAGCACGATCAACGGCCAGAAGCCGCCGACGCCAGCGTTGATCGGCAAGAACAGGGTGCCGGCGCCGATGGCGGTGCCGTAGAGGCCGAGCATCCAAGTGGTGTCGTGTTTGGTCCAACCCTTTGTAACGGTGTTGTCTACTGCATTCTCAACGGCAGGTGTACGTACATCGGTCATCGCTATTGCCTCGTTATTATTTTTGCGCGGGCTCACGTTGGGGCGGGTAGCAGTGCTCCGATCAGCACTCCACCCAGCTGACCGCCAGGCCGCCCCGTGAAGTTTCTTTGTATTTGTCATGCATATCGGCACCGGTATCGCGCATGGTGCGGATTACCCGGTCGAGTGAGATGAAGTGTTTGCCGTCACCGCGCAGGGCCATTTGCGTGGCATTGATGGCTTTGACGGCGGCGATGGCGTTGCGCTCGATGCATGGCACTTGTACCAGGCCGCCGACGGGGTCGCAGGTGAGGCCGAGGTTATGTTCCAGGCCGATCTCGGCGGCGTTTTCCAGTTGCTCGGGAGTAGCGCCGAGGATATCGGCCAAGCCGGCGGCAGCCATGGCGCACGCCGAACCGACCTCGCCCTGGCAGCCGACTTCGGCACCGGAAATCGAGGCGTTTTTCTTACATAGGATGCCGACAGCGGCGGCCGCCAAGAAGAAATTGACCACGTCGTCGTCAGACGCATCGGCGTTGAACTTCATGTAGTAATGCAGCACTGCCGGGATGATCCCCGCTGCACCATTGGTGGGTGCGGTGACCATGCGCCCGCCGGCGGCGTTTTCTTCGTTGACGGCGAGGGCAAACAGGTTCACCCATTCCATCGCCGACAGGGTCGACGTGATGACATTCGGCTTGCCGATTTCCAGCAGGCTGCGGTGCAACTTCGCCGCGCGGCGTGGCACATCCAGGCCACCGGGCAAGATGCCTTCATCGCGCAGGCCTTGTTCCACGCACTCGCGCATCACCGACCAGATATGCAGCAGGCCGCTGCGAATATCTTCGTCACTGCGCCAGGCCCGTTCGTTGGCCATCATCAGTTCGGAAACCCGCAGGCCATGCTTGTTGCACAGAGCCAGCAGTTCGACAGCGCTGGAAAAGTCGTAGGGCAATTCCACATCGCTGGTCGGCGCAATACCGGAGGCGGCCTCAGCCGCTTCGATGATGAAACCGCCGCCCACAGAGTAGTAGGTTTGTTCGCTCAACAAGCCGTTGTCGCCATAGGCATGCAGGGACATGGCGTTGGGGTGGTAGGGCAGGCTTTCATCCAGCAGCAGGAGGTCGGTGTGCCAGTTGAAGACAATGTCCTGCTGGCCTGCGAGCAACAGGCGACCAGACTCGCGCAGTTGCTGGATGCGGCCGTTGATTGAGGTGGGGTCGACCTGGTCTGGCCACTCGCCCATCAAGCCCATCACGCAGGCGCGGTCGGTGGCATGGCCAACACCGGTGGCAGACAGCGAACCGTACAGGCGCACTTCAACGCGGCGGGTGTCGCTCAGTAATTGTTGCTCGATCAAGGCTTGGGCAAAGGTCGCCGCCGCCCGCATGGGGCCGACGGTATGGGAGCTGGACGGGCCGATGCCCACTTTGAATAGATCGAAAACACTGATAGCCATGCTAAAGCCTTACAAGCAATGGAGTAGGAATCGCTGCCATGTTTTGTAGGACGAGCGCAATTGGCGCGATACTGAGCCTCTGGATCGGCACTGACCAACGAATTATCCTAAGACACCCTTTAGCAGGACTAAACCCTATGACCCGCCACCTTCATGGCCAGACCTATGTCTGGTTGCACGTTTTTTCCTGCGCCGCGCGGCATTTGTCGTTTACCCGCTGCGCCGAAGAACTGCACATCACGCCGGGGGCGGTCAGCCAGCAGATCCGCCAACTGGAGGAGCGACTGGGCTTTCGTTTGTTTCATCGCCGCGCACGGGGAGTGGAGTTAAGCGCTGAAGGGCAACGACTGGCGGCGACGGTGGGGGAGGCTTACGGCAGCATCGATGCCGAATTGCAGCGGCTGGATGCGGGGATGATCAGCGGTACCTTGCGCTTGCGCTCAATTCCGTCGTTTCTCGGCAAATGGCTGACCCCGCGTTTGCCGCGGCTGCAGCAGCGCTTTCCGGATATTCAACTGCGCATGGTCGCCGAAGACAGCAGCATCGCCTTGCATGAGGGCGACTTCGACCTGGCCATCGACCTGAACGATGGCAGCTACCCTGGCTTGTTATCCACGGCCCTGTTGGATGAGCAGATCTTCCCGGTGTGCGCCCCGAGCCTGCTACGCGGTCGCCCGCCGTTGCATGGGCCGGCAGATCTGGTGCATTTCCCGCTGCTGCACGACATTACTGCCTGGCGTGGGAGCTATGAGTATGCCGAGTGGGAGTTTTACCTGAATGCCATCGGCTATCACGAAGCCGATGTACGCCGTGGTCACACCTTCAACCGCAACCACCTGACCATCGAAGCGGCCATTGCCGGCATGGGCGTGGCCATCGCTCGGCGTACCTTGCTCAACGATGAGTTGGAGCGCGGCACGTTGATCGTGCCTTTCGGCCTGGCCGTTCCCAATCACAAACGTTACGTGCTGCTGTACGCGCCAGGTGCGCTGAACCATCCGGGCGTGCGAGCGGTCCATGATTGGCTGGTGGAAGAAGCGGAAATTTTTCGTGGATTGCACCCCTTGGGAGAAGGGCAATTGTAGGGAATTGGGAGTGTAAGAAGATGTACCCAACTCCCGACGATAACAGCGTGTTTGATGGTTGTCAGACTTAATTTGTAATGTGTGATTTATCTTCGCAAAGGGGTTGAATTGTTTCTCCGTCTGCCCAATTGTGTAACCAAGAGGTCATGATTTTACCTGCCTGGTAAAGCGTTCATGGCCTCCCGCGAGCTAGCTGAAATAAGGGAAGAACTATGCAAATCCAAGTCAATAGCGATAACCATATTGAAAGCAGCATCCGACTGGAGGAGTGGGTACGTAATACCATTGAAAGCACGCTCGAACGTTACGAAGAAGACCTGACCCGAGTGGAGGTCTACCTGCGGGATGAGAACGGCGATAAGCCTGGCCCGCATGATTTGAGTTGCCGTCTGGAAGCGCGGCCAAAAGGCCATCAACCGCTCTCGGTGCTGCACAAGGCCGATACGCTGGAACAGGCGATCGACGGTGCAGCCACCAAGCTGGATCACGCGCTGGAACATTTGTTTGGTCGACTGCAAGGCAAGCCACGCGCTGCCGGTAAAAGCCTGTCGGATACCAAGGTCAATGAAGATGAACTTGAGCAGGAGTTTCTGGAAAAAGAACGCGCCGTCTTTAACAGCTAAGAGCTGAAAGTTCTTTCATCCCCTACCGAACGGGCCTGCTCATGCAGGCCCGTTTTCGTTATTGAATGCGTCGGAAAAAATACCCACTCATCACCGCCAGCCCGGTCGCTCCCGCTCCCGCGAAGAGCATGGCCCAGCCAGCGCCATGCCGAAGTGCCACTTGGGCGTCGTCAGCGCTTAGCCCCACTAAATCCAACTTGCCCGCCGCGATGTTCTGGCTGATAGCCGGCCAATCCATCGCCGTGCTTGCGGGCAACACGGCGGCGAGTTGATCGCTGATCCCCAGCAGCACTACCAAGCCCATCAGCGCAATGTTGAGCGCCAGGGTGATCAGCCGTGCACTCAGGTCGATACCTGAGGCCATGCCTGCGCGGTCGGCCGAGACTGAACCGGTGGTGGTGTTGGTGGTGGGTGAGTTGGTCAACGCCAGGCCAACCCCGGCAATCACGCAACTGAGCAGCACCAGCAGGATGCTCGGTTGGGCGGCACTGTTGGTGGCCGCCATGCTCAAGAAGCCTGCGCCCATGAGGCCCAAACCCAAGGGGATGATGCGTTCAGCGCCGTAGCGCAACGCGAGGCGTTCGGCCAGTGGCGGCACCAGCAAGGTGGGCAAGGTGTAGGCAAGGAGGGCGCTGCCTGTGGTCAGGGTGTCGTAGCCCAGGCCGGCCTGGAAGTAGAGCGGCAGGTAGATCATGAACGGCCAGAAGCTGAAGTTCATGCCAATCGAACCCATCAGCGCGCCATTGAAACGCTGGATGCGGAATACTGAGAAATCGAACATCGGGTGGGCGCTGCGTCGCTCAACGGCGATGAACAGCGCCATGGCGACCAGCGACAATGCGGCCCAGCCGAGCATGGCCGGTGTGCCAAAACCGTTCTCGCTGCCTTGGGTAATAAAGTACACCAAGGCAAATACCGCCAACGTCAGGGTGAGCATGCCGGCGATATCAAGGTGATGGCCGGCGGGATCGCGCGACTCTTTCACGCTGATGTGCAGTAAGCCCAACGTAAGCAATGTCAGTGGAACATGTACGAGAAATACCCACCGCCAGTCCGCCACCGCCAGAATCAACGCCCCCACCATCGGCCCAAACCCCAAGCCAATGCCGGCGATCACGCCCCACACCGCAAAGGCCCGCGCGCGTGCTGCCGGCTCGCGAAACTGGTGGGACAGAATCGCGAACTGACAGATCATCATCGCCCCCGCGCCCACGCCTTGTACGAAACGTGCCGTGATCAGCGTAGAAGCATCGCTGGCCAATCCACAGGCCAGCGAAGCGAAAGCAAACAGCCATAAGCACAGCACCAACATGCGCCGGCGCCCGAAGCGATCTGCCAACGTGCCGGCGGCCATCAGCACGCTGGTGCAGGCCAGGGTGTAGGCGTTCATGATCCATTGGGCATCCTGAAAGCCGGTGCCCAGTTGTTGTTCGAGGGTCGGGAGGATGACCGGTACGCTGGAGATTTCCAGGCCGAACATCAGGGCCACCAGGCAGACGGCGCTGAGAGCTAAGCCGTTTCTAGCGTTGCTTGGCGTGTCGTTGGCCGATAACGTGGCGACGGGTGGCATGGGATGCTCCTGAAAAAATGAAGTGATGTTATTTTCAGGGGAATTACGCGCTTTATTCGTGATAAGTTTTCCGCTGATAAGAGAATTCAGGGCGACAATTACAGTATGGCCACTCCACGTTTTGACGGTGTTGAACTGTTTCTTCACATCGTGGAAAGCGGCAATCTGACAGAGGCCGCCGAACGCCTGAACCTCACACGTTCGGCAGTCGGCAAGGGCTTGGCACGGCTGGAGGCGCGACTGGGCACGCGGCTGCTACAACGCTCCACCCGACGCCAACATCTGACCGAAGATGGGCAGGCGTACTACGAGCATTGTCTGCGCGCACTGGCAGAGTTGGAGGCCGCCGAGTCGATGCTGGAAAGCGGCCGGCAACAGCCAAGGGGACGCTTGAGAGCCAGCGTGCCATTGGCCTTCGGGCATCACTACGCGGCGCCAGCGTTGTGGGGGTTGATGGCGCTTTACCCAGAACTCGAGATCGAGATCAGCTTCTCTGATCGCATGATCGACCTGGTGCAGGAGGGCTTCGATATCGCCGTACGCATTGGTTCATTACCCGACACCGATCGCCTAAGCGCACGCCGTCTGGGTGAACAGGGCATGGGCCTGGCCGCGTCGCCGGCCTATCTGCAACGCGTGGGTCCCATCGAATCCAGCGAGGATCTGACAGCCCATCGAGGCATCGCCTACAGAACCAATACCCCCCATCGCTCACGCATTAAGTCGCCGCTGGTGCTGGACGACCTCCAGGCGGTGGCCGACGCTGCCATCGCGGGCGTCGGCCTGGCGTGGTTGCCGAGTTGGTTGATCGCCCATTATGTGCTGCGCGGTCAACTCGAAGCGGTGCTGCCGGAATACCGCGAACAGCCTGCGCCGATTCACGTGATCTGGCCGACCGCACCCCATATGCCGGCCAAGACCCGTTGCGCCATCGACGCGCTGGTAGCGGCTACCCCCAGTTGCCTGGCGGGCAGTTAGAACGCGATAGAGGTTTGCACGTACACCGTGCGCGGCTCGCCGACGTATTTGCCCTTGTTGTTGTCATCAAACGAACGGGTGAAGTACTGAGTGTTGAAAATGTTTTTCACCCCCACCGCCACGTTCAAATCCGACAGCTGTGGGCCAAAGTCGTACGCGGCGCGGCTGCTGAATAGCATATAGCCTGGGATACGGCCGTTAGCACCGTTGGCGCTTTCGGCGTGGGTGTTTGCATTGTCGGCGAACTGGCTGCTCTGGAAGCTGCTGTCCACATTAAGCTTCCAGCGGCCTTCGGTGTAACCCACGCCCATCGTGCCTTTGTGTTTGGACGAGAAGGGCACGCGGTTGCCTTTGTTCGGGCCGTCTTCACGAATGGTGGCGTCGACATAGGCGTAGCTGGCGTACACATCGAACCCTGCCAATGCCGGGCTCAAGCCATCGAGGGCGTAGTTGACGCTGGTCTCAATGCCTTGGTGGCGGGTTTCACCGCGGGCGACCACGGAGTCGTCCGTTTGGTTACTTTCATACTGGTTATCGAAGTTGATCAGAAAAGCGCCGATTTCTGCACGCAAGGTGCCGTCGTCGTAGCGAGTCCCGATTTCCCACGTGCGAGCCTTTTCCGGTTTGACTTCGCCTTTGGGTACTCGCTTGGCCATCTGGCTGTACTGCACGCTGCCGAACGAGCCTTCGGTGTTGGCGTAGAGGTTCCAGCTGTCGGTGAGGTGGTAGAGCACGTTCAACGCTGGCAACGCGGTGTTGTAGTCGCCTTTATAGTTGAGGTTGTTGATGTGGTCGGTCTGCTCCGACTTGACCATTTCGTAACGGATGCCAGGGGTAATGGTCCACTTGCCGATATCAATCCGGTCGTCGATGAAGAACGCGTTGGCTTCGGTGCCGCCCCGGGTATCTCGGTCGTTGCGGCTGTCAGTGGTGGGGATTTGCTGGTTATTGGCCGAGATTGGCGTGCGGTATCGCAACTCGTGGCCGGCTTCATTGATGTAGCGATAGCCGACGCCGACTTCATGGCTGGTAGGGCCGAGGTCAAAACCTTGGGCGAAGCGGGTTTCCAGGCCGCGCACCCAATACTCGCGTGGTGATAGCGAGAGAAACGTGCCCTGGTCCAGGTACCCGCTGCGCAGGGTCTTGGTGAAGAAACTGTTGACGGTGAATTCGCGACGATCCTGTTCGTAGCGATAGCCGACGTTAAACATCGTACGACGGCCCCAGAATTTGTCGTAGGGACGAGTGGACTGATACGGGTCAGCCTTGTAGTCCGCCACGTTCAAACCCCCAGGCATATCGGCCTGACCTTCGTAGTATTGGGCCATGGCGTTGAAGCTGTTAGCTTCGTCGAGTTGGTAGTTGCCCTTGAGGATCAGGTCGTCGATGCGCGTGTTGCTGTTTTCGCGCCAGTCGCCGCCCCGGGTGCCGGAGTACAAAATCGCGCCGCCCAGGCCGTTGTCGGCGGTGCCGCCGGCCAGCAGGTTGGCGGTGGTCTTGAAGCCATCGTGGCTGGAGGATGGGCTGGTTTCAGTCTGGAAACCGCCTTTGACCGTGGGTGCATCCGGGATCGCCCGGGTCACGAAGTTGACCACGCCGCCGACGTTCTGCGGGCCGTAACGCACCGCGCCGCCGCCGCGGACTACGTCCACGGCGTCCATGTTGCCCATGCTGATAGGGGCGAATGACAGCTGCGGCTGGCCGTAGGGCGCGAAGGGCACCGGGATGCCGTCCATCAATACCGTGGAGCGCGACGCCAGGCGCGGGTTGAGGCCACGAATGCCGAAGTTGAGCGCCATGTCGTGGCTGCCGGTGCCATTGTTTTCTGGCGCATTGACGCCGGGGATGCGGTTGAGCACATCGCGGGCCTGGGTGGCGCCCTGGCGTTCGAATTCTTCGCGGCGAATCACATCACGGGCACCGGGGTGTTCGAACACATTGGTTTGTGCCGCGTCGCCGAGCCAGTCACCGACCACGCTGGAAGTGCCCAGCTCGATGGTCGCAGGAGCGCTTGCCGGTTGCAGGCTGTAGGCGTTTTCGCCCTCTGCGCGGGCTTGCAGGCCGGTGCCTTCCAACAGTTTTTGCAGGCCTTCGACAGTGCTGAAATTACCCGACAGGCCATTGCTCTGCATACCCGCGGTCACTTGTGAGCCGAAGGAAATCAACACACCGGCTTCACGGCCAAATTGATTCAGCGCGGCTTCCAGGGCGGACGGTGCGATGTGATAGGGCTTGGCGTCAGCGGCCATTGCTGCGGGCAGCACGGTAAGACTCAGGCTGGCGCCCAGTAGGAGTTGGCGCACAGTGCGGGCAAGAAACGTCGGTTGCTGGGGCATGAAGAGCGGTCCTGAGAAGGAAGGATCAAGGTGGCTTTCCTTCTCTGTCACGCGAGGTGTGGAAAACGGCTCACATCTTTTTCTAAAAAATTCAGACCCGTGCCTGCACGCTTACCCAGTAGCGGGTAAAGCGCCGCACTTTGACCGGCAGGCTGACTTCCAGTAGGTCGAGAATGCGCTCGCTGTCGTCCAGCGGATAGCTGCCGGAGATGAGCAGGTTGGCGACTTGTGGGTCGCAGCTAACCTGGCCCCGGCGATAACGACCCAGTTCGCCGAGGAAATCTTCCAGGCGCATGTGGGCCGCCATCAGCATGCCATCCGCCCAGGCGCCGCTGTTGGCGTCGGTAGGGCGTGGGGTGTCCCAGCCCTTGCGGGTGACGTTGACCTGATGCGCGGCCTGGACTGTGAGCGGCAGCCCGCTGTAGGTGTTGGGCATCACCTCGACCTGGCCGTCGAGCACTGCCAGTTGGGTGTGGTCGTTGAATTGGCGTACGTTGAATCGTGCCGTTTGGCTGCTGAGTAAGCCTTGGCCGCTCAGCACGTTGAGCGGCGTGTTGCCGTTGACGCCGGTGAGCAAAATCTCACCTTCGAGCAGGCGGATCAGCCGTTGCTGGCTATCGAAATGCACATCCACCGCACTGCCGGTATTGAGCTGTAACTGGCTGCCATCCGCCAACTGCACCTTGCGGCGTTGGCCCACCGGGCTGCGGTAATCGGCGGTCAGTGGCGGCAGGATATGTTGCTGGCGCAGGCTCCACGCGGCGACAGAACCAGCACCCAGGATCAACAGCAGCTTGAGCGCCTGGCGACGGCTGGTGGAGGTCGGCGCGTTCAGTGCCGCGTGGGCCAGGGGCGAGGGCATGCCGCGCAGGCGCTGGTTGACGCGTTGCATGTGGTCCCAGGCACGTTGGTGTTCGCTGTGAGCATTCAGCCATCGCTGCCAGGCCGCTTGTTGGCGCGGGTTGAGCGCGCCTTGCTGCATTTGCATCAGCCAATTTACGGCTTGTTCGGCGACTTGGGTCGAGAAATTCATAGGGCGAAATAGCAGCGCATGGCTGCCTTGGTCAGGTGGCGTTTGACGGTGGCGATGGAGATACCCAGTTGTGCGCCGATTTGCGCGTAGGTGAGGCCATCGAGTTGCGCCAGCAGGAATGCACGCTTGACCTGGACGGGCAGACCGTCGAGCAGTTGATCCAGCTCCACCAGGGTTTGCAGGATAATTGCGCGCTCTTCTTCCGACGGCGCTACGTGCTCGGGCATTTGCGCCAAGGCGTCGAGGTAGGCGCGTTCCAGGTCCTGGCGGCGGTAAAAATTGAACAGTACGCGCTTGGCCACGGTAGTGAGGAAGGCGCGAGGTTCAATCAGCATGGGCGTTTCGCGAGCAGTGAGCACGCGGATAAAGGTGTCTTGCGCCAGGTCGGCGGCGTTTTCCGGGCAGCCGAGCTTGCGTCGCAACCAGCCGGTGAGCCAGTGGTGATGGTCGTTGTACAAAACTTCGACGGTGTTGGACGGCTGCAACGGAAATACTCCACACGTATCGGCATACGTTAGAGAACAAGAATTGTTCGCATTGTAGGCGGCTGGATGGGGTTCGGCAATGCGTCGACGGGAGTGTTTCATCTGTTCTGTTTTGCTTATGAGAATATTTATCATTAATATCGCTGGCTGATGAACCTGGCGCCTCCCGCATGAAAAGCAAAAGCTCACTTCCCGCACGTTATCGTCTGGCGGTCACATCGCGCGTACTCGCGGCCGTGGTCGGTGGTTACCTGATGGCCTCCCTTGCCGCCATCTGCCTGGCGTTGTGGATGCCCACTTCCCGCGCCGATGCGGTTATCACCGGGATGATGAGCTCGTTTGTGTTTTACCTGCTTGCGGTGCTCTGGTGTTTTGCCTGCCGCACGGCATGGCGGGCCTGGTTTGGCGTGATGCTGCCCAGCGCTGCGTTTGCCACCTTGGCGGGCGTTGGATTGTGGATGGTGCGCACATGAAAGAGGGCTTTCGCCAGGCCATGGCCTGGTTGCACACCTGGGCCGGGCTGATCTTTGGCTGGCTGCTGTTTGCGATTTTCCTGACGGGCACCTTGTCGTACTTCAAGGATGAGATCAGCCATTGGATGCAGCCTGAAATGCAGGCGTATCCTCTGGACGACGCCCGCAGCCTTAACGTTGCGCAGACCTATTTGCAGCAAGCAGCGCCGAGCGCTGCGCGTTGGTTTATCAACCTGCCCAGCAGTCGTGACCCCGCCCTGACGGTGATGTGGCAAGACAAGCTCGACCCTGGCAAACGCGGTAATTTCATCCGCAAAACCCTCGACCCGGTGACCGGTCAAGACGTGCAGGCCCGCGAAAGCATGGGCGGCGACTTCTTCTATCGCTTTCACTTCCAGCTGCAAATGCCCCACCCCTGGGGCCGCTGGCTGTCGACCCTTGCCGCGATGGTGATGTTTGTCGCATTAATCACCGGGATCATCACCCACAAGAAAATCTTCAAGGACTTCTTCACTTTCCGCCCTCGCAAAGGCCAGCGCTCCTGGCTCGACGGGCATAACGCGGTGGGTGTGCTGGTGCTGCCGTTCCATTTGATGATCACCTACAGCAGCCTGGTGATTTTCATGAGCATGGTGATGCCGGCGCCGATACTGGCTTCCTACGGCAACGATACCCGCGCCTTTTTCAACGACGTGTTCCCGGCCACTAACAACGCGCCGGCGCTGGGGCAACCTGGCAAGTTGATGCCGTTGCTAGGGATGTACGAGCAGGCTCGGGCGCAGTGGGGGGGCGGCCATGTGGATCGGCTGGGGGTGAATAACCCCAGTGATGTGAACGCGTCGGTCAATGTGTTCCGCGCCGGCTCCGACAGCGTGGTGCATGCCTTCGACAGCGTCGCGTCGTTCAACGGCAACACCGGTGAGTTATTGCGCACCAGCGGTGAACAGTCGCTGCCGGCAGTGATTGGCGGCAGTTTCTATGGCCTGCACATGGGCCACTTCGCCGGCCCGGTGTTGCGCTGGCTGTATTTTATCTGCGGCCTGGCGGGCACGGCGATGATCGGCACCGGCCTGGTGATCTGGCTGGGCAAACGTCAGCTCAAGCACGCCAAGACCGGCGTGATGCCATTTGAATTGCGCCTGGTGGAGGTACTGAACATCGCCAGCATGTCTGGGTTGATGATCGCCATCGCCGCGTTCTTCTGGGCCAATCGCTTACTGCCGGTGAGTGTTGCCGAACGTTCTGATTGGGAGGTACAGACCTTCTTTATCACCTGGGGCCTGAGCCTGTTGCACGCCATTGTGCGTCGCGGTCGCCAGGGTTGGGTCGAACAACTGAGCTGCGGCGCGCTGCTGTTTGTGGCGATCCCTGTGCTCAATGCATTGACCACCTCACATCATCTGGGCGTTTCACTGGCGACGGGCGATTGGGCCATGGCCGGCTTCGACCTGACGTGCCTGGCCAGTGGCATGTTTCTAGGGTGGGCGGCCTGGAAGATGCAGCGTAGAACGGCAGCGCAACCCAAGGCCGAGCGCGCACGCCCCTTGACCCTCAAGCAGGAAGTGAACTGAATGTTGCTCGCGCTCTTGATGTGCTACGCAGGGTTCACGGCGTTGTGCCTGTCGACTGACCGCCATCATGGTGAATTGCTGCACAGCAAACCGTCGGCACGTCGGCGTTGGGTGCTGCGTGTGATGGGATGGCTTTTGCTGGCCCTTGCGATCTGGCCGACAGTCACCCTCGCAGGCTGGGGCCAAGGCCTGGTGGAGTGGTGCGCCGTGCTGATGCTCAGTGCATTGCTGCTGGTGCTGTTGCTGCCGTATCGGCCAAGGCTCGCCTTGATGTTGGCGGGTGTCGGGCTGCTGGCCAGCCCGGTTGCGGCGTTCGCCACGCTCTGAGCCTCGGGGTAGCCCGCACGTTGACGGGCTGATTACTTCAACGCGGCCATGATTTTTTCAGGGCTGTAATCACGAATCAGCGTGCCGTTTACGTCGACAAACGGAATCCCGCCGCCGCCCAACGCCTCATACGCCTTGCGCGCCTGGGCATCCTTCTCGATATCAAATGCCTGATAGGGAATGCCCTTCTGGTCCAGAAAGCGGCGAATCTGCTTGCAGTACCCACACCACTCGGTGGAGTAGAGCACCACGCGCGCGTTGACTCGTGTCTGCTCCGAAACCACCTGAGACGGGTTGAACAACCGCTCAATCTTGCCCCAGTTCTGGATCACCACCACGACCAGCAACACCAGCAGGACTTTCTTTAAAACCCCGCCCAGCATCAGTTACGGCGCTTGAGCTGGTCAGTCAGTTGGGTTGGCAAACCCTTGATGATCAAGGTGCCGGCCGCTTCGTCATACTCGATCTTGTCGCCCAGCAAGTGCGCTTCAAAGCTGATGGACAAGCCCTCGGCGCGGCCAGTGAAACGGCGGAACTGGTTGAGTGTGCGCTTATCCGCCGGGATCTCTGGCGACAGGCCATAGTCCTTGTTGCGGATATGGTCGTAGAACGCCTTGGGCCGATCTTCATCGATCAAGCCCGACAATTCTTCCAGGCCCATGGGCTCACCGAGCTTGGCCTGGCTGCTGGCGTAGTCCACCAGGGTCTTGGTTTTTTCGCGGGCGGATTCGTCCGGCAGGTCCTCGCTTTCAACGAAGTCGCTGAAGGCCTTGAGCAGGGTGCGGGTCTCGCCCGGGCCGTCGACGCCTTCCTGGCAGCCGATGAAGTCACGGAAGTACTCCGAGACCTTCTTGCCGTTCTTGCCCTTGATAAACGAGATGTACTGCTTGGACTGCTTGTTGTTCTGCCACTCGGACACGTTGATGCGCGCCGCCAGGTGCAACTGGCCCAGGTCCAAGTGGCGCGACGGGGTCACGTCGAGCTCGTCGGTCACCGCCACGCCTTCGCTGTGGTGCAGCAGGGCGATGGCCAGGTAGTCGGTCATGCCTTGTTGGTAATGGGCAAACAACACGTGGCCGCCGGTGGAGAGGTTGGACTCTTCCATCAGCTTTTGCAGGTGTTCCACGGCCGTGCGGCTGAAGGTGGTGAAATCCTGGCCACCGTCGAAATACTCCTTCAACCAGCCGCTGAACGGGTGCGCGCCGGACTCGGCATGGAAGAAACCCCAGGCCTTGCCTTGTTTGGCGTTATAGCTCTCGTTGAGGTCGGCAAGCATGTTCTCGATGGCAGCGGATTCGGACAGCTCTGAATCGCGGGCGTGAAGAACTGCGGGCGTGCCGTCGGGTTTTTTGTCGATCAGGTGGACGATGCAATGACGGATCGGCATGGGCTTCTCGGCTGGTTGAAGGGGAGCGGTTGGCCTCCCCGAAAAGTCGCCCAGTGTACCGCACCCATTGGCCAAGACACCTGTCGAAGGGCATTTTGGACGCTCTCCGACAGGCCATATGCCTTTTTTTCACGGTTTAGAGCGATAAAGCTGACCAAATGGGTAGGTAGAGGCGGATATTTCCCCGTCTCTGTGCTAGTTTTGCCCCGTCTTACGCCAAGTCTCGGCGTTAAGCGTGCATTCAGCATCTGTCAGGTCGAACCAATCCCCGTTTCAAGTATCTATAACCCCGAACTTCGTGGTTATGGTCGGGGGTGCCAGGCCTAGACGGTCGGGCTCGATGGCTGACACTGCACTCTGCAATCCATATGAATTTGATAGGGAAGGAACACCACAATGGCTATTACTAAAGACCAACTGATCGCTGACCTGGCTGAAGCAGTAGACGCACCGAAAACTACCGTGCGCGCTCTGCTGGACCAACTGAGCCAAGTTGTTGCTGATCAGCTGGAAAACGGCGGCGAAATCACTCTGCCAGGCGTTGGCAAACTGAAAGTGACCGAGCGTCCTGCCCGTACTGGCCGTAACCCTTCGACTGGCGCTGCCATCGAAATCGCTGCCAAGAAAGTTATCAAGCTGGTTGTGGCCAAAGGCCTGACCGACGCTGTTAACAAGTAAGACGCAGCAAAAAAAACCGTGCTCCGGAGCGATCCGGGCACGGTTTTTTGTTGCCTGCGATTTGTAGGAGCGGGCTTGCCCGCGAAAATCGTCAACGATTACGTGGGCTGCCTGGTTTTCCGCGGTGTCCTTGCGTTTTTCGCGAGCAAGCTCACTCCTACAGTGAAGCGGGCCCGTATTAGTCGCGTACCCAGCGCTGGCGCCAGATCTGCTGTTCGTTCTTGGTCTGGAAGGTCCAGGCCACGAAGCGGCTCTGTTTCTGCCCCTGGGACATTTCCACCACCTGGCTTTCCAACACGCCAGCCTTTCTCAGGGCCGTCTCGATTGCAGGCAGGTTCGACGCTTTTGACACCAGGGTGCTGAACCACAACACCTTGTGGGCAAAGTGCGCGCTCTCGGCGATCAACTGCGTGACAAAACGCGCCTCACCGCCTTCACACCACAGCTCGGCAGACTGACCACCGAAGTTCAGTACCGGCAATTTGCGTTTCGGATCAGCCTTGCCCAAGGCACGCCATTTACGCTCGCTGCCCTTGGTGGCTTCATCCATGGACGCATGGAACGGCGGGTTGCACATGGTCAGGTCAAAACGCTCGCCCGGCTCCAGCAGGCCCAGCAGGATCTGCTTGGGGTTGGTTTGCTGGCGCAACTGAATAACCTTGCTCAGGTCGTTGGACTGCACGATGGCCTTGGCCGCAGCCACGGCGATCGGGTCGACTTCGGAGCCGAGGAAATTCCAGCGATACTCCATATAGCCGATCAGCGGGTAGACGCAGTTGGCGCCCATGCCGATATCCAGCACCTTGACGATGGAGCCCCGCGGGATCTTGCCGTCGTTGACGCTGGCCAGCAGGTCGGCGAGGAAGTGCACGTAGTCCGCTCGCCCGGGTACCGGTGGGCACAGGTAATCCGCCGGGATGTCCCAGTGCTGGATGCCATAGAACGACTTGAGCAGCGCCCGGTTGAACACCCGCACCGCATCCGGGCTGGCGAAGTCGATGCTCTCTTTCCCGTACGGGTTGAGGATCACGAATTTCGCCAGTTCCGGCGTAGTCTTGATCAGCGCAGGAAAGTCGTAACGGCCTGTGTGGCGGTTGCGCGGGTGCAGGGTGGCCTCTTTGCGCGGCGCTACGGGCTTGGCCGTGGCGGCGGTTTTAGGCTTCTTGCGTGGAGGCTTGGGCGTGCTCGGGGTGGTCATGATGATTCTGGGGTTGGCTCAATGTGGCGGGTATTGTCACACATCTTGGAGGCAACTCGGTCAACTGTGGGAGGGGGCTTGCCCCCGATAGCGGTGTATCAGCCAATTTGTAGGTTGCTGACACACTGCTATCGGGAGCAAGCCCCCTCCCACATTGACTGTATTGCCAGTCTGGTACCGGGAGATTTCGGGCAAAAAAAAGAGACCCGAAGGTCTCTTTTTTCACACAGGTTCCAGGTTACAGGCTGGAAATCCGAGCATGTTGCTCCGCCAGCTTGCCCAAGGCCTGTTCAGCCTCGGCCAACTTGGCGCGTTCTTTGTCGATCACTTCAGCTGGCGCCTTGTCGACGAACGCCGCGTTGGACAGCTTGCCGCCCACTCGCTGCACTTCGCCTTGCAGGCGCGCAATCTCTTTATCGAGACGGGCCAGTTCAGCGCCCTTGTCGATCAGGCCAGCCATCGGCACCAGCACTTCCATATCACCCACCAGTGCGGTGGCAGACAGCGGTGCTTCGGCGCCGTCAGCCAATACGGTGATCGACTCCAGCTTCGCCAGCTTCTTGAGCAACGCATCGTTCTCAGTGAGACGACGCTGGTCTTCGGCACTGGCGTTCTTCACAAACACGGCCAAAGGCTTGCCCGGCCCGATGTTCATCTCGGCGCGGATGTTGCGTGTGCCGAGCATCAGGGTCTTGAGCCATTCGATATCGCTTTCGGCGGCCTCATCGATGCGTGCTTCATTGGCCACTGGCCAAGGTTGCAACATGATGGTCTTGCCTTCGATACCGGCCAGCGGCGCCAGGCGCTGCCAGATTTCTTCGGTGATAAACGGCATGAACGGGTGCGCCAGGCGCAGTGCCACTTCCAGTACGCGCACCAAGGTGCGACGGGTGCCGCGCTGGCGTTCGATCGGCGCGTTTTCGTCCCACAGCACGGGCTTGGACAGTTCCAGGTACCAGTCGCAATACTGGTTCCAGATGAACTCGTACAAGGCCTGTGCGGCCAGGTCGAAACGGAACTGGTCGAGTTGGCGCGTCACTTCAGCTTCGGTGCGTTGCAGCTGCGAGATGATCCAGCGATCCGCCAGGCTCAGCTCGTAGGCTTCGCCGTTCTGGCCGCAGTCTTCGCCCTTGTCCAGCACGTAGCGCGCCGCGTTCCAGATCTTGTTGCAGAAGTTGCGATAGCCTTCGACGCGGCCCATGTCGAACTTGATGTCGCGACCGGTGGACGCCAGCGAGCAGAACGTGAAGCGCAGGGCGTCGGTGCCGTAGCTGGCGATGCCGTCGGCGAACTCGTCGCGGGTCTGCTTCTCGATCTTCTTCGCCAGTTTCGGCTGCATCAGGCCCGAGGTGCGTTTTTGCACCAGGGTTTCCAGGTCGATGCCGTCGATGATATCCAGTGGGTCCAGCACGTTGCCCTTGGACTTGGACATCTTCTGACCCTGGCCATCACGCACCAGGCCGTGCACATACACGGTCTTGAACGGAACCTGCGGGGTGCCGTCCTCGTTCTTAACCAAGTGCATGGTCAACATGATCATCCGGGCAACCCAGAAGAAAATGATGTCGAAACCGGTGACCAGCACGTCGGTGGAGTGGAATTTCTTCAGGAACTCGGTTTGCTGCGGCCAGCCCAGGGTGGAGAAGGTCCAGAGGCCCGAGCTGAACCAGGTGTCGAGTACGTCGTTGTCCTGTTGCAGCGCAATGTCGGCACCGAGGTTGTGCTTGGCACGCACTTCGGCTTCGTCGCGGCCTACGTAGACCTTGCCGGACTCGTCGTACCACGCCGGAATACGGTGGCCCCACCACAGCTGACGGCTAATGCACCAATCCTGGATGTCGCGCATCCACGAGAAGTACATGTTTTCGTACTGTTTTGGCACGAACTGGATGCGGCCGTCTTCCACGGCAGCGATGGCAGGTTCTGCCAATGGCTTGGTGGACACGTACCACTGGTCGGTCAGCCACGGCTCGATGATGGTGCCGGAGCGGTCGCCCTTCGGCACTTTCAGGCCATGGTCGTCCACGCTCACCAGCAAACCAGCGGCGTCGAAGGCGGCAACGATCTGCTTGCGCGCTTCGAAGCGATCGAGCCCGGCGTATTCGGCTGGGATCTTGCCGTCGATGCTCTCGTTCAGCGTGCCGTCCAGGTTGAACACCTGGCAGGCCGGCAGTACGGCGGCGTTTTTATCGAAGATGTTCAGCAGCGGCAGGTTATGGCGCTTGCCGACTTCGTAGTCGTTGAAATCGTGGGCCGGGGTGATTTTCACGCAGCCGGTGCCGAATTCAGGGTCGCAGTAGTCGTCCGCGATAATCGGGATGCGACGGCCAACCAACGGCAGCTCAACAAATTTGCCGATCAGGGCCTGGTAGCGTTCATCGTTCGGGTTAACCGCTACGGCGGCGTCGCCGAGCATGGTTTCCGGACGGGTGGTGGCGACGATCAGGTAGTCGTTGCCTTCAGCGGTCTTGGCGCCGTCGGCGAGCGGGTACTTGAGGTTCCACAGGAAGCCTTTTTCGTCGTGGTTTTCCACTTCGAGGTCGGAGATCGCCGTGTGCAACTTGGTGTCCCAGTTGACCAGGCGCTTGCCGCGGTAGATCAGACCGTCTTCATGCAGGCGCACGAAGGCTTCCTTCACCGACTCCGACAGGCCGTCGTCCATGGTGAAGCGCTCGCGGCTCCAGTCGACGGACGAACCCAGGCGACGGATCTGACGGCTGATATTGCCGCCGGACTGGTCCTTCCATTCCCAGATTTTCTCCAGGAATTTCTCGCGGCCCAAGTCATGACGGTTCTGGCCGGTGGCTTCGAGTTGGCGTTCCACCAGCATTTGGGTGGCGATACCGGCGTGGTCGGTACCCGGCTGCCACAGGGTGTTGCGGCCCTGCATCCGGCGGAAACGGATCAACGCATCCATGATCGCATTGTTGAAGCCATGGCCCATGTGCAGGCTGCCAGTGACGTTAGGTGGCGGAATCATGATGGTGTAGGAATCGCCCGCGCCTTGCGGGGCGAAATAATTCTCGGATTCCCAGGTGTTGTACCAGGAAGTTTCGATGGCGTGCGGCTGGTAGGTCTTATCCATGCGCGGCGGGACCCTAGTTGGCATTTATTCAGGAAAGCCGGCAAGTATAACGGGGATAAGCCGTTGCGCGTAAAGCGAGGTGACAGAGCGATGCAAAAACTTGGCGTCGCTCTGTCGATTTGCACCGTCCACGCAGTGCAAATAGCCAGGAAGTTTTCAGATAGATATTGGAACGACACTCATTGGGGAGGTCTGTTGTCCCGCCAGATTGCGCTCGGTCAGGGCAATTTTGACCGTTCCGTCAAATTCTCTGGCGAAGGGTGTTGTCACTAGTGCGGAGAAGTTACCGGAGGGGCCGGTAGAGACAGTCGCGTAAGTCGGGCTGCCATAAGGGCCGGTAATGAGCACGGTTGAGTTGGGCGTCGCCGTGCCATTGATTAGCACTTGGCCGCCACCGTTATTCATGGCGCTGGTGACGGTTGGGGGGCTTGAGGGCGCAGAATTGGGGCCTCCTGCAGGTGGGATGACAGGAGGCGCAGTGGTGATTGGACCGGTTGTGCCCATGTTCAATGTGGCCGCTGTCCAGCTGGAAGCTTGTTGGCCGGCCTGATTGAATTCGGCCAGGGCAATTGGGGTATTGCCGTAGGCGTCTTTCATAAGTGGCGTCGTTATGATCACCGTGAAATTGCCGTACGAGTCGGTCAGCCCTTGGCCGTAAAACGGGCTACCACCTGCGTGATAGATATAAATCATAGCGTTAGGCGCAGCGAAGCCTTTGACAATGATTGAGCCGTTACTTCCGTTAAAAGCGTTGCCGAAGATTGGGGGGGTGCCTGGTTGCATGGGGTAGGTGGACATGGCGGATGCTCCAAAGAGATTAAACGCCATGCCACTTTCCCGGGTTCTTCTCCCGCCCTCTACTGTCAAAGTTGACAGTTTAGATAATCGGTATCAGCTCTGGTATTGACTCAGCAACCGCTCCATCCGTGCATCCATCCGCCGCTTGATCTCGGTCTCGATATGCGGGGCAAAATCATCGATCACGTCTTGCATGATCAATTGCGCAGCGGCGCGCAGTTCGTTGTCCAGGTGCAGCAGCAGGGCGTCGGGGCTTTTTTCTGCAGCCGCAGGCTCTGGTGCAGCGGGCTTGCCATCCGCCAAATCGAACAACATTGGAATCTGTACCTCGCTCTCGACCGTTTCGGTGAGCAGCGGCGGTTGCAAATCATCATCACCCAGCAACTGACGGATCGACTCAAGGTCATCCAGCAGGTGGTCGTCTTTTTTAAGGTTGGGAGTGTCCATCATTTACTCAAAGTCGTTGTAGCCGGTGATCTTGCAAAGGATAGCCCTGTTCGCGGTAGAAGCGGAAACTCTCCCGCGCGGCCTGACGAATAGCCGAGTCTTCCACCACCACTTCGGCTACACGGGCAAACGCCTTGGCGAAGGGCGGCACTTTCAGGTCCAAGTTGACCAGCAGGTCGTGGTGATCGCCGCAGCTGTCGCCCAAACCCAATACCACCAGGCCTTCAGGTTCGGATTCGGCAGGGCCGTGGGGCACGAAGCTTTCGCCCTTGAAGCGCCATAGGCGGGCATCCAGCTCGTCGCGTTGGGCGGCGTCGCTGCAATGCAGGTAGATGCGATGGCCCATGCGCCAGGCTTTTTCGGTGAGTTTGCAGGCAAAGTCCAGGCGCGCGAGCGGGTCGGCGCTGGGCAATATATAGAAGTCGACTTGGGTCATTGCGGTTCCTGGAACACCTTAAAAACTGTAGGAGCGAGCTTGCTCGCGAAGATCGTCAACGATGACGCGTTTACTCAGGGTTAACGCGTCGTCCTCAAGTTTTTCGCGAGCAAGCTCGCTCCTACAGGGTTAGGCCTTGGCGCGATCCAGCAGGTACTGGGTCAGCAGGGGTACCGGACGGCCGGTTGCGCCCTTGTCCTTGCCGCCGCTGGTCCAGGCCGTGCCGGCGATGTCCAGGTGAGCCCAGTTGAAGTTCTTGGCAAAGCGCGACAGGAAGCAGGCAGCGGTGATGGTGCCGGCTTTCGGGCCGCCGATGTTGGCGATGTCGGCGAACGGGCTGTCCAGCTGTTCCTGGTATTCATCGAACAGTGGCAGTTGCCAGGCGCGGTCGTCGGCAGCCTTGCCGGCGCTGAGCAGTTGCTCGATCAGCTCATCGCTGTTGCCCAGCAGGCCCGAGGTGTGGGAGCCCAGGGCAACGATGCAGGCACCGGTCAGGGTGGCGATGTCGATCACGGCCTGCGGTTTGAACCGCTCGGCGTAGGTCAGCGCATCGCACAGTACCAGGCGGCCTTCGGCGTCGGTGTTGAGGATCTCGACGGTCTGGCCGCTCATGGTCGTGACGATGTCGCCCGGACGTGCTGCGCCGCCACTCGGCATGTTCTCGGCACAGGCCAGGATGCACACCAGGTTGATCGGCAGCTTGAGTTCCAGCACGGCACGCAGGGTGCCGAATACGCTGGCGGCGCCGCCCATGTCGTACTTCATCTCATCCATGCCCGCGCCTGGCTTGAGGCTGATGCCGCCGGTGTCGAAGGTGATGCCTTTACCCACCAGGGCGTAAGGTTTTTCGGATTTCTTGCCACCGTTGTACTGCATCACGATCAAGCGTGGCGGCTGGTCGCTGCCCTGGCCCACGGCATAGAACGAGCCCATGCCCAGATCCTTGATCTTCTTTTCGTCCAGCACTTCAACCTTGAGGCCCTTGAACTCCTTGCCCAGCGCCTTGGCCTGTTCGCCCAGATAAGTGGGGTGGCAGATGTTCGGCGGCAGGTTGCCCAGGTCGCGGGTGAACGACATGCCGTTGGCAATGGCGGTAGCGTGGGTCACGGCGCGCTGCACTTCAGCCTGGGCGGCCTTGATGGTCAGCAGGGTGATTTTTTTCAGGGCGCGGGGTTCGGCCTTGGTGCTCTTGAACTGGTCGAAGATGTAGCCACCGTCCACCAGTGTTTCGGCCAGCAGGCGGGTCTTGCCGTAGCTGTCGCGGCCTTTTACGACAATTTCATCCAGCGCCAGGGTGGCATCGCCGCCGCCCAGGCCCTTGAGGGTATTAAGGATGCCACTGATGATCTTGCGGAACGGGCGGTCGCCCAGCTCCTCATCCTTGCCCACGCCCACCAGCAATACGCGGTCGGCCTTGAGGTTTGGCAGGTTTTGCAGCAGCAGGCTCTGGCCGACTTTGCCCGCCAGGTCACCGCGCTTGAGGACCGCGCTGATCGCGCCGCCGCTCAGTTCGTCGAGTTGCTTGGCGGCCACGCCGAGCTTGCGGCCTTCGCCAATGGCGACCACGAGGGTGGCGGTTTTCAACGTTTCGGGGCTAACGCTTTTTACAACCAATTCCATTTTCGGGTCCCTTATAAAGGTCTGAGAGCCATGCGTCTGTACGCAGGCTTTAATGCAGGGCAGCTGTGTAAACCGCCCGCGACAAAGGCCGCAGTTTGAACCTCGGCGGCGGAGCCTGACAACCCTTGGTGCACGCTTTGTACGCGCGTATGAGCAAGCTCCGTGACAGGCACGGCCAATCACAGGATAATGCGCCATCTTTTTAGCCGGCCCCTTCAAACGGGCTGACTCGGTAAGCTTGCTTGTTTGGCCGCCTTAGCCTGACAACCCTGGAGTGTCTGGTTTGATTGTCTTCCGTTATCTGTCCCGCGAAGTCCTGTTGACCCTGAGTGCCGTGAGTGCGGTGCTGCTGGTCATCATCATGAGTGGTCGTTTCGTCAAATACCTGGCGCAGGCTGCCTCCGGCGCCCTCGACCCAGGCTCGCTGTTCCTGATCATGGGCTTTCGCCTGCCGGGCTTTTTGCAGCTGATTTTGCCGCTGGGCTTGTTCCTCGGGATCCTGCTGGCATACGGGCGCCTGTACCTAGAAAGCGAAATGACCGTGCTCTCGGCCACCGGCATGAGCCAGCAACGTCTGCTCGGCATGACCATGATCCCGGCCGCTGGCGTCGCGCTGATCGTGGCCTGGTTGAGCCTGAGCCTGGCTCCGCAGGGCGCCATGCAGTTTCAGCTGGTGCTGAACAAGCAGGACGCGATGACCGAGTTCGACACTCTCGAGCCGGGCCGCTTCCAGGCCCTCAACGACGGTACGCGGGTGACCTATACCGAGACCCTGACCGAAGATCGCGCCAACCTGGGTGGCGTGTTTATCTCCGAGAAGCGCTTGGGCCAGGACAAGAAAGACCGTGGCATTTCCATATTGGTGGCCGATTCGGGTCGCCAGGAAGTACGCCCAGACGGCAGTCGCTACCTGGTCCTCGAAAACGGCTACCGTTATGACGGCAGCCCCGGCCAGGCTGATTACCGTGCCATCCAGTACGACACCTACGGCGTGATGCTCGCTCGCCCGGACGTGAGTAACGAAGTCACCGACCGTGACGCCATCCCGACATCGCAGCTGCTGGGTAGCGATGACCGGCGCTCGGTCGCCGAGCTGCAATGGCGCATCTCCCTGCCGTTGCTGGTGTTTATCGTGACGCTGATGGCGGTGCCGCTGTCGCGCGTCAACCCGCGCCAGGGCCGATTCCTCAAGCTGTTGCCGGCGATCCTGCTGTACATGGCTTACCTGACTATCCTGATTTCTGCCCGTGGCGCACTGGAGAAGGGCAAGCTGTCGCCGACCCTGGGCCTGTGGTGGGTACACGGGATCTTCCTGGTGATCGGCCTTGGGCTGCTTTACTGGGAACCTATCCGTCTGAAAATGAAGAGCCGTCGTGGCCAGAAGGAGTTGGCCCGTGGCTAAGCTTGATCGCTACATTGGTAGCAGCGTACTGGTCGCCATTTTGGCGGTATTGGGCATCATCCTTGGGCTGGCATCGCTGTTTGCCTTCATCGATGAAGTGGGCAACGTCACCGACAGCTACACCGTGTGGGACGTGCTGAGCTACGTGGCACTTACCGCACCGCGCCGTCTCTATGACATGATGCCGATGGCGGCACTGATCGGCTGCCTGATCGGCCTGGGCAGCCTGGCCAGCAATAGCGAATTGACCATCATGCGTGCCGCCGGGGTCTCCATCGGCCGTATCGTCTGGGCCGTCATGAAGCCGATGTTACTGCTCATGGCGTGCAGCGTGCTGATCGGTGAATACGTGGCGCCCCCGGCTGAAACCACAGCCCAGGCCAATCGCGCCCTGGCACAGGGCTCGGGCGATGCACAAAGTTCCAAGCACGGCCTGTGGCACCGTCAGGGTGATGAGTTCATTCACATCAACGCCGTGCAGCCGGGCGGCTTGTTGATTGGTGTGACGCGCTATACCTTTGATAAAGAACGTCACCTGTTGTCGTCCAGCTTCGCCAAACGTGCGCAGTACAGTGGCGAAAAATGGCAACTGAGCGATATCACCACCACGCATTTCCGCAATATCGGCCAGGGTACCAAGGCCAGTACCGAAGTGATCAATGCGCCGAGCGAAGAGTGGGATATCGCCCTCAAGCCGCAATTGCTCAATACCGTGGTGATGATCCCTGAAAGCCTGCCGATCTCGGGTTTGTGGGGCTACATCCACTACCTGAAGGACCAGGGCCTGAACAACGGTCGTTACTGGCTGGCATTTTGGGTCAAGGTGTTGCAGCCGGTGGTGACTGCCGCGTTGGTATTGATGGCGATCTCGTTTATCTTCGGCCCGTTGCGCTCCGTGACCCTGGGCCAGCGTGTATTTACTGGCGTGCTGGTGGGTTTCACCTTCCGCATCGCCCAGGATTTGCTTGGCCCGTCGAGTCTGGTGTTTGGTTTCTCGCCGCTGTTTGCGGTGCTGGTGCCCACCGCGATCTGCGCCCTGGCGGGGTTCTGGCTGCTGCGCCGAGCCGGCTGATACAGCGCTTATGTTCAAAAAATGCCCCGGTCGAGAGATCGGGGCATTTTTGTTCTGGTCAGCAAAGATGACGTCTGGCCTGAGCATCAGGTACAATTCCCGGCTATTTTTCAGCGGGCAATCTGCCTGCAGCCTTTTTGAGTGTTGATCCGTGAGTGATTTGAGTCATATCCGCAATTTCTCCATCATCGCCCACATTGACCATGGCAAGTCGACGCTGGCCGATCGATTTATCCAAATGTGCGGTGGTCTTGCCGAGCGTGAAATGGAAGCCCAGGTCCTGGACTCCATGGACCTCGAGCGTGAGCGCGGCATCACCATCAAGGCCCATAGCGTCACCCTGTACTACACCGCCAAAGACGGTATCAAGTACCAGCTCAACTTCATTGACACCCCTGGCCACGTTGACTTCACCTATGAAGTCAGTCGCTCGCTGGCCGCCTGTGAAGGCGCCTTGCTAGTAGTGGACGCCGGCCAGGGCGTCGAAGCCCAGTCCGTCGCCAACTGCTACACCGCGATTGAGCAAGGCCTGGAAGTGATGCCGGTGCTGAACAAGATCGACCTGCCACAGGCCGATCCAGACCGCGTCAAAGAAGAAATCGAAAAAATCATCGGCATTGACGCCACCGACGCCGTCGAGTGCAGCGCCAAGACTGGCCTGGGCGTCGACGAAGTGCTCGAGCGCCTGGTCAAGACCATCCCTGCACCTACCGGCAACTACGAAGATCCGCTGCAAGCGTTGATCATCGACTCCTGGTTCGACAACTACCTGGGCGTTGTCTCCCTGGTACGCGTGCGCCACGGCCGTGTGAAGAAGGGCGACAAGATCCTGGTCAAATCCACCGGCAAGATCCACCTGGTGGACAGCGTCGGTGTATTCAACCCCAAGCACACCGCTACCACTGACCTGAAGGCCGGTGAAGTAGGCTTCATCATTGCCGGTATCAAGGACATTCACGGTGCCCCCGTGGGTGACACCCTGACCCTGAGCAGCACCCCCGACGTCGACGTGCTGCCAGGTTTCAAACGCATTCAGCCGCAGGTCTACGCCGGTCTGTTCCCGGTCAGCTCCGACGACTTCGAGGACTTCCGCGAAGCGCTGCAGAAGCTGACTCTCAACGACTCGTCGTTGCAGTACACCCCAGAAAGCTCCGACGCACTGGGCTTCGGCTTCCGTTGCGGGTTCCTGGGCATGCTGCACATGGAGATCATCCAGGAGCGCCTTGAGCGCGAATACGACCTGGACCTGATCACCACCGCGCCGACCGTTATTTTTGAGCTGGCGCTGAAAACCGGTGAAACGATTTACGTCGATAACCCGTCCAAGCTTCCAGATCTGTCCTCCATCGAAGACATGCGCGAGCCGATCGTGCGGGCCAATATCCTGGTACCGCAGGAGCATTTGGGCAACGTGATTACCCTGTGTATCGAAAAGCGTGGCGTGCAACACGACATGCTGTTCCTCGGTACCCAGGTGCAAGTGACCTACGATTTGCCGATGAACGAAGTGGTCCTGGACTTCTTCGACCGTCTCAAATCCACCAGTCGCGGCTATGCTTCGCTGGACTACCATTTCGATCGTTATCAATCGGCTAATCTGGTCAAGCTGGATGTGCTGATCAACGGCGACAAGGTCGATGCCCTGGCACTCATCGTGCACAAGGACAACGCGCACTACAAAGGTCGCCAGTTGACCGAAAAGATGAAAGAACTGATTCCGCGCCAGATGTTCGACGTAGCGATCCAGGCCGCCATTGGCGGGCAGATCATTGCACGGACCTCCGTCAAGGCACTCAGAAAGAACGTACTGGCCAAATGCTACGGCGGTGACGTAAGCCGTAAGCGCAAGCTGCTTGAGAAGCAAAAGGCCGGTAAAAAACGCATGAAGCAAGTGGGCAACGTGGAAATTCCACAAGAAGCCTTCCTTGCGGTGCTCAGGTTGGATAGTTAGGTCCTATGTCGCTAAATTTCCCGCTGTTGCTGGTCATCGCCGTCGCCGTTTGCGGCCTGTTGGCGTTGCTCGATCTGGTGTTCTTCGCCCCGCGTCGTCGGGCGGCTATCGCGTCCTATCAGGGCAGCGTCAGCCAGCCCGATGCCGTGGTTGTCGAGAAGCTGAACAAAGAGCCTTTGCTGGTTGAATACGGCAAGTCGTTCTTCCCGGTGTTGTTCATCGTGCTGGTGCTGCGTTCGTTTTTGGTGGAGCCTTTCCAGATCCCTTCGGGGTCGATGAAGCCTACCCTGGACGTGGGTGACTTCATCCTGGTGAACAAGTTTGCCTACGGCATTCGCCTGCCGGTGGTTGACAAAAAGGTCATTGAAATCGGTGACCCGCAACGCGGCGACGTGATGGTGTTCCGCTTTCCAAGCGATCCGAACGTCAACTACATCAAGCGCGTGATCGGCCTGCCGGGCGACGTGATCCGCTATACCGGTGACAAGCGCCTGCTCATCAACGGTGAGTCGGTGGCCGAGAAGTTGATCGGTTCCGAGCCAAGCTCCCTGGGCAGTGCCGAGCTGTACCAGGAGAAGCTTGGTGCGGTGGAGCATGAGATCCGCAAGGAAATGTCGCGCTACCGTCAGCCTGACGGTGAGTGGAAAGTGCCGGCCGGGCACTATTTCATGATGGGCGACAACCGTGACAACTCCAATGACAGCCGTTACTGGAACGATCCCGCCATTCCCAAGGACCTGTTGGGCATGGTTCCCGACGAGAATATCGTCGGCAAGGCCTTTGCGGTCTGGATGAGTTGGCCGGAACCCAAGCTCAGCCACCTGCCGAACTTCTCGCGGGTCGGGCTGATCAAGTAATACAAGCGGCGCTGTTCACACAGCGCCGAATGCTTTTCTGGGGCTTGGACATTTTTCGGCCTCATGCAGCACCAACCAGGATTTGAATTTGAACACTGCGTCAATCGTCGATGGCCGCCGGTGCCACCAACTAGATATGGATAAACCGTGACCGTTTCTCTAGCACGTCTCGAGCGCCAGCTCGGCTACACCTTCAAGGACCAGGAATTGATGGTCCTTGCTCTCACACACCGCAGCTTTGCAGGGCGCAATAACGAGCGCCTGGAATTCCTCGGTGATGCCATCCTCAATTTCGTCGCCGGTGAAGCGCTGTTCGAGCGTTTCCCTCAAGCCCGTGAAGGCCAGCTGTCGCGCCTGCGTGCACGCCTGGTAAAGGGCGAGACCCTGGCCGTGCTGGCCCGTGGTTTTGGCCTGGGTGAGTATTTGCGCCTGGGTTCCGGTGAGTTGAAAAGCGGCGGTTTTCGGCGTGAATCGATCCTGGCCGACGCCCTCGAAGCGTTGATCGGTGCGATCTACCTGGATGCTGGCATGGACGCGGCCAAAGAGCGGGTGACCGCTTGGCTGAACTCCGAGATCGAAAGCCTGACGCTGGTCGACACCAACAAAGATCCCAAGACCCGCCTGCAGGAGTTCCTGCAGTCCCGTGGTTGCGAACTGCCACGCTACGAAGTGGTGGATATCCAGGGTGAGCCCCATTGCCGCGTGTTCTTCGTGGAATGTGAAATCACCTTACTGAACGAAAAAAGCCGAGGTCAGGGTGTGAGCCGTCGTATTGCCGAACAGGTAGCGGCCGCTGCAGCACTGATTGCCCTGGGCGTGGAGAATGGCCATGACTGATTCAACCGCAACACGCTGTGGCTATGTTGCCATCGTCGGCCGCCCGAACGTGGGCAAGTCCACGCTGCTGAACCACATCCTCGGCCAGAAGCTCGCGATCACCTCGCGCAAGCCGCAGACCACCCGCCACAACATGCTGGGCATCAAGACCGAAGGCAACGTGCAAGCGGTCTATGTCGACACCCCGGGCATGCACAAAGGCGGCGAGAAAGCCCTTAACCGCTACATGAACAAGACCGCTTCGGCGGCGTTGAAAGACGTCGACGTGGTGATCTTCGTGGTGGACCGTACCAAGTGGACCGACGAAGACCAGATGGTCCTCGAGCGTGTGCAATACGTCACCGGCCCTCTGATCGTCGCGCTGAACAAGACCGACCGCATCGAAGACAAAGCCGAGCTGATGCCGCACCTGACCTGGCTGCAGGAACAACTGCCGAACGCCCAGATCATGCCGATCTCGGCCCAGCACGGTCATAACCTCGAAGCGCTGGAGCGGGTGATCGCCGGTTACCTGCCGGAGAACGAGCACTTCTTTCCGGAAGACCAGATCACCGACCGCAGCAGCCGTTTCCTCGCCGCTGAACTGGTGCGCGAGAAAATCATGCGCCAGATGGGCGCCGAGCTGCCGTACCAGATCACCGTTGAAATCGAAGAGTTCAAGCAGCAGGGCAAGACCTTGCATATTCATGCGCTGATCCTCGTCGAACGTGACGGCCAGAAGAAAATCATCATTGGCGACAAGGGCGAGCGCATCAAGCGCATCGGCACCGAGGCGCGCAAGGACATGGAATTGCTGTTCGACTCCAAGATCATGCTCAATCTGTGGGTGAAGGTTAAGGGTGGTTGGTCCGATGACGAGCGCGCACTGCGTTCCCTGGGCTACGGCGACCTGTAAGCACACCGCAGGACTAACAATGTGGGAGGGGCGGTGCGACGATTCGACTTGCCCCCGATAGCGGTAGGTCAGTTAATGAATAAGTGACTGACACACTGCCATCGGGGGCAAGTCGAATCGTCGCACCGCCCCTCCCACATTAGGTTTAGGTTGTTTTCAAGATAGAGACCCCATGTCCCAACCCCTCAGCCAACCTGCCTACGTCCTGCACAGTCGCGCCTACCGCGAGACCAGTGCGCTGGTGGACTTCCTCACGCCCCAAGGCCGCCTTCGCGCTGTCTTGCGCAGCGCGCGGGGTAAGGCCGGCACGCAGGCGCGGCCATTCGTGGCGTTGGACGTGGAATTTCGTGGCAAGGGTGAACTGAAAAACGTCGGCCGCCTGGAAAGCGTCGGCACCTCCGCCTGGCTCAATGGCGAAGCGCTGTTCAGCGGCCTCTACCTCAACGAACTGCTGATCCGCCTGCTCCCCGCCGAAGACCCGCATCCGGCGGTCTTCGATCACTACGCCGCCACCTTGCTCGCCCTCGCCGAAGGCCGTCCCCTGGAACCTTTGTTGCGCGCTTTCGAATGGCGCCTGCTCGACGACCTGGGCTACGGTTTTGAACTGAGCAATGACCTGCACGGTGACCCCATCGCCGCCGATGGCCTGTATCGCCTGCAAGTGGACGCTGGTCTTGAGCGCGTCTACCTGTTGCAACCCGGCCTGTTCCACGGCACCGAATTGCTCGCCATGAGCGAAGCCGATTGGAGCGCTCCCGGTGCCTTGTCAGCCGCCAAGCGCCTGATGCGCCAAGCCCTGGCCGTGCATTTGGGCGGGCGGCCACTGGTGAGTCGCGAGTTGTTTCGAAAGCCCTGACAACCCCGTGTATGCTGTGCAGCGTTTCTTTCCCTATTCAGGAGCGCTTCCGTGACCACCAGCAATCGCATTCTTCTTGGCGTCAACATCGACCATGTCGCTACCCTGCGCCAGGCCCGGGGCACCCGTTACCCTGACCCGGTCAAGGCTGCGCTGGACGCCGAAGAAGCGGGCGCCGACGGCATCACCGTGCACCTGCGCGAAGACCGCCGCCACATCCAGGAGCGCGACGTACTGCTGCTCAAGGACGTGCTGCAAACCCGCATGAACTTCGAAATGGGTGTGACCGAAGAAATGATGGCGTTCGCCGAGCGCATCCGCCCGGCGCACATCTGCCTGGTGCCGGAAACCCGCCAGGAACTCACCACCGAAGGCGGCCTGGATGTGGCCGGCCAGGAAGCGCGGATCAAAGCCGCGGTGGACCGCCTGTCGCAGATCGGCAGCGAAGTCTCGCTGTTCATCGACGCCGACGAGCGCCAGATCGAAGCGTCCCGCCGTGTTGGCGCGCCCGCCATCGAACTGCACACCGGGCGTTATGCCGATGCCACCACGCCGACTGAAGTGGCGGATGAGCTGCAACGCATCATCGACGGTGTTGCGGTGGGCTTGCGCGAAGGCCTGATCGTCAACGCCGGCCACGGCCTGCACTACCACAACGTTGAAGCTGTGGCCGCGATCAAGGGCATCAATGAATTGAACATCGGCCATGCGCTGGTGGCGCATGCGCTGTTTGTCGGTTTCAAAGGCGCGGTTGCCGAGATGAAAGCCCTGATCCTGGCGGCTGCCAAGCCTTAAGCGAACACGGTCTAAAAATCACTGAGATTCAAAATGTGGGAGGGGGCTTGCCCCCGATAGCGTTGTGTCAGTCAGCATATCTGTAGCTGACCCACCGCAATCGGGGGCAAGCCCCCTCCCACATTTGATCTTGCTGTGTCCAGAGTTCTAGTCACCCATCAATGCCTTGAATTCAGCCATGCGGCAATGCGAAGCCTTACTGTTTACCCGATGCAGGTGTATCGTATCTGCCCTTTGCAGGCCCTGGGCCTGCGGCAGATACGTGAGGTTGTTGTGTCCCGATCCTTTTCCCGTCGACAAATCCTGGGTGGTCTTGCAGGCCTGGCCGTCGTAGGCGTCGGTGCCGGTGGTGCCTACCGCTACTGGCTGGGGAAAGTCGCCGAGGCCGAGGCGGGGCACGATTACGAACTGATCGCCGCACCGCTGGACGTGGAATTGGTACCCGGCCACAAGACCGAAGCCTGGGCGTTCGGTCCATCGGCGCCGGGCACCGAGTTGCGTGTACGCCAGGGCGAATGGCTGCGGGTGCGCTTTATCAACCACCTGCCGGTCGCCACCACCATCCACTGGCACGGCATCCGCCTGCCGCTGGAAATGGACGGCGTGCCCTACGTCTCCCAATTACCGGTACTGCCCGGCGAGTACTTCGACTACCAATTCCGCGTACCCGACGCCGGCAGCTACTGGTATCACCCCCATGTGAACAGCAGCGAAGAGCTCGGCCGTGGCCTGGTCGGCCCGCTGATCATCGAAGAGCGTGAACCCACCGGTTTCAAGCACGAACGCACCCTGAGCCTGAAGAGCTGGCACGTGGATGAAGAGGGCGCCTTTGTCGCGTTCAGCATCCCCCGCGAAGCGGCACGTGGCGGTACGGCCGGGCGCTTGTCGACCATCAATGGCGTGTCCCAGGCGGTGATCGACCTACCGGCCGGGCAGATCACCCGTGTGCGCTTGCTCAACCTCGACAACACCCTGACCTATCGCATCAACATTCCCGACGTTGAAGCGCAGATCTACGCGTTGGACGGCAACCCCATCGAGCCGCGCCCATTGGGCAAGGAATACTGGCTGGGCCCCGGCATGCGTATCTGCCTGGCGATCAAGGCACCGCCCGCCGGCGAAGAGCTGTCGATCCGCAACGGCCCGGTTCGCCTGGGCACCTTCCGCTCCGTGCCCAGCACCGATGCGCCGACCGAATGGCCACCGGCATTGCCCGCCAACCCGATTGCCGAGCCCGACCTGGCCAATGCCGAGAAACTCAACTTCAATTTCGAGTGGGTCGGCACGGTCTCCGTGGACGATGGCCGGCCCCCGAGCCTGTGGCAGATCAACGGCCAGGCTTGGGACATCACCGACAAGACCTGCGCCGACCGCCCCATCGCCAAGCTTGAGAAAGGCAAAAGCTACATTTTCGAATTGAAGAACATGACCCAGTACCAGCACCCGATTCACCTGCATGGCATGAGCTTCAAGGTGATCGCCTCGAACCGCCACAAGGTGATCCCGTACTTCACCGACACCTACCTGCTGGGCAAGAACGAACGCGCCCGCGTAGCGTTGGTGGCGGATAACCCGGGGGTGTGGATGTTCCACTGCCACGTGATCGACCACATGGAAACCGGCCTGATGGCCGCCATTGAGGTGGCGTGATGCGCCAGATTCGCCCCGCAGCGATCATCGACCGCAGTCGCGACCAGGGCTTCATGCGCGAAGCCCTGGCCCTCGCCGCCCAAGGCGCCGCACTGGGCGAGGTGCCGGTGGGCGCCGTGCTGGTGCAAGACGGTGAAATCATCGGCCGCGGCTACAACTGCCCCATCAGCGGCAACGACCCCAGCGCCCATGCCGAGATGGTCGCCATTCGCAACGCTGCGCAAGCCATCAGCAATTATCGCCTGGTGGGCTGCACGCTGTATGTGACGCTGGAGCCGTGCAGCATGTGTGCGGGGTTGATCGTGCATTCGCGCGTGGCGCGGGTGGTGTATGGCGCGTTGGAGCCCAAGGCGGGGATTGTTCAGAGCCAGGGGCAGTTTTTCACCCAGGGGTTTTTGAATCATCGAGTGTTGTTTGAAGGTGGGGTGTTGGCTGAGGAATGCGGGACAGTCCTCAGCGAATTCTTCAAGGCCCGCCGGGCAAAGCCACCCCTCTAAAGAACACTGGAGATCAAATGTGGGAGGGGGCTTGCCCCCGATAGCAGTGGGTCAGCTACAGATATGCAAGCTGACCCACCGCCATCGGGGGCAAGCCCCCTCCCACATTTTGATCTCCATTTATTCAGGGAGATCTCAGCGTTACTTCTTGGCGATGATGACGGCCCGCATCGGTGCTGGCAGACCTTCAATCGTCTTGCTGTGGTCTTCTGGGTCGAGGAAATCGCTGAGGGATTGATACTTCATCCACTCCGTCCCACGCTGCTCCTCGACGGTGGTCACGCTCACATCCACACACCGCACCTCACTGAACCCTGCACGCCGCAGCCACAACATCAACGCCGGCACCGAGGGCAGGAACCACACGTTACGCATCTGCGCATAACGATCCTCTGGCACCAGCACTTGCTGCTGGTCACCTTCGACCACCAGCGTTTCCAACACCAACTCGCCGCCCTTGACCAGGGTGTCTTTCAGCGCCAGCAAATGCTCGATGGGCGAGCGCCGGTGGTAGAAAACCCCCATGGAAAACACCGTGTCGAAGCCTTCCAGATTCGCCGGCAGGTCCTCAAATGGGAACGGCAAGTGCCAGGCGCGAGGTTCGGACAGGTAACGCTGCACCGCCTGGAACTGGCAGAAAAACAGCCAGTTCGGGTCCACGCCGATCACGCTGTCGGCGCCGGCGCCGAGCATGCGCCACATGTAGTAACCGTTGCCGCAGCCCACATCGAGGATGCGCTTGCCTTTCAAATTCAGATGCGGTGCCACTCGCGACCACTTCCAGTCCGAGCGCCATTCGGTGTCTACGTGCACGCCGAACAGATGGAAGGGGCCCTTGCGCCACGGGCTCAGGCCCATCAATGCGGTGTGCATTTGAGCGCGGGTGGCGTCGTCGCAGTCGGTGTCCAGCACCAGGCCGTTCAGCAGGTCCACTTCACTGGGCTGGATGGCAGGCAGCGCATCCAAAGCACTTTGCCAGCGCTCCAGGTCGCCATGGCCTTTTTCCATCTTGCTATCGAGCTGGGCTTGCAGGCCCTGGGCCCATACGGCCAAAGGAGTACCGACCAAATGGCGGGCGAGGGGAGACAGATCAATCATGGCAAGGCTATCAACGAGGCAAAGTTAAGACACTGGAACCACGGCACGACTTTCGAGAACCCGGCCGCCAGCAGGCGTTCACGGTGTTCTTCGAGGCTGTCGGGCTTCATGACGTTTTCGATGGCGCTGCGCTTCTGGGCGATTTCCAGTTCGCTGTAACCGTTGGCGCGTTTGAACGCGATATGCAAATCGGTGAGCAGCGCGTGTTCTTCGGGATCATTGAAACGCAGCTTTTCCGAGAGGATCAGCGCGCCGCCCGGCAGCAACGACTGACGGATGCGCCCGAGCAACGCCAAGCGCTCCTCAGGGGCGATAAATTGCAGGGTGAAATTCAGCGCCACCACCGAGGCCGGCTGGAATTGCAGAGCAAGGATATCGCCCTCGATCACCTCGACCGGCAGCAACTCCTGAAACATCGAGTCCTGGCCATTGAGGTACTCGCGGCAACGCTCGACCATCGCCGCCGAGTTATCCACGGCGATTACCCGGCAGCCGTCGGTGCGCACATGACGGCGCAACGCCTGGGTCACGGCGCCGAGGGACGAGCCGAGGTCATACAGCACGCTGCCCGGCTGGGCAAACTGCGCCGCCAGCACGCCGAGGTTTTCGACGATGGTCGGGTAACCGGGCACCGAGCGCTTGATCATGTCCGGGAACACCCGCACCACGTCCTCGTTAAAGGCGAAGTCCGGCACCTGGGGCAGGGGCTGGGCGAATAGGCGATCGGGTTCTTTGCTCACGGTTGTTCCGGCGACGATTGGGGAAAGGCCGGCATTTTAGCCAAGTTGGCCCTCGCGTGCGCGGGTTGTCTGATGGAAAGCCGATGCGGTGATGCCCCACTGGCCCAGCCAGTAAGTAGCAATCAACAGATACGGCGCAGCCTCGAACGCCACCACGAAGCGATTGATGCCAATCAGCGTGTCGGAAAATACAAAGGATGCCGCGCCCGCTGCCGCCAATACGGCCGAGCGCGTCGGCACCTCGCTGCCCAGTCGCGCCAGCGCACGCCAGAGCATGGCGCTGATCACCAGCGCATACACCACCACCGGAATCAGCAGGTCACCGAGGCCGTGGGAGATCAGGATGCTCAGCAGGATCGCCCCCACACCTAATGCCAATACCAGCGGCAACAATGCCAACCGCCGGCAGTCACTCAAATAGGCTTTCAAGTAGGCCAAGTGCGCAAACAGGAATGCACCAAGGCCGAAGATAAACAGGTCACCCGGCCAGGCGAGCAGTACATCGCCCACCACAGAAAAAATCAGCCCTAGGCTGATCCAGCGTCGATAGTCAGTGGGCGGCGCGTCGTGCAACCAGCCCAACAACGCCAGCACCGGCAGCGGCTTGACCAGCAGGCACAGTAACGTGGCATGGGTAGTCAGGCCGTAGATAAACGTGCCGGCGCCCATCAACGCAAGAATCAGCCAGGGCATGTCAGTTCACCGTGATGGCGCAGTCGAAAGTGTCGGCAGGTTCGGCCTCGGGCTCCCAGGGTTGTTGGGAGGTGAGGCGCAGCCGCCCTTGGCCCGCGGCGAAGGCCTGGAAGCGCCAGGTGGACTGGCCACCGCCACCGATCACGCCGGATTCGGAACTGCTGTAGACCTCGGGGCTCAGCGCGCGCAGCACGCCGCCGGCGGAATCCTGAATGGCCCAACGGTAGCCAGTGGTGGGATTACTGGGCAGGGAGAGGATCAGGTTTTGCCCGGATTTAAGTTGGAGCGGGCAGGCGCTCTGATTGTCCACGGTGACGTTTTGCTTGGGGGCACTTGCGCACGCGGCCAGCAGGGCAAGGCTCAAGGGGAGAAGCAGACGGGCAGCGGTCATGGGGGCTCCGTTCATTCACGACGAAGGGTGAGCATAACCGAAGATGAGACAAGGTGTGACAGGTAGGGGGCGGTATGGCGGCTGACGCCATCGGGGGCAAGCCCCCTCCCACATTTGACCGAGTTGTGTCAGCCAGTGTGAGGGGCTTGCCCCTGCAGGTCTGGCCCTATCTGAGCCAAGCCCCCTCCCACACTTTGATGTGTGAATACATTCAATTGTGGGAGGGGGCTTGCCCCCGATGGGGCCGGCTCAGGCACTACAGAGCCATCAGAAAAGCACCTTGGCCACATCCGCAAACCGCTTGGCAAAGTGCACGGTCATGCCTTCTTTCAGATACTCCGGCAACTCTTCATAACTGCCCCGATTCGGCTCCGGCAGGATCAGCTCATGAATCTTCTGGCGCCGCGCCGCGATCACTTTTTCACGCACCCCGCCAATCGGCAGCACATGCCCGGTCAGCGTCAGTTCACCGGTCATGGCCACGCCTTTTTTCGGCGCCTGGTTGCGTGCCAGCGACAGCAGCGCGCTGGCCATGGTCACCCCTGCACTTGGGCCGTCTTTGGGCGTGGCCCCTTCCGGCACGTGCAAGTGCACGAAGGCTTCGTCGAAAAACTTCGGATCACCGCCAAACGACTTCAGGTTGGAGCTGATGTAGCTGTAGGCTATTTCGGCAGATTCTTTCATCACTTCACCCAACTGCCCGGTGAGCTTAAAGCCGCGGTTGAGCGTATGGATGCGCGTCGCCTCGATCGGCAAGGTCGCGCCGCCCATGCTGGTCCAGGCCAGGCCGGTGATCACACCGGTGCCCGACAGCACCTGCTCATTGCGGAACACCGGCATGCCCAGGGAGCTTTCCAGGTCTTTGTTGCCGATCTTGATCACCGACTTCGGCTCATCCAGCAACTTGACCACCGCCTTGCGCACCAGTTTGCCCAGTTGTTTCTCCAACTGGCGCACCCCGGCTTCGCGGGCGTAACCGTCGATCAACGCACGCAGGGCACCGTCGCTGATGGTCAGGCTGGTTTTCGCCACGCCGGCTTTCTCCAGTTGTTTTGGCCACAGGTGGCGTTTGGCGATGGCGACTTTTTCTTCGGTGATATAGCCCGACAGGCGAATCACTTCCATACGGTCCAGCAACGGGCCGGGGATCGAGTCCAGGGTGTTGGCGGTGCACACGAACAGCACTTTGGACAGGTCCAGGCGCAGGTCCAGGTAGTGGTCGAGGAATTCGACGTTCTGCTCCGGGTCGAGGGTTTCCAGCAAGGCCGACGCCGGGTCGCCCTGGAAGCTTTGGCCCATCTTGTCGATCTCGTCGAGCATGATCACCGGGTTCATCACTTCGACATCTTTGAGCGCCTGCACCAGCTTGCCCGGCAGGGCCCCGATGTAGGTGCGGCGATGGCCCTTGATCTCGGCCTCATCGCGCATGCCGCCGACGCTGAACCGATAGAACGGCCGCCCGAGGGATTCGGCGATGGATTTACCCACGCTGGTCTTGCCCACGCCTGGCGGGCCTACCAGCAGCACGATGGAGCCGGCGACTTCGCCTTTGTAGGCGCCCACCGCCAGGAATTCGAGGATGCGGCTCTTGATATCGTCCAGGCCCGCATGGTGTTTATCCAGCACCTTGCGCGCGTGTTTGAGATCGAGTTTGTCCTCTCCATACACGCCCCAAGGCACCGAGGTGGCCCAGTCCAAATAGTTGCGCGTGACCGCGTATTCCGGCGAGCCGGTTTCTAGGATCGACAGTTTGTTCAGTTCTTCATCAATACGCTTTTGCGCCTGGGGCGGTAGTACTTTGCCTTCCAGGCGCTGCTCGAACTGCTCGACATCGGCGCTGCGGTCGTCCTTGGTCAAGCCCAGCTCTTGCTGGATGACCTTGAGCTGTTCCTTGAGGAAAAACTCGCGCTGGTGCTCGCCGATCTTGCGATTCACCTCGGCCGACAGTTCTTTTTGCAGGCGCGCGACTTCGACTTCTTTGCGCAGCATCGGCAGGACTTTTTCCATGCGTTTGAGCATGGGCACGCAGTCCAGCACTTCCTGCAACTCGTTACCGGTGGCCGAAGTCAGCGCGGCGGCGAAGTCGGTGAGGGGCGACGGGTCGTTGGGGCTGAAGCGGTTGAGATAATTCTTCAACTCTTCGCTGTACAGCGGGTTGAGCGGCAGCAGTTCCTTGATCGCATTGATCAGCGCCATCCCGTACGCCTTGACCTCGTCGGTCGGCTGGGTGGGCTGGTGCGGGTATTCGACCTCTACCAGATACGGCGGGCGATGGTGCTTGAGCCAGGTCTTGATGCGTACGCGGGTCAGGCCTTGGGCGACGAATTGCAGTTTGCCGTTCTCGCGGCTGGCGTGGTGTACCTTCACCAGCGTGCCGTACAGCGGCAGGGCGGAGGTATCGAAGTGCCGTGGGTCTTCGGGTGGCGTTTCCATGAAGAACAGGGCAAGGGAATGGTGGTCGGACTTGCTCACCAGCTCCAGGGTCTCGGCCCAGGGCTCCTCATTGACGATGACCGGCAATACTTGCGCCGGGAAGAACGGCCGATTGTGGATCGGGATGATGTAGACCTTGTCCGGCAGGTTTTGCCCGGGGAGGGCCAGGCCAGTGTTGGACGAAGGGGTTTCAGCGTTTTCGGGGTCGGCGTAGTCGTTCAAGTCGTAATCAGGGAAGGCTTGCTGGTCGCTCATGGGGCACCTGCATAAGGAAGTATGCAGGTTAGATGGGGCGGGGCGGCGGTGGTTTCAATGGTGGGGGTGAGATAGCAACAAATTGCATGAAATTTCCAGAATGCCCCCTCCCACATTTTGAATTGTGTTGAGTCAGCTGATTTTGTGGAGGTAGGAGGGCAGTGGTTGTTCCGGCAGCACCGACAACACCTTCAACCGCTGCAACATCCGCTGCCTGGCCCGCTGCAAATGCTCACGCAAATTCAACGCCGCCGCATCAAACGCCCCGTGCAACAACAACTCCAGAATCAACCGATGTTCAGCCAACATCGCCGGATCAGCGCCGATCCCCAGCAATCGGTAGAAAATCCGGCTGATGATCATCGGGCTCTGGCCCTGGCGAATCAGCGCGGCGATCTTGCGGTTTTGCAGGCCGGCCAGGCAGCGTTGGTGCAAGTCCTCTTCGATCTGCTCGATGGCTTCCAGGCTGCAGTGGAGGCTGTCCTGGGCATCCAGCACCCGTTGCAACATGGCTTCGAGCAGCTCGCGATCAAGATTGGGTGCGCTTTGGCGCAGAGCCTCGGGCTCCAGGCAGGCGCGCAGTTCGTAGTCTTCGGTGACTTCGCGGGCGGTCAGCGGCCCTGCCAGCCATTGGGAGTAGGGCTCTTTTTCCACCAGGCCACGGTCGCGCAAGCGCATCAACGCTTCACGCACCACGGCGCGGCTGACGCCGTAGTGGTCGGCAGCGGCTTGCTCATCGAGGCGATAATGGCCAAAGGCAATGCAGGTGGACAGCGCCGCGCCGATTTCATCGACGATGCGTTCGCCCAAGGGCCGCGTGTCCACCAGTTCATCTTCACCGTTGAGGCCCAGGTGTGCATGGCTCAACGGCAGGCGCAACGGCTCCATCGCCAGGCCTTCAGGGTTGATCAGGTAACCCCGGCCGTTAAAGCGGCAGATCAAGCCTTCGGCGTGCAGCAGGTCCAGCGCCTTGCGCACCGGCACGCGGCTGGTTCCAAACAATTCGGCCAGCGGAGCTTCGAGTAAAACCAAGCCATGGCGGGCGGTGCCGTTGACGATCGCGTCACGCAATACCTGGTGAATCATCGCGTAACGGGAGGCCGAGGCGGACACTGCTTTCATCACTTTCTCAGGGGCTTGTAGGACGGTGGCCGAGGATTCTCTCATAAGTTGCGCCTGTCACCCTGCGCCACATCGGCGGCACTTATTTGGGGCTCTGAATGTAGGAATGTTACTTTTCTGCACCAAAATGTACTTATTAATAAAAGATACATTATTTCATTGAAAGCGCTCTTCAGCGTTGTGGCAAGAATTTTTTCTACCGACCAAGACCATCTATCCCGTGGCTCTGGGAGAAATCACCGAACTGCGTTTATAGCCACCGATTCAGGCTGGCACGAAAGCTGCCTTTATCAAATGTACATTTTATTAATATGTACGTTTTGTGAGGGTCATCTTGATGTCAGACGCCACTTCAATGGCCGAGGATTTCGCCAGCGGCCGCAGCGACCCGGTGCAAGCCCTCGAGCAGGCGCTTGCCCAGGCCGGCCAGTCGACAGGCGTCTTCATCTCGCTGACCGTCGAGCGTGCCCGTCGTGAAGCCGAGGCCGCCGCCGCCCGTTGGCGCGCTGACCAGCCACTGAGCGTGTTTGATGGCGTGCCCCTGGCCTGGAAAGACCTGTTTGACGTTGCCGGCAGCATCACCACCGCTGGCGCCGCCTATCGGCGCAACGCCCCCGCCGCCTTGCTCGATGCACCCAGCGTGGGCCTGTTGTGCCGCGCCGGAATGGTTAGCGTGGGCAAGACCAACCTCAGTGAATTGGCCTATTCCGGCCTCGGCCTGAACCCGCATTTTGGCACGCCCCACAACCCTCATGGCAGCGATCAACCGCGCATCCCGGGCGGCTCGTCCTCAGGTTCAGCCGTGGCGGTGGCGGCCGGGATCGTGCCTATCGCCATGGGCACCGACACCGCCGGCTCGATCCGCATTCCCGCTGCCCTCAACGGCTTGGTGGGCTACCGCAGCAGTTGCCGGCGCTACAGCCGCGACGGCGTATTCCCGCTGGCCCATACCCTCGACAGCCTCGGCCCGCTCACCCGCAGCGTGCGCGATGCGCTGGCCATCGATGATTTGCTCCATGGCCGCCGCCAAACCCACAGCGCGCGCAGCCTCAGGGGCCAGCGCTTTGTACTGGCCGAGCAAGACGTGGAGCCGGCCGTGCGCAACAACCTGCTGCGCGCCGTGGAGCAGTTGAAGGCCCAGGGCGCGTTGATCGAAGTGCGCGAATGCGCGACGTTCCAGGCCACCCTTGAGCTGATCCGTCAGCACGGCTGGCTTGGCTCCTTCGAAGCTTTTGCCCTGCACGAAGCCTTGCTCGACAGCCCTGACTCCGCACACCTCGACCCCCGCGTGCGTCGCCGCCTTGAAGCAGCGCGCACGTTGCCCGCCAGCCAGCTGCTGTATTTGGTCGACGCCCGCCGTCGCCTGCAACAGCAACTGGTGGACGACCTCGACGGCGCGATCCTGATCACCCCCACCGTCGCCCACGTTGCGCCCGCCCTGGCGCCGCTGGAAGCCGACGATGACCTCTTCGTCACAACCAACCTCGCCACCCTGCGCCTGACCATGCCCGGCAGTTTGCTGGACATGCCCGGCGTGACCCTGCCCAGCGGCCGCGATGCCCAGGGGCTGCCCACCGGGTTGCTGCTCAGCGCCCCGACGGGGGAGGACGCGCGCCTGTTACGCGCCGCGTTATCTGTCGAATCCGCACTTAACGTTTAAGGAGACACATCATGGCTAAAGACATTCTCTGTGCATTTGGCGTCGACGTTGACGCCGTCGCTGGCTGGCTCGGTTCCTACGGCGGCGAAGATTCGCCGGATGACATCTCCCGCGGCCTGTTCGCCGGTGAGATCGGCGCGCCGCGTTTGCTCAAATTATTTGAGCGCTACGGCCTGCGCACCACCTGGTTTATTCCCGGTCACTCGATGGAAACGTTCCCCGAGCAAATGAAGGCCGTGGCCGACGCAGGCCACGAAATCGGTGTGCACGGTTACAGCCACGAAAACCCGATCGCCATGACCGCCGAGCAGGAAGAAATCGTGCTCGATAAATCCATCGAGCTGATCACCCAGGTCACCGGCAAACGCCCCACCGGCTATGTCGCGCCGTGGTGGGAATTCAGCAAGGTCACCAACGAGCTGCTGCTGAAAAAGGGCATCAAGTACGACCACAGCCTGATGCACAACGACTTCCACCCGTACTACGTGCGCAAGGGCGATACCTGGACCAAGATCGACTACAGCCAGCACCCCGACACCTGGATGAAACCCCTGGTGCGCGGCGAAGAAACCGACCTGGTGGAGATCCCGGCCAACTGGTACCTGGACGACCTGCCGCCGATGATGTTCATCAAAAAAGCCCCCAACAGCCACGGCTTCGTCAACCCGCGTCACCTCGAAGAAATGTGGCGCGACCAGTTCGACTGGGTCTACCGCGAACACGAACACGCGGTGTTCACCATGACCATCCACCCGGATGTCTCCGGCCGCCCGCAAGTGCTGCTGATGCTTGAGCGTTTGATCGAACACATCCAGAGCCATGCCGGCGTGCGCTTCGTCACCTTCGACGAAATCGCCGATGACTTTATCCGCCGTCAACCGCGTACCTGACCCCCCCTGTAGGAGCGGGCTTGCCCGCGAAAATCGTCAACGATAACGCGCTCATCCTGGATGTATGCGGTGTCTATGCGTTTTTCGCGAGCAAGCTCGCTCCTACAGAAGGTAATCCCCCACCCCCGAGGCGCGACTCATGTCCATCTACAACAAGCTTGACCTGACTGGCTGGAAACCCCGGCAACTCACCTCCAAGGAAGTGCGTTTTGCCACCTGGATCGCGTTTTTCGCCTGGGTGTTTGCGGTGTATGACTTCATCCTCTTCGGCACCTTGCTGCCGGAGATCGGCCGGCATTTTGGCTGGGGTGAAGTGGAGCAAGCCGAGATCGCGACCTGGGTGGCGGTGGGTACCGCCGTGGTCGCCCTGGCCATCGGCCCTATCGTCGATAAATTGGGGCGCCGCAAGGGCATCATTTTCACCGTGGCCGGCTCTGCACTGTGCTCGGCACTGACGGCGATCGGCGGCGCGTGGGGCAAGTCGCCGCTGATTCTGATCCGTTCGCTGGGCGGCCTGGGTTACGCCGAGGAAACCGTCAATGCCACCTATTTGACCGAGCTGTATGGCGCCTCCGAAGACCCGCGCCTGACCAAGCGTCGCGGGTTTATCTACAGCCTGGTGCAAGGCGGCTGGCCGGTCGGTGCACTGATCGCCGCTGGCTTGACCGCACTGTTGCTGCCGATCATCGGCTGGCAGGGCTGCTTCATCTTTGCCGCGATCCCGGCCGTGGTGATCGCGATCATGGCGCGCAAGCTCAAGGAGAGCCCGCAGTTCCAGATCCATGAACGCATCAGCCAACTGCGCAAAAGCGGCGCCGTGACCGAAGCGCAAAACGTCGCCGTGACCTATGGCGTCGACTACGACGAACACAGCAAGGCCGGCCTGAAAGCCGCGTTCCGTGGCCCGGCCCGCCGTGCCACTTTGGTGATCGGTGCAGCGTTGTTGCTCAACTGGGCCGCGATCCAGGTGTTCAGCGTGTTGGGTACCTCCGTGATCGTTAGCGTGCACCACATCTCGTTCGAGAACTCGCTGATCATCCTCGTGCTGTCGAACCTGGTGGGTTACTGCGGTTACCTCAGCCACGGTTGGATGGGTGACAAGATCGGCCGTCGCAATGTGATCGGCCTGGGCTGGATGCTCGGCGGCCTGGCGTTCGCCGGCATGCTGTTTGGCCCGAGCAATATGGCGATGGTGGTGGGGTTGTACAGCCTTGGCCTGTTCTTCCTGATCGGGCCGTACTCGGCGGCGTTGTTCTTTATCAGCGAGAGTTTCCCGACCAGCATCCGTGCCACCGGTGGCGCGATCATCCACGCAATGGGGCCGATTGGTGCCGTGGTCGCAGGCTTTGGCGCGACTCAGGTGTTGTCCGCCGGCAGCGACTGGCAGACCGCCGCGCTGTGGTTCGGCGCGGTGCCGTGCTTTTTGTCGGGCATGTTGATGTTTGCCGCACGCCACGTGCGTCCGGAAACCGTTCAGTAAGGAGTCAATGATGAGCCGTAAAGTTGCCTTGATTACCGGTGCCGCCAGCGGCATCGGCCAAGCCCTCGCCGTGGCCTATGCGCGCAACGGTGTGGCGGTGGTCGGTGGGTATTACCCGGCCGATCCCCATGACCCGCAAGCCACCGTTTCGTTGGTGCAAGAGGCCGGTGGCGAGTGCCTGATGCTGCCGCTGGACGTGGGCAATACCGCCTCGGTGGACGCTCTGGCCGAACAAGCCGTGCAGCATTTCGGTCGCCTCGACTACGCGGTGGCCAACGCCGGTTTGCTGCGCCGCGCACCGCTGTTGGACATGACCGACGCGCTGTGGGACGAGATGCTCAATGTCGACCTGACGGGGGTGATGCGCACCTTCCGTGCAGCCACCCGCCATATGCACGAAGGCGGCGCGCTGGTGGCGATCTCGTCGATTGCCGGCGGCGTGTATGGCTGGCAGGAACACAGCCACTATGCGGCGGCCAAGGCTGGCGTGCCGGGGTTGTGCCGTTCGCTGGCGGTGGAGTTGGCGGGTAAGGGTATCCGTTGCAATGCCGTGATCCCAGGGTTGATTGAGACGCCGCAATCGTTGGATGCGAAGAACTCCCTGGGGCCGGAAGGCTTGGCCAAGGCTGCGCGGGCGATTCCGCTGGGCCGGGTAGGGCGGGCGGATGAAGTGGCTTCGCTGGTGCAGTTTTTGACCAGTGAGGCGTCGAGTTACGTCACTGGTCAAAGCATCATCATCGACGGCGGCCTCACCGTACGCTGGCCGGACTAAAGGGTGTACCTAATCCAAATGTGGGAGGGGGCTTGCCCCCGATAGCGGTGTGTCAGTCACAGGTGTTTTATCTGAAACACTGCCATCGGGGGCAAGCCCCCTCCCACATTGGAACTGTGTTTGCTGTAGGAGATGTGTATATGCCTCAACTTCTTAACCGCCGCGCCGTGATCACCGGCGCCGGCAGCGGCATCGGTGCCGCCATCGCCCGCGCCTACGCCGCCGAAGGCGCCCGCCTGGTGCTGGCCGACCGCAACGCCGCGAGCCTCGCCGAAACCGCGATCACCTGCCGCAACCTCGGCGCCGAGGTGGTCGAATGCCTGGGCGATGTGGGCACGGTCGAAGGCGCTCAGGCCAGTGTGGATAAATGCGTCGAACACTTCGGCGGCATCGACATCCTGGTCAATAACGCCGGCATGCTCACCCAGGCGCGTTGCGTCGATCTCACCCTCGAGATGTGGAACGACATGCTGCGCGTCGACCTCACCAGCGTGTTCATTGCCAGCCAGCGCGCGTTGCCGCATATGCTCGCGCAACGCTGGGGGCGCATCATCAACGTGGCGTCTCAACTGGGCATCAAAGGCGGCGCTGAACTCACCCATTACGCCGCCGCCAAGGCTGGCGTGATCGGCTTCACTAAATCCCTGGCACTGGAAGTGGCCAAGGACAACGTGCTCGTCAACGCCATCGCCCCCGGCCCGATTGAAACACCGTTGGTGGGCGGCATCAGCGACGATTGGAAACGCGCCAAGGCCAAGGAGCTGCCCTTGGGCCGCTTCGGCCTGGCCGACGAAGTGGCGCCCACCGCCGTGCTGCTCGCCAGTGAACCGGGCGGCAACCTGTTCGTCGGCCAGACCCTGGGCCCTAACTCTGGCGATGTCATGCCATGAATGAGGTATAGCCATGTGCGGACTCTGCGGGCTGCTCGGCGAAGACCTGCACTGGAGCGACCCCCTGGGCGATGAGCTGCCCAGGCGCCGCGAACGCCTGCGCCGGATAGCGGCGATCAACCAGGTGCTGGCGGTGTTCCGGCTCAAGGTCGAGGACTTCCAGGGCGCTTCATACCTGCTGCTCGGCGCCACCGGCAAACAGGAACTGGCTAGTGGGTTGGATCAACTCTGGCAGGCCGCCGAAACCATGCTCGGCCGCCCGTTGGATCCGCTTGACCCCAAACTGCTCGACCACTTGGAATACAACCCCCTGTAGGAGCGAGCTTGCTCGCGAAAATCGCCAACGATGACGCGGGATTGGTGGATGAGCGCGGCGGCCTTGAGTTTTTCGCGACCAAGCTCGCTCCTACAGGGGCGGAGGTAACTATGAGTATTGCGCTGAACGTCATCACCGGCTTCCTCGGCAGCGGCAAGACCACCTTGCTCAAGCGCCTGCTGCAAGGCGAAAGCCTGGGCGACACCGCGTTGCTGATCAATGAATTCGGGGATGTCGGCATCGACCATTTGCTGGTGGAAGAAGTCGCGCCCGACACCGTGCTGCTGCCCAGCGGCTGCGTCTGTTGCTCGATTCGCGGCGAGTTGAAAGATGCGCTGCTGGGTCTGTTGCAGCGTCGCGAGCGTGGTGAAGTTCCGGCGTTCAAACGCGTGATCCTGGAGACCACCGGCCTGGCCGACCCGGCACCGATCCTCGCGACCTTGAACAACGATGTGCAATTGCGTGGGCGCTTTCATATCGGCCTGGTGGTCACCCTGGTGGACGCCAGCCACGCCGCCCTGCAAGAGCGCTTGCACCCGGAATGGCTGGCCCAGGTGGCAGCGGCGGATCGTCTGCTGCTGAGCAAGACCGACCTCGCAGGTGATTGCACGGCACTGCGCACGCACTTGCAGGCGCTGAATGCCGGTACGCCGATCCTCGACACCCACGCTGTCCACAGCGGCGACCAACTGCTGCTTGGCGAAGGCATGCGCAGCGCCGAGCCCACCGTCGAGGTCAACCGCTGGCAACTGCATCGATCCACCACCGCCACCCATGGCGCCGCGCAAGTGTGCAGCCTGACTTTCGACCAGCCACTGGACTGGGTCGGTTTCGGGGTGTGGTTGTCGATGCTGTTAAGATGCCACGGCGAACGAATCCTCCGGGTCAAAGGACTGCTCAACGTGAACGCCAGTAACGCCCCCATCGTCATCCATGGCGTGCAGCATTGCCTGCATGCGCCGGTCCACCTGCCTGCATGGCCGGGCAGTGATCGCCAATCGCGCCTGGTGTTTATCCTGCGCGGCCTTGACCCTGCGCTGCTGCGCCGTTCGTTTGAAGCCTTCTCGCGGCGGTTCGCGGCATGATCACATTGCGTGTCTTGGGCACCTCGGTGACCTTGTTGGAATGCTTGCGTGTGCGGGCTGAGCAGGATCTGGGCATTCGCCTGGTGTACCAGGTGCATGACGTCGAGCAGGCCCAGCGCATCGCGGTGATGCAACCCGACAGCTATGACCTGTACGACCAGTGGTTCCACAACGTCGACTTTGTGTGGCCGGCGCGGGCGATCCAACCGATCGACACCCGGCGCATCGCGCTGTGGCACGAGATCAACGACCTGCCCAAACGCGGCCGTCTGTCGCCCAACGACCGTCTGGGCAGTGGCAGCGTCCCCAGCGAGCGCCTGTTCGTGCAGCACGATGGCAGCCTCGCCAGCACCGTCACCGAGCGCATCAGCATGCTGCCGCTGACCCACAACGCCGACAGCTTCGCCTACCGCCCCGAGCGTGTGCCCGAAGGCTTTAGTCACGGTAACGAAAGCTGGGGCTGGTTGCTCGACCCCGCCTGGAGCGCCCGCACGGCCTTGCAGAGTGACGCCGCCATCGGCGCCCTGGATGCCGCGTTGGCGGTGCAGGGCGCGGGGCTGGCGCAGTTCAAGGACATCGGCAACATGAGCATCGAGGAGATCGACGTGCTCGCCGACATCCTGGTGCGCAAGCAGAAAGAAGGGCACTTCGCGGCGTTCTGGTCTGACGACGAAGAGGCGGCGCAATTGATGCTCAGCCCCAGCATCGATATCCAGAGTCTGTGGTCACCCACCCTCATGCGCCTGCACCGCGCCGGGGTCAAATACCGCCTGGCGGTGCCCCGCGAAGGCTATCGCGCCTGGTTTGGCGGCTTGTCATTGTCGCGCCATGCCCAAGGCCCGGTGCTGGATGCGGCGTATGCCTACCTCCATTGGTGGTTGTCCGGCTGGCCCGGTGCGGTGATGGCGCGTCAGGGTTACTACATTGGCAACCCGGCCCGCAGCCGTGACCACCTGAGCAGCGCTGAATGGGACTATTGGTACGCTGGCAAACCTGCGCGCGAAGAGCTGCTGGGCAGTGATGGTTTGCCGCTGATCGATATCGGCGAAGTGCGCGACGGGGGGTCGTACGAACAGCGGATGGGCCATATCGCGGTATGGAACTCGGTGATGGATGAACATAACTATCTGGTGCGTCGCTGGGGCGACTTTATGCGCGCCCGCGGCTGAGGATTGTCGCCAATAAAATGGCAGTAAAAACCCCGGTTTTATTGGGTGCACATATGGCTTGTGCCAGCTAATCTGCTCTAACCGAATATCCCACTCAAATGGATATTTTATTGACGGTTAGTCAGATTGCCAGGACAGCATATGACAAAGGCACGGAGTGGCGCAGAGCGGCGAGCGGTGTCGCGGGGCACCGCAATGAGGTGGCGCCACACGTTCCAAACCCGTATCGCCGCGGTGCTGGCGCTGTTGCTGCTGTTGGTCATGGCGGCCACCTACTTTGCGGTCAAAGTCGCAACCACGCGCGCGGTGGAAAACCAGGCGCAAGTCCAATTGAAAACCGGTAGCCAGGTGTTCGAGCGCCTGTTGGACCTGCGCGGTCGCCGCCTGCAATACGGCCTGGACTGGCTCACGGCCGACAGGCCCTTCAAGAAAGCCGTGGCCGAGGGCGACAGTGCGTCGATCCTGGCCGCCTTGCGCCACCATGGCACCGGCATCCGCGCCAGCGAAGTGATGGTGCTGGGCCTGGACGGCAAGGTGATGGTCAGCACGTTGCCAAGCCATGCCCGCGGTCAGTTGTTCCCCTATGACCACGCCCTGCGCCAAGCGCGGCGCAGTGGCTTGCAGATGCTGATCGTAGCCTTGGACGGACGCCCGTACCTGCTGGTGCAGGCTGAAGTGCTCGACCCGATGCCCATTGCGCGCATCGTGATGGGCTTTCCCATGGACAAGTTGTTCGCCAATGAACTGCGTTCCATGAGCAACCTGGAGGTATCGTTCCTCAGTGTGCACGGCGGCAAGGCAGGCGCGTTGTTCAGTACCCAGCCAGAGGCCTACCACGCCACCACCCTTAGTCTGTTGCGTGACGCGCACGTCGACCCCGAGCCGCGAATACACCTGTTTTACGGCCAGCGCGTACTCAGCCGGGTATTGCCGCTGGCCAATACGGGCGACGGCGATGACGTGCGGGTGCTGCTGCAGAGCCCGTTGGATCACGCCCTGGAATCCTTTGCTCCCCTGGATCGGCAGTTTATGGGGATCGCCCTCGCAGTGTTGCTGGTGTCGCTCGCCGGCGCGTTGTTTTTGGCCCGGCGCGTATCGCGTCCGCTCACTGCCTTGGTTGAGGCGGCCGAGCGTATCGGCGCCGGTGATTACCGCTCGCCAGTGCGGGTGCGCAGCCACGACGAATTCGGTTTGCTGGCCCGTGCCTTCAACGCCATGCAAAGCGGAATCGCCATCCGTGAGCGGCAACTGGCCCACAATGCGCTGCATGACCCGCTTACCGGCCTGCCCAATCGCGCGCTGGCCATGGAGCGCTTGGGCAGCGCGATCAGCGCGCGCCGGCCCGTGGTGTTGCTGTACTTGGGCATCGAGAACTACCGAGTGATCAACGAAGGCTTCGGCCCCGAAGGCGTCGAAGAGATGCTGCGCGAAGCCAGCCGTTGCCTGTCCATGAGCCTGTTGGCCAGTGACACCGCAGCCCGCATCACTGGCAGTGAGTTCCTGGTGTTGCTGGAAAACACCCAGATCGATCGCGCCGTGGCCCGCGCCGACCGCCTGTACGCGCTACTGACCGAACCCCAGCGTATCGGCCATGATGAACTGCGCCACGAAGTGAGCATTGGCATTGCCGCTTACCCCGCCGACGGCCAGCAGGTGGAAGAGCTGATCAGCCGCGCAGCCATTGCCCGACATGACGCGGCGAGCCTGCCGGGGCATTTGCAGATCTACCAGCAAGACCGCGACCTGGCCCATCAGCGCCAGATCACCTTGATCCGAGACCTGCGGCGTGCGGCGGTCGAGGGCGAATTATTCCTGTGCTACCAGCCCAAGCTCGACCTCAAGCACGGCCACGTCCGCCAGGCCGAAGCGTTGTTGCGTTGGCAGCATCCGACCCTGGGCCAGGTGTCTCCCGCCGAATTTATCCCCCTGGCCGAACGCACCGGCAGCATGAGCAGCCTGACCCTGTGGGTGATCGAAGAGGCCGTGCGCCAGATTGCCGAGTGGGCGCAACGGGGCTTGCTCATACAGCTGTCGGTGAATATCTCGGTGGACGACCTGGCCGATGATGACCTGGCGATTCGCGTCACCGCCTTGTTGATGCAGTACCAGGTAGAGGCGGAGCAACTGATTTTCGAAATCACCGAAAGCGCGATCATGCATAACCCCCAGCAAGCCCTCAGCGTACTCGAGCAATTGCGCGGGTGCGGCATCAGCCTGTCGGTGGATGACTTCGGCACCGGCTATTCATCGCTCGCGCAATTGCAGCGGTTGCCGGTGCAAGAGCTGAAGATCGACCAGTCCTTCGTGCGCAACCTGGAGAGCACCAGTGGCGATGGAGTGATCGTGCGTTCCACCATTGAGATGAGTCACAACCTGGGGCTCAAGGTCGTGGCCGAAGGGGTGGAGTTTGCACCAAGCCTCAAGTTGCTCAAGTTGTGGAATTGCGACACGGCCCAAGGCTATCTGATCAGCCGGCCGTTGAACGCCATGGCGTTCGAGATGTGGATGCGTCGCGAGCGGGCACCGCTCTAGAAAAGGCCCTTGCATCGGCTACAGTTTTTTCGGCTGGCGCCGATATCTCCTACAAGGCTTGACCAGTTGCACAGGTTCTTACCGACCAACGGTCATGATTCGTTGTATATTCAGTGATGGCATTTTGCCTTGGTTGCGTCATCATCTGAGCCGTTACCTAGTATGTATGCCAAGGCAGGCCGTCTTTTTCTATTGTCGTGCGGGCCCTTGATGAGTCGAATTTTTCTGCAGTTGTCCTTTGCCGCCTTGATGCTGTGCGCTCACGACGTGGCCGGCGCGGCCACCCTTGACGTCATGATGCGCCAGGCGGATCAGACCCCGGTCAGCGACGCCGTGATCACCCTGCGGGGCCCGGTCGGTGCGCCGGCCGGTACGCTCAAGGCCAACATGGACCAACGCGACCAGAAGTTCGCCCCCCATGTGTTGGCGGTGCACACCGGCACACAAGTACGCTTCCCCAACAGCGACAACATTCGTCACCAGGTCTACTCCTTCTCCGCCGCCAAGCGCTTTGAACTGCGCCTTTACGAAGGCACGCCAACCGACCCGTTGCTGTTCGACAAACCGGGTGTGGTGGTGCTCGGCTGCAATATCCACGATTGGATGCTTGGCTATATCTACGTCACCGACGACCCACGCTTCGGCGTCAGCGATGCCCAAGGCCGGGTGCGCCTGGACGACCTGCCGGCCGGTGCCTATCACGTCACCCTGTGGCACCCGCAGTTGGCCCAGATGCAGCCGTTGGACGGTGGCACCCTGAACATTCCCGCCGCCGGCCTGAGCCACGCCGTGCAATTGAGCCTGGAGCCGCCATCGGCTGATTTGCCACCTACACCTACCCCGTCTGCGTTTGGTGATGCCTTCAATCGAGCTGCCCGTGAAACTGCGCAGTAGTTTCCAGGCGCGTGTCGCCAGCGTGTTGATCCTGCTGTTGCTGGTGGTGATCGGTGCGCTGTATTTCAGCGTCAAGGCGGCCACCAGCGATGCCGTGCGCGGTCAGGCCAAGGCTCAGCTGGACGTCGGCGCGCGGGTCTTCGAGCGCTTGCTCGACGTGCGCGGCCGGCGCCTGGCCGACGGTGTGCAACTGCTGGCGGCGGACTTCGGTTTTCGCGATGCGGTGGCCAGCGGCGATTCGGCGACCATGCGCTCGGTGCTGTTGAACCACGGCAAGCGCATCAATGCCAGTGACATGATCCTGCTGAGCATGGACGGCACCGTGCTCGCCAGTACTCTCGACGATGTGCCCGAAGGCTCGACCTTTCGTTATGACCAGGCGCTGCGCGATACCCGGCGCAATCGCCAGGCCATGTTGATGGTGCCGCTGCAAGGCATGCCGCACTTGTTGGTCGAAGCGCCGGTGCTGGCGCCATTGCCGATCGCCCGCGTGGTGATGGGCCTGCGCATGGACACTGCATTCGCTGAAGAGCTGCGCTCACTGAGCAATCTGGAAGTGTCGTTCCTGGCCATTGATCGCCAGCAGCCGGGTGAACTGGTGAGCACCCAACCTCAGGTGTTGCGCGACAGCATTGTCAACCTGATGCTGGGCGAGGGCAGGCGTCACGGCGTGTCGACCACCGAACACCAGGATCACAGTTTTCTCAGCCAGTCGCTGGTGTTGGCCAATACTGCCAACGGCCAGGTCCTGGCGTTGCTGCAAAGCCCGCTGGACGCGGCAATGCAGGCATTTGTGCCGCTGGACGAAAAAATCCTCGGCATTGCCTTGATCGCATTGATTGCCTCGTTGATCGGCGCCTTGTTGCTGGCCCGTGGCGTGTCGCGCCCCGTGCAGGCTCTGGCGCAGGCGGCTGAGCGTATTGGCCAGGGCGATTACCACACGCCCGTCGCCCTGGAACGCAGCGATGAATTGGGGCGTTTAGCCCTGGCCGTCAATTCGATGCAAAGCGGCATCGCCGAGCGCGAGCAGCAACTGGCGCACAACGCTTTGCATGACCGTCTCACCGGTTTACCCAATCGTGCATTGGCCATGGAGCGCCTGGGCAGTGCGATTGCGCTCAACCGACCGATTGCAGTGATCTATCTGGGCATCGACAACCTGCGGGTCGCCAGCGAAACCGCCGGGCCCGATGCAGTGGACCAACTCTTGCTCACGGTCAGTCGCCGCCTGGAGGCCGTTTTGCGCCCTGGCGATACCCTGGCCCATTTGATTGCCGACGAATTCCTCCTGCTGCTTGAAGGCGCGGGCAGCGACGAAGCGGTGGGCATGGCCGACAAACTGCAACAGTTGCTGTTGCGCCCCCAGCGCATCAACGGTCACGACCTCGCGCTGGATTGCCGCCTGGGCATCGCCGCCTACCCGGCCGATGGTGACAGCGCGCACACCTTGTTTGAGCGCGCCGCGATTGCGATGAAAGACGCCGCGCAAATGCCCGGCCGCCTACAGATCTACGAGCAGGGCCGCGACCTCGCGCACCGCCGCCAGATCACCCTGATCCGCGACCTGCGCCACGCGCCGAACCAAGGCCAATTGCTGCTGCACTATCAACCCAAGCTGGATATCCGCCAGGGTCATGTACGCCAGGCCGAAGCCCTGTTGCGCTGGCAGCACCCGCAATACGGCATGGTCTCCCCGGCAGAATTCATCCCCCTGGCTGAACGCTCGGGCAGCATCCAGTTGCTGACCCAATGGGTGATCGAAGAGGGCATTCGCCAGCTGTGCGAATGGAACCGACGCGGTTTGTTCCTGCAGCTGTCGCTGAATATCTCGGCGGATGATTTGCTCGGTGATGAGCTGGCCCACCGGGTGTCGGCGCTGTTGCGCCGCTACAACTTACCGGCTGAGCAATTGTTGTTTGAGATCACCGAAAGCGCGGTGATGCGCGAGCCGGAAAAGGCCCTGAAAGTCCTGCACCTGTTGCGTGACTGCGGTATCAGCCTGTCGGTGGATGACTTTGGCACCGGGTACTCGTCGCTGGCGCACCTCAAGCGCCTGCCGGTGCAAGAGCTGAAGATCGACCAATCCTTTGTGCGTAACCTTGATGAAACCAGTGAAGACGCGGTGATCGTGCGTTCCACCATCGAGATGAGCCACAACCTGGGCCTTAAAGTGGTCGCCGAGGGCGTCGAGTACGCCCACAGCCTGCGCCTGCTGGAGCGCTGGCAGTGCGACACCGCCCAGGGTTATCTGATCAGTCGGCCCTTGAGCGCCGACGCTTTCGAAGCCTGGGTGGCGTTGCCCCTCAGTGCGCAAACTTCCCTGGTTCATTGAGGGGCACGACCGTGCGTTTTTCTTTTCTGATCGGTTGCCTGGGTGCACTGACTCTGCAAACGGCCTGGGCCGATAACGGCCGCCTGATTGCCACCGGCGGCGCCAGCAGTCTCGAAGGTGCAGCGGGCGGCGGGATCACGCCGTGGGCGGTGCTGGCCGGTTATGGCGAGCAAGGTGAGTGGGGCGCTACGGCGTTCGCCACCACGGTCAACCTGCCGGACTATCGGCTGGACGTGGCCGGGCTGGCGCTGGCCTACGACAACCGGGTCGAAGTGTCTTTCGCCCGCCAACGCTTCGACCTCGGCACCCTGGTACACAAGGCGAGCCTGCCCGAAGACAACCTCGGCCAGGACGTGGTGGGCCTGAAGGTGCGGCTGTTTGGCGATGTGATCTACGACACCTTGCCCCAGGTCTCGCTGGGCCTGGAATACAAGCACCAGACCAATTTCGATATCCCCAACCTGGTGGGTGCCAAGCGCGACAGCGACGTCGAAGGCTACCTCGCGGCCAGTCGTTTGTTCATGGGCGCTGCCTTTGGCTACAACGTGCTGGTCAACGGCAGCCTGCGCTACAGCCGCGCCAATGAGACCGGCCTGCTGGGTTTTGGCGGCGACCGGCGCGACAGCCGCAGCCTACTCAAGGAAGGCTCGGTGGCGCTGTTGTTCAACCCACGCTGGGCGCTGGGCGTGGAATACCGCGAAAAGCCCGACAACCTGTCCTTCGCCGGCGAAAGCGATTGGGCCGATGTGTTTATCGGCTACTTTCCCAACAAGCATGTGTCGTTTGTGTTGGCCTATGCACGCTTGGGCGAGATCGCCACGCTGGATAACCAGAACGGTACCTACCTGTCTGTGCAGGGGAGTTTTTGATGCGCGTGCTACCCGTGGTGTTCGTCTTGTTGCTCAGCGCCTGCGCCCAACAACCGCCCAAGGATGACAGCCTGTACCGCGACCTCGGCGCGATGCCGGGCATCACGCGGATTGTCGAAGGCATGCTGCTCAACATTGCCAAGGATGAACGCATCGTCGAACGCTTCCGCCGCATCGATATCCAGCGCTTGCGCAACAAGCTGATCGAGCAGTTTTGCGTCGAAGCGGGCGGGCCGTGCACCTATACCGGCGACAGCATGGCGGAGAGTCACAAGGGGCAGAATGTGAGCCGCAGTGATTTCAATGCATTGGTGGAAGACTTGATCAAGGCAATGGATACAGAAGGCATTTCGGTACCGGTACAAAACCGCCTGATCGCAAGGTTGGCGCCGATGCGCGGTGAAGTGATCGAGCACTGACCCAACTGATTGTAGGGCTCAACTGTGGGAGGGGGCTTGCTCCCGATGGCGGTGTGTCAGTCAACAAATGCAGTGACTGACACACCGCCATCGGGGGCAAGCCCCCTCCCACATTTGGCCCCCATACATCAGGTAAAGAGTGGTTTGCTCTGGCTCTGGCTCTGGCTCTGGCTCTGGCTCTGGCTCTGGCTTTAGATTTGGCTTTTGATCTTGATCTTAGGCGCCCCGTTAACCACGCTGGCCGAACGCAGGCTTGAATCCGTGGGTAACCCGGCAGGACGCCGGGTTAGCCGTCCTGGGCCAAGGATGGCCCAGGACGGCGGCCCACGGATTCAAGCCTTCGTTCGGGCACACCGAGCCTAGGCGAGGTGCCGAGTGGTGGGGCGAAGCGTTTTTGGTTACTTTTGGCGCTCTTCCAAAAGTGACCCGCTGTAAGAGCGGAACCCATAGCCGCCGTTACCTAAATAAAGGATATGTACACCGCCCAACCCCATCTAGCGCCTAACACATAGCCATCGGGAGCAAGCCCCCTCCCACATTTTGATCTTCGCCAGACGTGAAAAAGGCGGCGACCCTCATCAGGTCGCCGCCTTTTTTGTACCGCCAGCGAAGCTTAATCCGGCAGTTTAAACGCCATCACATAGTCACCCTGCTTGGTACCCAGGGAACCATGACCCCCGGCCACGACCAGCACATATTGCTTGCCGTCCTTGCCGGTGTAGGTCATCGGTGTGGTCTGCGCGCCTGCTGGCAGGCGGCCTTCCCACAGTTGCTTGCCGTTTTTCACATCGTAGGCACGCAGGTACTGGTCAAGGGTACCGCTGAGGAACGACACACCACCGGCAGTGGTGAACGTACCGCCCAGGCTAGGTACGCCCATGGTCAGCGGGATCGGAACCGGCGAGCTGTCGCGTACGGTGCCGTTCTTGTGCATCCAGATGGTTTTGTGGGTGGTCAAGTCGACCGCTGCCACATAACCCCACGCCGGTGCCTGGCACGGCAGGCCCATCGGCGACAGCAGCGCTTCGAGGATCACGCCGTACGGCGCGCCTTTGTTTGGCTGCACGCCTTCGGTTTCGCTGACACGTGGACCTTGCTTGGCGATGTCGGCGGCCGGAATCAGCTTGGACTTGAACGCCATGTAGCTAGGGTTCACAAACGCGATCTGACGCACGGGGTCGACGGAGATACCGCCCCAGTCGAACACACCAAAGTTGCCTGGGTAAACGATCGAGCCTTGCAGCGACGGCGGGGTGAACGGGCCGTCGTAGCGCATCGACTTGAAGTCGATCCGGCAGATCAGTTGGTCAAACGGGGTCACGCCCCACATGTCGCGTTCTTTCAACGGCGGCGGCATGAAGTTCAGGTCGGACTTGGGTTGGGTAGGGGAGGTACGATCGCCCGCTACTGCGCCCTGAGGAACCGGAATTTCATTGACGGGAACCACCGGCTGACCATTGGTGCGGTCCAGCACGTAGATGCTGCCTTGCTTGGTCGAGGCCATCACCGCTTGCTTCACGCCGTCAGCGGTTTTGATGTCGATCAGGGAAGGCTGGCCGCCTACGTCCATGTCCCACAGGTCGTGGTGAGTGAACTGGAAGGTCCATTTCACGTGGCCGCTGTCGATGTCCAGGGCGGTCAGGCCCGCCGCGTATTTCTCGGATTCATCGGTACGGTCGCCGCCGTACTGGTCGGGCATTTGGTTGCCCATCGGCAGGTAGAGCATGCCGAGTTTTTCATCCACCGAGAACATGGACCACATGTTTGGCGAGTTGCGGGTGTAGGTCTTGCCTTCGGCCAACGGGGTGGTGTCGTCCGGGTTGCCGCTGTCCCAGTTCCACACCAGCTTGCCAGTGTGCACGTCGAACGCGCGGATCACACCGCTAGGCTCGTCGGTAGAAACGTTATCGGTCACGTGACCGCCGATCACGACCAGGTTTTTGGTCACAGCCGGTGGCGAAGTGGAGTAGTAACCGCCTGGGGCGAAGCTGCCGATATTGGCGCGCAGGTCGATCTGACCTTTGTCACCGAAGTCTTCGCACATCTTGCCGGTGTCGGCGTTCAGGGCGATCAGACGGGTGTCGGCGGTCGGTACGAAAATGCGTTTCGGGCAGGCCGTCGGCGCGGTGGCCGGGCTGGCGCTGCCGGTGGGGCTCTGCTCGGAAGCGTACACAGCGTCATCGTGATACGACACGCCGCGGCAGGTCATGTGGGCCCAACCCTTGAAGTTCTCAGCGCCTTGGCTGCTGATCTTCGGATCGAAACGCCAGATTTCCTTGCCGGTATCTGGGTCCAGGGCAATCACTTGGCTGTGCGGGGTGCACACGTAGAGCATGCCGTTGACTTTCAGCGGGGTGTTTTCCGCGGTGGTCTCGCCTGGATCGTTAGGGCCTGGGATGTCGCCAGTGCGGAAGGTCCAGGCTGGCACCAACTTGCTGACGTTTTCCGGGGTGATCTGCGCCAGTGGCGAGTAACGATCACCGAAGGCCGAACGGCCGTAGGAGTTCCAGTCGCCATCGGCTTGGGACGGTGCAGCGCTGGCCATGCCAGGTACGGCATCGCGGTCCAGTTGGCCGGTCTTGACCATTTCACCCGGGTTGGTGAATTGGCTGGCCAGCGCGGTAACACCTGCCAGCACAACGGCAACGCTCAGCGCGCCGGTGCCCATTGGCGCAGGCTGGGTGCGCAGTAACGGACGGCGAAACCACGGCAGCAGCATGACGATGCCCAGGGCGAACAGCAGTGCCAGGCGCGGCACCAACTGCCACCAGTCCAGGCCGACTTCCCACAAGGCCCACACCGTGCTGGCGAACAGCACCACTGCGTACAGGCCCAGTGCAGCGCGGTGGTTGGCCAGCAGCAAAATGCCGGTCAAAGCGATGCCGATACCGGCCAGCAGGTAGTACAGCGACCCGCCGAGCATCGTCAGCTTGATACCCCCGGCCAACAAGGCCAGGCCCATGATCAGCAGCAAGACGCCGAGCAGCCTGGGCAGCAGGCGGCTTTGGCTCGAAGCACCATCAGTGCTCATAGTGTGTTTCTCCGTTACGTTGGAATTATGTAACCCGATGCTTCTTCACTGTAGATGACGATTCGGCACAGGCTTGGTTCAGCGTTATTTGGATTTTCTGTGGATAAGGATGGTTATCCACAGGCGGGCGATTTATCCCCAGGCGCAGAGGGATGTAAGACAGCGCTGTCTTTGCGTGAGGGAATATTCAGCAAGATGGGGTCGACCGGGAGGTGAAACGTTTCAGATTGTTGCCGACAAGGATAAAGGGAGTTGTCTTGGAGAGAAAGGACGAATCGCGATATGCATCATTTCTGATTTGGTAACAGTGACCAAGTGTCGCTGCAAAATGAGTGTGGGAGGGGGCTTGCCCCCGATAGCAGTCGTTCAGTCAGCACAAGCATTGACTGACACACCGCCATCGGGGGCAAGCCCCCTCCCACATTTGTTATGCGGTGAAGGTTAGAACGTGGTGCGTATCCCGAACTGCACGCTGCGCCCCGGCGCCGGGGCGATGTCGCGCAGGATCGAACTGGCGTAGCGCACGGTCTGGTTGGTCAAGTTTTCACCGTTCACAAACGCCAGCCATTCGCTGCCGCCCACATTGAACCGATACCCCGCGCTCGCCCCGAGGGTGGTGTACCCATCAGTTCCGCTTTCGTTATCCGGCACGCGGCCCTGGCCGGCGGCGTGTTCCACGTCGATGCGCGCTTGCCAGCGGTCCAGCTCCCACAGCAGGCCACTGTTCAAACGCAGTGGGGCGATGCGCGGCAGGGCTTCGCCGGTGTCGAGGTTGGTAGCGCGGGTGTAATCGCCCGACAGTTCCAGCGCGAACTTGCCGTAGGCACCTTCGCCGAGCTTCCAGTGATCCTGGGCTTCGAAGCCAGCGAACCGTGCACGTACCCCGGAGTAGGTGTACTCAGGGATGCCGTCGGCATCTTCTTCACCTTCATCGTTCAGCGTACGACCGCTGCCCAGCAAGCCGATGTAATTGGAGAAGCGGCTATAGAACACGCCAAAGCTGCCCTTGTGGGTGCCATTGTCAAAGCGCAGGGCCAGGTCGCTGGACACGGCTTTTTCTTTTTTCAGGTTGGCATCGCCCAACTCATACGTGCCGGTGGCGACGTGGGCGCCGTTGGCGTACAGCTCGTAGAACGTCGGCGCGCGCTCGGTGTAGCCGAGGGTGGCGGCCAGGGCCCAAACCGGCGTGAGGGTGTAGACCGCGCCTGACGACAGGCTTCCCGCCGTGAAGTCATTGGTTTTGTCGGCACCGGCAAAACGCTCGTTGCCCTTGGCATCCGGGTCGACGCTGGTGTGTTCCAGACGCCCGCCGAGGCTGAGCTTGAGGCGTTCGGTGGCCTGCATCTCTTCAAGGATAAACAGTGCACTGGCGTTGGTGTCGGTCTGCGGTACGAAGGCTTCTTCACCCAACGCAGAGAACTCGTTGCGGGTTACTTGCGCGCCGACCACACCGTTAAACGGGCCGATCGGCTGATGACGAGCTTCAACGCGGGCTTCATACCCTTTGTTCTTGAAAATCGTGCCGGTTTCGCCGTCTTCAATTTCGCGGTGTTCGTAATCGGTGTAGCCCGCGTCGACTTTCACCGAGGTAAACGGGCCTTGCAGGTTGCGGATTTCGGAGGCGAACGCGTAGTGCTCCTGCTGCATGCGGATACGCACCGCCTGCTCGGCGGGAGAGCCGTAGTTGCTGTCGTAGTTGCTGTAGGACAGCCCGGCATAACCGTCGTCCCAGGTGTAGGAACCACCCACCGCGCCGCCGTCCTGGCGCCCGTCGCTATTACCCAGCCGGCCGTTCTTACCGGGGGCGTCGTCGCTTTCCGGAGCATGACGGCTGCGAGCCTGGCCAGGGATTTTCAGGTCGTTGAACTCCCGCGCATTGGCATCCAGGTGCAAGGCAAACGTGCCGTTGCCGGCTTCCAGTTTGCCCGCGCTGCTGCGGGTGGTGTCGGCGCCGCCGTAGCGCAGTTCACCGGCGCCGTGGATGCCTTCGATGGCCTCGGTGGGGATGCGGTTGTCGAAGGTGTTGACCACGCCACCAATGGCGCTGCCGCCATACAGCAGGGCGGCCGGGCCGCGCACGATTTCGATGCGGTCGACGTTGATCGGGTCCAGGGGCACAGCGTGGTCATAGGACAGTGAAGAGGCATCCAACGCGCCCACGCCATTGCGCAAGATGCGAATGCGGTCGCCATCCTGGCCCCGAATAATGGGCCGGCTGGCACCCGGGCCGAAGTAGGAAGACGACACACCGGGCTGCTTGTTAAGGGTTTCGCCCAGGCTGCCTTTTTGTTGCAGGGTCAGCTCGTCGCCTTCCAATACGGTGGTGGGTGAGGCCAGTTGTTCGCTGCCCAGCGGGTTGCCGGTGATGACTTGGGGTTGCAGCTCAAGGGCGTGGGCTTCGGAGCTGATCAGCAGGGCGGCGGCAAGCGGGGTCAAGCGCCACAGAGACGAGAGGGACATCGGACATTCCTTGGCAAAACGACGAAAAGATTTGATATGTATAGTTACAATATAACATCACTTTTTTGCCGAGGGCGGGAACTTTTTTGTTCGTGCTAAAGTGCGCGGCTGTCTCTCCACTTTTTGTAAAAGGCCCGGCATGACCGCGACAAGCAACGACCCACTCCATGGCGTGACCCTGCAGCACGTCCTCACCACCCTGGTGGAACACTACGAATGGGAAGGCCTGGCCGAGCGCATTGACGTGCGTTGTTTCAAGAGTGACCCGAGCATCAAGTCGAGCCTGACCTTCCTGCGCAAGACCCCTTGGGCGCGAGAGAAAGTCGAAAGTTTGTACGTGAAACTGATGCGCACCAAACGCCCGCTGGATTGAGCCTGTGAAACGATTTATCGCAGCGGCCGCCTTGGCGGGTTGGCTGGGGCTGGCGATTCAGCAATACCTGATTTTCTATTCGCGCTGGGCGTCCGGCGCGAGCCTGCTGGGCGGGTTGATCAATTTTTTCAGCTTCTTCACCGTACTCACCAACACCCTGGCGGTGGTGGTGTTGAGCTATGCACTGGTGAAGCGTGTATCGCCCGTGCAGCGGTTTTTCCTCGCACCGCGAATCAGCAGTGGCATCGCCGTGAGCATCGTGGTGGTGGGCTTGGCCTACAACGTGCTGCTGCGGCATTTGTGGCAACCCGAGGGTTTTCAATTTGTCGCCGACGAGTTGCTGCACGACGTGATGCCGGTGCTGTTTTTTATCTATTGGTGGCGGTGTGTGCCCAAGGGTCATTTGCGCGTCAAAGATATCGGCGGCTGGGTGATTTACCCGTTGGTGTATTTCGCTTATGCGCTGCTGCGGGGGGATTTGCTCGGGCAGTATCAATACCCGTTCATTGACGTGAGCAACCTCGGCTATCCACAGGTGTTCGTGAATGCCGGGGGGATATTGTTGGGGTTTGTGCTGATTGCTGTGGCGGTGGTGGGGTTGGATAGGCGCCTGCAATCACCTCGAACCTGAAGTGGGCACAGGACAAAATGTGGGAGGGGGCAAGCCCCATCCCACATTTGAGCGAGTCAAACCTTAGTCTTCTTCAGTGCCTTCTGCGCGCCAGTACCCCACGGCCTTGAGGAACTCTTCGTTGACCTTGTGGGTGTCCAGCAGCACCCGCCGAACCTGGCGCGACAGCTTGGACTCGGTCGCCACAAAGCTGTACAGCGAACCACTCGGCAGCGTCAGCTTCTGCACCGTATCCAGCAAATCATCCTGGCCGCGAATCACCCATATCATTTCTACATCGGCAGCACTCTTGAGCACCTGCTTTTCAGCCGCATTGGCGATTTCAATAACGGCGAGCACCGTGCGCCCCGTCGGCAACTCTTCGAGACGCCGCGCAATGGCCGGCAGCGCGGTTTCATCGCCGATCAGCAGGTAGCTGTCGAAAATATCCGGCACGATCATCGAGCCCCGTGGCCCGCCGATGTACAGGTGCTGACCCACCTGAACCTGGTCGGCCCAGGTGGATGCAGGCCCATCGCCGTGCAGCACGAAGTCAATGTCCAGCTCGCCGATGCTCAGGTCGAAACGCCGGGGCGTGTAGTCACGCATGGCCGGCTGCGGGCCGTCGCCCTTGATGCTGAAGGTCGGGCTTTCCAGGGCGGCCTGTTCGGCGGCGTTCTGCGGGAACAGCAGCTTGATGTGATCGTCACTGCCCAGGCTGACAAACCCCGCCAGTTCAGGCCCGCCGAGGGTGATGCGGCGCATGCGTGGCGTGATGTCGACCACCCGCAGCACGTCCAGGCGGCGGCGTTTGATTTCGTGGGTCACGCGGTGAATGGTTTGAGTATTCATTGGTCTTTCCCGTCGGCAATGGCTTGAGCGGTGCGATTGAGCAGCGCCGCGACACGAACGATTTCTTCCGGGCTCCAGCGCCCGTGGTGCGAGTGCAAGGCGTGGCGCAGGTTGTGCACCGCCTCGTGAATCTCTGGCGGGCGGTCGTGCCCGCGCAGCGCGCGTTTGCTCACGTCCAGGCGCATGCGCACGCCTTCCAGCGCAACGGCCTGCTCGTTCAAGAAGAGACGACCGGCGTCGGTGATTGTGTAGCGTTTTTTTCCGCCATCGGCGTCGCCGATGATCAGGTCGCTTTCTTCCAGGAAGGTCAGGGTGGGGTAGATCACACCCGGGCTTGGGGTGTATGCACCGTCGAACAGGCTTTCGATGCGGCGAATCAGATCGTAGCCATGGCACGGCTGCTCGGCGATCAATGCGGGCAGCAGCAGTTTCAGGTCGCCGGGCGCGAAGACACGCGGGCCGCGACCACCGCCGCGTTCACGGCGTGGGTCGAAGCCATCGCGGCTGTGAGGATGGTCTCTCATGTTTCAGGTTCTCCACAGGAGGTTTAGATATAACGTAAGATATATCTTATTGCCTGGGCAAGGCGTTCCTGATGAACGGTCCATGCCGGCTCGGTGAACCAGAGCACCTACGCCCGGCATGCTCCGGTGATGTGCTGGCGGTCTGGGACGCTTAAGCCTGACCCAGCGCGTCACGCGTCAGCTCCCGGCGGCGCTCCTGGCATTGGTATGCCAGCCTGTCCAGCATCCGGGTGCGGGCCACATCGCTCATGGGGCCCGCGCTGAACACCTCGTCATGCGCAATGTTCAGCGCGTCGGCCTGTGCCTCGAGCGAGGCGCGCAGGGTGGCTTTCTCCGAGCCTTCGGCGTGTGCCCAGGCGTGTTGGTCGTGATACAGCTCGTCTACCTGCACGGCCTGTTCCTGAAAGTGCGCGGTGTTCACGGCCAACTCGTCGGCGTAGGTGGCGTCCAGGTAATCGTCCCAGAAATGGACTTCGAGCATGCGGTTGACCAAGCCATCGCCCTGTTCGCCGCGCAGCACCTGCTGGAAGGCGGTATCCAGCTGGGTCGTGTCGACGCGGGCAGCGACGCGATACACCATATGGCTGACCAGCCAGGGCAAGTCGAGGCGTTGCTTGAGCCCGGTTTGGTAGGCGGCGTGCACCTGCACCTCGTCGACTTCGCCAGGTACACCGTCGAGCATATCCGTACTCAAGCGCTGGCCAAGGCCACCCAGCGCTGGAGTGGCCAGGCGACGTGCGACTTCGTCTTCAGCCAAGGCGGTGACGGCGTCCAGGCGTGCCGTTTGCCGGGCCAGTTGGGCCAAACGTTCGGCGAATGCCTGGGCGCTCAGTTGCCCGCGGCTTGCGTAGAGTTCATGCACCAGGGTCTGCACACCGAGGATGTTGAAGATCTGCGCGCTGGCGTCGGCGCAGTTGCCTGGATCGCCGGTCATGCTGAAAAAACGCCGACGCAGCGCTTCGTCGCGATGTACCGCATCCAGCATGCGCCACACATTACGCGTGAGTTCGGCGCGGTTTGCGGCGTAATCGGTGCGGTCTTGGGCCGTCTCGAAGGCGTTTGGCGGTTGCAGCCCGCGTAGCACTTCGAAGAAGCCCTGGGAGCCGTGTTCCAGTTCCAGCTCATCCCATTGCTGCTGGCGTTGTTCGCGCACTTCGGCGCTCATTTCGTGCAGCCAGAATGCGCTGTCTTGCAGCCCCCGTGGCGGGTAATGGCGATAGGGATCGAGGCCAGCGGCGAGGCGATAACTCACCATGCGCTCTTCGTCGTCGAGGTTGAGGCGCTTGCGGTCCATACGCGTGCGCGCTACCAACTCGGCTTGGGGTTGCCAAGGTAGAAATTTCGGCACGTGCTTGATGGCGGTGTCCTGCAGATCCAGGTGAAAGTTGTCAGGTCGGCTGTGGGCGAAAAGGCCCTGAGGCCATTCGGTCAGTTGAGTATGGGCCAGGCACAGTGAACGCAGATCGCGCATCGCATCGACGTTGGGCGGGGCGCTCAGGTTGCGATTGTTGGACAGGTCCAGCACCTTGAGGCGCGAGAGTTTTTGCAGGCGGTCCAGATTCCGGGTACCCCATTGCAATGGGTTATCGCCCAGGCGTAGATGGGTCAGGCGCGGCAGGTTTGCCGTTGCGTCCGGCAGGCGTGTCAGTTGGTTGTGAGTCAGGTCCAACGCTCTGAGGTTGGGGAACAGGCCGATGAACGCTGCCTGGCCGTCGCCGAACTCGGTTGCGCCGAGTTGCAGCTGAGTGACGTGCTCAAACGGCGCGCGCAGGGTCGGTATACGCAGCAGGTGGCTTCCCAGCGGCCAGCCTTCCAGGTTCAGCGTGCTGCCGGCTTGGCGAATACCGGCTTCATCGACGTAGCCGTGGGGCGTGGTTTCCCAGGTCCGCAGTAACACGCTGCGTAACTCGGTACGTATCCAGCGTTCTTCCTGGCGCGCTTCGATATCGCCAGCGTGCGCCTGGGTTGGCGCCCTGACCCAATTGTCCAGATCTTCGGTGAGCACTTTTTTCTCTTTCTCCAGCGCGTCGAGGGCTTGCAGACCTTCGGGCGTTTCGAAAGCACGGATGTGCGCCTGCAGTAGCTCTCCACTTAACGAGGGGTAGAGTTTTTTCAGGCGTTTGCGCGGCGAACGGGGGGTAAGCCCCAACAGCTGGCTGACCCACTTGACCCCAGGCCTTTGCAACAATACTTGGCTCTCGAGCAGGGGCTCGGCTGGGCCTTCCAGCGCCGTGCGCCGCTCCTCCAGAGGGGCCAGGCGCTCAAGCAGCCAGGCATGCAGGCCGTCGCTGCCGCCCAATTCCCGGCGGCGCGCAGCGGGCAAGGTGTGGAGCAGCGCGTTATAGAAGTCCGTGGCCTCATGCAGCGGGGTGCGGGGCGGCTCACTGACCGCATAGCGGCCATTGAAGTCACGTACCAGCACGCGGACCTGCTGCGCATCCGCCGGGCCTGCCGTGGCGCGCAGAGTGCCGCTGATTGTTTGTTCGCGCACTTCAATGCGCACTGCCCCAAACGCATCGCTGTAGCGCTTGAGTGTGCTGAGCACCAAGCGTTCGCTGTCGGCACTGAACAAGTCAGGCAGGTACAGCCCTTCGTGGGCATGGGTGCTGCGGGCGGCAATGGCCAGCTCGCGTGCGAGGTTTTTCAGGCGCAGGGGCAGCTGCTGCTGTTCGCGCGCAAGCGTCAGTTCTGCTGGACGCGCATGGGCCAGCAAGGTATCGACACAGCTGGCGGGCACCCCGGGAGTGGCTGCGCGTACCGCCAGCCCCTCTGCGTTGCGAAGCTGTTCGCTGTGATCGTAGAAGTAGTCGAACACGGCCCGGTGACGGCTGCGCAGTTGTTCGGCCAGGCGTTCACGCAGCCCCTCGATACGTGCGTTGTGTTGCATCGGCAGCGGCGTCAGCAGTGCCTGTAACTCGCGTTCATCCAGTGCATTGACGACGCGCTCGGCCAGTGTGCCCTGGTTCAAGGCTTCGCGGCTGATCGCGAGGTTTTTTTCGGCGCTTTCCAGGCCGTAGCGAATGTGTGTGCCGCTCAGGCTGGCCTCCTCGTACACATCAATCGCCAGGTCCGCCGGCCAACCGGGGAGTTCGGTGATCAGGTGCGGGCTCCAGTAGGTGTCCTGGTCGACTGCCAAGCCTTCGCGCAGGCGCCGTGGCATGTCGCGGACCTGGTCGTTGAGCTGCACGCGTTTAAGCGTATCGACTAGCAGTGCAGGGGGCGCGCCGTTTTCCCTGTGCAGTGCACGCAGCGTCCCGTGATCGGTGCCGCTGATGGCGCGGGCCTGTTCCAACTGCGCGTCGCTCAAGTGGCTCACTGAGTGACCGAGCCGGCGGAGCAAGGCGGCGTCGTTCCAGGTGCGGGGGTCTTCGGCTTCATGGGTCCAGGCGCCTTGGCCATTGTGGCGCAGGCGGGGTGAGTAGGCCTCGGGGCGACTGGGGTGTTCGATACGGTAGGTGTCAGTGCTGTCGAGCTTCACCGCGTAGTGTTCGCCCTCCAGTGGCAGCAGGGTTTTAGCCTGTTGATGGTGCAGGCCGAGGGCATCGGGGCGGCTGTCGAGCGCAGGCTTCAGCGTTGATTGCGCATAGGGTCGCAGGTCGGGGTTCCATAGACGGGTGTGGCCGTCGACATCGACCGGCTTGAGCTGCTCGACGAACACCGACGGCACGATTTCTCCCGCAGCGCCGAAAATGCCGAACTGCACGACGTCGCTGACTACCGCGACAAAATGGCCGGCGGCTTCGCGTGCCTGCCCTTGGGTGAGGTCCACCACACCTTCCACCACTTCATCCAACAGTTGATACGCGGTGTAGGCCAGCATCAGCTCGCCCAGAAACGGTACGAACGGCGTAATCACCAACAGCGCGAGGTTGAGAATGGCCTCGAGGGTGTGACTCACGTCGTCCCACCAGGCCCAACGCTTACGGTTGTCACAGTCGGCGGTGGACACCACCCGTTCACGGGCGTCGTTGAATATCTTGTTCAGGGTTTGCTCGTACCGGGAGGCCCACAGGTCGCGGTCGATGCGCTTGACCTCATAGCGCAGGTCCTGGCCTTGCGCTAACCCTGTGAACACGCGTCGGCGCTGTTGCTGGTCGACAAATTGGGCGAAGTACTGGCGGTAATCCGGTGCTTTGAGGCGGTCGTTCAAGGCCTCTTTGAATGCCGCAATATTCGGGTACTGCTTGAGCGGATCGAAGGGGTCGTGGGGCAGGTAAACAGTGACGGGTATGACGGTGCGAGCGCTGTCCAAATCGGCTGCAATCAGCAGCGGGCCCGTTAGGGCGCCACCCATCATGTGCAATTGATAGCAATGCAGCACGCCGCGCTCGCCAGCCAGGGTGCGTCGCACCAGATCCAGGCTGTCGGTGTCGATCGCTTGCCTGGCCAAGGCCAGATGGGCCGCGACATTGAACGCCGCCTGTTGGCTGGCGATCACCAGCGACTTGAGGTCGGCCGGCGCCAGATGGATGTTCAGGTGGGCCTGGTAGCGCGCACCCAGGTCCAACTCGCGACACAGTGTGGTGAACTGCTTGATGCTGATGCGGTGTTTGAGCGGGAGGATCGAAAAGTGGCCGCTGGCGTCGGGTTGGCTGATGTAGCTGGAGCTGTCGCTGAACTGTTCGTCCTTGGCGAAGTTGTGGATCGCCGCATCGAGCAACGAGGTCATACGGCGCGTGACGCCTTTGACCACGCCCCCCTTGTCGGTGTGCAGGAGTAGGTACGTGGACCTGACATTTTCTTCAAGCCCGTATTGCTGCTTCAACGCCTGGCTCAGCAACGGCTCGGCAAACCCGTACACATCCTGCAGTGCCTGCAAGCGTTTATCGACGGTGTTTTGCGTGGTCCAGGCATGAGCGTTGGCGCGTTTGAGTTCGGCGCTGGGCGTCGCGTGCCACGGGTCGACGGTCAAGACTGTGCGGCGCAACGCCTCAGCTTTTGGCGCTGAGGTTGCGCTGAGCCAAGGGGGGATTTTCTGTTTGATCAGTGCGTAGTGGGTGCCTTTGAAGGGCGGCAATGTGGGCATGGCGGACGGCCTGTGTGCGAAGACAAAGTCATCAGCCTAGAAGTGCAGAACAGGCAGAAGGCGTTACATGGTTATTCGCGGGCGCTGCCGGTGCGGCAGAGCATCGTGGTGAATGCCTAGGGCGCCAGGGGCAGACCGGGCGCGTACAGCAGACCCTGGAGATCTATCGGGCGAAGATTCGATTAGATAAGGCGCGCGCTCTGTTTTTCAGCGTTAACTGAAGGGGGCGGCAGGCATTGGGTATGGCTGCCCGGCTGCAGGTACGGCAGCAAGATCGGCGCCATGCCCTTGAGCACTTGTACCGGCAGGGCCGAGGTAAAGGTGAAGTGTTCGGCCGATTGGCCGGGTACATAGGCAGTCAGCGTGCCGAAGTGCTGCTCGCCCAGGTAGAACACAAAGGTGGCGGTACGGTTAATCGATTTGGAACTGATGACCCGCCCCCCGGCGCCGATGGCTTCGATACGGTTATCCCCCGTGCCGGTCTTGCCGCCCATGGCCAGCGGCGTACCGTCCGCCAGTTTGAAACTGCCGGCGACGCGCTTGGCGGTGCCGGCATCCACCACTTGAGACAGCGCATCGCGCAAGGCCCTGGCAACTTCCACGGGGATGACCTGCTTGCCCGGTGCCGGGTCGTTGACGACGCGGGTTTCGTATGGCGTGTCGGCGGCGAAATGCAGGCTGTCGATGCGCAGCACCCTGGGGCGTACGCCGTCATTGAGAATAATGCCCATCAGCTCCGACAACGCCGCCGGACGGTCGCCGGAGCTGCCGATGGCGGTGGCCAGGGACGGCACCAGATGGTCGAATGGGTAACCTACGGCCTGCCAGCGCTGATGAATCTCCAGAAACGCCTCCACTTCCAGCATCGTGCGGATGCGGCTGTCGCGTGCACGTTGATGGCGGCTTTTGAACAGCCAGCTGTAGACCTCCTGGCGTTCGAACTGGCTGGCCTTGACCACTTCACTGAACGTCGCCTCCGGGTGATTGAGCAGGTAGCCCAGCAACCACAGGTCCAGGGGGTGGACCTTGGCGATATAGCCCTGATCGGGTAAGTCATAGGCGCCGGGGCCATACGCTGCGTAGAGTGTTTGCAGGCGTTCGTCAGTGATCTTTTCGCTGGCCAGGTGCGAACGCACGAAGCGGTTGAAACTGTCCTGGTTGGCGTTGGGCAGCAGGTAGCGGTGCACGGCGGCCAGGCGGATCGGGGTAGGGCGCAGGCTGTCGAGAAAGGTGTCCAGCCGTGCCTGGGTGTCTTTTTTCTGGTATTTGCGCCAGAACTTGCGCAGGAACGTGGTGCCTTCGCGGTCGGCAAACCCGGCCAGGTATTCCTGGCGGCGCGGGTCACTGTCGTCTTTGAGCAACTCGGCGCTGTTGTTGGGCCCCGCATAGGTGGTGTAGCGCACCACATCACGCATAAGGCGAATGAATGGCAGGTTGATCGACTCGCGCAAGGCATCGCGCAGCGTCGGGTTACGACTGTTGTCCTGGCTGCGGAAGTTGTGGAACGTATGCAGGCCTCCCCCTGTGAAAAACCGTTCGCCGGGGCTCGCCGAGTAAGTGCGGTCAAGGGCGGCTTCAAGCATCTTGGCAAGGGATTTGTCCGCTGCCTGAATCAAGTGATCAAGCGCCCAGCGACTCAAACGGTCCTGATCGTCGACGCTGATTTTTTTCAGCTCGGCGGTGGGCTGGGCGGCGTACTTGTTGTGCAGCTCGGCAATGATTTGCAGGTAGGTGGTAAGCACCCGCAGCTTGGCGGTGGACCCTAGTTCCAGCTTGCTGCCCTCGTTGATGTCGAAGGGCTGGTCGGTGTTGTCGGTTTGTACCCGCACCCGCGAACCGTCCGCGGTGAGTTCGAACAGAGTGAAGCTGTAGCGCACCTGCGCAGTGCTGGCGGGGGTGAGCAGACGCTCGCCGAGCAGGCCGATCTGTCGCGCATAATCAGGGTCGGCGAGGTGCTTGAGGTAATCGCTGACCTGGCCCTGCAGTTGGGCTTGCAGGGTGCTGGTGGCCGAGAGGTCGAGGCGGTCCAGATCGTAGAATGGCCGGTCGAGCAGGGTGGCAAGACGGCTGCGCGCCGCGCTGATGCCCTTGTTGGTTTCAATCGGTTGCACCGTGGGTTGTTGCGCCCAGTCGCGGTAAGTCACCCTGGCCGTCAGCGCGGCGTTGAGCAATGCGGGCTCGATCACCCCGTGCTGGGCCAGCAGGCGCAGGTGGCTGTCGGTGAGTTGCACCAGTTCTTCGCGGCCCTTGGTCAAGTAATGGGAAGGCCGGCGCTGCGCGATGATCAGCGACAACATCTGACGCAACGCCAAGCCCTGCTCTGGCGTCACCGGGCCCAGCAACGCCTGGTTGACCTGGTTGAAATCTGCGCCGTACCACACACGCAAGCCTTCGGCCATGCCGTGGACTTCGCCGTGGCCGGGCACTGCCGACAAGGGCACGCTGTTGAGGTAGTCGCGCAGGATGTTCTGCCGTGCCGCCAAGGTATCGGGCCCGGTGTGGTAGGCGCGCACGGCGGCGGAGAACATCTGTCGCAGTTTTTCCCCGCCCGATAACGTCAGGCCATCCGGCGAGTGACGATACTTCTCCAACTGCGTTGCCAAGGTGCTGCCGCCCGCGCTCTGGCCCGGCAAGTGCAGCAACTTGGCGACTTGTGACCAGGCCGCCTTGGCAAAGCGTGGCCAGTCCACAGCGGGGTTGGCGTGGGGTTGGGCGGGGTCGAGCAAGTCGCGGTTTTCGATGAACAGCAGGCTTTGCGTTACCAAGGGCGGGATGGCCGCGAAGCTGGCGTAGAGTTGTTGCGGGTAGTCGTAGTGGTACAGCGGCACTGCCCGGCAGTCGGTGATGGACAGTCCGGCCTGGATCTTCTCGGCATACGGTACGAACAGGCCCTTGGCGCTGTAGTCCATCAATGCCGGGGAGAACCGCGCCTGGGCCTCGATCACATACCCGCGCTTGAGCAGACGCGGCAGGAAGTTGTCGAGGTCGCTATAGCCCAGGCGCCGGTCGAACGGGCCGGCACCGGGGTAGGCAATGGCATCGCTGGGGCCGGGCTGCACCTGGTAGGTCAGGTCACGGGCCAGGCGACTGAGTTCTTGGGCCTGCAGGCGCGAGGTGCGCATCTCCTTGGCGGCGGCGAAACCCAGGCCGATCAGGCCCATTAATACGATCAGCCAAAACAGGCGACGACCGTAGCGGGGCGTAGGTTTTTTTTCGAGTGACGGCGCTGGTTCCGAACTGCCTTTTACTTTCGCAGCCTTGGTCGAGTCGGTTTGCCACAGTGCGCCCATAGTCGATTGATCCTGAACACGCAGATTGATCGGACTTGCTTGAAGCGTAGTCGCTGGAGGCTGTGTGTGAGGGAAATCTGTTCTGTTTGTGGGAATTTTCGAGCAAGGATGCTGCGACCTTTGGTCGCCCCAGGCAGGTAAGATGCTCCTGTAAAATCACGTTTTTGCGGGTTCTTTAACTAAATAGAGCCTGATTTATAGTGAATGACCCTGAGTCGAGCTTTTTATACTGCACGCCCCGCCGAGATTGCTGCATGGCGGGCACTCCAATAACAAAATGAGGTTGTACCCCTATGCCAGTTGGCAACCCACTGCCCCATGGCGAGACCGCTCAAGGCGGCCCGCTTAAACGCGAACTCGGTGAACGCCACATTCGCCTCATGGCCCTCGGCGCCTGTATCGGTGTCGGCCTGTTTCTTGGTTCGGCCAAGGCGATTGAAATGGCCGGTCCGGCCATCATGCTGTCCTACATCATCGGCGGTCTGGCGATCCTGGTAATCATGCGTGCTCTCGGCGAAATGGCGGTGCACAACCCTGTCGCCGGTTCGTTCAGCCGCTACGCACAGGATTACCTCGGCCCACTCGCGGGCTTTCTCACGGGGTGGAACTATTGGTTCCTGTGGCTGGTGACCTGCGTCGCGGAGATCACCGCCGTGGCGGTGTACATGGGCGTGTGGTTCCCTGACACACCGCGCTGGATCTGGGCCCTTGCCGCCCTGATCAGCATGGGCACCATCAACCTGATCGCCGTAAAAGCCTTTGGTGAATTCGAATTCTGGTTCGCCTTGATCAAGATCGTCACCATCATTGCCATGGTGATCGGCGGCGTCGGCATCATCGCTTTCGGTTTCGGCAACGACGGTGTAGCACTGGGTATTTCCAACCTGTGGGCCCATGGCGGCTTTATGCCCAATGGCGTGCAGGGCGTGTTGATGTCGTTGCAGATGGTGATGTTCGCCTACTTGGGCGTGGAGATGATCGGCCTCACCGCCGGTGAAGCGAAGAACCCGCAGAAAACCATCCCCAGTGCGATCGGATCGGTGTTCTGGCGCATTCTGTTGTTCTACGTCGGCGCGTTGTTTGTGATTCTGTCGATCTACCCGTGGAATGAAATCGGCACCCAAGGCAGCCCATTTGTGATGACGTTCGAGCGCCTGGGTATCAAGACCGCCGCCGGCATCATCAACTTCGTGGTGATCACCGCCGCGTTGTCTTCCTGCAACGGCGGTATCTTCAGCACCGGGCGCATGCTCTACAGCCTGGCGCAGAACGGCCAGGCGCCAGCGACCTTCGGCACCACCTCAAGTAACGGCGTGCCGCGCAAGGCGCTGTTGCTGTCGATCTTTGCGCTGCTGCTGGGCGTGTTGCTCAACTACCTGGTGCCAGAAAAAGTCTTTGTGTGGGTGACCTCCATCGCCACTTTTGGTGCGATCTGGACCTGGCTGATGATCCTGTTGGCCCAGCTCAAATTCCGTAAAAGCCTGAGCCCCGCCGAGCAGGCAGGGCTCAAGTACCGCATGTGGCTGTATCCGGTCAGCTCGTACCTGGCCCTGGCGTTCCTGTTGCTGGTGGTCGGGCTGATGGCGTACTTCCCGGATACACGCGTGGCGTTGTACGTCGGCCCGGCGTTCCTGGTGCTGCTGACCGTGTTGTTTTACGTGTTCAAGTTGCAGCCATTGAACACTGCCCAGGGCGCCCCGCGTTCGGCGTAGACCTCAACTCACCTGCTGAGCCAGTTGTGCCGCTTCGGTCAACTGGCGCACCAGGCGGCTGCGCTCGGCAATCTCCAGTTCCGCCAGGGATTGCCGACGTTCCAGATAGACATCCGAACGCCTGTCGGCAATTGCCTGGTTCAGGTCATTGATCTGGTATTGGATCACGTCCCTGACCGTTGAGAAGGGCTCGGGGTAACTGCGGGCCAGGTAGTCGACCCAGAACTCTTCCATCAGCAGCTCGTTTTGCGCTGCCTGGGTGTGGCCGAGCGCCTCAAGGGTTGCGCGTGCCTGGGCAATGTCACTGTCGATGACCATATCGTTTGTGCCGTAACGCATTTCGTCCGGTGCAATCGGCAGTTTGAATGCTTCGCGCAAACTCAGTCGGAAGGCGAGCTTTACTTCAACCTCGTCGGGTCTGAATCCTTGCTCATACAGGCTTTGGATATGGGTATCGGAAAGCTGGTCGACCTGTCGCAGATAAAACAGTCCCTTGGCCAATGCCAGCAGCTCGCGATCTGCCTCGGCACTGCCCGGCTGTGTGCGGGCCTCATGCACCTTGAGTTCGATCTCCATATTGATAAAAGTCAGGATGGCGCCATCGCCACACGTGCCTCCCTGATAGGTATTGAGGAAAATCCGTTCGCGCAGCTCCGTCGAGTCGCTCATCGCTTCTAGCACCCGCCATACACGTTGGGTCAATGATGGGCGCGCGTTTCGAAAGGCAGACGAGTCGCTCAGATCCCTCAGGACCCGGAAGGCGTCGTCTGGGTGCGCGCCGCCGGGATTGATGAGCAGTTGTGTCCACAGCATTTGACGGGCTGCGTGTTCTGATTGGGGAACACCCGTCAGCCATTGTGCAAGCCCCGAAGGGACCGTGAGTGCCTGTGACACAGCAACGGCTTGCTGATGCACGATCCCCGGCAATGCCCCGCCCAGAACGATGCCGGTGCGGGTGCGGTAGTCGCGAATCCTGCCCAGCGTTTCATCGCTCAGCGGGTTGTCATGCAGGATGGTATTGCGGTTGGTCGGGCCCATGCGTACGTCGGAAAACACCGCGTCGGGCACCGTGGTCAGGCGGTTTTCCTGCAGCAGTAATCTGCGCAGGCTGCTGCGTTCTTCTGCGCCAATTGGCCAGTGTTCAATATTGGTCTGGCGCAGGGACAGCACTCTAAGGCGCGTCATGCGGGAAACATCTGGGGTCAGGCCCAAATTGTTGCCATCCAGATGAAGCTCGTCCAATCGCGTCATCGCAGCCAGGCGCTGAACGGATTCGGCCGTCAGCACAACGGCGTTGTCTTTCAAGTCCAGGTGTTGAAGCTGGGTCATCTGCGTCAGGTTGTGGGGCAGCTCGGTGAGCATGCAGTCGAGCTTGAGGTGGGTCAGCGCAGTGAACTTGCCGAGGAACGCGTTGCCATTTGCTGGGAAGGCTTCACCATCGATCCGCAGGTACTCAATGTGTTCAAAGCCACGGGCACTCAGAATAAAATCGGGATCGGGCAAGCTATTACCGTCCAGGCGCAACACCAATTGATGCGTGTCGAACAACCCTGTGACCTGGTCGTAGGCCACCCGGGTTTCTCGGCGCCAGGCCCGCAGGATACGGTCCGCCATTTGCCGGCGTACCGCAAAATTCCAACCGACAGGGTCGTTGGCCGGAGCGTCGACGGGCTGTTCGGCCTGGATCCAGTTGTTTAGCCCGAACTCTAACGCCTGGTATTCAGCCCTGCGTTGCTGCAACTCAATCGCTGCGGCGGACTCGCTCATGCCGAGAGAGTCGATGAAGTCGCGGGCAGCTGTATTGCTGTAACTGGGGTAAATCGCCCGCGTCATGCTGACCAGGTCTACCGGTTGGTTGCCACCGAACGGCCACAGGTGGTGAAGGCCGAACATGTAAGTCTGAAATGAACTGAACACCCGCATTGGCGGTTGCAACCATTGCGGAATATGCGTCAGCCCCAGCAGCGATTTGATCGCCACGCGTTGGTTCAGGGCGAGGTCGGCAATGGCATGCCGTAGCGCCTTCGGGTCGGCATTGTCATCCAGCCCCAGGTTTTTGCGCTCTGCCTTGTCCAGCACCAGCACCACAGCGCTCAGCAAATCGAGGGTGGTGTCGACCGGCTCATTGAGCAGGCGACCCTCGCGGTCATGGCTCTGGTAACCCCCATCGATTTTCACCAGGGTACGCCGGTCGTTACCACTGGCTTGACCGGCGTGAATCAACAGCGGGCCGGTGGTACTGGCATCGCGAATATCCAGGCGAAGGCTCAACGGCCAGCCTGGTACGTCCTTGAGCAGGTGCACCATGATCTTTTCACTGTCGGGGTTGGCCAAGGTGCTCAGGTAGAGACCTTCATAGGCCCGATTCAAACGTGCGTCGTCGGCGGTGAGCCGTGCCTGTTCGGCGAGGCGTAGGCCTACCTGACCCTGGGTGTGCAATTGCTTGATCTCTTTGGGGCTCGATTGCTCGAGAATGGCTGTGATTGCGCTGAGGGGCAGGTGCGGGTAGTGCGCCTGAAGGCGGCGCTCCAGCGCTGTTGTTCCGCGTTCGCTCTGGGCGTAGAGGTTGTCGAACAGTTGTGCGCGTTCGCGCCACGCATATTGAGCGATTTTTTTCGACAGTTTGAACAGCCGTTCTTCCTGGGATTTGGGGAGTTCACCCAGCAGCGCGCGGCACAGCTGATCATTCGAGGCGATAGGCTTAAGCGGTTCCAGGCTGCGGCTCTGTACCTCCGTCAGGCGCACAACCTCGGCGTCGGCGGCAGGATGGTTGGGGTAGCGACGGATCAGCTGACCTTGGCTGTCGACGATTTCCAGTGCATGGCTGGCGGGCCAGGCCGGCATACTGCTGATCAACTGCAATTGCAGGGATGGGCGTGCGTTGCGGGTGGCGGAATAGACGCTCATGGCCTTGATGAACTGCAGGATCTCGCGCTCAATACGAAAGCGTTTACTGGTGTCGTGCAGCAGCGGTGGTGGCGGCAGGCCGCTGCTGTGCACTTCACGTAGGGCGCGGGCCGGGGTGTCGGTGAGACGCATGATCTGCGACGCAGTCGGTTGGTCGACGTTGTAGTCCCCAGACCCCAGGCGATAGAACAGCCGATGATCGTCCCAGGTCATTGGATTCTCACTGGCAAGCCGCCAGGCGCCGTGACGGTTGTGCTCCAGCAGGGGAGTGTGCACACCGACTTTCTGGGGGTGTTTAAGGCGCCATTTGTGCACGCGTTTGTCGAAGGTGATGGGGTACAACGAACCGTAGAGCGGTAGCAGTTGCTCGCCCTGCCATTCATAAATCCCGATGGCGTCGGGTGTGAGGTCATGGGGCAGTACCACGCTTTGTTCGTACTGCCCGAGGGATTGGTTGAGTAGGCTGACGTGTCCGTCGGGGCTGCGTTGGGCGCTCATCAGGTCACCCAGGGTCTTGCGCAGGCCCTTGGCATCACTGGCGGTTTTCATTCCCAGTTGCTGCCGCTCGCCGGGTTGCAGTACTGAACCCACAGCCAGGTAGAAACTGTCCACGGCGGGCGATACCGGGATGGGCCCGGCGTTGCGCATATCGTAGGCTTCATAGCGGCCCTGGCCGTAGTGCAGCAGTTCCACGGTGGTGTCATCGGGGCCGCTGGAGACATAGCGGTTGGTCGGTGTGCCGCTGCTCATGTCGGTGATCACGCAGTGCCGATCGAGCGTCTTGAGCAACAGGCTGGCAGTGAACTCGCGGGCCCACAGGTCGGTGTCCGGGTGGTACTCCCTGGCGAAGTATAGGCCGTCAATGATCGCATCCAGGCGCAGCGCCGTGCGGTGGTGCTCGAAATGCTCACGCACCGCTAGGGGCAGACTGGCGTCGCGCAGGAATGTCGCCTGCTCGGTGGTGTTCAGCGGCGTACGCAGGAGTAGTTGCTCCAGGTTGGCCGGGGTCAGCGGTGGGTAGAGTTCACGTAGCTTTTTCAGTAACGGCGTGACTTCAACCAGCGGCGGCGAGACTTTGATCGGCAGCAGTTGCCGCGCGGTGATATCTGTCGGCACCTCATCCCGCGCCTGGCCGCTGTAACGGGTCATGGCGGTGAAAAGCTCATGCCGCCGGGCTCGTGCCAGCTCGCTGATTTGGAGGCGTACCCGTGCGATGCGCTGGGCTTGCGTCAACTCGGGGCTTCCTTCTTTGCCCAGCAGTGAGTGTGTGGGTTGCTGGCTGAAGATCAATTCGAACAGTTGCTCTTGCGTCGGCACGCGGGTGATCGGGTCGGCCAAACGGCCGTAGGTGCCGTCATCCCTTCGCATCAGGTCAATGGTGTGGGAGAGGCCGGTCTCGCTGGCAGCGTAGGTTTCAACCAGGCTGCCTTGTGGGTCGTACACGTTGATGCATGCCTCGGCGGGCCAGGCTGGTACATGGGGCAGCAAGCACAGCACAGTGCTGTCGGCATGCGGCGGCATGTGACCGCGCCGGTGGAAGTTGTTGATCAGTTGCTCGATCACCCGGTCTGCCTGCAGCCTGCGCACGCCTTCGGTGAGATTGACCGGTGAGGGCTGGCCGGCCCAGACGTTGTCGAGGGTGCCACGGTCGACAGCGGTGCTGCGCAGCATCGTCGACAATTCGGTCCTGGACACGGCGCTTGAACCATTGGGCAGCATGCGTTCGGCCAACTCGATATCCGACAGTGTATGGGCGTTATGCAAATCCAGCACCCAGGCCTGCACCGCTGGGTCGAACATGATCGGTGCCGCGAACTGGCCGCCGTATTCGAGCTTGAGCACAAAGCGCATGGTTTTCGCGTCGTAGCTGACTTCAACTACCTGGCGCTCATTGCTGGCTTGCAGCCAGGCATAGTGCTTGCCATCGATCTGGTAGACCCCTTGGGCATTGGCGATTTGGCCGTCGAGCAAATGCTGGTCGACAATGGCATAGGGTGTGATCGACGGCGTCCACAGGCGATGTTCCCCGTCGCTGTGGGTAACTTTGTGTGGGCTGCCCAAGCGCTGGAACAGCTGATGCATACGCCGGGTATGCACGCGTCCGGCGGTGGTGATCAGCAGGCCGTTGATGGCAAGGTCCGCAGCGTCGGCCATGGCTGCGGCGAATTCGCTGGCTTCACCACGTGCCGCCTGATTGATGCCGACCACCAGGCTGTGTACCAGGCTGCCAAACACCGCCACTTGCATGATGCGGTTCAGGCCGGTAACGCCGCCGGGTACCGGAGTCATCAGCATTTCCAGAATTTCCTTGGCGATCGCCGCCGCACCATCGATCAATGCCTGTCGGTCGCGGGCCGAGCGGCTGGTGGCGAGTACGGCGAGGTTGGCCTCGTAACGCAGGACCTGATAATTCGCGCAGGTGTGAACCCAGTCTTTCTTGCGGTTGTGGCTGCTGTCCGGCGTGAAGCGCAGGCTATCGAGGGAACGTTGTGGGAACAGCCGGTGGAAGGCGTCGTACAGAAACCCGGCCGCCGCGCTCACGCCGGCTGGGCGCGTTTGCTCTTTGAGCCGCTGTTTGAAACCCTGCATTTCAGCCAACGGCAATTGAATTGCGAACCAACCCAGATCGCCCTGGCGATGGCTGTCTTTGAGTTGCTTGACGAAGTCGGCGTTGGCCTGGCGTGCGTCGGCGTGGTAGCGCAGGGCGCCGCCTGGGCGGAACGGAAAATATGACAACACTCCCAGGCTGGCTACACGGAACAGCAACAGCGGAATAGGGACAGTGTCTTGGCTGAGCCCGATCGTCTCGGTCGGCAAAAGCGTGACCCCGGTACTCATGCCCAACGTGTCGAAACCCAGCGGTTTACCCGTGCCGTTTACGGTGTCAACCACCTGTTGATAGTGCTCCTGGGTGATACCGGTCGTGGCGCGATTGCGGTAGGCGTCCAACGCCTCGAACAGCAGGCACGCACGCGTGCTGGCCTGCAGCAGAGAGTTCAGTTTCCCACCGTCTTCCAAGCTGGCTTTCACGCGGACCTGAAGCTGGCCTCCGAGGTCCAGCTCGCGCACGATCTTTATGAACTGTTCAACCGTCAATGCCAGGTCTTCGGCACCGCTGAGGTAAGAAGCGTCGATAAACGAGTGTCCAGACGATTGCGGATTGGCCGTGGCGAATCCGAAATTCAGGCAGGCTGCGTCCCAAAGCGACAGGCTGGATTCATGGGCGCGGTACTTCCATTCGTCATAGGCACGACGAAAACGTCGGTTGATTGAATTGCGCAGCGGCTCGCTGGTGCGGGGCTCCCAGGGCAGTGGCGGCTCCTGTTTTTCAAGGTAGCGGGTGTTGAGGAACACCGCCTCTGGGTCCAGCCCGTCGAGCCGGTCGCGAAGCCGCGCCAGGCCCTCGGTCTTGAAGGTTTGGATAATGGTGTTGTTTTCGCGCTCCACCGCCTGGAGTGCCTGGTGGGCTTCGCGCTGTAGCCTGACGTAATCACGCTGTTGTTGCAGGGTCAGGCTGCTCATGGTCCGCGCCAAGGTTTCGCGGATCATGGCCAGGGCTTGTTGACGGTACCAGGAATCGCTGGATTGTAGGTTGCCCGACAAGCCATTGAGCAGTTGATCGGTAGGCATGGGCCATGTCCTTTCACGGGGTTAGTGGAAGGACAATGGAAGCACTCGCCCGGCAGTGCCGGGCGCTAGCTATGTAGCGCGGGCCGAGGTTGCTGGTCCAGGCGCTTGATCAGCTCCAGCCAGGCGGCCAGGCCTGCCATCAGCAGCGCGCCGATGAGCGCGGTGGTCAGTTGCATGGCCACCGCATCGTTGGCCATGGCATTGATCATGTCCGCCAGCGGCGCGAGCACCACGCCCAGGCAAAACACTTCCAGCGAGTAACGGCCCATGCGGCAGGTGTGTTGTGCCAGGGTGTTCTCGGTCCAGCCTCGGCCAGGCAACAACTTGGCGGTGACATAGGCCAGGGCGAGGAAGTGCACAAGGCGCACCGGTGACAAATCGGTCTTGCTGATGGGGTAGATCAGGTCGCTCAGTCGCGAAGGCATCCACGCATCGTGCACTTCGGGCCAGCGCCAGGACAGAGTGAGCACTCCGGCGAGCAGTACGTAGACCGCCGCGCTGACAAACAGCGGCTGACGCAACAGAGGCCGTGTCTCGATTGGCTTGGGCCGTTGGCTGTGCATCGCCGCCGCCCCACCGAGTACAAACAAGAGCTGCCAGGTGACCGGGTTGAAGTACCACACACCGTCGGCAATGGCCCGCAGGTTCCAGCCCATCCACGGCGCCAGCAGATAAATCGCCAGCGACACGGCTACCACTATCGAGGGCTTGCGCACCAGCATCGGCAGTACCAGCGGCAGCCCCGCCAGCAGCACGATGTACAGCGGCAACGGGTCCATCAGGTTGGGCTTGAAGCGCAACAGCAATTCGTCGGTGAGCGCCTGTTGCGGGTGGGTGACGAAGTGCGTCAGGCCCATCTCAGAGACCAGATCGCGGGTTTCCACATGGCTGTTGGCGAAGAACACGATGCCCATCAGCAGGGCCAGCAGAAAGATATGCACCACGTACAACACCCACGCCCGGCGCAGAATTTTCAGGCAGGCCATCCAGTAACCGTCGCGCTGCATGATCTTGCCGTAGGCGAGCACGGCGGCAAAACCGGCGAGGAACACAAATACTTCTGCGGCATCGCTGAAGCCGAAGTTGCGCAGGGTGATCTGGCCGAGGGGGTTGTGGGGGACGTGATCCCAGAAAATGAAGATCAACGCCAGGCCCCGAAAGAAGTCGATGCGTGGGTCGCGTCCGTTAGGCATGGCTACGGGCTCTTGAACAATGGGTTTAATAAGGACAGGTGAACGCCGGCAACGTCATGCGCCGCACGTCGGGCGGGCAGGTTGGCGGTATTTGTAAGCAATTGCAAAGGTTGGCTATTACTGAATGTCTCAATTGCGTGCGCTGCGTACCTGTCAGTTCTAACAGTAGACGGGTATCTGAAGCAGTGGCTTGATGGAGGAGGCGCAACAGGGCGACGTAATGAGCAGATTCTGGAAGGGGTTTTCCAAGTACACAGTGACTGGTATCGCCAATACGCTGATCCATTGGCAGCTGTTTTTTGTGTTTCGCGCGGCGTTCGAATTCGGCCAGGCATTGAGTAACCTCTTGGCGTTTGGTGCGGCAGCTACCTTCTCGTTTTATGTGAATGCTCTCTACACATTTGCGATGCCGGTCTCCTTGAACCGCTACCTGTTGTTCATGACCGGCATGGGCGGTTTGGCGTTGGCGGTAGGATGGCTGGGGGATCGCGTGCATCTGCCGGGGTTGGTGACCGTGGCGGTATTTTCGCTGCTGAGCCTGGTGTGCGGGTTCCTATGGTCCAAGTGGTTGGTATTTCGTGAGCCTGAGCCATGAATATCTCGCTGATCGTGCCGGTGTTCAACGAAGAACATACGGTGTGCGAGTTTTATCGGGCGGTTCGTCGCGAGCCGTCGTTGCAAGCGCACCGCGTCGAGATTGTGTTCGTCAACGACGGCAGTACCGATCAAACGGCGGGGTTCATCAGGGCTATCACCTTGAAGGACGAGGCGGTGACGCTGATCAACTTCTCCCGCAACTTTGGCAAGGAAGCCGCCTTGTTTGCCGGGCTTGAATACGCTGGTGGCGATGCCGTCGTGCCCATTGATGTCGACCTTCAAGACCCGCTCAAGGTGATTGTGTTGTTGATCGAAAGATGGCAGGCAGGGGCGGACGTGGTACTGGCCAAGCGCCGAAGCCGAGCCAGCGACGGTTACCTTAAACGCCATAGCGCATCGCTGTTCTATCACCTGCTCAATCGTATTTCGGTCACCCCTATCGAAGAAAACGTTGGCGACTTTCGGCTGATGGATCGCAAAGTGGTGGACGTGATCAAAGCCCTGCCCGAACAGCAATTGTTTATGAAAGGTGTGCTGTCCTGGGCCGGGTTCAGCGTGGCCATCGTCGAATACGACCGCGCCCCTCGTGCCGCAGGCCAGAGCAAGTTCAACGCGTGGAAACTGTGGAACCTGGCGCTCGACGGCATTACCTCGTTCAGTACCTTGCCACTACGGTTATGGAGTTATATCGGCGGCTGCATTTCGTTGGTATCGCTGGTGTACGCCGGGTATTTGGTGCTGGGCAAAGTGTTGTTTGGCAATGATGTGCCGGGGTATCCGTCGCTAATGACAGCGATTTTGTTTTTGGGCGGTGTGCAACTGATTGGGATTGGGATACTGGGGGAGTATGTGGGGCGCATTTATATGGAGGCGAAGCATCGGCCTCGGTATGTGGTGAAAGACATGCAGAAGGGAATCAAATCGGCCGGTGATACAGGAGCTCAACATGATGTGGTTTGAAAGAAAGCTAAGTCATAAAGAGGTGTTGTTATTTTTCTTGGTGCTCTCTTTTATTTATGTGTATCCCATTATTCATGCGGACTATGCCTACATAGATGACAATTGGCGGGCCTTGTTAGGGGCGCAAGATGGGTGGCGGAATCAGGGGCGCATCCTAATGGAGTGGTTCCATGAACTGCTCACGTTCGGTGGCGGTACGATTAATATTTTTCCGCTTCCCCTGTTGCTTTCTATTTTTATTTTAGTCATTGCGATGAGTCGGCTGACGCTGTGGTACTTCCCTGAACCGACCGTAGCAAGCGGCTTAGTGGTGTTGCCGATTTTATGCAATCCATTTTTTCTCGGGAATTTGACCTATCAATATGACGGCCCCGCGATGATTCTGGCGGTGGTTGCCGTTATTTATGCAATGACCTGTCGGATTGAGCGTGCAAGCGTTAGGTCACTGGTTGTGGCATTGCTGATTGCGGTCACGCTCAGCCTATACCAACTGACCATCGCACTGTTTATTGGGCTCTGTGTTGTGGAGTTCTACCTGGGCATCAGTAAGACGGCGTGTGTTCGAGAAGTCCTTTCAGGGTTGGCTCAAAGGGCAGGGCAACTGATAGGGGGCGGGATCATTTATTTCCTGACGGCTTATCAACTGGCCATCGACCCCCGAGGCAACCTATACCCTTTCGACGAATATTGGTTTGAAGAGGTCAGTCGAAAATTTTTTTTCTCAATGGATAAAGTAGGCTTGTTGGTGACGCCAGGAAATAAGTGGCTGTGCGCGCTGATAATAATTATTGCGCTCGTGGGGTTTGTTTTTTCAATGCGTAATATTCCCCGGATGAAAGGTGGCAGGCTGGAAAAAGGTGTGCTCGCGGTGCTCTACCTGCTGTGTGTGCCAGTGTTGGTTTTCATCGTGCCGGGGGGCATGTTGTTTTTGAGAGAAGGGAACCTGGATGCTCGAAATTACATCGCTTTTGCCGCTGTTATGATTTTTTTATTTGTGCTGAACTATGAGGTGTTGGGGCGCGTGAACTCAAGGTTGCGAGGGTTATTGGTCGTTCCGGTTCTTTTTACGTTTTCTTTCAGCTATGCATACGGGCAGATCATCATCGCCAAAAAAGAGCTTGAGTCAGCGTTGGCGCAGTATGTGGCTTACGATTTGATTTCACATGATGAACTGCGCAATGTTCAGAAGTTTTACTATGTCGGGCCTAGAGTGGGTGCGAACTGGCTGCCCCGAGGTCATGCAGCCATAACTCATATGCCCCTGCTCAGGTATATATTGAGTGATGCCAATGCACCGTTGCATCCGCAGTTCATGACACGCTTGGGTATTAATAATGTGGTGGCGGGAAACCGTGAGGTATTCAATGCCGGGTTAACGTCGGAAAATAAAAAGCCTGTGGTCGACAGGAAGTTGTACTCAATATACTTGAGTGCTGGCGATGCCTTTATTGTCATGAAGGATTTTGATGGCTCGGAAGATTACAACCACCACTAAATATCCGGGCTGACCGGCCATGGCGACGAATTCCAATAACGGCATGTGAAGCGCCTTGTTTCTACCATGCCGTCCGTGGTTCTGTTCAGCAGTACGTGGTTTTCAGGTACTACGCAGCGGCAATATCCTGAGGTTCAAAACTATCCGCCCGCGCCATCTGCCACATGCGCGAATAAAACTCGCCATTGACCTCACCGGTGAGCAACTCACCCGGTTTGAGGAACACATGCAACTGCGAGAACAACTTGATCTCGGTCGCCGACATGCGCCGCACCAAGTGCTTGGCCGACAACTGCGACGGGTGGTCAAGGCCAGCAGCGGCAAGCATTTCCGCCAGCGCCTTGAGGGTATTGCGGTGGAAGTTGAACACGCGCTGGGCTTTGTCCGGTACCACCAGTGCGCGTTGACGCAATGGGTCTTGGGTAGCGACGCCGGTCGGGCATTTGTTGGTGTGGCAGCTCTGCGACTGAATGCAGCCAATGGCAAACATGAAGCCGCGCGCCGAATTAGCCCAATCGGCACCGATGGCCAGCACGCTGGCGATGTCGAAGGCGCTCACGATCTTGCCGCTGGCGCCGAGCTTGATCTTGTCCCGCAGGTTCAGGCCCACCAGCGTGTTGTGCACAAACAGCAGGCCCTCGCGCAGGGGGACGCCGATATGGTCGGTGAATTCAACGGGGGCGGCGCCGGTGCCGCCTTCCTTGCCATCCACGACGATAAAGTCCGGCAGGATGCCGGTCTCGAGCATCGCCTTGGCGATGCCCATGAACTCCCACGGGTGACCGAGGCAGAACTTGAAGCCCACCGGCTTGCCGCCGGACAGATCGCGCAACTGGGCGATGAACTGCATCAGCTCGATCGGGGTGGAGAACGCACTGTGGCGCGACGGCGAGATGCAGTCTTCGCCCATCAGGATGCCGCGTGTCTCGGCGATTTCCTGGGTGACTTTGTGCTTGGGCAGGATCCCGCCGTGGCCGGGTTTTGCGCCTTGGCTCATCTTGATTTCGATCATGCGCACTTGTGGGTTTTGCGCCTGCACGGCGAAGCGTTCCGGGTCGAAACGACCGTCGCTGGTGCGGCAGCCGAAGTAGCCGCTGCCCAGTTCCCAGGTCAAGTCGCCGCCGTTCTCGCGGTGGTAGGGGCTGATGCTGCCTTCACCGGTGTCATGGGCGAAGTTGCCCAATTTGGCGCCCTGGTTCAGCGCGCGAATCGCGTTGGCGCTCAACGAGCCAAAGCTCATCGCCGAGATATTGAACACCGACGCCGAATACGGCTGGGAGCACTGCGGGCCACCGACGATTACGCGAAATGCACTGGGGTCGCTTAGCGGTGCCGGGCGCATGGAGTGGCCGATGAACTCGAAGCCTGATTGGTACACGTCGATCAGGGTGCCGAAGGGTTTGTCGGCGGTTTCATTTTTGGCGCGCGAATAGACCAGAGAGCGTTGGGCCCTGGAGAAGGGTAGGGCATCGCTGTCGGATTCGAGCAGGTACTGGCGGATTTCCGGGCGGATGGCTTCTACCAGGTAACGGATATTGCCAAGGATCGGGTAGTTGCGGCGCACCGCGTGGGGGCTTTGCAACAGGTCGAAGAGACCGATCAGGCTCAGTACGCCTGTGATCAGGGTGATGGGCCACAGCCATTCATGTTCGATAAAGGGGAGGCTGGCGAGGGTGAAAATGACGCACACGGCAAAGAAGGCGTAACGGCTTAACAACGACAGGCTCATACGGTTTTCCTTGGATTCAACGCTAGAGGTCGATCCAGCATTCTGCGCCTGTACTTGGAGCGTGAACAAGGTGTGAAGACGCTGGGTCGGCAGGGGAACTGTTGGGGCTGCGTATGCCACGCAACGGCTGCAAGGTTTAAGAAAATGCCTATAGGAGGCCGTTCATGCATATCAGCTCTACTCCCCACTCGATTCCATCGCCGTCGATATCCGCGCAGGAAACCAGCGCCACACGGTTTGAAAACGCCGAGCGGGACGTTCGATCAAAACCGGACTCGGCCACTGGCCGCCCGGCGGGAGATCACCGCAGTGCTGATCGCATTATCGACGACAACCCTATCCTCAAACGACTCGGTCATCAGAAAGATATCAACCGGGAACTGGCTTACCAACGCTTGGGGGACTGGACGGCCAGCAATCCCAACCCGGATGCACGCGCAGATGCCGCGTTCAATGCCGCTCGAGTGCTCAATTACATCGACGCCTCGATGTCTGCAACCGGCGAAGACCGTCAACAGGCCAGTGGCAACGGTGATCTTGAAGGCATCACCAGCAGCGGCGATGCGCGGCACGGCACGCCGGCAGGCATGTGGAAAGACTTCACGGAGCAAGGGTATAGCGCCTTGAGGGCAGATCATCGGCTGGATACGACCAGCGATTCCCATGTCACACCCCACGGCACTAACAAGGACAACCTGCAGTGGGCCGCAGGAGAGGCCGGCAAGAAACTCTGGTTTATTCCAGGGCTGAGCAATGTGTTGCTGGAGATCGGGAAGTCAGAGGCGGGTCTTGCTCCAGCCATCGCGGGGGCGAAGGCTGGATTCGACAAGACGATGAATGATGGCCTGAGCCAGGCCATCAGCGGTGTCGTCACTGGCGACCTTCGAGCAGTCTTGCGTGGGGGGGCCGACGTGGTGAGAAAAAACGAGGCTACGCCGGCGTCGGTCAAGGCGCTATTGGATGTGGCCAGCGATTTTTCTGTTTGAGGTAGCCTGCGGCTAGACGTTCCAGGTCTACCCTTATTGCAATCGGTTCTCGTTTGGGCTTGCTGTTTGTGTTACTGTATAACAATACAAATGCATCCAAACGCCCCGGAGGCTTTATGAAAGCTGGAATCCATCCCGACTACCGCAAGGTGCTGTTCCACGACACCGCCGCTGACGTGTACTTTTTGATCGGCTCCACCGCCTACAGCGACCGTACTCATAAGCATAGCGATGGCAACACCTACCCTTATATTCCATTGGACGTGTCCAGCGCCTCGCACCCGGTCTACACCGGCCAACAACGTAAGACTCAGGCTGAAGGGCGGATTGCCGGGTTCAACAAGCGCTTTGCTTCATTCGGCTCGAACCCTAAGAAAGCTGAGGCCTGAGGCTTACCCAGGTCGAATGTGGGAGCCGACTGGCTCCCACATTGATTGCGGCGTGCCTACGGGGCATGTGATCCTTGCGCCCTTTGCAGCCAAGGAAGCCATCCCATGCCCACCACTATTCGCATCGCCGCGGCCCTCTTGATCGGTAAGGATGGCCAGACCCTGCTCGTGCGCAAGCGCGGCACCCAGGCGTTCATGCAACCCGGTGGCAAGATCGACGCCGGTGAGCAACCGGCCCAAGCCCTGGCCCGTGAGCTGCACGAAGAACTCAACCTGCACATCGACCCCAGCACCGCCGTGTACCTGGGCACGTTTTCTGCGCCCGCCGCCAATGAGCCGGGGTTTACCGTGCAGGCCCAATTGTTTCAGGTGAATATCGACATCGCAGTGACCCCCGCTGCCGAGATCGAAGAAGTGCGCTGGATCGACCCGAGCGGCGACGGTGGCCTGCAGTTGGCGCCCCTGACGCGCGACTTGATCCTGCCGTTTTACCGCCAATCGCTGACGGCATGAACATTCGCACGCTAAAGGCCGACGACGCCGTGGCTTATCGAGCGTTGATGCTTGAAGCCTATGGTGTTTATCCCCAGGCGTTTACCTCCAGCGTGGCAGAGCGCGCAGCGATGCCGTTGAGTTGGTGGGAAAAACGCTTGGAGAGTCCGTTGGATCGCATACTGGGTGCGTTTGATGGCGAGGCGCTGGCGGGCATTGTCGGCCTGGCCTTCGAGCCCCGGGAGAAGGCGCGGCACAAGGTGACGCTGTTTGGCATGTATGTGAACGCCAGCCATCAGCAACAGGGCTTGGGTCGTCGCTTGGTCGATGCGGCACTGGATGAGGCACGCAAGCAGCCACGCCTCAAGCTGGTCCAGTTGACCGTCACCGCTGGCAATGACGCAGCCTTTGCGTTGTACCAGCGCTGCGGTTTCATCCAGTACGGCCTGGAGCCGCTGGCGGTGCGGGTGGGCGTCGAGTACTTCGACAAGATCCACATGTGGCGTGAACTCAAGACCGACTGATCGTTCGATGTGAAACCACGATCCCCTGCAAGAGCGGGCTTGCCCGCGAAGGCGTCCTATCAATCACTAAAAGGTTGACTGACCCACCGCAATCGCAGGCAAGCCAGCTCCCATATGGGTGGCTTTATCGTACGGCGCTCACGCCATCCAGCGTGGAGAACGAGGTGTCCTTGGCCGTCAGCAAAAAGTCGCGCATGTAGGGCGCATCCAGCATGTCCGCACGAATCCCCGCGTACAGCGTCGCAAACAAACCTTTCTCCCCCAGGCGCTTGGCCTTCACATAGCCGCGCGAGCTGTATTCATGCAACGCCCAATGGGGCATGCCGCATACGCCACGGCCGCTCGCGACCAGTTGCATCATCATCACGGTCAGTTCCGATGTGCGTACTTGGGCCGGTTCCACGTCGGCGGGTTCCAGGAACCGCGTGAAGATGTCCAAGCGGTCGCGCTCCACGGGGTAGGTGATCAGGGTTTCGGTGAGCAGGTCTTCGGGCACGATGTACGGCTTGTTCGCCAACCCATGCTGGTTGGCCACCGCCAGCATGGCTTCGTAGGTGAACAGAGGCACGTAGGTGATGCCCGGCAATTCCTGCGGGTCGGACGTCACGACTAAGTCCAGGTCGCCACGGGCCAGGGCTGGCAGTGGCGCAAAGGCAAAACCAGAGGCCAGGTCCAGCTCAACTTCAGGCCAGGCATCGCGGAACTGGTCGATGGTCGGCATTAGCCATTGAAAGCAACTGTGGCACTCGATCGCCATGTGCAATCGCCCCGCAGTGCCGCCCGCCAGCCGCGCGATATCACGCTCGGCACCGCGCAGCAGCGGCAGCGTCGCATCAGCCAGTTGCAGCAGACGCAGGCCGGCGCTGGTGAAGCGCAGCGGCTTGGTCTTGCGCACGAACAACTGCATGCCCAAGCGTTCTTCCAATTCTTTGAATTGATGCGATAGCGCCGACTGCGTCAGGTGCAAACGCTCGGCAGCTTCCACCAGGCTGTCGGCTTCACGCAGGGCGTGCAGGGTTTTGAGGTGACGAATTTCGAGCACAAGTACACCATGAGCTAATTTTATACAGATTCGATAGCGGTTGAGTTTGTCTCATGTTGTGCAAGCTGTCGATGTAGAAGCCCCCTCTTTTCAGAGGGGGTTACACCCGCCATTAAGTAAAAGCGGAGTCAAACGACTTGAAATGTTCCAGTGCGGAGGATTTTTTTCCGATCTCGGCGTAAGGCAGGTCTGGAGCGTCCGCATGGGTAAGGAAGCGATGTTCAGGCAACTTCAAATGGCCTTTCTCGAACTCACCCAATAACGGCGTTTTTTTACTGTAGTGAAAGTGTGCATACCACAAGAGCCTCGCCGGTTCTTTCGTCCATATTTCAAATTCCTGGAGGTAGTCTGTCCGGCCGTCAGGGCGTTTACCCAACGCTTGAAGGGGGCTGGTCTTCTTCACTTCTACGACACCATGCCTGGCCAGGTCATCCAACATGCCGTCGGTCGGTTTGCGTGTTTTTAGCGTTTGCTCCGTACGCAGTTGGCGCCCCATGCGGGTGAGGTTTGCCGATTCGTCTTTCAGTTGCTGGATGATGGTGTCATCTGCCGCGACACGGGCAATCCGATTGGACCTTAACGTCAATTCGGCAGCTTCCCGGATCATCATTTCTTCAACGTCCACAGGCAGCATATTGCGACCTGCGTATTCCTTCACCTTCGCCACATAGTCGGGTATTGCCGTTATCCGTTGCTTGGCCTCGTTGATCATGAAGGTTCTGGTGCTGGAATCAGGCGCTGCAAGTGGGTAGGTCGTCGGGTTCTGCAACTGATACCTTCCGCTTGAATTTCGCACCCAGTTTTCCGCTTGCCCCATGGCATTTTCGATTTCATAACGCGGCCGTCCCGTGGTGGGGTCGTTACTCGGTGATCCGATCAACAGGCGATTATCTTCAGTTTCAAACACTTCCCTGCGCGGTTCGTTCGGTTGAGTCGCTGGGCGAATGGGGGCACGTTCTGCCAGTCGCCTGCGGGCGTGGTGGGCCATTTTCTCCAGCTCAGTCAACAGGGGTTCAAGCTGAGGCATGTCGAAGTGCCGCGGATAGCCTGCACTCAACGTCATCAAGCGCACTCTGAACTCGTTGTAACTGGATATGCAGCTTTCCAGAATACGCATGCGCTGAGTCGGCGTAGTGCTTACCAGGCTTACATAGCGCTGAGTTTGCAGCGCAGCATTAACGTCCAGATAAGCGGTGAAGAGTTGTCCTTGCAGGTAGAAGTGGGAATAGTCGTCGGCATCGTCATAGTTAAGGAACGTTTCGATTCGATGGCTGGTTCTGACCGCGTCTCGAAATTCAACATCATAGGTGCGCGTGATCAAGCTGGCGGCTGAACCGATTTGATCCCGATGAGCCTGGACGGTGAGGCGGTCCCTCCAGGTATTGATGTGCTCGATAGCTGATTCCAGCACGTCCATTTCGTTGAGAATCTGCTGACTGATTTCCTTGCGCTGGCGAAAAGTACGTCTCAAGTCCCCTGCTTGTGTGGATGTGATGTGGATCGCATCAAATGCATTCGCCAAGTTCTCCACGTTACGTGCGGCAATTCGAGCTTGATGTACGCTGCGGTCGACAATGATCCAGGCACTGCGGCTCGCATCGTTTTGCAGGGCCCTTAAATTACTGCGTGAATTGAATGGCATCACCTCTTGAAGCGCCTGATATTGACGTGTCGCCAACTCGATTTCACGTGCGAGTGCACGCTGTAAAGCGGGTGCCAATGAGGTTTGGGTAACCGCGTGCGCGTTTTGATAGGTTTGTAACAGCGCATTGGTCCGCGGTAGCTGTGGGTCCATTTCGGTGCCAATGGCGTTGATTCTACGGTTAATCGCCATATGACGACGCATGGCGTGATCAGTCCACTCAAGTGGCAACAGTGCCCGAATTGCCACAGGCCACCTCGGTTCCAGGTGGTCGAGCAGCGCCCCCAGTACGTTGCCGCCACCCGCCAGTCCGCCGTCGACCAGGGCTCCATACAAAGCGCCGTGGGTATCCCAGCCGCCGCTGTTGTCCAGACCGACCGGTTGTTTATAGGACTTGGTACGGGTGCCGCTCAAGCGCAGGGTCCGGTACGTCTTGTCATATTCCACCTGGAACACCTGGCCCTGGTTAACGATAAAGTCACCTTCGCCATGCCGATAAACCTGGCGATAGATACCTTCATTGGCGGGTTGCAGGCCTGCCAGCGAAATCGGTTTTTCATAGGCGTAACCGTCGAAACGCTGCAGAACGCTTTCAGGGCGGCGCGACGGCAGGGATTTCCAGGTGGGATCAAGGCCGGTGGTCAGCGAGTTCTGCCGTAAGCGCATTAGCTGGCGGGCGGCATCGGCTCGTACGGCGGGCACGGCGAGCATCGGCACGACATCCATGGCCGCAAACATCAGGCACTCGAACACTGACGCCAGCTGTTCGATGCCATGATGGGTGTCGCCGTGTCGAAACGCGTCGATGGCGCCATGCAGGTTGGTGACACCGTCGATCAGGGACACAGCGGTTCCGACAAAGGGCACAAACCCCAGGGCAATCTTGATCCCATTGAACAGGTGCCCGCTCTTGAGCGCGTAACGTTCCAGCGCGAGGTCCTCGTTGGAGCGCGCGTCGTTGCGGTGGGCCTCGATCAGACGTCCCATATGTGCGTTCAACTGATGAGCGGCCAATGAAGTCGTGACCGGCCAGCGCGTACCTGCCCCAATGATGTCGACGAAGCGTTTCTGCTGGGCTTGGTCAATGCGTAGCATATGGGCGCGGACATCGCCCTTGATCGCCCGGCCCGCCACGTATAGCACCATGTTGTCGGTCTGGCACAGGTCAAACAGACCCCGGCGTGCCTGGTCCAGGCTGTCGTAGCGCCGCAGGAAGCGCTGGTCTGGCGTATCGGGCAGGTACAGCAAGGTCCGCCCGGAAGTTTCTTCGTGAATGAAGGTGATACCGGCAAGCGTGATCGGTTGCTCCTCTTTGGTATCGCGCCCTCCGATAGCGAGGTGGGCCGGCAGCAGACTGATGCGCCATGACCCCGCACGCCATGCTGACTCGGAATCTGCATCTATGGCGATGTCCAGCAAACGCAGTTCGTCGTCCGTCAATTGGTCTTGCATCCGCGCACACAGACCCTGTAACCGCAGCATCAGGCGCCAGGGTTCAATCAGCGCTTCACGGCGGTACTGGCGCTCGAATGTCGATTCTTGGTCATGGCCGTTGAACGTGTCATAGATCAGTCTTTCGTACTGTTTGGCCAGGTTAAGGTCGCGGACCATTCGGAGCAGGTAATCGCCGGTGAGGCCGACCTGCAATGCAGCTTTTTCCGTGTCGTTATCGGCCTTGACGTGGGCACTTACAAACCCCAGGCGCAGGCTCATGGCACTGTCGATGTTGACCACTGCCAATTGTTCAAGGGAGATTTTACTGCGCTTGCTACTGGGCACATCCACGATGCGTGTCGGTGTGCCGCCGATATTGCCGCCCGTAATGGTGTCCCGTTGCTGCTGGACCGCATCGGGTAGTTCCAGCTGCACCGAATAACCGTGTTTCAGGTCGAAATCCCTACGTAGCCGCGCGTCGATTTGCAATCGCACGTAGTCGTCGCGAGCGGGTAGCGATTGATCGAATAAGCCTTGCGCGCGTCTCAGGGCCGGCAGGTAAGCCTGGATCAGCGGTTTGAGGCGAGCTCGATGTGCAAGGGCCTGGTCGCGTAACCACGCGGGCAATTGCTCTGCCAGATGGCTGCTGTTGTCTTGTTCGATGATCTGCAGGTAGGCCAGATCGCGCGCTTCGTGCCGGGGCACCCGCAGGGTTTCCAGAGCCCGCAGGCGCAGCTTCTGCAGCTCGATTTGTTGTTGGCGATCCTCAGGGGGAGCCGGGTGATCCAGGCGCACTTGCGCCGCTTGCTCGTCAAAGGCGACCTGCTGGAGGTTGAGGCCATGGTCAAGTGCGTCGACCATCAGTTCCTTGAGATCCGCTGACAGCACCTGTTCGTCTGGCAAGATGTGTAAGACCGACAGCGCCAGCGCCTGGCGCGACCCAAAACGTTGCAGCCCGCCGCCGCTGCCTGGCCAATAAAGCAACAGGCTATGTGCCGCCTCAGGGGGGGCGGCCAACGCCTGGGCGGTGGCGATGACCAATGGGCCTTTGAGTTCGTGGGTGGTCACCGTGGCCGTGGTGTTGTTCTTACGTGTGATCGACAGCGTTATAGAGGCAACGCAGGCATCGTCAGTGCGGTCGGCGCGCAGCGGGTGGTCCAGCACGGTTTCCAGGCGCGTCAGTTCGTCGATGCTGATCTGCGCCAAGGCTTGCTGAAGCTTGGCCTCGGCGCGCAACCCTTCCCGGCGCGCGGTGTAGAGCAACGTGTAGTGAGTGTTGAGCGTGGCAGTGTCCAGCGGCCTTCTGGCCAGCATCGCTTGAGCGGCGGTGTTGGCTGCTTGTTGCTGTTGCTTGAGCGCGTCCAGTTGCAGCTTGAATGCACGCATGCGCGAAGCGTCGGCGAGTAATGCTTCGATGGCCTGTCGCTGTTGGCGGATCATCGCGTGGTGTTGGCTGACGGCAAGGTCTGCGCTGAGCAAACCGAAAGCGGGCGGTGAGTCGAACGCCTGCGCGCCGGCCGAGGCGGGTTGCCCTAGGGGAGGGGCGCTGAACAGCGGCTGGCTACGCCGATGCTGATCCAGTTCATCAGTGTGCAACAGCGCCGAGGGCGCGCCCAACCTGAACACCTGGGTGTCGAGCGGGGCACTTGCACTGCGCCACTGAGCCTCGGCCAGCAGCGATAGCCATTGCTCGATACCCGTGCTCAAGGGTTGAGATCGAATGCGGTAAGTGACGGTAGCCGAGGGATCTTGGGCACCGAACAGTTCGACTTGATGATCCAGCACCCAGCGTTCCATCCCGGTACGCTGGGTGAACACCTGCCAGACTGGCGTGCCAAATGGTACGTAAAGCAATTGGCTGACGGGTTGCTCCGTATCCAGCGTGACCACCCACGCACCGGGCAACTCAACCAGGCTGGCGTCGGAGCGTTTAAGCAGCAGTTGTTCTGTGAACACGGTACGCCCGTCTACGGTGAGCGTGTCTTTGGGCGGATCAATCAGCGTGAACAGCGGTTTGAGCGGGTCGGCCCTAGTAGGGGATTGGGCCTTGAGCCACAACCCGGCGGCCTCGAAATGATTGCGATAGAGCTGCGCGGCCCGCTGGCGTCGGCTCACGGGCGTACCTGGCGCACGGCTTGCCCAATAGCCATTCCAGGCAGTGGTGACGGCAGTTTTTATATCCAGCTGACGTACCCGCTCCAGCAGTTGCGGCGCGGTAAGGTTTGCCAGTGCATGGTCGACGGGCATCTGCACCACCTGTGCAGCGCCTAACGCCGAGGTGTCGGTGGTGGGGTGCTTGAGCAGAAAAGCGCAGGCCTCCGTCAGGGAAAAGCGACTGGCGGGGATGTCACCGGCTGGGGGGGATTGCAACCCAACCCTGGCACCCTCCAGAAGAAATTGTTGTTTGAGCAGGGCATCGATGGTCGCCCTGACCGTGGGCGTTCGCGCCATCAGTTCGAGCATTTCTCGGCGACAGTCGTGTAGACGCTGCCGGGCGTGCTGCAGCAGGTTCTCGTCCTGACTCAAGGCTTGGATCGTATGAGAAGGGCTGAAGTCCGGTAATGAAAGGTCTACGAGCGTTGGGAAAAGTAAATCGGGCATGGGCAAGTTCCAGGTTCAGATGCCGACGAATTGCGGCTTTTCACCATTGAACTCATTGCGCCGAGCAGTTGGGGGCTATATGTGTAGACCGGACCACTCGGCACTCTTCATCAAACTGTCATCGAACTGTGGCAGCGCGCTTGAACAAATTTCATCAGACTCGCGCTCTACTGGGGTTCTGCGTTTCGGTGTTTTTCATGCGCGTGTTGTTTTTACTGGCCGCTCTATTGTTCGGCCTGCCGTCCTTTGCGGCTTCTCGATGTGATGTCAATGTCCCGACCCAAACGGTCGACCTGGCCCAGGTGAGCATCGCCTACCAGAGCATCGGCCGTGCGTCCGACCCTGCCTTGCTGCTGGTGATGGGCCTGGGCGGGCAGTTGATCCATTGGCCGGATGAAGTGGTCGCCGCGCTGTGTGAGCAGGGCTTTCGGGTGATTCGCTATGACAACCGCGACGTCGGCCTGTCTACTTGGCACCAAGCGCCGGCCAGCGCCAACCTGACCTTTGAGGTGCTGCGCTACAAGCTCGGGCTGCCGGTGTCGGCGCCGTATACGCTGACCGACATGGCCGACGACGCGCTGGGCTTGATGGACGCGTTGCAGGTGCAGCAATTCCACGTGCTGGGCGCGAGCATGGGCGGCATGATCGCCCAGCACCTGGCGGCCATGGCGCCGCAGCGGGTCGAGAGCCTCACGTTGATCATGACCAGTTCCGGCGCCGAGGGCCTGCCTGCGCCGAATGCCGCGCTGGTGCAACTGCTGGCGCGGCGCGGCGCGCCCAATCGTGAAGTGGCGCTGGAGCAACAGGCTGACCTGCTGGCAGCGCTGGGCAGCCCGTCGGTGAAGGATGATCGTCAGGCGCTGCTGCAGCAGGCGGCTCAGTCTTACGATCGTGCGTTCAACCCAGAGGGCGTGAAGCGCCAGATCATGGCGATCCTCGCCGAGCCAAGCCGCGTGCCGTTGCTCAACCAACTGCGGGTGCCGACCTTGGTGGTGCACGGCACCGCCGACCCGCTGTTGCCCGTGATGCATGGCGTGCATTTGGCGGCGCATATCCAGGGCAGCCATTTAAAGCTGATTCCTGGCATGGCCCATCGTTTTCAGGAAGCCTTCAAGGCTCCGCTGCTGACCGCCGTGCTGCCGTACCTGCGGGCCCATCGCGAAGACGCGGCGCACTGGGCGCAGGTTGATCCGGGCGCGCCTTCGAAGCTGCTGTGACATTGGTGTATCGTGCAACTTTTGCGGCGCATTAATGCAGCGAGGTTGCCCACCATGAGTACTCCCCTGAAAATCGATTTCGTCAGCGACGTGTCCTGCCCCTGGTGCATCATCGGCCTGCGCGGCTTGACCGAAGCGCTCGACCAGCTCGGCGCCGAGGTGCAGGCCGAGATCCATTTCCAGCCGTTCGAGCTGAACCCGAACATGCCCGCCGAAGGCCAGAACATCGTCGAGCACATCACTGAGAAATACGGCTCCAGTGCCGAAGAATCCCAAGCCAACCGTGCGCGCATTCGTGACATGGGCGCCGAGTTGGGCTTTGCCTTTCGCACCGATGGGCAGAGCCGTATCTACAACACCTTTGACGCGCATCGCCTGTTGCACTGGGCAGGGTTGGAAGGCTTGCAGTACAACCTCAAGGAAGCGCTGTTCAAGGCGTACTTCACCGATGGCCAAGACCCTTCCGACCACGCCACCCTGGCGATCATTGCCGAGGGCGTCGGTCTGGATATCCAGCGCGCTGCCGAGATTCTGGCTTCGGATGAATACGCCGCCGAGGTGCGTGAGCAGGAGCAACTGTGGGTGTCCCGTGGCGTGACGTCGGTGCCGACCATTGTGTTCAACGATCAATACGCCGTGAGCGGTGGCCAGCCGGCCGAGGCGTTTGTGGGCGCGATTCGGCAGATTATTAACGAAGCCAAGTCCTGACATAGTTCCTATGTGGGAGGGGGCTTGCCCCCGATAGCGGTGGGTCAGTCAACAAATGCAGTGACTGAAACTCTGCCATCGGGGGCAAGCCCCCTCCCACATTGGTTACTCCGAGTTCTTGAGATAATAAGTGCTGGCCCGCCCCTTGCATTGCCCCCCTAAAGCCTTAGGGGAACACTGCCTTGAACATTCTCGACCTCGACCACAGCCTCATCGCCCAGGCCCCGATTGCCCGGCGTTTGGCCAACGGTCGTGCCACGCGCATCGACCTGCTGGACCTGGGGCCCAAACTGCGTTTGTGGTCCACCGAAAAGACTTGGAATTGCTTCGCCGAACGCCTGGCCCAGCGGCCTCGGCCCACCGATGCGCGGCCCGAAATCCTGTTTGTGGGCTCTGGCGACTACCACCACCTCACGCCGGCCTTTCTCGCCGACCTCAAAGAACCCATCAGCCTGATCCACTTCGACAACCACCCCGACTGGGTGCGCTTTGCGCCCAAGCGCCACTGCGGTTCGTGGGTCAACCGTGCGCTGAAAATGCCGGCGATCAAGCGCATCGTCACCCTCGGCCCGTGCAGCGATGACCTGCACAACCCGCAACTGCGCGGTGGCAATTTGGCCGCCCTCAAGCGCGGGCAGTTGCAGCTGTTTCCCTGGCAGCATCCGCCGTCGAAAGTCTGGGGCAGGGTAGGCGACGGTGCCGGCCACCGGCAGCAGGAAAACCATCTGCACTGGCGCAATTTGGCCGAGCTGGACTGGGCGCAGTTTCTCGACCAGATGATCGCCAGCCTGCCCACCGAAGCCATCTGGATCACCCTCGACAAAGACGTACTCGCCAGCGAAGACGCGGCCACCAACTGGGACCAGGGCGGCATGCGCCTGAGCCACTTGCTGCAAGCGTTGCGGGCGCTGGCGGCGAGCAAGCGCATCATCGGCATCGACGTGTGCGGCGAGTTCGCCAAGCCTGCGTTCAGCAACGCCTTCAAGCGCTGGGAGGCCAAGTCCGACCAGCCGCCACCTGAGCGTTGGAGTACGGAGGATTTGCAGCGCAATGCGGCCACCAATGAAGCCTTGATTGACCTGTTTGAGGAGCTGTTCCCGTGACGTTGACCGTGGTGTTGCTGGTGGCATTTTCCATCGTGCTCGATGTGATCGGCCAGTTGTGTTTCAAGCTTGGCCTGGACCGTTTGCCCGAGCTGAAAGGCGGCTTTCGCCTGAATGCGTTCTGGGGCCAAGTGTTCAATGCGCCGCTGCTCTGGGCGGGGATCGGCGCCTATGTAGTTGAGTTTTTTGTGTGGCTCGAAGCCTTGTCCCGCGCGCCCTTGAGCCTGTTGTTCCCGGCGGCCGCGCTGGCCTATTGCGGGGTAGTGCTGGTGGGCAAGGTGGTATTGGGCGAAACCGTCAGCCGCCGCCGTTGGGCCGGCACGTTGGTGATTACCTTGGGGGTGATGTTAGTGGCGATTGCGGGGAGTCAGGCATGAATGCGTACGCGTGGTTACATGGGCGCCTGGGCACTGTGGTGTTGTGGGCCTTATTGATCTGCACCGAGAGCGCGGGGCAGTTGTTTACCAAGGTGGCCGGGGATCAATTGGGGCAGATGGATTTCGATTGGCAGTGGCTGGGGGAAGTGGCGCGTAACCCCGGCATTTTGGCGGCGATTGCCTGCTACATCGGCGCGTTTTTCGTGTGGATGCTGATCCTGCGGCGCAGCAGTTTATCCCTGGCATTCCCGCTGAGTTCGCTGGTGTTTGTGGTGGTGTTGCTGGGCTCGTGGTTGGGGCTGGGGGAGCATATCAGCCCGCTGCATTGGGTGGGTGTGGTGGTGATTATCGGTGGCATTGCCTTGCTGGCGGAGGGCGAAGAAAACTGATTCCAACCTTGAAATGCAATCAAATGTGGGAGGGGGCTTGCTCCCGATAGCGGTATATCAGTACCAGATGTACTGACTGACCCACCGCTATCGGGAGCAAGCCCCCACCCACATTTTTTCCCAGTTGAATCAGTTGAATGTGTAGCTGATGGCCGTCTGCACCTGGCCCTGGTTCACTTCGCCGGTCTGTTTGACGATGCTGCTATCGGCGGCTGAGCCAACCAAATGTACCCAACTGGCACTGGTCAGCAATGACCAGTTGGGCGCTAACGGAAACGCGAAGCTCTGGGTCAGCGTGACATTCTGGAAGCCACCGCTGGCGTTGTACGTACGAAGTCCCGAGGCCGCACTTTCATTCGCGTCCACCCCGAAATAAGTCTGGGTCTGGCGCGCATCGGCGAAGTTTGCCGCCAGGCCGCTGCTGCCGATAATCCCGCTACCCAACGGGTAGCCGAGTTCACCGCCGACCCTGCCCAGCGCGCCGCTCTGCGCATGCCCGCCGCCGACGGCCTGGCCCACCCGCGCATACACGCGCCAAAAGTCGGCCGGGGCGTACTGGATGAAACCGCCGACTTCGGCCATGTCCGACACATTGCGCAGCCCTTGCAACGCGCCGTTGGAGGTGCGCCCCTGCAAGTAGTTGAGGTAGGGGCCGGCGCTAAACCCGTTGCGGTTCAGCACATTCCAGGTCAGGCCGTCATCGGTACTCAGGCTGACAGCGCCCCAGTCCAGGTCCACATAGGGCACGGGCCGCGTTTCGTAGCGGCTGCCGGTCGGGTCATGGGGTTGATAGCTGACGCCCGCGCCGACTTCACCGGTGATCGGGTCTGCCAGGGCGGTGCTGGCGTAGCCCCACAGCCCCAGAAATCCGGCGAATACAGCAGAAGTGACGTTGCGCATGGAGCGGTTTCCTTCTTGTGGCATACGCGCATGAACGCGCGAAGCGCACCGGTGGCGCAAGCACTCATCTTGTTTGTAGCAAGCTACAAAAATTGTAGCTTGCGCGACACATTTTCCCGCGCAAGCCCAGCCCCGCTGGCTGTTGGCCACTTGGCACACTCCCTGCTCTAACCCTTGTGCAAGCGCATACAGCGCGATCCTCAAGGTAAACACTGATGATCCATTGGCATATCGTGTGTGACTTCGACGGGACCATTACCCCCACCGATGTCATCGACAACGTCCTCCAACGCTTCGCCGGCCCCGAATGGGAAACCATTGAACAGGAATGGCTGGATGGGCATATCGGTTCCCGCGAATGCCTGAGCCGCCAATTGGCGTTGATCAAGGCCACGCCGGCCGACCTGCTGGCGTACTTCGACAGCGTCGAGATCGACCCGGACTTCCCCGACTTCGTCGATCACGTCATGGGCCTGGGCGCCACCCTCGAAGTGGTCAGCGACGGGATCGAGCAGGGGATCGCCCGCATCCTGTCGCGCAACTACGTGACCTTGCTGCCGATCCTCGCCAACCGCCTGCGCCAGGTTGACCAGAACAGTTGGCGCATCGACTTCCCCTACGCCAGCGATGCCTGCCGTGCCGCTTCTGGCAACTGCAAGTGCAAGTCCACGCCACGCAACAAGCGCGTGCTGGTGATCGGCGACGGCAAGTCCGACATGTGCGTGGCCTCCACTGCCGACTTCGTCTTCGCCAAGGGCAGCCTCGCCGAGTACTGCGTGGCTCACCAGATTCCCCATGCGCGCTTCGACAGCTTTGCCCAAGTGCCTGAATTGCTGGCGTTGCTACCCCAAGGCATCGCCGCCAACGCCACCTCCTTTACCGCTGCTGACAACCAGGAACTCTTCCACCATGTCTGATATCCGCATCGCTAGCGCCGAAGACCAGATCCTTCTGGATAAAGAAGCCAAGTACTGCTCCTACGGCGACACCGTCCACTACATCGAGCCGCCGCGAATTTTCAGCCGTTGCGAAGGCTCCTACGTGTGGGACACCGAAGACCAGGCCTACCTCGACCTGCAGATGTGGTACTCGGCGGTCAACTTCGGCTATGCCAACCCGCGCCTGAACAATGCGTTGAAACAGCAGATCGACACCTTGCCGCAAATTGCCAGTCAGTACCTGCACAAGGGCAAGATCGAGCTGTCGGAAATGATCGCCGTTGACGCCAAAAACAAGTTCGGCCTCGATGGTCGTGTGCACTTCAACGTCGGCGGTTCCCAGTCCATCGAAGACTCCTTGAAGGTGGTGCGTAACGCCACCAACGGCAAGAGCCTGATGTTTGCCTTCGAAGGCGGCTACCACGGCCGTACCCTCGGCGCTTCGTCGATCACCTCCAGCTACCGCTATCGTCGCCGCTACGGCCACTTCGGTGAGCGTGCGCAATTCATCCCGTTCCCGTACCACTTCCGCGGCCCCAAAGGCATGACCAAGGAAGAATACGGCAGCCACTGCGTGCAGCAATTCGCGCGGCTGTTCGAGACCGAATACAACGGTGTGTGGGACCCGAAAGTCGGCACCAGTGAATACGCTGCGTTCTACGTCGAGCCGATCCAGGGCACTGGCGGCTATGTGATCCCGCCGATGAACTTCTACCGCGAGTTGAAGCATGTACTGGATCAGCACGGCATCCTGATGGTGTCGGATGAAATCCAGATGGGCTTCTACCGCACCGGCAAACTGTGGTCCATCGAGCACTTCGACGTGCAGCCGGATGTGATCGTGTTCGGCAAGGCGCTGACCAATGGCTTGAACCCGCTGGGCGGCATCTGGGCGCGTGAAGAGTTGATCAACCCGAAGATTTTCCCGCCAGGTTCGACCCACTCCACCTTCGCCTCCAACCCGTTGGGCACGGCGGTGGGCCTGGAAATGTTCAAGATGACCAGCGAAGTCGACTACGGCGCGATGGTCATGGCCAAGGGCAAATACTTCCTGGAAGGCCTGCAAGACTTGCAGAAGCGCTTCCCGATCATCGGCGATGTCGACGGCCTGGGCCTGGCGCTGCGCTGCGAAATCTGCGGGCCGGACGGCTTCACCCCAGACAAGGCGACCCTGGACTACATGGTCGAAGAAGGCATGAAAGGCGACATGGTTGTCGACGGCCAGAAACTCGGGCTGATCCTCGACGTGGGCGGTTACTACAAGAACGTGATCACCCTGGCACCGTCCCTGGAAATCAGCTACCCGGAAATCGACCTGGGCCTGAAGTTGCTGGAGCAACTGCTGGTGCGGGCGACCACACGGTGAAGCCGGCAGAGATCGACCTCGGTGAAGGTGATGCCGGTTTCGTTCTCGGTGAAGGTCCGGTCGGGGTCTTGTTGATCCACGGCCTGACCGGCACCCCAACGGAATTGCGCCAGGTCGCCAAGGGCCTGGCCAAGACGGGTAACTGCACGGTGTACGTGCCCACGCTGGTCGGGCACTGCGGCGACAACAGCGACCTGCAGGCCACCGGCTGGCGCGACTGGTACGAAGGCGTGCGCAAGGCCTTCGTGCAGATCAAGCAGCGGCATGCGCAGGTGTTCGTCGGTGGCTTGTCGATGGGCGCGGTGATGTCGATGTACCTGGCGTCGGAGCATCCGGGCCAGGTCGCCGGGTTGTTGATGTACTCCACCACGCTGAAGTACGACGGCTGGAGCATTAACAAAATGGCGTTCATTACGCCGTTGCTGATCCGTATTCCGTTTGGCGTGCGGCTGTTTCGGTTTACCGAAAAACCGCCCTACGGCATCAAGAACGAACGCTTGCGTGCCATCGTTGAACGGCAGATGAAAGCAGGCGAAAGCAGCGAAGCGGGCTTGCTGACGATGGAAGGCGTGACCGTGCGTGAATTGCACTGGATGAACGCCGTGGTCAAGAAACGCATGCCGTCGATCCACGTACCGGCGCTGGTGCTGCACTCCATCGAAGACGACATCACCAGCCGCTGGAACGCCGATTACGTGGAGCGCCACCTCGGCGGGCCGGTGACCAAGGTCCTGTTGGACAACTGCTACCACATGATCACGGTCGACCTGCAATACCGACGGGTGATTGAGTTGAGTGCGCAGTTTGTCGAGCAGCACACGGGCCTTAAGCCAGTTCCCACCAAAGCCAGTACACAGTTGATCGGTGTTCGCCATTGAAATAAGGGAAACCTGTGATTACTACGCAAGCCTTCCCCACCGTCCGGGCCATTCAGCGCAGCGCCTGGAACGCCTGTTTCCCTGGTGCCCTGGAAGCCTGGGACTATTACGTCGCCGTGGAAAACGCCGCAATCGATGATTTCCAGTGGCGTTACCTGGCGGTCTACGAAGACGGAACGCTGGTGGCCGTGGCTGCCGCGTTCATTACGCATTATCGGCTCGACACCACGCTGTCGGGCGCCGGCAAGCGTTTGACCGAACGCCTCGCGCGACGGTGGCCGGGTGTTTTGCAACTGGGGCTGTACGCCCTCGGCTCACCCGTGGCCGAACGTTGTGATACCGGGTTTGCCAGCCATGTGCCCGAGGCACGTCGCCCGCTATTGCTTAAGCACCTGCTCGGCGCCGCACGCCAGGATGCCGATGACTTCGGTATCGGCCTGGTGGCGGTCAAGGATGCGCCGAGCAGCGATCCGCATTGGCTCGACGGTTGCCGCACAGCGGGGTTTCAACAGATGCCGAGCCTACCTACAGGCGTTCTGCCGTTGCCCTATGGCTCGGTAGACGCTTACCTCGGCTCGCTGGGCAAATCCACCCGAAAAGACCTGCGCCGTAAACTGCGCGCACCGGGGCCGCGGGTAGAGTGGCGGCGTAACATCGACGATGTGTTGCCCGACATCATGCGCCTGTACGACGCCACACTCGCCCGCGCCGAGTTGCAATTTGAACGACTGCCCGCCGGCTACTTCACCGGCGTGCTCGAACGTCTTGGAGAACGCGCCGTGTGTGTTCTTTACTGGGTGGATGAGCAACTGGTGGCGTTCAACCTGGTACTGGTGGACGAACACCGCCTGGTGGACAAGTTTTTCGGGCATGACGTCGCGTTCACCCGCGACTACAACCTGTACGTTCGCAGTTGGCTGACCAATGTCGACTACTGTATTGAACACAATATTGCGTTGTACGAGTGCGGGCAGGCCGGGTATGCCAGTAAGCTGCGCCTGGGCTGCGAGTTCCTGGGCAATCGTGTGTATTTCCGCCACCGCAATCGGCTGGTCAACGGCCTGCTCGCGCTGGTAAAACTGTTTATTCGACCGGACCGTTCCGACCCTGCCATGGCTGCTGCGATAAGCGAAACCTGATGATCACCAAGACCCGCCAGAAAGCCCGCCCGTTTGCTATTTCGCGTTGGAGCGTCCAGCGCAAGCTGGTGTTGGCGTTCTGGTTGGTCAGCGTGATTCCCACCATGATCGCGGCGGAGTTGGCGGCGACCACGCTGTCGCAGATCTTCGATAGCAACGTGCGAATCTGGCTGCAAGAATCGACCAAGATCGTCAAGGACGAGATCGGTGACATCCTTCACGACAACGCGCGCATGGCCAAATTGTTCCTGCGCTATACCAGCCCACCGTCCAGCAAGACCGCCACCAGGCACGACCGGCTCACCACCGACATTGCCGATGCCACCGACATCGACGTGGTGGCGCTGATACGCGTCAGCGATCACAAAACCGTGTTCAGCACGGCCTCCGATGACATCGTCAACCAGATCAGCCTCACCAGTAAGGCGGTGTTGCAGACCGTGCAGGTGGCGGGTGTGAGCACCGGTATCGTGGTCTCCACCTTCGAAACCACCCAGGATGGCGTGGATTACTTGCTGCTGGTGGCCACCTACCTGGACAGCAGTTTCCTCACCAGCGTGGCCGATGTGCACTCCCTCGACCTGCGCCTGTACCTGGCCAACCCCGACGGCTTCTCGGAAATCTTCTCGACCCAGCGCTTCGAGGATCACCCCTCGCGCATCCCTAAAAACATCGAAACCCTGATGCGCAGCACCAAGCAGCCCAGCGAGCAGTTCACCAATAACTACAGCGGGTTGTACTGGCCGATCTTCAGCGACGCCGGCGACCTGCAAGGCGTGATTTTCAGCGGCCTTCTGCGTCACACCAGCCTGGTGGGGCTGGTGAACCAGAGCAATTTGTTCGTGTTGATCTTCCTGCTCAGCTCGGCGCTTTCGCTGGCGGCCGGGGTGTTGGTGTCGCGGCGCCTGACCAAGCCGCTGCGGGATTTGTCCCAGGGCGTCAGCGCGGTGATCACCGGTAATTACAAACACCGTGTGCAGGTCAGTGGCGGCGACGAGCTGGCGCAGTTAAGCAGCACCTTCAACCATATGACCGAGCGCTTGGGCGAGCTGCATCACCTTGAGGCCCAGTTGCGTCGGCGTGACCGCTTGCATGCCCTGGGTGAAGTCGCCATGGGCCTGGCCCACGAGATCCGCAACCCGCTGGGCATCATCAAGACCGCTACGCAGTTGCTGCACCGTCGTGCTGACTTGGCGGAAACCGATAAGCGTCACCTGGAATACGTGATCAGCGAAGTCAGCCGCATTAACGAGTTGATCACTGAGTTTCTAGATTTTGCCAAGCCCAACCCGCCGCTGCGGGTATTGCTGCCGGCCCGCCCATTGGTGGATGAGATCCTCGGCTTCTGCGCACCGGAGCTCGCCACTCACACCATCGATGCGGTGATTGATGACCAGGCACCGGGCGCGATGATCTATGCCGATGCCAAGCAGCTCAAGCAGGCTTGTCTCAACTTGATCCTCAACGCCATCGACGCGATGCCCGAAGGCGGGCGCCTGACCCTGGGCATTCGCAGCGTTGACGACCACACGCTGATCAGCATTGCCGACTCCGGCCAGGGCATCCCGGCCGAGATGATCGAACGCATTTTCACCCCCTTTGTCACCACCAAGGCCTCGGGCACGGGTTTGGGCCTGGCCAAAGTCTATTCGATCCTGGAAAGTCACGACGGGCGCATCGAATGCACCAGCGAGAAAGATGCCGGCGCTACTTTCAGCCTGTACATTCCGGCGAGTGGCGAAGACGACGAGGACAGTCATGACGCATAACATTCTGGTAGTCGACGACGAACCCAAGCTCTGCGACCTGCTGGCCTCGGCCCTGGGCCAGAACAACGTACAGGTGTTTATCGCCGGCAATGGCCTGCATGCCCTCAAGGTGTTGGAGCAGGAAGACATCGACCTGGTCATCAGCGATTGGCGCATGCCCGGTATGGACGGGCCGGCGCTGCTGGCCGAGATCAAGGTGCGCTACCCCCTGGTGCCGGTGATCGTGATGACCGCCTACAGCACCGTGAAAAACGCTGTGCAGTCGATGCGCAATGGCGCGTACGACTACATCGCCAAGCCGTTCGATATCGACGAGTTGGACATCACCGTGGCCAAGGCCCTGCAATTTCGCGACATTCTGCGCGACAACGCCCGCCTGCGCGCCGAGCTGGATGAGCATGCGCAGTTCGACAGCCTGGTGGGCGACAGCCCGGCGTTTCGCACGGTGCTGCAAGCGGTGGACTCGGTGCGCGACAGCGCCGCCACCATCCTGCTCACCGGCGAGAGCGGCACCGGCAAGGAGATGGTCGCCCGTGCCATCCACAAACACGGCAGCCGTGCCGACCAACCGTTCGTGGCGGTGAACTGCGCAGCGATTCCCGAAGGGTTGTTGGAAAGCGAAATGTTCGGCCATCGCAAGGGTGCGTTTACCGGCGCCGTTTCAGATCGGGTAGGGCGCTTCCAGCAGGCGGACAAGGGCACGTTGTTTCTGGACGAAGTCGGCGATATGCCGTTGGCGCTGCAGGCCAAGATCCTGCGCGCTTTGCAGGAACGGGTGATTGAGCCGGTGGGCGACCCTCGTGAGCGCAAGGTGGACGTACGGGTGATCGCCGCCACCAACAAAAACCTGCTGGAGGCAGTGGCCAACAAGGAATTTCGCGAAGACCTGTATTACCGCCTGAATGTGTTCCCCATCCCTTTGCCGGCCCTGCGCGAGCGTGTGGAAGACATCGCGCCCCTGGCGCGCCACTTCGCCCAGACCCTCAGCGCCACCGCCGGTAAACGCATCACCGGGTTCAGTGCCGAGGCGCTGCAGGCCATGGCGGCGTATCACTGGCCGGGCAACATTCGCGAGCTGCAAAACTGTGTGGAGCGCGCGACGATTGTGGCGGCCTCACCGGTGATCGAGGATATCGATCTGCCGGGGTATCTGTTTGCTTCGAAGCCAAGCGAGCGCGGAGCGACCGCGATCCTCAGTGATGGGCCGGGCGTTCCCCAAGACTTGGATGCGGCGCTGGCGGAGGTGGAGAAGGCCTATATTTTGGCGGCGTTGCAGGAGAGTAATGGGGTGCAGGCTGCGGCAGCACAGAAGATCGGGATTTCAGAGCGAAGCTTCTGGTATCGCCTCAAAAAGCTGGGGATTCAGGTAGACAAGATCGTCCGCTGACACAACTGGCTTAAAAATGTGGGAGGGGGCTTGCCCCCGATAGCGGTGTGTCAGTCAACTTATCTGTTGCTGAACCACTGCAATCGGGGGCAAGCCCCCTCCCACATTTTGAACTGAGTTGTGTCAGGAGTGCAGGCGTACCCAGATGCTGACCAGCACCGTAGCGGCTATCAACCACGCCACTGCCGCCACGGCCAGCGACGCTTCAAGGCGCATCCGATCCACCATCACATACAACGTCGCCAAATACACAAAGTACGGAATGATCGACCACATCCCAAACAGGATGGTGGTCTTCAAGTCCTCCACCGAGCGGCCCTTACCGACGATGTAATGAGCGATCAGCGCAAACGTTGGAAACAGCGGCACCAAACCTGCGATGTAATAGTTTTTGGTCTTGGCCAACGCCGCCAAAATCAGCACCACCGCCGCGCCCAGGGCGGCCTTTAAGAAAAGATCCATCAGTGACTCAACCCGTATTTTTTGACTTTGTCGAAGAGCGTGGTCTTGGCCATCCCCAGTTCCTGGCTGGCCTGGGTCAGGTTGCCACCGCTGCGTTGCAGGGCGTCGTTAAGCAGGTTGCGCTCGAAGGCTTCCACCGCTTCGGTAAACGCCAGGCCACTGCTGCCAGCGCCGGCGCCGCTTTTCTTGAAGGCGGGCAGGCCCAGGGCGAAGCGTTCGGCGACGTTACGCAGTTCGCGCACATTGCCGGGCCAGTCGTGGCTCATCAGGGTCGACAGGGTCTGGTTGTCCAGCTCGGGTGCGGTGCGGTCGAAACGCAGCGATGACTGCTGCAAAAAGTGTTCGAACAGTTGCAGGATGTCTTCGCGGCGTTCGCGCAGGGGCGGCAGCTCCAGGGTCACCACGTTGAGGCGGTAATACAGGTCGCTGCGGAACTGGCTGGCGCGGCTCAGTTCGTCGAGGTCGGACTTGGTGGCGGCGATCACCCGGCAATCCACCGCCACGCTTTGGTTGGAGCCAAGGCGTTCGAGGGTGCGCTCCTGCAATACCCGCAGCAACTTGATCTGCAGGTTGATGGGCATGCTCTCCACTTCGTCAAGGAACAGCGTGCCTTCGTGAGCGTGTTCGATCTTGCCGATGCGGCGCTTGCCGGCACCCGTAAAGGCGTTGGCCTCGTGACCGAAAATCTCGCTTTCGAACAGGTTCTCTGGCAGGCCGCCGCAGTTCAGGGCGACAAACTGATGGCTGTGGCGACGGCTGAAATCATGCAGGCAGCGGGCGACCAGCTCCTTGCCGGTGCCGGTTTCGCCCTCGATCAATACATTGGCCGAGGTGTCAGCGACGTTGGCGATCAATTCACGCAAGTTTTGCATGGCCGGCGAGCGGCCGATGATGCGGCCTTCCAGCGAGTCACGTTCGGCCAGTTGGCGGCGCAGCGACCACACCTCTCGCGCCAATCCGCGTTGTTCCAAGGCGCGGCGTGCAACGTCCACCAAGCGCTCGGGGGAGAAGGGCTTCTCCATGAAGTCGTAGGCACCGTTGCGCATCGCGCCCACCGCCATCGAGATATCGCCATGCCCGGTGATCAACACCACAGGCAGGCTTTTATCCAGTGCCTTGAGGCGGGTCAGCAGCTCCAGGCCATCGATGCCCGGTAGGCGAATGTCGCTGATGACAATGCCCGCAAAATTCTCGCCGACGCGCTGCAACGCCTCTTCGGCACTGCCCACGCCAACGCTGTGAATGTCTTCCAGGGCCAGGGCTTGCTGGCAGCCGAGCAATACATGGGGATCGTCTTCGACAATCAGGACGGTGAGGTCGTTAGGGGCTGTAGCGTCAGTATTCATGTCGACTCAGCTTTTTGAGCGCCCGCCAACGGCAGGCTCAGGACAAAGGCAGTACCACCACTGGCCGGATGTTCCACGGCGAGGTTGCCGCCGGTGGCGGCGGCGAGGCTGGCGGACAGGGTCAAACCCAGGCCCAGGCCTTGCTCACCGGGCTTAGTGGTGAAGAACGGTTCGAACAAATGTTTGCGTGCTTCGGGGTCGATGCCGTGCCCGTTGTCGCGCACCCGCAGGCGGTATTTACCGTCGCTGATGCTGCCTTCCAACCACAGCTCGGGGGTGGGTTGGGCCTGCATGGCATCAACGGCATTGCCGATCAGGTTGACCAGGATTTGCTCCAGGCGCGTCTGGTCGATCTGCAATTGGGCGTGAGAAAAGTCGCGGTGCACGGTCAGCGGCAAGTTGTCCAAGCGTGCGCCAAGTACCTGGAACGCCGCATCCACCGCTTTAATCAGGCTGGCTTCGCCCTGGTCATCACCGCGTCGGGCGAAGGAACGCAGGCTGGCGGTGATGCGGCCCATGCGGTCGATCAATTCGTTGATGGTGTGCAGGTTGGCGCTGGCCGTGTCCAGGGCGCCGCGCTCCAGGAAGCGCACGGTGTTGCCAGACAAGGTGCGCAGCGCAGCCAATGGCTGGTTCAACTCATGGGCGATGCTGGTGGACATTTGGCCGATGGCCGCCAGTTTGCCCGCTTGTACCAGTTCATCCTGGGCGCGGCGCAGGGTCTCTTCGGCCTGGCGTCGTTCGCGGATTTGGCCCTTGAGCCGTTCGTTGCTGGCACGCAGGTCGGCGGTGCGTTCGGCAATCCGACGTTCCAGCTGGCTGTTGGCTTCCTGCAGGGCTTCCCGTGCGGCCAGGCGGGTGGCGATGACCTTGCGCCGTTCGTTCCAGGCGATCAGCAGGAACGCCACCAACCCGAAGGCGACGGCCACCAGAATGCCCTGGTTGATGGCGGCGCGGCGCAGGTCATTGAGGGGCGTCAGCAGGGTGAAATTCCACGGTGTGTCGTTGAGCGGGCGGGTTTGCGCCAGGTAGCTGACTTCGTGCTCGTCGTTGACCACTTCGCTGTTGGCCGGGAAGGTGAGTTTCTCGGCGCCTTCGTTGAGGCGTTCGCGGGCCAGGGGCTCCAGCTCGTTAAGCGTCGCCCAGTAATATTGCAGGCTGTGGGCCAGGCGATCCTTGGTGTCTTCGCTCAATGGGCGCACGGCCTTAAGGCGGCGGGCCGGGTCACTGGACAGGATAATGATGCCGTTCTCATCACTGACAAAGGCTTCGAGACGGGCGCGTTGCCAGCGTTCTTCAAGGGCTTCGAGGCGTACCTTGACCACGGCCACGCCGATGATCTTGCCGTGCTCTTCAAGGCCATGGGCCAGGTAGTAGCCGGGTTCGCCGTTGGTACTGCCGATGCCATAGAACCGCCCGGGTTGGCCACGCACGGCGTTCTGGAAATAGGCACGAAAGGACAGGTCTTCACCCTGGTAACTGTCGGCATCGCGCCAGTTACTGGTGGCCAGCACCCGGCCGGTGGTGTCCATCACGTAGATCGCCCGACTGCGGCTGCGTCGGTTCAGGCCTTCGAGGTAATCGTTGACGGACTTGCGGGTTTCCTGGCTGGGGTTGGCCAGCAGCGTTGACACGCTGGACTCCAATTCCAGAAGGCTGGGCAGGTAGGTGTATTTGCTCAGTTCGCTTTCGACGGTGCGGGCATGCAGCTCCAACTGGCGCTCGCCGTTATCGCTGAGGGTGCGGATGCCGTAGTACTCACTGACCCAGAAGCCGATATAACCCAGGCCGATCATCAGGGCGATGATCAACGGCGGCAGGAACAGTTGGCGAATCAGACGAGGCTTCACGGCAAGTGATGGCGGCGCGGCGCGAAATTGGTTGGGGTCGCATTTCATCACAGATGCCTTGGGTCAACCAGAGCTTGCCAGCCTGCGGTCCAGTGTGGGAGGGGCTTGCCCCCTCCCACATGGGCTCGGTTTCTACAGGAAGAGCTATGTAGGGCTTAGTGCTGCAGGATTTTCTCAAGGAAGTGCTGCGCGCGTTCGGAGCGGGCGCTGATGTCGCCGAAGAACTCTTCTTTCGGGCAGTCTTCAATGATTTTGCCGGCGTCCATGAAGATCACGCGGTCAGCCACTTTGCGGGCGAAGCCCATTTCGTGGGTCACGCACATCATGGTCATGCCTTCCTGGGCCAATTGCACCATCACGTCGAGCACTTCGTTGACCATTTCCGGGTCGAGGGCCGAGGTGGGTTCGTCGAACAGCATGACGATCGGGTCCATGGCCAGCGCGCGGGCAATCGCCACACGTTGCTGCTGGCCGCCGGAGAGTTGGCCAGGGTGCTTGTGGGCGTGTGCCGACAGACCTACGCGTTCAAGCAGTTGCAGGCCTTTCTTGGTGGCTTCTTCCTTGCTGCGGCCGAGTACCTTGATCTGCGCGATGGTCAGGTTTTCGGTGATGGTCAGGTGCGGGAACAACTCGAAGTGCTGGAACACCATGCCCACGCGCGAGCGCAGTTTCGGCAGGTTGGTCTTCGGGTCGGCGATGGAGGTGCCGTCGACCACGATGTCGCCCTTCTGGAACGGTTCCAGCGCGTTGACGCACTTGATCAGGGTGGACTTGCCCGAGCCGGACGGCCCGCACACCACGATCACTTCACCTTTTTTGACATCAGTGCTGCAATCGGTCAGCACCTGGAAGTCGCCATACCACTTGTTGATGTTCTTGATAGAGATCATACGGCAAACCTTTTTTGCAGACGCTTGACCAGCAGCGAGGCGGAAAAGCTGATGATGAAGTAGACGACACCGGCGAAGATCAGGAACTCATTGGAGCGGCCGATGATGTCGCCGTTGGAGCGCGCGGAGTTGAGGAAGTCCACCAGGCCCACGGTGTAGACCAGCGAAGTGTCCTGGAACAGGATGATCGACTGTTGCAGCAGCAACGGGGTCATCTTGCGGAACGCCTGGGGCAGGATGATCAGGCGCATGGTCTGGCCATACGTCATGCCCATCGCTTGCGCTGCGCCCATCTGGCCCTTGGGGATCGACTGCACGCCAGCCCGCACGATTTCACAGAAGTACGCGGCTTCGAACATCATGAAGGCCACGACGCAGGAAGTGAACGCGCCGATCGGCGTGTCTTCGCCGGTGATCCAGCGCAACACGAACGGCACCGCCAGGTAGAACCAGGTGATCACCAACAGCAACGGGATCGAGCGAAAGTAGTTCACATAGGCGCCGGCCACTCGGGACAGCAGTTTGCTGGACGACAGGCGCATCAACGCCAGGATCGTGCCGAGGGCAATACCACCGACCACACCCATGACCATCAACTGTAAGGTCATGACCATGCCGTTCCACAGGCCAGGGATAGCGGGGATGATACCGCTGAAATCGAGTTCCATTATTTACCCCCCACGGAGATCAGGCCGGGCACCGCGACTTTCTTCTCGACCAGGCGCATGAGCAGCATCAGGCTCATGTTCAGGGTGAAGTAGATCAGCGTGGCCAGGGTGAAGGCTTCAAACAGGTTGGCCGAGAATTCGGCGGTCTGCTTGGTTTGCGCCAGCAGTTCCATCAAGCCGATCAAGGACGCCACGGAGGAGTTCTTGAACACGTTGAGGAATTCGGAGGTAAGCGGCGGAATGATGATCCGGTAGGCCTGGGGTAGCAGCACATTCCAGTAGATCTGCGGCAGCTTGAAGCCCATGGCGCGCGCGGCAGACTCTTGGCCACGTGGCAGCGCCTGGATGCCGGTACGCACTTGTTCACACACACGGGCGGCGGTGAACAGGCCCAGGCACACGACGACGCTCAGGTAGGCCGAGGTGGTCGGGTTGAGGTCTTGTTTGTACCAGTCCTGCAGGTTTTGCGGCAGCAGGTCGGGAATCAGGAAGTACCAGATGAACAGCTGCACCAGCAGCGGCACATTGCGAAACAGCTCCACATAGCAGGTGGCGATGCCCGCTACGAGGCGGTTTGGCACCGTGCGCATGACCCCCAGAATGGAGCCCAGCAGCAAGGCGATGATCCACGCCACGATAGCGATAGCGATGGTCCAGCCCAAACCGGCGATGTACCAGTCGAGATACGTCTCGCTGCCCACGCCAGTGGACTTGAAGAACACGCCCCAGTCCCAGTTGTAATTCATTAGGGTCTCCCCTCAAATCGATCGATGTACAAGCACCCGCTTGGGGAAAATCCATTCCCACCCGGCGATGAACGCCAGGCACACGCGATCGGCTCGGAAACCGCCTGGTCGAGTGTTCCAATGTACAGCCAGCAGGTAGTAACAGACGCCTGGGGGAGGGTTGGCTCCCCCAGGAGGTAAGGTTAGATCAGTGTCAGATTTTTACGTCAGGCGCTGGCTTGTCGCTTGGGTTGGCGATCAGCTCTTTAACCTTGTCACTCATTGGGAAGTTCAGGTTCAGGCCTTTAGGTGGAATCGGGCTCTCGAACCACTTGCTGTAGATCTTGTTGATTTCACCGGACTTGTACAGGGCGGTGATGGCGCCATCCACGGCTTTCTTGAAGTCTGGGTCGCCTTTGCGAACCATGCACGCGTAGGCTTCGAAGGACTGTGGAGTACCGGTGATAACCCAATCATCCGGCTTCTTCGCCTTGGCTTCTTCGCCGGCCAGCAGGGCGTCGTCCATCATGAACGCAACGGCACGGCCGCTTTCGAGCATCTGGAAGGATTCGCCGTGGTCTTTGGCGGAGATGATGTTCATGCCCATTTGCTTGTCGGCGTTCATCGCTTTGATGATGCGCTCGGACGTGGTGCCCGCGGTGGTCACGACGTTTTTGCCTTTCAGGTCGGCAAAGTCAGCGTAGGACGGCTTGCCTTCCTTGTCTTTCTTGACCAGCAGACGGGTGCCGATTTCGAAGATGTTGACGGTGAAATCAACTTGCTGGGCGCGTTCGGCGTTGTTGGTGGTGGAGCCGCACTCGAGGTCCGCAGTGCCGTTCTGGATCAGCGGAATACGGGTTTGCGAAGTCACCAGGTTGTACTTGGCCTTCAGGTCGGGCTTGTTCAGGTCTTTTTTCAGTTGCTCAACGACCGCTACTTGGATGTCGTGGGAGTAGCCAACTGGTTTGCCCGAACCATCCGCGATGTAGGAAAACGGAATGGAGCTGTCGCGGTGAGCGAGAGTGATGGTGCCGGAGTCGTTGATCTTCTTCAGCGTGCCGGTGAGTTCGGCGGCGAAAACTGGAGTGCTGATCAGAGCAGCAGCGATAGCTGCGCCCAGGATATGGGGAACGATGCGCATCAATACTTCCTCGACATTTGTTTTTTTTATGAAGCCGGCTAAACGGCTCTCTTGTACAGCGAATGCCCATGACGGCTCCTGAGGCGTCTCAGGCAATCGTCCAAGAGTGTAGAGCATGAGTCGTGCCAGACTCGAAACAAAAGGTTAAGCATATGATTTATATGAAGATTAACTTTCTGTGACGAATGTTTTAGAGCCGTTGGGTACGGCAATCCGAATAGTGCAGGGCAACGACGTTCGGAAAACCGAATGAAAAAGCAGGCATAAAAAAGCCCCTGAACCTTAAGGTCCAGGGGCTTTTGTAGGATTTAGCTGTCAGGCCGCTTCAATCTTGCCGCGATTCTGCTCAATCTTGGACAGGTAACGCTGCACGTTGTCCTGTTCCTCAGGCGTGGTGAACAGGCCCAGCTTGGTGCGACGCCACAATACGTCCTGCGGCTGGGTTACCCACTCTTCGGCGCAGAGGTAGTCGACCTCGCGGGTGTACAGGCCGCCACCCAAATGTTCGCCTAGGTCGGCCAGCGTTTGCACGCCTTCCAGCAGGCGCCAGGTGCGGCTGCCATAGGTGGTGGACCAGCGACGGGCGATTTCGCTTGGTACCCAGTCGAATTTACCGCGAATGGCGTCGGCCAAGGCTTCTGGCGTGGTCATGTCTTCGCCGCCGGGCAGGCTGGCTTTGGCGGTCCAGCTCGGGCGCATCTGTGTGAAGTACGGCGCCAGTTGGGCCATGGCCGATTCGGCGAGTTTGCGATAGGTGGTCAGCTTGCCACCGAACACCGACAGGATCGGCGCCTCGCCCGCAGCGCCGGACAACGCCAGGGTGTAATCGCGGGTAATGGCCGACGGGTTATCCGACTCGTCGTTGCACAGCGGGCGCACCCCGGAGTAGGTGTGGACGATATCGTCGCGGCTCACTTGTTTCTTGAAATGCGCGTTGACCACTTTGAGCATGTAGTCGGTTTCACCTTCGGTGATCGCAACTTTCGCCGGGTCGCCGGTGTATTCGCGGTCGGTGGTGCCGATGATGGTCAGGTGGTTCAAGTACGGAATGGTGAAAACGATGCGCTGGTCTTCGTTCTGCAGGATGTGCGCGTGGGCACCTTCGTACAGTTTTGGCACGATCAGGTGGCTGCCCTGGATCAGGCGGATGCCGTAAGGCGAATCCAGTTTCAAGTCGTCCTTGATGAACTTGGCGACCCAAGGGCCTGCGGCGTTCACCAGTGCGCGAGCACGGATCGAGAACAGGCTGCCGTCGGCCCGCTCCATATTCAGTTCCCACAAGCCCTTGCTGCGGTGTGCGCTGATGCAACGGGTCTGGGTGTGAATGTGCGCGCCTTTTTCACGAGCGGCCATGGCATTGAGTACCACGAGGCGGGCGTCATCGACCCAGCAGTCGGAGTATTCGAAGCCTTTAGTGATTTCGCTTTTGAGCGGGCTGTCGGCGCCGAACTTGAGGCTTTTCGACCCAGCCAGCTTTTCGCGTTTGCCGAGGTGGTCGTATAGGAACAGACCTGCGCGAATCATCCAGGCCGGGCGCAGGTGCGGGCGGTGCGGCAGTACGAAGCGCATCTGCTTGACGATGTGCGGGGCCTTGGCCAGCAGCACTTCACGTTCGGCCAGGGCTTCGCGCACCAGGCGAAATTCGTAATGTTCGAGGTAACGCAGACCGCCGTGGATCAGCTTGCTGCTAGCCGAAGACGTGTGGCTGGCCAGGTCGTCCTTTTCGCAAAGGAATACCGACAACCCGCGCCCGGCTGCGTCTGCTGCAATGCCGACGCCATTGATCCCGCCACCGATAACGGCAACGTCATAGACTTCAGCAAGCGGTGGAGCAGGCAAGGTGGAAGGGTTCATCGGCTGGCCTCGCGATTTATTCGTCTTGGAATTCGAACATTAATGTTCATTTGCGAAAATGGTAGCTGATAAACGCGGGCACAGCCAGTCGACTTCGATTGAAAAAACTCATCGAAGAGTGGGGAAAGGAAAAATTGTGAACATGGAGCTGATGTTGGCTTGGAGAAATGCGCTGTCAGCTAGATCGCCATCGGGGGCAAGCCCCCTCCCACATTTACTGTATTCACCCCGCCTAAAGGGTGGGCACGGTCAGTGTGGGAGGGGGCTTGCCCCCGATGACGGTGGTGCTGGCGCTACACCACTTCCAGCCGAACCTTATGCTCATTCAACAACTGCACCAACGCCGGCACCGGCTGCTGATCAGTCACCAGGCAATCCACCAAACTGATCGGCCCCAAGCGAATCATGGCATTGCGCCCGAATTTGCTGGAGTCCGCCGCCAGGATCACCTGACGCGCATTGGCAATAATCGCCTGTGAGACCCGCACCTCCTGATAATCAAAATCCAGCAGGCTGCCGTCTTCATCGATCCCGCTGATACCCACCAAGGCAAAGTCCACCTTGAACTGGTTGATGAAATCCACACTGGCCTGACCCACCACGCCACCATCACGGCGTACGTTACCGCCGGTCAACAGCACGTCGAAGTCGTCCTTGGCGCTGAGCATGTTGGCCACATTGAGGTTGTTGGTGATGATTTTCAGGTGGCTGTGGTTAAGCAGCGCACGGGCGATGGATTCGGTGGTGGTGCCGATGTTGATGAACAGCGAGGCGTGATCGGGGATCTGCGCGGCGATAGCTTCGCCGATGCGCTGTTTTTCGTCGCGCATTTGGTCGGCACGCATGGCGTACGCGGTGTTTTCGACACTGGAATCATAGGCCGCGCCGCCGTGGTAACGACGCAGCAGGTTGGCGTCCGCCAGTTGGTTGATATCGCGGCGGATGGTTTGCGGGGTGACTACGAATAGCTGCGCCATTTCCTCGATACTGACGTAGCCGCGTTCGCGGACCAGTTCGAGGATTTGTTGTTGGCGGGGAGGCAGATTCATTGGGCGTCCTTTGGGCTGCCATACAAAAGTGGCCCATGATGACGCAGGAATCTGCTCCCTGCCAGTTACAACCCGATGTTGGCTTATTCAGCGCCTTCGTGGGGCTCCCAGTCACGGGTGCGGCTGACCGCTTTTTGCCAGCCGGCGTAGAGCTTCTCTTTTTCTTTCTCTTCGAGTTGCGGTTCGAATTCGCGCTCGATCACGGCCTTGCCGCGTAACTCGTCCAGGCTGCCCCAGAAACCGCATGCCAGGCCCGCCAGATAGGCCGCACCAAGTGCGGTTGTCTCACGCATTTGCGGGCGCTCGACCTGGGTGCCCAGGATGTCGGCCTGGAATTGCATCAGGAAGTTGTTGGCCACCGCGCCGCCGTCTACACGCAGGGCTTTGAGGCGCTCGCCCGAGTCCTGTTGCATGGCGTCGAGTACGTCGCGGGTCTGGTAGGCAATCGACTCCAGGGCTGCACGAATAATGTGATCCACGCGTACGCCACGGGTCAGGCCGAACAGTGCGCCACGGGCATACGGGTCCCAGTAAGGCGCGCCCAGGCCGGTGAAGGCTGGCACCAGGTATACGCCGTTGCTGTCTTTGACCTTGCCGGCAAAGTATTCGGTGTCGTGGGCGTCGTTGATGATTTTCAGCTCATCGCGCAGCCACTGTACGGTGGAACCACCGTTGAATACGGCGCCCTCCAGGGCGTAGGCCACTTCGCCACGCGGGCCGCAGGCGATGGTGGTAAGCATGCCGTGCTTGGATTTCACCGCCTTGTCGCCGGTGTTCATCAGCAGGAAGCAACCGGTGCCGTAGGTGTTTTTGGCCTGGCCGGCTTCGACGCACATTTGGCCGAACAATGCAGCTTGTTGGTCACCGGCGATACCGCCGATGGCGATGCCGCTCTTAGTGCGGCCGTAGATTTCCGACGACGATTTAACTTCTGGCAGCATTTCGCGCGGGATGTCGAGGATCTCCAGCATCTTCGCGTCCCACTCCAGGGAGTGGATGTTGAAGAGCATGGTGCGCGAGGCGTTGGTGTAGTCGGTGACGTGGGTCTTGCCGCCGGTAAATTTCCAGATCAGCCAGCTGTCGACGGTGCCGAACAGCAACTCGCCGTTGCGCGCACGTTCGCGGCTGCCTTCGACGTTGTCGAGGATCCACTTGAGCTTGGTGCCGGAGAAGTACGGGTCGGTAACCAGGCCAGTGGTGTCGCTAATGTATTGTTCGTGGCCGTCGCGCTTGAGCTGTTGGCAGATCTCGGTGCTGCGGCGGCACTGCCAGACGATGGCGTTGTAGATCGGGCGGCCGGTGATCTTGTCCCACACCACCGTGGTTTCACGCTGGTTGGTGATGCCGATGGCAGCCACCTGGTCATGGTGCAGACCAGCTTGGGCCAGGGCCTCAACCATCACCGCGCTTTGGGTCGCGAAGATTTCCATCGGGTCGTGTTCGACCCAGCCTGCTTGCGGGTAGTGCTGGGCGAACTCACGCTGGGCGGTGCAGACCACGTTGGCGTCACGATCAAAGATGATCGCCCGGGAACTGGTGGTGCCTTGGTCGAGGGCAATGATGTAGTTCTTATTCTGAATATCGGTCATGTCGAATGCCTTGGAAAATAAGAAAGTCGGTAATCAGCCTGGGGTGAAAACGGGCAGGATGGCCCAGGCTGGCGCTGTCAGGAAATACGGGTCTTGCCGTTGACTGCCGTGTCAGGTGTTTCTTCAGCTATAGCAGGTGCGGCGCTGGGTAGATGGCGGGCAATCAACCCGCGATAGGCCGCGGCGCCGAGGCATGCACCCACGATCGGGCCGAAAATCGGCACCAGGAAATAAGGAATGTCGCGGCCGCCGGTGAAGGCTATTTCACCCCAGCCAGCGAAAAAGGTCATCAGCTTGGGCCCCAGATCCCGCGCCGGGTTCATCGCGAACCCCGTCAGCGGGCCCATGGCGCTACCGATCACCGCAATCAGCAGGCCGATCAGCAGTGGGGCCAACGGGCCGCGTGGCAGGCCGTTGTTGTCATCGGTCAGGGCCATGATCACGCCCATCAGGATCGCGGTGATGACCATTTCCACCAGGAACGCTTGGGCAGTGCTCAGCAACGCATGGGGGTAGGTGGAGAACACCGAGGCCAATTCCAGGCTGGCCTGGGTACCACGGACCATCTGGTGGGTTTGTTCGTAATCGAAAAACAGATTGCTGTAGAGCGTGTACACCAAGGCCGCCGAGCAGAAGGCGCCAGCGATCTGGGCGAGGATATAGAAGGGCAGTTTGCGCTTGTCGAAATCAGCAAACAGGCACAGGGCGATACTCACCGCCGGGTTGAGGTGGGCTCCGGAAATACCGGCGCTCAGGTAGATCGCCATGCTGACGCCGATCCCCCAGATGACACTGATTTCCCACAAGCCAAAGCTGGCACCCGCAACCTTGAGCGCAGCGACACATCCTGTACCGAAGAAGATCAAAAGCGCAGTCCCCAGGAATTCGGCCATGCATTGGCTCGAAAGTGAAGGCTGTTGAAGAGCAGTTGTCATGGAAAACCTCAATTGTTGTTCTTGTCTGGCGCACGTTCTCAGCGGAACGTTGCGCGATTTTCACCGTGGCAAGGATCCCCATCCCGGACACGGCTTGCTGCTTGAATGCAGAGGATCTATTCCTACAGCATTCGGAAACGAAAAAATATAGACAAGAATGACTGCTGTCAAAGGTCGAAAGTGAACCACCAGTCACATTCAAACTATTGGTCTGATGAATGATCACGCTTGTGATACAGCGCGTGCACCTTAAGAGTGGGCGTACTAGAGCCTTTTGCGCGGGCTTGGCCTAGAATCGGCTACCTGTTTGCCACGCTTGGAGCCAGCATGACCCCTGCATTGGACCTGTTGAAAAAAGTTCGCGCCGAACATCGCATCCATAGTTATGAACATGACCCGAAGGCGGCCTCCTATGGCCTGGAGGCCGCAGAAAAATTGGGGCTTGATCCGGCGCAGGTGTTCAAGACTTTGCTGGCCAGCAGCGAAAAGGGCGAATTGTTGGTGGCGGTGGTGCCGGTCGTCGGAAGTCTGGACCTGAAAGCCTTGGCGCATGCGGCGGGAGTGAAAAAAGTCGAGATGGCCGACCCTGCAGCGGCGCAGCGCTCGACTGGCTATTTGCTCGGGGGCATCAGCCCGTTGGGGCAGAAGAAGCGACTGCGTACGTTCATCGATGAAACGGCGCAGCCGTTTGCGACGATTTTTGTGAGTGCGGGGAGGCGGGGATTGGAAGTGGAGTTGCCGGCAGCGGTGTTGGCGGAACATACCCAGGCTACATTTGCACCGATTGGCCGAGCCTGAAGTCCATTTTTGAAGCCTATGCAATACCAATGTGGGAGGGGGCTTGCCCCCGATGACTGAGTTTCAGCCACTGCATTAGGTGACTGATCCACCGCCATCGGGGGCAAGCCCCCTCCCACATTTTGACCCGGTTTCTTCAGGTAATCAGTTGGCTGGGCTGTAACGCCGCACGCCCGAATCGGTTTGAGGAATCTGCGCCGCCACACTGCCCGACGCCTTGAACAGCACCAGATGCTCCGCCGCCACACGAATCCCCACGTCCGCACCAACCTGATGGTCAGCGTGACTCGGGAAAATCGACTCAAGCTGCGCGCCCGTTGGCAGTTGCAGGCGGTACAAGGTTGACGCTCCGAGGAATGTCTTACCTACGATCCGCGCTGTCAAAGCACTGTCTGGCGCATAGACGATATCGTCCGGCCGCAGCAGCACATCCACTGCGCCACCGATAGGCCAGGAATACGCACGGTTACCGCGCAGGTCACCCAGTTCCGTGCTGACAGATTCCGGCGAACTCAATTGGCCGCGGATAAAATAACCCTGGCCGATAAAGCTCGCGACGTAAGGCGTCTGGGGCTCGTGATACAAGTTGTAAGGCGTGTCCCACTGCTCCAGGCGGCCTTCCTTGAAGACGCCGACCTGATCGCTCACCGCAAACGCTTCTTCCTGATCATGGGTGACCAGGATCGCACTGGTGCCGCGTGCCTTGAGTATGTCGCGCACCTCATGGCTAAGCTTGCGGCGCAGCTCACCGTCGAGGTTGGAGAAGGGTTCATCCAGCAGCAATAATTGCGGCTCCGGCGCCAGGGCGCGGGCGAGGGCGACACGTTGTTGCTGACCACCTGACAGTTCGTGGGGAAAGCGCTTGCCCAGGTTTTTCAGGTTGACCAGCTCCAGCAGTTCGGCAACCACGCGGTCTTTTTGCGGATGCTTGCGAATGCCGAACGCGATGTTATCGGCCACGCTGAGGTGCGGAAACAGCGCGTAGTCCTGAAACACCATGCCGATGCGACGTTTCTCCGGAGCCAGTGTGAAACCGGCACTGGAGATCACTTCGCCTGCCAGGCTAATTTCGCCTTCGTGCACTGGTTCAAACCCGGCAATGGCGCGCAGGGTGGTGGTCTTGCCACAGCCCGACGAGCCTAGCAGGCAGCCGATATCACCGGCGTTGAGGTGCAGATTGAGGTTCTGCACCACCCTTTGATCTTGATAGCCGCATGCCAGATTGCGCAGGTTCAGCAGAAATGGCTGGCTCATGCGTGGTGATACGAAGGCGGGACGAGGAATTCGAGCAGGGCCTTCTGTGCATGCAGGCGGTTTTCGGCCTGGTCCCAGGCGACCGAGCGTGGGTCGTCCAGCAGGTCGAGGCTGATTTCTTCGCCTCGGTGCGCGGGCAGGCAATGCATGAACAGTACGTCCGGCGCGGCCAGGTCGAGCAGGGCACGGTTGACCTGATACGGGGCGAACAGGGCCAGGCGCTTGGTGGTTTCGTCTTCCTGGCCCATGGAGGTCCAGACGTCGGTGCTCACCAAGTGTGCACCGACCACCGCGTCACGTGGGTCGCGCACCAGGGTCACGCGGTCGCCGGCCTGTGCCATAAAGCGTGCGTCAGGCTCGTAGCCTTCCGGGCATGCAACGCGCAGTTGGAAGTCGAACTGGATCGCCGCTTCTATATAGCTGTTGCACATGTTGTTGCCGTCGCCAATCCACGCCACGGTCTTGCCCTGGATTGAGCCGCGGTGCTCCAAGAAGGTTTGCATGTCGGCCAGCAATTGGCACGGGTGCAGGTCATCGGTCAGGCCGTTGATCACCGGTACGCGGGAGTGGGCGGCAAATTCGGTCACGGTGCTGTGGGCAAAGGTGCGGATCATTACCGCATCGAGCATGCTCGACATGACGATGGCGCTGTCGGCAATCGGCTCGCCACGGCCCAATTGGGTATCGCGCGACGACAGGAAGATGGCTTGGCCGCCCAGTTGGATCATGCCGGCTTCGAAAGAGACGCGGGTGCGGGTCGACGACTTCTCGAAAATCATCCCGAGTACGCGGTTTTTCAAAGGCTCGAACAGTACGCCGCGGTGACGCAGGTCTTTAAGCTCAATGCCTCGACGGATCACGCTGACCAGCTCTTCGGGCGTGCAATCCATCAGGGAGAGAAAGTGCCTTGCGCTCATCATTAACTACCTTTTTGCAACAGACCGCAGATACTCAAAGCCTTGTTTATTGTGACAACGGGCGAGACCTGCGGCGAAAGCCGCACGGGGCGACGAAATAGGGGAAGGCGCGATCTTATAATTAAATGTCGCGTCTTACCAATAGGGCTACGGTTTTTAAGGGTGTCAGAAGGGCGCCTAGGCGCTTTTGAAGACGGTTTCCAGACAGCAGCGGGCCATTTGTACACTGGCCCCGCAACCTTTTGCAATCCGTTGAGACGGGGTTGGGCCAGGTTGTGTCGGTTTCAACGAGGGCGTGGGAGGTTTCTGAAACATTTGCTCATGCTTGGTCATGGCCTTGCCTGATGCTTGTCGATTCACGGGACTGACGATGCTGGTGCCTGCTTTGCTGGCGGCCCATAGTGAAATCAAAGCCCTAATAAAGAGACTGGCCATGACCAAGACTCTCCACCACCGTGCCTGCCATCTGTGTGAAGCCATCTGCGGCCTGACCCTGGAAACCACCGAGGCTGACGACGGCAGCCTGGCGATCACCTCTATCAAGGGCGATGCGCTGGACACCTTCAGTCGTGGGCACATCTGCCCCAAGGCGGTGGCGTTGCAGGACATCCAGAACGATCCGGATCGCCTGCATCAACCCATGCTGCGGGTGGGCAGCGAATGGCAGCCGATCCCGTGGGAAGATGCCTTTGCGCTTGTCGCCGAACGACTGGCTGGCATTCAGGCCCGTCATGGGCAGAATGCGGTGGCGGTGTATCAAGGCAACCCCAGCGTGCACAACTATGGGCTGATGACCCACAGTAACTACTTCCTCGGCTTGCTCAAGACGCGAAATCGGTTTTCCGCCACGTCGGTGGACCAGTTACCCCATCACCTCACCAGTCACTTGATGTATGGCCATGGCCTGCTGCTACCGATCCCGGACATTGATCACACTGACTTCATGCTGATCCTGGGCGGTAATCCGCTGGCATCCAACGGCAGCATCATGACCGTGCCCGATGTGGAGAAGCGCCTCAAAGCCATCCAGGCCAGGGGCGGCAAAGTCGTGGTCGTCGACCCGCGGCGCAGTGAGACCGCAGCGATAGCTGACCAGCACCTGTTTGTACGACCCGGTGGCGATGCAGCGCTGTTGTTTGGGGTGCTCAATACTCTGTTCAGCGAGAACCTGACCCGTGGCAGTCAGCTGCCCGTGGAAGGTCTTGATGAGGTGCGAGGTGCGATTGCCGGGTTTACCGCTGAAGCCATGAGCCCTCAGTGTGCGGTTCCGGCTGAGCAGATTCGCCAATTGGCACGGGACTTTGCCGCCGCCGACAAGGCGGTGTGTTATGGGCGCATGGGTGTGTCGACCCAGGCATTCGGCACGCTGTGCCATTGGCTGGTGCAACTGATCAATCTGGTCACGGGCAATCTGGACCGTGTTGGCGGCGCACTGTGCACCACGCCGGCCGTGGACCTGGTGGCGTCCACCGGCGGCGGGCATTTCAATCGTTGGCAGAGTCGGGTCTCCGGGCGGCCGGAATACGGTGGCGAGTTGCCCGTGTCGGCGTTGGCTGAGGAAATGCTGACCGAAGGTAAAGGGCAAATCCGTGCTTTGGTGACGGTGGCCGGCAACCCTGTGTTGTCGACGCCCAACGGCCGCCAGTTGGAACAGGCCCTGGACGGCCTTGAGTTTATGGTCAGCGTTGACCTCTATATCAACGAGACCACGCGTTATGCCGACTTGATCCTGCCGTCCACCTCGGCACTGGAAAACGATCACTACGACACGACTTTCAATATGTTCGCGGTACGCAATGTCACCCGTTTCAATCGCGCAATCCTGCCCAAGCCGCCGGGTGCGCTGCACGACTGGGAGATTTTCGTGGGCCTGGCTCAGGCATTTGCAGCGCAGACAGGCGCGGCGCTCAAGCCAACCATGTCCCCTGCGCAGATGATCGACTTCGGGCTGCGCGCCGGGGTGTACGGGGATGCATCCGAATACAAATTATCTGTCGCGATGTTGGCAGATCATCCCCACGGCGTAGACCTGGGCCCGCTCACGGCCAATCTCGCCGCACGCCTGAAAACCGCTGACGGCAAAGTTCACGCTGCGCCTGCAGTGATCCTCGCTGACTTGGCGCGGTTTGCCGCGCAGCCGGCGCCCATTGCCGGCGAACTGCTGTTGATCGGCCGCCGGCATGTGCGCAGTAATAATTCCTGGATGCATAACTATCACCGTTTGGTGAAGGGCAAGCCTCGTCATCAATTGCTGATGCATCCTGACGACCTTGTTAGCCGGCAGTTAAGTGATGGACAGCGCGTGCGCGTGAGTTCGCGCATTGGCATGATCGAAGTGGAAGTAGTCGCCAGCCTGGACATGATGCCCGGTGTCGTCAGCCTGCCCCACGGTTGGGGGCACGGGCGCCCAGGTGTGCAGATGGGTGTCGCCAGTGCTCAACCGGGCGCGAGTGCCAATGACTTGACCGACGAACGGCAGTTGGACGAGTTGTCGGGCAATGCCGCACTCAACGGCGTGCCGGTACAGGTAGCAGCCGCCTGAGCACCGCGCTGGAATTTTGCGTTACAATGCGCCACCGTGCCGACCTGTGAGTCGCAAAGTTCCAGCCGAGGTGTTCCATGGATATCATCGAAACGATCAAAGAGCAGATTGCTGCCAACACCATTCTGCTTTACATGAAGGGCGCGCCAAACGCTCCTCAGTGCGGTTTCTCCGCGAAGGCGTCCCAGGCCATCATGGCGTGCGGCGAGAAATTCGCTTACGTGGATATCCTGCAAAACCCAGAAATCCGCGCCAACCTGCCAAAGTACGCCAACTGGCCGACTTTCCCGCAACTGTGGGTAGCCGGTGAGCTGGTCGGCGGTAGCGACATCATCACTGAAATGGCCGCAGACGGTTCGTTGCAGGCGCTGATCAAAGACGCAGCAGCAAACGCGGCAGCCAAGACTGACGCTTGATTGGCGTGCAATAAAAAGCCCCGCTTCTCGTAAGAGAGCGGGGCTTTTTTGTACCTGTCGCCTAAGGGCTATTCGCCCATCTGCGATTGCAGGTAGTTTTCCAGGCTGACTTTGTCGATCAGGCCCAGTTGGGTTTCCAGCCAATCGATATGTTCTTCCTGGTCTTCCAGGATCTCTTCGAGCAGTTCGCGGCTACCGAAGTCAGCTTTGATTTCTGCGTGAGCGATGGCGGCCTTGAGGTCGCTGTGGCTCTTACGCTCAAAACCCAGGTCGCTGCCGAGCATTTCTTGAGTGTGCTCGCCGATGCTCAGCTTGCCCAGGTCCTGTACGTTCGGCAGGCCTTCGAGGAACAGGATGCGCTTGATCAGCGCGTCGGCGTCCTTCATGGCCTTGATGGATTCTTTGTATTCACGCTTGCCCAGCTTTTCCAGGCCCCAATCGTCGTACATGCGCGCATGCAGAAAGTACTGATTGATCGCGACCAGTTCATTGGCAAGGATTTTGTTGAGTTGCTGGATGACTGAGATGTCGCCTTTCATGACTGGGGTCCTGCCCTGTAATAGCTGTGTATGGGCGGAGTTTGAGCGGCGACAACCTTAGTGTCAAACCTAAGTTATTGAATAATAAATGAAAATTAATCGGAATAAGAATGTTTGTGTTCCGCGTCTTGACGCTAACTAATTGAATTTCAGGCATAAAAAAACCGGACACTAAGTCCGGTTCTTTAAAACACGCCCAATTAGGCGTGTGTAAATTCTGCTGAATAGGGGAGCGCGGCCTGGGCTGTCTGCAGCTGCGTCAGGGTTTCCCGTACTACTTGCTTGGCGAGGCAGGCACATTTACCGCACTGACTGGCTACGCCGGTGGTTTCACGTACTTCCTTGTAGCTGCAGCAACCTTCGTAGATTGCTTCGCGGATTTGTCCGTCGGTGACGCCAGTACAGAGGCACACATACATAGGGAGAACCGTCGCGGGTTAAGGCTTAAGTGCGATGGATCTTAATGTTAACGAGAATGATTGTCAAAGTAGAATCGTAGGGTATTGCCTGGCACAGCGCCCTCACTGACGAACGGTTTTTTCAGTGTATGATGGTCGGTCTTCACGAAGCGTGACTGCGTCACAGGGCTGTCGCTTACAGGCGGCAGACTTGGGGGCGGTCCTTTTACTTCAATCGTCACCCTTACATCAGGAGATACCCAATGAGCGTACTCGTCGGCAAACAAGCCCCGGATTTCGACGTACCTGCCGTGCTCGGCAATGGCGAAATCGTAGACAGCTTCAAGCTGTCTGAAGCCATCAAAGGCAAATACGGCCTGGTGTTCTTCTACCCGCTGGACTTCACCTTCGTCTGCCCTTCGGAGCTGATCGCTCTGGACCACCGCATGGACGATTTCAAGGCGCGTAACGTTGAAGTGGTAGCGGTTTCCATCGATTCCCATTTCACCCACAACGCCTGGCGCAACACTGCCATCAATGATGGCGGCATCGGCCAAGTCAAATACACCATGGCTGCCGACATGAAGCACGAAATCGCCAAGGCCTACGACGTTGAGTCCGAAGGCGGCGTGGCTTTCCGTGGCGCGTTCCTGATCGACGACAAAGGCGTTGTTCGCTCCCAGATCGTCAACGACCTGCCACTGGGCCGTAACATGGAAGAGCTGATCCGCCTGGTCGACGCCCTGCAATTCCACGAAGAGCACGGCGAAGTTTGCCCAGCCAACTGGAAAAAAGGCGACAAAGGCATGAACGCTTCGCCAGAAGGCGTTGCGGCTTACCTGACCGAGAACGCTGGCAAGCTGTAAGCCAGAGTCGAGGTACAAAAAAACCGGCCTGAGAAGGCCGGTTTTTTTATGGTCGGGAAATGGCTTCAGTCGCCGAAATCTTCCCAGCCACCCATCTGCTTCCAACGATTGACGATGCCGCAGAACAGGTCGGCCGTCTTCTCAGTGTCGTAGCGAGCCGAGTGGGCCTCGCGACCGTCAAAGTCGATACCGGCTGCCTGGCAGGCCTTGGCCAATACGGTCTGGCCATAAGCCAGGCCAGCCAGGGTGGCAGTGTCAAAGCTGGAAAACGGGTGGAACGGGTTGCGCTTCATGTCCAACCGCGCCACGGCGGCGTTCAAGAAACCCAGGTCGAAGCTGCTGTTATGACCCACCAGGATGGCGCGTTTGCAACCATTGGCCTTCAACGCTTTGCGTACGCCACGGAAGATGTCGGTCAGCGCCGCTTCTTCACTCACCGCCATACGCAGCGGGTGATCCAGCTTGATGCCGGTGAACTCCAGCGCTGCCGCTTCGATGTTGGCGCCTTCGAAAGGCTCGACGCGGAAGAAGTGGGTGTGTTCTGGATACACAAAGCCCTGTTCGTCCATGCCGATGGTGGTCGCGGCAATTTCCAGCAGCGCGTCGGTGGCGCAATTGAAACCGCCGGTTTCTACGTCGATAACGACCGGCAGGTAGCCGCGGAAACGTTCGGCCATCGGGTGACGCGAACCGCCCCCACCGCCGTGTTCCTGGTCGTCATCATAATGGTCTTCACTCACTTGCTTTCCTCCAGCAGGCGCCAGCGCAGTGTTTCACCGGCGCGCAGCGGGATAACAGTCAGCTCGCCAAATGGCAGGCTGGCAGGGGCGGTCCAGTCTTCACGAACCAGGGTGATGCGGTCGGTATTCGCCGGCAAGCCGTAGAAGCGCGGGCCGTTGAGGCTGGCGAAACCTTCGAGCTTGTCCAGGGCGTTGCGTTGTTCGAACGCTTCGGCATACAGCTCAATGGCAGCATAAGCGGTGTAGCAACCGGCACAGCCGCACGCGGCTTCCTTGGCGTGCTGGGCGTGGGGCGCCGAGTCGGTGCCGAGGAAAAACTTCGGGTTGCCGCTGGTAGCAGCATCCAGCAGGGCCGTCTGATGAGTGTTGCGCTTGAGAATCGGCAGGCAATAGAAGTGCGGCCGAATCCCACCCACCAGCATGTGATTGCGGTTGTACAGCAGGTGATGCGCGGTGATCGTTGCACCGACGTTGGCCGAAGCCTCAGTGACGAACTCTACGGCGTCACGCGTGGTGATGTGCTCGAACACCACCTTGAGGGTCGGGAACAGCTCGACCACACGACGCATATGCTCGTCGATGAAGATCTTCTCGCGATCGAACACGTCCACATCACCACGGGTGACCTCCCCGTGAATCAGCAGCGGCATGCCGACTTCAGCCATGGCTTCGATGGCCGGCAGGATCTTGTCGATACTGGTCACGCCGGAATCGGAGTTGGTGGTCGCGCCCGCCGGGTACAGCTTGGCGGCGTGCACATAACCGCTGGCCTTGGCCTCGCGAATCTCTTCGGGCTGGGTGCGGTCGGTGAGGTAGAGCACCATCAACGGTTCGAAGCCGCTGCCAGACGGCCGCGCAGCGAGGATGCGCTGGCGGTAGGCGTCGGCTTCAGCGGCATTACGCACCGGTGGTACCAGGTTAGGCATGATGATGGCGCGGCCAAACGTGCGCGCTACATCGGCCACGGTTTGGGGCAACGCAGCACCATCGCGAAGATGAATATGCCAGTCGTCGGGACGCAGCAGGGTCAGGCGGTCGGACATTGGGGATTCCAGGCGGGTCAATCTGGGGCGAATGCTACCGGAAAAGACTCTTGCAGGCACTCGCTATCAAGTTTTGCAGGATGCATCCGATAGCCTTTTGTATGCCTTATCGATGTATGACGCTTTGAAGTGTTGTAGAAACCAGTGGAGCCTCCCGTGCGCCAGCAATATCTAGCCCTGCTCAGTGTGTTCGCCAGCCTGCCTGCGATGGCCCTCACGTTCCAGACACGTCTGGAGAATATTGAGTGGAAGGTAGAAGGCGACCAGTTCGAGTGTCGTCTGACCCAACCGATCACCGATTTCGGCTCGGGTGAGTTCGTGCGCCGGGCCGGTGAGCAGGCGACGTTTCGACTGAAAGCCTATAACGGCTCATTGGGTGCAGGGTCGGCGACATTGTTGGCCGCCGCGGCTCCATGGCAACCCGGCCGGGGCGATATCAACCTCGGTGCCGTGCGCGCGGGCAGCGGCGATGTACTGTTCAACAGCTCCCAGGCCCAGGCCGGGCGCCTGTTCACCGGCTTGCTGGAAGGGCGCAGCCCCACGGTGCGGCATTACGGGCGCCAAGGTGGCTACTCGGAAATCCGCCTGTTGCCGGTCAAGTTCAACAAGGCCTACAACGACTATCAGCTGTGCACCGCCAAACTGTTGCCGATGAATTACGACCAGGTCAAGCAGACCGAGGTGGGCTTCCCGGGTGGCGGCATTGAGTTGGATGCAGCGGCCAAGCAGAAGCTGTCGGTGATTCTCGCTTATATGAAAGCCGATCCAACAGTTAACCATATCGAACTCAATGGTCATTCGGACAACAGTGGCAATCGTCTAACCAACCGCGACGTTTCGCGTCGCCGTGCGCTGGCCGTCATGGACTACTTCAAGGCCAACGGCATCCAGGAGTCGCAGGTCACCATGCGATTCCATGGCGAAAGCTATCCCTTGGCGCCCAATACCAATGCCGCCAATCGGGCCCGTAACCGTCGGGTCAATATCCAGTTGGAACGGGTGGCTGCGCCCGAGAAACCGGCGCCGCAAGCCACTGCACCGAGCAACCCTGCAGCGACTTCCTAGCGCGCGACCATCGGTCGCCCACTCGACATAATCTGTCGCTTTATCTTCATTTGCTGTCGCGCCCCTGTAATTTCGCGGTTTTGGTCGGTAGAATCGACGCCTTTCCGTAAAACCCGTGGAGTGATGGCATGGCCGACGTAAACAAGGTCGTTCTCGCGTATTCCGGCGGCCTGGACACTTCGGTGATCCTCAAGTGGCTGCAGGATACTTATAACTGTGAAGTGGTGACCTTCACCGCTGACCTGGGTCAGGGCGAAGAGGTCGAACCTGCACGTGCCAAGGCGCAAGCCATGGGCGTGAAAGAGATCTACATTGACGACCTGCGCGAAGAGTTCGTCCGCGATTTCGTTTTCCCGATGTTTCGCGCCAACACCGTCTACGAAGGCGAGTACCTGCTGGGTACTTCCATCGCACGTCCGCTGATCGCCAAGCGCTTGATCGAAATCGCCAACGAAACCGGCGCTGACGCCATTTCCCATGGCGCCACCGGCAAGGGCAACGACCAGGTGCGTTTCGAGCTGGGCGCCTACGCCCTCAAGCCGGGCGTGAAAGTGATTGCCCCTTGGCGTGAATGGGACCTGTTGTCCCGTGAAAAGCTGATGGATTACGCTGAAAAGCACGCGATCCCGATCGAGCGTCACGGCAAGAAGAAGTCCCCGTACTCGATGGATGCCAACCTGCTGCACATCTCCTATGAAGGTGGCGTGCTGGAAGACACCTGGACTGAGCACGAAGAAGACATGTGGAAATGGACCGTCTCCCCGGAGAACGCTCCAGACAAGCCGCAGTACCTGGAACTGACCTACCGCAACGGCGACATCGTCGCGCTGGATGGCGTCGAAATGACCCCAGCCACCGTGCTGGCGACCTTGAACCGTATCGGTGGCGAACATGGTATCGGCCGTCTCGACATCGTTGAGAACCGTTACGTGGGCATGAAGTCCCGTGGCTGCTACGAGACCCCAGGCGGCACCATCATGCTGCGCGCGCACCGCGCCATCGAGTCCATCACCCTGGACCGTGAAGTCGCTCACCTCAAAGACGAGCTGATGCCTAAGTACGCCAGCCTGATCTACACCGGCTACTGGTGGAGCCCTGAGCGTCTGATGCTGCAACAGATGATCGACGCCTCCCAAGCTCACGTGAATGGCGTTGTGCGCCTGAAGCTGTACAAGGGCAATGTGATCGTTACCGGTCGCAAGTCTGATGATTCGCTGTTCGACGCCAATATCGCCACCTTCGAAGAAGATGGCGGCGCCTATAACCAGGCGGACGCGGCAGGTTTTATCAAGTTGAACGCGCTGCGCATGCGCATTGCGGCCAACAAAGGTCGTTCGCTGTTCTAAGTCTGCGCACGTTGTGAAGAATGGCCCCTTGTTCAGGGGCCATTTTTTTTGCCTAAAAATTTAGTTAACGCTTGGAATGTTTATAACGGTTAAACATAGGTGGATGTTTATTGTTCACAGGTTTGCGAGCGCTGGACTGGAGTACTTATTCTCTAGAGTGTGTAGCGATGGAATGAATATTTACAGCTGTGTAGGAACTAGTCTTACAGAAAATTCACTCATGCGGGTACGGCGAATATATAAATCGCTGAACGGTCTGTAGGAATTATGGATGTAAGTGAATATGTTGAATGGAACTAAAATAGCTGTACTTTACTTGCCGAATCGCTCGGCGACACGCAAGAGACAAGGGGCATTTCCTGAGAGTTGTGTGCGGCACGTTCACCCGGCGCCCCCTATCGTAGGGAGAATTTACTCAGGATATGTAAGCCTCCAGAAAGGTCTGAAAGGTCGCATAAAAGTGGATACGCTCGAGTTGGCGTTTTTTTGTAGGGCAATTCCCTTATCTTTGTGGGGTGGGTCTCTGCTTGCTGTTGCTTGGGGGGGAATGCTATGCCAACTAGGAAACGACTAGGCTATTGTGCTTGCTCTAAATAATTCGAACAGCGAAATTGGACTTTCTCATGAATAAAGTGCTGATCGTGGATGATCATCCCGTCATTCGTCTTGCTGTGCGCATGCTAATGGAGCGTCATGGTTATGAGGTCGTTGCCGAGACCGATAACGGTGTCGATGCGTTGCAACTTGCACGGGAGCATATGCCGGACATCGTCATACTGGATATTGGAATTCCGAAACTTGATGGCTTGGAAGTTATTTGTCGGCTGTCTTCCACCAAGCAGGCAGTGCCCTTCAAGGTACTGGTGCTTACGTCCCAGGCCCCAGGCCACTTTTCCATGCGCTGCATGCAGGCAGGGGCTGCGGGCTACGTGTGCAAGCAGCAGGACCTGACCGAGTTGCTGAGTGCAATCAAGGCGGTCTTGTCGGGCTACAGCTACTTCCCAAACCAGGCGTTGAATTCGGTACGCTCTACCATGGGCAATGCCAGCGAGGCCGATATGGTCGAACGCCTGTCGGGCCGGGAAATGATGGTGTTACAGCAATTGGCTCGGGGCAGGACCAACAAGGAGATCGCCGACGGCATGTTTCTCAGCAATAAAACCGTCAGCACCTATAAGACGCGCCTGCTGCTCAAGCTCAATGCTCGCTCTCTCGTTGACCTGATCGAGTTGGCACAGCGTAACGGGCTGGTATAGAGGAGAGCATTACACACCGCATAGCCTGGTTCCCCGGCAAGAAAAAGCCTCCGTCAGGGAGGCTTCCGCTCATTGATTGCTCGATTCAGAGGTCGAAGTCGTAATCGGCCAGTCGTTTTTGCAGGCGTCGCTCTTCCAGAAGATTATCAATAGTGCGGCGTTTGCTCAGATTGGTCTTGGCCACCTCTGCCACAGGCGCTTCTGCCCCATCATCGTCCGACTCAACGAGGTCGTCTTCCGCTTCCAGTTGTTCTTTGCCAGTGCTCATAAGGTTCACTCCGGGCTAAGACTGCCGTTGGCGCTCCTTATAACGATAATCCATGAGCGGGTAAAAAAGATTTTTTCAATCGATAGATCGAAAAAACTAATAGTCCCTCAATCGTCTGAGGTCTTCTCTTTATATTCGCACAGGTCTTCAATGCGGCAGCTGCCACAGCGCGGCTTGCGGGCCTGGCAAACATAACGTCCGTGGAGGATCAGCCAATGATGGGAGTCGAGCAGGTAAGGCTTGGGTACAAATTTCATCAGTTGCGTTTCTACCTCCACCACGTTTTTGCCTCGCGCAATGCCGGTGCGGTTACTCACTCGAAAAATATGGGTGTCCACCGCCATGGTCAGTTGTCGAAAGGCCGTGTTGAGTACCACGTTAGCGGTTTTACGGCCTACCCCCGGCAAAGCCTCAAGTGCTTCACGAGTCTGCGGCACTTCGCTGCCATGCAGCTCAACCAACAGCCGGCACGTCTCGATGACGTTCTTGGCCTTGCTGTTATACAAACCAATGGTCTTGATGTATTCCGATAAGCCTTCCACACCCAGTGCATGGATGGCTTCTGGCGTATTGGCCACTGGGTATAGTTTTGCCGTGGCCTTGTTGACGCCAACATCGGTGGACTGGGCCGACAAGATCACCGCAATCAGTAACTCGAATGACGAGGAGTAGGCCAGCTCGGTCTTGGGCTCCGGGTTGTCTTCGTGAAACCTGCGGAAAATTTCCAAGCGTTTCGCTGCGTTCATGGGGCTGTTGGTTCCTTGCAGGCGTCCACCTGACGCTGTGCTTCTTCGAACTTGCGTTGAGCGGTATTGAGTTCATCCACGCTGACCTCCGATTGGCGGTGCAGCTTGCTCAGATCGGCGCGAGCGTAGGCCAGGGCAGTCTTCAGTTGTCGCAGCTGGTTGTCGATGGGCCGCTTTTGTATGCGCTGTAAACCCGGTAGCGGTTGCGTGGAGACCGCTTCAGCCGCATGCAGGGCTTGGTCGGCATCTACCAGCGCGGCGTTCAACGCGGCCAATTGCTGTGGGGGCGCGTTCAGGTCCTGAGCCTGTTTCAGTTCAGCGCGCCGCAGGGCCAGTTGGATTTTCGCGCGCTTGAGCTCGGGGTCTTTAGTTGTCGTTGGTGCTGGCGGACTGGTGGCTTCTAATGCGTGGAGCGCGCGCTCTGCGGCTTCGAACTGTTGCTGCAGGACGATCAGTTGCGATTGCTGCTCAAAGGTGGGGGGATGGCCGAACGCCTTTAAGGATTTGTGCAATTGTGCGCGACTCATCGCAACGCTGATTTTGGCTTTTTTTATCGCCGAATCGTTGGCCGCTTGATGGGACGTTCCCAGTGGCACGAGCACAGGCGCCGAGCGTTTTGCGCGGGCCTGACGTTCGGTTAGCTTGAGTTCTTCTTCACGTTGCAGACGAGCATTGCGTTGTTCAAACCGCCGCCGAGCGCGATCACGCTTGAGGCCGCGTTCATGACGCTCGTGATCGGTGCTCGCCAGGCCGCCCACGATCGGCAATACAGTCGCCAATGGGCGCATCTCGATACAGTCGACAGGGCAGGGCGCCACGCACAGGTCACAACCGGTGCACTCGTCAATGATTACGGTATGCATCAGCTTGGCAGCACCGACAATCGCATCCACAGGGCAAGCCTGGATGCACTTGGTACACCCGATGCACTCCGGCTCGCGGATATAGGCGATCTGCGCAGGGGCTTCGCCACGGCTGATATCCAGTGCCAACACTGGCACGCGCAGCAATTGTGCAAGGCCTGCAATCGTTTCCTGCCCGCCGGGCGGGCACTTGTTGATGGCTTCGCCTTGAGCGATTCCTTCGGCGTAAGGCTTGCAGCCCGGATGCCCGCATTTGCCACATTGGGTCTGCGGCAGCAGCGCGTCGATACGTTGGATGAGGTTCATGCTGGGGTCATTGGCATGCTGGTCGGTTATGCAGATTGAGCCTGATTATCCGACAAGCGAGAAGGCGGGACTAGCTGAAAAGCCCTGTCGCTTCGACGACAGGGCTTTTTTACGGGGCTTACTTGATACGCTGACCCGGCTTGGCGCCGCTATCAGGGCTCAGCAGGTAGATCTCTTCACCGCCAGGGCCCGCCGCCATCACCATGCCTTCAGAGATGCCGAATTTCATTTTCCGGGGCTTGAGGTTGGCGATCATCATGGTCAGGCGACCATCGAGCTTGGACGGGTCCGGGTATGCGCTCTTGATGCCCGAGAACACGTTGCGTTGCTCGTCACCGATATCCAGTGTCAGGCGCAGCAGTTTGTCGGCGCCTTCCACGGCTTCGGCCTTGATGATCAGTGCGACGCGTAGGTCCACGGCAGCAAAGGCGTCGAACTCGATTTCCGGGGAAAGCGGGTCCTTGGCCAACTCGCCATTGCCAGCGGGTTTCGATTCACCGGTGTCGGTCTGGCTGGCGACCAGGTCTTCTTTTGAAGCATCGGTCATGGCCTGGACTTTAACCGGGTCAATACGCGTCATCAGCGGCTTGAACTCATTCAACTGATGATTGCTGAGCAAGGTGCTGTGGTCATTCCAGGTCAGCGGCGCAACGTTGAGGAACGCCTCGGCGTCGGCGGCCAACAGCGGCAACACTGGCTTGAGGAAGATCACTAGCTGGCGGAACAGGTTGACGCCTGTGGCGCAGATCGCCTGGACCTCCGCTTGCTTGCCTTCCTGTTTGTTCAGCGACCACGGTGCCTTGTCGGCGATCCAGGCGTTGGCACGGTCGGCCAGGCCCATGATCTCGCGCATGGCGCGAGCAAAGTCGCGGGCTTCATAGGCGTCGGCGATGCTTGGCGCGGCTGCCAGGAAGGCGTCAGTCAGCTCCGGTGCGGCATTCTCTGCCACCAGCACACCGGCATTACCCTTGTTGATAAACCCGGCGCAACGGCTGGCGATGTTGACGACTTTGCCTACCAGGTCCGAGTTGACCTTCTGTACGAAGTCTTCCAGGTTCAGATCGAGGTCATCGACGCCACGGCTCAGCTTGGAGGCGTAGTAATAGCGCAGGTATTCCGGCGACAGGTGGTCGAGGTAAGTACGGGCCTTGATAAAGGTGCCACGGGACTTGGACATCTTCTGACCGTTGACCGTCAGGTAGCCGTGCACGGCAATGCCGGTCGGCTTGCGGTAACCCGAGCCTTCAAGCATGGCTGGCCAGAACAGGGCGTGGAAGTTGACGATGTCTTTGCCGATGAAGTGGTACAGCTCGGCCGTGGAGTCCTTGTTCCAGAACGCATCGAAGTCCAGCTCCGGCGTGCGATCGCACAGGTTCTTGAAACTGGCCATGTAGCCAATCGGCGCATCCAGCCATACATAGAAGTACTTGCCTGGCTCGCCCGGAATTTCGAAGCCGAAGTACGGTGCGTCCCGGGAGATGTCCCACTGTTGCAGACCGGCATCCAGCCACTCGGCAATCTTGTTGGCCACGGCATCCTGCAGGGTGCCGCTGCGGGTCCAGGTTTGCAGCATTTGCTGGAAATCCGGGAGCTTGAAGAAGAAGTGCTGGGAATCCTTGAGCACCGGAGTGGCGCCGGAGATCGCTGACTTCGGGTCTTTCAAGTCTGTGGGTGCGTAGGTCGCACCGCATTTTTCGCAGTTGTCGCCGTACTGGTCTTCGGTGCCGCATTTCGGGCAGGTGCCCTTGATGAAGCGGTCGGCCAGGAACATTTTCTTTTCCGGGTCGAAATACTGGGTGATCGAACGCTGGTCGATGTGCCCGGCGTCCTTCAACCGCAGGTAGATCTGACTCGACAACTCGCGGTTTTCTTCGGAGTGGGTCGAGTGGAAGTTGTCGAAATCCACCAGGAACTCGGCAAAGTCGGCGCTGTGTTCAGCCTGCACATTGGCGATCAGTTGTTCCGGGGTGATGCCTTCCTTTTCGGCGCGCAACATGATGGCCGAACCGTGGGCGTCGTCCGCGCAGACATAAATGCATTGATTGCCGCGATGCTTCTGGAAGCGCACCCACATATCGGTCTGGATGTACTCGAGCATATGGCCAAGATGGATCGAACCATTGGCATAGGGCAGGGCGCTGGTGACGAGGATCTTGCGTGGCTCGGACATGGGGCTCGGCTACTTGATGAAACGGAGGTCGGCCACTATAAAGCGCCAGGAAATATATTTCACCCCGTGGCGTTGTTTCAGCATCTTCCTGACTTGCGAAAGCATGCCGTTGGGCGGCTGGAACGGTTAGGATAGCCGCCTGTTTCAGTCAGTCTTTTTTCGGGAGTAGCCCATGAGCGCCGTCAATCGCGCAGCGGTGGAAGCCGTTCTTCGCCAGTACACCGACCCCTATTTGAATCAGGACCCGGTCAGCGCCGGTTGTGTACGTGCCATCGAGGTCCAGGGTGACCAGGTGTCGGTCCAGTTGGAGCTGGGCTATGCCGCCGGCCTCTTCAAAAGCGGTTGGGCGCAGATGCTGCAAATGGCCATCGAAGACCTGGACGGCGTGCGTTCGGCCAGGGTCGACATCCAGTGCGTGATTGCCCCGCACAAGGCCCAGGCACAGATCCCGGGCCTGGCCAACGTTAAGAACGTGGTCGCCGTGGCATCCGGCAAGGGCGGCGTGGGTAAATCCACCACCGCTGCCAACCTGGCACTGGCGCTGGCCCGTGAGGGTGCGCGCGTCGGTATTCTCGACGCCGATATTTACGGCCCGAGCCAAGGGGTGATGTTCGGCATTGCTGAAGGCACGCGACCGAAGGTGAAGGATCAGAAATGGTTCGTACCCATCGAGTCTCACGGCGTGGAAGTCATGTCCATGGCCTTCCTCACCGATGACAACACCCCGATGGTTTGGCGTGGCCCAATGGTTTCCGGTGCCTTGCTGCAACTGGTTACACAGACGGCCTGGGGCGACCTGGACTACCTGGTGATCGATATGCCGCCAGGCACCGGCGATATCCAGTTGACGTTGGCGCAGAAAGTCCCGGTGGCCGGCTCGGTGATTGTCACCACCCCTCAGGACCTGGCGCTGCTCGACGCGAAAAAGGGCGTGGAGATGTTCCGCAAGGTCAACATCCCGGTACTGGGCGTCGTGGAAAACATGGCGGTGCACATCTGCTCCAACTGTGGCCACGCTGAGCACCTGTTCGGGGAGGGCGGTGGCGAGAAGCTCGCGACCCAGTACGGGGTTGAATTATTGGCCTCGCTGCCACTGTCGATGCTGATTCGCGAGCAAGCTGACGGAGGCAAGCCGACGGTTGTTGCCGAACCGGACAGTCAGATTGCCATGGTTTACCAGGAGCTGGCCCGTCACGTGGGCGCACGGATTGTCCTGCAGGAAGCCACTGCACCAGCGATGCCGACTATTACGGTTAGCGACGATTGAATACAAAAGCTGCCTGTTACGCTTATTCGCAATTGCTGGTGTAAGCATTCACTTACTTTCCCGTAAGTGAATGGTTTTTTCGGCCTGCCTGAGCCGCCCGAAATTGCGAGAGATTTTTCTATCTTATTGAAAGTTAACAAATATTTATAAATGTTTTCGGCTGTCGGCTTGTCAGTGGGCTCGACGCATCCCGTTGAACATCTTATGGAACTCTCTAAGATCAGCCCTGTGTCCACGGATTGACACAGCCATTATGGAACGATGGTTTGAAGGAACGTCGCAGGATGCGATTCATCAGGATGATGAAAAGGAATAAAGGGACTAGGGAAAAAATGTGGGCGGGTCATACCGCCCCTTTTTTTTGCCCGCAAAAAAGTGCGCTGACTAATCCCTGAACGCAAAAAAGGCCCTTGAAGGGCCTTTTTGTTTGGCGGCGGCGCTGTTAGCGCACGAGGTCTTTGATCTTGCCTTTGACGCCATCAAATTCCGCTGCATCTGGCAGCGAATCTTTCTTCTCAGTGATGTTTGGCCAGATTTCCGCTAGCTCGACGTTCAACTGAATAAATTCCTGCATCTCTGCCGGGACTTCATCCTCGGAGAAAATGGCGACGGCCGGGCATTCTGGCTCACACAGGGCGCAGTCGATGCACTCATCCGGGTGGATTACCAGGAAGTTCGGGCCTTCGTAGAAGCAGTCCACCGGACATACTTCCACACAGTCGGTGTACTTGCACTTGATGCAGTTGTCGGTGACGACGAAGGTCATTTCTAATTTTCTCCTCAGGCGGCGGCAGCGAAACCCTTTGTGGCAGGGCTCGCGAGGTTCGGGAGCGATAGTCTGCAGGCCAGGCTAAAAGCCAGCAGCATCCCAAACCGCGCGAGAGTCTACCAGTTTGCAAAGCCGAGCGTTATATCCGAACCTTCAGTGCATATAACATTTCGAGCGCTTTGCGCGGTGTCATGTCGTCGAGATCAAGCTTTGCCAGCTCTTCCAGCACCGGGTGGGGGAGGCTTGCGAACATATCGCTCTGGTGCGGGGCAGCCGGTTTGCTGGAGGCCTTGGTTGGGCTGGCGACCACGGTTTCATGGGGCAAAGCTGTGGTTTCCAGGCGGCTCAGGTGTTCGCGGGCGCGGGTGATTACCTCATTCGGGACGCCGGCCAGCTGGGCGACGGCCAGGCCGTAGCTTTGACTGGCAGGCCCAGGCAGCACGTGGTGCAGGAACACGATGCGCTCATTGTGCTCAGTGGCGTTCAGATGCACGTTGGCGACCAGTGGCTCGCTTTCCGGCAACACCGTCAGTTCAAAGTAGTGGGTGGCAAATAGCGTATAGGCACGCAAGTGCGCCAAACGCTCGGCCGCCGCCCATGCCAGGGACAGGCCGTCGAAGGTGCTGGTGCCGCGCCCCACTTCGTCCATCAGCACCAGGCTGCGCTCGGTGGCGTTGTGCAGGATGTTCGCGGTTTCGCTCATTTCCACCATAAAGGTCGAGCGGCCGCCGGCCAAGTCATCGCTGGAACCGATCCGGGTGAAGATGCGGTCCACCAAGGACAGCTCGCAGCTGGCCGCCGGCACGAAGCTGCCGATATGGGCCAGCAGCACGATCAATGCTGTCTGACGCATATAGGTGGATTTACCGCCCATGTTCGGACCTGTGATCACCAACATGCGGGTGTCGTCGTCCAGCGACAGATCGTTGGCGACGAATGGCGTGGTCAATACCTGCTCCACCACCGGGTGCCGACCCTGCACGATGCGCATACACGGCTCACTTACAAAGCGCGGGCAGTTCAGGTCGAGGTTCAGCGCACGTTCGGCGAGGTTGTTCAGCACATCCAGTTCTGCCAGGGCAGCGGCAGTGTCTTGCAGCGGCGCCAGTTGGCTGATCAGGTCTTCCAGCAGGGCCTCATAAAGCATCTTTTCCCGGGCCAGGGCACGACTCTTGGCCGACAGCGCCTTGTCCTCGAACTCTTTAAGCTCTGGGGTGATAAAGCGCTCGGCGCCCTTCAGGGTTTGGCGGCGCTGGTAGTCGATAGGTGCCGACTCCGCTTGCTTGCTTGGCAGCTCAATAAAGTAGCCATGTACGCGGTTGTAGCCGACCTTCAGGTTGGCCAGGCCGGTACGGGCTTTTTCGCGGGCTTCCAGGTCAATCAGGAACTGCCCAGCGTTTTCGCTCAAGGATTGCAACTCGTCCAGTTCGCTGTCGTAACCGGTCTTCAGCACGCCGCCATCACGGATGATGGCTGGCGGGTTGTCGATAATGGCTTTTTGCAGCAGTGCTGCCAGTTCCGGATAGGTACTAGCGATCACGGCGAGTTGTTGCAGGTGTGGCGTGTCCAGATCGGTCATTGCAGCCTGTAGCTGCGGCAAAGCCCCGAGGGCATCGCGCAGGCGCGCCAAGTCTCGCGGCCGCGCGTTACGCAGGCCGATCCGAGCCAGGATGCGCTCGATATCGCCGATTTCCTTTAGCTGCGGCTGCAGCTTTTCAAAGCGATAGCCGTCCAGCAGGCAGGTAATAGACGTCTGACGGGCTTGCAGCACGCTCAAGTCCCGCAGCGGGCGGTTTAGCCAGCGGGTCAGCAGGCGGCTGCCCATGGCGGTCTGGCACCGGTCGACCACCGATTGCAGGGTGTTATCGCGCCCGCCGGCCAGGTTGGTGTCCAGCTCCAGGTTGCGACGGCTCGCGCCATCGAGCACCACGGTATCGTCCAGGCGCTCATGTCGCAGGCTGCGCAAGTGCGGCAGGGCGGTGCGCTGGGTTTCCTTGGCATAGCTGAGCAGACAACCGGCGGCGCCGATGGCTAGGGTGAGGGTTTCGCAACCGAAGCCTTTCAGGTCTTGCACAGAGAATTGCTGGCACAGACTTTTCAGCGCCGAGTCACGTTCGAAATCCCACGGCGCACGGCGCTTGGTCCCACGACGTTTTTCCGCTGGCAGGTCCTTGGGCCAGTCATCCGGAATCAACAACTCCACCGGGTTGATGCGCTCAAGCTCGGCCAGCAGGTTCTCCCAGCCCTTGATCTCCAGCACGCTGAAATTGCCGCTGGTGATGTCCAGCACCGACAGACCGAACAGACGCTCGTCGCCCAATACCGCGGCGATCAGGTTGTCGCGACGCTCATCCAGCAGCGCCTCATCACTCACCGTCCCCGGCGTGATAATGCGCACCACCTGACGCTCCACCGGCCCCTTGCTCGTGGCCGGGTCGCCGATCTGCTCACAGATCACCACCGACTCGCCCAGCTTAACCAGCTTGACCAGGTAACCTTCCAGCGAGTGGTAAGGAATCCCACACATCGGAATCGACTGCCCCGCCGACTGACCGCGTGCGGTCAGGGTAATGTCCAGCAGCTTGGCAGCCTTCTTCGCATCCTCATAGAAGATCTCGTAGAAGTCGCCCATGCGGTAGAACATCAGCTGATCAGGGTGCTGGTTTTTCAGGCGCCAGTACTGCTGCATCATCGGGGTGTGGGAGGACAGATCGGAAGTGTTTTTACTCATCAGATAGTTAGCAAATTCGTTGAAAAGGAGTGGGGCAAAGGTGGGGCACTCGGCCCTGCTGATTTTGCGATGGCGGCAAGGTTAACACGCGAGGTCGGCCGTTCGCAGGCCTGGAAAAGGGCTGATTCGATGCATCAATAATGCATAGTTGATGCAAATTGGCATTTGCCAACGCCCAAATCCCGCGTCACTATCCGCGCTATGCAAAAACGCAACGTTTCTATCGTTTTAAGAGAGCTATTGGACCGCGACCGGATCTCCCCCACGGAGCTTCACCGGCGCACGGGCGTGCCTCAGTCGACACTGTCACGGATCCTCAGCGGCAAGATAGTCGACCCCTCCGACAGGCACATCTCTCGTATCGCCGAGTACTTCAGCCTCAGCACCGACCAGCTGCGCGGGCGCGTGGCGCTGGGTGTGACGCGAGAAGATACCCGCAACCCGATGCATTCGGAACTCAAGGACATAAGCCTCTGGGACGACGACACCCCCGTGAATGACGATGAGGTGTCGATCCCCTTTCTGCGCGAGGTTGAATTGGCTGCTGGATCAGGAAGATTCGTCATCGAGGAAAACGAGAAGGCCAGCCTGCGCTTCGGCAAGCGCAGCCTGCGGCATAACGGCGTGCAATTCGACCAGGCCAAGTGTGTGACGGTGCGTGGCAACAGTATGTTGCCTGTGTTGCGTGATGGCGCGACAGTAGGGGTGAATGCGGGCAAGAGCGGGATTGGTGATATTGTCGATGGCGACTTGTACGCTATAAATCACAATGGGCAATTGCGGGTGAAACAGCTCTATCGCCTGCCTTCCGGGATTCGCTTGCGCAGTTTCAATCGCGATGAGCACCCGGACGAGGACTACAGTTTCCAAGAAATCCAAGATGAGCAGATCAGCTTGCTGGGTCATGTGTTTTGGTGGGGAATGTACGCTCGTTGAAGTCATTACGTAAAAAAAAGCCCGCCAATGCGCGGGCTTTTTTTCGTCCGTTAAAAGCCGCCAATCCCCCGGCCTGCAAGGTCGCAAATGCATTAGTGCAACAAATCGGCAAAATAGAATGCATTTGTGCATTGACTGTATATCCATACATATCTATGCTCCATCTCAAGCCAGGCAATAAAGTCTGGTGAAGGCGGCAAGGATGCTGTCGAGGAAGACAAGGAAGGCATGCAACACCGGCAAGGATGCCATCAGAGCGATGGCAAGGACGTCAGTTACACCCGGCAAGGACGCCAACGCTTTTTAGTTTCACTGTTTAACAAGCAGTTAAACCGCATTCACTCCAGGAGGTGCAACATGGCAATTGATCAGCAAGTAGTCGCAGAGCTCCCCATTTGGTTGGTCATCTTGCTTGCACTGATTGGCGGCGTGTGCGGGGAAATGTGGCGCGCCGACAAAGAGGGCGCGCGTGGTTGGGGCCTGATTCGACGGCTGGCATTGCGCTCGGGTGCGTGCATGGCCTGCGGGGTTTCGGCGGTGATGTTGTTGTATGCCGCAGGTCTGTCGGTCTGGGCCGCCGCAGCGATCGGTTGCATGACTGCCATGGCCGGCGCTGATGCAGCCATCGGGCTTTACGAGCGTTGGTCCGCCAGGCGAATAGGGGTCAATGATACGGTGGACCGCCCTTGATGCAGAGTGAGTAAACACCTTGAATCTTCCAGCCGCTTGCGCGTGGGATTGGCTCCTGTAGGGTGGGCAAATCCCCCGCCCACCTCCGGAGATGACCGTGAAGGAAATCACTCAACTGGCTGCCGACCTTGGGCGCCGTCTACAGGTGCTCAATGCCCATGTCACCACTGCCGAGTCCTGCACAGGCGGCGGTATTGCGGAAGCCATAACGCGAATTCCGGGGAGCTCAGCCTGGTTCGAGGCAGGTTATGTCACCTATTCCAATCGACAGAAGACCCGGCAATTAAATGTGCCGGAAACGTTGTTTGCAAAAGTGGGTGCTGTCAGTCAGGAAGTAGTGGAGGCGATGGTCCGTGGCGCCCAGGAAAAAAGCCTGTCCAGATTCGCGGTGGCGGTCAGCGGTGTAGCGGGCCCGGATGGTGGTTCGCCGGACAAACCGGTGGGCACTGTGTGGCTCGCCTTCGGTGTTGGCGATGAGGTGACGGCCAAGCTCCAGCACTTCACCGGCAACCGCGACGAGGTCCGCCGACAAACGGTAAAGGCCGCCCTAGAGGGCTTGTTGCGACGAGCTGCAGTAGAAATAGAAAATCAGGGGTAGGCGATTTCAGATCTTTGTGGAACAATACTGTCTACTTATACAGGTGTTGGCCGTCAGGCCTTATTGATTACGTGAGGACTTTAATGGACGACAACAAGAAGAAAGCCTTGGCTGCGGCCCTGGGTCAGATCGAACGTCAATTCGGCAAGGGTGCCGTAATGCGTATGGGCGATCACGACCGTCAGGCGATCCCGGCTATCTCCACTGGCTCTCTGGGTCTGGACATTGCACTCGGCATTGGCGGCCTGCCAAAAGGCCGTATCGTTGAAATCTACGGCCCTGAATCTTCCGGTAAAACCACCCTGACCTTGTCGGTGATTGCCCAGGCGCAAAAAATGGGCGCCACCTGTGCGTTCGTCGACGCCGAGCACGCTCTTGATCCTGAGTACGCCGGCAAACTGGGCGTCAATGTTGACGACCTGCTGGTTTCCCAGCCGGACACGGGTGAGCAAGCGCTCGAAATCACCGACATGCTGGTACGCTCCAACGCCATCGACGTTATCGTGGTCGACTCCGTGGCAGCCCTGGTGCCCAAGGCCGAGATCGAAGGCGAAATGGGTGATATGCACGTAGGCCTGCAAGCCCGTCTGATGTCCCAGGCGCTGCGTAAAATCACCGGTAACATCAAGAACGCCAACTGCCTGGTGATCTTCATCAACCAGATCCGTATGAAGATCGGCGTGATGTTCGGCAGCCCGGAAACCACCACCGGTGGTAACGCGTTGAAGTTCTACGCTTCGGTCCGTCTGGACATCCGTCGTACTGGCGCGGTGAAGGAAGGTGACGAGGTTGTTGGTAGCGAAACCCGCGTTAAAGTCGTGAAGAACAAAGTGGCGCCGCCTTTCCGTCAGGCCGAGTTCCAGATTCTCTACGGTAAGGGCATTTATCTGAACGGTGAGATGATCGACCTGGGCGTGCTGCACGGTTTCGTTGAAAAGTCTGGCGCCTGGTATGCCTACAACGGCAGCAAGATCGGCCAAGGCAAGGCTAATTCGGCCAAGTTCCTGGCAGAAAACCCGGATATCGCCGCCACGCTTGAAAAGCAGATCCGCGACAAGCTGCTGACTGCAGCGCCAGACGTAAAAGCGGCTGCTAATCGTGAGCCGGTTGAAGAAGTAGAAGAAGCCGACACTGATATCTGATCTTAACGATGACAGTTGTACTCGATACACTCGTCGCCGTTCGGCGCACTGCCATGGACCTGCTCGCTCGCCGCGAGCATGGTCGAGTCGAGCTGACGCGTAAGTTGCGTCAGCGCGGCGCAGAACCCGAGATGATTGACACTGCTCTTGACCGTTTGACGGAAGAAGGGCTGTTGTCGGAGTCAAGATACCTCGAAAGCTTTGTCTCCTACCGAGCACGTTCCGGCTACGGCCCGGCGCGAATTCGCGAAGAACTGAGTCAACGTGGCTTGCAACGTGCTGATATCGACCTCGCCTTGCGTGAGTGCGGTATTAGCTGGCGGTCGCAGCTGGAAGACACTTGGCGCCGCAAATTCTCTGGCCATCTGCCCATCGATGCTAAAGAGCGAGCAAAACAGGGTCGTTTTCTGAGCTATCGTGGTTTCTCCATGGAGATGATCAGCCGCTTATTGAGCGGCCGAGACATGGACGACTGAGTTCCATGGCAGCTTGCTTATATTGAGCGGGCTTGCTGTGGTTAGCAGGCTTGCTGTGGTGAGCGGGCTTGCCCCGCGCTGGGCTGCGCAGCAGCCCCAAATACTTAACCCCAGCCCCACAAAAAAGGCCCGCTATTAAAAATAGCGGGCCTTTTTTTGCACTTTCAAAATATCAAGCCGGCTCCGGCGCCACACGCTGCTGTGCCTTCCCCTGAGCCTGCGCCCAGTTCTCCGGCAAATTGATGTAATCCACCAATTCCCGCAACCGGCCCTGATCGCGCCCGTTGAAGTTGAACACCAGCCGCGTCAGATGGCTGAACTTCGGTTCGTCATGCTCCTCACCCGTATAGCCGTGCTGCTGGAACTCCCCGCTTAGCCGCAGGCTGGCAAACTCACTCTGTAAGTGAGCCAATGCCCGATCACTGAGCGGGTGATGCATGCGCACAACAAATTCGCGCTTCAACCAACGGGTGGAATGGAAGTTGGCATAGAACCTGTTGATCTCGTCCACCGCCTCATCAGCGCTATACACCAGCCGTACCAGCTTGAGGTCGGTAGGCAGGATGTAGCGATTGGCTTCGAGTTGACTGCGAATAAAGTCCAAGGCGCCTTGCCAGAAACCGCCGCCTGGCGCGTCCAGTAGCACCACGGGTACCAGTGGACTCTTACCGGTCTGGATCAAAGTCAGCACTTCCAGTGCTTCGTCCAGGGTGCCGAAGCCGCCTGGGCAAAGCACCAGCGCATCAGCTTCCTTAACGAAGAACAGCTTACGGGTGAAGAAAAAATGGAAAGACAGCAGGTTGTCGGTGCCATCAATGGTGGGGTTGGCATGCTGTTCAAACGGCAGGTTAATGTTGAACCCCAAGCTGTGTTCCAACCCCGCCCCTTCGTGCGCGGCGGCCATGATGCCGCCACCGCCGCCGGTAATCACCATCAGGTCCGATTGCGCCAACAGTGCGCCGACTTCCCGGGCCAATGCATACAGCGGGCTTTCAACCGGTGTGCGCGCTGAGCCAAACACGGTGACCTTGCGACGCCCCTTGAATTGCTCCAGCACGCGGAAGGCGTTGTCTAGTTCGCGAATGGCTTGCAGGGTGATCTTGGCGTTCCAACGGTCGCGGTCGTCCTGTGCCATGCGCAGCACCGTGAGGATCATGTCGCGATACAAGGGGATGTTCTTGCTGTTGGGGGCGATCAGTTGGAGTTGTGCTTCGATTTGCTGCGTGAGGTCAGCCCCGTTTTGTTCGAAGTGTTGGAGCAGGCGGTCATTCGGTTCGTAAGGCATTCAACGTCTCCTTCTTGCAGGGCCCGGGTGGCCGACGAGCCATTCGCCGGAGGCTACGACACTGCATGTGTCGCTGCTTGCCGCAGGGGGCAACCTTCTTTTGCCCTGAAAATATGACAGAACAGCGTGGGAAGCGCTGTAAGTGAAAGGTCGGGATGACCTGATCATGGGCTGGAAAACCCATGTCTGGCAACCACTTGTTGAGCTGGAGTTTAGTCGCTTTAGAGGAGGGTAACGCGAAGGAGGGGCGCACCACCGGACGGTAGTGCGCGAGGTTTAAGCCGTTACTTTTTCTTCTTCGCTGAAGCTGGTGCAGGGCAATCAGCTTCAACGAATTTCACCGAAGCGACCGGACGGTTGGTCTTGTTCTCAGTGATCTCATAACGCATCACTGCGCCCTTTGCCATCAGCTCACGGTAGCCTTTGTTCAGACACACACTTTGACCCAGCTGGAAATACACAGCCTTGGGGTTCGCGCGCATCTGCTCGGCGCGATCAGACATGACGCTCAGGTGGTCGATCAGTTGCATACCTTCAACGGTGTAGGCCACTTCCAGGGTTTTTTCGTCGATTTCCCGGGGTAGGTCTTTGTTGCTCTCTGCGGCGACGCTTTGCAGTTTCCTGTTCATTTGGGCCTCCAGCAGCGAGGCCGCCTGGGCGCCCACGGGCACTACCAGCGCAAGGGCGATGGATGGGGCGGCAAGACGCAGCATGGAACGCAGCATGAAACTCTCCTGATTCGGTTACTGGTGCATAGACCCGCCACCGGGCCGTGCGTTCAGTGGCGCGCAATTATAGGTGACCCCTTGCCACTACAGCCAGGCGTATCGCTGGTAAACTGCGGCCACTTAAAGCCGTCCACGAGTTTTCACCGTGTCGATTTACCCGTCCAAACGGCGCCTGCGATGAGCCACGCCGTCTCCCGCCTGCGCACCCAGCGCTTGGCACGTGCCGTCAGGCCATTCCTCAATCGGGGTTCGCGCGCAGAACGCTGCGCCGGCTGCCGAGTGATCCCCGAGTACTGTCTGTGCGCCTGGCGCCCGAAAGTTAAGGCTCGCTCCGCCATGTGCTTGTTAATGCACGATGTCGAGCCCATGAAGCCCAGCAACACCGGCTGGTTGATCGCTGATGTGATAGACGACACCAGTGCGTTCGCCTGGTCGCGCACCGAAGTGGACCCCGACCTGCTCTCCTTGTTGGCTGACCCGCAATGGCAGCCCTATATCGTGTTTCCCGGCGAATTTGTCGCGCCTGAGCGAGTGGTGAGCGAGGTGCAGGTGGAGGAGGGTAGGCGCCCACTGTTTATCCTGCTTGATGGCACCTGGAGCGAAGCGCGCAAGATGTTCCGCAAGAGCCCGTATCTGGAGCACTTGCCGGTATTGAGCCTGGCGCCGGAGCAACTGTCGCGCTACAAACTGCGTCGCTCTAAGCGCGATGATCATTTTTGCACGGCCGAAGTCGCCGCCCTGTGCCTGGAATTGGCCGACGATACCGCCGCCAGCGAAGTGCTGGACGCCTACCTCGACGTGTTCAGCACTCATTATTTGGCGGCCAAGTTCCAATTAATCCTGGACCCGACAGACAGCGTCCATGCCCGTCTCGCGCCCTACATACCGACGGTATAACCAGACGACGTTTGCATGATGGCACGGTAAACCCGTAAGCCGCTAAAATGCCCGCGGGCGTAGTGCTTGACCCCCCAGCCTACGCTGGGCATGCTGGGCGCCGATTAGGGCGCAACCGTGAATTTTCGACGTCGTTTGCAGTGCGTTTGACGTTGAGCGTGCCCACGGGTGATCGCTGCCTGGCGGTCACCTTGTGTACTGGCGAACCCTGAACCCATCAGGGCTGCCATAAAAAACAGGATCATTTAATCAATGGCCACATACGAAATCCTGATAGCCGATGACCACCCGCTGTTTCGCAGCGCCCTGCATCAAGCAGTGACCCTGGGCCTTGGCCCGGACGTGCGCCTGGTCGAAGTGGCAAGCATCGCCGAGTTGGAAGCCCGTCTCACCGAAAAATCCGATTGGGATCTCGTGCTGCTCGACCTGAACATGCCCGGTGCCTACGGTTTTTCGGGGCTGGTACTGCTGCGCGGCCAATACCCGCAGATCCCCGTGGTGATGGTCTCGGCGCAGGAAGAAGCCGACGTGGTGGTGCGCTCCAAGGAATTTGGCGCCAGTGGCTTCATCCCCAAATCCAGCGCCATGGAAGACATTCAGAAAGCCGTGCGCACCGTGCTCGATGGCGATGTGTCCTGGCCGCCGCAGGCGTTTGAAGAAATCAATGTGTCCGATGAAGCCAAGGCCGCCCGTGATGGCCTGGCTAGCCTGACGCCCCAGCAGTTCCGGGTATTGACCATGGTCTGCGAAGGTTTGCTGAACAAGCAGATTGCCTACGAGCTCAGTGTGTCGGAAGCGACCATCAAAGCTCACGTGACGGCGATCTTCCGCAAGCTGGGCGTGCGCACCCGCACCCAGGCAGCGCTGCTCCTGCAACAACTTGAGTCAATTTCGCAGCACTAAGATGAAACCGCTTCACGCTTTTTTGACTTTGCGTGATCTAGTTTCCCCCCACTCCTTCAGTTCAGTTGCCCACGTCTATGTCGCCTTTCAAGGGTCAAACCGGTATCAAACGTATCTTCAATGCGGGAGGGTATTCCCTGGATGGCCTGCGCGCGGCTTTTACCGGCGAGGCGGCTTTTCGTCAGTTGGTGCTGCTTAACGTCATCCTGATCCCAGTGAGCTTTTTCCTGAACGTCAGCCGGGTCGAGCGTGCGTTGCTGATCGCGGTATGCCTGCTGGCGCTGATCGTCGAGTTGCTCAACTCAGCGGTGGAAGCAGCCATCGACCGCATTTCCCTGGACCGCCACCCGCTGTCCAAGAACGCCAAGGACATGGGCAGTGCCGCGCAATTCGTGGCGCTGACGATGATTACCCTGGTGTGGGCCGTCATCCTGATCTAAGCCTCAGGCGATGCTCGGCAGCACGATCTCGTCGCTGCGCTGAACCCCAGCGGTAAAAGCGCGGCACAGCTCCAGAAACTCGCGCATCGCCGAGGTCTGGTACTTCTGTTTATGCCAGATGAAGTAGAACTGCCGCGCCAGGTCCAGGTCTGGCGTTTCTACCGGTACCAGGCTGCCCCGGCGGAACGCATCGCGCAGTGCCAGCCGCGAAATGCAGCCAATCCCCAATCCTGATTCCACCGCCCGCTTGATGGCCTCGGTGTGTTCCAACTCCAGGCGAATGTTCAGCGCGCTACGGTGATGGCGCATGGCCTGATCAAACGTCAGGCGGGTGCCCGAGCCTTGTTCCCGCAGGATCCACGCTTCACGGGTCAGCTCGTCCATGGTCGCCACGCCACGCTTGGCCAGGTGGTGTTGCGGCGCGCAAAACACTACCAGCTCATCCTCGACCCAGGTTTGCACCTCGATGTCCGGGTGGCTGCAGTCGCCCTCGATTAGACCCAGGTCAATTTCGTAGTGCGCCACTTGATGCACGATATGCGCAGTGTTCTGCACATGCAGCTTCACCTGGCTCTCGGGATGTTGTTGCATAAAGCTGCCGATCAGCAGGGTGGCCAGATAATTGCCGATGGTCAGCGTGGCGCCTACCGCCAGCGAGCCGAAGCCGGACTTGCCGTTGAGCAGGTCCTCGATCTCCTTGGCCTGGTCGAGCAGCGCCACTGCCTGGGGTAGAAGCTGGTGACCCAGGGCATTGAGGCTCAGGCGTTTACCGGCTCGGTCGAATAACTGACAGCTGGATTGACGCTCCAGCTCGGTGATCGAGGTGCTGGCGGCGGATTGAGATAAGGCCAGAAGGCCAGCAGCGCGGGAGACGCTTTCCTGCTGGGCGACGGCGACGAAGACTTGCAGTTGACGGAGAGTAAATCGCATATCGATATAACCGATAACCCTTATCTTAATAATCCAGTTAACAGATATTGTCGCCGCGATTAGAATGCGGTGCAATTGCGCGCCTCAATACTGCGCAGACCCATTTCCAGGAGTTCCCCGTACATGAGCAACATGAACCACGAGCGTGTCCTCAGTGTTCATCACTGGAACGACACTCTGTTCAGCTTCAAGTGCACCCGCGACCCGGGCCTGCGCTTCGAGAACGGTCAGTTCGTGATGATCGGCCTGCAACAGCCCAACGGCCGCCCGCTCATGCGCGCTTACTCCATTGCCAGCCCGAACTGGGAAGAGCATCTGGAGTTCTTCAGCATCAAGGTGCCCGATGGCCCGCTGACTTCCCAATTGCAGCATTTGAAGGAAGGCGACGAGATCATCATCAGCAAAAAACCGACAGGCACCCTGGTGCTTGACGATTTGAAGCCTGGCAAACATCTGTACCTGCTCAGCACCGGTACTGGCCTCGCGCCGTTTATGAGCGTGATCCAGGACCCGGAAACCTACGAGCGCTTTGAAAAAGTGATCCTGTGCCACGGCGTGCGTTACGTCAACGAAGTCGCCTACCGCGAATTCATCACCGAGCACCTGCCGCAGAACGAGTTCTTCGGCGAGGCCCTGCGTGACAAGTTGATCTACTACCCAACCGTGACCCGCGAGCCGTTCGAAAACGAAGGTCGCCTGACCGACCTGATGCGCAGCGGCAAGCTGTTCACCGACATCGGCCTGCCACCGATCAACCCCGAGGACGACCGCGCCATGCTGTGCGGGAGCCCAAGCATGCTCGACGAGACCAGCGAAGTGCTGAACAGCTTCGGCCTGAAAGTTTCGCCACGCATGCGTGAGCCGGGTGATTACTTGATCGAGCGTGCGTTCGTCGAGAAGTGACCTCGGGTCACTTGTAGGAGCGAGCTTGCTCGCGAAGGTCGTCAACGATAACGCTGGCGTCCTGGATTAAAGCGGTGAGTTTGCGTTTTTCGCGAGCAAGCTCGCTCCTACAGAGAATGCATTCGCAAAAAAGCCCGCGCAGCCTTCACAGGCCGCGCGGGCTTTTTCGTGTGTGCGAGTTACTGAGCTGGAAGCACTTCCAGCACACAAATCAGTCCCGCCTCAGGATAGTGCCACCGCACATCCACATCCCAGAACTGCGCGCCATACTCTCGCTCCGGCCCAGGCGTTTGATACGCCGGCCGCGGATCCTGCGCCAAGCACTGCTCAATCAACGCCACCAACGGCTCATCCAGCCGCTGGGCATGGCTTTGTGCCTGATGCAGCGCGGTCTTCAGCCACTGCACGGGAATCAGCGCGGGCGCACCACTGGCCATGTCGTTGGTCGCGGTATCGATAATGTCGGCATACGGCACATACGGCTTGATATCCAACACTGGCGTGCCGTCGAGCAGATCGATCCCGGAAATCCACAGCTTGCCGGGCTCCACCTTGTCCAGCTTCACCACCGACTGGCCGATGCCATTGGGTCGATGGGTTGCACGCGTGGCAAACACACCCATGGACGTATTGCCGCCCAGGCGCGGCGGGCGCACTTTCAGACGTGGCTTGTCTTCGAGGGCCTGGTGAAACAGAAACAGCAGCCACACATGGCTGACCTGCTCCAGACCCTGCACCGCCTCGCCGCCGTCAAACGGTGCCACCAGTTCCAGCACGCCACGGGCGGCAGGCGCCAGTTGCGGTTGGCGTGGGATGGCGAACTTCTCCTTGAAGCAGGAGCGCACAAAGCCGACGGGTGAGACGCTGTAGCTCATGGCTTAAGTACGAACCCGCAGGGTCAGGCCCTTGAGGAAATTACGCAGCAATTGGTCGCCGCACGTACGGTAGTTGGTGTGGCCAAACTTGCGGAACAACGCGCTCAGTTCCGGCTTGGATACCGGGAATTCAGCGGCCTTGAGGATGGCGTGCATGTCGTCTTCCTTCAATTCGAAGGCCACGCGCAGCTTCTTGAGGATGATGTTGTTGGTCACTGGCGTTTCGATCGGTTGTGGCGCACGGCTCTCATCCTTGCCACGCTTGAAGATCACCAGGCCGTCGAGGAAGTGCGCCATGACGTCGTCCGGGCAGAACACGAAGCCTTCTTCCTCATCTTTCTTGAGGTAGGTGAGCAGGTCTTCCTTGGTCACGTCCATGCCGCCGAGCTTGACGATCTCGACCATTTTGTTGTCGCTGATGTCGAGCATGTAGCGCACGCTGCGCAGTACGTCGTTGTGAATCATGGTGGGCAATCCTGGTATTCAACTGAGGGCGCCGCCAGGTCAGGCGGTGCCGAGAAAAGGGGAGCGGCTTAGAACTTCTCTTTGCCGGACAGGTAACGCCATTGGCCCACCGGCACCTTGCCGATGGACACGCCGCCGATGCGGATGCGACGGATGGCGATCACTTTGAGGCCAACCGCTTCGCAGAACAGTGCGATCACGCCAGGCTGCGGGTTCTTCATCGCAAAACGCAGGCGGTTTTCGTTTTGCCAGCTGGCTTTCACCGCCGGCAGTTCTTTGCCTTTGTAAGTCAGGCCATGGTTCAGGCGATTGAGGCCGTGGGCAACCATGTCGCCTTCGACCTCAACGACATATTCCTGCTCGATCTTGGCAGCATCGGCGGTCAACTTACGCAGGATCTTCCAGTCCTGGGTAAACACTAATAGGCCGCTGGCCTTGGCCTGCAGGTCGGCGCTGGCGGTCAGGCGCAGGAAGTGCCCCTTGAGCGGGCGCTTGCTGAAGCGGTGCTCTTCGGACAGGGTCTCGGCGCTGATCGACGCCATTGCCGTTTCCGCATCCACACCGACGGGTGCGTGCAGCAGGATGGTCACCGGCTCCGGCACAGTGGCCTTAGCTTCGGGGTCGAGTTCGACCTTTTGGGTGGTGACCTTGAACTGCGGCTCGTCGATCACTTCACCGTCCACCGAGACCCAGCCGCCTTCGATATACAGCTCAGCCTCCCGACGGGAGCAACCGACCAGTTCGATAAGGCGTTTGGAGAGGCGTATGGGGTCAGTCATGACAAGGGCCGTAACAAAAGTGGGCGGCTATTGTACCTGTGTGGGGCCGGTTAATCCCGGACCCTTTTCAGCACTGCGAGGTTATTTGGCTCAACTGGATCTAAATGTGGGAGCGGGCTTGCTCGCACCGCCGCTCCCACAGGTGTCCGGCGTTGAGTCAGCCGCTACTTATTTGTTGTTGCTGGCGCAAACGCAGGTGCAGCAACGGATAAGGCTGGCCCAAGCCATCATGCTCCGTACGTCCGATCACCTCGAAGCCCTGCTTGAAGTAGAAACCCAGGGCCTGCGGGTTCTGTTCGTTGACGTCCAGCTCATCGGCATTCATGTGCTCGATGGCATAACGCAGCAACTGCCGGCCGAGCCCCTGGCCCCGGTGCTGCGGGTCGATGAACAGCATCTCCACCTTGCCTGCCGCCACGCCGGCAAACCCGGTGATGCACTGGCGTACGTCTTTGGTGCAGATCAGCATCACGCAATCGAGGTAACGCGTGAGCACCAAGTCTTTCAGCAACACGATGTAACTGTCCGGCAGAAAATCATGGGTGGCCCGCACCGATGCCTCCCAAATTCGCGCCAACTCTGCGTAGTCGCTGATTTTAGGTGTATGGATAACCGAATGCTGACGCATGCCCGCCGCCCTTTGCCGATGATTGGCAAAACGATAGACGTAAAAAAGCCCCGCATCTTGACCAGAGGCAGGGCTTTTTTAGATTTTTACCGACTTAGTCGCGCTTTTCAGCCCACAAGTCGTATTCGTCAGCGTCGGTCACGGTGCACCAGACTTTATCGCCCGGCTTCAAGCCGCTGGCGTCGTCGATAAACACGTTACCGTCGATCTCCGGCGCGTCGAAGAAGCAACGGCCAACCGCGCCTTGCTCGTCGACTTCGTCAATCAGCACTTCGATTTCCTTGCCGATACGCAGTTGCAGGCGGGCCGAGCTGATGGCCTGTTGGTGAGCCATGAAACGCTCCCAACGGTCTTGCTTGACGTCGTCCGGCACCACGGCCAGGTCCAGCAGGTTGGCGGGGGCGCCTTCTACTGGCGAGTACTGGAAGCAACCTACGCGGTCCAGTTGGGCTTCAGTCAGCCAATCCAACAGGTACTGGAAGTCTTCTTCGGTTTCGCCGGGGAAGCCGACGATGAAGGTCGAGCGAATGATCAGCTCCGGGCAGATCTCGCGCCAGTTCTTGATGCGCGCCAGGGTCTTGTCTTCGAAGGCCGGGCGTTTCATGGCCTTGAGCACTTTCGGGCTGGCGTGTTGGAACGGGATGTCCAGGTACGGCAGGATCTTGCCGGCGGCCATCAGCGGGATCAGCTCGTCCACGTGCGGGTACGGGTAAACGTAGTGCAGGCGCACCCACACACCCAGGCTGCTCAAGGCTTCGCACAGTTCGGTCATGCGGGTTTTCACCGGCGCGCCATTCCAGAAACCGGTGCGGTACTTCACGTCAACGCCGTAGGCACTGGTGTCTTGCGAGATCACCAACAGCTCTTTGACGCCGGATTTGACCAGGCGCTGGGCCTCGTCCAGCACATCACCGACCGGGCGGCTCACCAGCTTGCCGCGCATCGAAGGGATGATGCAGAAGCTGCAGCTGTGGTTGCAGCCTTCGGAAATCTTCAGGTACGCGTAGTGACGCGGGGTCAGCTTGATGCCTTGCGGCGGCACCAGGTCGATCAGCGGGTTGTGGTCCTGACGCGGCGGCACCACTTCGTGCACGGCATTGACCACCTGCTCGTATTGCTGCGGGCCGGTCACGGCCAGCACGCTTGGGTGCACGTTGCGGATATTGCCTTCTTCCACACCCATGCAGCCGGTCACGATGACCTTGCCGTTTTCCTTGATGGCTTCGCCGATCACTTCCAGGGATTCAGCCTTGGCCGAGTCGATGAAGCCACAGGTGTTGACTACCACCACGTCCGCGTCCTGGTAGGTGGACACAACGTCATAGCCTTCCATGCGCAGCTGCGTGAGGATGCGCTCGGAGTCAACGAGCGCCTTCGGGCAACCCAGGGAAACAAAGCCAACCTTGGGGTTGGCTTTTGCGGGAGTGGTGGACATGTCTAACCTCGGTATTGAATGACGCCGCCGCCGTGAAGGGCAGGCAGCGGACGGGCACTTGGTGTGCCTCTGATCAAAAAGTGCGCAATTCTAGCGACGGGCAACGCACTTGACCAGCTTTATGCGGGGAAATGCGACGAGTGCTGCGCTATAAGATTCACCATTAACTATGCGAACAATTCAGCATGGCTGCCCAGATCTACAAAGGTGATCAGATCAGCCCGCGAGTTCTCATAAATCATCAGGAAATCACCGCCGATATGGCATTCCCTGAAACCGTCCCAATTCCCAGTGAGCGCGTGGTCGCGATACTCAGCGGGCAGTTGTTCGCCCAGGAAGAGCATCACCATCACTGTACGGACTTCATTCATATCACGGCGTCCAGCCCGCTTGTAGCGCTCCCAGGACTTTTTAAACTCAGGCGTCTGGGCGCATTGCTTGGGCAGTTCAGCGCGTTTTTGCTTCTTTTCCGGTTTCGCCATCAACGTCCCTTAGCATGTCGTCGATTGAATCAAATTGGTGACGAATAGCGTGCGCTTGTGCCATGGCGCGTGCGGTTTTCTCTGAAGGAACGCGCACTTCAAAAGGCAAGCCCTGCGTAGTGACGACCTGCCGCAGAAAAAGGCGCATGGCGTCACTGAGGCTAAGCCCGCAGGCATTGAGCACGGCAGTGGCACGCACTTTCAAATCCTCGTCAATGCGGCAGCGCACGTCGGTGGTTTTTAGCAATGTGGACATATCCTGACTCCTACACACAAAAAATGTAGCTACATTGTGGCTACGATTTGAGTATGGCTTCAGTGAACGAAATTGATCAAACGCTATTTGTAGTAATGGCGCGGCCAAGCATTCCATGCGTCGGAAAACGCCGGGGAGGAAAATATCGCTGGTGGTCAATAACTTCAATACAGGCAAAAAGCAGTGCTAATGCCACCATCTTTTTTGCGCAGCGCGCTTGAACAGAGAAATGCACCCAGTGCTGCGCTATGCTTCGCGCCGTTGCACACGGGTATTCCCCCGAGGTCAATAAAACGTCTGTTACGAGAAGTAAAACAGCGCATGCTACGGTCAGCTAAGGCGCGCTGTTTATAAAAGACCTCAGGTCAAAGGGCAGGAGTGGTTGATGGGTCAGGCAAGTAGTCCGGCGGCAGGCGCCGAGCATTCCACCGCGAAGCCGATTGGCATGCTGGTGGCAGCGGTCGGGGTGGTTTATGGCGATATCGGGACCAGCCCGCTCTACACCCTCAAAGAGGTGTTCAACGGCGGGTATGGGGTGCAGGTCAACCATGACGGCGTCTTGGGGATTCTGGCGCTGATTTTCTGGTCGCTGATCTGGGTGGTGTCGATCAAATACATGCTGTTTGTACTGCGCGCCGACAACCAGGGCGAAGGCGGCATCATGGCCCTGACTGCGTTGGCGCGTCGGGCGGCGGGGGAGCGCAAGAAGCTGCGCAGTTTCCTGGTGGTGTGCGGCCTGTGCGGAGCAGCGCTGTTTTACGGAGACAGCATGATCACCCCGGCGATTTCCGTACTGTCTGCGGTTGAAGGCCTGGAGTTGGCGTTTGATGGCCTGGAGAAATGGGTCGTGCCCATTGCCTTGGTCGTGCTGGTGGCGCTGTTCCTTATTCAAAAGCACGGCACCGACCGGATCGGCAAGCTGTTCGGGCCGGTGATGGTGACCTGGTTCCTGGTGCTGGGCGGCCTGGGTATCTATGGCATCACTTTGCACCCCGAAGTGCTCAGTGCGATGAACCCGATGTGGGCCGTGCGTTTCTTCGAGGCTCACCCCGGTATTGGCGTGGCCATTCTCGGTGCGGTAGTGCTGGCGTTGACCGGCGCCGAAGCGCTGTACGCCGACATGGGCCACTTCGGCCGCAAACCTATTGCCCGCGCCTGGTTCATCCTGGTACTGCCGGCGCTGGTGCTCAATTATTTCGGCCAGGGCGCGATGCTGCTGGGCGACCCGGAAGCGGCGCGCAACCCGTTCTACCTGCTGGCGCCAAGCTGGGCGCTGATCCCGCTGGTGGTGTTGTCGACCCTGGCTACGGTGATCGCGTCCCAGGCGGTGATTTCCGGCGCATTTTCGCTGACGCGCCAGGCGATCCAGCTGGGTTATATCCCGCGCATGCATATCCAGCACACCTCCAGCGCCGAGCAGGGCCAGATCTACATCGGCGCGGTGAACTGGTCGCTGATGGTCGGGGTGATTCTGCTGGTGCTGGGGTTCGAGTCCTCCAATGCCCTGGCCTCGGCCTACGGCGTGGCGGTGACCGGGACCATGTTGATGACCACCATCCTGGTGTCGGCCGTGATGCTGCTGCTGTGGAAATGGCCACCGATATTGGCGGTGCCGGTGCTGGTCTGCTGCTTGCTGGTGGACGGCCTGTACTTTGCCGCTAACGTGCCGAAGATCATCCAGGGCGGCGCCTTTCCGGTGTTGGCGGGGATCGTGCTGTTTGTGCTGATGACTACCTGGAAGCGCGGCAAGCAATTGTTAGTAGAGCGCCTCGACGAAGGCGGGCTGCCGCTGCCGATCTTTATTGGCAGTATTCGCGTGCAACCGCCCCATCGCGTGCAGGGCACGGCGGTGTTCCTCACCGCACGCCCAGATGCGGTGCCGCACGCGCTGCTGCACAACCTGTTGCATAACCAGGTTTTGCACGAGCAAGTGGTGTTGCTGACGGTGGTCTACGAAGACATTCCACGGGTGCCGGCTGCACGGCGTTTCGAGGTGGACTCCTTCGGTGACGGCTTCTTCCGGGTCATTCTGCATTTCGGTTTTACCGATGAGCCGGATGTGCCCGAAGCGCTGAAATTGTGCCACTTGGATGACCTGGACTTCAGCCCAATGCGCACCACTTATTTTCTCAGTCGCGAGACGGTGATCGCATCGCGCATCAAGGGCATGGCGCGCTGGCGTGAAAGTCTGTTCGCGTTCATGTTGAAGAACGCCAACGGCAACCTGCGCTTCTTCAAACTCCCGGTAAACCGCGTGATCGAGCTGGGCACCCAGGTCGAAATGTAGGTGCTGGCAGCGCGGGAGCCGGCAATCGGCTCCCGCTTTGCGGCTGAACCCTGTGCAATCCACCGTTGTCGACTAGGCTCTGTAGGAGCGAGCTTGCTCGCGAAAAACGTCAACGGTAACGCGTAAATCCTGGATGGACGCGGCGACATTGAGGCCTTCGCGAGCAAGCTCGCTCCTACAGAAGTGCCCACAGAACCCAGAAGAGGTGCGCCATGAGTCAGCTGCTCGAACCCTATACCCTGCGCCAATTGACCCTGCTCAACCGCATTGCGGTGTCGCCGATGTGCCAATACTCCTCAGACGATGGCCTGGCCAACGACTGGCACCTGGTGCACCTCGGCAGCCGTGCCGTAGGCGGCGCCGGGCTGATTTTTACCGAGGCCACTGCCGTGACCGCCGAGGGCCGTATCACCGCTCAGGACCTGGGGCTGTGGAACGACGCCCAGATCGAACCGCTGCAACGCATCACTCGATTTATCGCAGCCCAAGGCGCCGTGGCGGGCATTCAGCTGGCTCACGCCGGGCGCAAGGCCAGCACCCACCGGCCGTGGATCGGCAAGCACGGCAGCGTCAAGGTAGACGACGGCGGCTGGACGCCGGTCGGGCCTTCGCCGATTGCCTTCGACCCCCAGCACACCCAACCCCAACCGTTGGACGAAGGGCAGATCCAGCAAGTGATCGCCGACTTTGTCGCCGCCGCCAAACGCGCCTTGACCGCCGGGTTTGAAGTGGTGGAAATCCACGCCGCCCATGGATACCTGCTGCATCAATTCCTGTCGCCCATCAGCAATCAGCGCCAGGACCAATACGGCGGCTCGTTTGAAAACCGCATCCGCCTGGTGCTGCAAGTCACCGCGGCCGTACGCGACGTCTGGCCTCAGGAACTCCCTCTGTTTGTGCGCGTATCGGCCACCGACTGGGTGGAAGACGGCTGGAACCCCGATGAAACCGTAGAGCTGGCGCGCCGGCTGAAAGACCTCGGCGTGGACCTGATTGATGTGTCCTCGGGCGGTACCGCCGCGAATGCCGAGATCCCTACCGGGCCGGGTTACCAGACCCGTTTTGCCGAGCGTGTACGCAAAGAGTCGGGCATGGCCACCGGTACCGTAGGCATGATCACCGAGCCGGCCCAGGCCGAGCACATTCTGCGCACCTGCCAGGCCGACATTATTTTTCTTGCTCGAGAGCTGTTGCGCGACCCGTATTGGCCGTTGCATGCCGACGATGATCTGGGCGGGCGCAAAGCGATTTGGCCGGCGCAATATCAACGCGCTACGCATCGCGACCAGCCGATCCATGAGTCTGACTTGAGGGATTAAACCTAACGTCGCTGCACTAGAACCCACTCTGACCCGGTGGGTTTTTTATCGCCTGCGAGGTGGGAAATACCTGTAGGCATTTATTACCGATAAATTTTTTTAAGTAATTACTCTAAAAAACCCCACAAACGGCGAGATAGTTTCTACGCTTAGGACAAGTCTGGTTTCTGGCCCAGGGAGTCAGTCTGTTTGTCCACGGAGGCATTGCGCTTCACGGGAGGCAGGTAATGGGCGAAAGGAGTATTTGATTGTTATCAGGAGAAACAGTCCATGGCCAAGTCCAATGGTGTTGCGTGTGTGGTGGCGTCTTTTTTGACCCGCAGTGTGCTGTCGAGGCACCGAAAGCTGAGTTCGGATGAGGCTGAATTGCTGGCGCAGTACCGCGCCCTGACCGAAAACGATCAGGTGGCAATGCGGTATTTGATTGGGGCGATGAAGAGTGTCTCGCGGTTTTGAGCCACCCCCAAAAATGTGGGAGCGGCGGTACCCGCTCCCACATTTGGCATCACGTGTACTTGCGCAGCTCTGGTGCCGGCGGGAAGTACTGATACAGCCAGGTTTCACTCAAGGTGCGATCCTGGGTACGGATAAACAAGCGCAGTTCCACCGGTTCCACGCTGTCGCTGGTCGGGTACCAGTCGAACAGAATGCGGTAGCCCTTGATGTTGTCGAGCACCAACACGCTGAAGTCTTTGACTTCGCCGTGGGAGCAGGTCACCACCGGCTCAATCCCGGTGCCAGCGGGCAAGCGATCCAGGCCGCCGCCTTTGAAATCCACCGCAAAGCGACGGGCCCACACGTCCGGGTAATGCTCGCCCGGTGCCCAGCCTTCGGTAAAGCCGCCCATGCCGGAGCGGGTCGCATCGACCTGCGCCAACGGCGTGCTCACCGGCGGTAAGGCGCTCCAGTACAGCTTGTAGCCGTAGTTCAGTGATTCGCCGGCAGCCACGGGTTTTTTCGGGGTCCAGAAGGCCACGATGTTGTCCAGGGTTTCGCCGGTGGTAGGGATTTCCAGCAAATCGATAGAGCCTTCGCCCCACGCAGTCGTCGGTTCGACCCACAGGCTTGGGCGCTTGCTGTACCAGTCCACGGTGTCCTGGTAGCTGGCGAACTCGTGGTCGGTCTGCACCAGGCCAAAGCCTTTAGGGTCTTTGTCGGCGAAAGCGTTGAATTGCAGCTTGGCCGGGTTGTTCAGCGGACGGCAGATCCACTCGCCGTTACCACGCCACATCGCCAGACGGTCTGAGTCGTGGATTTGTGGGTGGATGGTGTCGCACATGCGGCGCTCGTGGGTGCCGCAGCTAAACATGCTGGTCATCGGCGCGATGCCCAGTTGCTCGATGGCGGTGCGCGCATTGATATGGGCGTCAATGGCCATGACCACCTGGTTGGCCTGGCAGTCGATATCGAAGCGATAGGCACCGGTGGCGCTCGGCGAGTCGAGCAGGGCGTAGACCACGAAGCGGGTGGCGTCCTTGTCCGGGGTTTCGAACCAGAACTGCGTGAAGTCGGGAAATTCCTCGCGTTTTTTCGCGTAGGTGTCGATGGCCAGGCCACGGGCCGAAAGACCGTACTGGCCAGTGGCGTCCACCGCGCGGAAGTAGCTGGCGCCAAGGAAAGACAGCACGTCATGGCGATCCAGTTCCGGTGCCTTGAACAGTTTAAATCCGGAAAAACCCAGGTCGCCGGTCAGCTGTTTGGTGTCTACCGTGGTTTTTTCGTAGTTGAACAGCGAAGGGCGGAAGTGCACCTCGCGAGAGGCTCGGGTCTTGGGGTCGACGCTGTGCATGCGCACCGGCGTCTTGAACCCCATGCCGACGTGGAAGAACTGCACGTCGAGTTGGCCGTTCAATTCCTTCCACAGCGAATGCTTGCCGTCGTAGCCGATGGCGTTGAAATTCTGCGGCGTCATGGTCGCCAGGGTCGGCGGCAGCACCTGTTTGGTGTCTTTATAAGCAGTCCCGGCGAGTTGCTTGGCCTGGGCTTTCAGCGTTTCAAAATCGAATGACACGGCCTTGCCATCGGCGGCGCGGTTCCCGGCCCAGGCTTGGGCTGCAAGCAGGCCGCTGGCGGACAAACCGGTGTAAGCCGCAATGGCCATGGATGCTTTGAGCAAATTCCTGCGGTGCATAGAGACAACCTGTCGTGAGCAAATCCCGAGCCGTTCCTGGCACGTAGCGGATAAGAAATTACGGTTCGGACATGCCTTCGGCCAAACGCAACGGACAATAAACAGACGCCGGATAGCTTAAGCGGTTCGATGAAGAAGGAAAATTGATGAATGATGGCGTGATGGCATTGCAAGTGCGACAAGACATTTCCGCCTCAGCGTGCGCGCACAGTATTTAAACTTTATGAAGATCAAATGTGGGAGGGCCGGTGCGACGATTCGACTTGCCCCTCCCACATTCAATGTTGTACCGCTTGTTTGAGCCTCTTTCAGGCGACTTCCCCCACCGCCCTGAACGCCTCATCAATCGCCGCATGGGCATACGCACTCCACGCCGCATCCGAATTGGCGATGCTCACATGCCCCACCGGCTTGCGCGCCAGGTTCATCAGCGCTTCGCTTTCGTCGGCATCATCGAACAGGCTGTTGGAAAAATACGCATAGCCATGGGACCAGCGATTCACCGTGATCCCCAGGATATCCGTCGTGTGGTTGAACCCGCCCGGCCCGAGCATGCGTTGCAGTTGGTCACGCAACTGCGCCTCCAGTTGCTCGAACGTCTGCCCATACAGCTTGCCCCGCCCGGCGCGGGCCTGGTCGCGGGCGTTCATGCCGCTGTTGGGGCTGGTGGGCACGTACACCAGGTGCAAGCCGATCGGTTGCGTTGGGTCGCGCGGGTGGTCGTAGCCGCCCATGCTCACCGGGTAGTCCAGCTTGATCCGGCTGTAGGGCTGGGTCGCCGCGTAAATCTCATGCACCCCCAGTTTCTGGAACGCCTGCCAGTTGCGGATCACCACCTTGGTGTACACCAGTGGGAATTTCACGTTCTGGCTCAAGGCATGGGCCTGCGGGGCCGGCAGGTCCTTGAGCAAGTAGGGGATCATCATGTTGTAGCACGCCAGGATGCAGCGCTTGCCGCGCACTTGTGCGAGTTGCCCGCCACGGCTGTAGCCGATATGCACGCCATCATCCACGTTACGCACACTGACCGCGGTGCTGTTCAAGCGCACTCGCACCGACGCCTTGGGTTGGTCGAGCTTGGCGTAATCAAAGGCCGCCAGCACAACATCGTCCATGGTGTGACCCGGCGCGACACCTGGGATCAGGCTGCGCACCAGCAAGCGTGCCAGCGACGCGTTGCCATCCGGGAAGTGGTAGATGTAAGGCTCTTCCATTTCAGCGGCGGCTTCTTCGCTGATGGGGGCCAGGTTCATTGCGCCGAAGCCAGGGAAACCCACACTGTAGGCGTCGGACGCTGCCACCGCATCAATGCTCAAGGCCATGAAGTCATTGGTGCGGCTCTGAAAGTACTTCACCGCGCCCTCCGATAACCCTACGTTCTTGAGCAGAAAATCGCGGTAGCTGGTGGCTGCAAGGTAGTCAGCTTTTTCATCGGCGGTCTTACCCGGCAAGTAGTCCTTGGGCGCTGTGTGCAGCTCGATCAACGCCTGGCGGTCGGCCGGCGGCAACGGGAAGTCATTGATGAAATCGCTGAGGGAGCGTGCATGCAACTGGTCTGGCGCAATATCATCGGCCACCATTGGCGTGGGATCGCCGGTGACCAGTTTGTCTTCGCCGAAGTTTTCTTTGTCGAAAAACACCCCGCGCGACAGCCCGAGGCCAGGGTAGAACTGGCGATCGAAAGCGGTTTCGAAGCGCTTGATATTGACCCCCAGTTTCTTCAGCAGGCCGTTCACTTCCTTGCTGTACAGGTGATTAGGCGACTGGAACGCCTCGCTGCCCCCGTAGCCGATGATCGTGCGGCCACCGGCCTGGAATTCATTGCGTTTGGCGTGGCCGCCGAAGTCGTCGTGGTTTTCCAGGATCAGGATTTTCGCCTTGGGGTGTTTCTCCCGGTAGAACCATGCCGCCGACAAACCGCTCAAGCCGCCGCCGACCACCACCAGGTCATAGTCTTCGGTGATGGGCAGCTTGTCGGTGTCGAACACCTTCTTTTCCCAACCCATCTGGTGCGCCACTTCGAACGAGCCGACATGGCTGCCGCGTAGGCCGGTGAGGGCCGGTGGGTAGTAGCGGCCATCGGGAGTGGCCTGGAGGATCTGCAGCGGGGTCATGCCCGCGGCAATAGTAATGGCGACGCCGTTGAGGAAGTCGCGGCGGGTGATATCCATGGGGGGATCTCTATTTTTATTATTGAGGGGGTTGGCGTCAGTGCTTGAACATCACATGTCGCACAGTGGTGTAGTCCTCCAGCCCGTACATGGACATGTCCTTGCCATAGCCGGACAGTTTCTGACCGCCGTGCGGCATCTCGCTGACCAGCATGAAGTGGGTATTCACCCAAGTGCAGCCATATTGCAAGCGCGCAGCCAAGCGGTGGGCGCGGCCGACATCGGCGGTCCAAACGGAAGAGGCCAGGCCGTAGTCCGAATCATTGGCCCAGCCCAGCACCTGCGACTCATCATTGAACTTGGTCACCGACACCACGGGCCCGAATACCTCACGGCGTACGATTTCGTCGTCTTGCTGCGCGTCAGCCAGCACCGTCGGTTCGAAGAAGTAGCCATTGCCTTCGACGGCCTTGCCGCCGGTGATCAGGCGAATATGCGGCTGTGCCACGGCGCGCTCGACAAAGCCGGCCACGCGGTCGCGGTGCTGGGCGGTAATCAGCGGGCCCAGTTCGGTGTTTGGGTCGTCCTGCAAGCCATGCTTGATGCTGGCGACCGCTGCGCCGAGTTTCTCCACGAATGCATCGTAGATATCCGCCTGGGCGTAAATCCGGCATGCCGCCGTGCAATCTTGCCCGGCGTTATAAAAGCCGAAGGTGCGAATGCCTTCGACGGCCGCATCGATATCGGCGTCGTTGAAGATGATCACGGGCGCCTTGCCGCCCAGCTCCATGTGCATGCGCTTCACGCTGTCGGCGGTGCTGGAAATGATAGTTGCGCCGGTCGCGATGGAGCCGGTCAGCGACACCATGCGCACTTTGGGGTGGTTCACCAGCGGGCTACCCACCGTTGGCCCACGGCCAAACACCAGGTTGAGTACACCAGCAGGGAATATTTCAGCGGCCAGTTCGACCATGCGCAAGGCGGTCAGCGGGGTTTGTTCCGACGGCTTGAGCACCACGGTATTCCCGGCGGCGAGGGCCGGGGCGATTTTCCAGGCGACCATCATCAGCGGGTAGTTCCACGGCGCAATCGAGGCGATCACGCCCACCGGGTCGCGACGGATCATCGAGGTGTGCCCCGGTAGGTATTCACCGCCGGCCGAACCGCTCATGCAGCGGCTGGCGCCGGCAAAGAAGCGGAATACGTCGGCAATCGCCGGGATCTCGTCGTTCAACGCGGCGCTGTAGGGCTTGCCGCAGTTGTCTGATTCGAGCTTGGCCAGTTCTTCGCCGTGGGCTTCGATCGCGTCGGCCAATTTGAGCAGCAACAACGAGCGATCCTTGGGCGCGGTCTGCGACCAGCTGTCAAAGGCAGCATCGGCGGCGCGCACCGCGGCATCGACCTGGGCTTCGCTGGCTTCGTTGATTTCTACCAGTACGCGACCGAGAGCGGGGTTGAACACCGCTTGGGCCGGGCCGTCGCCTTCGACCAGTTGGCCGTTGATCAGTAATTTGGTTTGCATGGGTGAGTCCTCCACAAAACTATTGTTATTCCCCTGAATAAACGGGCTCTCTAGGTGGGAGGGGGCTTGCCCCCTCCCACCTGTGAACCTCTTCCTTCAGTGGCAAGGTTATTTACCGCCACTCCCCGCCACGCTTTCACCGCCGCGTGTCAGGTAATAGGCACCCAAAATCGGGACCATCGTCACCAGCATCACCAGCATCGCCACCACGTTGGTCACTGGCACATCCCGTGGGCGGCTCAGTTGGTTGAGCAACCACAGTGGCAAGGTGCGCTCGTGGCCGGCGGTGAAGGTGGTGACGATGATTTCGTCGAACGACAGCGCAAAGGCGAGCATGCCGCCGGCCAGCAGGGCCGAGCCCAGGTTGGGCATGATGATGTAGCGGAAGGTCTGCCAGCCGTCGGCGCCCAGGTCCATCGAGGCTTCGATCAGGCTGTGGGACGTGCGGCGCAGTCGGGCGATGACGTTGTTGTAGACGATCACCACGCAGAAGGTCGCGTGGCCGACGATGATGGTGAACATCCCAGGCTCGATGCCCAAGGTCTTGAAGGTCGCCAGCAAGGCGATACCGGTGATGATCCCCGGCAGCGCAATCGGCAAAATCAGCATCAGCGACACGCCCTGCTTGCCGAAAAACTCACGGCGATACAACGCCGCCGACGCCAGCGTGCCGAGCACCATGGCGATCAACGTGGCGATGGCCGCGATCTGCAGCGACAGCTTGATGGCTTCCAGCACGTCCGGCCGCGCAAACGCCACGCTGAACCACTTCAAGGTGAAGCCCTGGGGCGGAAAGCTGAACGCGGCTTCTTCCGTGTTGAAGGCATAGAGGAAGATGATCAGGATCGGGAAGTGTAAAAACACCAACCCGCCCCAGGCTGCAATGCGCAGCCCCATGGATGCTTTTTCAGAGTGCATCGAAGGCCCCCAGGCGTTTGACGATGGACAGGTACACCGCGATCAACACGATGGGCACCAGAGTGAACGCCGCCGCCATGGGCATATTGCCGATGGCGCCTTGCTGGGCGTACACCATGCCGCCAACGAAATAACCCGGTGGGCCGACCAGTTGCGGCACGATGAAATCCCCCAAGGTCAGCGAGAAGGTGAAGATCGAACCGGCGGCAATGCCGGGAACGGACAGCGGCAGGATCACTTGCATAAAGGTCTGGCGCGGCTTCGCCCCAAGATCCGCCGAGGCTTGCAGCAACGACGGCGGCAAACGCTCCAGCGACGCCTGGATCGGCAAAATCATGAACGGCAGCCAGATATAGACAAACACCATGAACCGCCCCAGGTGCGAGGTGCTCAAGGTGCTGCCGCCTACGCCAGGAATGCCCAACACGAACTGCAACACCGGCTCCAGCCCCAAGTGCTGCACAAACCACTGCGCCACGCCGCCTTTGGCCAGCAGCAAGGTCCAGGCATAGGCCTTGACGATGTAGCTGGCCCACATCGGCATCATCACCGCGATATAGAAAAACGCCTTGGTCTTGCCCGTGGTGTAGCGCGCCATGTAGTAGGCAATGGGGAAGGCCACCACGGCGCTGGCGATGGACACCACGATGGCCATGCTCAGGGTGCGCACAATGATGTCGAAGTTCGCCGGCTGGAACAGCGCCGCGAAGTTGGCCAGGGTCAGGTCTGGCGTGACCGCCATGGTGAAGTCGTCGAAGGTGTAGAAGCCTTGCCACAGCAAGGTCAGCAACGAACCCAGGTAGATTGCGCCGAACCAGATCAGCGGCGGTATCAGCAGCATCGCCAGATACAGGTTGGGCTTGCGGTACAGCAGGTTGGAAAACCTGCGCATCGGTGGGTGGGAAAGGGCCAGGCTCATGTCACACCTCGCCTGCATTTTCGGTCAGCGGCGTCATCGCTTCCCGCGCCCAGCGTGCGGTGATCGACTGGCCGACCTGATGGCCGCTGCTGATATCCAGCCACTGGTTATTGGCCTGGCTGATGTTCAGTGCCTGGCCGTTTTCCAGTTTCAGCTCATAGCGCGTGGCGCTGCCTTGGTATTGGATGTCATGCAGCAGGCCGCTGATTTCCACTTCGCCGGCGCCCAGTGGGCCTTCGGCAAAACGCACGTGTTCCGGGCGGATCGAAAACGGCTGCGCACTGCCGCTGAGGCGCTGGGCCAGCTCGCCGCGAATCACGTTGGAGGTACCGACAAACTCGGCGACGAACGCCGTGCCCGGTTTCATGTAGAGGTTGCGCGGGGTGTCGACCTGTTCGATGCGACCCTTGTTGAACACCGCCACCCGGTCCGACATCGACAGCGCTTCGGTCTGGTCGTGGGTCACGAAAATAAAGGTGATGCCCAATTGGCGTTGCAGCTTCTTGAGCTCGCTTTGCATCTGTTCGCGCAGCTTGAGGTCGAGGGCGCCCAGGGGTTCATCCAGCAGCAATACGCGGGGGCGATTGACCAGTGCGCGGGCGAGGGCGACCCGTTGGCGCTGGCCGCCGGAAAGCTGCACCGGCTTGCGCTCGCCATAACCGCCGAGGGCGACCATCCCCAGGGCTTCTTCGGCGCGGTTGAGGCGCTCGGCCTTGCCCACGCCTTTGACCTTCAGGCCATAGGCGACGTTGTCACGCACATTCATATGGGGGAACAGTGCGTAATCCTGGAACACGGTGTTTACATCGCGCTGATACGGCGGCAAGCCGGCGGCTTCCTCGCCATGAATACGAATCGAGCCCGCGCTAGGCTGCTCGAAGCCTGCGATCAGGCGCAGGCAAGTGGTTTTGCCTGAGCCGGAAGGGCCGAGCATGGAAAAGAACTCGCCGTCCTGGATATCGATGGAAACCCGGTCAACGGCTTTCACTTCGCCGAATTGACGGGAAACGTGGGTGAATTGGACTGCAAGCGTCATGGTGCGGTGCTCCAAAAAGGCGCGGGTCGTCGCAGCGGCCCGGCCTGGACTTCTGAACTGTGATTTATCGGTAAATGTGGGAGGGGGCTTGCCCCCGATAGCGGTGGTTCACTAACAACTGTGCCAACTGACACACTGCTATCGGGGGCAAGCCCCCTCCCACATTGGATCTATGTCGTCTGGGAGGCCTCAGCGCCCACCCATGATCGCAATGTAATCCTGGGTCCAGCGGCTATACGGCACAAACTTGCCGCCCTCCGCCTGCGGGGTTTTCCAGAAGGCGATCTTCTCGAACTGGTCGAAACCATTGGTTTTGCAACCCTCGGCGCCCAACAGTTCGCTTTCCTTGCACGCCTGTGGCACCGCCGGCAGCGAGCCGAACCAGGCGGCGACATCGCCCTGGACCTTCGGCTGCAGCGACCAGTCCATCCACTTATAGGCACAGTTGGGGTGCTTGGCGTCGGTGTGCAGCATGGTGGTGTCGGCCCAGCCGGTCGCGCCTTCTTTTGGAATGGTCGAGGCGATCGCCTGCTTCTCGTTTTTCAGGCCGTTGACCTGATACGGCCACGCGCTGGAGGCCACCACGCCTTCGTTCTTGAAGTCACTCATTTGCACGGTGGTGTCGTGCCAGTAGCGGTGGATCAAGGGTTGCTGGGCACGCAGCAGTTCGAGCACGGCCTTGTATTGGGTTTCGGTCAGTTCGTAGGGATTCTGGATGCCCAGTTCCGGCTTGGTTGACTTGAGGTACAGCGCCGCGTCAGCGATATAGATCGGGCCGTCATACGCTTGCACGCGGCCTTTGTTCGGTTTGCCATCGGGCAGGTCTTGCGCTTCGAACAGCACGCTCCAGCTGGTGGGCGCGGTCTTGAACACATTCGTGTTGTACATCAACACGTTCGGGCCCCACTGGTACGGGGTGCCGTACGTCTGCTGGCCAACCACATACCACGGCGCGTCTTTGAGGCGCGGGTCGATGTTCTTCCAGTTGGGGATCAGCGCGGTGTTGATCGGCTGCACACGTTTGCCGCCGATCAAGCGCAGCGAAGCGTCGCCCGAGGCGGTCACCAGGTCATAGCCGCCCTTGGCCATAAGGCTGACCATTTCGTCAGAGGTGGCGGCGGTTTTGACATTCACCTTGCAGCCGGTCTCCTTCTCGAAACCGCTGACCCAATCGTAGGCCTTGTCGCTTTCGCCTCGTTCGATATAGCCGGGCCAGGCGACGATATCCAGCTGGCCTTCGCCAGCGCCTACCGCCTTGAGCGGTTCGGCGGCCTGCAGGCTGGCGCTGGCCAGCAGCGCGGTGGTCAAGGCACTGAGCAGTGCGGTCTTGTGCGCGGACATGGGGGTTCCCTCTTCTTTAATTATGGTCGGGGCAGTTTTTGTTGCCGGTGACGCAAGAGCTTAGTTGTTGTTTTAGAGATGCTGTCCGTGGCGCGCCATGATGTGGCGCACCACGCTGTAGTCCTGCAGCGAATCGCTGGACAGGTCTTTCCCGTAGCCCGAGCGCTTCAAGCCGCCGTGGGGCATTTCGCTCACGAGCATGAAATGGCTATTGATCCAGGTGCAGCCGTATTGCAGGCGTGCGGCCACTTGCATGGCTTTGTCCAGGTTCTGGGTCCACACGGAGGAGGCCAGGCCGTACTCGGAGTCGTTGGCCCAGTCCACCGCTTGTTCCAACTCATCGAAGCGGGTCACGGTGACCACCGGGCCGAACACTTCGCGCTGCACGATTTCATCGGTCTGTTTACAGCCGGCCAGCAGGGTGGGCTGGTAATAAAAGCCGGCGCCGGAATGCACGGCGGCGCCGGTGATGCGTTCGATATGCGGCTGGCCAAGGGCGCGCTCAACGAAGCTGGCCACCCGGTCACGCTGGCGGGTGCTGATCAGTGGGCCGAGTTCGTTGTCGGCATCGCGTTTGCCGGCAAAACGCAGGCTGCTGACGGCGGCGCCCAGTTCGGCAACCAACGTGTCGTGAATCCCCGCCTGGGCGTAGATCCGGCACGCTGCGGTGCAATCCTGCCCGGCGTTGTAGTAGCCGTAGGCACGCACGCCCTCGACTACGGCTTGCAGGTCGGCGTCATTGCACACGATCACCGGCGCCTTGCCGCCGAGTTCCAGGTGGGTGCGTTTGAGGGTCTTGGAGGCAGCCTGCAGAATTTTCTGCCCGGTCACGATGTCACCGGTCAACGAGACCATGCGCACTTTGGGGTGGCTGACCAGGTGACTGCCAACCCCCTCGCCACCCCCGCACAAGATGTTGATCACCCCGCGTGGCAGCAGCTCTTTAAGCACCGGGGCCAGGGCGAGAATCGACAGTGGCGTGTGTTCCGATGGCTTGAACACCAGGGTGTTGCCGGCAGCCAAGGCAGGGGCGATCTTCCACGCAGCCATCATCAGCGGGTAGTTCCACGGCGCAATCGAGGCCACCACGCCGATCGGGTCGCGGCGCACCATGCTGGTGTAGCCCGGCAGGTATTCGCCGCTCAGTTGCCCGGTCTGGCAGCGCACGGCGCCGGCGAAGAACCGAAACACATCCACCGTGGCACTCAAGTCATCCTGGCGGGCCAGGTGCAACGGCTTGCCGCAGTTCAGGGATTCGAGGCGGGCCAAGTAGTCGGCGTGTTTTTCAATGGCGTCGGCGATGCCCAGCAAAATGTTCGAACGTTGCTGCGGCGTGGTGCGGGACCAACCGGCGAAAGCGCGGTGGGCGGCGAGAATAGCGGCTTCAACTTGCTCAGTGCTGGCTTCAGCGATCTGGTTGAGCACCTCGCCGGTGGCCGGGTTGAGGATCGGCTCGACAATGCCCTGGCCCTGAACCAGTTCGCCGTCGATCAACAATGCAGTGAGCAGCGGGGTGGGCGCGCCGGACATTTTTCGCGATCTCTTTTCTTGTGTGGCCATGGGCGTTCTCTTACAAGGCGCCTGACCTTCTCTTATGGATGAAGCGAGAGTAGAGGTCAGACACGAGGTCAACAAATACTAAATACTGAATGCAGCATTCGATTAAATAGATGGCTTGCGCGGGTGGGGCTGCTCGCGCGCTACGGTCAGGAACGGGTCCACCAGTGCAGGGCGTGCCGTGCCTCGGCGCCAAGCCAGGCCGACGTCGAGGGTCTGGCTAAGGTCGGCAATAGGCCGCGCTTCAATAATGTCGCCCTCAAGCGACCAGGGGCGGTAGGTCATGTCTGGCTGAATCGACACCCCCAGGCCCGCCGCCACCAGGCTGCGCACTGCCTCGGTGGAGGCTGTGCGCAGCGTTACCCGGGGTTGCAGGCCGGCGCCAGCCCACATGCGCTGGGCGTTGTGGCCCATTTCGTCGACGTTCAGCTGGATCAGCGGCTCAGCCGCCACGTCGGCCAGGTTGATGCTGTCGTGCTCAAGCAATGGGTGTTGCGCCGGCAGCCAGAGGCGGTGGGGGGAGTGGGTGAGCACTTCGGTTTGCAGGGCGTGACGGTCTTCGAGGTTGGAAAGAATGAGCACGCCCACATCGATCTCGCCGCTCACCAGCAAATGCTCGATATAGGGCCGCTCGTCCTCCATCACGCGGATTTCTACATTGGGGTAGGCGCGTTGGAAGCGGGTCAGCAGGTCGGCGAGGTAATAACCCGCCACCAGGCTGGTCACTCCGATAATCAACTGCCCCGCGACCTGGTCGGTGCTTTGTTGCAGGCTGCGCTTGGCATTGTCGACGGTGGCCAGGATCAGGTGCGCCTGGCGCAGGAACTGGTGGCCCTGGTGGGTCAGGGTCATGCCCTTGGCGTGGCGGTTGAACAGGTTCACACCGATTTCCTGCTCCAGTTGCTGGATCGCCAGGGTCAGGGTGGACTGTGAAATAAACGCGGTTTGCGCAGCCGCGGAGATCGAGCCGGTTTCGGCCACGGCGATGAAATGCCGGATTTGGCGCAACGTCATCATGCTGGGAGTACCAGTGGGGTGTTTTTATAGATTTATCCGAGTGTATATCGATTTAAGCGAACGGCCATGGTGTTACATCTGGAAGCACTCTAGATCGGGGCTTTTTGGCACTTAGTTTTACGCTGGGGGCCTATTGGTCCTATGAACCCAAGTGTCTGGAGGCTTTTAATGAATACCCGTGGATTGCTCGATCAGTTGCTCAAATCTGGCCAGGACATGCTGCAAAACAAGGCCGGTGGCCAGCGTAAACAAGATGACAAAGGCGCCTTGGGCGGTTTGCTCGGCGGCGGTGGCCTGGGCAGTCTGCTCGGTGGCGCAGGCGGCGGCGCACTGGCGGCAGGCGCCATGGGGCTGCTGCTGGGTAACAAGAAGGCGCGCAAATTTGGCGGCAAGGCCCTGACTTACGGTGGCCTGGCCGCGTTGGGCGTGATTGCCTACAAGGCCTACGGCAACTGGCAGGCGCAGCAGGCCAATGCGCCAAAAGGCGAGCCGCAAACTATCGACCGCCTGCCACCGGCCCAGGTCGAACAGCACAGCCAGGCGATCCTTAAGGCATTGGTCGCTGCCGCCAAGGCCGACGGGCATGTCGACGAGCGAGAGCGCACCCTGATCGAAGGCGAATTTACCAAGCTCGATAACGACCGCGAACTGCAAAGCTGGCTGCACGCCGAACTCAACAAGCCCCTCGACCCCGTCGATGTGGCTCGCGCCGCCGGCACCCCGGAAATGGCTGCCGAGATGTACATCGCCAGCGTGATGCTGGTGGATGAGGAAAACTTTATGGAAAAGGCCTACCTCGACGAGTTGGCCCGTCAACTCAAGCTCGAGCCTGGCTTAAAGGCCGAGCTCGAAAAGCAGGTACGCCTGAACGCCTGAATACCGGTTGTACCCCGGACAAAATGTGGGAGGGGGCTTGCCCCCGATGGCAGTGTTTCAGCCCCTTTACAGGTGACTGACACACCGCCATCGGGAGCAAGTCCCCTCCCACATTTGCATTCTGTGAGCACTTCATCAAAAGCCATTGATTAATGAGGGCTTATGCTCAGCTATACTCCCCCTCATTTGAATGGCCCTTCGAGGAATTACTGTGAAGAACTGGACCTTGCGCCAACGGATCTTGGCAAGTTTTGCGGTCATTATCGCCATCATGCTGTTAATGGTTGTGGTCTCTTATTCACGGTTGCTGAAGATCGAAACCAGCGAAGTCGCGGTACGCGATGACGCGGTGCCGGGGGTTTACCTCAGTTCGATGATCCGCAGTGCATGGGTCGACAGTTACCTGCAAACCCTCGAATTGCTGGGCCTGCGCGAAGACAAAAGGTTGAGCGAAGCCGATAAGGCCGTGTTCAAGTCCTTCGACGCCCGCATTCAACAGCAGATGGCCAACTACGAAAAAACCATCGCCACCGACATGGATCGTTCCGAGTTCGATAAATTCGAAGCCTTGCACCAGGCCTACAACAAAAGCCTGGCGACGGTATTCGAGAGCCTGCAGAGCGGCGATCTCGCGGCTGCGCGCAAAGAGTTTGACGCCCAGTTGACGCCGACCTGGACTGCAGGTCGCATGAAACTCAACGACATCATCACCGAAAACAAGAACGTCGCCGATCGGGCGACCAACGCCATCGACGACGCAGTAGCGGCCGCCAAAATCAGCATGTTCGTGTCATTGGCCGTCGCCATCTTCGCCGCAGGCCTGTGTGGCTTACTGTTGTTGCGCACGATCATGGCGCCCATGCGACGTATCGTCGACATCCTGCAAACCATGCGTGACGGCGACCTGAGCAAACGCCTGAACCTGGAGCGCAAGGACGAATTCAACGCCGTAGAAACCGGCTTCAACGACATGATGACCGAACTCACGGCCCTGGTTTCCCAGGCCCAGCGCTCGTCGGTGCAGGTCACCACCTCGGTGACCGAGATTGCCGCCACCTCCAAGCAGCAACAGGCCACCGCCACTGAAACCGCGGCGACTACCACTGAGATCGGCGCTACTTCTCGCGAGATCGCGGCGACTTCCAAAGATTTAGTCCGCACGATGACCGAAGTCTCCACCGCCGCTGACCAGGCGTCGGTGGCCGCCGGTTCCGGTCAGCAGGGGCTGGCGCGCATGGAAGAAACCATGCACTCGGTCATGGGCGCCGCTGACCTCGTGAACGCCAAGCTGGCGATCCTCAATGAGAAGGCCGGCAACATCAACCAAGTGGTGGTCACCATCGTCAAGGTTGCCGACCAGACCAACCTGTTGTCCCTCAACGCCGCCATCGAGGCCGAAAAAGCCGGTGAATACGGGCGTGGTTTCGCCGTGGTCGCCACCGAAGTGCGCCGTCTGGCCGACCAGACTGCCGTGGCCACCTACGATATCGAGCAGATGGTGCGCGAGATCCAATCGGCGGTGTCGGCCGGTGTGATGGGCATGGACAAATTCTCCGAAGAAGTACGCCGAGGCATGTTTGAAGTGCAGCAAGTGGGCGAGCAGCTGTCGCAGATCATCCATCAGGTACAGGCCCTGGCGCCGCGGGTGCTGATGGTCAACGAGGGCATGCAGGCCCAGGCCACCGGTGCCGAGCAGATCAACCATGCGCTGGTGCAACTGGGTGATGCCAGTAGCCAGACGGTGGATTCGCTGCGCCAGGCCAGCTTTGCCATTGATGAACTGAGCCAGGTTGCGGTCGGTCTGCGCAGCGGCGTGTCGCGTTTCAAAGTCTGATGAGCGACCTCGCGGCTAAACGCGGTGCCGTCCCGGCAGCGAAAAAGGCGTTGTTCCTGGTGTTTCACATCGGCAGCGAACGTTATGCCCTCAAGGCCACCGAAGTGGCCGAGGTGCTGCCGCGCCTGCCGTTGAAACCCATCGCCCATGCGCCGCAGTGGGTGGCGGGTATCTTCGCCCATCGCGGCGCGCTGGTGCCGGTGATCGACCTCTGTGCCCTGACCTTTGGTGCAGCGGCCCAGGCCCGTACCAGTACACGCCTGGTGCTGGTCAATTACCAACCCGAGTCGTGGGTCGAGGCGCGTTGGCTCGGGCTGATCCTCGAACAGGCTACCGACACCCTGCGTTGCGACCCGGCTGAATTCCAGCCTTATGGCCTGGATAACCGCCAGGCGCCGTACTTGGGGCCGGTGCGTGAAGATGCATGGGGCCTGATGCAGTGGATCGGCGTGAATGACCTGCTCACCGACGATGTGCGCGCCGTGTTGTTTTCTGCCGAGTTAAGCGTATGAGCAACGACCCACGGTTCTTTGCCTTCCTCAAAGAGCGCATCGGCCTGGACGTGGCCTCGGTGGGCGAAGCAATCATCGAACGGGCCCTGCGCCAACGCATCCAAACCACTCAGGCGCAGACGGCGGGCGAATACTGGCTGCAGCTGCAAAGCTCCCATGATGAGCAGCAAGCGCTGATCGAGGCAGTGATCGTCCCCGAGACCTGGTTTTTCCGTTACCCCGAATCCTTTGCGACCCTGGCCCGGCTGGCCAAGGAGCGACTGGTCGACATCAAGCAGATGCGCGCGCTGCGCATCCTCAGCTTGCCGTGTTCCACCGGCGAAGAACCCTACTCGATTGCCATGGCCCTGCTGGACGCCGGTCTCGCGCCGCACCAGTTCAAGGTGTTGGGCCTGGATGTCAGCCCGCTGTCGGTGGAACGTGCGCGGCGTGGGGTGTACGGCAAAAACTCGTTCCGGGGTGGGGACCTGGACTTTCGTGACCGGCACTTCACCGAATCCGCCGACGGCTTTCATATCGTCGACCGGGTGCGCGAACAGGTGCGCCTGCAAGTCGGCAACCTGCTGGACCCGGCGCTGCTGGCCAATGAAGCGAGCTACGACTTCGTGTTCTGCCGTAACTTGCTGATCTACTTTGACCAGCCGACCCAGAAGCAAGTATTCGATGTGCTCAAGGGCCTGACGCACGTCGATGGCGTGTTGTTTATCGGGCCTGCCGAGGGCAGCCTGCTGGGGCGCCATGGCATGCGCTCGATTGGGGTGCCGCAGTCCTTTGCGTTCAGCCGCCAGGGTTCGCCGCAAAAGCCTGAGCCGGTGTATGTGCCGGTCCCGATGCCGCCACCTGTGCGTACGGCTGCATCGGTTCCGGTCAAGCCACGCCCGTTCAGTACGGTCAGCGCCCAGGTGCTGCCGATCAAGGCGCCGTCGTCCGATGCAGAGACGTTGCTCAGCCGTATCGCCACGCTCGCCAACGAAGGCAAGAGCGCCGAGGCCCGTGCCGCCTGCGAGCAATATTTGAACAGCCACCCGCCGTCCGCCCAAGTGTTCTATTGGCTCGGGCTGCTCAGCGATGTGGCCGGCAGTGCCCTTGAAGCCCAGGGTTTTTACCGCAAAGCCTTGTACCTGGAACCGCAGCACCCGCAGGCCCTGATGCACCTGGCCGCGTTGCTCGAGTCCCAGGGCGACAGTGCGGGGGCACGCCGTTTGCAGGCGCGGGCCGCCCGTAGCGAGCGAGCTGACAGTGAGTCCAAACGATGAGTAGCCCTGACGCGCTCAATACCGCAGGCCTGGACCTGACCCTGGCCGACACCCAAGCCATTGACGACTGCTGGAACCGCATCGGCATTCATGGCGACAAGTCGTGCCCGTTGCTGGTGGACCATATCCACTGCCGCAACTGCTCGGTGTATTCCGCCGCCGCCACGCGTTTGCTGGACCGCTATGCCTTACAGCAGGACGACCACCGCCCCCAGGCCGCCGTCGAGCGGGGCGAAGACGTGGTCACCCGTTCGTTGCTGATGTTCCGGCTGGGTGAAGAATGGCTGGGCATCGCCACGCGCTGCCTGGTGGAAGTCGCCCCGCTGCAACCGATTCACTCCCTGCCGCACCAACGCTCCCGCGCGTTGCTGGGCGTGGCCAACGTGCGTGGCGCGCTGGTGGCCTGCCTGTCGCTGGTAGAGTTGCTGGGCCTGGACGCCACCACCAATGGCGCCAGCGGTGGACGCATCATGCCGCGCATGCTGATCATCGCGGCCCAGGATGGCCCGGTGGTGGTGCCGGTGGATGAGGTCGACGGCATCCACGCCATCGATGAGCGCACCCTGAAGGCGGCATCGGCCTCCGGCACCCAGGCCAGCGCGCGCTTCACCCAAGGCGTGCTGCAGTGGAAGGGCCGCAGCCTGCGTTGGCTGGACGAGGCGCAATTGTTGTCCGCCGTGACCCGGAGCCTCTCATGACCCCCGACCAGATGCGCGATGCCTCGCTGCTCGAACTGTTCAGCCTGGAAGCCGACGCGCAGACCCAGGTACTGAGCGCGGGCCTGCTGGCCCTGGAGCGCAATCCGACGCAGGCCGACCAACTCGAAGCCTGTATGCGCGCAGCCCACTCCCTCAAGGGCGCGGCGCGTATCGTCGGGGTGGACGCCGGGGTCAGCGTGTCCCATGTGATGGAGGATTGCCTGGTCAGCGCCCAGGAAGGCCGGCTGTACCTGCAACCCGAGCATATCGACGCGCTGCTGCAAGGCACTGACCTGCTGATGCGCATCGCCACGCCGGGCAACACCGTGGGCCCTGCGGACATCGAAGCCTATGTGGCGTTGATGGAGCGCTTGCTCGATCCGTCCCAAGCGCCGGTTATTCAGACGCCGGTTATCAACGTCACGCCGCCGACCGCACCCGACTCGGCTCCGGTGGTCGAGGCGCTGCCGCCCGAGCCAGAGCCTGCGCCGCCGGTCACCGCTGAGCCGCCGCGCCAGAATAGGCGCATGACCGAAGGCGGGGAACGCGTGCTGCGGGTGACTGCCGAGCGCCTCAATAGCCTGCTCGACCTGTCCAGTAAATCGCTGGTGGAAACCCAGCGCCTCAAACCCTACCTGGCCAGCCTGCAACGCCTCAAGCGCCTGCAAAGCCAGAGCGTCCGCGCGCTCGATGCCCTCGACGGCCAGCTCAAAACCCTGGACCTGAACCTCGAAGCCCAGGAAGCCCTGGCCGATACCCGCCGCCTGCTCAGCGAAGCCCAGGCCTTGCTGGCGGAAAAAACCGCCGAGCTGGACGAGTTCGGCTGGCAGGCCGGGCAGCGCGCCCAAGTGCTGTACGACACCGCACTGGCTTGCCGCATGCGCCCGTTTGCCGACGTGCTGGCCGGGCAAGTGCGCATGGTGCGTGACCTGGGCCGCAGCCTGGGCAAGCAAGTACGCCTGGAGATCGAAGGCGAAAAGACCCAGGTCGACCGCGACGTACTGGAAAAACTCGAAGCGCCGCTCACGCACTTACTGCGCAATGCCGTCGACCACGGCATCGAAATGCCCGAGCAGCGCGTGTTGGCGGGCAAACCCGCCGAAGGCTTGATCCGCCTGCGTGCGTCCCATCAGGCGGGCTTGCTGGTGCTGGAATTGAGCGACGACGGCAATGGCGTCGACCTGGAGCGCCTGCGTGGCACCATCGTCGACCGGCATCTGTCGCCGCTGGAAACCGCTCTGCGCCTGAGCGAAGAGGAACTGCTGACGTTCCTGTTCCTGCCGGGCTTCAGCCTGCGGGACAAGGTCACCGAAGTCTCCGGGCGTGGCGTTGGCCTGGATGCGGTGCAGCACATGGTCCGCCAGTTGCGCGGGGCGGTGGTACTGGAGCAGACGGCGGGGCAGGGCAGTCGTTTCCACCTGGAAGTGCCGTTGACCCTGTCGGTAGTGCGCAGCCTGGTGGTGGAAGTGGGTGAAGAGGCCTACGCGTTCCCGCTGGCCCATATCGAACGCATGCGTGACCTGGCGCCCGAAGACATCGTGCAACTGGAAGGTCGCCAGCATTTTTGGCATGAAGGCCGGCATGTGGGCCTGGTTGCCGCCAGCCAGTTGTTGCAGCGCCCACCGGGGCAGAATAACGACGAGACGTTGAAGGTGGTGGTGATCCGCGAGCGCGATGCCGTGTACGGAATCGCCGTCGAGCGCTTTATCGGCGAACGCACTCTGGTGGTGTTGCCGCTGGATGACCGCCTGGGCAAGGTCCAGGATATCTCCGCCGGCGCCCTGTTGGACGATGGCTCGGTGGTGTTGATCGTCGATGTGGAAGACATGCTGCGCTCGGTGGACAAACTGCTCAACACCGGCCGCCTGGAACGCATCGCCCGGCGCAGCCAGCAGGCCACCGAGGCGCCGCGCAAACGGGTGCTGGTGGTGGACGACTCGCTCACCGTGCGTGAATTGCAACGCAAATTGCTGCTTAATCGCGGTTACGAAGTGGCCGTGGCAGTCGATGGCATGGACGGCTGGAACGCGTTGCGCTCCGAAGACTTCGACCTGTTGATCACTGACATTGATATGCCCCGCATGGACGGTATTGAATTGGTCACACTCTTGCGTCGTGATACTCGCCTGCAATCGTTGCCGGTGATGGTGGTGTCTTATAAAGACCGTGAAGAAGACCGACGTCGTGGACTCGATGCTGGCGCCGACTATTATCTAGCCAAAGCCAGTTTTCACGATGACGCCCTGTTGGACGCCGTGGTCGAACTGATCGGAGGCGCGCGGGCATGAGGATTGCGATCGTCAATGACATGCCCCTGGCGGTGGAGGCTTTGCGTCGGGCCTTGAGTTTCGAGCCGGCGCACCAGGTTGTCTGGGTGGCCAGCAATGGCCTGGAAGCGGTGCAACGCTGCGCCGAACTCACCCCGGACCTGATCCTGATGGATTTGATCATGCCGGTGATGGACGGCGTGGAGGCCACGCGCCAGATCATGGCCGAGACCCCGTGTGCCATCGTCATCGTCACCGTTGACCGTCAGGCCAACGTCAGTCGCGTGTTCGAAGCCATGGGCCATGGCGCCCTGGATGTAGTCGACACGCCGCCCCTGGGTGTGGGTAACCCCAAGGACGCGGCGGCGCCGCTGTTGCGCAAGATCCTTAATATCGGCTGGCTGATCGGCCAGCGCGGCAGTCGCGTACGGGCCGAAACCGCACCCCATCGCACCAGCGATAAACGCGAGAGCCTGGTGGCCATCGGTTCCTCAGCCGGTGGCCCTGCGGCCCTGGAAACCCTGCTCAAAGGCTTGCCTCGGGACTTTCCCGCCGCCATCGTGCTGGTGCAGCATGTGGATCAGGTGTTCGCCGCCGGCATGGCCGAATGGCTGAGCAGTGCCTCAGGCCTGCCGGTGCGCCTGGCCCGCGAGGGTGAGCCGCCGCAAAGCGGTGTAGTGCTGCTGGCCGGCACCAATCACCACATTCGGTTATTGAAAAATGGCACGCTGGCCTACACCGCAGAGCCGGTGAACGAAATTTACCGGCCTTCGATCGACGTGTTTTTTGAAAGTGTGGCTAGCCATTGGAACGGCGACGCCGTCGGCGTGCTGCTCACCGGCATGGGCCGCGACGGGGCCCAAGGCCTAAAGTTACTGCGTGAACAAGGTTATTTGACCATCGCCCAGGATCAACAGAGCTCGGCGGTGTATGGCATGCCCAAAGCGGCGGCGGCGATTGATGCTGCTGTTGAAATTCGCCCACTGGATAGAATTGCGCCCCGATTGCTGGAGGTATTTTCAAAATGATGTTTGCCCTCCGCGGTGCCGGCTTGCAGGTAGTAATTCAGGTGACTGCACATGAATGATTTACAGATCGACGACATCAAGACCGACGAAAACGCCGCCATGGTGTTGCTGGTCGACGACCAAGCCATGATCGGCGAAGCCGTACGGCGTGGCCTGGCCCATGAAGAAAACATCGACTTTCACTTTTGCTCCGACCCGCACCAGGCGATTGCCCAGGCGATTCGTATCAAGCCGACGGTGATCCTGCAGGATTTGGTCATGCCCGGCCTCGACGGCCTGACGCTGGTGCGTGAGTACCGCAACCACCCGGCGACGCAGAACATTCCGATCATCGTGCTTTCCACCAAGGAAGACCCGCTGATCAAAAGCGCGGCGTTCTCCGCCGGGGCCAACGATTACCTGGTCAAGCTGCCGGACAATATCGAATTGGTGGCGCGCATTCGCTATCACTCGCGTTCCTACATGACCCTGTTGCAGCGCGATGCCGCCTACCGTGCGTTGCGGGTCAGCCAGCAGCAGCTGTTGGACACCAATTTGGTGCTGCAGCGGTTGATGAACTCCGACGGCCTGACCGGGCTGTCCAACCGCCGTCACTTCGACGAATACCTGGAACTGGAATGGCGTCGTGCCATTCGTGACCAAACCCAATTGTCGTTGTTGATGATCGACGTGGACTTCTTCAAGACCTACAACGACAGCTTCGGCCACGTCGAAGGCGATGAAGCCTTGCGCAAAGTCGCCGCCACCATCCGCGACGCCAGCAGCCGCCCTTCGGACCTGCCAGCACGTTACGGCGGCGAAGAGTTTGCCCTGGTGCTGCCCAATACGTCGCCAGGCGGTGCGCGCATGGTTGCCGAGAAGCTGCGCATGGCGGTGGCGGCGCTGAAAATCCCGCACATCGCGCCTGCGGAAGGCTCAAGCCTCACCGTCAGCATTGGCCTGTCCACGGTGGTGCCCCAGCAGGGCAGCGATTGCCGGCAGGTGATATTGGCGGCGGACAAGGGGTTGTATACGGCCAAGCATAATGGGCGGAATCAGGTGGGGATTGAGTAATCCTTTCTGCTGGAGAAATTGGCAGAATTAGAATATGGAGAACTTCGCCATCGATACATAATCGGTGGCGAAGTTACGCTTTGAAATTACTCCGCTTTGAAGCCTGGCTTGCCATTGGCCAAACGCCATTCTTTAACTTCTTTTACAATGCCTCGAGGGCTATCTTCTCTGCCTTTTCGCGGATAGTAAATAAGGTCGGATCCTTCGGGGTGCTCTGCGAGACGCTCAAACTCGAAAAGCATCTTTATGTCTTCTTCCTCAGTGCGAATGCTATTGTTACAAAGAGAAATTACAAAGTTTAGAAATTCGGATTCGGTGTACTCGGAGATTGAGTTTTTCACTTTTAATTACCTTTCTTGTGAATTTCTTTATGGCGCTTCGGAGTTACCACATAAATATTGTCAATATCGAATACCTCTCCACCTTCAGAAATAAATATCTTGTGGTGGAGTTCGAATTTTACAGAGTCTCCAGCTTGCTCTGATTTAGTAGTGTAGGGAGCTTTACCTTCTAGTATCGTCGATAAATTTTGACGGTTAAATTGTGATGCTAGCTCGGAGTCACTTGCAACCGCTTTCCAGAAGGCTTCGCGAAATTTTCTGAAGTTTTTAAACTCCTGTCCCCTCAGTTTGTCGGCTATCTGTGTTGGGACGGGGGAGCCGATGTTTACCGAGGCGCCATCTAACCAGTGATTGGTCACGGGCTGCCCAAATCCCGTCACAACTCCGGGATCCTCCCGTCGATCTCTGAACATGACATAGATAGGAGGCAATCCGGAACTGGCGGGAAACGCGGTTATGAAATCGTCGAAGCTCGCTTCGCCGACTTCCGGAAACGAATCAATTCTGCCCAACACCGGAGTAACCGTCGCCCCTGCGTAGACAGGCGGTTCAGGCTGCTCGGCAGGTAGTGATGTCGAACTGTCTGTCGGATCAACGATGGGCGTCCAGGTCAACGTCCTCGGCGGGACGTGATTGGTTGTAACGGTGTACACCTTTTGCTCAGCATCATAGTTGGCGGCAACTAGCTTGACTTTTGAGGGCGCACTCGTACCGCCCGCCGTGACCACAAATACCTCCGACAGCCCATCCGCTGCTGTTTTTGAGCTGATGCGCACAGGTATTTCGATCGAACCACCTGTGTTGGCGATAGCATTAAGGTCGTAGTCGTGGTTCGGAACAAGATCGGACAACGGTGTACTGAGAGCATAACGTTCCGGCAGTTCTCCATTCGCCAGTTTTGGGGAATAGATCAACGCGGATACACCTACTAAAAGGCCAGAAGCGGTTGCTGCTAACAGACCACTCAGTGCGCTAATAGCGGAGCGAATGGCTGCTTGCAACGTAATGGCGGCCGTATCAAGCACGGGAACAGTCCCCGTAGCGGTTATTACTAACGCGCCCGTTGCGGCAGCCGCGCCGGAAGAGCGGTATGTATTGGCCGCTCGTATCGCCTGTGCAGCTAATCGTTGTGCTTCACTCTCGCGGATTTCGCGCGCATTCTCTTCACTCAATGCCGACGATAGCGCCTCATTTATAAGAGTCAGTCGATCATTAAGGATTTTTGCTTCTGCGTTTAAACGTTTGGCTTGATAGGCGGCTTTATGCGACTTGATCCAATTGTTTGCGGAGTGATAATAAAAGTCGCCTGGGAAGCTGCCGCTCGGGATTCTGAATCCGGTTGTAGGGTCAGCGCCGTCATAAGACTTTGCCGCGTTGAGCTGAATTTGATAGGCGATTGAACGTTCCGCTATTTTCTTTTTGATGTGTTCGACCTGAAACGCCAGTTTTTTAACTGGGCTTTCTCCAAGAGCGTTTGCTTGCGCTTCAATCTCGGCTAGTTCAGCTTCAATTTTTTTCGGGAGTGCGGCGATGAATGCTTTGTATTCTCTGGGTGTTTTTCGATATTCCTCATACACCATTTTATCGGCACTGGCTACAAGATCGCCATATATCCCGATAAGCCAGCCTGGTATTGGAGGGGGCCATATCCACCCCCAAACCCATTTATAGAGTAGTCGTTTTCTTTTCCAGCAGTGATAACAATGGGGCCGATTTCTAGCTGTCCTGACATTATTCACTCCTTACTCAAAGTCACGCTGCCAAATGAGAGACGTAACGTGGGCAAAATTGATCTATGCATGCTGGCGGCGCGTTAATTGGTAGTGGTTAACTTGCGTGTAGGTTGCCAACTAAAAGCTACTTGAGTTAAGAAACACTGCAAGGCGGGTTTATGTGATTAGGTGGCGCCCTACGTGAATTTCGGAAATGAATTGTTCGATGAGATAGCTGAGAGGGGCTTACTTCCAGTGTGGCGTAGTTAGCCTGCCGGATGGTTTTACAGCACCCACACTCCGCTTCATCTCCAATGCAAGCTGGCGGATTTTTCGAGGCTTCAGTTGGTGAACAATCCTCACACAATCGACCAAGCGGGCTGCCGCTCCCCCCCGTTTGCCGTTATACTCGCCGGCTTTCAAAAGTTCGCCAACGAGTGCTGCCCGCCATGGAAATCAACCCGATCCTTAACACCATCAAGGACCTGTCCGAGCGCTCCGAAACTATTCGGGGGTATCTTTGACTACGATCAAAAGCATGAGCGTCTGACCGAAGTCAATCGCGAGCTTGAAGATCCTGCTGTCTGGAACAAACCTGAATACGCCCAGGAACTGGGCCGCGAGCGCGCTGCGCTGGCGCAGATCGTCGACACCCTCGACGAGTTGAACACCGGTCTGGCCGATTGCCGTGACCTGCTGGACATGGCCGTCGAAGAAGACGACGAAGGCGCAGTGGGCGATGTTGTCGCCGAGCTGGCCCGTCTCGAGGAAAACCTCGCCAAACTCGAGTTCCGCCGCATGTTCAGCCATGAAATGGACCCTAACAACGCCTACCTGGATATCCAGGCCGGCTCCGGCGGTACCGAGGCCCAGGACTGGGCCAACATCCTGCTGCGCATGTACCTGCGCTGGGCGGATAAACGCGGTTTCGACGCCACCATCATGGAACTGTCAGCCGGTGAAGTCGCCGGTATCAAGGGCGCGACCGTGCATATCAAGGGCGAATACGCCTTTGGCTGGTTGCGTACCGAGATCGGCGTACACCGCCTGGTGCGCAAGAGTCCGTTCGACTCCGGCAACCGTCGCCACACCTCGTTCTCTGCGGTGTTCGTCTCCCCAGAGATCGACGACAAGGTCGAAATCGAGATCAACCCGGCCGACCTGCGCATCGACACCTACCGCTCCTCCGGTGCCGGTGGTCAGCACGTAAACACCACCGACTCGGCCGTACGTATCACCCACGTACCGACCAACACCGTGGTCAGCTGCCAGAACGAACGTTCCCAGCACGCCAACAAAGACACCGCCATGAAAATGCTGCGGGCCAAGTTGTACGAGCAGGAAATGCAGAAGCGCAATGCCGCGTCCCAAGCGCTCGAAGACACCAAGTCGGATATCGGCTGGGGTCATCAGATCCGCTCTTATGTGCTTGATGCGTCGCGGATCAAGGATCTGCGCACTAACATCGAACGCAGCGACTGCGACAAGGTGCTCGACGGCGACATCGACGAATACCTCGAAGCCAGCCTGAAATCTGGCTTGTAAAGAACTCTGTAGGAGCGGGCTTGCCCGCGATCCCCGGCCGCAGGCCGGGGGCAACGAACCTGATGGAAAATTTAAAGACATGAGCGACCAACAACTCGACCCGCAAGCCCTGCAACAGGAAGAAAACTCCCTGATCGCCCTGCGCAAGGAAAAGCTTGCTGCCGAGCGCGCCAAGGGCAATGCCTTCCCGAATGACTTCCGCCGTGAAAACTACTGCGATGCGTTGCAGAAGCAATACGCGGACAAGACCAAGGAAGAGCTGGCTGAAGCTGCGATCCCGGTCAAGGTGGCAGGTCGCATCATGCTCAACCGTGGCTCGTTCATGGTGATCCAGGACATGACCGGCCGCATCCAGGTCTACGTCAACCGCAAGACCCTGCCTGAAGAAACCCTGGCCTCGGTGAAAACCTGGGACATGGGCGACATCATTGCCGCCGAAGGCACCCTGGCCCGTTCGGGCAAGGGCGACCTGTACGTCGAAATGACCAACGTGCGCCTGCTGACCAAGTCCCTGCGCCCGCTGCCAGACAAACACCACGGCCTGACCGACACCGAACAACGCTACCGTCAGCGCTACGTTGACCTGATCGTCAACGAAGACGTGCGCCACACCTTCCGTGTGCGCTCGCAAGTGATCGCGCACATCCGTACCTTCCTGATGCAGCGTGACTTTCTGGAAGTAGAAACCCCGATGCTGCAAACCATCCCCGGTGGTGCCGCAGCCAAGCCGTTCGAAACCCACCACAACGCGCTGGACCTGGAAATGTTCCTGCGTATCGCGCCGGAGCTGTACCTCAAGCGCCTGGTGGTTGGTGGTTTCGAGAAAGTGTTCGAGATCAACCGCAACTTCCGTAACGAAGGCGTCTCGACCCGTCACAACCCAGAATTCACCATGTTGGAGTTCTACCAGGCCTACGCCGACTACGAAGACAACATGGACCTGACCGAAGAACTGTTCCGCGAGTTGGCGCAGTTGGTATTGGGCAGCACCGACGTGCCGTATGGCGACAAGCTGTTCCACTTCGGCGAGCCGTTCGTGCGTCTGTCGGTGTTTGATTCGATCCTCAAGTACAACCCTGAGCTGACCGCGGACGACCTGAACGACATCGACAAGGCCCGCGCCATCGCCAAGAAAGCCGGCGCCAAGGTGCTGGGCTTCGAAGGCCTGGGCAAACTGCAGGTGATGATTTTCGAGGAGCTGGTTGAGCACAAGCTGGAGCAGCCGCACTTCATTACCCAGTACCCGTTCGAAGTGTCGCCGTTGGCCCGTCGCAACGATGACAACCCGAACGTCACGGACCGTTTCGAGCTGTTCATCGGCGGCCGTGAAATCGCCAACGCCTACTCCGAGCTTAACGACGCAGAAGACCAGGCCGAGCGCTTCATGGCCCAGGTGGCCGATAAGGACGCAGGCGACGACGAAGCCATGCACTACGACGCCGACTTCGTACGTGCCCTGGAATACGGCATGCCGCCAACGGCCGGTGAAGGTATCGGCATCGACCGTCTGGTCATGCTGTTGACCAACTCGCCGTCGATCCGCGATGTGATTTTGTTCCCGCACATGCGCCCTCAGGCGTAACCGCAGCGAAATCCAGAGCCGCCTTTTATAAGGCGGCTTTTTTATGTGGCGTTTTTAAGCGTCAAGCAAACAGCGCCAGGTTTTGATCTATTCAAGGATGTGTGTCGTGAACCGCGTAATCGCTCAGGAAGGCGCCGCCGGCATTGCCGCCGCCGTGGTTGAAAGCGTCCAGTACCAGGGCCGCAAGGCCAGTCGTCGGGGCAGTGAGCAACGCAGGCAAGACATTCTCGATGCGGCCATGCGCATCGTAGTGCGTGACGGCGTACGCGCCGTGCGCCATCGGGCCGTGGCGGCGGAGGCGGGGGTGCCGTTGTCGGCGACCACCTACTATTTCAAGGATATCGATGACTTGCTCACCGATACCTTTGCTCAATACGTTGAACGCAGCGCTGCGTTCATGGGCAAGCTGTGGGTGCGCAATGAAGGCCTGCTGCGTGAGATGGTCGCCTATGGCGATGGCAGCCCGCAGTCGCGTTCCCAGTTGGCCGATGACATTGCACGGTTGACCGCTGACTACGTGCTACGTCAACTGACCAACCGCCGCGAGCACCTGATGGCCGAGCAGGCCTTCCGCCAGGAAGCGCTGTTGAACCCGCGTCTGGCAGCGTTGGTGCGCTCCCACCAGCAGATTCTGTTGCAGGGCACCGAGCAGTTTTTCCAGGTGTTGGGCTCGCGCGAACCGCAGCAGGATGCCAAAGTGTTGACGGCGATAATCGGTCGGATGGAATATCAGGGCCTGCTGGGCAGCGCAGAGTCACTGACCGGTGAAGAGATGCTTGAGATTCTCAAGCGTTACATGCAGTTGGTGTTGGCCTCGGTGTAGCTTTTTACAGCATCTGCTTAATGTGGGAGGGGGCTTGCCCCCGATAGCTGCCTGTCAGTTGATCAATCAGGTGACTGACCCACCGCTATCGGGGGCAAGCCCCCTCCCCACATAAAGCGGTTCTAAACAAACCTGGCGTGGAGTACTCGATGAAAAGCTGGCGTATTGCGGTCATCGCTTTGTCATTCCTGCTACTGAGCGGTTGCCTGGTGACCTTCAAAAACCCGCTGCCAGCCCATGAAGCCGCGCCGAAAGGTTTGTTGGGCCAATGGTCGAGCAAAAACGCCTGGGGCGAGCCGCTCAACCTGCACATCACTGGCGCTGGGGACCAGCGTTATAAAGCAGTGAGCTACCCTACAGCCAAGCCGGGCCAGCGTGACGAGTACTTGTTCACGGTGTCGCGCCATGGCAGCCGTTGGTATTTTTCGGCGCCATTGCCGGCTAAATTCGGCGGGCAGTTCATCCTTGGCGGCTTCGAATTCAATGAAAAACACGAATTGGTGGTCTACAACCTGGACCTGGATGCGATCCACCAGGCCCTCGACCAGAACCGCTTGCACGGCAGCCCTGTGGCAACCGTCGAAGGCGACGGCGTAGGGGTGGACAGCCCCATGGACCAGGTATTTGCCTATCTGGATGACCCGGCCAATGCCGATGTGTTCGTTGAAGCCGTGCGCTACCAGCGCGCGGGCAAATAACGTTTAAAGAGGAAGCACCGGGTGGACGATTACCAGCAGACGATACGCACTTTGTCCGATCGCATTGTGCTGGCGCAAACACCGATTCGCGTCCTCGACGCCGTGAAGTGGGACGAGAACATTCGCCAAGGCTTTCTCAAGGCCAAGGGCAAAGAAATGCCGGCGGTGAGCCGTGACTATTACCTCAATCGACCGTTATCGTTCGACTCCAGCGCGGTGAAGCTGGAGTTCCAGAACATCGAGCGCGACATCACCCGCCGCCTCGGCCAGTTCAGCCCGGTGGGGCAGATCATGCGCCGCATGTGCAAGGAATACCGCATGGTGGTGCGCATGCTTGAGGCGCGAGGCACTGAGGACTTCGGTCTGATTTCCCAGGAACTGTACGGCGCCGCCTCCGATGCGTTCCACGCCGGCGACCCGACCTTGGCCGACCTGGGCCTGATGCTCTCCGATTACCTGAACAACATTGATGGCCGTGGCGACTTGAAGGATGAGGCCAAGACCCTCACCGCCAAGGACGCCGTGGCCCTGCTGCAAACACGTCTGAACAAAGTGTTCGGCGAGGCCGAAGAAACCATTCGCGTGTTCGAGTCGGACGGTATCGTCGCCGACGCGGCAGCGGGCGCCGACTACATCAAGATCCGCGCCGACGCGATGTTCAATGACCGTGATGTGCGAGCCTTGGAAGTCCACGAAGGCCTGGTACACGTCGGCACCACCCTCAATGGCCAGAACCAACCGATCTGCACCTTCCTGTCCAAGGGCCCGCCGTCCTCCACCGTGACCCAGGAAGGCCTGGCGATTTTGATGGAAATCATCACCTTCGCCTCCTACCCCAGCCGCTTGCGCAAACTGACCAACCGCACCCGCGCGATCCATATGGTGGAGGAGGGCGCCGACTTCTTGCAGGTGTTTGAGTTCTTCCGCGAGCAAGGCTTTGAAATGGCTGAAAGCTACGGCAACGCCAGTCGCGTATTCCGCGGCTCGGTGCCGACGGGTCTGCCGTTTACCAAAGATCTGTCCTACCTCAAGGGCTTTATCATGGTCTACAACTACATTCAGCTGGCCGTGCGCAAAGGCAAGCTGGAGCAGGTGCCGTTGTTGTTCTGTGGCAAGACCACCCTGGAAGACATGCGCACCCTGCGCCAATTGGTGGATGAAGGCTTGGTGGTGCCGCCCAAATACCTGCCGGATCAGTTTCGCGACATGAACGCGCTGGCGGCGTGGATGTGCTTTTCCAACTTCCTTAATCACCTGAGCCTGGACCGGATCGAGGCGGATTACTCCAATATCCTGTAGGGGATATGACTGAAGAAACCGGATTCAAATGTGGCAGGGGGCTTGCCCCCGATTGCAGTGTGCCAGTCAACACATGTGTAGCTGATCCACCGCCATCGGGGGCAAGCCCCCTCCCACATTTGGTTCTCCACCAGTCTGAATATTTTTGATAACAGCGAGGCTTCACCGGATGAGAATCCTCGGCATTCTGTGCCTGCTACTCACGTTGAATGGCTGCAGCTCCCTGCTGTTCTACCCCGACCCGGGCCTGCCGTTCACGCCTGAAAAGGCGCGCTTGCAATACCGCGACGTCACCCTCACCACCGCCGACGGCGTGAAGCTGCATGCGTGGTGGCTGCCAGCCAAACCCGGCGTGCCGCTCAAGGGCACGGTGCTGCACCTGCACGGCAATGGCGGCAACCTGGCCTGGCACCTGGGTGGCAGCTGGTGGTTGCCAGAGCAGGGCTATCAAGTGTTGTTGGTGGACTACCGTGGTTATGGCCTGTCCGAAGGCAAGCCGTCCTTGCCGGCGGTCTACCAGGACATTGATGCCGCCTTCAAGTGGATCGACAACGCGCCCGAGACTCAAGGCCAGCCACTGATTGTGCTGGGGCAAAGCCTGGGCGGTGCGCTGGCCGTGCATTACCTGGCCGAGCACCCGCAGCGCCAGTCGCAGCTCAAGGCCCTGGTGCTGGACGGCGTGCCCGCCAGTTATCGTGACGTAGGACAATTCGCCCTGAGTACCTCGTGGTTAACATGGCCATTCCAAGTGCCCTTGTCGTGGCTGGTGCCGGACGCCGACAGTGCGATCCACGCCATGCCCGGCTTGACCGGGGTGCCGAAACTCCTGTTCCACAGCCTGGACGATCCGATTGTGCCCGTGGCCAATGGTATTCGCCTGTACCAGCTCGCACCGCCGCCGAGGGTATTGCAACTGACCCGTGGCGGCCATGTGCAGACCTTCGCCGACAAGACCTGGCAAACCGTCATGCTGCGTTACCTGGATGATCCACAGCACTTCAACGGCCTGCGCCGCTTGGGCGAAATTCCGAACTACCCCACTCCTAAAGTCGATTCATCAGAGAGCCCGCAATGAGCGAAGAACGCAATATGATCCCGCTGATCCTTACTGGCATCGGCACCATCATCGGTACCGTCGGTTGCCTGTGGTTCTACGGCTACCTGCACTTTGCCAAGCCGGAAGATGCGCTGCTGCTCAGTGACTTCACCATGCTCAAGACCGTGCCGGGTGAGGACTACAAGATTTCGCTGACCCCGGCCCCTCAGGTTGCGCAATGTGTCGACGGCGTGCTGGTGATGTTTGATACCGAGCAGAAAGGTCTCAGCGGCGTGTTGGTAAACAGTAAGAAGCAGGCTGTGCGTTGCATAGGGCAGGAGACACCGCAGTTGCAACAATAGCCGCACTCGAGGTACGAAGTACGCGTCTTGCGCGTGCGTTAAAACGTTGGCCTCTCGTCGATTTCTGGATCAACACATGTCAGAGCAATATTGCTGCGGAACCAAGTTGGATCGAATACCACAGATTTTGGACTGATCAGCAGCGCTGGTCGGACCACGGTATTTTCAATTTTGGAGTCGACAAGCATGAACATGAGTATCAACCCCCAGTTTTCTCAGGGCAGTATTGGTGGCGCTGGTGGTGCGGACGGTAACCAGAAAGAGATCGATGCACTCAAGAAGCAGATCAAGGGCCTGGAAGAGCAGATTGCCGCCAAAAGTGAGCAGGGCTCGGGTGGCGCTCAAAAGGGTGGCGGTGAAGAAGACCCACTGCAGCAGTTGCTGAAGATGTTGAAAGAGCAACTGGAGAAAATGATGGGCGGCCAAGGTGCCGAGGGTGGAGGTGATTCCGCTGGTGGGCAGGGGGGTGGCGGTCAAATTCAGGCGGTGGTGGAACAAACTAAAGCGTCGATTGGTTTCTGATCAGCACTTGATACAAAAAAACCCCGCCAAATCAGGCGGGGTTTTTAGTTACTGCCTCAATCGATCAGTTAGCGACGGAAGACCGTGGCTTGACCGGCTGATTGTCGTTGGAAATGGTCACTTCTACGCGGCGGTTCATCGCACGGCCCGACACGCTGCCATTGTCGGCAACCGGGTATTCCTTGCCGTAACCCTGGGTCACGATGCGCGAAATATCTACACCTTGCTGAGCCAGTGCACGTTGTACGGAGGCTGCACGGCGCTCGGAGAGGCTCTGGTTGTAAGAATCGGAACCGGTGCTGTCGGTGTAGCCTTCGACGATCACTTTACGATCCGGGTTATCGCGCAGGAACTGCGCCAGCTTGGTGATATTGACCAGGCCGCTGGATTTCAGGTCGGACTTGTTAGTGGCAAACAGCACGTCACCAAAGGTCACCAATGTACCGCGCTCGGTCTGCTTGGCGTTCAGGCTGTCTTGCAGTTGCTTGATCTGCGCATCACGGGCTTCAAGCAGCGCGCGAGCACGTTCGTCACCGGCGTTTTTCAGCTTGGCTTCGGATTCGCGCAGCACGATGGTGTCTTTGGCCACCTCAACGCGCTGGTTGGTCAGGTAAGCCAGTTGGTCGACTTTCTTCTGGTCTTCGTTGTCGCGGAAAGCCTTGTCGGCTTTGTCCAGCCATTCACTGGCGTCCTTGGTTTCCAGCGCCGCGATCTTGGTGGCTTGCGGGTTGGCTTGCAGGGCCGAGTAGTTGGTCCGTGCGTTTTCCAGGTTCGCGTTTGGCGGGGTGGAGCAGGCCGCCAGGGCAACGCTCATCGCCAGCAGGGCAGGGATCATCAATTGTTTACGCATAGTCGTGTCGTCCTTTCAATTCGATATCGGGTGCAATGCAGTCAGTGGCGGCGGGTTACGGCTGTTTGATCACAGCGGGGCGCATGCCTTCCTGACGCAGCTCCTGAACAGCTTTCTGGGAGTCCTTCACAGCCTGTTCAGCCTTGGCGGCCTGGGATTTGCGCTCTGCAACACGAGCATCCCATTCAGCTTGCTCGGCCAGGCGACGGGCTTCGTCGTAGTTCTTGTCGTGCATGGCGATTTCGGCTTGTTTGAGCTTGTCCTGCGCCGACTTCATCTCTACGGCGGCGTACTCAGTACCGCCGGCGCTGACGGCGCTGTTCACGGCCGATTGGGTCACCGCGTACTGCTCGGTCGGAGGGTTGCCGGCGCAGCCCGCCAGAACGAAGCTGGTACCGATCGCCAGCGCGGCCAATTTAAGCCCGCGCAGGTGGTTAAACGAGGATTTGGCAGTGCTGGTCTTCATGGTCTTCAACTCCATTGGATAACTCCTGAAAAACTTCAAAATCCATCTTGGGAGGTCGTTGCGGGCCCGGCGAGTAAGGCACATGACGCCAGTTCAAACGGCCGTTCCAAGTGATGGCTTACTGGCTGTGACCGGCGGCTTTTTTGAATAGTTCAGAGAAGATGGCGATTTGCCTAAAAAAATATCTGACTAAACGGTCAGCGTAAAAAGTTGGAACTTTTGTGTTGCGCAGGAGTACGCCGGGCCTGCGGGAGGCCCGGAATACAAGGAGTTTGATGGAGGTGTCAGTGTTGTTGTTCGTCGGCACTGGCCGACATGTCATGCAGGTAGCGACGGGACAAGGTCAGAAAGCGCGGGGTAGGGCCGACGTCTTCATACAGCGGGTCGCCCTCTTCATCGGTGGCAACCACGTGCTGCCCCTTGATGTAAGGAAAGCTCGCTTCCAGCTCTTCCAAGGCGGCACCGATCAATTCGCCGAGCAGCTCTTCGGTGCTGCGTTTGGGGTACATTTCGGCAATGGCTGCCAGCCGTGCAGCGGCTTCCACATCCAAATGGATGGCGTATTCGCTCTTGGTCAAGCGACCCTTGGCGTTCTCTTCCCAATGCTGGGCCAATTCTCGAATTTTCATGGCAACCTCAATAAAGCCCGGGATGGCAGGCGGTGATGAGTTTCCAGTCGCGGGTGCGGATAAACACAGGCGACTCAAGTGTTGAGACTCGCTTCAAGTCACAAGGTTTAAAGTCTTGTCATAAAACGATGCTGGCGGCACTCTGGCAGACCTGCGCGTCCCGGATTTCTGGCTGGAGATTGGCTGATGAGTGATATCGATGCACGCTTGCGTGAGGATGTTCACCTGCTGGGTGAACTGTTGGGTAATACGATTCGAGAGCAGTACGGCGATGATTTTCTCGACAAGATCGAGCAGATCCGCAAAGGCGCCAAGGCCGACCGCCATGGCGCTGGTGATGAGCTGAGCGCCAGTCTCAACCAGTTGCAGGAAGACGAACTGCTGCCGGTGGCCAGGGCCTTCAACCAGTTCCTCAACCTGGCCAACATTGCCGAGCAGTATCAATTGATTCACCGGCGCGACGAGTCGCAGCCGGCGCCGTTCGAATCCCGCGTGTTGCCCGAGTTGCTGGCCCGCTTGCAAAGCGAAGGCCACAGCAACGAATCCCTGGCCCGTCAGTTGGGGCGTCTGGAGATCGAGCTCGTGCTCACCGCGCACCCTACCGAAGTGGCGCGCCGCACCCTGATCCAGAAATACGATGCCATCGCCGCCCAACTGGCGCTGCTGGACCACCGCGACCTCACCACCGCCGAGCGCCAACAGATCCGCGAACGCCTGCAACGCCTGATCGCCGAAGCTTGGCATACCGAAGAAATCCGCCGCACCCGGCCCACCCCGGTAGACGAGGCCAAGTGGGGCTTTGCGGTGATCGAACACTCGCTGTGGCACGCCATCCCCAATTACCTGCGCAAGGCCGACCAGGCCCTGCATGCCGCCACCGGCCTGCGTTTGCCCCTGGAAGCGGCGCCGATTCGCTTCGCTTCGTGGATGGGCGGCGACCGCGACGGCAACCCCAATGTCACCGCGCCGGTCACCCGCGAAGTGTTGCTGCTGGCACGCTGGATGGCTGCCGACCTGTACCTGCGCGATATCGACCATCTGGCGTCCGAACTCTCGATGCAACAGGCCAGCCCAGCTTTGCAGGCCAAGGTCGGCGACAGCGTCGAACCTTATCGTGCCCTGCTCAAGCAATTGCGCGAACGCCTGAGAGCCACGCGTCAATGGGCGCACACCGCGTTAAGTAGCAGCACACCGGCACCGGCTGAGGTTCTGCAGGACAACCGCGACCTGTTGGACCCACTGGAGCTGTGCTATCAGTCGCTGCACGAGTGCGGCATGGGCGTGATCGCCGATGGCCCGTTGCTCGACTGCTTGCGCCGTGCGGTGACCTTTGGGCTGTTTTTGGTGCGCCTGGATGTGCGCCAGGATTCCAGCCGGCATTCGTCGGCGATGACTGAGATCACTGACTACCTTGGTCTGGGCCGCTATGAAGACTGGGATGAAGATGCACGTATCAGCTTCCTAATGAAGGAACTGGCCAATCGTCGGCCGTTATTGCCGGGTTACTTCAAACCCTCGGCGGATACGGCGGAAGTCTTGAACACCTGCAAGGAAATCGCCGCTGCTCCGGCGGCCTCCCTGGGCTCCTATGTCATCTCCATGGCCGGCGCTGCGTCGGACGTATTGGCCGTGCAGTTGCTGCTTAAAGAGTCGGGCGTGCTGCGGCCGATGCGTGTGGTGCCGCTGTTCGAAACCCTGGCCGACCTCGACAACGCCGGCCCGGTGATCGAGCAACTGTTGTTGCTGCCGGGCTACCGCGCACGGCTGCAAGGCCCGCAGGAAGTGATGATCGGCTATTCAGATTCGGCGAAGGACGCCGGCACCACGGCTGCCGCCTGGGCGCAATACCGGGCGCAGGAGCGTCTGGTGGATATCTGCCGCGAGCAACAAGTAGAACTGTTGTTGTTCCACGGTCGTGGTGGCACCGTCGGTCGTGGCGGCGGCCCAGCGCATGCGGCGATCCTGTCGCAGCCGCCAGGCTCGGTAGCGGGGCGTTTCCGTACCACTGAGCAGGGCGAGATGATCCGCTTCAAGTTCGGCCTGCCGGATATCGCCGAGCAAAACCTCAACCTTTACCTGGCCGCAGTACTGGAAGCCACCTTGCTGCCACCGCCGCCGCCTGAACCGGCCTGGCGCCATTTGATGGATGAATTGGCCGCCGACGGTGTCAGCGCCTATCGCGCCGTAGTGCGGGAAAACCCGCAGTTCGTCGAGTACTTCCGCCAATCCACTCCCGAGCAAGAGCTGGGACGCTTGCCGTTGGGCAGTCGCCCGGCCAAGCGTCGTGCCGGTGGCATTGAAAGCCTACGCGCCATCCCGTGGATCTTCGGCTGGACCCAGACCCGCTTGATGCTGCCAGCCTGGCTCGGCTGGGAGGCAGCCTTGAGCAAGGCCCTGGAGCGCGGTGAGGGTGACCTGCTGGGCCAGATGCGCGAGCAATGGCCGTTCTTCCGCACGCGCATTGATATGCTGGAAATGGTGCTGGCCAAGGCCGACGCCGATATTGCCCAGCTCTATGACGAGCGCCTGGTGCAGCCAGACTTGCTGCCATTGGGGACGCACTTACGCGACCTATTGTCGCAGGCCTGTACGGTGGTGCTTGGCCTGACCGGCCAGTCGCAACTGCTCGCCCACAGCCCTGACACCCTTGAGTTTATCCGCCTGCGCAACACCTACCTGGACCCGTTGCACTTGCTGCAAGCTGAGTTGCTGGCGCGCTCGCGTCAGCAGGAAGCGGCGCAGGACAGCCCTCTGGAACAGGCGCTGCTGGTGTCTGTGGCCGGTATTGCCGCGGGTTTGCGCAACACTGGCTGAAGTTTTTTGCGTGTTCTCAATGGCTTGCAGAAAAACTACGTCGGCCGCCCCAAAAAGGGCGGTCGGTGTTTAATCGAGTGGGTTGCACTCAGGCACACCCTACCTATGAAGCATGCCCTGCGCGGGTTCCTGCGACTTTTGGCGGCTTGTATGGATAGGGCCCGCTGTGTATCTTGATCAGCCTTTGGCCGTTTGATCGGCCTGGAATCACATTATTTTTACGCGATTGGCCCCACGCGGCGAATCCGAGCGTCATCTCTATAAAAAATTGAGGAGCACATCAATGCGCGTCATTCTGCTGGGAGCTCCCGGGGCCGGTAAAGGTACTCAGGCAAAGTTCATCACTGAAAAATTCGGCATTCCACAAATCTCCACCGGCGACATGCTGCGTGCAGCGGTCAAGGCCGGCACCGAGCTGGGCCTGATCGCCAAGAGCGTGATGGACAGCGGTGGCCTGGTGTCCGATGACTTGATCATCAACCTGGTCAAAGAACGCATCAGCCAGGAAGACTGCAAGAACGGTTTCCTGTTCGACGGCTTCCCACGCACCATTCCCCAGGCTGAAGCCCTGGTGAAGGCCGGCGTTGAGCTGGACGCGGTGGTTGAAATCGCCGTTGAAGACGAAGAAATCGTGCAGCGCATTGCCGGTCGTCGCGTTCACGAAGCCTCGGGCCGCGTGTACCACACCGTCTACAACCCGCCAAAAGTTGAAGGCAAGGACGATGTTACTGGCGATGAGCTGGTGCAGCGCAAAGACGACACGGAAGAAACCGTGCGTCATCGCCTGTCGGTCTACCACTCCCAGACCAAGCCGCTGGTGGCGTTCTACCAAGAACTGTCTGCTGCACAAGGCAAGCCGAAGTACAGCCACATCCCTGGCGTTGGCTCGGTAGAAGCGATCACGGCCAAAGTGCTGCAAGCACTGAGCTGATTGCGTGACCTGCTTCACCTATAACGGCCCGCTTGCGGGCCGTTGTTGTTTATACTGGCGCACTTTTTTTCGACTTGGACACCGACACCGATGAGCACCCTGCTGGCCCTGGACACCGCGACTGAAGCTTGCTCTGTTGCCCTGCTGCACGATGGCAAGGTCACGAGCCACTACGAGGTGATCCCGCGCCTGCACGCGCAGAAGCTGTTGCCGATGATCAAGCAACTGCTGGAAGACGCGGGCACTACGTTGGCGGCGGTCGATGCCATCGCCTTTGGCCGTGGGCCGGGTGCGTTTACCGGTGTGCGCATTGCCATCGGCGTGGTGCAGGGCCTCGCGTTTGCACTGGAGCGCCCGGTATTGCCGGTGTCCAACCTGGCTGTGCTGGCCCAGCGTGCCTTGCGTGAACACGGCGCCCAGCAGGTGGCGGCGGCTATCGATGCGCGCATGGATGAAGTGTATTGGGGTTGCTACCGCGAAACCGCCGGCGAAATGCGCTTGGTGGGCGTCGAAGCCGTACAGCCGCCCGAGGCCTCGGTGTTACCGCAGGATGCCAGCGGTGACTGGTTCGGTGCGGGTACTGGCTGGGGTTATGGCGAACGCATCGCGGTACCGCTGATTGGCCAGGATGCAGCGATGTTGCCTCACGCCGAAGACTTGCTGACCCTTGCGCGGTTTGCTTTTGAGCGCGGCGAAGCGGTTCCAGCCGACCAGGCGGCACCCGTTTACCTGCGCGATAAAGTGGCGCAGACCAAGGCTGAGCGCGGGATTATTTGACGCCAAAGATGCTGGCAATTTGAGGCTAACGTCACCAATCGTCAGAATTTGCCGCCGTTTTTAAACCTTTTTCAAATTATGTGTTCTAGTTATCACCAGAGCATTTGCGCGTTACGGATAGCGCCACTAAAATGCCATTACTGATAGCGAGTTCGCGCCCATGCGTATTGATGGCTTTTCCTCACAGTCGTATCCAATCAAACGTAAGCCACGTAAGGCTAACGTTGCTGTGGACGACTCCGTCGAGGACTCGCCGGACTTCATCGAAGTCCAAGCCGACGCGCAGTCCAATTCCCAAGCGCGTATCAGCGGTCTTCCCGCCCGTCAGCAAGACATGGTCTTCCCGCGTTCCATGAGCAAAAGCGTTGCCACCGCCCTGGCCAGTTACCTGACCACTGCCGGTTTTGTCGAATGGGATATGGAAGTGCTGGGTCTCGATATTCACATCTGATGCGCCTGCCTTATTTTATTGGTTGCCCGTCCTGGAGTGAAAACGCTTGGCGCGACTACCTGTACCCCGCCGACGCCCGTTCCAGCGACTACCTCGCCCTTTATTCCCAAGTCTTCAACGCGGTTGAAGGCAATACCACATTCTACGCCCGGCCTTCGGCCGCCACGGTGCAGCGCTGGGCCGAGATCATGCCGCAGGATTTTCGCTTCACGGCCAAGTTTCCCGGTGACATCAGCCACGGCGGCGACCTGCGCCAGCAATTGCCAGCGGCAGAGAGTTTTGTTGGTTTGATGAGCCCATTGGGTGAGCGTGTTTCGCCCCTGTGGCTGCAACTGTCGGCGAGTTTTTCGCCACAACGCCTGGGCGAACTGGCCGGTTTTATCGATGGTCTGCAGCGGCCGCTGGCAGTGGAAGTGCGCCACCCGGAGTTTTTCGCCAAGGGTGACGCCGAGCGCAGTCTCAATCGCTTGTTGCGTGACCGCGGCGTTGAACGGATCTGCCTGGACTCGCGCCCGCTGTTCAGCTGCACGTCCACTTCGGCCGCCGTGCTGCATGCCCAGTCGAAGAAACCCAAGGTGCCGCCCCGTCCGGCCGCACTCACGCTATTTCCCCAGGTGCGGTTTATTGGCCATCCGGAGCTGGAGGCCAACGACCCGTTTTTGAACCCCTGGGTGGAAAAGGTCGCCGGCTGGATCGAGGAGGGCCGCACCCCCTATGTATTTCTGCACACCTCGGATAACCGCCTCGCCGCCCAGCTGGCCTTGCGCTTTCACGCCAAGCTGATGGCTCGCCTGCCTGGCTTGCCAGCGCTGCCGACCCTGGATCGGCAACCCGCAGCGGAGCAACTGGGGTTACTCTAGGGCTCCTTTTTTCGCCAGGAGTCAGACATGGATGCTCAAGCCCTTCGCGCCGAAACCTTCAAAGCGTTGCACCAGCGTGACCGCGCCTTCGTGATGCCCAACCCGTGGGATGCGGGCTCGGCCATCATGCTGGCCAGCCTCGGGTTTGAAGCCTTGGCCACCACCAGCGCGGGGTATGCGTTCAGCCTGGGGCGGCCGGATGCGGAGGGGGCGCTGTCGCTGGACGACACGTTGGTCAATGCGTCGATGATCGCCCAAGCCACTGCGTTGCCGGTGGCTGCGGATCTGGAAAACGGTTTCAGCGACACGCCCGAAGGCTGCGCGCAAACGATCCTGCGCGCGGCAGCGACTGGCATCGTCGGCGGCTCCATTGAGGACGCCACCGGTATCGCCATTGACCCGATCTACCCGTTTGATTTGTCTGTCGAGCGTGTAGAAGCCGCCGTCGTCGCTGCCCGCAGCCTGCCATTCCCCTTCACCCTGACCGCCCGCGCGGAAAATCTCCTGCATGGTCGCCTGGATTTAGCTGACACTATCCGCCGCTTGCAAGTCTACGCCGAAGCCGGTGCCGACGTGCTGTACGCACCGGGCCTTCGCAGTGCCGAGGAAGTACTGGCGGTGGTCAGGGCGGTCGCGCCCAAACCGGTGAATGTGCTGATGTCCGGCGGCTTGAACCTCAGCGTGGTGCAACTGAGCGAAATGGGCGTGCGGCGTATCAGCGTCGGCTCGGCCATGGCGCTGGCCGCGTATGGCGAGTTCTACCGGGCGGCGCAAGAGGTGTATGAGTTGGGCACCTTTACCTTCACTGAACGCAAGATGCCGTTCAGCCAGGCCAACCAGTTTTTTAAGGACTAAGCGGTGCGCTTTTTCAAGGTTGTGGGTGTGTTGCTGTTGCTGGCGGGCGCGTTGGCGATTGGCGTCTGGCGTGGCTGGGTGCCGTTGGCGCCTGAGTGGAACCCATGGGCACCGCTGGATGTGCGCGCAACCCCCAACCTGTTGACGCGTTACAAGCTGGGCCGTCTACAGAATGATCCGGCACTGTGCGACCAGGTGCTGAAGACCTCCGGGTTGCGCGTCAGCCATCAGGCCGATTCACCGGCCGATGCCGCGTGCCCATTGCGCAACACCTTGCGCGTGCAAGGCGCAGACGTTGGCCTAAGCAGCAGTTTTCTGGCCAGTTGCCCGCTGGCCGTGGCCTTTGCGTTGTTCGAGCGCCACAGCCTGCAACCGGCGGCTCAAGCTGTGTACGGCCAGGCGGTGACGCGGGTCGATCACCTGGGCAGCTTTGCCTGTCGCAATATGTATAACCGTGCCGAGGGTAGGCTCAGCCAGCATGCTTCGGCTAATGCCCTGGACATCGCCGGGTTTCGCCTGGCGGACGGGCGCAGCATCAGCGTGCTCAAGGATTGGCCGGGGGAGGGGGCGAATGCGCGGTTTCTGCGACAGGTCCGGGACGGCGCCTGCGATGATTTCAATGTGGTGTTGAGCCCGGATTACAACGCCGCGCACCGTAACCACTTTCATCTGGATATGGGGCGGTGGTGGGTCTGTCGCTGAGTGTTAGGCGGCCAAACGCAGGTTCTGGGTAATCAATGGGCGTGCCCAGTAGTAGTCGAAATCCAGGGCCTTCTGCTGTGCCACCAGTTCTTCGGCTGGGTACGGGTCGGCGGCTGGAGGCAGCAGGTCCAGTTCGAACTCGGCGATGGGCAGGTGCAGTGGGCGCGGTTGCGGCGCCGCGCCTGGTTCAGGTAGCGGCTGGCCGGCGGTCAGCACGATGGGGCGAACCCAACCGCTTTCGAAATTCTGCTGGCGCTGTTGGGCGACGATTTCTTCGTCCGGGAACGGCTCTGCGGCCGGTGGCAGCAAGTCGGTTTCGAATTCGGCGATGGGCAGGAACAACGGTTCAGGCGGGGCGATTTCGGTGTCTTTCACGTCGCACTCACGCTGGGTGAGGATCTGCGACAACAGGTCGGCGCCGGCGCTGGGTTCTACTGCCGGGTCCAGCGGTGCTGGCGCCTGGGCGGCCAGCGCGTCCGGCGTAGCGCCGAGCTGCTCGGCCAACGCACGGGCGAAGAAGTCCTGCCACACATGACTCACCCCGGCCAGCGCTTGGGTATTGCGCAGGCCGTAGTGGTTGTGGGTCGGCAGTACACCGATGGTTAGGGGAAGAATGTCTGACATTTTTTTCGGTCGACGCTCAGCTCTGGCAAAATACCTGACTATTTTTTTTATCGGCCGATGTTTGCCGATCCTTAATATTTTTGAGCGTAGCGATTGATGAGCGAACAACCAGCAGCCAGCCGCATCCAGGTCGAGGCCATGGGCGAGGGTTTCAAGGACCGTGCCGAGCACTGGGCATCGCAGCTCGGCTTGCCCTTACAGCTGGACGACGCGGAGTTTTCCCTGCAAGTCGGCGAGCATGGCCTACAGTTGCAACAGCTTGGGCCTGACGCACCGGGGCCGGTGCGGGTCGACTTCGTCGAAGGTGGCGCGGCGCACCGGCGGTTGTATGGCGGTGGCAGCGGGCAGATGATCGCCAAGGCCGTGGGCGTTGCCCAAGGCGTGCGCCCACGGGTGCTGGATGCCACGGCGGGGTTGGGTAAGGACGCTTTTGTGCTGGCCAGCCTGGGTTGCGAGATGAACCTGATCGAGCGTCAGCCGCTGATCGGTGCCTTGCTTGAAGATGGGCTGGCACGGGGTGCGGATGACTTTGAGGTGGCGCCGATCGTGGCGCGGATGAAACTGCTCAAGGGCAATTCCATCGACGTGATGCGTAATTGGGAGGGCGAGCCGCCCCAGGTGATCTACCTGGACCCGATGTTCCCGCACCGTGAGAAAACCGCCCTGGTGAAGAAGGAAATGCGTCTGTTCCGGCCGCTGGTAGGCGATGATCCGGATGCGCCGGCATTGCTGGCGGCGGCACTGGCCTTGGCCAGCCACCGGGTGGTGGTCAAGCGCCCGCGCAAGGCGCCGTGTATTGAAGGGCCCAAGCCGAGTCATGCGTTGGATGGGAAGTCCAGTCGGTATGACATCTATCCCAAGAAGGCGCTCAAGCCTTGAATCTTCTCTGGTCTTGCTGGCCTCATCGGGGGCAAGTCGAATCGTCGCACCGCCCCTCCCACACTGACTGTGTTCACAGGTCAAAATGTGTGAATGCAGTAAATGTGGGAGGGGCGGTGCGACGATTCGACTTGCCCCCGATGGGGTCAGCCCAGACAACACAAGGCCTCAGGCCCGATAAGCCCGCATAAACAACCCCACCACATCCTGAACATGCGCCTCGGCGGCTTGCTCACTCAACTGCCCGCCACACCCATACAGCAAGCAAAAATTCGCCGTGCCCTTGAGCAAGCAGAAGAAATGCTCGGCCGCGGTAAACGGCTTGTCGATGCTCAGGGCGCCGCTCTGGTCGATCTTGCAGAGCAGACGCTCCATGCCTTGCAGCATGCGCATCGGGCCGGCTTCGAAAAAGATCTGTGAAAGCTTCACGTCCTGATTGCCGGTGGTCATCATCAGGCGGTGCAGGTTCACTGATTCCTCGCTATTGATCAGGCGATGGAACCCCCGCGCAATATTCAGCAGCACCGTCTCTACGGGCATGCCGCCCGGCAGTTCGAAGTACATCACCGGCAATTGTTCCTCGCAGGTCGCCACTACGGCGGCGGTGAACAAGGTTTCTTTGTCAGTGAAGTGGCTATAGACGGTCAATTTCGACACGCCCGCCTCCAGTGCCACCGCGTCCATGCTGGTGCTGGCATAACCCTTACTCAAAAACAAAATCTTCGCAGCGTCGAGGATTGCCTGGCGTTTTGCCATGTCCTTGGGACGCCCGGGGCTATTGGTGTTTATAGGATTGTCGGACATTTTCACTTTAATACTGGACTGGTGAGTTTGGTATTAATAACATACCGGCCAGTATAATTATTCCTAGCACCATTAGCGAAAGGTCCTTCAGCATGCGCAGCACTTTCCTGCCCTTTGCGTTGCCTGTCAGCCTGGCTTTCCTCCTGTCCGCCTGTGGTCATGAAGAAGCCGTGCAGACCACCGTCCGCCCGGCCATGGTGGTGCAACCGCAGCCGTCGGCACAGTCGGCCGACAGCTTCCCTGGCGAAGTGCGCGCCCGCTATGAACCGGACCTGGCCTTTCGCATCGGTGGCAAAGTCAGCAAACGCCTGGTGGAGGAGGGCGAGCGGGTCAAGGCCAACCAGCCTCTCGCCGAGCTCGACCCCCAGGACGTTCGCCTGCAATTGGAAGCCGCCCGCGCCCAGGTCGCCGCCGCCGAGGCTAACCTGAGCCTGGTGCGCGCCGAGCGAGACCGCTACAAGACCCTGATGGACCGTCAGATGGTCAGCCGTTCCCAGTACGACAATTCTGAAAACCTCTACCGATCCGGTGAGGCGCGCCTCAAGCAGATCAAGGCTGAGTTCGACGTGGCCAGCAATCAGGCGGGCTATTCCGTATTGCGCGCGCCCCAGGATGGCGTGGTCGCCAAGCGTGCGGTGGAAGTCGGCCAAGTGGTCTCTGCCGGCCAGACCGTCTTCACCCTGGCCACCGATGGCGAGCGCGAAGTGCTGATCAGCCTGCCGGAGCAAGGTTATGGCCGCTTCAAGATCGGCCAGCCGGTGGCGGTTGAGCTATGGAGCCAGCCCGACCAACGCTTTGCCGGGCGTATTCGTGAGTTGTCGCCGGCAGCAGACCCGAAGTCGCGCACCTTCGCTGCCCGTGTCGCTTTCACTGGCGGCAAAGTCCCGGCTGAACTGGGTCAAAGTGCACGGGTTTTCATACAGGCCGCCGGTGTAATTCCATTGTCGGTGCCGCTGTCTGCCCTCAGTGCAGAGAACGGCGCGTCCTACGTCTGGGTGGTTCAGCCGGATAACACCCTTAAGCGCACACCCGTGCGTATCGGCGCCTTTGGTGAAAACACCTTGCCGGTGCTGGAAGGCCTGGCCCCCACCGATTGGGTGATCGCCGCCGGCGTGCATGTACTCCATGAGGGCCAGCACGTGCGCCCGGTGGACCGGTCCAACCGAGTGGTGAATCTGGCGGCCAAGGAGTAGTCCCCGATGGGTTTCAATCTTTCCGAATGGGCGTTGCGTAATCGCCAGATCGTACTGTTCCTGATGATCCTGCTGGCCGTGGTTGGCACCTTGTCCTACACCAAGCTGGGGCAAAGCGAAGACCCGCCGTTTACCTTCAAGGCCATGGTCATCAAGACCAATTGGCCAGGGGCCACGGCCCAGGAAGTCTCGCGCCAGGTCACCGAACGCATCGAAAAGAAGCTGATGGAAACCGGCGAGTACGAGCGCATTGTCTCGTTCTCGCGCCCCGGTGAGTCCACAGTGACGTTCATTGCCCGCGACTCCATGCATTCGGTGCAGATTCCTGAGCTGTGGTACCAGGTGCGCAAGAAGATCAGCGACATCCGCCAGACCTTGCCGCCGGATATCCAGGGCCCGTTTTTCAATGACGAATTCGGCACCACCTTTGGCAATATCTACGCCCTGACCGGCGACGGCTTTGACTATGCCGTGCTCAAGGACTACGCCGACCGTATCCAGATTCAGCTGCAACGGGTTGCGGATGTGGGCAAGGTCGAGTTACTCGGCCTACAGGACGAGAAGATCTGGATCGAGCTGTCCAACCTCAAGCTCGCCACCCTCGGGCTGCCATTGGCGGCTGTGCAACAGGCGCTTCAGGAGCAGAACGCAGTCTCTACCGCCGGGTTCTTTGAAACCCCGAGTGAGCGCGTGCAACTGCGAGTATCAGGTAATTTCAAGACCGTGGAAGAGATCCGCGACTTCCCGATTCGCGTCGGCGACCGCACCTTCCGTATCGGCGACGTGGCCGATATCCACCGCGGCTTCAACGACCCACCGGCACCGCGTATGCGCTACATGGGCGCCGATGCCATTGGCCTGGCCGTGGCGATGCGCGACGGCGGCGATATCCTGGTACTGGGCAAGGCGCTCGAAGGCGAATTCGCACGTTTGCAGAAAAACCTTCCGGCCGGCATGGAGCTGCGCAAGGTTTCGGACCAACCGGCGGCGGTGAAAACCAGCGTCGGCGAATTCGTGCAGGTGTTGGCCGAGGCATTGGCCATCGTCTTGCTGGTGAGTTTTTTCTCCCTCGGCGTACGCACCGGCATGGTGGTGGCCCTGGCAATTCCTTTAGTGCTGGCGATGACCTTTGCCAGCATGTATTACCTCGGCATCGGCCTGCACAAGATCTCCCTCGGCGCGCTGGTACTGGCGCTCGGTTTGCTGGTGGATGACGCGATTATCGCCGTGGAAATGATGGCAATCAAAATGGAGCAGGGCTACGACCGGCTCAAGGCCGCGAGCTTCGCCTGGACCAGCACTGCATTCCCGATGCTCACCGGTACGTTGATCACCGCCGCAGGCTTCCTGCCGATTGCCACTGCACAGTCGAGCACCGGTGAATACACCCGTTCGATTTTCCAGGTCGTGACCATCGCATTGCTGGCCTCATGGGTCGCCGCCGTCGTATTTGTGCCGTACCTGGGGGAAAAACTCCTGCCGGATCTGGCGAAGATTCACGCAGCCAAACACGGCACTGATGGCCCGGACCCCTACGGAACACCGTTCTACCACCGTGTAAGACGTTTGGTGGAGTGGTGCGTCAGCCGACGCAAAACCGTGATCGTACTGACCGTGCTGCTGTTTATCGGCTCGGTCGCGCTGTTTCGCTTTGTGCCGCAGCAGTTCTTCCCGGCCTCCGGTCGTCAGGAGCTGATGGTCGACCTGAAACTGGCCGAAGGCGCCTCCCTGAGCAACACTGCCGATCAGGTCAAGCGCCTGGAAGCCCTGCTCAAGGATCATGCCGGGATCGAAAACTACGTGGCCTACGTCGGCACCGGTTCGCCGCGTTTCTACCTGCCCCTGGACCAGCAACTGCCGGCCGCCAGCTTCGCGCAAATTGTGGTGCTGGCGAAGACGATCGAGGAGCGTGAAAGCCTGCGCACCTGGCTGATCGAAACCCTCAACGAGCAATTTCCTGACCTGCGTTCGCGTGTCACCCGCCTGGAAAACGGCCCGCCCGTGGGCTATCCGGTGCAGTTCCGTGTGACCGGCGAGCACATCGAAGAAGTCCGCGCGCTGGCACGCAAAGTCGCGGCCAAGGTTCGCGAAAATACCCACGTGGTCAACGTGCACCTGGACTGGGAAGAACCGAGCAAAATCGTCTACTTGAATATCGATCAGGACCGCGCCCGCGCCCTTGGCGTAAGCACCGCCAACCTGTCGAAATTCCTGCAGAGTTCGTTGACCGGTTCCAGCGTCAGCCAATACCGGGAGGACAACGAATTGATCGAAATCCTCCTGCGCGGCACCGTGCATGAACGCACTGAACTGTCGCTGCTGCCGAGCCTGGCGGTGCCAACCGACAACGGCAAAAGCGTCGCGCTGTCGCAGATCGCCACCCTCGAATACGGTTTTGAGGAAGGCATCATCTGGCACCGTAACCGCCTGCCCACCGTGACCGTTCGCGCCGATATCTATGGCAAGGAACAACCGGCGACGCTGGTTCAGCAAATCCTGCCGACCCTTGCAGACGTACGCGCCGAGTTGCCGGACGGTTATCTGCTGGACGTAGGCGGTACCGTCGAAGATTCCGCACGCGGTCAGAATTCGGTAAAAGCCGGTGTACCGCTATTTATCGTGGTGGTGCTGACCTTGCTGATGCTGCAACTGCGCAGCTTCTCACGCACCGCGATGGTGTTTCTGACGGCACCGCTGGGCTTGATCGGCGTGACATTGTTCCTGCTCATCTTCCGCCAGCCGTTCGGTTTTGTGGCCATGCTCGGCACCATCGCGCTGTCGGGCATGATCATGCGTAACTCGGTGATTCTGGTGGACCAGATCGAACAAGACATCAAGGCTGGCCTTGCACCCTGGCAAGCGATCATCGAAGCCACCGTGCGCCGCTTCCGCCCGATTGTGCTGACTGCGCTGGCGGCCGTGCTGGCGATGATTCCGCTGTCGCGCAGCGTGTTCTTCGGGCCGATGGCCGTGGCGATTATGGGAGGCTTGATTGTGGCGACGGCGTTGACCCTATTGTTCCTGCCAGCCCTGTATGCTGCGTGGTTCCGAGTGAGGAAGGACGTCGCGTAATCATGTTGGCCACTGTTTCAGCCCTGCTGTTGTTATTGCTTGCCCCCGGTCCGACCAACACCTTGCTGTTTCGCGCAGGCCTGTTGTTTGGGCTACGGGCTTCATGGAAGTTGGTGTTTATCGAATGCCTGGCCTACCTGCTGCAGGTGTCGGCATGGGGCGTGGCGTTGCTGTACCTGGCGGCGTACTCACCGTGGGCGTTAAAGGCCACGCAATTGGCGGCGGCCTGCTACCTGCTGTATGTGTCTTACAAGCTCTGGCAACGCAAGAACAGCGCCGTCGACCCTGGACGTGACCGTTTCTCCGGTGTGTATTTTTTCTGGCTGACGGTGATGAACCCCAAGGGGCTGCTGATCGTGTCGTTTATCGCACCGGTCGGCGCATTCTCCGCGCTGCCAGGCTATGCCGGGTTCATGGCCACGCTGGCGCTGGTAGTGATTCCGGTAGGGGCTTCCTGGATCGTGCTGGGCAGTCGTTTCGAAGGGATTCAGAAGACTTGGCTGACGCCGTTGAAAATCAACCGCGCCACCTCGATTGCCATTGGCTGCTTTGCCAGCTTGATGGTGGGGCGGTTGGCCGACTCGGTACTGCACTAGCCTCGCCACCTTTATCGGCGCTTACCGAAATAGATGACAGGTTACGGGAACGTTTTCAGGGCACCTTCCACTCAGGGACTACCTGGTCACAGGTATCAATTTTCGATGTCGTTAATTGCCGGCATCGGTAATTGGACTCATCTCATCTGATAGAAGGGTTCTCTATGTGTCTTATTTCCTTAATGAGCAAGATGGCCAATCTTGCGCCAAAACCACAAGATTCAGACCGCCCCCCGTGCTCAACAAAACCGCCAAAGCCTTCTTGCCCACCCAAACCTGAAAAACCACAGTGCCCGGAAAGGCCCTGCTCAGAAGACCGGCACCAACAAACCAGGCGGATAGACTTCAGCATGGTCGCAATGCGCACTATCAACTTGGACGCCGCATGACGATAGTTTGATCAGCCGCGTAGTTGGGAAGAAGCATGCGCGTCTGAGGGAGGGTACTGCATGACATTGCTCCCTATTGCAGGGAGCAATCCTTTCGGGTTTACAGCGCGCCAAACACCTTCTTCGCCAGACTGGTGGCCGCAGCCGCCGGGTTCTTGCGAATGGTTTCTTCCTGCTGCGCAATCATCTTGAACAGGCCGTCCAGCGCTTGTTCGGTCACGTAGTTCTCGACGTTGGCGCTCTTGGCGTCCACCGCGCCAAACGCTGCGGCCTTGCCGGCCAGGGCGTTGTATTGCTGGGCCACGCCAACCTTGTCGGTGGCGGCTTTGACGATGGGCAGGAACTTGGCGCGGATTTGTTCGCGGCTGCTTTTGTTCAGGTATTGGGTGGCCGAGTCCTGGCCGCCGCTGAGGATGCCCTTGGCGTCGGTCACGCTCATGTTTTTCACCGCGTTTACCAGAATCGGCTGCGCTTGGGTCACGGCGGTTTCGGCCGCTTTGTTCATGCTGGTTTCAAGCTCTGTGACCTGGTCGCCCATGCCGAACATTTTCAACTTGTCGGCGACTTTGCCCAGTTTGCCGGGCAGGCCGATCTTCACTTCAGGGTTGTTGCTGAAACCGCCGGGAACACCCAGCTGTTTCACGGCGATCTGTGCGCCCTGGGTCAATGCGTCCTTGAGGCCGCCGCTGGCATCGCCCTGGGACAGGCTGCTCAAGTCCAGGGCCATGGCGTTGGCGCCGAGCAGCAGGCCGGCACACAGGGCAGTAAAGCGAAGGGAGTTACGGAGCATGGGCGCTTCCTTTTGATTGAATTCAGTGAGCTACAGCATCCACGCGCACGCGCAGCGGTTGTGGGTCTTGGCCATTGAGCTGCACAGCGTGTCGTTCGGTGGTGATAAACAGTAGCTTGCCATCTAATTCGATGCGAGCGCTCACGGAATAACTGTGGCCGGGCTTGACCTGGGCCGGGTCGTAGCTCAGGTGGAACGGCAGTGGCACCTGGCCTTTGACCGGGCCTTTCTGCTCGGCGAGGGTCACCGCTGGTGCGTCAGCCAGAGAGACGTCTTGCAGGCTGACGCTCAAGGTGGCGGTCGGCGGCAGGGCAATCCGTTGCAGGTAGAACACTTCGCCATCAAGGCTGGCTTTGGGGGCGGGGCTCATGGACTGGCAAGCTCCAAGCACGGCGGTAAGGCCTAGGAGGATGATCTTTTTCATGGTGTGGCTCCTTGTAAGCGGCGCCGGAAACCGCCCGGCACCTTATTCAATCTAGCGGCTTTATTCAGGTTTTGGGGCCTGCGCTTCGACCGGCTCATCATCCACGCGATGCAACGCCACCTGGCGGATCGACAGGCGAATCTCCGCTGGCAGTACGCGCTTGGCCGCGCCTTCGGCCAGTTCGCCGAGCATATCGTGGTAACTCAGTTTGCCGGCCTCGTCGCGGCGCAGCACATCTTGCTCCAGCAATGTCTGGATGAAATGTCGGAAAAGGCTCTTGTCGAAGAACTCCGGCGCGTTCAGGCCATGCAGGATCGACAGGCGCTGGGCCATGATCGTGCACAGGTCTTCCAGCTCTTCGGCGCTGATGCTGTTCTGGCCGCTGTTGAGCAGCAGCGAGATCGCCATGTAGAAGCGTTGCAGAGTCTGGGCGATGCTCTTGGACAGTAGCGTCAGCAACACAAAGTGCCGCGAGCTCGGCGCCGGGCGCAGGAAGACGTTGTTTTCGAAGCGCAGCAGGCCCTGTTCGACGAAGGCTTCGAGCCACTGGTCGACGACAGTGTCCAACTCGTCCAGCGACCAGCGGATAAACAGCTCCGATTGCAGGTACGGGTACAGCGCGTGCGTATAGCGCAGGATCTGTTCGCGGCTCATGCGCGAGCTGCTCTGGAAGAAGCTCGCGAGCAACGCCGGCAACGCGAAGATGTGCAGCACGTTGTTGCGGTAGTAGGTCATCAGGACCGCGTTCTGCTCGTCCAGGTAAAGAATCCTACCCAAGGCGTCGCTCTGTTCCGAAAGCAGGTCCATGTCCTTGACGTGTTCGATCAACGCCAGGCCATCGCCTTCCGGCAAGGTTGTGTGGGGCGAATAAGGCACGCGGCGCAGCAAGGCCAAGTACAGGTCCAGTTGGCGCGCCATGGCCTGTTCGTCAAGGGCCAGGCGGGTGGTGGACAACAGCGCCAGGGCGACCAGATTCACCGGGTTCACGGCAGCCGCTTCGTTCAAGTGGCGGGCCACCTGTTCGCCAAGGCGGTTGGTGGTTTCGTTGAGCCATGCGGGTTTGTAGTTCGGGCCCAGCTCCTGGGCGCGCCAATCCGGCTGCTCCGCGTCGAGGAATTCAGCGAGCTTGATCGGCTCACCGAAGTTGACCGCAACTTGGCCAAAACGCTGCTTGAGCGCGCCGACCACTTTGAAAATATCGAAGATCGATTCTTTCTTCTTGGTCGCACCGCGCAGTTCGCCGAGGTAGGTGCGGCCTTCGAGCACACGCTCATAGCCGATATACACCGGCACAAACACGATGGGCATGCGCGAGGAGCGCAAGAAGCTGCGCAGGGTGATCGCCAGCATGCCGGTCTTCGGTTGCAGCATGCGCCCGGTGCGCGAGCGCCCGCCTTCGACGAAGTACTCCACCGGGAAGCCCTTGGTAAACAAGGTGTGCAGGTATTCGTTGAACACCGAGGTGTACAGCGGGTTGCCCTTGAAGGTGCGGCGCATGAAAAACGCACCGCCACGGCGCAGCAGGCTGCCGATCACCGGCATGTTCAGGTTGATGCCGGCGGCAATGTGCGGCGGGGTCAGCCCGTTCTTGAACAACAGGTAGGAGAGCAACAGGTAGTCAATATGGCTGCGGTGGCAAGGCACGTAGATCACCTCGTAGCCCTGGGCAACCTTTTGCACACCTTCGATATTGTTGACCTTGATACCGTCGTAGATTTTGTTCCAGAACCAGCTCAGCACCACTTCGAGAAAGCGGATCGCGGTGTAAGTGTAGTCCGAGGCGATCTCATTGCCGTAGCGCAGGGCTTGGGCCTTGGCTTTTTCGGGGCTGATCTTTTCCCGTTCGGCCTCATCCGCAATGGCCTGGCGCACCAATGGCATGTTGACCAGGCCCTTCACCAGGTTGCGGCGGTGGGACAGGTCGGGGCCGATCACGGCGGTTTTCAGGTTACGAAAGTGCACGCGCAGGATGCGTTGGGCCATACGTACGGTGCGTTCGTGACCTTTATTGTGCTCGATCAATTCACGCAGGTTGATAGGCGCAGAGAATTGCACCCGGGTCTTGCGCCCCAGGATCAGGATGCTCAGCAAGCGGCGCAGGCGGCCGGTCACGGCCCAGCTGTCGGCAAACAGCAGCTTCCACGGGCTGGACTCGCTTTCGGGCGACTGGCCCCAAAACACGCTGACCGGAATGATTTGTGCATTCTCTTCGGCGTGTTCAGTGAGGGTATTGACCAGACGGGTCAGGGTGGGTGGCGCGCCGCGTTTGTCTTGGCGGCCGAGCCAGTCGGGCTCGGGCGTGAGGTAGAAGAACGCCGCCGGTTCCATCAGCGGGCCTACCGATACCGGCAGCACCGGGCGCGGCAGGCCAGCTTTGGTGCACTCGGCATCGACCACGGCCAATTCGGTGAGGGAGGGCGATTGCAGGACGTAGAACACCGGCCGGCTGCGGTCCAGGTTGAGGGTAAGGGACGACTGGTTGATCGTCTCCGAGCGAACCCAGAGGTACAACAGTCGGCGCAAGGTGCCAAACACCAGACGGCGGAACGGGGAGCGGGTCATAGGCGAGCTGCTTCAAGTGGGTAAAACCGAGCAGGCGCTCGGGCGGGTAGTGTGCCGTATTCGCCGAAAATCGGCAAAAAAGCAGCGAAGTAAACTTGAGTTGATCGATTTTGAGCCTGTCATATACTCGGCAGTTCAACACGGCACTCAACAATAAAAATGCATGTGGGAGTAAGACAGATGGCAACGCGCGAAACCGGTAATGTGAAGTGGTTCAACGATGCGAAGGGCTATGGCTTTATACAGCGCGATGATGGCAAGGATGTGTTTGTGCACTACCGCGCCATTCGCGGTGACGGCCACCGCTCGTTGGCCGAGGGCCAGCAGGTGGAATACGCCTTGGTGACGGGCGAGAAGGGGTTGCAGGCGGAGGATGTGGTGGGGCTCTAAGCCTCTGTTCCTGCAACACTGCTGAGCCCATGTGGGAGGGGGCTTGCTCCCGATGGCGGTGTGTCAGCCATAAAAGTTTAGCTGACACTCCCTCATCGGGGGCAAGCCCCCTCCCACATTTTGATCTGGGTCTGCAGTTCAAAATCAGGCAGTTTTCCAGGTGATCTGCTCTTCACCGTCTGCGCTGATGCGGATCCAGGTGTCGGCGCTTTCTTCACCTTCTTCTTCAACCCACGTTCCCGGCGCACAACGCACTTCCACGTTCAGCGCAGCAAACGCCGCACGGGCGCAGGCGATGTCGTCGTCCCATGGGGTCTGGTCACTTTCCAGGTACAGGCTGTTCCACTTGCCCACCGCTTTTGGCAGCCAGGTCACGGGCACAGTGCCGGCCTTGCACTTGTAGGTCTGGCCCTTCTGGACCCAGTCGGTGCACGGGCCCAGGGCGGCGCCCAGCCAGGCGGCGACGGCGCGGTGGTCGACGTCGGCGTCCTTCAGGTAAATCTCGATATCGGGTTGGCGCATGGATGTTCCTCGTTGCGGGATTCGAAAATCCATTCGCGGATATTTAAAAGTCGGTTATTGAAGCACGAAATAGTCATAGCGCATCGACACGGTGACGACCAGCGGCTCGGCCGCCTCAATCACTTGAGCACGCCGCTCGGCGCTGGCGCGCCAGCCGTGGGGGGTCATGGCCAGCAGGTTGGCGCGGTCGTTGGGCTCGGCCAGGCTCAGCGTGAACTCCAACGTCTCACTGTGGGCCAGGCTCATGCCGCTCGGCACCAGCGCCAGGTGCTTGTCGTCGGTGTATTCGCGCACTTCGTCGTACAGGCGCTCGCGCAGTTCCATCAGGTGGCCGCTGGTGGGGCCGACCTTCATCAAACCGCCGCCAGGGCTAAGCAGGCGCTTGGCCTCTTGCCAGTCCAGCGGGCTGAACACACTCGCCAAAAACTGGCAGCTGGCGTCGGCCAACGGTACACGGGCCATGCTGGCGATCAACCAAGTCAGGCTCGGGTTGCGCTTGCAGGCGCGCTTGACCGCTTCCTTGGAGATGTCCAGTGCATAACCGTCGGCATGGGGTAGGGCGTCGGCGAGTTGCGCGGTGTAGTAACCCTCGCCACAGCCGATATCCACCCAGCGCGCCGGGGCGCGTTCAGCGGCCAGTTCGGCCAGGCGCTTGGCCACCGGGGCGTAGTGCCCAGCGTTGAGGAAGTCACGGCGCGCCTCGACCATGGCGAGATTATCGCCCGGGTCGCGGCTGTTCTTGTGCTGCACCGGCAACAGGTTCAGGTAACCCTGGCGTGCACGGTCGAAACGGTGCCCGGCCGGGCACGCGACGCCCTTATCCACCACGTTGAGCGGGGCGCTGCAAATGGGGCAAGCCAGCATCAGGCGAGCAACTTGATCAGGGTCTGGTAGTAGATTTCGGTCAGCACATCGAGGTCGCTGGCCAGGATGCGCTCGTTGACCTGGTGGATCGTCGCGTTGACCGGGCCCAGCTCAACCACTTGGGTACCGAGGGTCGCAATAAAGCGCCCATCTGACGTGCCGCCACTGGTGGACGCCTTGGTTTCGCGACCGGTGATCGCTTTGATGCTCGCGGAGACCGCATCCAGCAACGCGCCCGGTTCGGTGAGGAACGGCAGGCCCGACAGCGCCCACTCCACGTGCCAGTCCAGGCCGTGCTTGTCGAGGATCGCCGCCACGCGCTGTTGCAGGCCTTCAACGGTGGACTCAGTGGAGAACCGGAAGTTGAACACCGCCGTCAGGTCACCGGGGATCACGTTGGTGGCACCAGTACCGGAATTGAGGTTGGAAATCTGGAAGCTGGTCGGCGGGAAGAAGGTATTGCCGTCGTCCCAGTGCTCGGCGGCCAGCGCGGCCAGGGCCGGAGCGGCCAGGTGGATCGGGTTCTTTGCCAGGTGCGGGTAGGCCACGTGGCCTTGTACGCCGCGTACGGTCAACGTCGCACCGAGGGAGCCACGGCGACCGTTCTTGACCACATCGCCCACCAATGTGGTGCTCGACGGTTCACCGACGATGCACCAGTCCAGGCGCTCCTTGCGGGCGGCCAGTCGTTCGATCACGGCCTTGGTGCCATGGTGCGCCGGGCCTTCTTCGTCGCTGGTAATCAAAAAGGCCACCGAGCCTTTATGGTCTGGGTAGTCGGTGACGAAACGCTCGGAAGCCACCAGCATGGCCGCAAGGCTGCCTTTCATGTCGGCTGCGCCACGCCCGCAGAGCATGCCGTTTTCATCGATCAACGCGTCAAACGGGTCGTTCTGCCAAGCCTGCACCGGGCCGGTCGGTACCACGTCGGTATGGCCTGCAAAGCACAGCACCGGGCCGTCGTGCTTGCCGTGGGTGGCCCAGAAGTTGTCCACATCTTCGATGCGCATCGGCTCCAGCGCAAAACCGGCATCGCCCAGGCGCTGCATCATCAGCTTCTGGCAATCGGCGTCGATCGGCGTTACCGAGGGGCGACGGATCAGGTCGATGGCAAGTTGAAGGGTCGGCGAAAGGTCGGCATGGGCCGTCATGAAAAACTCCGGAAATCGAGGCGACAACGTTCTAACCCCTGTAGGAGCGAGCTTGCTCGCGAAAAGCCCAAGGGCGCCGCGTGCATTCTGGATGCCCGTGCCATCGTTGACGGTTTTCGCGAGCAAGCTCGCTCCTACAGGGGTCATCTGTAAGGTTTGCAAAACGGCCGTTATCTTATAGCAAAACGGCGGCCAGAGGCCGCCGTTTAGTGCATTGCGCAAGTTTTTACACCGCAGGTGCAGGCTCCGGCGCTACCACAGGTTTAGGCAGCGACGACAGGAACGCCATGATCAACGCCGCCACATACGGCAGTGATTGCACCAGCAGCATCACCACCCAGAAGCGAATGTCGTTGCTCGGCAGGCCCTGTACCAGGTAGATCCCCAGCGCGGCGCCCCACAACAGCAGCATGATGAACATTTCTTCGCGGGCTTCGGAAATCGCCACCCAGAAGCCGTGGTTATCGGCGTTTTTAGGCGTACGGAAAAACGGAATACTGCTGGTGAAGAAACCATACAGCACCGCCTTGGCGATGGTGTGCGACAACGCCAAACCCGCCAAGGCTGCGCAGAACGCATCCTTGAGGTTCACGCCCACGGCGCGACGGTACAGGAAGACGATCTTGCCCACCTTGAACACAAACAGCGCCAACGGCGGGATCGCAAAGATCAGCAATGGCGGGTCGACTCGCGTCGGCACGATGATCATTGCCGCCGACCACAACAGCGCGCCCACGGTGAAGAAGATGTTCATGCCGTCCGCTACCCACGGCAACCAGCCCGCGAGGAAGTGGTAGCGCTGGCCACGGGTCAGTTCGGTGCCCTTGCCGCGCAAGAGGCTGGCGGTGTGGCGCTTGATGATCTGAATCGCACCGTAGGCCCAGCGGAAACGCTGTTTCTTGAAGTCGATAAAGGTGTCCGGCATTAGGCCCTTGCCGTAGCTGTCGTGGTAATACGCAGCCGACAGGCCTTTCTCGAATACCCGTAGGCCAAGCTCGGCGTCTTCACAGATGCACCAGTCGGCCCAGCCCAACTCCTCAAGCACCGAGCGACGGGTCATGGTCATGGTGCCGTGCTGGATGATCGCGTCACGGTCGTTGCGGGTCACCATGCCAATATGGAAGAAGCCTTTGTATTCCGCGTAGCAAAGCTTCTTGAACGTGCTTTCGTTCTGGTCGCGGTAGTCCTGCGGCGACTGCACCACGGCGATTTTCGGGTCGGCGAAGTGCGGCACCATGTGCTTGAGCCAGTTCGGCGACACGCAGTAGTCGGAGTCGATCACCGCGATCACTTCGGCATCCTTGGCGGTATGCGGCAGCAGGTAGTTCAGTGCGCCACCCTTGAAACCGGCCAATGGCGCGACGTGGAAGAACTTGAAGCGCGGGCCCAGGGTCTCGCAGTAGTCGCGCACGGGCTCCCACACGGCCGGGTCTTTGGTGTTGTTGTCGATGATCAGGACTTCGTAGTCCGGGTAATCCAGAGCGGCCAACGCGTCGAGGGTCTGTTTGACCATCTCCGGCGGCTCGTTGTAGCACGGCACGTGGATCGACACTTTCGGGCGGTAGTCCGATTCCCCTTCCACCGGCAGGAATTCACGCCGGCGCTTGTGGGTCCATACCGCTTCCGCCAGTTCGTGGGCTTCAGTCAGCAGCACGATAAACACGCCCAGGGCGCCGAGGGCCAAGAGGATGCCCACCGTGAGGCTGAACCAGGTGCTGTATTGCTGGCTGTAGTCGTAACCGATCCACACCAATACCGAACCGCACAGGAACGCGATAAAGGTCAGGAACGTACGGCCACGCTGGCGCAAGGCCGAGCCGTCGATCATCAGCAGCGTCAGCGACAACAGCGCCAGCACCACCGAACCGATGGCCAATACGCGCCATTGCGGGATCGCGACCACAGGGCCTTCAAAGTTGAATTTCTGCTGGCGCGCACCGTTGAATACGCCCCAGTAAGCGCCGGCTGAGCCTTCGTCGCTGACTTTCCACGGCTGATCGAACGCCTCGATCACGAAGTAGTTATAGCCCTGGCGGTTGAGTTTGTTCACCAGCGTACGCAGGTAAATCGCCTGGTCGGCCGGCGACGTTTCATTGCCACCGCGCATGCGGCCGTTACTCGGCCAGCCCACTTCAGACAGCAGCAGCGGCTTTTTCGGGAACAGTTTCTTCAGATCCTTGGCGCGGTCGAGTACGTACTGGCCGGCCTTGTCCATCGGAATATATTCCCAGAACGGCAGGATGTGCGCGGCGATCAGGTCGACGTGCTTGGCCAGCTGTGGGTTCTTTTCCCAGATGTCCCACTGCTCGGAGGTCGTGACCGGCACTTTGACGGCAGCACGCACTCGGTCCAGCAGTACGATCAGCGCTTCAGGGGTGATGTCCTTGCGGAATACGGCTTCGTTACCGACCACCACGCGCACCACACTGCGCGAGCTGTTGGCGATCTCAATGGCGCGCTGGATTTCACGCTCGTTGCGTTCCAGGTCCGGGCTGATCCAAATACCCAGTGTGACCCGCAAGCCGAACTCTTCGGCCAGTTTTGGAATGTCGCCCAGGGTGCCGTCGACCGAGTAGGTACGGATGTTGTCCGTCAGCTTGCTCATGATCGCAAGGTCTTGACGCATCTGCTCGTCGCTCGGGAACTGGTTTTTCTGCGGGAACTGGCCTTGCTGGAACGGCGAGTAGGAAAAACCGGAGATTTGCTCTGGCCAGTTAGGGGCGGTGACCGGGCGGTTGATCAGCGCCCAGAAGCCGGTGAACAGCGCAGCGATTGCCAGCACGATCACCAGGTTGAGTCCAAATTTACGCGATGCCATGGTTATTTCGGGTTCCAAAGGGTGTGGAACGAAAAGAGGTGCCGGCCTGCGCCGAACGGCGCGCATCCTACACCGACGCTTCCCTTAAGCGTATAGCAGACAGAGAAAAGCCGGACTTTAGTCAGCGAAAGGGCATCTAAGTTCTTTACTTGTAACTTGTAGCTTAAAACTTGCCGCTGCGTAGCCCATAATGCGCGCCGGTTTTTGGGGTAATGGTCATGAGTACAGAAGATCCGCGGTTTGCTGGTGTCGCCCGCTTGTATGGCATTGAAGGCCTGGAACGCTTGAAAGCGGCCCATGTGGCGATCGTCGGCATCGGCGGTGTGGGCTCGTGGGCGGCGGAAGCGATGGCCCGTTGTGGGGTGGGGGAGATTTCGCTGTTTGACCTGGACGATGTTTGCGTCAGCAACAGCAACCGCCAGTTGCACGCGCTGGACAGCACTGTGGGCAAACCCAAGGTTGAGGTGATGGCTGAGCGCCTGCGCGCCATCAACCCGGATTGCACCGTGCATGCGGTGGCCGACTTCGTGACCCGCGACACGATGGCCGAATACATCACGCCGAATATTGATTGCGTGATCGACTGCATCGATGCGGTGAACGCCAAAGCTGCGCTGATCGCCTGGTGCAAACGCCGCAAGATCCAGATCATCACCACCGGTGGCGCTGGCGGGCAGATCGACCCGACACTCATCCAAGTGTGCGACTTGAACCGTACCTTCAACGACCCGCTGGCTTCTAAAGTACGCTCGACCTTGCGCCGTGATTACAACTTCTCGCGCACCGTGACTCGCCACTACAGCGTGCCGTGCGTGTTTTCCACCGAGCAACTGCGTTACCCCAAGCCCGATGGCAGCATCTGTTTGCAGAAGAGTTTTGTCGGGGATGGGGTGAAGCTGGACTGCGCCGGCGGGTTTGGGGCGGTGATGATGGTGACGGCGACGTTTGGCATGGTGGCGGCGACCAAGGCGGTGGACAAGATTGTTGCCGGGGTGCGCAGGCCTTCAGAGCGTGTGAAGCCCACCTAGATTTCACTACCGCATAGAGATCCAAATGTGGGAGGGGGCTTGCCCCCGATAGCAGAGTGTCAGCCACTGAATAAGATGACTGATCCACCGTTATCGGGAGCAAGCCACCTCCCACATTTAGTTATGCGCCTGGCTTAATTCACGCATGCGCTGCAACACTGCATTCAGGCCATTGCTTCGAGAGGGCGACAGTTGGCGGGAAAGCCCCAGTTGATTGAACCAATCCGGCAGGTCAACTGCCTGCAGCTCAACCGCCGACAACCCATTGACCCGCACCAGCAACAACGCCACCAACCCGCGAATCAAACGTGCATCACTGGCAGCCGCAAACTGCCAGTGCCCATTCTGCAACCGTCCCACCAACCAAACCAGGCTCTCACAGCCCTGCACCAGATTGGCGTCGACTTTATCCTCGGCGGCCAAGGGTGGCATACGCTCGCCCCATTGCATCAGCATCCGCGCGCGCTGCTCCCAGCTACCCACGGCCTGGAATGCCTCTAGTGCCTTGACGGCGTCAATGGGCAAGCTCATCGCAGCATATCCAGCGCCTGGTCCAGCGCCTCAAAAAAGCGCTCCAGATCATCTGAGTCGTTATACAGCGCCAGGGACACGCGAATAGCCCCCGACAAATGCATCGCCTTGAGCAACGGCATCGCGCAGTGATGGCCCGCGCGTACCGCAATGCCTTGCTCGGTCAGCAGGTGTGCAACGTCGGCGTTGTGCACGCCTTCGACCACAAAACTGACCAACGCCACCTGGGGTGAGCCCAGCACCTGCACGCCATTGCGCGCCTTGAGCCCACGCAACAGGTAGTCGTGCAAGGCCGCTTCATGGGCGATCACTGCCGTTTGATCCAGCGAGCTTAGGTAATCCAGGCTCGCGCCCAGGCCAATCACACTGGCAATCGGTGGCGTGCCGGCCTCGAAACCCAATGGTGCCGGGCGAAAGCTGGCGCTGTGATAGTCCGCCTGTTGCACCATTTCGCCGCCGAACTGCCAGTGGCGCAGGTGATGCAGGGCTTCGTTGCGGCCAAACAGCACACCGACACCGTCCGGGCCGTAGAGCTTGTGGCTGGAGAACACATAGAAGTCGCAACCCAGGGCCTGCACGTCGTGGCGGCCATGGACGATGCCTTGTGCGCCGTCGACCACGGTCAGGGCGCCATGGGGCCGGGCCAGTGCGAGCAAGGCCTCCAGCGGTTGCCAGGCGCCCAGCACGTTGGACAACTGGCTCACCGCCAGCAGGCGCGTACGCGGGCCGATCAACTCGGCGGCGGCGGCAAGGTCAATCACGCCGTCATCGCCCAGGGGCAGTACCACCAGTTCCAGGGCGCGACGCTTGGCCAGTTGCTGCCAGGGCAGCAGGTTGGCGTGGTGTTCCAGGGCGCTGATGACAATTTCATCGCCCGCATTGAATAGATGCTCCAGGCCATAGGCCAAGAGGTTCAGCGCAGAGGTTGCGCCGTGGGTAAACACGATCTGCCCGCTGTCACCTGCGTTCAACCACTGCGCGACCTTGCTGCGACTGTCTTCGAACGCCTGGGTCGCATGGGCGCCGGGCAAATGCTGGGCACGGTGCACATTGGCTGCGCCATTGGCGTAGTAATGGCTGATGGCATCCAACAAGGCCTGGGGCTTTTGTGTGGTGGCGGCATTATCCAGATAAGTCTGGTCTTGCCGTTGCAGGGTGGCGATGGCCGGGAAATCGGCGCGCCAGGGGGAGGGTACAAGCATGGTGTTCAAGACTCGTATAAGCGAGCCCCAGGGTCGGGGCCCGCTAGTGGCATCGAGTGGCTGCTTAGTTGTTAGCGTGCAGCGCTTCGTTCAGTTCGATAGCCGACTTGTGGGTTTTGCACTCCACGGCACCGGTCTCGGAGTTGCGACGGAACAGCAGGTCTGGCTGGCCGGCCAGTTCACGCGCCTTGACCACCTTGACCAGTTGGTTCTGCTCGTCCAGCAGCGCAACCTTGGTGCCGGCAGTGACGTACAGGCCCGATTCCACGGTGTTGCGGTCGCCCAACGGGATACCGATACCGGCGTTGGCGCCGATCAGGCAGCCTTCGCCGACCTTGATCACGATGTTGCCGCCGCCCGACAGAGTACCCATGGTGGAGCAACCGCCGCCCAGGTCCGAGCCCTTGCCGACAAACACGCCAGCCGATACACGGCCTTCGATCATGCCCGGGCCTTCGGTGCCGGCGTTGAAGTTGACGAAACCTTCGTGCATCACGGTGGTGCCTTCGCCCACGTAGGCGCCCAGGCGCAGGCGTGCGGCGTCAGCGATACGTACGCCGGTCGGTACCACGTAGTCGGTCATTTTCGGGAATTTGTCCACCGAGAACACTTCCAGCAGCTCGCCACGCAGGCGGGCTTCCAGTTGACGCTCTGGCAGCTCGCCGAGATCGATCGCGCCCTGGCTGGTCCAGGCTACGTTCGGCAGCAGCGGGAACACACCGGCCAGGCTCAGGCCGTGGGGCTTGACCAGGCGATGGGACAGCAGGTGCAGCTTGAGGTAGGCCTCAGGGGTGGACGTCAGTGCGACGTCTTCGGCCAGCAGGGTGGCAACCAGCGGGGTGTGGCTTTCAGCCAGGCGATTGAGCAGCGCAGCTTGGGTAGCGTCGACGTTTTTGAGTGCATCAGCCAGTTGCAGCGCTTGGCTGATGGTGAAGGTGATGGCCTGGTTACCTTCGGTGTAACCCAGGATCGGCGCGATGGCTGCGACGATGTCTGCAGACGGGTTGAGCAACGGTTGTGCGTAAAACACTTCCAGCCAAGCACCTTGGCGGTTCTGAGTGCCGACGCCGAAGCCCAGGCTGAACAGGGAATTGGACATGCTGTTACCTCTACAAATATGGAAAGGGCTGGCCTACTTGAGGGCCGCCGAATAAACATCTGGCTTGAAGCCAATCAGGGTTCTGTCACCGAGATCGAGCACCGGGCGCTTGATCATCGAGGGTTGTGCGAGCATCAATTCAATGGCTTTCGACTGATCGAGATCGGCTTTGCGTTCGTCTTCGAGTTTGCGAAAGGTGGTGCCCGCACGGTTCAAAACCACCTGCCAACCGTGCTCGTTGCACCATTGGGTCAAGTGTTCGCGGTCGATACCGGCCGTTTTGTAGTCGTGGAACTCATAGCTCACTGCGTGCTCATCGAGCCAGGTGCGCGCTTTTTTCATGGTGTCGCAGGCTTTGATGCCGAAAAGGTGCAAGGTTTTGCTTGAAGCGGTCAAGGAATTGCCCCCCTTTGGACCAATGAAAACGAAAGGATCGGGATTATGCCACGACCAGCGGCCTGTAGTGCCCCTCGTCATGCTGGCGTGCGACTTATGTGCAAATGCCAGGCGGTAACATAGCCGGCTAATATGGCACTTCAAAGGCCAGTCGTTGCCTGATGTGTGTCGTAGCAAGTCGATTGTCCGGGAAACCCGCTTTATGCAAACCGCCTACACCGTTCTTATCCTGCTGATGTTGGTCAGCGTTTCGCGTCTGGTTGGGCGTGTCATTCCTCTGCCGTTGCCCTTGGTACAGATCGCCGCCGGTGCCTTGCTGGCCTGGCCCACGCTGGGGCTGCATGTGGCGCTGGACCCGGAGCTGTTCCTGTTTCTGTTCCTGCCACCCCTGTTGTTCTCCGACGGCTGGCGTATGCCCAAGCGCGAGTTGTGGCGGCTGCGCGGGCCGATCCTGACCTTGGCGGTGGGGCTGGTGCTGTTCACCGTCGTCGGCGCCGGTTACTTCATTCACTGGCTTTTGCCTACGATCCCGCTGCCAGTTGCGTTCGCTTTGGCGGCCGTGTTGTCGCCCACGGATGCGGTGGCAGTGTCGGCCATTGCCCAAAATCGTTTGCCCACGCCGTTGATGCATATGCTGCAAGGTGAGGCGTTGATGAATGATGCCTCGGGCCTGGTCACCTTCAAGTTCGCCCTGGCGGCGGCGTTGACCGGGGTATTTTCCCTGGCGGACGCCAGCCTCACGTTTGTGTTGGTGGCAGTAGGCGGTCTGGCTGTCGGCGTGGCACTGAGCTGGTTGGTCGGCCGTCTGCGGGCCTGGATGATCGCCCGGGGCTGGGACGACCCTGCCACTCACGTGGTGTTCATGTTGCTGCTGCCATTTGCCGCGTATGTGCTGGCTGAGCGCCTGGGCGCATCGGGCATTCTCTCGGCGGTGGCCGCGGGGATGATGCAAAGCTGGCTCGACCTGTTGCCACGCCAGACCAGCACGCGCCTGCTCAACCGCAGTGTCTGGTCGCTGTTGGAGTTTGCGTTCAATGGTTTGATCTTCCTGCTGCTGGGCCTGCAGTTGCCGGACATCATCAAGGCGGTGGTCAGCCATGAACCGACACTGTGGCCCGCTCTGTTCTACCGCTGCATGGATGTGATTGCGATCTTCCTGGTGCTGGTGGTGTTGCGGTTTATCTGGGTGCAGAGCATCTGGCGGCTGTTAGGTGTGCTGCGCAAACTGCGTGGGAAAAGTGCCCTGACGCTGGTGCCGACGGCCCGATCCTGCTGGCTGCTGACCGTCGGTGGCGTGCGCGGTGCGGTGACCTTGGCCGGTGTTATGTCGGTACCGTTGCTACTGGCGCCTGGCCAGAGCTTCCCCGAGCGCGATTTGCTGATCTTCATCGCAGCGGGTGTGATCCTGTTGTCACTGATCGCCGCGTGCATTGCCTTGCCGCTGTTGTTGCGCGGTATCGAGAAGAGCCCTGACGAGAAGCGCCACAACGAAGTGCGTGAGGCCTGGAAAAAGACCGCTGTCGCCGCGATTCATGCCCTGGAAACCGAAGAGCCCGCCGAAACCGAAACCCAGGACGCCGCCCAGGCCGCGCTCGCCACTGAGCTCAAGGCGCGTCTGATGTCGGAATATCGCCATCAATTGGAGGTGTTCAACGATTCGGCTGAAGCCCAGGCGCTGGCGCAGCAAATGGACCTGCTTGAGCGCAAATTGCGCCTCAAGGCGCTTCGGGCCCAGCGCTTGGAGTTGTATAGCCTGAGTCGTCATCACCAGATTGGTGATGACGTCTTAAGGGAGGTGTTGGCCGAGTTGGACATGAGTGAGGCGAATCTGGGTCAGTTGAAATGACCCAGGTAGCACTTAGCGGCGACGCTGAATAAAATCGCGAATCCGCTCCGCCGCTGCAACGCATTCCGCCAGCGGCGCAACCAACGCCAGGCGCACACGCCCAGCGCCCGGGTTGAAACCTTCTACTTCACGGGACAGGTAAGAGCCCGGTACTACGGTGACATGTTCTTCCACGTACAAGTCGCGGCAGAACGCGGCATCGTCGCCATTCACATTCGGCCACAGATAGAAGCCGCCATCCGGGCTTTGCACGTCGAGTACCGGCTTGAGGATCGCCAATACGGCGTCGAACTTCTCGCGGTACAGGTCCCGGTTGGCCAATACGTGGGCTTCGTCCTGCCAGGCGGCAATACTCGCCAGCTGGGTTTGTACGGGCATCGCGCAGCCGTGGTAGGTGCGGTACAGCAGGAACGCCTTGAGGATCTCAGCGTCGCCCGCCACAAAACCAGAGCGTAGGCCCGGCAGGTTGGAGCGTTTGGACAGGCTGTGGAATACCACGCAACGCTTGAAATCTTGGCGACCCAACTCGACGCAGGCGCTCAGCAGGCCCGGCGGTGGGGTTTGTTCGTCGAAGTAGAGCTCGCTGTAGCACTCGTCGGCGGCGATCACGAAGTCGTGTTCGTCGGCCAGGGCGATGAGTTTCTTAAGGGTTTCGACTGGGATCAGCGCGCCGGTCGGGTTGCCGGGGGAGCACAGGAACAGGATCTGGCAGCGCTTCCAGATATCCGGTGTGACGGCGTCGAAGTCCGGGTTGAAGCCGTTTGCGTCGAGGCATGGCAGGTAGTGCGGCTTGGCCCCGGCAAGGAACGCCGCGCCTTCGTAGATCTGGTAGAACGGGTTTGGGCTCACCACCAGCGCATCGTCACCGCGATTGACCACCGTTTGAGTGAAGGCGAACAGCGCTTCGCGCGTACCGTTGACTGGCAGGATATTACGCGCCGGGTCGAGCCAGCCCTTGGGCACGTTGAAGCGACGTTCGCACCAGGCGCCGATGGCCTCGCGCAGGGCCGGGATGCCGAGGGTGGTCGGGTAGACGGCCATCTGGTCGAGGTTGTTGCTCAACGCTTCAGCGACAAACTCTGGGGATTTGTGCTTCGGTTCGCCGATGGACAAGGCGATCGGGCGCTTATCCGGGTTCGGCGTGACGCTGCCCAGCAGGGCGCGCAGTTTCTCGAACGGGTAGGGCTGGAGTTGGTTTAGGGCGTCGTTCATATAAGCCTCTATTACGTGTACACAGACCCTGTGGGAGCTGGCTTGCCTGCGATGGCATCACCCCGGTGTATCAGAGACACCGCGGTGCCCGCATCGCAGGCAAGCCAGCTCCCACAGAGATCGTGTTTACAAAGTTAAAAATTCAAATGGTCAGGCGTGTCAGCTCGACACCTGGCTCCTGGGTCACGCTCAACTGCTCCACAATGGCTGCCTGCAAGCGCAGGCACAGCTCAGGGTCGGACAGCGGCTGGTTGTCGGCATCGGTGATGAAAAACACGTCTTCCACGCGCTCGCCGAGGGTCGCAATCTTGGCGTTCTGCAACGACAGGTCGAACTCCAGGAAAATCCCGCCGATACGTGCCAGCAGCCCCGGACGATCTGGCGCGCTGAGCTCAAGCACGGTTACAGGTCGCTGGGCGTCGTTGGAGATAGTCACCTGCGGCGCAAACGCAAAATGCTTGAGCTGGCGCGGTACCCGGCGCTGGATGATGGTCGGGTAGTCGTCAGGGTTGCGCAGGGCCTCGGTCAGGCCTTCGCGGATCTTTTTCACCCGTGCTGGGTTGTCGCCAATCGACTCGCCTTCGGTGTCGAGCACGATATAGGTGTCGAGGGTGAACTGGCTGCTGGAGGTGATCACTCGCGCGTCATGGATGTTCAGGTTGAGCTGGTCCATGGCGGCCACGGTCACGGCGAAGAAGTCGTGCTGGTCGGGCGCGTAGATGAAGATTTGCGTGCCGCCCTCGAATTCGCGCTGGGTGGTTTCCTTGATCAGCACCAGTGGGCCGCCATCGGCCGGTTGCTGCAGGATCGCGTCACTGTGCCAAGCTACATCGCCAGCGGTGTGGCGCAGGAAGTAATCGTCCCCCAATTGCGACCACAGTTGCTCGACATCGTCCGGGTCGTTGCCGCCGCGCACCAGGATATCCAGGGCCGCGCTTTGCGTGCGGCGGATCTGTTCTTCACGGTCTACCGGGTTTTCCAGGCCCCGGCGCAGGGCGCGCTTGGTCTCGGTGTACAGCTGGCGCAACAGGCTGGCGCGCCAGGAATTCCACAGCGTCGGGTTGGTGGCGTTGATGTCGGAGACGGTCAGCACGTACAGGTAGTCGAGGCGGGTTTCGTCACCGACGATCCCGGCAAAGTCGTGGATTACCTGTGGGTCGGACAGGTCCTTGCGTTGGGCGGTGGTCGACATGACCAGGTGATTCTGCACCAGCCAAACGATCAGGCGGCTGTCCCACACGGGTAACTGATGGCGCTGGCAGAAAGCTTCGGCATCGACCGCGCCGACCTCCGAGTGATCGCCATGCCGGCCCTTGCCAATGTCGTGGTACAGACCGGCGAGGTAGATCAACTCCGGCTTGGGCAGCTTGGCCATAAGCTTACTGGCCAGCGGGAATTTCTCTGACACCTGGGTGTACTGCAACTTACGCAGATGCTTGATCAGGTTCAGGGTATGGGCGTCCACGGTATAGATGTGGAACAGGTCATGCTGCATCTGCCCGACGATAAAGCCGAACTCCGGTAGGTAGCGACCCAGGATGCCGTAACGGTTCATCCGCCGCAGGTTGCGGTGGATGCCGATCTTGCACTTGAACAATTCGATAAACAGGCTGGTGTTGCGGATGTCGTTGCGGAAGTCGTCGTCGATCAGGTGACGGTTTTCCCGCAGCAGGCGGATGGTGTCGGCGCGTACGCCTTTGATTTCCGGCTGCTGCGCCATCAGCACGAAGATTTCCAGCATGGCGAACGGCGTACGGCGGAACACGTTGTCGTTGCGTGCCTCGATATAACCGTCATGCAACTGGAAGCGCGCGTTGATCGGTTGCGGCGGCGCTTCATCTTCAGGCGCCAGGATCACTTCTTCGAAGTGCTGGATGATCAGGTCGCTGAGTTGCGCAATGCTCATCACCACCCGGTAGTACTGTTGCATGAAGCTTTCGATGCTGGTCTTCGCGTCTTCGCCTTCAAAGCCCAGCAAGGTGGCGATGGAGCGTTGATGGTCAAACAGCAGGCGGTCTTCGGAGCGCCCGGCGAGCATATGCAGGGCGTAGCGCACTTTCCACAAAAACTCCTGGGACGAGGCCAGCAGGGCGTTTTCGCTCTCCACCAGAAAGCCTTCGCCGGCCAGGGCGCGCAGGTTCAGGGTGCCGTACTGGCGACGGGCAACCCACAAAATCGTCTGGATATCCCGCAACCCGCCCGGCGAGCCTTTGACGTTGGGTTCCAGGTTGTATTCGGTGTCGTTGTACTTGTGGTGGCGGGCCTTCTGCTCGGCGCGCTTGGCCAGGAAAAAGTCCTTGCTCGGCCACATGTGCGCGGTGCTGGTGACTTCGAGCATGCGCTGGCGCAGGCGCTCGGGGCCGGCGATGGTGCGGCTTTCCATCAGGTTGGTGATGATGGTGAGGTCGGCGCGGGCTTCCTGGGCGCACTCGTCCACCGAGCGTACGCTCTGGCCGACTTCAAGGCCGATGTCCCACAGCAATGTGAGAAAGCGCTCGATGGAATCGCGAAAGATCTCATGGTCGGCGCTGTCCAGCAGGATCAGCAGGTCAATGTCGGAGTAGGGGTGCAATTCGCCACGCCCGTAGCCGCCGACCGCCACCAGGGCAATATCGGCGTCTTCACTCCAGTTGAACTGCTCCCAGGCCTTTTGCAGGATGTTGTCGACGAACCAGGCGCGGTCCTCGATCAGGCGGCGAATGTCCCGGCCACTGCGAAAGCGCTCATCGAGCACCTCGCGGGCCTGGCGGATCGCCTTCTTGAAAGCGGCAATGGGACTCGCCTTCAAGGCCAGTTCGGCCTGGAACTGGCCACGGTCGAAGAGTTCGGGATCCACCTGGGGCATCGATCGGCTTTCCTTTCTATCTGTCAGTCAGTCATTACACCGTTGGGAAAACCTGTACAGCCTTTAGGCTGACACGCGTGGGATCGTGTCGTCTGCGCGTAGGGTGAAGATCTCGTAGCCGGTCTCGGTGACCAGCAGGGTGTGTTCCCATTGGGCCGAGAGCTTGCGGTCCTTGGTGATCGCGGTCCAGCCGTCACCCAGCACCTTGGTGTCGGCTTTGCCCTGGTTGATCATCGGCTCGATGGTGAAGGTCATGCCCGCTTTGAGCTCCATGCCGGTGCCGGCGCGGCCGTAGTGCAAAATTTGCGGCTCTTCGTGGAATACGGTGCCGATGCCGTGGCCGCAGAATTCGCGCACCACCGAGAAACCGTTCTTTTCGGCGTGCTTCTGGATCACCTCACCGATATCGCCCAGGCGGCAGCCAGGCTTGACGATCTCGATGGCCTTGTACATGCATTCCTGGGTCACCTGGGACAGGCGCTCGGCCCAGACCGGCACAGTGCCGACGTGGAACATGCGGCTGGTGTCGCCGAAATAGCGGTCCTTGATCACGGTAACGTCGATGTTCAGGGTGTCGCCATCCTTCAAAGGCTTGTCGCCCGGGATGCCGTGGCAGACCACGTGGTTGACCGAGGTGCAGATCGACTTGGGGAAGCCCTTGTAGTTCAGCGGCGCAGGGATGGCACCCTGCACATTGACTATATAGTCGTGGCAGATCTGGTTCAGGGTTTCGGTGGTAACGCCGGGCTTGACGTGCTCGGCGATCATCTCCAGCACGTCGGCAGCCAGTTTGCCGGCGATGCGCATGCCAGCGATGTCTTCGGCGGTTTTCAAACTAACGGTCATACAGGCTCTCTCTAGCGCAACGCGCTGAAATCAATTCGGTTTACGGGCGCGCGACAAAAGGTTACAGAATTCGCACAAGCCACAAAAAACGCGATTCTATCAGACGCGGGCGTCAAATCATGAGCCTCTGATGATCGCTTCTCTCTATAAGGTAGGGGTATGTAGGCTCTATTCAAGGGCTTACGTGATAGCGGTCGCCGGCAAATGTGATTGCGTGTTCCGTTTTCGTCGATGCTGTGGTATAAAATGCGCCGCTTTCCGGGGATACCCCGCAAAGCTTAAATCCACACACGTGTCGACACGATGACCTGGGTGCCGGAGGCCTTGAAGCCGCTGGTTGGTCATTGGGATACGTGGAGGCCAAACCCGACTTATTAAGGAACTATCATGTCCCAAGTCAACATGCGCGATATGCTGAAGGCCGGTGTGCACTTCGGTCACCAGACCCGTTACTGGAACCCGAAAATGGGTAAATACATTTTCGGCGCGCGTAACAAGATTCACATTATCAACCTTGAAAAAACCCTGCCAATGTTCAACGAAGCTCTGACTTTCGTAGAGCGCCTGGCCCAGGGCAAAAACAAGATCCTGTTCGTCGGCACCAAGCGTTCCGCTGGCAAGATCGTTGCTGAAGAAGCAGCACGTTGCGGTTCGCCGTACGTCGATCACCGCTGGTTGGGCGGCATGCTGACCAACTTCAAAACCATCCGTGCTTCCATCAAGCGTCTGCGTGACCTTGAAGTACAAGCCGAAGACGGTACTTTCGCCAAGCTGACCAAGAAAGAAGCGCTGATGCGCTCCCGTGACCTGGAAAAGCTCGATCGTTCCCTGGGTGGTATCAAGGACATGGGCGGTCTGCCTGACGCACTGTTCGTTATCGACGTTGATCACGAGCGCATCGCGATCACCGAAGCCAACAAGCTGGGCATCCCTGTTATCGGCGTAGTCGATACCAACAGCAGCCCGGAAGGCGTTGACTACATCATCCCAGGCAACGATGACGCAATCCGCGCTATCCAGCTGTACATGGGTTCGATGGCTGACGCTGTAATCCGTGGTCGTAACCACGTTGCTGGTGGTACCGAGCAGTTCGTTGAAGAAGCTCCGGTAGCTGCCGCTGAGTAATTAGCGCCCTGGCGTTGACTCAGTAAGCAAAAAGGGGGCTTGGCCCCCTTTTTGCCACCTCGAAAACCATTTGTCGGCAGCGCAGCTACATCTTCTGTAACGTGCAGCGGCCTACAAGGGTGATTCGGGAAGAATTGATCCCCCGTTCGATCGGGTGGAATGGTTGAAAACCTATCCAAGAGGAATTTGAAAATGGCAGCAATTACTGCAGCGTTGGTTAAAGAACTGCGTGAGCGTACCGGCGAAGGCATGATGGATTGCAAGAAAGCCCTGGAAAAGGCTGACGGCGACATCGAAAAAGCCATTGATGACATGCGTGCTTCCGGCGCCATCAAGGCCGCCAAGAAAGCAGGCAACGTAGCTGCTGAAGGCGCTATCGCTCTGGTTGAAGACGGTAAAGCCGCTGTTCTGCTGGAAGTGAACTCGCAGACCGACTTCCTGGCCCTGCAAGACGATTTCAAAGCATTCGTTGCTGCCAGCGTTCAGAAAGCATTCGACGAGAAGCTGACTACTGTTGAGCCTTTGATCGAAGCTCAAGAAGCTGATCGCCTGGTACTGGTCGGCAAGGTTGGCGAAAACGTCAACATCCGTCGCCTGGTCCGCGTTGAAGGTGATGTTGTTGGTGGTTACCTGCACGGCAACAAGATCGGTGTTGCAGTTGTCCTGAAAGGCGGCAACGTCGAGCTGGCCAAAGACATCGCTATGCACGTAGCGGCCAGCAACCCAGAATTCCTGCTGCCATCGGAAGTGTCCGCTGAAGCTGTTGAACGCGAGAAAGCCGTGTTCCTGAGCCTGAACGCTGACAAGATCGCCGGCAAGCCGGAAAACATCGTTGAAAACATGATCAAAGGCCGTATCAGCAAGTTCCTGGCTGAAGCGAGCCTGGTTGAGCAGGCGTTCGTCAAGAACCCTGAGATCAAGGTTGGCGAACTGGCCAAGAAAGCCGGTGCTGAAATCGTTTCCTTCACCTACTTCAAAGTAGGCGACGGCATCGAGAAGCCGGTCGACAACTTCGCTGAAGAAGTTGCTGCCCAGCTGGCTGCCGCCAAGCAATAAGACAGTTTTCAACTGTCGCCCGAAAGAGGCTGCCCGCTCACGCGCGCAGCCTCTTTTCAAATGGGAAGGCCGATTTTATTTGGTTTCCCTTCGGAACTGGCTTACAAAGCCGTGTTCCGATGGCGCTGTAGCAGCGTCCAGCTAGAGTGAACGCAAGCCGTAAACGGCTCGCCAAGAATTTTTAAAAATACGCCGCAGGAGAGATTCGCAATGGCTCAGCAGGGCAGTGGTTATCAGGCTCGCTATAAACGCATTCTACTCAAGCTTAGCGGCGAGGCCCTGATGGGCTCGGAAGAGTTCGGGATCGATCCCAAGGTGCTCGACCGCATGGCGCTGGAAGTCGGCCAACTGGTCGGTATCGGCGTACAAGTCGGCCTGGTGATCGGCGGCGGTAACCTGTTCCGTGGCGCGGCACTGAGTGCAGCCGGCATGGATCGAGTGACCGGCGACCACATGGGCATGCTGGCCACTGTGATGAACGCCCTGGCCATGCGCGACGCCCTGGAGCGCGCCAATATCTCGGCTATCGTGATGTCGGCTATTTCCATGGTGGGTGTGACCGATCACTATGATCGCCGCAAAGCCATGCGTCACCTGAACGCCAAAGAGGTGGTGATCTTCGCCGCCGGTACCGGCAACCCGTTCTTCACCACCGATTCGGCTGCGTGCCTGCGCGCTATCGAGATCGACGCTGACGTCGTGTTGAAGGCCACCAAGGTTGACGGTGTGTACACCGCAGACCCATTCAAAGACCCGCATGCCGAGAAGTTCGATCATCTGACCTACGATGAAGTACTGGATCGCAAGCTGGGCGTGATGGACCTGACGGCTATTTGCCTGTGCCGCGACCACAAGATGCCGCTGCGCGTATTTAACATGAACAAGCCCGGCGCCCTGCTGAATATCGTACACGGCGGCGCAGAAGGGACTCTGATCGAGGAAGGCCAACAATGATCAACGAAATCAAGAAAGACGCCCAAGCGCGTATGCAGAAATCCCTGGAGTCTCTGAGCCACGCATTCGGCCAGATTCGTACCGGCAAAGCTCACCCAAGCATCCTGGGTAGCGTAATGGTGCCGTACTACGGCTCCGATACCCCTATCAGCAGTGTCGCCAACATCACCGTTAAAGACTCGCGCACCCTGCAAGTCGTCGCGTTTGAGCGCAACATGCTGGGTGCTGTCGACAAGGCCATCCAGAGCGCCGGCTTGAACCTCAACCCGACCAACCTGGGCGAGTTGTTGCTGATCTCCATGCCTGCCCTGACCGAAGAAACCCGCAAGGGCTTCACCAAGCAAGCGCGCAGCGCCGCCGAAGACGCCCGTGTTGCCGTACGCAACATTCGTCGCGATGCCTTGGGTGACCTGAAGAAGTTGGTCAAGGACAAGGAAATCAGCGAAGACGAAGAACGTCGCGCCGTTGCTGATATCGACAAGCTGACCAAAGATGCCGAGGCCCAGATCACCAAGGCCACGGAAGAGAAAGAAAAGGACCTGATGGCCGTATAAGGGGTCAGGACGCCTTCATGGAAAAGACCAAGCAGACTGTACCCTCTGTGGTGCCGCGCCATGTCGCGATCATCATGGATGGGAATAATCGCTGGGCGAAGAAACGCTTTATGCCGGGTGTTGCCGGGCATAAAGCGGGTGTGGATGCGGTGCGGGCGGTGATTGAGGTGTGCGCCGAAGCCAAGGTCGAGGTGTTGACCTTGTTCGCCTTCTCCAGTGAGAACTGGCAGCGGCCGGCCGAAGAAGTCAGTGCTTTGATGGACTTGTTCTTCAAGGCGTTGCGTCGTGAGGCCAAGCGCCTCAATGACAACAACATCAGCCTGCGCATCATTGGTGATCGCTCGCGGTTCCATCCGGAACTGCAGGCCGCCATGCGCGAAGCTGAGGCCATCACGGCAGGCGCCAACCGTTTCGTGCTGCAGATTGCAGCCAACTACGGCGGCCAGTGGGACATCGCCCAGGCTGCGCAGCGACTGGCTCGCGAAGTGCAAGCCGGTCACCTGCGGCCGGACGACATCACCCCCGAACTGCTGCAGACCTGCCTGGTCACCGGCGATCTGCCGCTGCCAGACTTGTGTATTCGTACCGGTGGCGAGCACCGCATCAGCAACTTCCTCCTGTGGCAGCTGGCCTACACCGAGCTGTACTTCTCCGACCTGTTCTGGCCGGACTTCAAACACGATGCCATGCGCAATGCGCTGGCTGATTTCGCTTCCCGTCAGCGTCGCTTCGGTAAAACAAGCGAGCAGATCGAAGCTGGAGCCCGGGTTTAAATGCTAAAACAACGAATCATCACCGCACTGATCCTGTTGCCGATTGCCTTGTGCGGGTTCTTCCTGCTCGAGGGTTCCGGCTTCGCGCTGTTCATTGGCCTGGTCGTTACCTTGGGTGCCTGGGAATGGGCGCGTCTGTCGGGCTTCAATGCGCAGTTGCCACGGGTGGTGTATGCCGCTGTGGTCGCATTCCTGCTGTTCCTGATGTACATCCTGCCGGAACTGGCGCCTTGGGTATTGGGCGCGGCGGTCTTGTGGTGGGCATTGGCGACGTTCCTGGTGCTCACTTATCCGGGCACTAGCGGCAAGTGGTCTAGTGTGGCCTGCAAGCTGGTGATTGGCTTGCTGATCCTGCTGCCAGCTTGGCAGGGTCTGGTAGAGATCAAGCGTTATCCACTCGGCAATTATTTGATCATGGCGATCATGGTGCTGGTGTGGGGCGCGGATATCGGCGCCTACTTCTCCGGCCGGGCCTTCGGCAAGCGCAAGCTGGCGCCGGCTGTCAGCCCGGGCAAGAGTTGGGAAGGCGTATACGGCGGCCTTGCCCTGACGCTGCTCATTACGCTGGTGGTGGGTGTTGTTCGCGACTGGTCGGTGAAGGGGGTTTTCCTGGCCTTGCTGGGTACCGCTATTGTTGTGTTTATTTCGGTAGTGGGTGATCTCACCGAAAGCATGTTCAAGCGCCAGGCCGGGATCAAGGACAGCAGCAACCTGTTGCCAGGTCACGGCGGAGTGTTGGACCGCATCGACAGCCTGACCGCTGCAATCCCGATCTTCGCCGTGCTGTTGTGGATGACCGCTTCGTGAGCCGCCTGCAGCAAGTGACCGTGCTGGGTGCAACCGGCTCGGTCGGGCTGAGCACGCTGGATGTGATCGCGCGCCACCCGGATCGCTACCAGGTCTTTGCGCTGACTGGGTTCACCCGTCTGGCTGAGCTGCTGGCCTTGTGCGTGCGCCATGCGCCACGGTTTGCCGTGGTGCCTGAGGCGACGGCCGCGCGAGGCTTGCAGGATGATCTGCGGGCTGCGGGGCTCGCCACCCAGGTGCTGGTCGGAGAGGAGGGGTTGTGCCAGGTTTCGGCGGATGCCGACGTCGACACCGTCGTCGCTGCCATTGTTGGTGCGGCGGGTCTGCGCCCGACCCTGGCAGCCGTCGATGCAGGCAAAAAGATCCTGCTAGCCAACAAAGAAGCGCTGGTGATGTCCGGTGCACTCTTTATGCAGGCTGTGCGCAAAAGCGGCGCGGTACTGCTGCCTCTCGACAGCGAACACAATGCAATTTTCCAATGTATGCCTGGCGACTACGCGCGTGGCCTGAGTCAGGTGGGCGTGCGTCGCATCCTGCTGACCGCCTCCGGTGGCCCATTCCGGCAGACCCCGCTGGCAGAGCTTGAACAGGTTTCCCCTGACCAGGCGTGCGCGCATCCCAACTGGTCCATGGGGCGCAAGATCTCCGTGGATTCGGCGAGCATGATGAACAAGGGCCTGGAGCTGATCGAGGCGTGTTGGTTGTTTGATGCGCGCCCCGATCAGGTTGAGGTGGTGATTCACCCCCAAAGTGTGATTCATTCCCTGGTTGATTACGTGGACGGCTCGGTGTTGGCCCAATTGGGCAATCCCGATATGCGCACGCCCATCGCCAATGCGCTGGCCTGGCCTGAGCGCATTGATTCCGGCGTGGCGCCATTGGACCTGTTCGCGGTGGCCCGCCTGGATTTCGAAGCACCGGACGAGCAGCGTTTTCCGTGTCTACGTTTGGCGCGGCAAGTGGCCGAGGCGGGTAACAGCGCGCCGGCGATGCTTAACGCTGCCAATGAAGTGGCAGTGGCGGCGTTTCTTGAGGGGCGCATCCGTTTTCCGCAGATCGCGAGTATCATCGAGGACGTCCTGGGGCTGGAGCCTGTCGTCGCGGTGAGTGATCTCGGGGCGGTATTCGAGGTGGACAACAAGGCCCGAGCCCTGGCCGGACAATGGCTGGGTCGCAACGCGCGTTAGTCGGCTGGAGTGTTCGAGCCTGGCAGGCACTGGATTGGAATGCGGAGAAATTAGATGAGTGCGCTTTACATGATTGTCGGCACCCTGGTTGCTCTGGGTGTGCTGGTTACCTTCCACGAATTCGGCCACTTTTGGGTGGCGCGTCGTTGCGGCGTCAAGGTATTGCGCTTTTCCGTCGGTTTCGGCATGCCGCTGTTGCGCTGGCACGATCGTCGTGGCACCGAGTTCGTGATCGCCGCTATTCCGTTGGGTGGCTACGTCAAGATGCTCGATGAGCGCGAAGGCGAAGTGCCGGCTGATCAGTTGGACCAATCGTTTAACCGCAAGACCGTTCGTCAGCGCATCGCCATCGTGGCTGCTGGCCCAATAGCCAACTTCCTGCTGGCAATCGTGTTCTTCTGGATCCTGGCCATGATGGGCAGCCAGCAGATGCGGCCGGTGATCGGTGCGGTTGAAGCGGGCAGTATGGCGGCGCAGGCGGGTCTGGTCGCAGGTCAGGAAATTGTTTCGATTGATGGTGAGCCCACCACAGGTTGGGGTGCGGTCAATTTGCAACTGGTGCGTCGCCTGGGTGAAAGCGGGACGGTGAATGTGGTGGTGCGCGAGCAGGATTCCACTGCCGAAACGCCGCGCACACTGGCCCTGGATCATTGGCTTAAAGGTGCCGATGAGCCCGATCCGATCAAGTCCTTGGGTATTCGCCCTTGGCGTCCGGCGCTGCCGCCGGTGCTTGCCGAGCTGGACCCAAAAGGCCCGGCCCAGGCCGCAGGTCTGAAAACCGGCGATCGCTTGTTGGCCCTCGATGGCCAAGTGGTAAACGAATGGCAGCAAGTGGTGGATTGGGTGCGTGTGCGGCCCGAGACCCAAGTCGTGCTGAAGGTTGAGCGCGACGGTACTCAAATCGACGTCCCTGTCACCCTGGCGGTGCGTGGTGAGGCCAAGGCGGCCGGGGGTTACCTCGGTGCCGGCGTCAAGAGCCCGGAGTGGCCGCCATCGATGTTGCGTGAGGTCAGTTACGGGCCGTTGGCGGCGATTGGCGAGGGTGCAAAACGCACTTGGACCATGAGCGTGCTGACCCTCGAATCCCTCAAGAAAATGTTGTTCGGCGAGCTCTCGGTAAAAAACTTGAGTGGACCGATAACCATTGCTAAAGTGGCGGGCGCTTCTGCCCAGTCGGGTGTCGCGGATTTCCTGAATTTCCTGGCCTATCTGAGTATTAGCCTGGGTGTTCTGAATTTGCTGCCCATTCCAGTATTGGATGGGGGGCATCTGTTGTTTTATCTGGTCGAGTGGGTGCGTGGTCGCCCCTTGTCAGATCGGGTGCAGGGTTGGGGGATACAGATCGGTATCAGTTTGGTGGTCGGGGTGATGTTGTTAGCCTTGGTCAACGATCTGGGACGTCTGTAACGCTTCGCTGAATTGCGAATCTGCCGCATTTTGCGGCAGTTTGTTTATTGCCAGTTGGAATAAGAAAGGACTTCATGAAACGTCTGCTGCTAACTGCGGTTCTCACCGTATTGATGATCGCCGAAGTTCACGCCGAGTCCTTCACCATCTCCGATATTCGCGTCAACGGCCTCCAGCGGGTTTCCGCGGGTAGCGTCTTTGGTGCCTTACCGTTGAACGTCGGTGAACAGGCTGATGACCGTCGCCTGGTGGAATCCACTCGTGCGCTGTTCAAAACCGGTTTCTTTCAAGACATCCAACTGGGTCGCGAAGGTAACGTCCTGGTCATCACCGTTGTCGAGCGACCTTCCGTCGCCAGTATCGAGATCGAAGGCAACAAGGCGATCTCTACTGAAGACTTGATGAAGGGTCTGAAGCAATCCGGCCTGGCCGAAGGCGAGATCTTCCAGCGCGCCACCCTTGAGGGTGTGCGTAACGAACTGCAACGCCAGTACGTTGCCCAGGGCCGCTACTCCGCGACCGTGGAAACCGAAGTGGTCCCGCAGCCGCGTAACCGTGTTGGCCTCAAGGTCAATATCAACGAAGGCACCGTGGCGGCGATCCAGCACATCAACGTGGTGGGCAACACCAAGTTCTCCGATGATGACCTGATCGACCTGTTCGAACTCAAGACCACCAACTGGCTGTCGTTCTTCAAGAACGATGACAAGTACGCCCGTGAAAAACTCTCCGGTGACTTGGAGCGCCTGCGTTCCTACTACCTGGACCGTGGCTATATCAATATGGATATCGCTTCGACGCAGGTGTCCATCACCCCGGACAAGAAACACGTCTACATCACCGTCAACGTCAACGAAGGCGAGAAGTACAAGGTTCGTGACGTCAAGTTGAGCGGCGACCTGAAAGTACCTGAAGACCAGGTCAAGGCCCTGCTGCTGGTGCAGAAAGACCAAGTCTTCTCGCGCAAGCTGATGACCACCACCTCCGAACTGATCACCCGCCGTCTGGGTAACGAAGGCTATACCTTCGCCAACGTCAACGGCGTGCCGACCCCGCACGATGATGACCACACTGTGGACATCACCTTCGTGGTCGACCCAGGCAAGCGTGCCTATGTAAATCGCATCAACTTCCGCGGCAACACCAAGTCTGCGGACGAAGTGTTGCGTCGTGAAATGCGCCAGATGGAAGGTGGCTGGGCGTCGACTTACTTGATCGACCAGTCCAAGACCCGTCTTGAACGCCTGGGCTTCTTTAAAGAAGTGAACGTCGAAACCCCGGCTGTTCCGGGTGTGGACGACCAGGTTGACGTGAACTACGCCGTAGAAGAACAAGCGTCGGGCTCCATCACCGCCAGCGTCGGCTTCGCACAGAGTGCCGGCCTGATCCTCGGTGGTTCGATTACCCAGAACAACTTCCTCGGTACCGGTAACAAGGTGTCCATCGGCCTGACCCGAAGCGAATACCAGAGCCGCTATAACTTCGGTTATGTCGACCCCTACTGGACTGCTGACGGTGTGAGCCTGGGTTACAACGCCTTCTACCGCACCACCGACTACAAAGACCTCGACGTCGACGTTGCAAGCTATGCGATCGACAGCCTGGGTGCTGGCGTGAACATCGGTTACCCGATCAGTGAGACTTCGCGTCTGACCTTCGGCCTGACTGCGCAACAGGATGAGATCAAGACTGGCGTCTACACCGTGGACGAAATCTTTGACTTCACCCGTCGTGAAGGCGACAAGTTCCTGAACTTCAAGGCGTCTGCCGGCTGGTCCGAGTCGACCCTGAACAAAGGCGTACTGGCGACCCGTGGTCACTCCCAGAGCCTGACCCTGGAAACCACCACGCCGGGCAGCGACCTGTCGTTCTTCAAACTCGACTACCGTGGCCAGCTGTTCACGCCGCTGAGCGACAACTACACCATGCGCCTGCACACTGAGTTGGGCTATGGCGATGGTTATGGTTCTACCGATGGTCTGCCGTTCTACGAGAACTACTACGCAGGTGGTTTCAACTCTGTACGTGGTTTCAAAGACAGCACCTTGGGCCCACGTGGTACCCCAAGTCGTGGTGCAGGTGTCACCGGTAACCAAGGCACCGTGCGTGACTCTGACAACGACCCGCTGCCGTTCGGTGGTAACGTGTTGATCCAGGGTGGTGCGGAGATTCTGTTCCCGCTGCCGTTCGTGAAGGATCAGCGCTCGCTGCGTACTTCGGTATTCTGGGACGTGGGTAACGTGTTCGACTCCAAGTGCGAGCAGATCCGAAACCCTAGCGGCGTGAAGTCCGACACCCAATGCAACGACGTGAGCCTCAGCAACCTGGCAAGCTCCGTGGGTGTAGGCGTGACGTGGGTGACTGCGCTTGGCCCGTTGAGCTTTGCTCTGGCCATGCCGATCAAGAAACCGGATAACGCTGAAACCCAGATTTTCCAATTCTCCCTCGGCCAGACGTTCTAAGCGTCTGACCCAAGATAACGACAACGGATTCTGTAGGAGTGCATCGTGCGTAAGTTGACTCAATTGGTTCTGCTGGCCACCGTGCTGGTAGCCACCCCGGCCTTCGCCGAAATGAAAATCGCCGTTCTGAACTATCAGATGGCCCTGTTGGAATCCGATGCGGCCAAGCGTTATGCCGTGGATGCCGAGAAGAAATTTGGTCCGCAACTGACCAAGCTCAAGACGCTGGAAAGCAGCGCCAAGGGCATCCAGGATCGTCTGGTAGCCGGTGGCGACAAAATGCAGCAAGGCGAGCGCGAGCGTCTGGAGCTTGAGTTCAAGCAAAAGGCCCGTGACTACCAGTTCCAGTCCAAGGAGCTGAACGAAGCCAAGGCTGTTGCTGACCGCGAAATGTTGAAACAGCTGAAGCCGAAACTCGACAGTGCTGTGGAAGAAGTCATCAAGAAAGGTGCCTTTGACCTGGTGTTCGAGCGTGGCGCTGTAATCGACGTCAAGCCTCAATACGACATCACCCGTCAGGTGATCGAGCGCATGAACCAGCTGAAGTAAGCCATGACCGCGACTATCAAGCTCGGCGAGTTGGCCGAGTTCCTGGGGGCCGACTTGCGCGGCTCCCCGGAGAAAGAAATCACTGGGCTAGCCACCTTGCAGGAGGCTGGCCCAGCTCAGTTGAGCTTCCTGGCAAACCCCCAATACCGTAAATATCTCGTCGACAGCCAAGCCGCAGCCGTATTGCTCAAAGCTGCTGACGCTGAAGGGTTTGCCGGGGATGCGCTGGTGGTGGCTGATCCGTACCTGGCGTATGCGCAGGCTTCGCACCTGTTCGATCCAAAACCCAAGGCAGCCGTCGGTGTACATCCGTCGGCGGTGATTGCCGATGATGCCCAGGTCGATCCTGCGGCCAGCATTGGTGCCTTTGCGGTGATCGAGAGTGGTGCGCGTATCGCGGCCGGCGTGACGGTTGGTGCACATTGTTTTATCGGTGCGCGCTGCCAAATTGGTGCTAATGGCTGGTTGGCGCCTCGCGTGACCCTGTACCACGATGTGCGTATCGGTGAGCGTGTGGTGATTCAGTCGGGTGCCGTGATCGGTGGTGAAGGCTTCGGCTTTGCCAATTCCAAGGGTATCTGGAACAAGATTGCCCAGGTCGGCGGCGTATTGATCGGCGACGACGTGGAAATTGGCGTGAACACCGCTGTGGACCGCGGGGCCTTGGCCGATACCGTGATCGGTAACGGCGTGAAGCTCGACAACCAGATCCAGATCGCCCACAACGTACAGATTGGCGATCACACCGCCATGGCGGCGTGCGTCGGCATTTCCGGCAGTACCAAGATCGGCAAGCATTGCATGCTCGCCGGGGGCGTTGGGCTGGTGGGGCATATCGAGATTTGTGACAACGTTTTCATCACCGGCATGACCATGGTCACCCACTCGATTACCGAGCCAGGGGCCTATTCTTCCGGTACTGCCATGCAGCCCGCGGCTGAATGGCGCAAGAGTGCGGCACGTTTGAGGCAGCTCGACGACATGGCTCGACGTCTCAAACAGCTGGAAAAGCGTGTTGGGGACGTGACCCCTGGCGGTAATGCTTCATCAGAAGGCTGATACCATTTCCATATCAAGTGTGCACAGCCGCTAGACTTGCCTCCTTGATTTGCTAGCGGGGCGTGCTTTTAGTTCGCCCGCCCCCAATCTTTATTACAGGCTTCCCCCCGAAATGATGGACATCAACGAGATTCGCGAATACCTGCCTCACCGTTACCCGTTCCTGCTGGTGGACCGCGTAGTGGACCTCAACGTCGAGGAAAAGCGCATTCGTGCCTACAAGAATGTCAGCATCAACGAACCGTTCTTCAATGGTCACTTCCCTGCGCATCCAATCATGCCGGGCGTGTTGATCATCGAAGCAATGGCCCAGGCTGCCGGTATCCTTGGTTTCAAAATGCTCGACCTCAAGCCTGCCGATGGCACGCTGTACTATTTCGTGGGCTCCGACAAGTTGCGTTTCCGCAACCCGGTGACTCCAGGTGACCAGTTGATCCTGGAAGCCAAGTTCATCAGCTGCAAGCGTCAGATCTGGAAGTTTGAATGCCAGGCTTCGGTGGATGGCAAGCCGGTATGCTCTGCCGAGATCATCTGCGCGGAACGCAAACTATGAGTTTGATTGACCCTCGCGCAATCATCGATCCGTCGGCCGTTCTGGCCGCCGACGTCGAGGTCGGCCCATGGTCGATCATCGGCGCAGGTGTTGAAATCGGCGAGGGGACTGTCATCGGGCCGCACGTGATCCTCAAAGGTCCGACCCGCATTGGCAAACACAATCGCATCTACCAGTTTTCCTCGGTAGGCGAAGACACCCCGGACATGAAGTACAAGGGTGAAGAGACACGCCTGGTAATCGGTGACCACAACATCATCCGTGAAGGCGTGACCATTCACCGTGGCACTGTGCAGGATCGTGCCGAAACTACCCTGGGTGATCACAACCTGATCATGGCCTATGCCCACATCGGCCACGACAGCGTCATTGGCAACCACTGCATCCTGGTTAACAACACTGCGTTGGCTGGCCATGTGCACGTTGATGACTGGGCGATCCTGTCCGGTTTTACCTTGGTGCATCAGTACTGCCATATCGGCGCCCACAGCTTTTCCGGCATGGGTACCGCCATTGGCAAGGATGTTCCGGCGTTCGTCACCGTGTTCGGCAACCCGGCCGAAGCCCGCAGCATGAACTTCGAAGGCATGCGCCGTCGTGGCTTCAGCGAAGAAGCAATCCACGCCCTGCGCCGCGCCTACAAAGTGGTTTACCGCCAGGGACTGACAGTGGACCAAGCGTTGACCCAATTGGCCGAGCCGTCAGCGTTGTTCCCGGAAGTTGCGGTGTTCCGTGACTCGATCCAGGCGTCGACCCGCGGCATCACCCGCTGATCATGGCTAATCTGCGTATTGCGCTGGTGGCCGGAGAAGCTTCCGGCGATATTCTCGGCGCAGGTCTTATGCGGGCCCTTAAGGCCCAGCATCCGGCGGTAGAGTTTATCGGTGTCGGCGGCCCGCTGATGCAGGCTGAAGGGTTGGCATCGTACTTCCCCATGGAACGCCTGTCGGTCATGGGGCTGGTCGAGGTGTTGGGCCGTCTGCGTGAACTGTTGGCGCGCCGCAAGCTACTGATCCAAACCCTGATCGAAGAAAAGCCCGATGTCTTCATCGGCATCGACGCGCCGGACTTCACCCTCACTATCGAACTCAAGTTGCGTCAGGCCGGGATCAAGACCGTGCATTACGTCAGCCCGTCGGTGTGGGCGTGGCGCCAGAAGCGCGTGCTGAAAATTCGCGAAGGCTGCGACCTGATGCTGACCCTGTTGCCGTTCGAGGCCAGGTTCTACGAAGAGAAGGGCGTGCCGGTGCGGTTTGTCGGGCATACCCTGGCGGACACGATTCCATTGCAGGCTGATCGCGCCGCCGCTCGAACTGAGCTGGGCTTGGCTGATGGGCCTCTGGTTGCGTTGATGCCGGGCAGTCGTGGTGGCGAGGTAGGGCGTCTGGCCAGCGTGTTTTTTGACGCTGCCGAACGCTTGCAGGCCTTGAAGCCCGGCGTACGATTCGTATTGCCGTGCGCCAGCCCACAACGTCGCGCGCAGATCGAAACGCTGTTAGAAGGTCGCAACCTGCCGTTAACCCTGCTCGACGGCCAGTCGCACCTGGCCCTGGCAGCCTGCGACGCGGTGCTGATCGCTTCCGGCACCGCAACCCTGGAGGCCTTGCTGTACAAGCGCCCGATGGTTGTAGCCTATCGCCTGGCGCCGCTGACCTTCTGGATTCTCAAGCGCATGGTTAAAAGCCCCTACATCTCCTTGCCCAACCTGCTGGCACAGCGCCTGTTGGTGCCGGAGTTGTTGCAGGACGATGCAACGCCGGAAGCCCTGGCCCAAACCCTACTCCCCCTGATCGATGGCGGTGAAGAGCAGACCCGTGGTTTCGACGACATTCACCGCACCCTGCGTCGTGATGCGTCCAACCAGGCGGCCGATGCCGTGCTGACCTTGATCGGTAAAAAGCAGGAAACCGTATGACGACGCAAATGGGCCTGGATTTTAGCCTGGTCGCGCAAGCTCACGAACTGGTGGCCGGCGTTGACGAAGTAGGGCGCGGCCCGTTGTGCGGCGCTGTTGTCACGGCGGCGGTAATTCTCGACCCGAATCGCCCGATCCTTGGCCTCAACGATTCAAAAAAACTCACTGAAGCTCGACGCGAAAAACTCTACGACGAGATCATTGAGAAAGCCTTGAGCTGGCACATCGCTCGGGCGGAAGTCGAAGAAATCGACGAATTGAACATCCTCCACGCCACCATGCTCGCCATGCAGCGTGCGGTCGAAGGCCTGCACATCACGCCGAAAATGGCGATGATCGACGGTAACCGTTGCCCAAAACTGGCGATGCCCGCTGAGGCGGTGGTCAAGGGGGATAGCAAGGTGCCGGCCATCGCTGCTGCGTCGATCCTCGCCAAGGTAAGCCGTGATCGTGAAATGGCTGCTTTCGAATTGATCTACCCCGGCTACGGCATTGGTGGTCATAAAGGCTACCCGACGCCCGTTCATCTGGAAGCCCTGGCTCGCCTGGGCCCCACGCCAATCCACCGCCGCTCGTTTGCCCCGGTTCGCCAGGCGTATGAGGCGCGGGAGAGTCTGAGCGTGGTGTAGTCGCGAGGCTGATGTTTTTGCCAAGGCCCGGTACAATCCGGGCCTTGTTGTTTCCACGTATAAGAGATCACTATGCCGGCTTCATTCGTTCACCTACGCCTGCACACTGAGTACTCCCTGGTCGACGGCCTGGTACGGATCAAACCGCTGGTCAAAACCCTGGTGGGCATGAACATGCCTGCGGTTGCGGTAACTGATCAGAACAACATGTGTTCCCTGGTCAAGTTCTATAAAAACGCCATGGGTGCCGGCATCAAGCCGATCTGTGGCGCTGACCTGTGGCTGTCCAACAAAGACCCGGATAACGCCCTGAGCCGCATCAGCTTACTGGCGATGAATGGCGTGGGTTATCGCAACCTGACCGAACTGATTTCCCGTGGTTTTATCGACGGCCAACGCAATGGCTCGATCATCATCGAGCGCGAATGGGTCGCCGAGGCCAGCGAAGGCTTGATCATGCTGTCGGCCGCCAAAGAGGGCGAGATTGGCCTCGCGCTGCTGGGTGGCAATCCCCAGGAAGCAGAAGTGCTAGCCCGCGAGTGGATGCAGGTTTTTCCTGACCGTTTCTACCTGGAAGTCCAGCGCACCAATCGTCCCAACGATGAAGAACATTTGCACGCCGCCGTGGCCCTGGCCGACAAGCTGGGCGCGCCGTTGGTGGCGACCAACGATGTGCGCTTTATCAAGAAAGAAGATTTCGAGGCTCACGAAACCCGCGTGTGCATCGGCGAAGGCCGGGCCCTGGATGACCCGCGCCGCTCGAAAAACTACAGCGAAGAGCAGTACCTCAAAAGCGCCGATGAGATGGCCGAGTTGTTCAGCGACTTGCCTGAGGCACTGGAGAACTCGGTCGAGATTGCCAAACGCTGCAATATCGAAGTGAAGCTGGGCAAGCACTTCCTGCCCAACTTCCCGATCCCCGACGGCATGACCATCGACGAATATTTCCGCAAGGTATCGTTTGACGGTCTGGAAGATCGGTTGAGCGTCCTGCTGCCCAAAGACACCACCGAAGACTACGAAGCCAAGCGCCAGGTCTACGTTGACCGATTGAATTTCGAGCTGGATATCATTATCCAGATGGGCTTCCCCGGTTACTTCCTGATCGTAATGGACTTTATCCAGTGGGCCAAAAGCAACGGCGTGCCGGTGGGGCCTGGCCGGGGGTCGGGTGCTGGCTCGTTGGTGGCTTATGTACAGAAGATTACCGACCTCGATCCGCTGGAATATGACCTGCTGTTCGAACGGTTCCTGAACCCGGAACGGGTCTCCATGCCCGACTTCGACGTCGACTTCTGCATGGACGGCCGTGACCGCGTGATCGAATACGTGGCCGAAAAATACGGCCGCAACGCGGTAAGCCAGATCATCACCTTCGGTTCCATGGCGGCGAAGGCTGTAATCCGCGACGTGGCGCGGGTGCAGGGCAAGTCCTACGGCTTGGCGGATCGCCTGTCGAAGATGATTCCGTTCGAAGTCGGCATGACCCTCGAAAAGGCCTATGAGCAGGAAGAAATCCTGCGCGACTTCATCAAGGTCGATGAAGAAGCCGCCGAAATCTGGGACATGGCCCGCAAGCTTGAAGGCGTGGTGCGTAACGTGGGTAAACACGCCGGTGGTGTGGTTATCGCCCCCACCAAGCTCACCGACTTTTCGCCGATCTATTGCGATGAGGCCGGCGACGGCCTGGTAACCCAGTTCGACAAGGACGACGTCGAGGCAGCCGGCCTGGTGAAGTTCGACTTCCTGGGCCTGCGGACCCTGACCATCATCGACTGGGCACTCAAGACCATCAACCGCGAGCGCGCCAAGGTCGATGAAGCGCCGCTGGATATCGCGTTTATCCCGCTGGATGACAAGCCGACTTACCAGTTGCTGCAAAAAGCTGAAACCACGGCGGTATTCCAGCTTGAGTCGCGCGGCATGAAAGAGCTGATCAAAAAGCTCAAGCCCGACTGCCTGGAAGACTTGATTGCATTGGTGGCCCTGTTCCGTCCGGGCCCGCTGCAATCGGGCATGGTCGATGACTTCATCAACCGTAAGCACGGCCGCGCCGAGCTGGCCTACCCGCACTCGGACTACCAGTACGAAGGCCTCAAGCCGGTATTGGCGCCCACCTACGGCATTATCCTGTATCAAGAACAGGTGATGCAGATCGCCCAGGTCATGGCCGGCTACACCCTGGGTGGTGCAGACATGCTGCGTCGCGCCATGGGTAAGAAAAAGCCCGAAGAAATGGCCAAGCAACGCGGCGGTTTCATTGAGGGTTGCGCCACCAACAATATCGACGCCGACCTGGCGGGTAACATCTTCGACCTGGTAGAAAAATTTGCCGGTTACGGCTTCAACAAATCCCACTCCGCTGCGTATGGCCTGGTGTCGTACCAGACGGCCTGGCTTAAGGCCCACTACCCGGCGCCGTTCATGGCCGCGGTGCTCTCGGCGGATATGCACAACACCGACAAGGTCGTGACCTTGATCGAGGAAGTGCGCACCATGAAGTTGCGCCTCGACGCGCCGGACGTGAACGCCTCGGAGTTCAAGTTCACGGTAAACGACGAAGGCCGCATCATCTATGGCCTGGGCGCGATCAAGGGCGTGGGCGAAAGCCCGGTGGAGGCCATCGTCGAAGCACGCCAGAGTGGGCCGTTCGCCGACCTGTTCGACTTCTGCGCACGGGTTGACCTCAAGCGTATCAACAAGCGGACCCTCGATGGCCTGATCCGTAGCGGTGCTTTGGACCGTCTCGGCCCGTATTTCCACGATGAGCCGAAGGCCTACCAGGCCAATATCGACCGTAACCGTGCTGTGTTGCTTACTGCCATGGAAGAAGCGATCAAGGCCGCCGAACAAACCGCTCGCACCCACGACAGTGGCCATGCCGACCTGTTTGGCGGGTTGTTCGTCGAAGAAGATGCGGACGTGTACGGCAACCATCGCAAGGCCAAGGAGCTGACTCTAAAAGAGCGTCTCAAGGGTGAAAAAGACACGCTGGGCCTGTACCTCACCGGTCACCCGATTGACGAATACGAAGGCGAAATCCGCCGTTTCGCCCGTCAGCGCATCATCGATTTGAAGCCTGCACGCGACACCCAGACCGTCGCCGGCATGATCATCGCCCTGCGGGTGATGAAAAACAAAAAGGGCGACAAGATGGGCTTTGTCACCCTCGACGACCGCTCGGGCCGGATCGAAGCGTCGCTATTTGCCGACGCGTTCCATTCAGCCCAGTCGTTGTTGCAGACCGACGCCATGGTGGTAGTCGAAGGGGAGGTCAGCAATGACGACTTCTCCGGCGGCCTGCGCCTGCGCATCAAGCGCGTGATGAGCATGGAAGATGCCCGCACCAATCTGGCCGAAAGCCTGCGCCTGAAGGTCAAGACCGAGGCGCTCAAGGGCGATCAGCTACGCTGGTTGGGTGATCTGCTCAAGCGCCACCGTGGCGCGTGCCCGGTGACCATGGAGTACACCGGCAGCGACGCCAAGGCCATGTTGCAGTTTGGCGAGACCTGGCGAATTGATCCCGCCGATGGCTTGATTCAAGCTTTGCGTGACCAGTTCGGCCGTGACAACGTCTTCCTCCAATACCGTTGACGGTCAGCACGCCTGACCTCGACTGAACATTTAATCTCGACCTAAACGCGCCTCTCCCTTAAGGTAGGGCGCGAATAGACAACCGGCTGGCCAGGCACTCCTTGGCCGTCGACCCAAGACGGACGCTTATGAACCCGAATTTTCTTGATTTCGAACAGCCGATCGCTGACCTGCAAGCCAAGATCGAAGAACTGCGCCTGGTCGGCAATGACAATTCGCTGAATATCGGCGATGAGATCGCCCGCCTGCAGGACAAGAGCAGCACCCTGACCGAAGACATCTTCGGCAAGCTGACCAGCTGGCAGATCGCGCGCCTGGCCCGCCACCCGCGCCGCCCGTACACCCTGGACTACATCCAGCACATCTTTACCGAGTTTGACGAGCTGCATGGCGACCGCCACTTCTCTGACGACGCGGCCATCGTGGGCGGTATCGCTCGCCTGGACGACCAGCCGGTGATGGTGATCGGTCACCAGAAAGGCCGTGAAGTGCGCGAAAAAGTGCGTCGCAACTTCGGCATGCCGCGCCCAGAAGGCTACCGCAAGGCGTGCCGCCTGATGGAAATGGCCGAACGCTTCAAAATGCCGATCCTGACCTTCATCGACACCCCGGGTGCTTACCCAGGTATCGACGCTGAGGAGCGCAACCAGAGCGAAGCGATTGCCTGGAACCTGCGTGTCATGTCCCGCCTGAAAACCCCGATCATCGCCACCGTTATCGGCGAAGGTGGTTCGGGTGGTGCACTGGCCATCGGCGTGTGCGACCAGTTGAACATGCTGCAATATTCGACCTACGCGGTGATCTCGCCGGAAGGTTGCGCTTCGATCCTGTGGAAAACCGCAGAGAAGGCACCGGATGCTGCCGAAGCCATGGGCATCACTGCCGATCGCCTCAAAGGCCTGGGCATCGTGGACAAAGTGATCGCCGAGCCTTTGGGCGGCGCCCACCGTGACCCGGCTGCTGCTGCCGCGACTATCCGCGCTGAACTGGGTTCGCAACTGGCGATGCTCAAGAAGCTGGACAACGAAGCGCTGCTGGCCCGTCGCTACGAGCGCCTGATGAGCTACGGCCTCTAAGCCGACGCAGTACCCAATGTGGGAGGGGGCTTGCCCCCGATTGCTGAGTGTCAGTCAATGCATCTGGTGACTGAACCACTGCTATCGGGGGCAAGCCCCCTCCCACATTTTGCATTGTGTATGCTGGGCTGACGTATTCCAGATTTACGGCGGTAACCTGCGATGAAGCCAACTTTGCCCGCCAAACTTCTGCAAAACCTGGCCCCCTGGCGCAACGCTCCCGCCTGGCACATCGCTTTTTCCGGTGGTCTTGATTCCACTTTCTTGTTGCACCTCCTGGCCAATACCGAAGGCCTTCCCCCACTCAGTGCTGTTCATGTCCACCACGGCCTGCAACCTGCCGCCGACGCTTGGCCAATGCACTGTCAGTCCGTATGCGACAGCCTGGGTGTGCCCCTGCGCATCATGCGCGTGCACGTACAGCCGGCTGCCAGCTTGGAGCGTGCTGCCCGTGATGCGCGTTACCAGGCGTTTGCCGAGATGATCGAGGCAGGGGAGGTGCTGCTCACCGCCCAACACCGCGACGATCAGGCCGAAACCCTGTTGTTTCGCCTGTTGCGCGGGGCAGGGGTGCGGGGGCTGGCGGCAATGCCTGCACATCGCGCACTGGCTGGAGGTCATCTGGTGCGGCCGTTGCTGGATCTTTCGCGGGCGCAGTTGGAAGCCTACGCCCATGAGCATCAGCTCAAATGGATCGATGACCCGTCCAACGCCGATCCACGGTTCTCGCGCAATTACTTGCGCCATCGCGTCTTCCCCGTTCTCACTGAGCGTTGGCCCCAAGCCGTTTCAAGTCTGGCCCGCACCGCCGAACACCTCAGCGAGGCCCAAGGGTTGTTGGATGAGCTGGCGCGCATGGACCTTCAGGCTGCCGTTCAAGCTTCACCGTTTCCTTGGCTGGCGTTGCCATCCTTGGCACTTGCCCCGTTGCGCGACTTTTCTGATGCTCGCCAGCGCAATGCCTTGCGTCATTGGCTGACGCCGCTGACCCGTTTACCCGATAGCGATCATTGGGCCGGCTGGTATTCCTTACGTGATGCCAAGGGCGACGCACAGCCGCTATGGCGCCTGGCCGACGGTGAATTGCACCGATCTGGCGAGCGCATCTGGTGGCTGCCCACCACTTGGTCGGATTTTTCCCACGCAACGGTGAGCTGGCCCTCTGCGCAAAACCCACTAGAGTTACCCGGCAATGGTCGGCTCGAATTTATCGGAAAGGCCCCCGAAGGCCTGTTGGAGATCCGCTATCGCCAGGGCGGCGAGATCGTCGAAGTGCCAGGTCGCGGCCGCCGAGACTTGAAGCGCCTGCTCAATGAATGCGGGGTGCCGGGGTTCATGCGTGGCAGATTGCCGCTGCTGTATAGGGGCGAACAATTGCTGGCTGTCCCAACCCTTGCTGGGCTATGGCCCAACCCGGTGACCGACTGGCAATTACATTGGGTGCCACAGACCTGCGATCAAGGTTTGAGCTGATAGAGCCTTTCCGGTAGACTACGCTCCCTTCTTGATACAACTTCTGTGGATTCTCCTGAATCGCAGCAGTTGCCGATTACCAAGCAGTCTTTGCTGGGCGATTCCAAAAAATGTGTAGCGATCAACGTACCGGTGTTTCATTGCTGGTCTGTCACCACGCGGCGGTTTTTTTGAAAGGTGCACTGTGATTAATGCAGGTGATCGGGGGCTTCGGCCTTCCTTCGCTTTCCCCGGCGGCTCGGACCGCTTTAACGCAGACTTCTAGGGTTTTTCATGACGCGCTACATATTCGTCACGGGCGGTGTTGTTTCTTCATTGGGGAAAGGCATCGCATCGGCTTCATTGGCGGCCATCCTGGAGGCGCGGGGACTTAAGGTCACCATGCTCAAGCTGGACCCGTACATCAACGTTGACCCGGGCACCATGAGCCCGTTCCAGCACGGTGAAGTGTTCGTCACCCACGACGGCGCCGAAACCGACCTGGACCTGGGCCACTACGAGCGGTTTATCCGCACGACCATGACCCAGAACAACAACTTCACCACCGGCCGTGTCTACGAGCACGTGCTGCGCAAAGAGCGCCGTGGTGACTACCTGGGTGCAACCATCCAGGTGATCCCGCACATCACCGACGAAATCAAGCGCCGCATCATCAAGGGTGCAGGCGATGCCGACGTGGCAATGGTCGAGATCGGTGGCACCGTGGGTGACATCGAATCCCAACCGTTCCTCGAAGCCATCCGCCAACTGCGTTTCGAAGTCGGCGCCAAGCGCGCGATGCTGATGCACCTGACCTTGGTGCCGTACATCGCTACCGCCGGCGAAACCAAAACCAAGCCTACCCAGCACTCGGTCAAGGAGCTGCGCTCCATCGGCCTGCAGCCGGACGTGCTGGTGTGCCGCTCCGATCACCCGATCGACATTTCCTCGCGTCGCAAGATCGCGCAATTCACCAACGTTGAAGAGCGTGCGGTGATCGCGCTGGAAGACGCCGACACCATCTACAAGATCCCGGGCATCCTGCATTCGCAAGGCCTGGACGATTTTGTGGTCGAGCGTTTCGGCCTGCAATGCAACGGCGCGGACCTGTCCGAGTGGGAAGCCGTGGTCGACGCCAAGCTCAACCCTGAGCATGAAGTCACCATCGCCATGGTCGGCAAGTACATGGAGCTGCTGGACGCGTACAAGTCGCTGATCGAAGCGATGAGCCACGCCGGTATCAGCAACCGCACCAAGGTCAATCTGCGCTACATCGATTCCGAAGACATCGAGAACCAAGGCACCGCGTTGCTCGAAGGTGTGGACGCGATCCTCGTGCCAGGCGGCTTCGGCCTGCGTGGTGTCGAAGGCAAGATCACTGCCGTGCAGTACGCTCGTGAGAACAAGGTGCCGTACCTGGGTATCTGCCTGGGCATGCAAGTGGCCGTTATCGAGTTCGCCCGAAACGTGCTGGGCTGGACAGACGCCAACTCCACCGAGTTCGACAGCAAGAGCGGTCACCCGGTCGTGGGCCTGATCACCGAGTGGGAAGATGCCACCGGTGCCGTCGAAACCCGTACCGAGACCTCCGACCTGGGCGGCACCATGCGCCTTGGCGCGCAAGACTGCCTGCTGGAGCCGGGCTCGCTGGTTCACGATTGCTACGGCAAGGACGTGATCGTCGAGCGTCACCGTCACCGCTACGAAGTGAACAACAACCTGCTGCCGCAGATCAAAGAGGCTGGCCTGAAAATCTCCGGTCGCTCCGGTGATGGCGCGCTGGTTGAAGTGGTCGAAGCACCGGATCATCCATGGTTCGTCGCTTGCCAGTTCCACCCTGAGTTCACCTCGACGCCGCGCGACGGTCACCCGTTGTTCAGCGGTTTTGTCAAAGCAGCACTGACGCAACATCAGAAGAAGGCGTAACCCTGATGGCCCAGAAGATCATTCGCGTAGGCGATATCGAGATTGCCAACGACAAGCCCATGGTGCTGTTTGGCGGCATGAACGTACTGGAAAGCCGCGACATGGCGATGCAGGTCTGTGAAGAGTACGTCAAGGTTACCCAGAAACTGGGTATTCCCTACGTGTTCAAGGCCAGCTTCGACAAGGCCAACCGTTCGTCCGTGACCTCCTATCGCGGCCCGGGCCTTGAAGAAGGCATGCGGATCTTCCAGGACATCAAGCAAGCCTTCGGCGTGCCGATCATCACCGACGTCCACGAGCCTGAACAGGCTGCGGTGGTCGCCGAGGTGTGCGACATCATCCAGTTGCCGGCCTTCCTGTCGCGCCAGACCGACCTGGTTGTCGCGATGGCCAAGACCGGCGCTGTGATCAATATCAAGAAAGCCCAGTTCCTCGCGCCCCAGGAGATGAAACACATCCTGAGCAAGTGCGTCGAAGCGGGTAACGACCAGTTGATCCTCTGCGAGCGTGGTTCGAGCTTCGGCTACAACAACCTCGTGGTGGACATGCTCGGTTTCGGCATCATGAAACAGTTTGAATACCCGGTGTTCTTCGACGTGACCCACGCGCTGCAAATGCCCGGTGGTCGCGCCGATTCTGCAGGTGGGCGTCGTGCCCAGGTGCTGGACCTGGCCAAAGCCGGCATCAGCCAGTCGCTGGCGGGCCTGTTCCTGGAAGCCCACCCGGACCCGGACAACGCCAAGTGCGACGGCCCATGCGCCCTGCGCCTGGACAAGCTGGAGCCATTCCTGGCCCAGCTCAAGCAGTTGGACGAACTGGTCAAGAGTTTTCCGACGGTAGAAACCGCGTAAGCGTCGTTTCTCCGGTAGACTTTCCCACGCTTTACGCTCAGGTCCCCGGGCCTGAGCCTTGTCGCCTGCAAGCCTGCCCCGTTGTTCCACCCTTGCGGTCGGTCAAAAGTTTCCCTTCAGCTGCGTCGTTTTCGTCAACTTTGGAGTGTTTACAACAATGGCAAAAATCGTCGACATCAAAGGTCGTGAAGTTCTCGACTCCCGTGGCAACCCCACCGTCGAAGCCGACGTGCTTCTCGATAACGGCATCATCGGCAGCGCCTGCGCGCCGTCCGGTGCGTCTACCGGTTCGCGCGAAGCGCTGGAACTGCGTGATGGCGACAAGAGCCGTTACCTGGGTAAAGGTGTACTCAAGGCTGTAGCCAACATCAACGGCCCGATCCGCGACCTGCTGCTGGGTAAAGACCCGGTTGACCAGAAAGCCCTTGACCTTGCGATGATCAAGCTCGACGGTACTGAAAACAAAGGCAGCCTGGGCGCCAATGCCATCCTCGCTGTGTCTTTGGCTGCTGCCAAGGCCGCTGCCCAGGACCAGGACCTGCCGCTGTACGCCCACATCGCCAATCTGAACGGTACCCCAGGTGTTTATTCGATGCCGGTGCCGATGATGAACATCATCAACGGTGGCGAGCACGCCGATAACAACGTCGACATCCAGGAATTCATGGTGCAGCCGGTGGGCGCCAAGTCCTTCTCTGAAGGCCTGCGCATGGGCACCGAGATTTTCCATCACCTCAAGGCTGTGCTGAAGGCCCGTGGCCTGAGCACTGCCGTGGGTGACGAAGGGGGTTTCGCACCGAACCTGGCGTCCAACGAAGATGCACTCAAAGTGATCTCCGAAGCCGTGGCCAACGCTGGCTACAAGCTGGGCACCGACGTGACCCTGGCCCTGGACTGCGCGGCGAGCGAGTTCTTTGAGGACGGCAAGTACAATCTGTCCGGCGAAGGCCAGGTGTTCAACTCCGAAGGGTTTGCTGACTACCTGAAGGGCCTGACCGAGCGCTACCCGATCATCTCGATCGAAGACGGCCTGGACGAGTCCGACTGGGACGGTTGGAAAATCCTCACCGACAAGATCGGCGAGAAGATCCAACTGGTGGGCGACGACCTGTTCGTGACCAACACCAAGATCCTGAAAGAGGGCATCGACAAGTCGATCGCCAACTCGATCCTGATCAAGTTCAACCAGATCGGCACCCTGACCGAAACCCTGGAAGCCATCCAGATGGCCAAGGCTGCGGGCTACACCGCCGTGATCTCCCACCGCTCCGGCGAAACCGAAGACTCCACCATTGCCGACCTGGCCGTGGGCACCTCGGCGGGCCAGATCAAGACCGGTTCCCTGTGCCGTTCCGACCGCGTTTCCAAGTACAACCAATTGCTGCGTATCGAAGAGCAACTGGCTGGCAAAGCCAAGTACAACGGTCGCGGTGAGTTTCGCGGCTGACTCGTAAATGGTAAAAAGTCGGCGGATTGCGTCGGAAAACTCACGACAGTGTAGAGTTCGACGCTAATCTGATGGCTACCTAGCACAAGCCTGGTTTTTCCAGGCTTCGTGCTATCAGTTGATTCAAAAGTTTTGCATGGCTGTCTTTTTTTACTGGATACCCGGATTTCGATGCGCAGTCCCAATTGGTTGTTTCTCGTCTTGCTCTTGTTGCTGGCTGGCCTGCAATACCGCCTATGGGTCGGTAATGGCAGCTTTGCGCAGGTAAAAGACCTGACCGAGCAAATTGCTGCACAGCACGCCGAAAACGAAATCCTGCTGGAGCGCAACCGCGTCCTTGATGCTGAAGTGCTTGAGCTGAAAAAGGGTACCGAGACCGTTGAAGAGCGGGCTCGCCATGAGTTGGGCATGGTCAAGGAGGGCGAGACCCTCTACCAGTTGGCCCAATGAGCACGGGTTTGCCGGCCTTCTGGGCCGTGATTCCTGCCGCGGGCGTTGGTGCCCGTATGGCTGCGGACCGTCCCAAGCAGTACCTGCAACTGGGTGGGCGCACAATTCTCGAACACAGCCTTGGCTGTTTTCTCGACCATCCTTCCCTCAAGGGCCTGGTGGTCAGTCTTGCTTCTGATGATCCTTATTGGCCTGACCTGGCCTGTGCCACTGACCCGCGTATACAGCGTGCGGACGGCGGTGCAGAGCGCTCGGGCTCGGTGCTCAACGCATTGCTGCACTTGAACGCCTTGGGTGCCAGTGATGACGATTGGGTGCTGGTGCATGATGCGGCACGGCCCAATCTGAGCCGCGATGATCTGGATAAATTGCTCGTGGAGTTGGCGGATGATCCGGTAGGCGGCTTGCTTGCCGTGCCAGCCCGCGACACCCTCAAGCGCGTCGATAAGCATGGGCGTGTGGTGGAAACTGTCGATCGCAGCCTGATCTGGCAAGCCTATACGCCGCAGATGTTCCGCCTGGGTGCCTTGCATCGCGCGCTGGCTGACAGCTTGGTGGCTGATGCGATCATCACCGATGAAGCTTCCGCCATGGAATGGTCCGGGCAGGCGCCGCGTTTGATCGAAGGGCGCTCGGACAATATCAAGGTGACTCGCCCTGAAGATCTGGAGTGGTTGCGGTTGCGGTGGGCTAACCGTAGGTAGTCAGCTAGACCGTGTCGACCCTATCGGGAGCAAGCCCCCTCCCACCTTTGAATGCATTCACAAATCAAAATGTGGGAGGGGGCTTGCCCCCGATGAGGCCCGCCCAAACACCGAAATAATCACCTGCTGTACTCCGGCCTCCCAGCCAACCCCTCCTTCAAGAAATCCACCAACTTCCGCACCTTCGGCGACAAATGTCGCTGCTGCGGATACAACGCCCACACCGCCGTATTCGGTGGCTGATGCGCCTCCAGCAACGACACCAGCGCACCACTGTGCAGATGCTCCAGCACGTAATAGTCCGGCAGTTGGCACAACCCAACCCCCTGCAACGCCGCATCCAACACTGCCTGCCCACTGTTGCAGCGCCAGTTTCCCTGCACCCTCTGGGAAAATTCGCGCCCGTCCTGGGCCAATTGCCAGATATCCGAACTGCCAATCAAGCAGTTGTGCCGGCTCAACTCCGACAAGCTGTGTGGTCGACCGTACCGTGCCAGGTAGGACGGCGACGCGCACACATACATGCGTCGGGGCGCGAGGCGGCTGGCAACCATGCGTGAATCTTGCAGGCGCCCCAGGCGAATGGCCAAGTCCAGGCCTTCGTGAACCAGGTCCAATTGGCGGTTGCTCAGCTCGATATCCACCCGCAACTGCGGGTATTGCCCCATGAACCGCGTGACCAGCGGCACGATAAATCGCTCGCCGTAGGCTACGGCGCAGGTCATGCGCAACATGCCCTTGGGCTCGCTGGCAAGGTCGCCCACCGCACGCAGGGCTTCTTCGCGACCGTCCTGCAGGCGTTGGCAATGTTGCAGAAAGGTCTGACCGGCTTCAGTCAGGGTCACTTTACGGGTACTGCGATACAGCAAGCGCGTTTGCAGACGCTCTTCCAGGCGTGCCACCTGCCGGCTGATATGGGACGACGACACGCCCAAGCGCTCCGCCGCCGCCGTGAATTGGCTGCATTCGGCTACCGCGACAAACTCATCGATGCCTTCCCAGCGGTTTTCCAGCATACGGATTATCCCTGTGCAGCAATAATGTTTTGCTTTCGCTTGGATTATTAATCACTGGGCCATGTTTTACACTCTGCGCCTCAGTTTTTTACTCCCTGGAGAAACCCGGATGATCAAGTCCCGCGCCGCCGTAGCCTTCGAAGCCAAGAAGCCCCTTGAGATCGTTGAAGTGGATGTCGCCATGCCCAAGGCTGGCGAAGTGCTGTTGCGCGTGGTCGCGTCCGGCGTCTGCCACACCGACGCCTACACCTTGTCGGGCGCCGACCCGGAAGGCATTTTCCCATCGATCCTCGGCCATGAAGGCGGTGCGGTGGTTGAAGCGATTGGCGAGGGCGTGACGTCGGTGGCCGTGGGCGATCACGTGATCCCGCTGTACACCCCGGAATGCGGCAAGTGCAAATTCTGCCTGTCGGGCAAGACCAACCTGTGCCAGGCCATTCGTGCCACGCAGGGCAAAGGCTTGATGCCGGACGGCACCACGCGTTTCTCCTATAAGGGTCAGCCGATTTTCCACTACATGGGTACCTCGACGTTCTCCGAGTACACCGTGCTGCCGGAAATTTCCGTGGCCAAGATTCCTAAAGAAGCGCCGCTGGAAAAAGTCTGCCTGCTGGGTTGTGGCGTCACCACCGGTATTGGCGCGGTGATCAACACCGCCAAGGTCAAGCCGGGCGACACCGTGGCCATTTTCGGTCTCGGCGGTATTGGTCTGTCGGCCATCATCGGCGCGGTGAAAGCCAAAGCGGGTCGCATCATCGCCATCGACATCAACCCAGCCAAGTTCGAAATCGCCAAGCAATTGGGCGCGACCGACTGCATCAACCCGAAAGACTACGACCGCCCAATCCAAGACGTGATTGTCGATTTGACTGACGGCGGCGTGGACTTTTCCTTCGAATGCATCGGCAACGTACAACTGATGCGTGCTGCTCTCGAGTGCTGCCACAAAGGGTGGGGCGAGTCGGTGATCATCGGCGTGGCCGGTGCCGGCCAGGAAATCGCTACCCGCCCATTCCAGTTGGTGACCGGCCGCGTCTGGCGCGGTTCGGCGTTTGGCGGCGTGCGCGGTCGCAGCGAATTGCCAAGCTACGTGGAAATGGCCCAGACCGGCGAGATCCCGCTGGACACCTTCATCACCCACACCATGGGCCTAGAAGACATCAACAAAGCCTTTGACCTGATGCATGAAGGCAAGAGCATTCGTACCGTCATCCACTTCTGAGGTCGGCCATGAGTCTGGAAAACCTGTCGTGCCAGAAGAGCTTCGGCGGCTGGCATAAACGCTACAAGCATCATTCCGATGTGCTCGGTTGCGACATGACCTTCGCGGTTTACCTGCCGCCTCAAGCGGAGCAGGGCGGCAAGCTGCCGGTGCTGTACTGGCTGTCGGGGCTGACCTGCACCGATGAAAACTTTATGCAGAAGGCTGGCGCCCAGCGCATGGCTGCCGAGCTGGGGTTGATCATCGTAGCGCCGGACACCAGCCCCCGTGGCCCCGGCGTACCGGGTGACCCGGATAACGCTTGGGATTTCGGCCTCGGCGCTGGCTTCTATCTGAATGCCACCCAGGAACCCTGGGCCAAGCACTATCGGATGCATGACTACGTGGTGCAGGAATTGCCGGCATTGGTTGAAGCGCATTTCCCGGCTTCGGACAAGCGCGGCATCAGCGGCCACTCCATGGGCGGCCACGGTGCGTTGGTGTGTGCGTTGCGCAACCCAGGCCGTTACCTGTCGGTGTCGGCGTTTTCGCCGATCAACAACCCGATGGATTGCCCGTGGGGCCAGAAAGCGTTCTCCCGCTATCTGGGCGAAGAGCGCTCGAAATGGCGCGAATGGGATGCCTGCGTGCTAATCAGTGAAGCCGCCGAAAAGCTGCCGCTGCTGGTGGATCAGGGCGACCGCGACGACTTCCTCGCCGTGCAGCTCAAGCCTGAAGCCTTGCAGCAGGCAGCGAAGGCGGCCAACCATCCGCTGGAACTGCGCCTGCAACCCGGCTACGACCACAGCTACTTCTTTATCGCCAGCTTCATCGAAGATCATTTACGACACCATGGCCGTGCTTTGCTCGGTTAATGTGAGGCAAAAGTAGGTAGAATCACGCCCTGAATTAAATCGGGGCGTTTTTTTATGCGTATTGGCCACGGCTACGATGTGCACCGTTTCGCCGAAGGCGATTTCATCACCCTCGGCGGCGTGCGCATTGCGCACCACCATGGGCTGCTGGCTCATTCTGACGGCGACGTTGTGTTGCATGCCTTGAGCGATGCTTTGCTCGGCGCGGCCGCGTTGGGCGATATCGGCAAGCACTTTCCGGACACCGACCCAACCTTCAAGGGCGCGGACAGCCGGGTATTGCTGCGCCATGTGGTTGGCCTGATCCATGCCAAGGGCTGGAAGGTCGGCAACGTCGACAACACCATCGTTGCCCAAGCGCCGAAAATGGCCCCCCATATCGAATCGATGCGCGCGCTGATCGCGGCGGATCTGCAAATTGAATTGGATCAAGTGAACGTGAAAGCCACCACCACCGAAAAGCTCGGGTTTACCGGTCGTGAAGAGGGCATCGCGGTGCACTCCGTCGCCTTGTTGCTGCGCGCATGAACGACCTGCAACTGCTGGGCCCACGGGCCTATGGCGAGGCCTTGGGCAGCGCTGTATTGAAAGCTACCGCTGAAGACTTCCAGGTCGATGAAGTGCTCGACATCCCGCTGACCGGCGAGGGTGAGCACCTGTGGTTGTGGGTGGAGAAGCGTGGCCTCAATACCGAGGAAGCGGCGCGGCGTATCGCCAAAGCGGCGGGCGTGCCGTTGCGCACCGTCAGCTATGCCGGGCTCAAGGACCGCCAGGCGCTGACCCGCCAATGGTTCAGCGTGCAGCTGCCAGGCAAGGCCGACCCGGACATGAGTGCGGCCGAAAACGACACCCTCAAGATCCTCAAGACCGCCCGCCATAAGCGCAAGCTGCAACGCGGTGCGCACTCGGCCAATGGCTTCACCTTGCGCCTGACGCAATTGGCCGGTGACACCGCCGCCATCGACGCACGCTTGCAACTGATTGCACAACACGGCATCCCCAACTACTTCGGTGCCCAACGCTTTGGTCACAACGGCGGCAATGTGGTGGATGCCCGCGAATGGGCGACTCGCAAGGCGTTGCCGGAGCAGCGCAATGTGCGTTCGCGGTTGCTGTCCACCGCCCGCAGCTTCCTGTTCAACCAAGTGCTGGCCGCTCGGGTTGCCGATGGCTCTTGGCAGCGCGCCCAGGTCGGCGACCTGCTGGCGTTTACCGACAGCCGTAGCTTCTTTCCGGCGGGGGAGGCTGAATGCAGCGACCCGCGCCTGGCGATCCTGGACCTGCACCCCACCGGCCCGCAATGGGGCGAAGGTGACTCGCCGGCTACCGGTGCAACCCATGAGCTTGAGCAAAAGATCGCCGCGGGTGAGCCTGAGCTGCGCGATTGGCTGGTCAATGCCGGCATGAGCCAGGAACGGCGCATTCTGCGACTGCCCATTGGCGGGTTGACGTGGCATTATCCCAGTCCTGACATTCTGCAATTGGAATTCGTCCTGCCGGCCGGATGCTTCGCCACTGTCTTGGTGCGCGAGCTTGTTGATCTGGTGCCGGTGGGGCAGACGGACAGCCCATGCGTATTCTGATATCAAACGATGACGGTGCCACCGCACCCGGCCTTGCCGCGCTCCATGCAGCGCTGGAAGATTATGCCGAGTGCGTGGTGGTCGCCCCCGACCAGGACAAGAGCGGCGCCAGCAGTTCGCTGACGCTCGACCGTCCCCTGCACCCGCAGGTTCTGGCCAATGGCTTTATCAGCGTGAACGGTACCCCCACTGACTGCGTGCACCTGGCAATCAACAGTTTGTTGGATCGGGAGCCGGACCTGGTGGTGTCGGGCATCAACCTCGGCGCCAACCTGGGCGATGACGTGCTGTATTCCGGTACTGTTGCGGCAGCGCTTGAAGGACGCTTTCTGGGTCGAACCTCATTCGCGTTCTCGTTGGCTTCGCGTCAATTGGACAACCTGCCCACCGCTGCCTATTTCGCACGCAAGCTGGTGGAGGCCCATGGCTCACTGGATCTGCCACCGCGTACGGTACTCAACGTCAATATCCCCAACTTGCCCCTGGACCATATTCGCGGCATCCAGCTGACGCGCCTGGGCCATCGCGCCCGTGCGGCGGCGCCGTTGAAGGTGGTCGACCCGCGTGGCAAGGAAGGCTATTGGATCGCCGCGGCGGGTGATGCCGAAGACGGTGGCGAAGGCACGGACTTTCATGCAGTTATGCAAGGTTATGTGTCGATTACCCCGTTGCAATTCGATCGCACCTTCAGTGATGCCTTCAGTGGTCTCGATGGCTGGCTGGAGGGACTGCGCTGATGGGCCGTGAACAAGACGACCTGCTGCGCCGTGGTATCGGGATGACCTCCCAGCGCACCCGCGAGCGTTTGATCCAACGGCTGTACGAAGAGGGCTTGTCCAACGCCCAGGTGCTGGAAGTCATCCGGCGTACGCCTCGGCACTTGTTTGTCGATGAAGCCCTGGCCCATCGCGCTTATGAAGATACGGCGCTGCCAATCGGCCATAACCAGACCATCTCCCAGCCGTACATGGTGGCACGCATGAGCGAGCTGCTGCTGGCGGCGGGGCCGCTGGACAAGGTGCTGGAAATTGGTACCGGCTCCGGCTACCAGACGGCCGTGTTGTCGCAACTGGTTGAACGGGTGTTCTCGGTAGAGCGCATCAAGGTGCTGCAAGACCGCGCTAAGGAGCGTCTGACAGAGCTGAACCTGCGCAACGTGGTATTCCGTTGGGGTGATGGCTGGGAAGGTTGGCCGGCGCTGGCGCCTTACAACGGCATTATCGTCACCGCGGTGGCCACCGATGTACCGCAAGCGTTGCTCGACCAACTGGCCCCTGGCGGGCGGCTGGTAATCCCGGTGGGTTCCGGCGAAGTGCAACAATTGATGCTCATTATCCGTGAAGCCGAAGGCTTTTCACGGCATGTACTCGGCGCCGTGCGCTTCGTACCGTTGCTCAATGGCCCCCTTGCCTGATGTTTTTTCGCCAGCAGTGAATTCTGCGGGTGGGGATGTGTCTTACGGCGGGGCCCATTGAGTCAACATGATTGGGCGCCGTGTTAAACATGATGAATTTTTCGTTTCAGTCGTGTGCCGGAAAAACCCCAATGCCCAGTTATACTTGCGTCATATTTCAAGCCTGATACAGGCGTCCATGTTCAGCCACCATAAAGGGAGCGGCGGGTGAGTCTCACAGGTCTTGCGCAGCGTATGGGTAAAACAAGCTTTCAGCGACTGGTGCTTGGCCTCGTCTTCAGTTCCGTGTTGGTAGGGTGTTCAAGCTCGCCAAGCAGCGGCGCGCGGGTGGTTGATCGCAACAATGCTGCGCCGCAAAAGCCGACAGTGACCACAGGCCAATATGTGGTGCGCAAGGGCGATACGATGTTCTCGATCGCCTTCCGTTATGGCTGGGATTACAAGGCGCTCGCAGCTCGTAACAATATTCCGGTGCCTTATACGATACATCCGGGTCAGACGATTCGCTTCGACGGGCGCACCGGTTCAACGGCCCCTTCGGTGGTGACAAACAGCACTTCTTCACCATCGTCTTCGAGCAAAACCACGATCATCACCAGGCCCGTAGGCACTGCCTCGCCAACGATTGCGAGCAAGCCGACACCGGCTCCGATACCCCCTGCCGGGCCTGCTCCGACAGGTTGGGGATGGCCCTCAAACGGAGTGCTGATTGGAAAATTCTCTTCAAACGGTAGTTTGAATAAAGGCATTGATATCGCCGGGGATTTGGGACAGCCTGTTTTAGCTGCGTCTGATGGGACAGTGGTATACGCCGGGAGTGGTTTACGGGGCTACGGCGAGCTGGTCATCATCAAACACAGCGATACCTACGTCAGTGCTTACGGTCATAACCGTAGGTTGTTGGTTCGGGAGGGGCAGCAGGTCAAAGTCGGACAGACAATTGCCGAGATGGGTTCAACGGGTACCGACCGGGTGAAACTGCACTTTGAGATTCGCCGCCAAGGGAAGCCTGTAGATCCGCTGCAATTCCTACCCCGTCGTTGATGTGTTGCCAGCCTGTTCCCTCACGTAGAAGGAACAGGCTCAAGCGTTGCCAAGGATAAAGGCGTCGCTAGAGCTTGAGGTCGAACTCACCAAAGGACTATAACAATGGCTCTCAGTAAAGAAGCGCCGGAGTTTGACATCGACGATGAGGTTCTCCTAATGGAGACCGGCATCGCTTCGGAATCGATGTCGAATGAGGGACCAGCTGTACCTTCAGTTCGCACCAAATCCAAGAACTCCACCGCGTTAAAGCAACACAAATACATCGACTACACCCGGGCGCTCGATGCGACCCAGCTGTATCTCAATGAAATCGGCTTTTCCCCTCTGCTCACCCCCGAAGAAGAAGTCCATTTTGCGCGCTTGTCGCAAAAGGGTGATCCGGCTGGGCGCAAGCGCATGATTGAAAGCAACCTGCGGCTGGTGGTGAAAATCGCCCGGCGCTACGTCAATCGTGGGCTGTCGCTGCTGGACCTGATCGAGGAGGGCAACCTGGGCTTGATCCGGGCGGTGGAGAAGTTTGACCCTGAGCGGGGCTTTCGCTTTTCAACCTATGCCACCTGGTGGATCCGCCAGACCATCGAACGGGCGATCATGAATCAGACCCGCACGATCCGGTTGCCGATCCATGTGGTCAAGGAGCTCAACGTCTACCTGCGGGCGGCGCGTGAGCTTACGCAAAAACTCGATCATGAACCTTCGCCTGAAGAAATTGCCAACCTGCTGGAGAAACCGGTAGGGGAGGTCAAGCGCATGCTCGGTTTGAATGAGCGCGTGTCTTCAGTCGATGTCTCGCTGGGTCCGGATTCGGATAAAACCCTGCTGGATACCCTCACCGATGATCGGCCTACAGACCCTTGCGAGCTGTTGCAGGACGATGATCTGTCCCAAAGTATTGACCAGTGGCTGTCTGAGCTCACCGACAAGCAGCGTGAGGTGGTGATTCGCCGCTTCGGCCTGCGCGGCCATGAGAGCAGCACCCTGGAGGATGTAGGCCTGGAAATCGGCCTGACCCGTGAGCGGGTGCGGCAGATCCAGGTAGAAGGGCTCAAGCGCTTGCGTGAGATCCTGGAGAAGAATGGTTTATCGAGTGAGTCGTTGTTTCAATAAGAGCAAGAACGACGCAGTACCCAATGTGGGAGGGGGCAAGCCCCCTCCCACATTTTTTTTGCCTGGTTATAGTTTGGGGTGAAAGCCAAATCCCAGGCATAAAAAAACCCCGCTTTTAAGGGCGGGGTTTTTTCGACTAAGTCAGTACAAGTTAGATAACTTGAACTTCTTCAGCTTGCATGCCTTTCTGACCGCGGGTAGCGATGAAAGAAACCTGTTGGCCTTCTTTCAGGCTTTTGAAGCCGTCGGATTGGATAGCTTTGAAGTGAACGAACAGGTCGTCACCGGATTGTGGAGTGATGAAGCCGAAGCCTTTTTCATCGTTGAACCACTTAACGGTACCAGTTTGGCGATTAGACATGGTGTATCTCCTTGGACAAAGTTAACTGCGACTCAGGAAAAGCCCTGGCCGAGACTGAGTGCAAAGAGCAGGAAAAATTCTTGGAGATGGTTGGATCGAAATTCAACATATCGTGTAGAGATTCTCAGTGACACAAGCAGCACAGTGGCGCCACCTTAACCCTTTTTCCGGAACGTGCCAATGGTATTTCCGAAGGTTTCTCTATTTTCGTGACTGGCGGTGGTATTTACGGTTACCTGACCGGGCGATCTGAGTGCCGGCCCCGCTGGCTGCGGCTTATAGCGGGTGGTGAATACGTAGAGACTTTCCATCGACAAAATCCCCGTGGCCTTTGAACCCCAACGCCGGCCCCGGTAAGATGCCCCACAGAATTTTTCCACCTCGCTATTCAGGACACCCGCCATGAGCATCAAATCGGACAAGTGGATTCGCCGCATGGCGCAAGAGCACGGCATGATCGAACCGTTCGTCGAGCGCCAGATCCGTGGCCAGGGCGATGCCCCGGTGATCTCCTACGGTGTTTCCAGCTACGGTTACGACGTGCGCTGCGCCGATGAATTCAAGGTGTTCACCAATATCAACTCGGCGATCGTCGACCCTAAGAACTTCGATGAAAAGAGCTTCGTCGACGTCAAGAGCGACGTCTGCATCATCCCGCCGAACTCCTTTGCCCTGGCGCGCACCGTGGAATTCTTCCGTATTCCCCGCGACGTGCTGACCATCTGCCTGGGCAAGAGCACCTACGCGCGTTGCGGCATTATCGTCAACGTGACGCCGCTTGAGCCAGAGTGGGAAGGCCACGTAACGCTGGAGTTCTCCAATACCACCACCTTGCCGGCGAAGATCTATGCCAACGAAGGCGTGGCGCAGATGCTGTTCCTGCAGTCTGACGAGGCCTGCGAAGTGTCCTACAAAGACCGTGCAGGCAAGTACCAAGGCCAGCGCGGCGTCACTCTCCCACGCGCTTGATCGAAAGGTCTTACACACCAAGGGAATTTGTCTGCGGGAAGTGACTCTATTGGGTGTACTGCCTCGACGCGTGCAAAACGCGTCGAGCCACGCTTGAGGAGTACCTTATGAAGATCGACCCGCGAATCAGCGCAGAACTCGCCCGGCTTGAACCCAACCAGATTGGTGTTTTGGCCTGGTCCCTGATGGCCGATCCCGCCTACGCGGGCGGCATCCCTGGCCAACCCGAGCCGGATTACCCACAGCCTACCGAACCCGGTGAGCCCACCCTGCCGGACGAGCCACCTCCCGCACCTGTCGCCTGATTTCTAGGCTATCGGCCAGACATCATGATCGCCAATCACAAAGATTCGGCGGTCATTGCCCTGTTGAACCGCGTACCCTCCGGTAAACGCGCCAAACGCCGGCAGCAGGCTTACCCGCGTGCCGATTTGGAAGCACGGTAGCCGCAAGCTTTGCCGGCCCTTGCCGCGCAAGCGGTAAACCGGATGCACATGCCCAGCCAGCACGTGGTGGCTGGGATGTGCGTCCGGTTCGTGCTGCAACGCAAAGGGGCCCATCAGCAGTGGCTCCGGCACGACCTCAATCTGCAAGTCTGCGGGCGGGTCGCCTGCGCGTTTATCGTGATTGCCGCGAATCAGGGTCATCTCTAGCCCCGAGTGGCGTTCGCGCCAGGCGCGCAGGGCGCTCAGGGTGCCGCTGGCGTGTGAGCCAGGGCCGTGCAGGAAGTCCCCGAGAAAGATCACCTGATCGCAGGCATACGCCGACAGTAAACGATCCAGGCGTTCCAGATTGGCAGTAGTGGTGCCCTGTGGCACGGGTTGCCCCAAGCTGCGATAGGCCGAAGCCTTGCCAAAATGCGCGTCGGCAATCAGCAGGCAGCGTTTGGCAGGCCAGTAAATGGCCTTGTCTGCCAGTAACCACAGCTCCTCGCCCCCGAGTGTCAGTGAATACTGCATCAGCGCTTCCCGTTATCCGCGACTTTTTCCAGATCCTTGACCATCCGCGCAATGCGCTCTGAGAGTTTCTCCGAGCTCATGCTCTCGCGCATCCGCTCCACCAGCAGCGGGAACGCCAGCGGTGTCGGCCGTTCAATCAGGTGCAGGTCGAGTTTCAGCGCCGACAGGTGGCTTAAGGTCTCTTCCAGCCTGCGAATATCCAACTCATCACGCAGGACTTCTTCCCCGGCTTGGGTCAACAACAGGTTTTGCGGGTCATATTGCTTGAACACTTCAAAGAACAAGCCGCTCGATGCCTGCACCTGCCGCGTACTTTTTGGCGCGCCGGGGTAGCCCGCAAACACCAGGCCTGCGATGCGTGCGATTTCGCGGAAGCGCCGCAAGGCCAATTCGCCGGCGTTCAGGCTAGCAGCCACGTCATGCAGCAACTGCTCGGGGCTCAGCAGTGCACCGTCAACCAGCCATGCAGGCCAGTCCACCTCAGTGGCGCTCAATAATTCCAGGCCGTAATCATTCACGGCGATCGAAAAGGTCACGGCTTGCTGTTGGCTGACTCGCCACGCCAACAGGCTGGCCAAGCCAAGGTGGACCTGGCGCCCGGCGAAGGGGTAGAGAAAGAGGTGCCACCCTTCACGGGACTTCAACGCTTCGGCCAACAGATGCTCGCGCGTCGGCAGCCCGGACCAGCGCAACTGGGTCTGCAACAAGGGTTGCACCGCCTGCATCTCCGGCCCGGCGAACTGCCCGTGGGCTGCCGCATCCAACCGTTCTACCACCGCCTGCGCCAGCTCATTGGAGAGCGGCATGCGCCCGCCATTCCAACGCGGCACGGCGGCTTTTTTGGCGGTGCTGCGGCGCACGTAGGCGGTCATGTTTTCCACCCGCACCAATTCCAGCAAACGCCCGGCAAACAGGAACCCATCACCGGGCTTGAGCCTGGCGATAAACCCTTCCTCGACGCTGCCGAGGTTTTTGCCGCCGCCGCCCTTGCTCCAGAATTTAAGCTGGATACTGGCATCGCTGACAATGGTGCCCACGCTCATGCGATGGCGCCGCGCCAGCCGTGCATCGGGCACGCGCCAGATGCCGTGTTCGTCGGGCTCCACGCGCCGGTAATCCGGGTAAGCGGTCAGCGATAAGCCGCCGTGGCGTACAAAACCCAACGCCCAGGCCCAGTCGTCATCCGTCAGGTCGCGATAAGCCCAGGCGCCGCGCACTTCGGCCAGCAGTGCATCGGGCGTAAAGCCACCGCCCAACGCCATGCTTACCAGATGTTGTACGAGCACATCCAACGGCTTGTGGGGCGATTCCCGCGCCTCAATATGTCGCAGGGCAATTGCATCCTGGACGGCCGCCGCTTCCACCATTTCCAGGCTATGGGTCGGGACCAACGTCACTCGAGACGGCCGACCTGGCGCGTGCCCCGAGCGCCCGGCACGTTGCATCAGGCGGGCCACGCCTTTGGCCGAGCCGATCTGCAAGACCCGCTCGACGGGCAGAAAATCTACCCCCAGGTCCAGGCTTGAGGTGCACACCACGGCCTTGAGAAGGCCTTCTTTCAAGGCCCGCTCAACCCAGTCACGGGTTTCCCGCGACAGCGAGCCATGGTGCAGCGCAATCACCCCCGCCCAATCCGGGCGGGCGTCCAGCAGCGCCTGGTACCAGATTTCCGATTGCGCCCGCGTGTTGGTGAACACTAGGCAACTGCTGCTGGCTTCTACCTCGGCCACCACCTGGGGAAGCATTTTCAACCCAATATGCCCGGCCCAGGGAAACCGTTCGGCAATCGGCGGCAACAAGGTGTCGACGCGCAGTTCTTTGGCCGTCTGCCCTTGCACGTTGATCCCGCCGCCCTGTGGGACCAAGACGTCCAAGGCGTGGGATTGATTGCCCAGCGTCGCTGATATCCCCCACACCATCAGTTGCGGCTGCCAGCGCCGTAGCCGCGCCAATGCCAGCTGCAACTGCACGCCGCGTTTATTGCCGATCAGTTCATGCCATTCATCCACCACCACCATGCGCAGGTTCGCCAGGCTCACCTCGCTGTCGGCGCGGGCGAGCATCAGGGTCAGGCTTTCGGGGGTGGTGACCAGGGCAGTGGGTTGGCGCCGTGTCTGGCGTGCCCGTTCACTGCTACTGGTGTCACCGGTGCGCAAGCCGACGCTCCAGGGAATCTCTAACGCCCCCAGCGGCGCCTCAAGGGCGCGGGCGGTATCGGCCGCCAGCGCGCGCATGGGGGTGATCCACAGCACGGTCAAGGGCTCGGCGGGCGGTTTGCGTTTACCACTGGCGGGTGAGCGGGTGATGGCGAAGCGATTAAGGGCAGCGAACCACAACGCATAGGTTTTACCGGCACCGGTACTGGCATGCAGTAAACCCGATTGGCCCTCCTTGACCGCTGCCCACACGGCTTTTTGAAAAGCGAACGGCTTCCAGCCTTTGGCGGCAAACCATTGTCGGGCGAAGTCGTGAGGTTTTGCCATGCGTGCGCTGACGCTCTGAAGGGTCTATTGCAGAGACCCTCCAGGCGGCGCAAAGGTTTACTTCAAATTGCCACTAAGAAACTGCTGAAGGCGCTCGCTCTTGGGATTGCCCAGCACATCCTCCGGCGTGCCTTGTTCTTCTACCAGGCCCTTGTGCAGGAACAACACCTGGCTCGACACCTTGCGCGCAAAGCTCATCTCGTGGGTCACCATGATCATGGTGCGGCCTTCCTCGGCCAGCCCCTGAATTACCTTCAACACTTCACCCACCAACTCGGGGTCGAGGGCCGAGGTCGGCTCGTCGAACAGCATCACCTCCGGTTCCATGGCCAGGGCGCGGGCGATAGCCACCCGTTGCTGTTGGCCGCCAGAGAGAAACGCCGGGTATTGGTCGGCCACACGGGCCGGCAGGCCGACTTTGTCCAGGTAGCGACGCGCCCGGTCTTCGGCTTCTTGCTTGCTGCAACCGAGCACCCGGCGCGGGGCCATGGTGATGTTTTCCAGCACGCTCATGTGGCTCCACAGGTTGAAATGCTGGAACACCATCGCCAGCCGTGTGCGCAGACGCTGCAACTCGGCGTCATCGGCCACGCGCATGCCATGGCGGTCGCTGACCATGCGGATCGGCTGGCCGTCGAGAGTCATAGCGCCGTCGTTGGGGGTTTCCAAAAAGTTGATGCACCGCAGGAACGTGCTTTTGCCCGAACCGCTGGCGCCGATCAGGCTGATCACATCACCGGTCTTGGCCTTGAGCGAGACACCTTTGAGCACCTCATTGTCGCCATAGCTTTTATGCAGGCCTTCAACGGTCAGTTTGTACATGGGGCGTGCATCCTCAAGGCGAAAGTAGATAACCGCTGCGGTAGGCCTCGGCGCCTGCGACATGGCCGATGACCATCCCGGCAGTGGCCATGCGGCGCAGCGAACGCGCGTAAAGCAGGCCGGCCTTTTGGCAGTGCACCGGCGTTACGCGGTCGGTAATAGGGTCGATGATCTCGGCGATCAGTTGCCCGGCTTCCAGGTATTCACCGGGCAGGGCGCTGAATACCAGCAGGCCGCCCACGGGCGTGGCCACCGGTTCGACGCCGGCCAGCGGCGTGGCCGGGTAGGCCAGGTCGGGCAGCGGTGCCACATCGCCGGCAATTGCGCCGAAGTGAATCAGATAGTCGATGATCGCCTGGCAATCGAGCGCGGCCAGGCCATGGTTCACATCACCCTGGCCGCGCAGCTCGATGGTTACCGAAAAGCTGCCCAACGGGATCGGGAAGCGCTCGCCGAAGCGTTGCTGCAACCGCCACCACACCAGGGTGAAGCACTCATCGAAGGATTGCCCGCCAGAATCGGTGGCCAGTAAATTGGCCTCCGAGCCGATATAGCGCGCCAACGGCTCCACCTGCGACCAAGCCTCGGGCGTGGTGTACAGGTGCGCCACGGCTTCGAAGTCGCAGTGCAGGTCCAGCACCATGTCGGCATCGCAGGCCAGCCGTTGCAGCACCAAGCGCTGGGATTGCAACTGGGTCTGGGCGGTTTGCGTCGCCAGCGCCTTGGCCAAGGTGTTGCGGATCAAGCGCACGTTGTGCTGCGGATCGTCGCTGAGTAAACCCTCAATCTGGTTGCCGACGGCCTCACTGAGGTCGACAAACAGGCGGTTGAAGTTCTGCCCGCTCTCCAGTTCGTAGCGCCCCAGCGGGATATCCATCAACACCTGCTCCAGCCCCACCGGGTTGGCGATGGGCACCAGCACGATCTCGCTGCGCAGTCGACCGGCCGCCGCCAGCTGTGCCAGGCGCACTTTCAGGTGCCATGCCACCAGCATGCCCGGCAGCTCATCGGCATGCAGCGATGATTGAATATAGATCTTGCCCTCGGCCTGTTCGGGGCCGAAGTGAAAACTGTGAATCTGCCGCGCCGTGCCTGGCACCGGCGCGATCAGATCGTGTACCTGATGACGCATGAAAACTCCTTAATGACTCGGCCCGAGAAAAGCCAGCCAGCGGCGCTCCGCCAGCCGAAACAGCCCGACCAATGCAAAGGTCACGGTCAGGTAGATCAGCGCAGCGATGCCAAAGGATTGAAAGGTCATGAACGTGGCCGAGTTCGCATCCCGCGCCACTTTGAGGATATCGGGGATCGTCGCAGTGAACGCCACCGTGGTCGAGTGCAACATCAGGATCACTTCATTGCTGTAGAACGGCAGCGAACGGCGCAATGCGGACGGCATGATCACGTAGGCGTAAAGCTTCCAGCCGCTCAGGCCGTAGGCCTTGGCCGCTTCGACTTCGCCGTGGGCCATGCTGCGGATCGACCCGGCGAAAATTTCCGTGGTGTAGGCGCAGGTGTTGAGGGCGAAGGCCAGGATCGTGCAGTTCATCGCATCGCGAAAAAACGCGTCCAGCAGCGGTTGCTCGCGCACGGCGGCGATGCTGTAGATGCCGGTGTAGCAAATCAGCAGCTGGATATAGAGCGGCGTGCCCCGAAACAGGTAGGTGTAGAACTGCACCGGCCAACGCACCAGGCGATTGCGCGATACACGGGCGATGGACAGTGGGATCGACAGCAGAAAGCCGATGACCAGCGCGGCGCTGAGCAGCCACATCGTCATGGCCAGGCCGGTGATGTGCTGGCCGTCGCTATAAAGGAACGGGCGCCAGTATTCCTGCAAGAGTTCGATCATCGCACTGCCTCCCGTGAGCCTGCGGAGTAGCGACGTTCAAGACGGCGCAACACAAAGTTCGACGCGCTGGTGATCAACAGGTAGATCAGCGCGGCGAGTACCAGGAAATAAAATAGTTGATAGGTGCTCTTGCCCGCATCCTGGGCCGCCTTGACCAGGTCGGCCAAGCCGATGATCGACACCAGGGCCGTGGCCTTGAGCATCACCATCCAGTTATTGCCGATACCCGGCAGGGCAAACCGCATCATCTGCGGGAAGGTCACGTAGCGAAACCGCTGCCCGCGCTTGAGGCCGTAAGCCGTGGCCGCTTCCAGTTGGCCACGGGGCACGGCGAGGATCGCGCCGCGAAAGGTCTCGGTGAAATACGCACCGTAGATAAAGCCCAGGGTGATCACCCCGGCGCTGAATGGGTCGATCTCGATGTATTCCCATTCCATAAAGTCGGTAAGACCGGTCAGCCAGGTTTGCAGGCTGTAGAAAATCAGCAGCATCAGCACCAGGTCAGGCACACCGCGAATCAGGGTGGTGTAGAGCTGGGCGGGGATGCGCAAGAAGGGCAGGCTGGACAATTTGGCACTGGCGCCGAGCAGGCCCAGCAACACGCTGACGGCCAAAGACAACACCGACAACTTGATGGTCATCCAGGTGCCTTGCAGCAACAGCGGGCCGAAACCCTTCAAGCTGAGCGCGCTCAACCCGAGGGTTTGCAACAGTTCTTCGAACATAAATCAGGACCTATGGCGATAAAAAAGCGCCCCTCCCTGCGAAGGGGCGCCCAGGGCATTACTTGCCGCTGTACAGGTTCAGATCGCCAAAGTGTTTCTTCTGGATGGTGGCGTAGGTGCCATCATCGTGTAACGCTTTGATACCTTTATCCAGGAGGGCCTTCAGCTCAGTGTTACCTTGCTTGATACCGATGGCGGTTTTCGACGGCAACAATGGGTCGTCAATGGCCGCACCGACTTCGTAGCCGGCACCGGCTGGCGACTTCAGGAAGCCCAGTTCGGCTTGCAGCATGTCCTGCACCGAGGCGTCGAGACGGCCGGAAGTCAGGTCGGCGTACACCTGGTCTTGGTTGGCGTAGGCCTTGGTGGTCACACCGGCTTTATCCAGCACGGCCTTGGCGTAGGCTTCCTGAATGGTGCCTTGCTCGTAGCCCACCGATTTGCCCTTGAGCGACTCAGGGGTGGAGAAGCCCGCGCCTTTCTTGAACACCAGGGACGTCGGGCCAGAGAACAGTTCGTTGGAGAAGTCGATGGCCTTTTCACGCACCGGGGTCACGGTCATGGACGAAATCACGCCGTCGAACTTATTGGCTTTCAGGCCAGGAATCATGCCGTCGAAGTCACTTTCGACCCACTTGCACTTCACTTTCAGCTCGGCACAGATGGCATTGCCCAGGTCGATATCGAAGCCCACCAGGCTGCCGTCGGCGGCTTTGGACTCAAACGGCGCGTAGGACGGATCGACACCAAAACGCAATTCCTTGTATTCCTTGGCCAGCGCAGAACCTGCGGCCATGCACAGAGCCAGTGCAGAAAGGGTCAGCAATGCTTTTTTCATTATGTAATCCCTGGAAACCAAGATAAGCGCTTGTGGCGCGTTTTTAGGACTGTTACTGAACGGTGTCAGACGCATCACTGGTAGCAATTTCTGCACCATAGTTCCGAAAGTAGTTCCGAATGAGCGTTTTAAAAGGTGGGAATAGGTGAGGCTGAGTGTGGGAGATGCCCGAAAGTGGGCACTGAAAATCCAGCGCACCATTTCGGCTCAGATGAAGATCCAAATGTGGGAGGGGGCTTGCTCCCGATGGCGGTGTGTCAGTCACAAGATATTTTGACTGACCCACTGCTATCGGGAGCAAGTCGAATCGTCGCACCGCCCCTCCCACAGGTGTTTTGTATCAGGTCAGTAAGTCTTGCAGTGTGGTCAGGCTATCGGCTTCTTCCACCGCTTTGTCTTGCCGCCACCGCAACATCCGCGGAAACCGCACCGCAATCCCGCTCTTATGCCGCTTGGACAGGGCAATCCCCTCGAACCCCAGCTCAAACACCATGCTCGGCGTCACGCTGCTGACCGGGCCGAATTTCTCTACCGTGGTCTTGCGCACAATGGCGTCGACCTTACGCATCTCTTCATCCGTCAGCCCGGAATACGCTTTGGCGAACGGCACCAGCGTACGTTCGCTGCCGGGCGCGCCGTCCCAGACGGCGAAGGTGTAGTCGCTGTAGAGGCTGGCGCGCCGACCGTGGCCGCGCTGGGCGTAGATCAACACGGCATCGACGCTGAAGGGGTCGACCTTCCACTTCCACCACAGGCCCATGTCCTTGGTACGGCCCACGCCGTACAGGCCTTTGCGATCCTTGAGCATCATGCCTTCCACGCCCAGGCTGCGAGAGGCTTCGCGTTGTTCGGCGAGGTCCTGCCACGTGGTGCCGGTCAGCAGCGGTGAAGCCTGCAATACCGGTTGATTGCATTGGGCGATTACCTGTTCAAGCTGGGCACGGCGTTCGGCCTGGGTGTGGTTGCGCCAATCGTCGCCCTCATGCTCCAGCAGGTCATAGGCCAGTACCGCCACGGGCGCATCTTCGAGGACTTTCTTGCTCAACGTCTTGCGCCCGATCCGCTGTTGCAGCAGGGCGAAGGGTTGCACGGCGTCTTTCCACACCACGATTTCGCCGTCGATCACCGTGCTATCGGGTAGGCCGCTGACCAGGCTGTGGAGTTCGGGGAAGCGCTCGGTCACCAGCTCTTCGCCACGGGACCAGATCCACAAACGGCCCTCACGCTTGACCAACTGAGCCCGGATGCCGTCCCACTTCCACTCCACCTGCCAGTCGGCAGGGGAGCCGAGAAGGGTCTCGAACTGCTCCACCGGCTGCGACAGCCCGTGGGCGAGAAAAAACGGATAGGGTTGCCCGCCCCGTTGCGCATGCTCGTCGGACGATTCGGCGGCGATCAGTTTGAGATAGCCCTCGGGTGTAGGGCGGTTGGATAAGTCGGTGTAGCCCACCAGTCGCTGGGCCACGCGTTTACTGTCCAGCCCCGCGAGGGCGGCGAGGGCTCGGGTGACCAACAGTTTGGACACACCTACGCGAAAACTGCCGGTGATCAACTTGATGCACACCATCAGGCTTGGTTGGTCCAGTTGCGCCCATAACGCCGGTAAGCGTTCGGCCAGTTCCAGCGGCGGTAAACCACGAAGGGGCAGCAGTTTTTCTTCCAGCCACACCGCCAGACCGTCTTCGGAGGTGTAGGGATATTCCGGCAGCAGCAAGGAAATGGTCTCGGCCAAATCGCCCACTGACTGGTAACTCTCCTCGAATAACCACGGTTCGATACCGGACGCTTCGGTAGCCATGTCTCGCAGGAGGCGCGTTGGCACCAATTGCCGAGGCCGCCCTCCGGACAGGAAATACACCGCCCACGCCGCGTCCGCTGGCGCGGCGTCACGGAAGTAGGCTTGCAACGCGGCGAGCTTGGCGTTGCTGGAGGTGGTGGCGTCGAGGTTGGCATACAGCTCGGCGAAAGCTTTCATGCGCTGGCCTCTTCTTCGTCATCGCCGTATTCGGTGGTAAAGCCCTGGGCGTCCAGGCCTTTTTCCCGCAGGTGACGTACCAGCACGCCGACAGAACCGTGGGTGACCATCACCCGTTCAGCGCCGGTCTGTTCGATGGCCCACAGCAGACCGGGCCAATCGGCGTGGTCTGACAGCACAAAACCGCGGTCCACTCCACGTCTGCGCCGAGTGCCGCGCAGTCGCATCCAACCGCTGGCAAAGGCGTCGCTGTAGTCGCCGAAACGCTTGATCCAACTGCTCCCGCCGGCGGAGGGCGGGGCAATGATCAGGGCTTGGCGCAGCAGCGGGTCGTTTTTTTGGAAGTCACCGGCGTACAGCGTCTCGGGGATGTAAATGCCCGCTTCGCGGTACACCCGGTTCAGCGGTTCAACGGCACCGTGGCTGAGGATCGGGCCAATACTGGCGTCGATGCCATGCAGAATGCGTTGGGCCTTGCCGAAGGAATAACAGAACAACACGCTGGCCTTGCCGGCCGCGATATTGGCCAACCACCACTGATTGATCCCGGCAAAAATCTGCGCCTGGGGCTGCCAACGGTAGATCGGCAAGCCGAAGGTGGATTCGGTGATAAAGGTGTGGCAGCGCACCGGTTCAAACGGTGCGCACGTGCCATCCGGTTCGACCTTGTAGTCGCCGGAGGCAACCCAGACCTCGCCTTGATATTCCAGGCGTACCTGGGCCGAGCCGAGTACGTGCCCGGCCGGGTGGAAACTCAAGGTCACGCCGTGATGATTCAAGCGTTCGCCATAGGCCAGGGTTTGCAGGTTGATGTCCTGGCCCAAGCGCGAGCGCAGGATGCCTTCGCCGGGGGCGGCGGCTAAATAGTGACTGTTGCCGGTGCGGGCGTGGTCGCCGTGGGCGTGGGTGATGACCGCGCGCTCAACCGGGCGCCAGGGGTCAATGTAGAAGTCGCCGGCGGGGCAGAAGAGGCCTTCGGGGCGGGCGATGACAAGGTCCATGGGCGTGCCGGGGGCGATGGGCTTATCAGGTATGAGGATGGGGCGGCGAGAGAAGTTCTATCTGATTGCACGCGGTCCAAATGTGGGAGGGGGCTTGCTCCCGATAGCGGTGTGTCAGTTACAGATGGTTCAACTGACACTCCCTCATCGGGGGCAAGCCCCCTCCCACATTTAAAGCCAGTTTCTTCAGTGACTACTTGCCGGGAGTAAGGGTCAACCTGGCTTTGCCATACACCTTCTCAAAGTTCTGCGGTTGCATCGGGAAGCTCAGGTATTGCGCCTTGAGCGCCGGGTCGATGCCATTGGCATAGTTCGGACTGGCCGGGTTGCCGGACTGGCCGATCCCGCCCTGGCCCATCATCGGTTCCACTTGGCCGAAATCGACGATCATGCGCATCGCCGGCACCTGGGTGGTGTTGAAGTCCTGGCCCCAGTTGTAGGGAGCAGGGTTCAGAGTGTTATGGTCGCCACCGGAGGCCAGCGGGCCACGAATCACTTGGCCATTGCTGTTCTTCCAGGTGGTGCTGTGCAACTTGCCCCACTGCCAGGCCTTGTGATCGGCGCCCAGTTGACGGTCGCCGGCGCTGATCGCAGCGGCCAGGCTGCGGGCGAGGATCGCCGGTTTGTCCTCTTTTTGCGCGGTGCGCACGTCATCCCAGAACGGGCTGTCTTCGCGGCCCAACAGGTGGTCGGCCTGGGCGGCGTAGGACAGGCTCGCGTTGCTGACGAACGCCTTCCAGCTGGCGCTGTTTTCCGGGCCGAGTTCGTCGAGGAAGATCTGCTGGGTGCTTTCCTGCAGGAACAATTCGTACAGTGCGGCATCGGCCGAGGTCGATACCAGACGGCCGTCGAAGGCCATCAGGCGATTAAACGCCTCACGCGCCTTGGCCTGCTCGGCCGCTGGCAGCGCATCAATCGCCTGTTTCAGCGGCTGGGCCATTCCCGGCGCCTGGAACATGGTCTTGAGCTTGGTGGTAAACGTGGTGGTTTGGTCGTACTGCATGGCAATCATGCTGCGGCTGTCATGCTTGCCAGCGTTGGCCAATTGCGCCAGGCGCTCGCTGCGCTCCGGTGCATCCCAGGAGTTGGACAGCTGCATGCCATAGCCACGCGGCGCGGTGCGTTGGTTGGCGGTGCCGATCCAGCCTTGGGCTGGGTCCTGGTCATAGGGGTGCAGCATCGCGTCGGCGTAGCCGTCCCAGTCAAAGCGCGTGTCCCAACCCGGCGAGGGCAGCAGGCCTTCGCCTTCGCGGCGGTTGGGGAAGCGCCCCGTGACTTGCCAGCCGATGTTGCTGGCGTCGGCGAATACCATGTTCAGCGCGATGGCGCGTATATCGCGGGTTGCATCAGAGGCTTTGCCAGCGTTTTGTGCGCGGGACAGGTCGAAGAACGCGTCCAGGCTCTTGTCGTCCTTGAAGTCGGCAGTTTGCAGGGCCAGGCCCAAACCGGTGGTCAGCGCCTGGCTGCTGTTGAGCAGGGCGCCGTGACGGGTTTCGTATACCACTTCGCGAATTGAGCGTTGGCCTTTGACGAAGAAGGTTTCGTTACGCACGCCGGCCGGTAGCCATTTACCGTTGTTCTCGTAGTACAGGGCGTTGCCTTGGCGTCGGACTTTTTCCAGGAACAGGTCCTGGGTATCGCCCTTGACCGTGCTCATGCTCCACGCGACCTTGCCGTTGAAACCGGACAGCAGGGTTGGCAAGCCGGCAATCGAGGCCCCGACGGCTTGGTATTTCGGCGCTCGGATCTGTACGAAGCTCCATGGCGACGGCGCTTGCGGCTGGGCCGCCAAGTCGCCTGCCAGCAAGCTTCTACCGCTCCGGCTGCGTTGCGGGCCGATGGCCCAGTTGCTCGACGTGGTGACGGCCAGGGAATTGAGGCTGCTCAGTTGCTGGCTGACGGCATCCAACCCGGCGAGCCCAGTGATTTGGCTCAGGTTCACGCCTTTGAGTTTCTCGGCTTCGGCCACTGGGATCGCTTCATCCGGCGCGCTTGGGGTGAGCCAGGCAAGCTTGTCGACGCCGACTTTTTGCGCCAGCACCAGGGACGCAATCTCTTCCTGCAGGTTGGCCGACTCGCTGAAATTCAGCAGGCAGAACAACAGTGCCGAATCTTCCGGTTTCCAGTACTCAGGCTTGTAGCCAGTCTGGGCCAGGTCTTGCGGCAGCTTGTCGCGGTAGCGGAACAGGTAGGCGTTGACGCCGCGCGCGTACACTTCAAAGAAGCGCTTGAGGCGCGGGCTTGACGCGTTGTACAGCTCGCCGGCGCTCTTTTTCAGGTTGACCGTCCGCATGAAACGGTCGACATCCAGTACGTCGGGGCCGGACATTTCCGCCAGACGGCCCTGGGCCAGCAGGCGCAGGGTGACCATCTGGGTGATGCGGTCACTGGCGTGTACATAACCAAGGCTGAACAGCGCGTCGTGGAAGGTGTTGCTTTCGATCAGCGGCATGCCTTGGGCATTGCGGCGCACCGACACGTTTTGTGCCAGGCCTTTGAGCGGTTGCACGCCGGCAACCGGCGGCAGGGTGTCCTGGGTGCTCTGGAGTTGGCAACCGGCCAGGCTTAACGCACTGGCCACTGCCGCGGCAACGCCGAACCGGGGAAGAAAATGTGAGAGGGCTGGCGAGGCCATGGCAAAGCTCCTGCGGGGGGTAGCGTCAGTAAAGGCGCTACGTTAGTGAGCGCGGCGGAACGACGCAAGCGGGAGTTTTGGCAAAGCATTAGATCCTGAGACTGGCCCAAATCAAATGTGGGAGGGGGCTTGCCCCCGATAGCAGTGTGCCAGTCAACAGATCAGTGACAGATACACCGCTATCGGGGGCAAGCCCCCTCCCACATTTCGACTGCATGCGACTTTAGATCAGGACTTCGGCGGGTTCACTTTCTGCACCAGTTCATAGGCCCTGATAGTCGCCGGCCGTTCCTTGATGCTATTGAACCAGCGATGCAGGTGTGGGAAATCTTCTAACCGCTGGCTCTGCCACTTGTGGGAAACAATCCACGGGTAGATCGCCATATCGGCAATGCTGTAGGCCTCGCCGGCCACAAAAGCACGATCCGCCAGGCGCCGATCCAGCACGCCATACAGGCGCGCGGTTTCGTCTACATAGCGCTTGATCGCGTAGGGAATCTTCTCCGGTGCAAATTGGCTGAAGTGGTGATTTTGACCGGCCATAGGCCCTAGCCCACCCATTTGCCAGAACAGCCATTGCAGCGCCTCCTGACGACCCCGTAGGTCTTGAGGAATGAACTGGCCGGTTTTTTCAGCCAGGTACAAAAGAATAGCGCCGGATTCAAACAGTGAAATCGGCGCACCACCGTCGGTCGGGTTGTGATCGACGATGGCAGGAATACGGTTGTTGGGAGCGATCTTCAGAAAGTCCGGCTTGAACTGGTCGCCCTGGCCGATATTGATCGGATGTACCTCATAAGGCAGGCCGGCTTCTTCCAGGAACAAGGACACTTTGTGACCGTTGGGGGTGGTCCAGTAATACAGGTCGATCATGAAGCTCTCCAATTGAGCGAATGCCTGTAGGTATAGGTGATGTTGGACGTACGAAAATTCAATGAAACATTTGCGCATACCCTTAGAAGCAATTCACATGGCCCCATCCACCAACACCTGTAACGACTGTTGCGAACAGCGTTCGATGCGCGCCCTTACGCGGTACACCTCGGCGAACAGCAGCGGGTCGAGTACATCATCGGCTGTACCGCTGGCATACAGGCGGCCTTGGCGTAGCACGGCAATGCGGTCGGCAAAACGCGCGGCGAGGTTGATGTCATGCAGCACCACTACGGCAATCAGGTTGTGCTCGCGCACCAGGTCGCGCACGCAGTCCATGACTTTGAGTTGGTAATTGAGGTCGAGGGCACTGGTGGGTTCGTCCAGCAACATCACCTGCGGGCGACGGGCGATCAGTTGGGCGAGGCTGACCAATTGGCGCTGGCCGCCAGAGAGCGTGCTCAGCAACTGATCGGCCAAATGGGCGATGCCGATGCGCTGCAATGCCTCGAACGCTTCACGCAGGCAGGCGTCGCTGGACAACGGGACGCCGTCCACACTGGCCACGCGCAAGGCGGCGGTCACACTTTCCATCACGCTAAGGCTCAACCCGGGCGGCAGGTTTTGCGGCATGTACGTCACGCGCTGGGCACGTTCGGCCACCGACATGGCTGACAGGTCGAGGTCACCCAATCGCACTACGCCCTGCATCTTTTCCAGCCCCGCCACGGCGCGCAGCAAGGTGGATTTGCCGGCGCCGTTAGGGCCGATCAATGCGGTCAGGCTGCCAGGGGGCAGGGTGGGCAAACTCAGGTCGTGCACGATCTGCCGACGGCCATAACTGACATTGGCGTTGTGGATGCTCAACCCCTTGCTCATAACTGCCTCCCACGCTTGAACACCAGCACCACGAAAATCGGCACGCCCACCAACGCGGTGACGATGCCCACCGGCACAATCACGCCAGGCATGATCAGCTTGCTGGCAATCGATGACAGCGCCAGCAGCAGCGCACCGGTCAAGGCGCTGGCCGGTAGTAGGAAACGTTGGTCTTCGCCCACCAGAATCCGTGCGATATGCGGACCTACCAGGCCGATAAATCCGATAGTGCCTACAAACGCTACGGCGGTGGCTGACAACAGGCTGATGCGCAGCAACGAGAAAAACCGCAGGCGTTTCACATCCACGCCGAAGCTTTGTGCGCGGTCTTCGCCCATGCGCAACAGGGTCAGGCGCGGTGCGGCGCTGAAGGAAAATGGCAACACCACCGCGACTACCAGCGCCAGGATGCTGAGCTTGTCCCAGTTGGCGCGGGTCACGCTGCCCAGGGTCCAGAACACCAGTTGTTGCAGCACATCTTCGGTGGCCACCAGTTGCAGCAAGGCCACCACCGCGTTGCAACTGAACACCAGGGCAATGCCGAACAGCACCAGGCTTTCGACTCCGGCGCCGCGCAGGCGCGACATGGCTTGCAGCAAAAATACCGAGGCCGCCGCGAAGAGGAAGGCCGAGATTGAGATCGCAGTGTTCGCCGACACGTACAGCGTGGTCGCCGGAAATACGATCACCAGCGAGGCGCCCAATGCCGCCGCCGACGACACGCCCAAGGTGAAGGGGCTGGCCAGCGGGTTATTCAAGATCGCCTGCATTTCGGCCCCGGCCAGCGAGAGTGCGCAACCCACCAATACCGCCATCAGCGCGTAGGGCAGGCGCACGTTCCAGATGATCACTCGGTCGGTGGCGCTTAAGTGGGACGGGTGCAATATTCCGTCGAGCAAGGCCAGAAGGCCCATGCCCGAGGGGCCGCTGGCCAGGTCCACGAGGATGGCGCAGACCAGCGCGCTGCCGAGCAGGGCCAGCAGCCAGGTGCGCCGTGCCAGCAGGCGCCGGTAGCCGTGGGTGGCGCTGGCGAGGTCGAGGGTTTGAGTGGTCATTTAACTCACACATTTTCGAAAACAATGAAAATAAAAATGTGGGAGGGGGCTTGCCCCCGATGGCTGTGAGTCAGTCAACACATGTGTGGCTGACCCACCGCTATCGGGAGCAAGTCGAATCGTCGCACCGCCCCGCCCACATTGACCTGTGGTGTTACTTCGTTTGGGCGTCGATCCAGTAGGCACCCTGCAACGGCATCCCCAAAAACTGCTGGTTTATCTGCTCCATGGTCGCCTGCGGGTCGAGCTTGGCGAACAGCTGCGGATGCACCCACTTGGCCAACGCCTCAATCGCCAGCAGGTTGTACGGCGAGTTGTAGAAGTCATGCCACAGGCCGTGGGCATTGCCCTCACGGATGGCACGAAGATTCGCAAATTCAGGCCGCGCCAATACGCGCGCCAGAGCGTCCTGGGCCACGCGAGGCTCAACGCCTGCGCCCAGGATCAGCCCCGGCTTGCGGTTACCCGTGGCTACATAAATATCCGGGTCGGCCTTGAGCGCGTACTCCACGCTGATATCCCCCAGTGCACCCGGCACCACGCCGGCGGCGATGTTGCGCCCGCCGACCAGTGCGATCAGTTCGCCCATGCCGCTCTTGCCCGTGGTATGCCCGGGCGCCTGCCAGACACCGGCCAGCAGCTCAAGAAAGACGTTCGGGCGCGGGCCGGCGGGCAGGGTGGCGACAGCATCGGTAATGATCTTGATGTGCTGGTCATAGAACTCCAAAAACGCCTTGGCCTGGGCTTCGCGCCCCAAGGCCTGGCCCAGCGCATGCATGCTGGTGTGGGTGCCTTGGACAGGGTTGATTCGGAAGTCGACGAATATCACCGGGATACCCGCCTTGGCCAACACGTCGGCCACCGGGCTGTGCTCCGTGGGGCCGTGGCCGGAGATGCTGAACACCGCCAAGTCGGGTTTGAGCGAAAGGATTTCTTCAGCGCTGACACTTTGTTCCGACGCCTGGCCGATTAGCGGGATGTCTTTCACCGTCGGAAATTTCGCCACATAGGCGTTGTAGGTGTGCTGGTCCAGCAGCCTCAAATCATTCTGCCAACCGACGATGCGCTGGAACGGTGCATCCTTGTCCAGCAGTGCGAATGCCGAGACCAACCGGCCTTCGCCGAGCACCACGCGCTGAACGTGGTCGCTGACCTCGACCTTGCGGCCCAGCACATCGGTGACTTGCTGGGCCGCCGCGCTTTCGGCGTGGCCGAGAACCAGTGCGGCGCACAGCACGCCGAGCTTGAGCAGTTGACGGGGTTTGCGCATGGCTAAGGCTCCTGACACAGAAAATTTAGAATTCATAATCGACACTGGCAGTCAGGGTGCGCCCGGCGCCGGGGATGCCGTAGAGCTGGAAGCCGTCGAGGGAGGCGCCGACCTGGCTGTAGTAGAAGGTGTTGAACACATTATTGAGGTTGAGGTTGACCGTGGTGTCCCTGTTCACTTTGTATTGCGCCGCGACGTTGCTCAGCCAGTAACCGGGGGCTTTTTCGTGGTCGCGGGTGTAGATCGCTGCCACGCCGGAGGGGCCGTTGGCGTAGCTGCTGTTGTTGTTCAAGCCACCGACGTATTTGTTGTCGGTGTAGCGGCGGCGCCCTACGTATTGCTCGCCGAAGCTCAGGCTCAGGGCGTCGGTGACGGCGTAGGTCGTCCACAGGTTGGTAGTCAGGTCGGGCACGTTCTTGGCTTCGGCGCCTTTGTTGATGCCTTTGGTCTGCACGCTTTTGAGCGCCGAAAACCCGCTGTAGGCGGTCCAGCGCGGGGTGATATTGCCTTGCAGGCCCAACTCAATGCCGTCGACACGTTTTGCGGGCAGGGCACGTACCGGGGCGGATTCGCCGTCCTGATATTCCCAGGAATTCTCCAGCTCAGTGCGAAAGATTGCCGCCGTGACGTTCAACCTGTCGTGGGCAATATCCCACTTGGTGCCCAGCTCGTAGGTCTTGGATTTGGCCGGGCTGTAGTTGCTGGTGCTCGCGGCGCCGTAGATCTGGTTGTTGGTGGACGCACCGAGTGCCGACGGTTGTGCCGCTTCGCTGTAGGAAACGTAGATGCTGCCGTTGGGCAACGGCTTGAATACCGCGCCAACCCGACCGCTGACCGCACCGTCGCTGCTGCGGGTCGTGGCCTGCCCACGTTGGCGGGTATCGGCCTGCCAATTGTCGTAACGCAGTGATCCCAACACTTGCCATTGCTCGTTGAGGGTGACGGTATCACCCAGGTAGACGCCGGCGTTGTCGATCGCCGAGCGCGGCTCGCCGACGCCTTTGGTGACGTAGGTGCTGGCGAAGCTATGGCTGGGGTCGGCCATGTCGAACAGCATGTTGCCGTCCGGCACTTCGGCGTTGCGTTTCAGGCCGCCGTAGGTCTCGTGATAAAACTCCAGCCCCGAAACCACCGCGTGTTGCAGGCTGCCGGTATTGAACGTGAAGCTGAAGTCGGTCTGGTTATCCAGGATGGTGTAGCGCTTGGACAAACCAAAGTCGCTGCCCCGCAGAATGCCGTAGGCGGTGTTGCTGCTGTTCACGTAATCGGTGTAGGCGTTTACCGTGCTGCCCGGCACTTGGCTGATCGGGCCTACGCCGGTGTAGCCCAACGTCGCACAGCGGGCGCCGGTGCAAGTTTTATCGCCGGTGGCGCTGGCGGCAAAGAAGCGCGCCGGGGACAGCACGGCGAAGTTGTCGCTGCGTTCCCAGCGGGTCTGGTTGCGCAGGTTGGCGTCGTTCCAGTCGAAGTCGTGCTCGAAACGCGCGGTCAGCGAGGTGGTTTTGTTCTCTTGGGTGTAGAGGCTGGAATCGCCGTACCAGTTGGAGCGTTTTACCCCAGGCATGCGATCACCGTGGGTACCGCGCTGGATGGGCACGCCGCCGTCCGGGGTGTTGGTGTCTTTCTGGTAGAAGGTGTCGATAAAGAACCGCGTGTCGGTGCCCAGGCCGAAACCGAACGAGGTGGCGATGCCCCAGCGGTCGTAGTCCACGTCGTCACGCTCGGACACTTGGTTGTAGTGCTTCATCAGGTTGATGCGTACGGCGGTGGTGTCGTTCAGTTGTTTATTGAGGTCGGCGGTGAGGCGTCGGTACGCATCGGTGCCGATACCGGCAGACACACGGTTGGCGTCGCCCAGGTGCGCGTCTTTGCTCACTAGGTTGACGCTGCCACCCACGGCGGAAACCCCGGATTCGATGGAGCCTGTGCCTTTGAACACTTCGGCCTGTTGCAGGTTGAAGGTGTCGGTGCGCGTGGACATGCCGGCATCGCGCACGCCATCCACGGTCAGGCTTTGCTCGGAAGAGAAGCCGCGAATCGAAAACAGATCCCCCCATCCCAAGTTGCCTTCGCCAGACATGAACGTAATGCCCGGCACATTGCGCAGCACTTCCTGCAGGGTTTGCGCGTTCTGTTCCTTAAGCACTTGTTGCGGCACGATGGTCACGCTTTGCGGCGCGTCCAACAGCGGCTGGCTGATTTTTGCCGAGGTCACCCGGTCGACCTTGAAGGTGGAAGTCGCTTCACCCTCGACCTTGATCTCCGGCAGGCTCAACACTGAATCGCTGGTCGCGGTTTGCGCATCCGCCCACGAAACCGGGCTGACGCCGCCAGCGGCGAGCAAACCGAACATCGGCGCCAGGGTGGTTTGCAGCGCATGGCTACGAGGGGTGGGCAATGTGATGGGCTGTGGCATAGGATGGGTCCGAGTCTAAATTACAATTACTCTCATTTAGGTTCGGTAGTCTAAAGAGCGATTCTTCCTGCCATGCCCTGGCTTTGTATCGCTGATGCGTGATTATCGCGCCCTACAACATTCCATTACATTTGCGTACACGGCTGGCTGAACTTTCGGCTATTTGCTGCGTTTTATAGTTTTTCGGATTAACTGCCCATGGCCAAACAAGACCATCTCTTGATCGTTGATGACGACCCGCAAATCCGCCAGTTGCTGTGCGACTACCTGAGCGATGCGGGCTTTCAGGTATCCACCGCTGCCGATGGTAAGGAGATGCGCCGACGCCTGGCGCTGAATGTCATCGACCTGATCGTCCTCGACTTGATGCTGCCCGGCGAAGACGGCCTGAGCCTGTGCCGCGAACTGAGGGTGAGTTCCAACACGCCGGTGGTGATGCTCACCGCCAAGGGCTCGTTGATCGACCGCATCGTTGGCCTGGAAATCGGCGCCGACGATTACTTGCCCAAGCCGTTCGACCCCCGCGAGTTACTGGTGCGGATCAAGGTGGTGTTGCGTCGGGCGCAGAGTTTTCCGGACCGTGCACGCTTGGATGAAGCACCGAGTATTGGTTTTGCCGGCTGGCAACTCGACACACGGGCGCGACAATTGCTGTCGCCGGAGGGGGTGGTGGTCAGCCTCGGCAACTCGGATTACCGCGTGCTGCGCCTGTTGTTACAGCACCCCAATCGGCCGCTGAGCCGCGACTTTCTGCTCAACCATGTGTTCGACAAAGACAGCACGCCGTTCGACCGTTCCATCGACGTGTGCGTGAGCCGTTTGCGCTCGCAATTGCCGGCCGGGCTGATCAAGACCGTGCGCAACGAGGGGTACATGCTCACCGCCGATGACGTGGCGCTGCAGTCGTGAGGCTACTGCCGCGTTCGCTGTTTGGGCGGTTGGTGCTGATTTTGGTCAGCGGCATGCTCGCAGCCCAGGCCCTGACCAGTAGCATCTGGTACGACCGACGCCATGGCCAGGTGCTGGAGATTCCTGTGCGGTTGATCGCTACACGGCTGGCGGACGTGGTGCGGCTGGTGCACAGCGACCCGCAGCAGGCAGACGTGCTGATCAAGATGCTCGACACACCGAACTTCCGCCTTACCTTGAGCGACCAGGCCAGCGCGGTGCCCAGTACCTTGCAGGACAGCGACCGGCCGACCGAGCGACTGATCAAGCAGGTGGTGTCGGAAAAAACCGGTGATGCCCAAACCCTGAACCTGCTGCGCCTGGCCTTGGTCGATGGTGAAGGGCAAACTGCCGGGCTTTCTACGTTGCTCGGCTCCAAACCGGTGGTGGGGCAATTCCTCCTCGACCTGCGCCTGCCGGACGGGCGCTGGTTGCAAGTGGATGCGCGAGAAGAGCAGGGCTGGACCAGTACCTCGCCGCTGGATCTGCTGTTTGATTACGTCATGCGTATTTATCTGCTGCGGGTGCTGGTGCTGGTGGTGATCGCGCTGGTGGCGGTGCGCCTGGCCATCCGCCCGCTCAATGCGCTGGCCAAGGCGGCCGAAGCGTTGGGTCGGGATATCCAGCGCCCGCCATTGTCGGAAGATGGCCCCACCGAAGTGCGCCGCGCCGCCCAGGCGTTTAACGCAATGCAGCAACGCCTGATCGCCAATATCGCCGAGCGAACACGTTTTCTCGCGGCGATTTCCCATGACCTGCGCTCACCCATCACACGCCTGCGTCTGCGCACCGAGATGCTCGACGACACCCGCACCCGTGAGCGTTTTCGCAGTGACCTGGAAGAAATGGAGCACATGGTTGCCAGCACCCTGGATTTCGTCAGCAGCGGCGAAATCAACGAGGCGCGGCAGAACATCGACATCAATGCCTTGCTGCAAAGCCTGCAAGCGGACCTGGAAGACGTCGGCGAAAGCCTACGCATCGAAGGCCGCGCGAAACAACCGTTGCCAGGGTACGCCCGCAGCCTCAAGCGGTGCGTGCAGAACCTGCTGGAAAACGCAGTGCGTTATGGCAGCGATGTGGTGGTGCGGGTTGAGGACGTGGCGGGTTGCTTGACGATCACCATCAGCGACCGAGGGCCGGGGATTCCCCAGGAACAGCTGGCGCAGGTAATGGAACCGTTCTATCGGGTGGAAGGGTCACGCAATGCTGAAACGGGCGGATATGGGTTGGGGTTGAGCATCGCTCACACCATCGCCAGGGCGCATGAAGGACGGTTGAGTTTGAGGAATAGGGAGGGTGGGGGGCTGGAAGTTGAGCTGCAGTTCCTGCGCAAAACTTGAATGTGAAACGCAGTCCACAGCAAGCCCCCTCCCACATTTAGATCGTCAGCGTGGCTTACGCCCCGTGGCACTTCTTGAATTTCTTCTCACTGCCGCACGGGCAAGGATCGTTGCGGCCGACGTCCTTCAACGCATTGCGCACTGGCTCTTGATGAGCGTGGCCGCAGTTCGGGCCGTGGACATGACCGTGGTCGTGATCATGGTGATCGTGATGATCATGATCGTGGTTGCAGTCAGGACCATGGACATGGGGTTGCTGGGTCATCGATGTCGCTCCGGAATAAAATCGCCGGGGATTATCTCGCCATTGTGAGCAACCTGCACGTCATAACCGATGAATAATCCGGTTTTAAGCTCGCCGTCCAAGCGATAAGGCACGGGGCGGTCGGGATTTTTCAGCATCTTCACCACATCGCGGATCTGCGGCCACAGGTTGGTGCGCACCGACACCCGGAAAAACTTGTGGCCGTGGGGCGGTACGGTCAGCCATTCGTTGGACTCGCCTTCGGTCAGCACAAAATCCCCCAGGCTCACCTTGTAGATCAGGCCGCGCACCGTCAGGTCTGCGTCGTCGCGGTTGTCGACGCGAAAGAACAGCTTGAATTTCTGCTCTAGCAACTTGGCCCGTACCACCTCGACCTTCACCAGCGACACATGGGGCGGCGGCGAATCGTCTTCGAACCAGGACGCGCAGCCGGTCAGGCCGAAGGTTAACGCCAGCATCAAGCTGTACATCCGGAGCATGGCGTTAATCCTGTGAGCGTTAGAGGTAGCTGGAACAGCACTTCTTGAATTTTTGCCCGCTGCCGCACAAGCAGGCGTCGTTGCGCCCGGCCTTCACTTCTATGGTCGGGTCGATGAAGTACCAGCGCCCCTCATTCTGTACGAAAGAAGACTGCTCGCGGTGGCTATGTTCGCCAGTGCTGTCATGCCAGCGCGCAGTAAATGTCACGAACGCGTGTTCCGGCTGGCCGCCGAACACTTCGGAGCTTTCCACCTCCAGGCCCAGCCAGGTGCTCTGGGCACTCCAGGCGCCGATGGCGTCACGGTCCAGGCCGGCCTGTTGCGCGGGCAAGGTGGTGGCGACCAGATAGTCCACCAGCCCCAGCACGTAGGCGCTATAGCGCGAACGCATCAGCGCGCTGGCGCAGGGTGCCGGGTGGCCGGCGTGATAATGGCCGCAGCAGGCATCCAGTAGGTTGCCACTGCCGCAGGGGCAAATGGATGTACTCATTGGGTCACCACCAATATTTTCCAAAGTTTTCCGGGTTGGCCCAGAAGCGGGCGTTGAGCCAGTCCGGCACCTGTTTATAGTCAAGCAGATCGTAGGTAAACAGCGTCAGTACCTGCTCGTCGCGCTGGAAGCGCTCGCCGGCCTGCAGGGCCAGCGAGAAGAAATCGGTGTCTTTCCAGTCGCAGGCGCCCAGGTCGACCAGCACTGCAATTTTGCTGGCATTGAGGTTGCGAATGCCGCCGAGTAAGGTCAGGCCCTGGTTTTTTGACAGGTGCTCCAGGCAATCGACCACCAGCGCCAGGTCAAAGCGTTGCGCTGCAAGCGCTGCGGGCAACGGGCCGGGTGGGGCGACGGCGACTTGGGTGTCTGGGTGCGCCGCTTGAAAGGCCTCCAGCGCCGGGAATTGGCTGGCACCCAACAGCAGCAGGCGTTTGGGCCGGTGTTGGTCGAGCAAGGCGGCCAGGGCTTGCTGGGGTGTACGGGCAGAAATACCGGCGGTCATCAGAGATCCTCACATCAGGACCGTAGAGACTAGCGCGGCTGAGCGTGCGGGCCTAGAGCGGGTCATTGCGAAAAGCCAGCCATCGCGGGCGATCCTCAATGAATCCGGGGGTATGGCTGACTGGCGTAGATGAAAAGAGCCGTCTTTACTCCACCCATCGGCCCCCGCCGATCCCCTCAGGAGAAATCAGATGAGCATCATGCGGACAGCTCTACCCTTGGTTCTGCTAACCGGAGTATTGACAGGTTGCGCAGGCTTGCAAAAAACCGACTGGCCCACCTGCGCCGCCCTTGGCGGTGTGACCGGTGCGGCGATCGGTGCGACTGAAAGCTCGGCCTATGCAGGCGCTGGTGCGCTGCTGATCGGCGGCATGGCCGGTGCCTATTGCTGGGTGCATGGCGATGGTGATGAAGACGGTGATGGGGTGCCGGACAGCCGCGACAAGTGCCCAGGCACGCCAAAAGGGGTGCAGGTGGATGCCGACGGCTGCCCGCCTGCAGCGCCAGCGGTCGTGGTGGAAGAGGAGGTGGTTGTGGTCCAGGAAGAAACCATCGTGATTCGCGATGTGCATTTCCAATTCGACTCGGCCAAATTGACGGCGTCGGATAAAACCACGCTCGACACCATCGCCACGCGCCTGAAACAAGAAGCCCCAAGCGCGCAACTGCGGGTCAGTGGGCACACCGACAGCGTAGGGAATGATGCCTACAACCAGAAGCTTTCGGAAAAACGTGCCCATTCGGTGACTGATTACTTGATTGGCGCAGGCGTGCCTCGCAGCAACTTCGTATCGGTAACCGGCGCAGGTGAAAGTCACCCGGTGGCAGACAACAAAACCGCTGATGGCCGCGCATTGAACCGCCGCACGGAAATCCAGATCAACCGCTGACAGCCCTTGCCCCTGTGTCACCCACGGGGGCATTGCCGGCGATCCTCGCTGAACGCCTGCCTTCTCAAGTTTTTTGAAGCTTCACTGGCAAACCGCCGGTAGAAGTCGTTACTGTGCGTCTCAAAGAAAAATTCAAAAACAGTTTTCGCAAGAATTTCGGGGAGCTTCACGATGCATAAGGTTTTACTGTTGGCCCTGTTGGTCAGTCCCGTTGCCCTGGCCCAGAGCGTCAGTGTTGAAACCAACTCGCTGATGCGCCTGCCCAGCAGCACCAGCGTGCTGCAACTGGAGCGCCTGGACGTGGCGGACTACGGCACGTTGCTGATTCCAGCGACTATCAGCCAGGTCACCGTGGATGAGCTGCACCTGGGTCGCGAAGCGCGTATCGCCATCGTCCCCGGCAATAGCGCGCTGCAATTGCAGGTGCGCCATGCGCAACTGGATCACGGTAGTCAGATCACCTCACGTGGCGCCCCCGGCACCCATGAAAAACCCGCCAAGGCCGGACGCGACCTGACGTTGCGCATCAACTCTCTGGCAGCTGAAGAACTCTCGGTCGATGCCCGTGGCGGCGCCGGTGCGCAAGGATATGCCGGGCTGGATGGTGCCAACGGTGTTGACCCGGGTTGCACCTGGGGTTCGGCGGGGCGTGGCGCCAATGGCGATAACGGCGGCGACGGTTTGCCCGGCGGCGCGGGTGCGCAGGTGCGCGTTGAGCTGCCGCAGAGCTTTGCAGCCGAGCAGATCAAGGTCTGGGTGGATGGCGGTGCCGGTGGGTTGGCCGGTACGGCGGGCAAACCTGGGCGTGGCGGGCAGTCCAAGGGCTGTCTGGTGTACCAGGCCGATGGCGGCGAGAAGGGCCGTGCCGGGCTGGAAGGGCAGCCGGGGCCAGCGGGGCCTGCGGGTGCTGTGACTGTCCAAAGGTTTTGAGTCGTTTGGTCTGAAGCTATCGGGAGCAAGCCCCCTCCCACACTTTGATATGTGAACGCAGTCAAAATGTGGGAGGGGGCTTGCCCCCGCTAGCGGATTAAAGGTTGACTCAGAACATCGGTCGGGCCGAAGCAATGGCCACCACCACCAACCCCACAATCAGATTTATCCCCACCAAGCGCCGAATCTGCCCCAATACCGCAGCCCCCACAGGCCAATCCTCAGCCACCACTGCCGCGCGCAACTCCGGGAATTTCAACGCCTGGATACGGATAAATAACGCCGTCATCACCAGATACAACCCCATCATCACCTGCACATAACGCGGCGCGGTCTCAAACCCGCTGAAGCGCAGTTGCAACAGGCCAATGCCGCTGATCGGCAAAACCGCCACTGCGACCCATACCCACCCGAAAAAACGTTGAAACACATTTGCCCATAGCTTGAGCCGGGCAGGGCCCTCAAGTGCCGCCCCGGCAGCGGGTCGCAGGATCATCCAGGCGAAAAACATACCGCCGACCCAGATCAGGGCGGCCAATACATGCAGGGTGTAAGCGAGGCTAAACGCGGTCATTGAAGTACTCCGTTCTGCGCGGGATTAATTAGCGGGGTATGATAGCGGCCGATCCGAACCACTGAAAATTTATCCAGCGTTTTTTGCGCCCGACTATCCATGATCAGTACTGAACTCAAAACCACGATCCAGGGCGCCTATTCGCGTTTTCTCGAAGCCAAGCGCTTGAAACCGCGCTACGGCCAACGCCTGATGATCGCTGAAGTGGCCAAAGTCCTCGGCGATATCGACACCGACGACGAAGGTCGACGCAGTGGCGACCCTGCGGTGGTGGCCGTCGAAGCCGGCACCGGTACCGGCAAGACCGTGGCCTACAGCCTGGCCGCGATCCCTACCGCCAAGGCCGCCGGCAAGCGCCTGGTGATTGCCACCGCCACCGTCGCCCTGCAAGAGCAGATCGTCTACAAAGACCTGCCCGACCTGATGCGCAATAGCGGCCTGAACTTCACTTTCGCCCTGGCCAAGGGCCGTGGGCGCTACATGTGCCTGTCCAAGCTCGACGTGTTGTTGCAGGAAGGTCATGCGCAAACCGCCACCGCTTCGCTGTTCGAAGAAGAAGGCTTCAAGATCGAGGTCGATGAAGTCAGCCAGAAGCTGTTCACCAGCATGATCGAGAAGTTGGCCGGCAATAAGTGGGACGGTGACCGCGACAGCTGGCCCACCGCCCTGGAAGACGCTGACTGGGCGCGCCTGACCACCGACCACAGCCAATGCACCAACCGCCATTGCCCCAACTTCGGCCAATGCGCCTTCTACAAGGCCCGCGAAGGCATGGGCAAGGTCGACGTGATCGTCACCAACCACGATATGGTGCTGGCCGACCTGGCCTTGGGCGGCGGCGCCGTCTTGCCTGACCCACGCGACACGCTCTACGTCTTCGACGAAGGTCATCACCTGCCAGACAAGGCCATCGGCCACTTCGCCCACTACACCCGGCTGCGCTCCACCGCCGATTGGCTGGAGTCCACCGCCAAGAACCTTACCAAATTGCTGGCCCAGCACCCGCTGCCCGGCGACCTCGGTAAACTGATTGAACAGGTGCCGGAGCTGGCGCGGGAGATCAAGACCCAGCAGCAATTCATGTTCAGCGCCTGTGAACAGGTCGCCGACTTCAAGCCCGGCGAAGACGTGGAAGGCCGTGAGCGGCCGCGTCACCGGTTCGTCGGTGGCTTGATCCCCGAGCACATGCGCGAGATGGGCATCGAGTTGAAGAAGGGCTTTTCGCGCCTGACCGACCTGTTTACACGCCTGACCGACCTGCTCAAAGAGGGCATGGACGGCGAGGTCAACATCGGCATCGCCAGCAACCAGGCCGAAGAATGGTACCCACTGTTCGGCAGCCTGCTGTCGCGGGCCCAAGGTAACTGGGAGTTGTGGACCGCCTTCACCGTCGAAGACCCGGAAGACAACCCGCCCATGGCGCGTTGGCTGACCCTGGCTGAAAGCGGAGCGCTGTTTGATATCGAGGTCAACGCCAGCCCTATCCTGGCTGCCGAGATGCTGCGCCGCAACCTGTGGAACGTGGCCTACGGCTGCCTGGTGACCTCGGCCACGCTGACCGCCCTGGGCACCTTCGACCGCTTCCGCATGCGCGCCGGCCTGCCGAAAAAAGCCATCACGGCTGTGGTGCCGAGCCCGTTCCATCACGCCGATGCCGGTGTGTTGCGGGTGCCCGACCTCAAGGCCGACCCGCGGGATGCAGCGGCCCATACCGCAGCGATCATCCGCGACCTGCCGGAGTTGGTCGAAGGCTCACGCGGTACCCTGGTGTTGTTCTCATCGCGCAAGCAAATGCAGGACGTGTTCGACGGCCTCGACCGTGACTGGCGCAAGCAGGTGTTTATCCAGGGCAACCTGTCCAAGCAGGAGACCCTCAACAAGCACAAGGCCCGTGTAGACGGCGGTGATTCCAGCGTGCTGTTCGGCCTGGCCAGTTTCGCCGAAGGTGTGGACTTGCCCGGCGCCTATTGCGAACACGTGGTGATCGCCAAGATCCCGTTCTCGGTGCCGGACGACCCCGTCGAAGCGGCCCTGGCCGAATGGATCGAAGCGCGCGGCGGCAACCCGTTCATGGAAATCTCGGTGCCGGATGCTTCATTGAAGCTGGTTCAGGCCTGCGGGCGTCTGCTGCGCACCGAGGAAGACCGAGGCACCATCACCTTGCTCGACCGCCGTTTGGTCACGCAACGCTATGGCAAAGCTATTCTTAACGCTTTGCCGCCGTTCAGGCGCGAAATTTCTTAAGCCACCGTGGGCGGTTTCGCCCACTTCGTGGTCTATCTCAATCATGTCATCAGGCCATTCACCGGCCGTCTGGGAGAACCTTGTTCGTATGATTCGCACGCTGCCCGCTGTTTTTGCCCTGTTGTTTGCCGCGCCTTTGATGGCTGCGCCTGCCGGGCAACAGACCCTGTTCAACTTCGTCCGGCCTGCCGATGTGGTCAAGGTGGCGACTCAGGACGCCAGCCTGCCCCAATACAACGCCGAACAAACCCCCGAAGGCGAAGTGCTGCGCCGTATCACCTTCAACCCGGCCGCCGAACCCAGCCTGGTGCTCAGCCCGCAGACCGGCGCGTGGGACTGGTCCCAGTCGAGTGCCATGAGCCTGCGCATCCAGAGTGCTATGGATTGGGCGCTGACCCTCTACGTCAAAGTGCAGAGCGCGGACGGCAAGACCTTGCTCAGCCGCGTCGACCTGCCGGCCGGTCCGGCGCAGACGCTGCTGATCCCGCTGCAAGCCAACTCGTCGTTGAGCCAGGGTATGAAGGCCGGCCCGCCGATGCCGATCACCGTAGACGGCCAGCGCGTAATGTTGGGCAGCAGTGCCGGTGAAATCGACCGCAGCCAGGTGGTCTCGGTCACGTTGTCGATGATCAAGCCCAATGCCGCCCAAAGTATCCTGTTGGAACGCTTTGGCGTGCAGGACAGCGAACCGGTGTTCAAGGCGGCCTACAGCGAGCTAGTCGATGCCTACGGCCAATCCACTCGTGCGCGCTGGCCGGAGAAGGTCAGCAGCGACGAACAGCTCAAGGCGGCGGCTGCCAAGGAGCAACAACAGCTTCAAGGCTGGTTGGCCACCCGGGATAAGTCCGCCCTGGACAAGTTCGGCGGTTGGAACAAGGGCCCGGCGTTCGACGCCAGTGGTTTCTTCCGCACCGAGAAGCGCGACGGCCGCTGGTACCTGGTGACGCCGCAGGGCCATCCGTTCTACTCGCTGGGCGTGAACACTGTGGCGCCCGACAACAGCCAGACCTACGTGGCCGGCCGTGAATGGATGTTTGCCGCGTTGCCCAAGGGGGGCGAACCCTTCGACAAGTACTACGGCAGCGGCGATAACCGCACGGGCAACGGCGCAGGCGAAGGTCGCAGTTTTGGTGCCGGGCGTTGGTACGACTTCTATGGCGCCAACTTGCAGCGTACCTATGGCGGTAATGGTTTTGACCAGCAGCGCTGGGTGACCCACACACTCGACCGCCTGCAAGCCTGGGGTTTCAACACCGTCGGTAATTGGAGCGACGAGGACTTGGCGCGTGCCGACCGCGTGCCGTACACCTTGCCGCTGTCGATTGTAGGTGACTACGCCAGCATCAGCACCGGCACCGACTGGTGGGGCGGCATGCCTGACCCGTTCGACCCACGCTTTGCCATGGCCACCGAGCGCGCCGTGGCCATTGCGGCGCGTGATCACCGCGATGACCCCTGGTTGATCGGCTTCTTTGCCGATAACGAACTGGCCTGGGCCGGCCCTGGGGATGACCCTAAATCTCGCTACGCTTTGGCCTATGGCACCTTGCGCATGACCACCGACGTGCCGGCCAAACGTGCGTTCCTCAAGCAATTGCGCGACAAATACCGCAACGAAGCGGGCTTGTCGAAGGCCTGGGGTATCGAATTGGCCGGCTGGGAGCTGATGGAAGACCCTGGCTTCGAGCCGCCGATGCCGAGCGCCGAGCATCCGGAAATCGAAGCCGACTTCAAATATTTCCAAAAGACTTTCGCAGACGCCTACTTCAAGACCATTTCCGACTCGCTCAAATGGCATGCGCCGAACCAGTTGCTGCTGGGCGGCCGCTATGCGGTGAGCACCCCGGAAGCCGTGGCGTCCTGCGCGCAGTATTGCGATGTGTTGAGCTTCAACATGTACACCCTCAAGCCGCAGGACGGTTACGACTTCGCCGCCCTGCGTGCGTTGGATAAACCGGTGCTGATCACTGAGTTCAACTTCGGCTCGGCGGATCGTGGGCCGTTCTGGGGCGGCGTCACGCAAGTGGCGCGCGAAGATGATCGGGGTGCGGCTTATGGCAACTTCCTTAGACAGGCCATGGCCGAGCCGTCGATTGTCGGCGTGCATTGGTTCCAGTACCTGGACCAGCCGGTGACCGGTCGCTTGCTGGACGGCGAAAACGGCCATTTCGGCCTGGTGGGCATTACCGATGTGCCGTTCCAAGGCTTTGTCGACAGCGTGCGCAAGAGCAACCTGACGGCGGTTGAGCAGTTGGGCAAGGAAGCTGAAAAGGCCAAGGCTGCCAGCGCCGTTCATGCGCGTGAAAGTGGCAATGGCGGGCATGACGGCAAAGGCGAAGGGCAGGGCGCCGGTCATGCTGGTGGGCACTCCGGCAATGGTCACTGATTGAGGCTTGATGGGTTCACAAATCCTACAAGGGCTGGAACAATGCCGATCACTTTTTAGCGTGTTTTCTGAGGGCGTTCAGGTGCAGATTCAGGGTCATTACGAACTTCAATTCGAAGCGGTGCGCGAAGCGTTTGCCGCGTTGTTCGATGACCCGCAAGAGCGTGGCGCCGGGCTTTGCATCCAGATCGGCGGCGAAACCGTGGTCGACTTGTGGGCCGGCACCGCCGACAAGGACGGGGCCGAGGCCTGGCACAGCGACACTATCGTCAATCTGTTCTCCTGCACCAAGACCTTCACCGCCGTAACTGCGCTGCAACTGGTGGCCGAAGGCAAGTTGCAACTGGATGCGCCAGTGGCCAAGTACTGGCCGGAATTCGCCGCCGCCGGCAAGCAGACCATCACCCTGCGCCAATTGCTCTCCCACCAGGCCGGACTGCCGGCGATCCGCGAAATGTTGCCCACTGAAGCCTTGTACGACTGGCAACTGATGGTTGACACCCTGGCCGCCGAGGCGCCGTGGTGGACGCCCGGCGAGGGCCATGGCTACGAGGCGATCACCTATGGCTGGTTGGTGGGTGAATTGCTGCGCCGCGCCGACGGCCGTGGGCCGGGGGAGTCCATCGTGGCACGGGTTGCGCGGCCATTAGGGTTGGACTTTCACGTAGGTCTGGCGGATGAAGAGTTTTATCGCGTTGCCCATATAGCGCGCAGCAAAGGCAATATGGGCGATGAAGCCGCGCAACGGTTACTTCAAGTAATGATGCGTGAGCCAACGGCGATGACGACACGCGCATTTGCCAATCCACCGTCTATTCTGACCAGCACTAATAAGCCGGAATGGCGGCGTATGCAGCAGCCAGCGGCAAATGGCCATGGTAACGCGCGCAGCCTGGCGGGCTTTTATAGCGGTTTGTTGGACGGAAGTTTGTTGGAAGCCGACATGCTTGAACAACTGACCCGCGAACACAGTATCGGGCCCGATAAAACATTATTGACGCAAACTCGTTTTGGCCTGGGTTGCATGTTGGATCAACCGCACCTGCCCAACGCCACGTTTGGCCTTGGCCCGCGTGCATTTGGGCATCCTGGGGCGGGTGGCTCGGTGGGGTTTGCCGACCCAGAGCATGATGTAGCGTTTGGTTTCGTGACTAATACATTGGGCCCTTATGTACTTATGGACCCGCGCGCGCAGAAGTTGGTCAGAATATTGGCCGGTTGTCTGTAAACCCCTTGCTGTTTCACGTTTTTTTGTTACAAAGGCAACTATAAGAAGACGCTGTAGGAATAGTTGTAACTTTATTCTTCCTCAGGCGTCTGTTTAACGGGTCATCCAGACCCTCCGGTTTCTCTCATTTTGTGGATATATCATGTTATCGAACAAGTCCTTGGCACTGGCGCTTTGCCTCACCATTACTGGCTGCGCACAAACTCCACAAAATGATGCCGATGGCGGGCACTGGTGGTCATTCGGGTCTGACAAGGCTGCTACCAAGGACGCCGTGACCTCCACCGATGCCAAGCCGGCTGCTGGCGCCAAGCCCGCTGCGCCTGTTGCTGCTGCGGCTGCACCTGCTGACAAGGCCGATAGCGGCTCCAGCTGGTGGCCATTCTCCTCCAAAGGTGCAGACGACAAGACTGCCGACGCCAAGGCTGACTTGAAAGCTGACCTCAAGGCCGCCACCCCGGCACCTGCCGCCGCGCCAGCCGTCGCCAAGTCCGACAGCGAGACGCATTGGTGGTGGCCGTTCGAAAGCAAGCCAAAACCACTGGCCAAGGTCGACGTGACCAACGTGCCGATGCCTGACCCGAAAATTACCCAGGCCTGGCTGGACGATTACGAGCCGCGGCTGCGTGCTGCCATCAAGGACAGCAACCTCCAACTGGAGCGCCGTGACAACGTATTGGTCGTGATCGCGCCGGTAGACGGTTCCTACAACCCGAAACGCCCAGCGATGCTGCTGCCGGTCACCTTGGGGCCGTTTACCCGTGTTGCCAAGGCAGTAGAAGCCGATCCAAAAACCGCCGTGCTGGTCCTGGGCCACGTCGATGCCACCGGCACAGCGCCTGCCAGCCAGGCGTTGAGCAAAGAGCGTGCACAGTCCATCGCCTCGATCTTCAGCCTGAGCGGCCTGAAGCAAGACCGCCTGATGCTGCGCGGCATGGGTGACCTGATGCCGCGTGCCGCCAACGACAGCAACCAAGGCCGTGCGCTGAACCGTCGCATGGAAATTATGTTCACTCAGCGTACAACTATGTTGGCCCTGCTGAGCAAGTACAACTCGGGCAAGACACCGCCTGTGGCTGAGATGGTTGCCGTGCAGAACGTTCCTGCTCCGGCACCTGCTGCCAAAGCGCCAGCCAAAAAGGCTACCGTCGCCAAGAAAGCCGCTGCCAAACCAGCCGCTAAAAAGGCCCCGGCCAAGCCTGCTGCCAAGAAAGCGGCACCGGCCAAGGCCAAGGCCGCTGCATCGGCCAGCGACCAGGCGAAAAACTGATCCGTTGACCTAGAAGGATAAAGCCGCATGACCCAGGCACTGGCCGATATGCGCCGTGACTACACACGGGATGGTTTGAGCGAGGCCCAGGCCCCGAGCGAGCCGTTCGCGTTGTTCCACCAGTGGTTTGGTGATGCGGTGAAAACCGAACAGCCGCCGGTGGAGGCCAATGCCATGACGCTGGCGACGGTTGACCAGGACGGTCGCCCGCATTGTCGCATCCTGCTGCTCAAGGGCCTGGATGCGCAGGGTTTTACCTTCTTCACCAACTATCAGAGTGCCAAGGGCGAACAGCTTGCAGCGCGCCCGTTCGCGGCCATGACCTTCTTCTGGCCGACCCTGGAGCGCCAGGTGCGCATCGAAGGTCGGGTGGTCAAGGTCACGCCTGAGGAGTCGGACGCTTATTACCAGGTCCGCCCGCTGGGCAGCCGCCTGGGGGCTTGGGCATCGCCGCAGAGCAAGGTCATTCGTGATCGTGAAGAATTGCATGCGCTGCTCAAGGCCACCGAACAGCGTTTCAGCGATACCCAACCTGATTGCCCCGAGCACTGGGGGGGCTATCGCTTGCTGCCGGAGCGCATCGAGTTCTGGCAAGGCCGTGCCAGCCGCTTGCATGATCGTCTGAACTACCGCCTGCAAGGCACTGAGTGGACTCGCGAGCGCCTCGCGCCATAGGCTGCACCTTTCGTCGCTTAACCTGAATGTTGCCCACCGCGCCGACGTCTCTATTCATGAGCCCTCGGTTGCGTCTGGCTGCGCGACTACAATGTTAAGACCGTGACGGATACTTTAGGTACAGATGCTGCGATACCGTTGATCGAGTGTTCGGGTACTGGCAGTCTGTACTCTGGCTGAATGAAAGCAGTTTTTTGCAGTGCTTGCCGTGACAGGCGCCAAGCTGCAGCGTTTAATGAACACCTGTCCTTTGGAGTTGATGCTATGCGTAAGTCCGTATTACTGGTTGCCTGCTTTACCACCCTGTCGTTGCTGCTGGGTGGCTGCGCCTCGAGTCTGACCGGCGACTCGTACTCCCGTGACGAAGCGCGTCGTGTGCAGACCGTGCGCATGGGTACCATCGAATCCCTGCGTCCGGTGAAAATCGAAGGCACCAAGACCCCAATCGGCGGCGCTGCTGGTGCAGTCATCGGCGGTGTTGGCGGCAGCGCCATCGGCGGCGGTCGTGGCAGCATCGTTACCGCGGTGATCGGTGCCGTAGCCGGCGGCCTGCTGGGCTCGGCCACCGAAGAAGGCTTGACCCGCACCCAAGGCGTGGAAATCACCGTTCGTGAAGACGACGGCAGCACGCGTGCCTATGTACAGGCCGTGCAGGAAAACGAAATCTTCCGCATTGGTGATCGTGTGCGCATCATGACGGTTGATGGTACTAGCCGCGTTACTCGTTAAGCGCAGGCTGTATTAACAAAAAACCCCAACCGGTTACCCGGTTGGGGTTTTTTGTTGCATGCCCAGTTAGTGGCTGAGATTGCAATCTCAAAGATGCATCGACCTGCATCCGAAGGCCCACGTGTTCCGGTAAGTGCGCTGGAGGTATGGCCCAACGCACGGAGGGCCGAGTATGTCTAAGTTTGCCTGTGGCGAGGGAGCTTGTCGAATCGTCGCACCGTCCCGCTGGACTGCGTGGCAGTCCCATTCTTTTAAGCAAAGAGCGGGGCCGCTTCGCGACCCAGCGGGAGCAAGCTCCCTCGCCACAGTGATTACACTTGGCCTGATATCTTCAGGCCTTTTTACGACTCGCCATCGCCGTTACCGCGTAACCAATACACGCCGCCAATATAGACCCGGTCAGAATCCCCATCCGGTCCTCCCCAGCAAACTCACTGGCGCCCGGCACAAAGGCCAGGGAGCCGACAAACAGGCTCATGGTAAAGCCGATACCGCACAGGATCGCCACGCCGAATACCTGGCCCCAATTGGCACCGGAGGGCAGGGCGGCGAGGCCGGTCTTAATGGCGAGCCAGGTGAGCCCGAACACGCCGATGGTCTTGCCAATCAGCAGGCCCGCAGCGATGCCCATCGGCACGTGGTGGGTGAAGCTTTCCAGGCTGACGCCGGCCAAGGACACACCAGCGTTGGCGAAGGCGAACAACGGCAGGATGCCGTAGGCCACCCACGGGTGCAGGGCATGTTCCAGGGTCATCAACGGCGAAGGTTCGGCGTTTTTGGTACGCATCGGGATGCAGAATGCCAATGTCACGCCGGCGAGGGTCGCGTGCACGCCACTCTTGAGTACACACACCCACAGGATCAAACCGATGATCAGGTAGGGCCCGAGCTTGATCACGCCCAGGCGATTCATCGCAATCAGGGCAATCAAACAGGCTCCCGCGCCTGCCAAGGCGGCACCGGAAAGGTCGGCGGAATAGAACACCGCGATCACGATGATCGCGCCGAGGTCGTCGATGATCGCCAGGGTCATCAGGAACAGCTTCAGCGATACCGGCACGCGCTTGCCGAGTAACGCCAGCACGCCCAGTGCAAAGGCGATATCAGTGGCCATGGGAATCGCCCAGCCGGATAGCGCTGCGGGGTAGTCCTTGTTGATAGCCCAGTAGATCAGAGCCGGCACCACCATCCCGCCGATGGCCGCTGCCCCCGGCAGCACCACTTGTGATGGCTTGGAGAGGTGGCCGTCGAGCAGTTCGCGTTTAACCTCCAGACCGATCAGCAGGAAGAACAGGGCCATCAAGCCATCGTTGATCCACAGCAAGGCCGGCTTGGCGATGTTCAACGCGCCAATCTGTGCCACCACCGGCACTTCGAGAAAGGCGTTGTAGAGGTGCGACAGCGGTGAGTTATTGATGATCAGCGCCAACGCGGCAGCCGCGATCAACAACAGGCCGCTGGCGGCTTCCAGTTGGAAGAAACGGGTGAAAGTGCTACGCAGAGGCAAGGGATGCTCTCCAATCAAGGTTCAATAGGTGGGTACCCTAACCCGTGCCGTTAGTTGTTAAAACAAAAGTTATATTCTTATTTGTTATAAGCGGAGGGTCGCGCCGACGTCGTGTTCACAGCGTGTAATTGTGTGACCAATTGAGTCATCACTGTAGCTGTGTGCGCTGTAGGAAATCTCCTAAGATTGGTGCTGAAAACCCTTAGAGATTCCCATCATGAGCGACCACCGTCCCTGGGCCCGCGAAGCCATTCGCATCATTGAAGCGGACTTCCAGCGCAGCGCCGACACGCACCTGATCCCTTTGCCGTTGCCAGGTTTGCCAGAAATCGAGCTGTACTTCAAGGACGAGTCCAGCCACCCCACTGGCAGCCTCAAGCATCGGCTGGCCCGCTCACTGTTCCTGTATGCGCTGTGCAATGGCTGGCTCAAGCCGGGCGCCCCGGTGATCGAAGCCTCCAGCGGCTCCACTGCCATTTCCGAAGCTTACTTTGCGCGGCTGCTCGGGCTGCCATTTATTGCAGTTATGCCGGCCACGACCTCGCAAGAGAAAATTGCACAGATTGCCTTCTATGGCGGCAAGAGCCACTTGGTACAAGATCCGACGCAGATCTACGCCGAGTCCGAACGCCTGGCGCAGGAAAGTGGCGGTCATTTCATGGACCAGTTCACCTACGCCGAACGTGCCACCGACTGGCGAGCCAATAACAACATCGCCGAGTCGATCTTCCAGCAGATGCGCTTTGAACAGCATCCGGAGCCTAGCTGGTTGATCTCCAGCCCCGGCACCGGCGGCACCACCGCGACCTTGGGGCGCTACGTGCGTTATCGTCAGCACTGCACCCGGGTGCTGTGTGCCGATGCCGAGCGTTCGGTGTTTTTCGACTTTTACCAAAGCGGTGATGCCAGCTTGCGCCTGGACTGCGGTTCACGCATCGAGGGCATTGGCCGACCACGGGTTGAGGCATCGTTTTTGCCCAAGGTGATTGATGCGATGGTCAAAGTGCCGGATGCACTGTCGCTGGCGGCCATGCATTACCTGGCTGCGCGATTGGGGCGACGGGTCGGTGGTTCCAGCGGGACTAACCTGATTGGCGCGCTGATGGCGGCGCAGCAAATGAAGGCAGCGGGTGAGTCGGGGTCGATCGTGGCGATCTTGTGTGATGGGGGGGAGCGGTATGCGACTACTTATTACGATCAGGCGTGGCTTGAGGCGCAGGGTTATGAGCTGGACGGATTGATCGCGGCCGTTGCGGCGAGCGTGGAGCAGGGAGAGCCGCTGCCGCAGTCAATCTTGCGCGCAAACATCTGATACAAATGTGGGAGCGGGCTTGCTCCCACATTGTAATTGCTCAGCGCTCAGATGTTATGTCAGGCCTCCAGGCCCAACATATCCCGCGCCAACGCCTCGGCGATGCGAATGCCATCCACACCGGCCGACAGAATTCCACCGGCATACCCAGCGCCTTCACCGGCCGGGAATAGTCCTTTCACATTCAAACTCTGCATCGACTCATTCCGGGTAATCCGCAACGGTGACGAGGTGCGCGTTTCGATCCCGGTCAACACCGCATCGTGCAACGAATAGCCTTTGATTTGCTTCTCGAACGCCGGCAGCGCTTCACGGATCGCCTCGATGGCGAAGTCCGGCAGGGCCAGGGCCAAGTCACCCAGAGATACGCCGGGCTTGTAGGATGGCTCCACACTGCCGATCGCCGTGGACGGCCTGCCAGCGATGAAGTCACCCACCAACTGCGCCGGAGCTTCGTAGTTGCTGCCTCCGAGGACGTAGGCATGAGACTCCAGACGTTCCTGCAGTTCGATCCCAGCCAACGGGCTACCCGGATAGTCCACCTCAGGGGTAATGCCAACCACGATGCCGGAGTTTGCATTGCGCTCGTTGCGCGAGTATTGGCTCATGCCGTTGGTCACGACGCGGCCCGGCTCGGAGGTGGCCGCCACTACGGTGCCACCTGGGCACATACAGAAGCTGTATACCGAACGACCGTTCTTGGCGTGGTGCACTAGCTTATAGTCGGCGGCGCCGAGTTTAGGGTGCCCGGCGTATTTGCCCAGGCGCGCAGCGTCGATCAGCGATTGCGGGTGTTCAATACGAAAGCCCACCGAGAACGGCTTTGCTTCCATATAGACGCCACGGCCGTGAAGCATGCGGAAGGTATCGCGAGCACTGTGGCCCAGGGCCAAAATCACGTGCTTGGAGAGAATCTGCTCACCGCCGTCGACCACCACGCCCTTTAGCTGGCCTTCTTCGATCAATACGTCGGTCACGCGCTGCTCGAAACGTACTTCACCGCCCAGCGCGATGATCTGCTCGCGCATGTTTTCCACCACACCGGTCAGGCGGAAGGTGCCGATGTGCGGCTTGCTGACGTAGAGGATTTCTTCCGGCGCGCCGGCCTTGACGAACTCATGCAGCACCTTGCGGCCGTGGAATTTCGGGTCCTTGATCTGGCTGTACAGCTTGCCGTCGGAAAAAGTCCCCGCGCCGCCTTCACCGAACTGCACGTTTGACTCTGGGTTGAGCACGCTTTTGCGCCACAGGCCCCACGTGTCCTTGGTGCGCTGGCGCACTTCCTTGCCGCGCTCGAGAATGATCGGCTTGAAGCCCATCTGCGCCAGCAACAACCCGGCGAAGATACCGCAAGGGCCAAAACCCACCACGATTGGACGCTCGGCCAAGTCTTGCGGTGCGTGGCCCACGACTTTGTAGCTGACATCCGGCGCCGGATTGACGTTACGGTCATCGGCGAACTTATTCAGCAGGGCGGCTTCGCCCTTCACGTTCAGGTCGATGGTGTAGATGAAGCACAGCTCCGACGATTTCTTGCGCGCGTCGTAGCTGCGTTTAAACAGGGTGAAATCGAGCAGGTCATCACTGGCGATGCCCAGGCGCTGCAAGATCGCAGGCCGCAGGTCTTCTTCGGGATGGTCGATGGGCAGCTTGAGTTCGGTGATTCGTAACATGACAGGGTCCGGTAGGCGGCGAAGAAAGAGGCCGGCTGTTTTGCAAACCGGCGATTATAAGCCCCAACAGCGGTTTCTCGTCATGTTAAAACAACGCAGGGCACAATCAATCGTCGCGTGAGCCGCCGAACGACGCACAACCGCGCTGTACCTGGCCATTAACCCGAAGCTCGGCGGTCATGTGTTGCAGGCTGCCGCTGGCACTGTCCACGCAGCGTTGCGGGGCAACCCACAGCTCGACGTGCTGGTTGTTGGCTTCGGTCATCAGGTTGAAGCGCCCGTCACCGATTTGCTCTTCTACATACGGTACCGCCAGTGGCGGTTGGCCTTCGCGCTCCAGCACCATGCCTTTGGCGGTCACGTTCATTGTCCAGGCTGGCTTGTGGCCGTTGGCGCGCAGGATCATGCGCTTGAAGTCCGGGTCGTTGCAGGCCGAGGTCGAGCGCTCCATGCGATAGAGTTGTTGCAGGTCTACCGAGCCCTGGGTGCCAGTGGCCACGCCAGAGAACTTGCCGCGCAAGTCTGCAAACAGGGCGCCTTGTGGGCCGGCCAGAGAGGCGGCCTCCTGCAGAATATTGGTGCCGCTGGTGTCGTTGACCACGTAATTGCGCTGGTCATTGCACGGTTGGAACAACAGCTTGCCACCCACCGCCGTGAGTTCTCCCTGCATACGCGTCAGCCCGGCAACGGACGGCTTCGCCGGTTCGCTCTCGAACATCTGACAGGCGGCGAACAGGGGCAGCAGGGCAAACAAGGCAAGGGTACGGGCGGCACGCATAGAGGGTCTCCAGACAAGTGCCGCCACGTTACGCAGGCTGGCGGTGCATCACAACCCCGCTGGCCAGCTTCAGGCAATTCTTACGGATAAAGGATTTAGCCGACAATAAAGGTCTGCCCGGTTTGTAAGCCTTCCACGCTCTTGGCGTAGGCCAATGCCACATCTGCCCCCGACGCCGGTTTGAAACCGCGAAAATACGGCGCGTAGCTGCCCATGGCTTCCTCCAATACCGTAGGACTCACGGAGTTAACGCGTAGTCCACGTGGCAACTCAATCGCGGCCGCTTTGACAAAGGCATCGATGGCGCCGTTGACCAGTGCGGCCGACGCGCCAGTGCGGATCGGGTCACGGTTGAGAATGCCACTGGTGAACGTGAACGAGGCGCCATCATTGGCGTATTCACGGCCGATCAGCAGCAAATTGACCTGGCCCATGAGCTTGTCACGCAGACCCAACTCAAAATCGCTTTCGCTCATGTCACCCAGTGCCACGAAGTTCACGCTGCCTGCGGCGCAGACCAGTGCGTCGAACGTGCCTGTCTGCTCAAAGAGGGCGCGAATCGACGCACTGTCGCTGATATCCACTTGGAAGTCGCCGCTGTTGCGGCCGATGCTTATCACGTCGTGGCGCTGAGCCAGTTCGGCCTTGACCGCCGAGCCGACGATGCCGCTGGCGCCAATCAATAGGATTTTCATGGTGCTGTTTCTCCCAAGGGGTAAGTGAGCGTTCAGTCTAGGGTGGCTTTTTCAGCGGATAAACGTGCTAATAGGCAATTGTTGGTTTTCAAATGGAAACAATCCATGAGCGAGATGGATGACCTGGCCGCCTTTGCGGTGTTGATCGAGGCCGGCAGTTTTACCGTGGCGGCCGAACAGTTAGGTTGCAGCAAGGGGCAGTTGTCCAAACGCATCAGCCAGTTGGAGGCCCGGTTTTCCGTGGTGCTGCTTCACCGCACGACTCGCAAGCTCAGCCTGACCGCTGCCGGAGCCGCGTTGTTGCCCCAGGCTCAAGCGTTGGTGGTGCAAGTAGACCGCGCCCGTCAGGCACTGGCCCGTCTCAAGGACGATTTGGCCGGGCCGGTGCGTATGACCGTTCCGGTGTCGTTGGGAGAAACGTTCTTTGATGGCTTGTTGCTGGAGTTTTCCAAGCAATACCCGCAGGTGCAGATCGAACTGGAGTTGAACAACAGCTACCGGGACCTGGCGCGGGATGGCTTTGACTTAGGGGTTCGCTCAGGCGCGATTGAAAACGAACGCCTTGTGGTCAAGCCGTTGCTGGCCTGGCACGAAATGACCTGCGCCAGTCCGGCTTATCTTGAACAGCATGGTGAACCGCAGACCCCGGCCGACTTGGCGGTTCACACCTGCCTGCTCAACAGCCACTACAGCGGTCGAGAAGAGTGGCTGTACCACCAGCAGCATGAGTTGCTGCGGGTTCGGGTCAGCGGCACCTTTGCCTCCAACCATTACAACTTGCTGAAAAAGGCCGCGCTGGTGGGCGCCGGTATCGCCCGGCTGCCGTCTTACGTGCTACCGGCGGAATTGGCTGACGGTCGATTGCGCTGGCTCCTGCGCGACTATCAGACAAGGAGCATGCCGATGTACCTGGTTCACCCTTACCAGGGCGGCTTGCCGCGTCGAACCCAGGTGCTGGCGGATTACCTGGTGGATGGGTTCAAACGCAGTGGCGAGGCGCTCGACCGGGTTTAACGGTAGCGTCGGGCGATCAAGTGATCGATGGACAGGCGCCCCGGCCCCTTGGCCACCAACAGCAGCAGTACCGCAACCCAAGTGCCGTGGGTCGGGTAGGCGTCCGGGTAGACGAACAGTTGAATCACCAAGGTCATGCCGATCAGCGCCAGGGCCGAAAAGCGCGTGGCTAACCCGATAAGTACCAACACCGGGAAAAAGTGCTCGGCAAATGCCGCCATATACGCTGCCACTTCCGGCGACAGCAATGGCACGTGGTACTCGCTGCGAAACAGCGGAAGGGTTGAAGCCGCGAGGCGCGGTTCGCCCAGTTGGAACGTCCCGCCGATCAGGTCTACGGCAAAGCCTTCGACCTTGGTCTGCCCTGATTTCCAGAACACGGCGGCAATTGAAAAGCGTGCGATAAAGGCGATCAGGCTGTAGGGGATTTGCTCGAACAGCTGAATGACCCGTTTAACCAGGCAGGGTGAGGAAGCGTTCATGGCGATACCTTTTGTTCCAGGTGCAGATGAGTGATGGCGTTGTGGCTGATCAGCAGCGTCAGGCATTGGTGCAGGTCAAATTCGGGAGCGGTGGCCAGCGCGTGCTCCACGGCGGTTTGCAATGGAGCGCCCCGGCTCAGGCAGTTGATAAACGCTACCGAACCGCTGTCGATGGCGAATACCTTGACGGCCAGGCCTGCGCGAAGCACCAGGGCAGCCTGAGCGTTCCAAGGATTGAGGGTGGCCAGGCCGCCTTCAATTTGATGGGCGGCCCACACCGCAACGACGGCATACGGCGAATCCAGCGTGCCCAGTGAGGGGACCAGCTGTAGGTGTAATCCGCCCAGATCCGCCTGGCCCTGCAGCGCCTGGAGTACTGCCTGCTGATCCAGGCTCAGGCAGTCAGCGGCGTGATAAGCACAGACTCGCAAGCGCTCCAGTCGTGCAATATCTGCCAGGTAGGGCACGCTGGCCGCGGGTTCAAAGCCTTGGATGAACTCGGGCAGTGTGCTGCCGTACTCGCTCATCAACGGGCTTGTAGGTGGGTGCGCCCTTACGTAAAGGCCGGCCATGGCGCAGAAAAATTCATCGCCCACCAATTGCAGGGTGACGGGGTAGGCTGTGGATAGCGCATTGATCAACGCGCTATGCACGTTGTTGCGATATACCGCAAAACGACTGGCAGGGTCGGCGCCAATAGTGCTGAACAACCCATCGGGGCAGGGGAGGTCGGGCGTCAGTAGCGCCTCGCAAAACGCATCGTGAAGGGTCATGGACGTACCTGCCGTAAATGCCATTCGGCGTGCTCGGCTTCTGCCAGCAGCACAGTGAATGCGGGTACCTGATTATCGCGCTCGATCAGCGTCGCCACTGGGCCGGTACGCGCCAGTACCTGTTCATACAGCTGCCACACCGCGTTATCGATGGGAGCGCCATGATCATCGATCAGCAGGCGGTCGCCTAGGCTGTCAGTGTCTTCGGCGAAACCGGCCAGATGAATCTCACCCACCGCGTGTAATGGCAGGGCGTCGATATAGGACTGCGGATCACGCTGGTGGTTGATGCACGAGACGTAGACGTTGTTCACATCCAGCAGCAGGCCACAGCCGGTGCGGCGGATGACCTCGCTGATGAAGTCGGTTTCGTCCAGTGTTGAGCGCTGAAATTGCAGGTAGGTCGACGGATTTTCCAGCAGCATCGGCCGCCGTAGCGTGCTCTGTACCTGGTCAACGTGATCACACACCCGTTGCAGGGTGGCGCAGTCATAGGCCAGGGGCAGCAAGTCATTGAGAAACACCGGGCCGTGGCTGGACCAGGCCAGGTGTTCGGAAAAAGACTGAGGTTGATAGCGATCGATCAGCGACGCCAATCGCGCCAGGTGTTCGCGGTTCAGCGGGCTTTCGCCTCCGATCGACAGACCCACGCCGTGCAATGACAGCGCGTACTGTTCGCGGATCAACCCCAGGTAATGATGAAACGGGCCGCCGGCCACCATGTAGTTTTCGGCGTGCACTTCAAAAAAACCGATGTCGGGTGAGGTCTCGAGCACTTCGGTGAAGTGCTCGGGCTTGAGGCCCAGCCCGGCCCGGTTTGGGAGGCCGGGCGCCTGTGGGGATGAAAGGGTCATCATCAGTGCTCAGGCTTTGTGAGGGGTCAGGATTTGGCGGTGAAGGCTGCTTCCTGGCCAAAACCGGTCGGCGAGGTGGAGCTTGGGGTTTGGGTGCAGGTGCCAGCCGGGACCAGTTTCCAGGCGTTGGCCTGGTCCTTGGTTTTCGAGCTGCCGGCGCAGGAGGTGCCCGCGCCTGCGGCGCAGTCGTTCTTACCGGCTTCAGCGACGCCGAAGCACTTTTGCATGTCGTCGGCAGCGTGGGCGGTGGTGGTGAGGGCGGACAGGCTCAGGGCGGAACCCAGGGCCAAAACGAGGGAGGCGGCGGACAGTTTGGTGGTCATGGTGATTCTCCAGCAGTGGGTTGAGTTGGCGGGCTTGAGTGCCAGCTTGTACCACTAGAGGTAGTCGGACGGAATCCGTTACAAGCCCATCAAAAATAAATTCAGGTGACACAAAAAAATGTGGGAGGGGGCTTGCCCCCGATGACAGTGTGTCAGTCTCGATATCTGTGACTGATTCACCGTCATCGGGGGCAAGCCCCCTCCCACATTAAGCAACGGTTTGCTTAGCCTCCGAGGTACGCCTCACGCACCTTCGGATCGGTCAACAACTGCTCGCCCGTGCCCTGCATCACCACCCGGCCGTTTTCCAGCACATAGGCACGGTCGGCGATTTTCAGCGCCTGGTTGGCGTTCTGCTCGACCAGGAACACCGTTACACCGTCCTTGCGCAGTTGTTCGATGATATCGAAGATCTGCTGGATGATGATCGGTGCCAGCCCCAGGGACGGTTCGTCCAGCAGCAACAGCTTGGGCTTGCTCATCAGCGCACGGCCGATGGCGAGCATTTGCTGCTCGCCGCCGGACATGGTGCCGCCGCGTTGGCTGAAGCGTTCCTTGAGCCTAGGGAACAGGTGCAGCACCTTGTCCATTTGCTCCTGGAAGTCGCCCTTGTCGGTGAAGAAGCCGCCCATGGCGAGGTTCTCTTCAACGGTCAGGCGTGAGAACACGCGGCGGCCTTCCGGCACTACCGCAATGCTCTTGCGCATGATCTGCGACGACTGCTGGCCTACCAACTCTTCACCCATGTAGCGAATGCTGCCGCTATGGGCTTGGGGCGAACCACACAGGGTCATCAGCAAGGTTGACTTACCGGCGCCGTTGGCACCGATCAGCGTGACGATTTCACCCTGGCGGATCTCCACGTTGACGCTGTGCAGGGCCTGGATCTTGCCGTAGAAAGTGGAAACGTTTTCGAATTGCAGCATTTTACGCTTCCCCCAAATAGGCTTTGATCACTTCAGGATTATCGCGGATCTGCTCCGGCGTACCGTCGGCCAGTGGCGTGCCCTGGTTGATCACCACGATGTGGTCGGAAATGCTCATGACCAGTTTCATGTCGTGCTCGATCAACAGCACCGTGACGTTGTGTTCCTCACGCAGCACGCCGATCAGCGCCTTGAGGTCTTCGGTTTCCCTGGGGTTCAGGCCGGCGGCCGGTTCGTCGAGCATGAGGATCCTCGGGCGAGTCATCATGCAACGGGCGATTTCCAGGCGACGTTGCTGACCATAGGCCAGGGTGCCGGCAGGGCGGTTGGCGAACTCGGTGAGGTTGACCTTGTCGAGCCAGTACGCTGCGAACTCCATGGCCTCACGCTCGCTCTTGCGAAACGCCGGGGTCTTGAACAGGCCCGCCAGGAAGTTGGTGTTCAGGTGACGGTGCTGCGCGATCAGCAGGTTCTCGACCGCCGTCATGTCCTTGAACAACCGCACGTTCTGGAAGGTGCGCACCACGCCCTTGCGGGCGATCTCGTGACCGGCCAACCCCTGTATAGGCTGACCGTCCAGCAGGATGCTGCCACCGCTCGGCTTGTAGAAACCGGTGAGGCAGTTGAACACCGTGGTCTTGCCAGCGCCGTTAGGGCCAATCAGTGCAACCACTTGTTTCTCTTTCACGGTCAGGGCTACGCCGTTGACCGCCAGCAAGCCGCCGAAGCGCATGCTCAAATTGTCGACTTTCAGGATTTCGCGGCTCATTTGCGCAACTCCATGTGTGGACGTTGCATCGGCAGCAAGCCTTGAGGGCGCCAGATCATCATCAGCACCATCATGGCGCCGAACATCAACATGCGGTATTCGCTGAACTCACGCATCATTTCCGGCAGCAGGATCATCACGATCGCCGCCAGGATCACGCCCAGTTGCGAGCCCATGCCACCCAGTACCACGATGGCGAGGATGATCGCCGATTCGATAAAGGTGAATGACTCAGGCGTCACCAACCCTTGGCGTGCGGCGAAGAAACTACCGGCAAAACCGGCAAACGCAGCACCCAGGGTGAAGGCGGAAAGCTTGATGATGGTCGGGTTCAGGCCCAGGGCACGGCAGGCGATCTCATCTTCACGCAGTGCTTCCCATGCTCGACCAATCGGCATGCGCAGCAAGCGGTTGATCACGAACAGCGCGGCCAGTGCCAGCAACAAAGCCACCAGGTACAGGAACACCACTTTGCTCACCGGGTTGTAGGCAATCCCGAAGTACTCGTGGAAGGTCTGCATGCCTTCTGCGGCGGTGCGGTCGAACGACAGCCCGAAGAAGGTTGGCTTGGGAATGCTGCTGATGCCGTTGGGGCCACCGGTGATATCGGTGAGGTTACGCAGGAACAACCGGATGATTTCACCGAAGCCCAGGGTCACGATCGCCAAATAGTCACCGCGCAAGCGCAGCACCGGGAAGCCCAGCAGGAAGCCGAATGTCGCCGCCGCCATACCGGCCAGTGGCAGGCAGATCCAGAAGCTCCAGCCCAGGTAGTGCGACAGCAACGCGTAGGTGTACGCACCTACCGCGTAGAAGCCCACGTAACCCAGGTCGAGCAGGCCCGCCAAGCCGACCACGATGTTAAGGCCTAGGCCCAACAACACGTAGATCAGGATCAGGGTGGCGATATCGACTGCGCCACGCGAGCCGAAGAACGGCCAGATCAACGCAGCCACGATCAGGCCGATGATGATGTAGCGCTGGGTGCGCGGCAGGGTCAGGAATTGGCTGACCTTGGGCGACACCAACGGCGCACGGTTGCCCTTGAACAAGGCGCCGACCTGCTGGGTGAACAGCACGCGCAGGAACATCAGCACCGAGCACAGGGCGATGATGGTCAGGGTCACGGGACCGGTGCCATGCACTTCCAGGTTGATGCCGACAATGCTCAGCTTGAGGCCGAGTACGGGGAATGCAACCGCCCAAACCAACAGCGCGCTGAAAAACGCCGATTTAAGATATCTGCTCATACTTTCTCAACCTCCGGACGGCCCAGGATGCCGGTCGGACGGAACAACAGCACCAGAACCAAGAGGCCGAACGCCACGACGTCCTTGTATTGGTCGCCGAAGATATCGGCGCCAAAGGCTTCAGCCACACCCAGCACCAGGCCACCGAGCATCGCGCCCGGGATACTGCCGATGCCGCCCAATACCGCCGCAGTAAAGGCCTTGAGGCCTACCAGGAAACCGGCGTTGGGGTTGATCACGCCGTACTGCATGCTCAGCAGCACCGCCGCAACGGCTGCCAGGGCGGCACCGATCACGAAGGTCAGGGCGATGATGTTGTTGGTGTTGATGCCCAGCAGGTTGGCCATCTTGATGTCTTCGGCGCAGGCCCGGCAGGCGCGTCCCAGGCGGGAGCGGGAGATGAACAGGGTCAGGCCCAGCATCGCCACCAGGGTGACGACAAAGACCAGGATTTGCATGTAGGAAATCAAGACTTCTTCCGCGCCGCCTGGGCCAAAGGAGAAGCTCCCCGGGATCAGGTTGGGAATGGATTTATCCTTAGAATCCTGGGACAGCAATACGGTGTTCTGCAGGAAAATCGACATGCCGATGGCGGAAATCAGCGGGATCAGACGGTTGCTGCCACGCAAGGGGCGATACGCAACGCGTTCGATACTGTAGCCATAGGCACTGGTTACAACGATCGACGCAAGAAACGCGGCGGTCATCAACAGCGGCAGGGAGTGGATACCCATCATGGCCAGCCCGGCAAGGGCAATAAAGGCCACGTAGGAGCCAATCATGTAAACCTCGCCATGGGCGAAGTTGATCATTCCAATGATGCCGTAAACCATTGTGTAGCCAATGGCTATCAAGGCATAGGTGCTGCCAATGGTCAGGCCATTAACCAGCTGTTGGAAAAAATGATAGATCTCAGGCATTACAGCGCTCCTAAAAACCCGATACGCATTTCACTGGTGGAGTCATGTTCCGGCCCTGGGCTGTGCTCTGTGACCACATTTGCCCAACGCGTTTGCCAGCGAACCGCTGGTGACGGTTTTAAGATTTTCAGGTGAGCCAGCGCCCGGATCGCGGGTGACAGGCCCATAAACCTCGTAAAACAAAGCCCACTGCTCTCACAGTGGGCTTGTTGGACCAGTAACGCCTGGCTTACTGAGGGGAAACTTCGGTTTTTGGTTTGCCGAAGTGCCATTCGTAGACCACGAATTTGAAGTCCTTCAGGTCGCCTTTGGCGTCAAAGCTCAGGTCGCCAGTAGGGGTCTTGAAGGTGCCCGCGTGGATGGCTTCAGCCACTTTGGCGGTGTCTTCGCTTTTCGCCGTGGTGATCGCGTCGGCAATCACTTTCACCGCCGAGTATGCCGGGAATACGAATGGACCAGTAGGGTCCTGCTTGTTCTTGGTGAACTCTTCAACGATGGCCTTGTTGGCCGGGTCGGTGTCGAAAGATTTCGGCAGGGTTACCAGCAGGCCTTCGGAAGCGCCTTGGGCGATCTGCGAGATGGAGTCGTTGCCGACGCCTTCTGGGCCCATGAACTTGGCGTTCAGGCCTTTTTCCTTGGCTTGGCGCAGGATCAAGCCCAGCTCTGGGTGGTAGCCGCCGTAGTAGACGAAGTCGACGTTGGCTTGCTTGAGCTTTTGGATGATCGAGGAGAAGTCTTTGTCGCCGGCGTTCAGGCCTTCGAACACGGCAACCTTGGTGCCTTTTTTCTCGAGGGTCTGTTTAACGGCGGTGGCGATGCCTTCACCGTACTGTTGTTTGTCGTGCAGTACAGCAACGACTTTTGGCTTTACGTGGTCGGCGATGTAGTTGCCGGCCGCTGGGCCTTGTGCGCTGTCCAGGCCGATGGTGCGGAAGATCAGCTTGTAGCCACGGGCGGTGATTTCCGGGCTGGTGGCAGCCGGGGTGATCATGATCACGCCTTCATCTTCATAGATGTCGGACGCTGGCTGAGTGGAGCTGGAGCAGAGGTGGCCGATCACGAACTTGACGCCGTCATTGACCACTTTGTTGGCAACGGCAACGGCTTGTTTTGGATCGCAAGCGTCGTCGTATTCCTTGGCTTCGAGCTGTTTACCGTCGACGCCGCCCTTGGCGTTGATGTCGGCAATGGCTTGCTTGGCACCCATGAATTGCATGTCGCCGTATTGCGTCACTGGGCCGGTTTTAGGCCCTGCGATGCCGATCTTGATGGTGTCGGCTGCGAACGAATGGCCGGCAACCCCAGCCAGGACCATAGCGGCAAACAGTTTGGAAATCTGCTTAGTAGCCTTATTCATAGTGCTCCACTCTTACTGTTGTATTTTTTATAGTTCTAGCGGCCTTGTGAGCGGCTGAACCGGATCAGATATCTCGGATATCCCCCGGCAGTGCCCTGGCAACTGTACCGGTACAGTGTAGAGCGCCGGTTGATCGCTTGAAAAGCTGGCTGCTGGGGGCAAACGCCGAGGGTGTCGCTTAAATGAAAGAAAAAGACAGAATCGCGGCGGGTTTTTGTTGATGTACACGCTAACCCTGGGCTTTCCCGACACTTTCTATCGATGACTCATTTGCAACCGGGTTTTTCTACTAGAGCCACGACGTTATGATTGCGCCGTTTTTTTACTCAGGTGAATTCCCATGACGCAAGAACCTAGCACCCTCTATGCCAAGCTGCTCGGTGAAACCGCCGAAATATCCTGGAAGGAGCTTGAGCCGTTCTTTGCCAAGGGTGCCCTATTGTGGGTCGAACCCGGCCTGGATTTGATCGAAGCTGCTGAGGGGATGGCCGAAGACAACCGTGACAAAGTCGCTGCCTGGTTGGCCGCAGGTAGTCTTGGCGAAGTGTCTGCGACGCGGGCGTTGGACCTTGTTGAACGTGATCCAAGCCTTTGGGCAGTGGTGGTTTCGCCGTGGATTCTGATCCAGGAAAGGGCAGCGTGAGAAAGTCGTGCGCGAAAAAGGTGCGTGTTTTCGGTCGCTATAAGTGTGTAGTGGAGTAACCGCCCTGGGCGTGATGGCATCTTGCCGTAGAGAAAGGTCACAGCCGAGCGTGACGTGCGCGTCACGGGAACAGTTAGAGCGGTGGTTAGATTGTCGGGGAATTGTTTCCAGGTGTTCCAAACTCACTGTTTTTGCTTGGCAAACCATCGCCATCGCAGCGATGCGGCGACCCGACAAGCCAGCTCCCACATTTGAAATGCATTCCAAGTGCGGGAGCTGGCTTGCCTGCGATGGAGCCGACGCGGTCTAGGCGGTCTTGCCGGTATGGTTATTCAACGAAATAACCTTGGTCTTCCCTATTCGGTGACGGTAGATCTCACGCAGGTACTTGATCGCTTTCTTCACACAATCGCGTGACAGGCGAATGTCATTGATCGACACAAACTTGTCTTTGTCGTTGATCAACTCGCGGTACTTCTTTTCATACATCGGCTTGATCGCGTACCAGTTGGTGTCGAGGATCTTCGCCGGGTTTTCAAACTCGTTGAGCAGTTCGTCGATACGGTCTTCGTCGAAGTCCTCGTGGATGATGAAGTCCAGGATCGAGTTGTCCAGCGTGTCATCGAAGCGGTACGGGTTGCGCGCAAAGCAGCGCTTGATGAACGCCACGATCAGTGTGAGGAAATCGTCCGACAGGCACGGGCTTTTAGCGATCAGGGTGGTCAGCGACAGGTTGGCCGACGCGCCGATCACCAGCGCATAGCGCTTGAGCGTGGTGTTGGGGAACAGGCTGTTGAGGTGGGTCTTGAGCCGGTTCAGGTCCATGTAGGAGAGCTTGTAGTCCTTTGGCAGCGAGACGATGGACACCACCGACGAGCAGTTCTTGAAGAAGTGCAGGTCGTGCAGGGCGGCCGCGTCATAGCCGGAGTTTTTGTACTGCTCCAGGGAAGCCTTGTAGCGCTTGGACTCGATCGGCAGCAGGCTGATCCCCTCAATGGCCTGGGTGACCTTGTTGAAGTGCGGCAAGTCGATGGAGCGGAAGAATAGATCATCGATATTCAAGCGCTGCGGCTCTTTTTCGAACACCTTGAACTTGTCGCTCGACGGCGCCGGGGTTTCCGGCACGACCGATTCAGCGTAGGCAATCGCTACCGGGCCGGCGAGGCTCATAAACAGGTCGTTGGCATCCAGGCGAATGGTTTCGCCGATGTCGATACCGGCACGACGAAAGTAGTTCTGGTCGTAATCGGTGGTCACCGCCTGGGCGGTGAGGATGTTGAAAATCTGCTGCGAGATGTACTGGTTCGCGTGTTTCTCCATGGCGTTGACATCAATGTTCTGGATATTGCCGTCATCGCTTTCTTCGGCGTAACGCATGATGTCGTTGGATATCAGCATCATCGCGTTCCAGGGCCGGATGCGGCCTTTGACACTGGCTTCGCTGCTGTCTTCATGGTCGAAGTTGTACGAGAAATCCCATTCTTCCGAGAGGTATTTGCACAGCAGGCGCCCGGCGTTGATGTGCAAAGCCTCGGACATTTCGCTGCGGTGATCGGAAATGTTCGGCAGTACGCAGATGCCGCTGGTGAAGATCGGCTCGAATACGAAGGCGTGGCCGCTTTTGCTGTCGTGTTCGTCGGCCGGCTTGGTGTCGAACGTCTTGTTCATATACGAGTGCTGCTGTGCCAGGCCGAACTCCGAGGCCATGCCCGAGCCGGTACCGCCGCCAGCGCTGAAGATCGAGAAGTACAGGCGCGATTGGTTGGCCTTGATGCCGCAGGAATCGATCAGGTACGAGTGGATCATCTTCCAGTCGGGGCTGGAGAAACGCTGGGTATCTTTGTTGAGGATGATCTTGGCCAGGTACTGGCCGAGAATCGGCGCGTTACCGGCGCCGCCGGCATGGACTTCCGACAGGTCCATGATTTTCATCTTGCTGTAGTCGCGCAGGAAGCCACTTTTTTCGCCCTTGCGGGAGAAACGGATACGCCCGGCGATGTCTTTGTCCAGATCGCCCAGCATCACCAGTGGCTCCACCAGGAATACTGGTTTGCTGGCCTTGCCGCCGCCCAGGCGCAGGTTGTTGCGAATCCATTGGGCCGGGCGGTAACCCTTGTCCGACGACTTATCGTCGGTGCTGAATTCGTTCAGGTAAAACTTGCGCGCGTTGTACACCAACTCGGCCACGTCCAGCGCAATGTTTGAACCGCAGCGGCCCAGGCCGATCAGGCACACCGATGGGAACTCCTGGTCGCTGCGTGGCTCACCGTCGACATCCAGATGCGCCGGACGCGGGAACACCATGTCACGCAACCCGTCGAGGTTGTCGAGGATGCGGTCGGTATTGGTTTCGGTGAAGTAGAGGTATTGCTGGGTGGCCAGCGGGCGCGTGTTGCTCAATGACTTTGAGGCTGGGGGCTTGTCCGCAGAAGCTGGGAGCAAAACGTCGGATACCACGGTGGCAGAGTTATTTTTGGAAGTCATTGTGCGCCATGTGCCTGGGCGGATGGCTGAAGCAAACCTTAGGGCCATCACGCTATGAGAGTTCGCGACTTTTACAGTGCGTCCTTGTCTGGCACGGTCGGGATTAACCCGGATATCGACCGGGGAAACGTGGCCAGACTCTGATGAATCGGCCGTTCGTCGGCGTTCTTTAGATCAGTGATGGCGAAATGCCAAACTTTGGGCGTCAGCGAATTGGCCTCACGACTGACGCGGGCCCGGAGCGAGGCAGGGAAGGCTCCTTCTGCGCGCTGCTGTCTTTACTGCCCGCCGTACTGAGCGGGTAGAGCGGGTTACGCATGTCGATGCCCTGAATCACGCCGATGATGTCGTTTACCGACACCGCCGGGCTTAACAGGTAGCCCTGGACGTAGTCACAACCATGCTTTACCAGCAGCTCGAACTGGGCCTGGGTTTCAACCCCTTCGGTGACCACTTCCAGGTGCAGGGTGTGAGCCATACCGATAATCGCCTGGACAATCTCGATGTCGGCGGTGGATTTGGGGATGTCCTGGATAAACGAGCGGTCGATCTTCAGGGTGTTGAGGGGCAGACGCTTGAGGTAGGCCAGTGATGAATAACCGGTGCCAAAGTCGTCGATGGCCAGTGACACCCCCAGTGCACGAATTTGTCGCAGCAACGCCAGGGTGCTGCTGATATTGCCCATCAGCGCGTTTTCGGTGACTTCCAGTTCCAGGCGAGTGGGCGCGATGCCGCTCAAACGCAGGGCGTCTTCGATCTCATCAGCCAGTTCATCTCGGGTAAGGTTCAGCGCCGAGCAGTTAACTGCCATGGTCAGCTCGGTGTAGCCACGGTCTGACAGCAGGCTTAAATCGTGACAGGCCTGGCGCAGGACCCAGTGGTCCAATTCGGCGATCAGTCCATTGCTTTCGGCGATGCCAATAAAGCGATCCGGGGCGAGCAAGCCATGTTGCGGGTGCTGCCAGCGCACCAGCGCTTCCAGGCGCGTCACTTTACCCAGTTTCATATCGAAGATCGGCTGGTAGAACAACACCAGTTGGTTGCGGCTGCGCAGTGCGCCGCGCAGTTCTTCTTCCAATTGCAGCTCGAGAAACGCGCGGGTCTTCAGGTTGGAGCTGAAGAAGGTCAGGCTGTTACGCCCAGCGTCCTTGGATTGGTACAGCGCCAGGTCGGCGGTTTTCAGCAGTTCTTCACTGGTCAGGCCGTCGTCGGGAAACAGGCTGATCCCAATGCTGGTGGTCATCACCATGCGCCGGCCGGCCAGTTCGATGGGTTCTTTCATCTTTTGCATGATGCGCTGAGCCAGGTGCCGGGCTTCGTCGCGATGATGGACGCTGATCAGGATGCAGAATTCGTCGCCGCCAAAGCGTGCGACGACATCCTCATGGCTGCGTACCGAGCCTTTGATATGGGCGGCCAGCACGGTAAGCAACTGATCACCGGCGTCATGACCGAGGCTGTCATTGATACGTTTGAAGTGGTCTATATCGAGGAAGATCACTGCCATCATGCCGCGTGTAGCGGTTTTTTCAGCGAGTTTCTCTGCAAAAATCTGGTTAAAGCCCCTGCGGTTGAGCAGGCTGGTCAGCGCGTCGTAGTGGGCCACCTGTTGTAACGACGCGCGGGCCTGGTCCAGTTCGCTGAGTAAGGCATTGACCCGGCGCAGGTCGCGTTCCTTGTGTTGCAGCTTTTTGTCCGCCAGGGCGGCACTGATGCTACTGCCGATCACCAACAACGTGATAACTGCCACCGACAGGCCCAGCTGGATCGGGTTGTTGTCCGGCGATAGCGACAGGTCAGCGCCGTTGGGCACTATCAAACGCATGGCGGCCATGCCGGTGAAGTGCATGCTCAGGATGCCCGCGCCCAGTACCAGACTGGCGGCGTATTTGAGCAGTTGGTGAAACACCCCAGTGCCGTTGCGCAGATAGCTCGATAGCAGCAAGGCCGCCAGACTGGCACCCATTGCAATCGCCACCGAGGCCAAGAACAGCTCTGTCTCAAAGTACAACTCGGCCTGCGAGCGCATGGCCGACATACCGACGTAGTGCATGAGGGCGATGCCGATGCCCATCCACACGGATGCCAGCACGTATTGATGAAAGTGCAGGTGGGAATGACTGAGGGTTTTCATGGCGAACAACGATGCCACCAGGGCAATCAGCAACGAGGCGAAGGTCGTGATCAGTTCGTAGTGAATGGCAATGGGGGCCTGAAAGGCCAGCATACTGATGAAGTGCGTAGACCAGATACCGCCCGCGAGGCAGCCAGCGCCCAACCAGCGCCAATGGCGCCTGGCAGTAGGGTTTTCGACATGACCAACGCGTTCGGCCATATCCAGCGTGCCAAAACCTGCCGCGCAAGCGACCAGGTAGGCCAGCAACACCAGAAAGGGGTTATGACTGCAATTGAGTAATAAGTGCCCGCTTTCTGGCAGGTCAGTGAACAAATGCAGACCCAGCCATTCCATAGCATGCCCCGCGATAGCGTCATTACGTCACTGCCTAAGGCGATGACCTATGCGAACGAGTATAGAAGCCTTACGGAATTCGCCATCAATAATGGCACTTTGCTCTCAATGATTTTGGCATGCGACTCATAGCGTTTGATGCTAAGCGCTGATGGGCAATGGCAGTTCGAAGGGGGCTTCAAGGGGCGGCAGGCCAAAGGCGGCGCGGGCGGCGTCGCAATCAACGTTGTGTATGCCCTCGTGCCATGAGGCTTCAAATTCGCGGCAGGGGCTGGACCGTCGTTCATAAATTGAACAGCTCGTGCCCTTGCCCACTTCGCCCTCTAGGCTGCAGCAACGTACAGGTTTTTGATCGGTACCGATCATCGCCACGCGCGTCGGATTGATCTGCACCACCAGGTCATCGGGCACTGTGCCGCCGGATGAGGCGCACTCTCCCCAGAAAAAAGACACACGAAAGTGTGAACAGCAGGCACCGCAACTCAGACACGGACTGGCTTCGGACATGGGCGTCATCGATAAGAAAAAGGTGAGGGGGGGTACGACGGGAAGGCTCGCCATTCTATCCGGGCCATGGCCGTTGGGAAGGGGGGCACGAACTTATATTTTTGTCGGCAAAGTCCCGTAGTACCGGGTGAAATCATGCCCTATCAGCTTTACGAATCATTACAGACAAGCGCCGCGCGCCTGACTATGTTGCAGGTACCGGGCAGGATGCATCGGGCATCGCAGCTCTCATAACAATAAAAGAGACGGACCCATGCAGAACTCGACCCAAGCGGCGAATGCCTGGCGCATTCTGTTCCTGCTATTCCTGGCCAACCTGTTCAATTTTTTTGACCGCACCATTCCGGCGATCATCATCGAGCCGATCCGCATGGAGTGGCACCTGAGCGACTTCCAGCTCGGCATCATCGGCACCGCCTTCACCATCGTCTACGCCATTGCCGGCTTGCCGCTGGGGCGCATGGCCGACACCGGTTCGCGCAGCAAACTGATGGGCTGGGGCCTGTTTGCCTGGAGCGGGTTGACGGCGGTCAATGGCATGGTCGGCAGTTTCTGGACCTTTTTGCTGGTACGCATGGGCATCGGTATCGGTGAGGCCAGCTACGCGCCGGCGGCCAACTCATTGATTGGCGATCTATTCCCTGCACATCGACGCGCCCGGGCCATGGGGATCTTCATGTTGGGCCTGCCGTTAGGCCTGTTGCTCGCTTTCTTCACCATCGGGTGGATGGTCAAGGCGTTTGACAGCTGGCGCGCACCGTTCTTTATCGCCGCAGTGCCGGGGATGATCCTGGCGGTGTTCATGTTCTTTATCAAAGAACCCAAGCGCGGCGCGGCCGAAACCGTGCTCGTGTCCCAGGAGCGCGTCGACCGCCCGATTCGTCGCATTCTGGCAGTACCGACCTTTCTTTGGCTGGTGCTGGCGGGGCTGTGCTTCAACTTCGCCACCTATGCCTGCAACTCATTTTTGGTGCCGATGTTGCAGCGGTACTTCCTGATGCCCTTGCAGGATGCAGCGGTCGCCACCGGCGTGATTGTCGGGTTGACCGGCTTGGTGGGCCTGACATTGGGCGGCTGGATTGCCGACAAGATCCATCAGCGGGTGCCCAATGGGCGCCTGTTGTTTGCGGCGTTCAGCCTGATCATTTCCACGGTCACGACGGCCTGGGCGTTACACGCCGGGCGCATCGAGATTGGCGTGTTTGTGGCGCTGTTCAGTGTCGGTTGGCTGTTTGCCTATAACTTCTACACCTGTGTGTACACGGCGATCCAGGACGTGGTCGAACCGCGCCTGCGCGCCACGGCGATGGCGCTGTTTTTTGCGGGCTTGTACTTGCTGGGCGGTGGCATGGGGCCGATCGTAGTGGGGGGCTTGTCTGATCACTTTGCCCATTCGGCGATGTATGCGGCAGGGGCTGAGCAGATGACCGAGGCTTATAAAGCGGTGGGGTTGCATGACGCCATGTACCTGATCCCGGTGGCGTTGTTTTTGACCATGCTGTTTCTGTTCCAGGCGTCGCGGTGTTTTGTGCGCGATGCCAAGAAGATGAAGGAGGGGTTGAGTGGGGTGGAGGTGCCGGGGTCGGCGGTGGTAGCTTGAGACCGAGGTGACCCCATCGGGGGCAAGCCCCTCCCACCTTTGAATGTGTTCACAGGTCCAATGTGGGAGGGGGCTTGCCCCCGATGGGGCCCTAAAGGCAGACAAAAGAAGGCCCGCATTGCGCGGGCCTTCTTTTTTAGCCTGCGACCAAGACTCGAATCGCTTCCAACCGCAACGCGGCCTTATCCAACATCGCCAACCCTTGCTCACGCTGGCTACGCAACGCCACCAACTCACTGTCACGCACAGTCGGGTTGACCGCTTGCAACGCGGTCAGGCGCGCCAGTTCTTCGTCGGTATCGGCCGCCAGGCGACGCTTGGCCTCGGCCACACGTTCGGCGTGTTGCGGGGCGATTTTGTCTTCACCGGCGTTGATCCGTGGCGTCAGCTGATCGCGCTGGGCCTGGATGAACTTGTTGGCGCTGGCGCGCGGCACGCTCTCCAACTGGTCGTTGAGGGTCACGAACGACACACGGCCCGACAGGTCATTGCCATTGGCATCCAACAGGCAGCGCAGGGCGGCCGGTGGCAGGTAACGGCCCAGTTGCAGCGCACGCGGTGCAACCACTTCGCTGACGTAGAGCAGTTCCAGCAACACAGTGCCCGGCTTGAGCGCCTTGTTCTTGATCAGCGCCACGGCGGTGTTGCCCATGGAGCCGGACAGCACCAGGTCCATGCCGCCCTGCACCATCGGGTGTTCCCAGGTGATGAACTGCATGTCTTCACGCGACAGCGCCTGGTTACGGTCGTAGGTGATGGTCACACCTTCGTCGTCGCCCAGGGGGAAGCTGGCGTCGAGCATTTTTTCGCTGGGCTTCAGGATCAGCGCGTTTTCCGAATGGTCTTCGCTGTCGATGCCGAACGCGTCGAACAGGGTTTCCATATAGATCGGCAGGGCGAACTGGTCGTCTTGCTCGAGGATGTCCTCGACCAGTGCGTCGCCTTCACCGGCACCACCGGAGTTGAGCTCCAGCAGGCGGTCGCGACCGGTGTGCAGTTCTTCTTCGAGGCGCTCGCGCTCGGCGCGGGCTTCGTCGATCAAGGCTTGCCACTCGCCATCGTCGGCGTTTTCCAACAGCGGCAGCAGGCGCGGGCCGAACTGATGCTGCAAGGCGTTGCCGGTCGGGCAGGTGTTGAGAAAGGCGTTCAGCGCCTCGTGGTACCACTGGAACAGGCGCTCTTGCGGGCTGGTTTCCAGGTACGGCACGTGCAGTTCGATCACGTGTTTCTGGCCGATCCGGTCCAAACGACCGATGCGCTGCTCAAGCAGGTCGGGGTGGGACGGCAGGTCGAACAGCACCAGGTGGTGGGAGAACTGGAAGTTGCGGCCTTCACTGCCGATCTCGGAGCAGATCAGCACCTGGGCGCCGAACTCTTCGTCAGCGAAGTAGGCGGCGGCACGGTCACGCTCGAGGATGTTCATGCCCTCGTGGAACACCGTGGCCGGAATGCCGGAGCGCACGCGCAGGGCGTCTTCCAGGTCCATCGCCGTTTCGGCGTGGGCGCAGATCACCAGCACCTTGGTGCGCTTGAGCATTTTGAGCTGGTCGATCAGCCACTCGACCCGAGGGTCGAAGCGCCACCAGCGGTTTTCTTCTTCGATGTCCGGCTGGGACTGGAAGCTGACTTCAGGGTACAACTCGGCATGTTCGCCCAGCGGCAGCTCCAGGTATTCGTCCGGGTTCGGCATCGGGTAGGCGTGCAGCTTGCGCTCCGGGAAACCCTGCACGGCGGCACGGGTATTACGGAACAGCACGCGGCCGGTGCCGTGGCGGTCGAGCAACTCACGCACCAGGCGGGCGCTGGCTTCGGTGTCGCCATCGTTGACGGCAGTGAGCAGCGCTTCGCCTTCGTTGCCGAGGAACCCCTGGATAGTGGCATGGGCTTTGGGCGACAAGCGACCCTTGTCCAGCAGCTCCTGCACAGCTTCGGCCACCGGGCGATAGTTTTCGCTCTCGGCGCGGAAAGCGTGCAGGTCGTGGAAGCGGTTCGGGTCGAGCAGGCGCAGACGGGCGAAGTGGCTGTCCTGGCCCAGTTGTTCCGGCGTGGCGGTGAGCAGCAGCACGCCAGGGATCACTTCGGCCAGTTGTTCGACCAGGGCGTATTCGGCGCTGGCTTTTTCTTCGTGCCACACCAAGTGGTGGGCTTCGTCGACTACCAGCAAATCCCAGCCGGCGGCGAACAGCGCGTCCTGGGCCTTCTCGTCGTCCACCAGCCATTCCAAAGCCACCAATGCAAGCTGGGTGTCTTCGAACGGGTTGGTGGCATCGCTTTCGATAAAGCGCTCTTCGTCAAACAGAGCAACCTGCAGGTTGAAGCGGCGGCGCATTTCTACCAGCCACTGGTGTTGCAGGTTTTCCGGTACCAGGATCAGCACGCGGCTGGCGCGGCCCGACAGCAATTGGCGATGGATCACCAAACCGGCTTCGATGGTCTTGCCCAGGCCCACTTCGTCGGCCAGCAATACCCGTGGCGCGATACGGTCAGCGACTTCGCGGGCAATGTGCAACTGGTGAGCAATGGGTTGCGCACGCACGCCACCCAGGCCCCACAGCGAGGACTGCAATTGGCGGCTGGTGTGTTCCAGGGTGTGGTAACGCAGCGAGAACCACGCCAGCGGGTCGATCTGCCCGGCGAACAGACGGTCGCTGGCCAGGCGGAACTGGATGAAATTGGAGAGTTGGGTTTCCGGCAGGGTGACCTGCTCGTTCTGCCCATTGAGGCCGTGGTAGACCAGCAGGCCGTCGACGTCGTCGACTTCCTGAACGGTCATTTTCCAGCCTTCGAAGTGGGTGATGCTGTCGCCCGGCGAGAACCGCACGCGGGTGAGGGGCGCATTCCGTAGCGCATACTGGCGGGTGTCGCCAGTGGCCGGATAGAGCACGGTCAACAAGCGGCCGTCCTGTGCCAGAACGGTGCCTAACCCCAGCTCTGCTTCGCTGTCACTAATCCAGCGTTGCCCCGGTTGATACTGCTGCGCCATGCTGCCTGACTCCCGCCGTGAAAAAGCCGACTATCTTAACGGAACAAGGCCCCCCGCCCAAGGACTCTGAGAAAAACTACTCCGTTTACGTGGGGGGTTGGCGTCTGAATCGACGGGTGGCGGGCACTTGCGAGTGTCGACTGGGTCACAGCTTGGCGAGCCTGCGCTCAAGTCACCCTGCAACCCGCCGACAGCCTGTTGATCAGGAGAGTAAACCTTATGCTGCCACCCATGCTGCCCGTCAGCGTTGTGCCGGTTACGTCACAACTTGATCCGGTGCGCCAGAAGCCGGATATCCCGCCCGTGGTGCCAGTGCAGCCGGGTTCCAATGAAAGCACGATCGATCTGAAAAAGGGCGACGCCGAGCAGTCGACCTTTTTGCTGCGTGAGGAACAACGTCGCCAGCAAGAGCAGCAAAAACGCCGGCGCGAAGCCGATGACGACCCGCAGCAGCACCTGGCGATCCCGGGTGATCTGCTTAACGCCGACAACACGGTGCCGGTGATTCCGCTGATCGAAGACGCGCCGCGCCAGGGGCTGTGGGTGGACGTCGAGGTTTAATCGCGCAGTGCTCGCAAGGCCGCCAGCAACCGTTCGATATCCTGTTCGTCGTTGAGCGGGCTGACGGAAACCCGTGCAACGCTGGCTAGGCCTCGCGCTTGCATATCCAGTGGGGTGTAGGCCACACCATTGGCGCCGATATTGATGCGCTGCAACCCCAGCCGCCGCTTGAGCTCGAAGGCGTCCCAACCGCTGAGGTTGAAGGCGATCAAGCCGGAGTGACTGGTGCCTAGATCATGCAGGGTAAGGCCCGGAATCTCACGCAAGCCTTCGCGGATTCGCGCGCTAGTGTGCAAGACGCTTTCCCATACCCGCTCGATTCCCCATCGGTTCATCTCCTGCAAGGCATTGCCCAGCCCGGCCAATAGCGCAAACGAAGCCTCGCTGGTTTCAAAGCGTCGGGCGTCGTTGCGCAGCTCGAACCCGTCCGCGCTCCAGGGGGCGGAAACCACATCGCGCTGGGCCGGGTTCAAGTGCTGCATAAAGGCCGGGCGTACATAGAGCAACGCCGTCCCCCGTGGCCCACGCAGGTGTTTGCGGCCCGCCGACTTGAGCACATCGCACTGCAATGCCTGCACATCCACGGGCACTTGGCCGACGGCTTGGCCGGCGTCGATGAAGTAGGCGATGCCATGACGCTTGGCCACTGCGCCGATGGCCTGGGCAGGGTTGATCAGGCCGCCATTGGCCGGCAGCCAGGTGAGGTCGATCAGCTTTACGCGGTCGTCGATCATCGACTCCAGCGCCACGGGGCAAACCGCACCACTGGCATCGCAGGGGATGACGTCCACGCGGGCTCCGGCCTGCACGGCGACTTGCATACTTGCCAGATTGCCGCCCCATTCGTGACGGCCCACCAGGATGCGGTCGCCGGGCTGCCAAGGGGCCAAGGCCTGGAACGCCGTGTTCCAGGCGGTCGAGCCGCTGCTGGCAAAGGCAATCGAGGCGGCGGGTGCGTTGAGTAGTTGCGCAGCGGCGCTGCGGGCGCTTTCTACCAGCATGGCACCGTGTTCGCCGGCTTCCATCGGGCCGTCACGGGCTTCGCGTTGCAGTTGCTCGATGATCGCATCGAGGGTGGCCTGGCTGGGCAGGGAGGCGCCGGCGTGATTGAAGTGCGCGATGCCTGATTGGCAGCCGGGCGTAGCGTCCCGCAGGCTTTGGATGTGCAGCAGGCTCATGGCAGCAGCTCAAAAATGGCGTCAACCTCCACCGCCACGCCAGCGGGCAGGCTGGAAACACCGACGGCCGTGCGCACATGCCGACCTTTGTCGCCCAGAGCATTGACCAGCAGGTTGGAGGCCCCATTGGCGACCGCGCTCTGTTGCTTGAAGTCGGCGCTGCTGGCAATAAATACCCCCAGCCGCTGCGTACGCACCAGGCGCGAAAGGTCATCTCCCAACGCCTCGCTTAATTGTCCCAGCAGGCCAAGCGCTGCCAGCTCGGCAGCCTGGGCGCCTTCTTCATTGCTGAGGGATTCACCCAGGCGACCGATGTAAGCAGGGTTGCCGTCCACCAGAGGGATTTGCCCGGAGACAAACAGCTGGTTCTGGCTGATTACATAATTGATGTAGTTGGCAGCTGGCTGGCTTGGGGTCGGCAGCGTCAGGCCGAGGGTTTGGACGCGTTGGCGCAGGGAGTTGCTCATGATCAATCCTCAAGAGGCAGAGGGTTGAGCATGTTGGTTGCAGTGATGGGCGACAAACGGATAGATCTCACACAACGTATCGAAATAACTCACGCGTCGCGGCAAGCTTCCTTCAGCCACTGGTTGAAACAATCGGCCGCTTCACTGGCCGAGCCTTGCGGGGTGATCAGCCAGTAGCCGATTTCGCTGTGGTAGGGCGGCCAGTCGAAGGCTTCAACCAAGCTGCCGTCCTTGATTCTGCGTTCGATCAGGCGGTGTCGGCCCATGGCGATGCCTTGGCCGGCCACGGCGGCTTCGACCACGATGTTGTAGTCGTGCAGCATGACGCGCGGGTGGTCGGCGAGGTCGACTTGGTAGTGCTCGGACCAATCGGTCCATTCGAACGGCCGATGCGAGGTGGCCACCAGCAGCGGGCTGTCATGCCGGGCCTTGAGCGCCGGGCTGCAGACTGGCGAGATCACTTCCGGCATCAGCCGTGTGGCCTGCACGTCGGGCCAGTCGCCCTTGCCGTAGCGAATGGCCAGGTCAACCTCGGCGGCGGCAACGTTGGCCAGTTGAATCGCTGGCAACAACTCCACCTGGATATGCGGGTAGCGGTTGAGAAACCCAGCCAGGCGTGGCGCCAGCCATAGCGTGGCAAAAGACGCCAACAGGCCGATACGCAATACCGTGATGCTGGGCGCGGCCCGTTGACTGCGCGTGGCGGTGGCGATGGCATCGAGGGCAGGGCGGATTTCATCGTAGTACTGCTGGCCGTCACTCGTCAGATCAATCGCGCGGGTGCGTCGGATAAACAGCGGCTTGCCCAAGTGCTGCTCAAGCTTGTGGACCTGATGGCTCAATGCGCTCTGGGTCACCGACAGCTCGTTGGCCGCCTTGATAAAGCTCAAGTGCCGCGCCACAGCTTCAAAGGCACGCAGGGCCAGCAACGGTGGAAGATCCTTGTGCAGTGCCACCGGGGGGCATCTCCTGACCTGGGAAAATGCCGATTTTGGGCGCTCACCTGCATTTTGTCGCCCGTTGATTTGCGGTGGGGCGGGGGAGGCCGCATTATTGAGGCATTCCCGCCACGACGTAAGCCAAGCCATGAGTGATGACGACAAGCTGATCGACCTGAATGCCGAACGGGCCAAACGTGTCCACGACTTGAATGACAAGCGCCTCAACGAAGTGCGCCAGGCGTTTGAACAAGCGATGCCGTTGGGCAAAGTTAAGAAAAAGCCCAAGAACAAACCAAAAAAGCGTTGAAACACCCTGCGTCCCTTGATGCAGGTCAGTTATTGCCCTTCTTTACGCCCCGTTGCGGGCGACATTGATCCCCGTCAATTTTCCAATCCGCCTTCTCGATTAACTTAGCCCTATCGCAACAGGGCAAGTGCAGGAGGCCGGTCATGTTTATCGATAATGTGGTATTTGCCGGAGTGCTGACGGTCAGCCTCATGGTGCTGTTTTTTGTAGGGTTTGGAATTTTTATCTGGAAAGACGCGAATAAGCGTAAAAAACCCTAAGTCTTTCCGGGTTACATGAGCACGCAAGGCATTTTGGGCGACTTCGGTCGCCCTTTTTTTTGGCCGCAATTTAACTAACACCCGAATACAAATGTGGGAGGGGACTTGCCCCCGATGGCAGTGTGTCAGTGATAGATGTATCAACTGAACCACCGCTATCGGGGGCAAGTCGAGTCGTCGCACCGCCCCTCCCACATTTTTAGTGCCGGCTGGCTATCAGCTGCCCAGCGCCTTCGACGCCAACCAGAACAACCCGGCCGACAGGCCAACAGTTGCAGGCAGGGTCAGCACCCAGGCCATCAGGATGGTCTTGACGGTGCCGCCTTGCAGGCCGCTTTTGTTCGCAACCATCGTACCGGCCACACCCGACGACAACACGTGGGTGGTGGACACCGGCAGCGCGAAGATGTTGGCAAAGCCAATCATGGTCGCGGTGGTGATCTGGGCCGACATGCCTTGGGCGTACGTCATGCCCTGCTTGCCGATCTTCTCACCAATGGTCAGTACCACGCGCTTCCAGCCGACCATAGTGCCCAGGCCCAGGGCCAGTGCAACGGCGAGGATGACCCAGAACGGGGCGTACTCAGTGGTGGCGGTCAGGTCTTTGCGCAGTTTGTCCAGGTCGGACTTCTCACGCGCTTCCAGGCCCGGCAGCTTGCCGACTTTCTTCGCGGTATCGTCCAGGCACAGCAGGTAGCGACGCACTTCGATGCGGTGGTCAGCGGTCAGCGAATGGTAGTCGGAGACACCTTTGAGTGTGCCCAGCAGCGCCTCGATGGTCGGTTCGGTCTGTTGCGGGTTGCACTGGAACTTGCCCGGCAGATCGTTCTTCACGCTTTTGCCCAGGGCCAGGAACTCACCGAGGGTCTCGTGGTTGCGCTGGTAGAACTGGTTCAAGTGCAGGGTCGCGTCGCGGGTACGCTCGATCTGGTAGGTGGTGCTGCCCAAGTCCAGTACGAACTGGGCCGGGACGATACCGATCAGCACTAGCATGATCAGGCCGATGCCTTTCTGGCCATCGTTGGAACCGTGCACAAAGCTCACGGCCATGGCCGAAATCACCAGTACCAGGCGATTCCAGAATGGCGGGTGCTTCTTGTCGTCGAGCTTGCGGCGCTGGTCTGGCGTCTTGTGCATCTTCGACAGCGGGCGCCACCATTTCAGGCCGATCAGCACCAGGGCTGCGACCAGGAAACCGGCCATCGGCGAGAACACCAGGGAGGCCCCGATATCGATCGCTTTCTGCCAGTTCACACCGTCAGCCAGGGGGATATCGTTGATCAGGGCATTAGCCAGGCCCACACCGAGGATCGAACCGATCAGGGTGTGGGAGCTGGAAGCCGGGATACCGAAGTACCAGGTGCCCAGGTTCCAGGTGATCGCCGCTGCCAAGAGCGAGAAAACCATGGCCAGGCCGTGGCCGGTATTCACATTGATCAGCAACTCCACCGGCAGCAAGTGCACGATGGCGTAGGCGACGCCCACACCGCCGAGCAACACGCCGAGGAAGTTGAACACCCCGGAGAAGAACACGGCCAGGTGCGGCGGCATGGCTTTGGTATAGATGACTGTGGCCACCGCGTTAGCGGTGTCATGAAAGCCATTGATGAACTCGAAGGCGAGGACAAAGGCCAGGGCGAGCAACAGGCTCACGAGAACCCAAGCATCCAGTCCGCTGAATAAATCGATCATGAAGGTTTTCTGACCCGGTCGTAAGGGGGCGCGATTATGCCAGAAAACCTCGGAAATCGATGCACTAGCTGCTCATCGGTAACAATCTTCATCAGAAAATCAGCGAGGAAAGGCGTGCGTCCCAGGGTTTTCGGGGGTTTGACAAGTCTTTGATTTGTAAAGCAGAGGGGCGGATTTGCGGCGGATTGTCACGAAAACGTCATGTCTGAAACATTTGTATGAAATTTCACTGGTGAAAGTGAGATGCAAGGTAGTCAGATGCTGGCGGTGCGCCAGCATCCGAGGCTAAATCCTGAAGGTTCAAATCCAGTCGCTTATGGCTCCTCGGTTTTGAGTTCCTGTTCTATCTTTTGGATTTCCTGGGCAAATGCCTGGTCGAGCAGGCTGGCGCGCTTGCGCCATGGTTTGCGTTCAGGTTCAGGCTGGGCGGCGTAGGTGGTGACTTCCCCGCCGTAAACATCCTTGTAACGTTGTTCCTGGCGCTCAAGTTCCGCGCGCAGTTCGTCTTTCGTCACATCGTTACCTAATTGAGTTAAGTGTAATTACGTTGCAGCGTGATGCCTGAATTCGGCCCTCGGCATACTTCAACTTGAACCCTTCAAGTTTAAGGCAGCAAAGAGAAACCCGTTGTTACAGCCGTCATTCGAAGCAGGTAGTTGCGACCGACCATGCACGGCCTGTGCATGAGCTGGCGAGCTCTGCTCCCGATAGTCAAACCGGGCCGACCTCCACACAGGGTGCATTATAGCGGCGCATTTGAATAACACTATCGGCATAAAGTTAAAAAGCGTCAACTTCGTGTGAGGGTTTTGTTACACGCCAGTGTCAGTATTTGCTGAAAGGTTGGCGTCCTAAATTTATCGACATAGCTAACGCTATTAAGCCCATTTAAATCTGTCGCTCGGTCACGGATCGAAGGGCAGCAAAATTGCGATTATCGGATAGCTGTTCGATAATCGCCCAATGTTGCTGGCCCTACCTTGTGCTTCCCGGGCTGTGCAGCTTGTAATAGCTGATATATCTCCCTTGCGGTCGACAATAAAAGAAAGGACCCCGGCATGAACGATCAATTGCGCAACTCTTTCGCGTCGGTGGCGCCGCCGATCGTTGCTTCTGCGGCCAAGCGTATCCAGGCCTTTACCGGTGATCCGGACTTTATGACCTCCCTGGCTAGAGGCCTGGCCGTGGTGCAGGCGTTCCAGGAGCGCAAGCGCCATCTGACCATCGCCCAAATCAGCCACCGCACTGAAATTCCCCGCGCCGCCGTGCGCCGTTGCCTGCACACCTTGATCAAACTGGGCTACGCCACCACCGATGGACGCACGTATTCGTTATTACCCAAGGTGCTGACCCTGGGCCATGCCTACTTGTCATCCACACCGTTGGCCGTGTCGGCCCAGCCCTACTTGGACCGTATGAGTGAGCAACTGCACGAGGCCTGCAACATGGCCACCCTCGAAGGCGATGACATTCTCTACATCGCCCGTTCGGCCACTACTCAGCGTCTGATTTCCGTGGACTTGTCGGTAGGCGGGCGCCTGCCTGCGTATTGCACCTCCATGGGCCGCATCCTGCTGGCGGCACTGGACGACGCTTCGCTGCAGGAGTACCTCGACCACGCCGACCTGCAAACCAAGACCAGCCGCACCCTCACCAGCCCGGAGGCATTGCTCGATTGCCTGCAACAAGTTCGGCAGCAGGGCTGGTGCATCGTTGACCAGGAGCTGGAGCAAGGCCTGCGCTCCATCGCCGTGCCTGTGTACGACGCGTCTGGCCAAGTGCTGGCGGCGCTCAATGTCAGCACTCACGCCGGGCGGGTCAGCCGCGCCGATCTGGAACAGCGTTTCTTGCCGAGCATGCTCAGTGCCAGTCGCGAGCTCAGTGCGCAGCTATTTGCCTAAGGTGTTCGGTGACCGCACAGATCCCGGCCTGATCAATTGACGGTGTTTCCCCTGGCTTATTAATGTGCGGCAGCGCTGTTCCGAGCGCCCCCAATAATAGTGACGACCCCAGGTCGTCAGCCCGCCATCGGTGTGGAAATAACAATAATGAATCAGCCATCTGTCGGTACTACCCTGGACGTGCAGTCCTTTATCAACGCCCAGCCACTGTCTCGCTATCAGTGGCGCGTGGTGATCCTGTGTTTTCTCATTGTTTTTCTTGACGGTCTCGACACCGCCGCGATGGGCTTTATCGCGCCCGCGTTGTCCCAGGATTGGGGCATCGATCGCGCCAGTCTTGGCCCGGTGATGAGCGCAGCCCTGATCGGCATGGTCTTCGGCGCACTCGGTTCCGGCCCGTTGGCGGACCGTTTCGGTCGCAAAGTCGTGTTAGTGGGCGCGGTGCTGTTGTTCGGCGCCTTCAGCCTGGCGTCGGCCTACAGCACCAATGTTGATCAGTTGCTGGTGCTGCGCTTCCTCACTGGGTTGGGCCTGGGCGCGGGCATGCCGAATGCGACGACGCTGCTGTCCGAATACACCCCCGAGCGCCACAAGTCGTTGTTGGTCACCAGCATGTTCTGCGGCTTCAACCTGGGCATGGCCGGTGGTGGTTTTATCTCCGCCAAGCTGATCCCGGCCTTTGGCTGGCATGCGTTGTTGATGATCGGCGGCATCCTCCCGCTGATCCTGGTGGTTGTATTGGTGCTGTGGCTGCCGGAGTCGGCACGCTATCTGGTGGTGCGTAACCGCGGTACCGACAAGGTGCGCAAAACCCTGTCACCCATCGAGCCGACCATCGTCGCTCAGGCGTCAGCCTTCAGCGTGCCCGAACAAAAAACCGTCAAGGCGCGCAACGTGTTTGCGGTGATCTTCTCCGGCACCTACAGCGCCGGCACCTTGTTGCTGTGGCTCACCTACTTTATGGGCCTGGTGATCGTGTACCTGCTCACCAGTTGGCTACCGACGCTGATGCGCGATAGCGGTGCCAGCATGGAACAGGCTGCTTTTATTGGTGCGTTGTTCCAGTTTGGCGGCGTGTTGAGCGCCGTGGGCGTCGGTTGGGCGATGGACCGGTTCAATCCCCACAAGGTCATCGGCACGTTCTACTTGCTGGCCGGGGTATTTGCCTACGCGGTGGGGCAGAGCCTGGGCAATATCACGGTACTGGCGACGCTGGTGCTGATTGCCGGCATGTGCGTCAACGGTGCGCAATCAGCGATGCCGTCGCTGGCGGCGCGTTTTTACCCGACCCAAGGGCGTGCCACGGGTGTGTCGTGGATGCTGGGTATCGGCCGCTTCGGCGCGATCCTCGGTGCCTGGATGGGCGCCACGTTGCTGGGGTTGGGCTGGAATTTCGAGCAAGTGCTGACGGCGTTGGTGATTCCGGCCGCGCTGGCCACGGCTGCCGTGGTGATTAAGGGCATGGTCAGCCACGCCGATGCCACCTGAGGTTAGCCACGGTTAAACAGGTGGGAGGGTATAACCGAGATAACAATCCGTTCGATAATCGAACACTGCGTCGATTATCGGATTGTCTGCCCCCAGGCAGCGCCTTAACCTTCAAGCCACTCGACGCTCTCTCAGCGTCTTTTTCGATCCGTACGGCGGCGGCCCATGGCCTAGTCCCGGGAGAAACCTGATGCGTGATGTCTTTATCTGTGACGCCATTCGTACCCCCATCGGCCGTTTCGGTGGTGGCCTCTCCACCGTGCGTGCTGATGACCTGGCGGCACTGCCGCTCAAGGCCCTGATCGAACGCAACCCCTCGGTGGATTGGGCCGCAGTGGACGAGGTGTTCTTCGGCTGCGCCAACCAGGCCGGCGAAGACAACCGCAACGTTGCCCGCATGGCCCTTCTGCTGGCGGGCCTGCCTGAGAGTATTCCCGGCGTTACCCTCAACCGCTTGTGCGCCTCGGGCATGGACGCCATCGGCACGGCCTTTCGCGCCATCACCAGCGGCGAAATGGAGCTGGCGATTGCCGGTGGCGTCGAGTCGATGTCCCGCGCACCGTTCGTGATGGGCAAGGCCGATGCAGCGTTCTCGCGCAACATGAAGCTGGAAGACACCACCATCGGCTGGCGTTTTATCAACCCGCTGATGAAGGCCCAGTACGGCGTGGATGCGATGCCGCAGACCGCCGATAACGTTGCCGACGACTACAAGGTGTCCCGTGCCGACCAGGACGCCTTCGCCCTGCGCAGCCAGCAACGCACGGCCGCCGCCCAGGCCGCCGGTTTTTTTGCCGAAGAAATCGTGCCGGTGCGCGTCGCCCATAAAAAAGGCGAGACCGTGGTCGAGCACGACGAACATCCACGGGCTGACACTACCCTGGAGGCCCTGACTAAACTCAAGCCGGTCAACGGCCCCGACAAAACCGTAACGGCCGGCAACGCCTCGGGCGTCAATGACGGTGCCGCCGCGCTGATCCTGGCCTCTGCCGAAGCGGTGAAAAAGCATGGCCTGACCGCCCGTGCCCGCGTACTCGGCATGGCCAGCGCCGGGGTTGCCCCGCGCGTGATGGGCATCGGCCCGGTGCCGGCGGTGCGCAAACTGGTGGAGCGCCTGGGCTTGGCCGTTACCGACTTCGATGTGATCGAGCTCAATGAAGCCTTCGCCAGCCAAGGCCTGGCGGTGCTGCGTGAACTGGGGATCGCCGATGATGCCCCGCAGGTTAACCCGAACGGCGGTGCCATCGCCCTCGGCCACCCTCTAGGCATGAGCGGTGCGCGGCTGGTGCTGACGGCCCTGCATCAGCTTGAAAAAACCGGCGGCAGCAAAGGCCTGGCGACCATGTGCGTAGGCGTCGGCCAAGGCTTGGCCCTGGCGATTGAACGCGTTTAAGTTGAATAAGAGAGGACTGCACCATGAGTGACAAGCCCGGTTACCGGCGCCCGCAAGCGGGCACCCAACCTGATTACCTGCATCCGGCCTACCAATCGACGAACGTGCGTTCGCCGTCCCAGCCGTTGGTGTTTCTGCCCCATTCGTTGTCGGAAATCACCGGCCCGACCATCGGCGCCGAGCGCGTCAATGAAAAGGACAACGACCTCACTGCCCAGCATGACGGCGAGCCTCAGGGCGAGCGCATCATCATTCACGGCCGTGTGCTGGATGAAAACGGCCTGCCGGTGCCGGGCATTCTGGTGGAGATCTGGCAGGCCAACGCCGCCGGGCGCTACAACCACAAGCGTGACTTGCACGATGCGCCGCTGGACCCGAACTTCACCGGCACTGGCCGCACCGTCACCGACGCCGAGGGCTGGTATCAGTTCCAGACCATCAAGCCCGGCGCCTACCCGTGGGGCAACCACCACAACGCGTGGCGCCCGGCGCATATCCACTTTTCGCTGTTTGGCCCGAGCGTGCTGACGCGCCTGGTCACGCAGATGTATTTTCCTGGCGACCCGCTGCTGGAATACGACCCGATCTACAACTGCGTGCCCGACACGTCGGCCAAGCAGCGCCTGATCGCCAGCTTCGACCTGGAAAAAACCATTCCTTCCTATGCCCTCGGCTACCGCTGGGACATCGTCCTGCGCGGCCGCGACGCCACGCCGATGGAGAAATGAGATGACCCTCAACGCGACCACGTCCCACACTGTAGGGCCGTATTACCACATCGGCCTTACCTGGCTGAACCGCGAAGACCTGACCACCGCCGCCACCCTGGGCGAGCGCGTGGCGATTAGCGGGCAAGTGGTGGATGGCAACGGTGATGTCGTCAACGACGCCATGCTCGAAGTCTGGCAGGCCAATGCCGCCGGCAAATACGACCACCCCGAAGACGAGCAAGACAAGGCCGTCGACCCTAACTTTGAAGGCTTTGGCCGCGTGCCGGTGGATGGGCAAGGGCGGTTTCGCTTTACCACCATCAAGCCGGGGGCTGTGCCGGGCCTGAAGGGTACGACCCAGGCGCCGCACCTGGTGGTGCTGGTGTTTGCCCGTGGGTTGGTAAAACACCTGCTGACGCGGATTTATTTTGATGGCGAGGCGTTGAATGGGGATGACGCGTTGTTGGCGTGTGTGCCGGCCGAGCGGCGCAGCACCTTGATCGCCAAGCCGGATGCCGAGGGTGTGCATCAGTGGAATGTGGTGTTGCAGGGCACCGAGAAGGAGACGGTGTTCTTCGATTACTAACAAGGCTTGAGGGCCCCATCGGGGGCAAGCCCCCTCCCACATTTTGACCGCGTCGCCTATTAAAGGTGGGAGGGGGCTTGCCCCCGATGAGGCCCGCAGAGGCACCGTACATACAAAGGTCTGGTTGCGGAACGAGCTTGTTGCAAAGTATGTCTAGGCTATAACCGTTCCCCTTGAGTGAAAAACCCATGACAACAACAACGAGTCATTACACCGGAGAAGAACGCAGCAAAAGGATTTTTGCGATTGTCGGTGCCTCCTCCGGCAACCTCGTCGAATGGTTCGACTTCTACGTCTACGCCTTCTGCGCCATCTACTTTGCCCCGGCATTCTTCCCGTCGGACGACCCCACGGTCCAACTGCTCAACACCGCTGGCGTGTTCGCCGCCGGGTTCCTGATGCGCCCAATCGGCGGCTGGCTGTTTGGCCGAGTGGCCGACAAGCACGGTCGTAAAAACTCGATGATGATCTCGGTGCTGATGATGTGCGCCGGTTCCCTGGTCATTGCCTTCCTGCCCACTTACAAAGACATCGGCGCCTGGGCGCCAGCGTTGCTGTTGGCGGCGCGTCTGTTCCAGGGCTTGTCGGTGGGTGGCGAATATGGCACCACCGCGACCTACATGAGTGAAGTCGCGCTCAAGGGCCAGCGTGGGTTCTTTGCCTCGTTCCAGTACGTGACCCTGATCGGCGGGCAATTGCTGGCGGTGCTGGTGGTGGTGATCCTGCAACAGATCCTCACCGAAGAAGAGCTGCGTGCATGGGGCTGGCGCATTCCCTTCGTAATCGGCGCGATTGCGGCAGTGATCTCGCTACTGCTGCGTCGCACCCTCAAAGAAACCACCAGCAAAGAAATGCGCCAGGACAAGGACGCCGGCAGCATCGCCGCGCTGTTTCGCAACCACAAGGCCGCCTTCATCACCGTACTGGGCTACACCGCCGGCGGCTCGCTGATTTTCTACACCTTTACCACCTACATGCAGAAGTACCTGGTGAACACCGCCGGGATGCACGCCAAGACCGCCAGCTACATCATGACCGGTGCGCTGTTTGTGTACATGTGCATGCAGCCGCTGTTCGGCATGCTCTCGGACAAGATCGGCCGTCGCAACTCGATGCTCTGGTTCGGCGCCCTCGGTACCCTGTGCACCGTGCCGATCCTGCTCACGCTTAAAACCGTCACCAGCCCGTTCCTGGCTTTTGTGCTGATCTCCCTGGCGTTGGCCATTGTGAGTTTCTACACCTCCATCAGCGGCCTGGTGAAGGCGGAAATGTTCCCGCCCCACGTGCGCGCCCTGGGTGTTGGCCTGGCCTATGCGGTGGCCAACGCGATCTTTGGCGGTTCGGCGGAGTACGTGGCCCTGGGTCTCAAATCCATGGGCATGGAAAACACCTTCTACTGGTACGTCACCGGCATGATGGCGGTGGCCTTCTTGTTCAGCTTGCGCTTGCCGAAACAGGCTGAGTACTTGCACCACGATCTGTAAGGAACGCGATATGACGCTGCGCACGAGCAACCAATTGTTCGACGCTTACTTCACGGCCGGCAGCATGGCCGAAGTGTTCTGCGACCAGGGACGCTTGCAGGGCATGCTGGATTTCGAGGCCGGGCTGGCCCGGGCCGAGGCCCAGGTGGGGTTGATCCCCGAGACAGCCGTGGCACCGATTGCCCAGGCCTGCCTGGCGTCGCTGTACGACGTGGATGCCCTCAGCGTGGCGATTGCCACGGCGGGGAATTCGGCGATTCCATTGGTCAAGGCGTTGGGTAAGTGGGTTGCCAGCGAAGACGCCGGTGCCGAACGTTATGTGCACTTGGGCGCCACCAGCCAGGATGTGATGGACACCGGCCTGGTGCTGCAACTACGGCGGGCGCTGGAGCTGATCGAAGCAGACTTGGCGCGGCTGGGGGATATTCTTGCCGCTCAGGCCCAGCGTTACGCCGCCGTGCCGTTGGCTGGCCGCACTTGGTTGCAGCATGCGACACCGGTCACCCTGGGGATGAAGATCGCCGGCTGGCTGGGGGCGGTGACCCGCAGCCGGCAACGCCTTGCCGAGCTGAAACCGCGCTTGCTGGTGCTGCAATTTGGCGGTGCGTCGGGCACCCTGGCAGCGCTGGGTGAGCAGGCCATGCCGGTGGCCGAAGCCTTGGCGGCGCAGTTGCAACTGACGCTGCCTGAGCAACCCTGGCACACCCAGCGTGATCGCTTGGTGGAGTTTGCCAGCGTACTCGGCCTGATCGCCGGCAGCCTTGGCAAATTGGGCCGCGACGTCAGCTTGTTGATGCAGACGGAGGCGGGGGAAGTCTTCGAACCCTCGGCGCCGGGTAAAGGCGGGTCGTCCACCATGCCGCACAAACGTAACCCGGTGGGTGCCGCCGTACTGATCAGTGCGGCAACCCGTGTGCCCGGCCTGGTGGCGACGATGTTCAGCGCCATGCCCCAAGAGCACGAGCGCAGCCTGGGTTTGTGGCATGCTGAGTGGGAAACCTTGCCGGAGATTTGCCGATTGGTGTCCGGGGCGTTGCAGCAGGCATTGCTGGTGAGCGAAGGGTTGGAAGTCGACGCCGAGCGCATGGGCCAGAACCTCGACCTGACCCAAGGCCTGGTACTCGCTGAAGCCGTTAGCATCGTGCTGGCCCAGCGACTGGGTCGCGAGACGGCGCACCATCTGCTGGAGCACTGCTGCAAACGCGCCGTCGCCGATAGGCGCCATCTACGTGCCGTACTGGCGGACGAACCGCAGATCACCGCCGAGCTGTCAGCGGCCGAGCTCGACCGCCTGCTCGACCCGGCTCACTACCTGGGCCAGGCGCAAACCTGGGTCACCCGGGCTGTCGTCGAACACTTTTCCTGAGGAAACCACTGTGGCCTTTGTACAACTCGCTGACGGCGAACTGCATTACCAACTCGACGGGCCTGTGGATGCGCCGGTGCTGGTGCTTTCCAACTCGTTGGGCACCGACCTGCATATGTGGGACATCCAGATCCCGGCCTTCGCCGAGCATTTTCGCGTGCTGCGTTTCGATACCCGTGGCCATGGCAAATCGCTGGTCACCAAGGGGCCGTACAGCATCGAACAACTGGGGCGGGACGTGATTGCACTGCTGGATGCGCTGGGTATCCAGCGGGCGCATTTCTGCGGGTTGTCCATGGGTGGCTTGATCGGCCAATGGCTGGGCATCCATGCAGGCGAGCGCCTGCAGCGCTTGGTGGTGTGCAACACCGCTGCCAAGATCGGTACGCCTGAGATCTGGAACCCACGGATCGAGACGGTCCTGCGCGATGGTGCAGCAGCGATGGTTGCGCTGCGCGATGCGTCGATTGCGCGCTGGTTCACGGCTGATTTTGCGGCAGCCAACCCGCACCAGGCCCAGCAGATCACCGACATGCTCGCCGCCACTTCGCCCGAAGGTTACGCGGCCAACTGCGCTGCCGTGCGCGATGCGGATTTTCGTGGGCAAGTGGCGTCGATCAAAGTGCCGACCCTGGTAATTGCCGGCACCGAAGATGCCGTGACGCCTCCAGAGGGCGGGCACTTTATCCAGAATCACGTGCAAGGTGCCGAATACGCCGAGTTCTACGCGGCGCACCTGTCCAATGTGCAGGCCGGTGCGGCGTTCAGTGATCGGGTTATCGAATTTTTACTGGCCCGTTGAGGAGCTTTTTGTGGACGAGAAACAACGTTATGCCGACGGCCTGCAAGTACGCCGCGAGGTGCTGGGCGATGCCCATGTCGACCGCAGCCTCAATGCGCTGACCGAGTTCAACAGCGAGTTCCAGGAAATGATCACCCGTCACGCTTGGGGTGACATCTGGACCCGTCCCGGCCTGCCTCGGCACACCCGCAGCCTGATCACGATTGCGATGTTGATCGGCATGAACCGCACGGACGAGTTGAAGCTGCACCTGCGCGCGGCCGCCAGCAACGGGGTGACCCGTGCCGAGATCAAAGAGGTACTGATGCAGAGCGCGATTTACTGCGGGATACCGGCGGCGAATGCGACGTTTCACCTGGCCGAATCGGTGTGGGATGAACTGGGCGTCGAGTCGCGCCAACAGCCCTGAATCTGAAACACAGTCAAATGTGGGAGGGGGCTTGATCTGGTCAAGTAATCCCGGACACCGATTACGGTGTTTATGCTGCTTTTTGCTCCATGGCTATTGGCGACAGGTAGTCGTTGTAGCTATGGAGTCTTGTACGGTTGTAGTACATGAAGAAGCGCA
>NZ_UTKY01000055.1 GCF_900583165.1 Pseudomonas viridiflava | reverse complement strand
GACAACGGTAGTGCCGAAGAAGATCACGTTGCCAGCGGTAACGTGCTGACCAATGACAGCGACGTTGATAACGACCTCACGGTGACTACCTTCACCGTGGACAACGTTACGTACAACGCTGGCCAAACCGCCGTTAT
>NZ_UTKY01000071.1 GCF_900583165.1 Pseudomonas viridiflava | reverse complement strand
CCCTCACTCCGGCTTTGGAGCGTGGGCCGCCGCAATGGGCCATCCATGGCCCAGTGCGGCTAACCCGGCGTCCTGCCGGGTTACCCACGCTCCAAAGCCTGCGTTCGGCCAGCGTGTTTGACGGGGCGACCCCAGATCAAAAGCAAGAGCGCGGCGGCCTTAGAGCCGACCGGTTGGGTGTGCCGTTCACCATTCAAATGTGGGAGGGGGCTTGCTCCCGATGGCAGTGTGTCAGTCACTATATTTGTAGCTGAACCACCGCCATCGGGAGCAAGCCCCCTCCCACATTTGGCCCCCTTACATCAGGTAGATAGTGGTCTGCTCTGGCTCTGGCTCTGGCTCTGGCTCTGGCTCTGGCTCTGGCTCTGGCTCTGGCTCTGGCTCTGGCTCTGGCTCTGGCTCTGGCTTTTGATTTGGCTTTTGATCTTGATCTGAAGCGCCCCGTTAACCACGCTGGCCGAACGCAGGCTTGAATCCGTGGGTAACCCGGCAGGACGCCGGGTTAGCCGCCCCGCGCCATGGATGGCGCGTGGCGGCGGCCCACGGATTCAAGCCGGAGTGAGGGCACACCGAGCCTAGGCGAGGTGCCGAGTGGTGGGGCAAGAGCCCTTTGGTTACTTTGGGGCTCTTTTCCAAAGTGACCCGCCGTAAGGGCGGAACCAATAGCCGCCGTTACCCAAATAACGGATATGTACACCGCCACATCACCACACCCCCCTGCACCTCAATCAACCACACCACCCCCCAAGCGTTACTAAACGCCTCATCCCGAAGCACCCCGCACAAAATACTTTTTCCAGCGCTTAAACAGTGATCTCCCCCGATCCAAGCCCGCAATTCGGCGCAAACCGTAAAAGTCGCTGCGTTGTAATGCAGCCAGAGTGAGGGAGCGCGAGGTTGTGCGGTGGTTTCCAGCCGCACCAACCCTTCGTTGAACACCACCAATCGGAGCGATAAAAAATGCGTATGAGCAACGCAAAAGCATTGTTGGGTTTGGGTGCGCTGATGCTGGCTAACACCGGCCAGGCGCATCAGATTTGGTATGAGCAACTACCCGGCCAGCCACTGGCTTTGTATTACGGGGAGTACGACAAGAATGTGTTGGAGGTGACGCCGGGCGGATTGGACCGATTCAAGCAGCTTAAAGCCTGGTCTATGTCGGCGCCGTTCGGATTGAACATGCAGCGCCAGGCGTTTGCACTGGCCCAACAGCCGGGGCGTGACGATTCGTTGCTGGCCCTGGACCTGCACTATCCGCTGTTCGAGGTGAAGGAGGGCGGCAGGCCCATGAAGGCGCATTGGACACCGGCCACCCGTTGGGTCGGTGACTTGCGCGCGCGGCCGCCGGAACTGACGTTGGACATCGTGCCCACCGGCGTTGCCGATGCAAACAGTGCGCAGTTTCAGGTGTTCTATGCCGACAAGCCGCTGGCGGATCAGGAGGTGGTGCTGGAAACCGCTTCCGGTGAAGTCTTCAAGCAGCGCAGTGATGCTGCCGGCAACGTCAGTTTCGCGCTGCCGTGGCAGGGCACCTATGTGGTGGCTGTCGAGCATCAGGTCAACAGCCCTGGGGAGCGACTGAGCGCCGAGGGCAAGGCTGAGCCCTTTGATGTAATGCGCTTCAGTTCGACGCTGTCGTTCCAGCGCGAGCAAGGCAGGGCGCCGTTGCCTCGGGCGCCATCGCAGTTGCCAGCATCGGAAATCGCCAGGCTGAAAAAGTCCGCCTGATTTACCCCCTCTTTCATGAGTGATTGATATGACCCTTTCTTCAGGATTGGCCGGTCACGCGGGCACTGCTGCCCCTGCGCGTGCCCTGAGTAACGTCACGGCGGCCACGCGCATGCTGGCGATCGATGCGTTGCGTGGTTTTGTGATGTTCTTGATGTTGATCGACCACGTGCGCGAAACCTTCTTGCTGCACCGCCAAGTCACCGACCCGATTGACGCCTTAAGCGTCACCCCGGACCTGTATTTCACCCGCATGCTCAGCGAGATCTGCGCTCCGGCGTTTATCTTCCTCACCGGCTTGTCGGCCTGGCTCTACAGCCAAAAACACAGCGCTCGCGAGACCTCGGTGTTTCTGCTCAAGCGCGGGCTGTTCTTGGTGTTTTTGGAAATCACCTTTGTGTGCTTTGCCTGGAACGCCGAGTTCCCGCCCAAGACCCTCTGGCTGCAAGTGATCTGGTGCATCGGCCTGTGCATGATCGTGCTTGCCGGCCTGCTGCATTTCAAACGTTCTTGGTTGATCGTGCTGGGGGTGGCGATTGTCGCCGGGCATAACCTGCTCGATGGCGTGACGGTGGGGCCGGAGTCGCCGTTTTTCGTACCGTGGTCGATCCTGCATCAGCGGGTGTTTATCGACATCACCGAGTTCACTCGGGCGCGCACCACCTACCCGATTTTGCCGTGGATTGGCGTGATTGTATTGGGCTGGGGCATCGGCCCGTGGTTTGGCAAGGACATGCCCTCCGCCGAGCGCGTCTCGCGGTTGATCAAGCTGGGCGCAGGTTTGTTGGTGGCGTTTGTGTTTATCCGCTACCTCAACGTCTACGGCGAGAAACCCTGGGTGCAGACCGGCGACTCGCTGCGCACGTTCATGAGCTTCATGAGTGCGAAGAAATACCCGCCGTCCTTGATGTTCCTGATGCCGACCCTGGGCTTGTCGTTGCTGCTGTTGGCGTTGTTCGAGAAATGGCAGTCGCGCTGGGCCACGGCGACCCTGGCGGTCTACGGCGGTGCGCCGATGTTCTTCTACTTGCTGCATCTGTATGTGCTCAAGGCCATGTACCTGGTCGCGTTGGGCATCTGGGGTGCCAACCAGGGCGCCTATTACGGTTTCGACGACCTGCCGGCGGTGTGGTTGTGGAGCGTGATTCTCGGGGTGTTGCTGTTCTTCCCTACGCGTTGGTTCGCCAACCTCAAGCAGCGCCGTCGCGATATCGCGATCCTCAAATACCTCTGACGTCACCCAAGGTGTTGCGCGCCTTGCGCAACACCTTTGACTGGAGCCCCACCGTGAAAATTTTCTCAACGCGCACCCTGCTTTTAGCATTGGGAGGGCAGAGCCTGCTCGCCTTCGCCGCCGAACAAGACGACGCCACCGGCTTTATTGAAGGCAGCCAATGGAACCTGCTCAACCGCAGCGTCTACGACCGTCGCGACTACCAACACGGCGCCGTCAGCAACGGCGCACGCAACGCCTACAAGCCCAGGGCCGAACGCAGTGATTTGGCCGAAGAGTGGGCCTATGGCCTGATGGCCGATTACACCTCCGGCTTTACCACCGGTACTGTCGGTTTTGGCCTGGATGCCCATGTCTATTCCGCCTGGAAGCTGGACAGCGGTGGCGGGCGTGCGGGCAAGGCGCGGCTGCTTGGGGTGGACAATGACGGCCACCCCAAGGACGAATTCAGCCGCGGTGGGGCAGTGGTCAAGCTGCGCTTTTCCTCGACCGAACTGCGCTACGGCGAGCAACGGGTGAAAACCCCGGTGTTTGCCTCGTCCGACAGCCGCTTGCTGCCAGAGACCGCCACCGGTTGGCTGTTGACCAGCCGGGAGTTGCCCGCCACCACGCTGTTCGCCGGCCACTTCAACGAAAGCACCGACCGCAACGCCACCAGCCATGACCGCGGGTTTGTGGTCAATTACTCCAACGGCAAGCAGGGTGATCGGTTTGATTTGCTGGGCGTGCGCACAACCGCAATCAAGGGCCTGAGCGCCAGCCTGTTCAGTGCCAATTACGAGGACACTTGGCGCCAACACTACCTGGGGGCGGTCTACACCCAGCCGTTGGTGCCCGGCCAGTCGCTGCTGGTTGACCTGAACCTCTACCGCACCGAAGACACCGGCAAAGCGTTATCAGGGCGTATCGACAACACCACCTGGAGCCTGATGTCGACCTACAAACTCGGTGCCCACAGCATCGGCGTCGGTTATCAGAAAGTCAGCGGCGATACCCCGTTCGACTACGTGACACGCGGGGCGATTTACCTGAGCAATGCCGTGGCGTTGTCAGATTTCAACGCCCCTCGCGAAGCCTCGTGGCAGGCCCGTTATGACCTGGACCTGGCGGGCTACGGCGTGCCCGGCCTGACGTTGGCGGCCTTGTATGTGCGTGGCAGCGGCATCGACGGCAGCCATATGGACCCCAACGGCGGCTACGCCTGGCTGGGGTATGGCGAGGGTGGCAAGCACTGGGAACGCGACCTGCAAGCACGCTACGTGGTGCAGTCCGGCGTGGCGAAAAACCTGGCGTTCACCCTGCGCCATGCGGTGCACCGGGGCAATGCAGCGCAGGCGGAGTTGGATGCCAACCAGATTCGCCTGGCGGTGGAATACCCCTTGGGCGGGCGCTTGTTCTAGGTAAAGAGATCAACATGTGGAAGGGAGCAAGCTCCCTCGCCACAGGGTTACTGCTCCAACTGCAACGCCTGCTGCTTAAGCTGGCGCTTGCGCTCGAACGGCAATTTATCGTCATCCCCATACGGTGCGCTGTACCAGTTGCCATAAGTCGGGTTGGGTAGCAGGAACCAGCGCTGCCCGAGCCAGCCCACAAAAGGCTCAACGGCCTTGCGCTGATCGGCGAGGGTGTTGTGTTCGGCCTGCACGAAATCCCCCAGCGAATCCCCGGACATCAACAACACCCGAGCATGGCTGGCGATCCATTGGCGCCGGCAGGTCTTGCCGTAGCCGGCGCTTTCGCAGTGGCCGGTGGGGGTGCTGGCGGCCAGGATCTGCGCTTCGCTCTGAATCGGAAAGCCCCGCAGCCGCAAGTTTCGCAGCGTCGCCGCAACCTGGCTGTGCTCGCGATTGGTCACGTAGTACACCTTGATGCCTTTGTGCTCGGCGGCTTGCAAAAAGTCCACCGCGCCGGGCAATGCCTGAGCCTTGGCTTGTTCCACCCAGGTGTTCCAGCGGTCGTAGGAATAGATTTGATTGTTGACCACGTCCCGGGCATTGAGCGGCACGTTGTCCAGCACGGTTTCATCGATATCTACCACCACCGCTGGAGGCAGGCCGTTCAGGTTGCGCGAGGGGAAGGGCAGGGCGTCCCAGGTTGGATCGGCCAGGGCCACGTCGAGTTGGCGGGTGGCGTTGGCGAAGAGCTGGCGATAGATCAACTCGTGCTCGATGGAGGTCTGGGTCCAGAGCACGGCGTCGAGTTGGTCGTTGGCCGGTGGGGTTTGCTGGCAGCCTGCGAGCAGGCAGAGGCTGGCTATGATCAAGTTACGCATGCAAAGGTCTCGCAGTTAAAGGGCGCGTGGGCGGCACCTTAGCCAATCCCAGGAAGATTGACCACGTTGCGAAATGTTTCGTCGAATGCGAAACTGATGTAATTGTGAATACTTATCATCTGTCGCCATCCTCATTGCCTCTGCCGCGCATTCTTGTCATCGAGGATGACGTCGAGCTGTGCACGCACCTGTGCAACCACCTGAGCGCACGTGGTTTCAGCCTCAGCAGTAGCCATCGCGGTGACCAGGGCCTGGATTTGGCCTTGCATTCGCCGGTGGAATTAATCCTGCTGGACATCATGTTGCCCAATGAAAGCGGGCTGACGATCCTCTCGCGCCTGCGCCATGAGCGGGGTACGCCGGTGATATTGATGTCGGCCCTGGGCGCCGAACAGGACCGCATCACCGGCTTCAGCCAGGGCGCCGACGATTACCTGCCCAAGCCCTTCAGCCTGGCCGAACTGGATGTACGCATCGATGCCTTGCTGCGCCGCGTGGCGATTGATTGCGGCACCCAAATGCCCCAATCGGTTGCGCGGCACCCAGCGCTGGAGTTCGACAACTACGCGCGCGATGTGCGCTACAACGGCATCGCCGCCGGGCTGACCACCTCGGAATTCCGCCTGTTGTGCACGCTCCACGAGCACACCGGCGAAGCCCTGACCAAACCCTTTCTGTACCAACATGTGCTGCATCGGCCCTACACCCGGCTGGACCGTGGCCTGGATGTGCACGTGTGCAACCTGCGGCGCAAATTGGCGACCATCGATGTGCAGGGCCTGCGCATCGATGCGGTGCGTCACCAAGGCTATGTGCTGATGTGCGAAGGCGCTTGATGCACCGGCGCCACCCCCTGCTGTGGAAAATGGCGGTGCTGCAAGTGTGTTTCTGCCTGCTGCTGGTGTGGCTGGTGTGGAGCTGGGGCTTACAGGTTGAGCGCAATACCTATTTTTTGGCGCAACCGGACCGCATCGCGTTGGCCGCCTATGCCGCCGAGGCCGAGCAGGTTGCGGCCAGTGGCGATGCGCAGGCAGTGGAGCGTTGGCGCTTGGCGCTGGCGCAGCGCGAACACACCTGGGTCGCGGTGCTCGATGACTATCTGCAGAGCTTGGGCACCACGCCGCTGAGTGCCGAGCAGGTCGGCCACCTGACCTTTATGCGCAAGCTCAGTTGGCCGATGAGCAAGCGCCTGGAGGATGAACTGCCGTATGTGAGCATCGCCTTTCCCCAGCACCCGGAGCGCGGCCGCTTGGTGATGCAGTTGCCCGAACGCCTGTTGCCGCCGGGGCTGACGCCGTGGACCCACGTGTTGACTCATGGCGTGGTGCCGGTGTTGTTGGCGCTGGGGTTGGGGTTGCTGCTGTATCGGCATCTGGTGCAGCCGTTGAACGAATTGCGTGTGCGCGCCAATGCGCTGAGTGCCGGTGATTTGGCGCCGCTGGCCAGCAGCACCGTGACTCGGCGCCCGGATGAGTTGGGTGAGCTGGCGCGTGCCTACGAACATATGGCCGAGCGCTTGCGCCAGAACCTGCATCAACAGCGGCAGTTGCTGCGCACCTTGTCCCACGAAATCCGCACGCCCCTGGCCCGCTTGACCATCGCCAGCGACAGTGGCCTGCCACGCGAGCAGTTGCAGCAACGCTTGTCGCGGGAAGTGGATGAAATGCGCCGATTGGTAGACGACTCCCTCAACCTGGCCTGGCTCGACACCGAACAACCGCGCCTTGAAGCCGAAGACGTCGTGGTGGCCTCGGTCTGGGAAGCCTTGGCGCAAGACGCACACTTTGAAACCGGCTGGCCGCTGGATCGTTTGGTCTGTGAGTTAGACAGCCGCTGCCAATTGCATGTGCACCTCAACAGCTTTGCCCAGGCCCTGGAAAATATCCTGCGCAATGCCATCCGCCATTCGCCCGAACAGGGGGTGATCCGCCTGAGCGGCTGGCGTGAAGGCGACTGTTGGTGGTTGGTGATCGAAGACCAGGGGCCTGGGGTTGCCAAGGATGATCTTGAGCGCATCTTCGAAGCCTATCTACGGCTGGACGGCACGGTGGGTACCGGATTTGGCCTGGGTTTGAGCATCGCCCGCCGCGCCATCGAACTGCAGGGCGGCGAGCTGTGGGCCACCCAGGGCAGCCAGGGTTTGCGCATGAACCTGCGCTTGCCGGCGGCAAATGTTTAGAAAGTTAAGTTTCTTTACTCGTTATTGCATCTGATTATCATCTGCGATCTTTGATGGCCCGCCGCTATCGGTCGGGTAGACGTTTGGAGATCGCCCCATGTTCCGCTTGTCCCTGCTTGCCGTGAGTATTTGCAGCTTCTTGCCCGTTGCCGGCTTTGCCGCCGAAGCCGAAGCCCCCGCGCAGATGGAGCTGCCGACCCAGACCGTATTGGGCACCGCTCAGGAAGAGATCAAGCAGATGCCCGGCGTGTCGATCATCACCGCCGAAGACATCAAGAAGCGCCCACCGGCCAACGACCTGTCGGAGATCATCCGCACCATGCCGGGCGTCAACCTCACGGGTAACTCCAGCAGCGGCCAGCGCGGCAACAACCGCCAGATCGACATCCGTGGCATGGGCCCGGAAAACACCTTGATTCTGGTGGACGGCAAGCCGGTCAGCAGCCGCAACGCGGTGCGCTATGGCTGGCGTGGCGAGCGAGACAGCCGTGGTGATACCAACTGGGTACCGGCCGATCAAGTGGAGCGCATCGAGGTCATCCGTGGCCCAGCCGCCGCCCGTTACGGCAACGGCGCGGCAGGCGGCGTGGTGAACATCATCACCAAGCAACCGGGCACCGAGACCCACGGCTCGGCGACGATTTATCACAACTTCGCCCAGCACAAAGAAGAAGGCGAGACCGAGCGCATGAGCTTCGGCCTCAATGGCCCGATCACCGATAACCTCAGCTACCGCGTGTATGGCAATATCGCCAAGACCAATGCCGACGATGCCGACATCAACAGCGGCCACGAATCCACTCGTTACGGCAACCAGATCGGCACGCTGCCGGCGGGGCGCGAAGGCGTGCGCAACAAGGACGTCAACGGCCTGCTCAGCTGGAAAATGACGCCGGAGCAAACCCTCGACCTGGAGGCCGGTTTCAGCCGCCAGGGCAATATCTACACCGGCGATACCCAGAACACCAACAGCAATGCCAGCGTGAAAAGCATGCTCGGCCATGAGACCAATATCCTCTACCGTGAAAACTACGCGCTGACCCACCGTGGCGAATGGGATTTCGGCAGCAGCCTGGCCTATCTGCAATACGAAAAGACCCGCAACAGTCGCATCAACGAAGGCCTCGCGGGCGGCACCGAAGGCATCTTTGCCAACACCGATTTCTACACCACCACGCTGCGTGACCTGACCGCCCACGGCGAAGTCAGCCTGCCGCTGCACTTAGGTTTCGAACAGGTGCTGACCCTGGGTACCGAGTGGGTCGAGTCCAAGCTCGACGACCCGAGCGCCAACACCCAGACCACCACCGCAGGCGGCAGCGTGGCCGGGCTGACGAGCGCCAACCGCAGCAGCACTTCATCGTCGCGGATCTTCTCGGTGTTTGCCGAAGACAACATCGAACTGCGCCCAGGCACGCGCCTTACCCCCGGCCTGCGCCTGGACCACCACGATAGCGTCGGCGACAACTGGAGCCCGTCGTTGAACCTGTCCCAGGTGCTCACCGACACCCTGACCTTGAAGGCCGGCATCGCCCGTTCCTACAAGGCGCCGAACCTGTATCAGCTCAACCCCAACTACTTGCTGTACAGCAACGGCCAGGGTTGCTACGGCTCCACCAAGAGTTGCTACTTGCAAGGTAACGCCGACCTTGAGGCAGAAACCAGCGTCAACAAGGAGCTGGGTATCGAGTACCGCAACGACGGCGTGGTCGCGGGGTTGACGTACTTTCGTAACGACTACAAGAACAAGATCGAATCCGGCTTGACCCCGGTCGGCACCGCCACGGGTGGCACCGGAACCACCGCCGGTGCCAACATCTTCCAATGGGAAAACGTGCCCAAGGCGCTGGTCGAAGGGCTGGAGGGCAACCTGAGCCTGCCGTTTGGCGAGGACGTGACCTGGACCAACAACTTCACCTACATGCTGCAATCGAAAAACAAACAGACCGGCGATGTGCTGTCGGTAACGCCGAAGTTCACCCTCAACTCCGTGCTCGACTGGCAGGCGACCCAGGACCTGTCCCTGCAAGCGAACATAGCCTGGTACGGCAAGCAAACTCCGAAAAAATACGACTACCACGGCAACCGCGTGACGGGCACGTCGAACAACCAGCTGTCGCCGTATGCGATTGCCGGTGTAAGCGGCACCTACGCCATCACCAAGAACCTGAGCCTTACCGCTGGCGTGGACAACGTCTTCGACAAACGCCTCTGGCGCGAAGGCAATGCCCAAGGCGTGAACAACATCGACGGCGCGGGCGCGGCCACTTACAACCAGTCCGGGCGTACCTTGTTCACCAGCCTGACGGCGTCGTTCTGATGCGCTGCGCATTTTTGCTAGCGTTGCTCTTTGCCCAGTGCGTATCCGCCAGGCCCGCGCCAGACCAGTTGATGGACGCGCCGGTATTGCGCGAAGCCAGCGACTACAGCTTCAGCACCCTGGAACTGGACTCCGCCGACGGCGCCCGGCACTACCGCATCTGGCTGGGCCGCCCGCTCAAGGTCAGCGCGGCCAACCCGGTGGCCTACCTGTTGGACGGCAACGCGGCGATGGCGGCGCTCGACACGGCGCTGCTCAACCGCCTGTCCCACAACCCCACGCCGCCGGTGCTGGTGGCGGTGGGGTACGCCACGCCGCTGCGTATCGAACGCAACGCGCGCACCTTCGACTACACGCCGCAGGTGGGCGAGGGCGTGCAACGTGACCCGCTGACCGATATGCCGAGTGGCGGGGCGGAGCCGTTCCTGGATCTGCTGACCCAGCAGATCCGCCCATTGATCAACCAGCGACTGGAAGAAAAGCCCAAGCGGCAGCTGCTGTGGGGGCACTCCTACGGTGGGTTGTTGGTGCTCTATACGCTGATGACCCGGCCGGATGCATTTGATGAATACGCGGCGGCGAGTCCGTCGTTGTGGTGGAACGGTGGGGTGATTCATGCCGATGGCTTGGCGCAACGGCTCAACGGCAAGGCCCCGACCTTGCTGATGATGCGCGGGGATGAGGAACCGGCGAGCCCGGCGATGCAGCATGGGCCGAAAGGAGATGGGCCGGCGAAGAAATTGTTGGGGGATTTGCAGCGGGTGCAGGGGTTGAAGGTGCAGTACCAGGCCTTTCCCGGCTTGAGCCACGGCCCGATGCTACCAGCGTCGCTGCGCTACACCTTGGAACACCTAAGCCAGCCTTAACACTGTGCAAAATGTGGGAGGGGGCTTGCTCCCGATAGCGGTGTATCAGCCAACAGAGATGTTGACTGGACTGCCGCCATCGGGGGCAAGCCCCCTCCCACATGGGTCCAGCGGTGCTAGTGACTATTCAGCACAGGCTGAAGATGCTCATCAAGCGTCCAATGCGCCTGCCCAGGCCGCAAACACACACCACCTACCCATCGTTCATGACTGGCATGCTCCAACCAATACGCCTGCCCATCGAGCACCGCCTGACCCAATTGCGTCAGCACCAACCCCGCCTCTGTTTCCGCCAGCAACGGCTCCTCGCCATCAATCAACGGCCGCAACAACGCAAAGAACATCATGTCCCCCAGAAACGGCAACGGTTCGCGCTTGGCCATCAACTCGGCAAACACGCGAGCCGCAGGCTTTGGCCCGGCTTCGGCGAGGTAGGCCAGGGTCAGGCGTTCGGTCAGCGATAACCCGTCCCGCGCACCTGGCAGTTCCTGCAATTGGCGCAACAAGGCGGGCGCCATAAAGGGCAGGGCGGGGTGGTTGCCATGGGCCAATTCGGCCCACTTGAGCGGCGTGCTGTCGCAATAGGCTGCCCACGCCTGTTTGGCCAAGTGCACCGCGTCATCCTCGATCAAACGCCGTTGCGGCCACAGCCAGGTGAGCAGGTCGGGCGCCAGTTGACCGATGCCGATAAAGCGTTGCACACCGGGAATACGGTTCACCTCGATCAGCTCAAGCTTGTGCGGAGCCTGCTCAAGGCCGGCGAGGGCGCGGATCAAAAATAGTTGGTCATAGGCATCGGCTTCGCACCACAGCACGCTGTGTTCGGCGTTGGCCAGCGCTTCCAATTGGGTGTATTCGTCGGCCATCCTGCGCGCCGCATCGCCTTCGTCCAGGGCAAACGTCTGGCTGATGAAGGCGCTGCGCAGGGCTTGATAGTCCATCGTGGGCAGATTACGCACCGGGCCCATGCACAACGGGTCGCTGAGCATCTGAAACTGGCCTTTGAACCCGGCCAGTTGCAGGCTGTGGGCGATGTCATTGCCGCAGCGCCAGTGGGTGGTCCGGGCTTCGTCGCAGGCCGCAAAGTCAGGGTGGCGAGCGGCGAAGTCGATGGCGTCGACATGGGCCTTGAGCTTGGGCCAACTGCTGAAGCCTAACTGCTTGGCGATTTCCCATTGGGCCTGGGACAGGGTGGCGCTGGGGTTTTCGGCCTTGAGGCGCGGCAACAGTTCCTTGGCGCGCTTGCGCTGCTGCTCAAGGTTGAGACGGCCGTCGGTATTGAAGTGTTGGGACATACGAGCTCCTTGTCTGAACCTTGTCCGCTTTAAGGTTGGGAGTCGTAGAAGAATGAGGGTGTTGCAGTGTCTTGGGCGCAGCCCTTTCCGCGGAAGGTGGCGCAGAAAACGCCAGGCGGGGAATATAGGCAGTGAGGTATTTTATTGCAAGTTGTTCGCCGAGTAGTGAGTTCATGACTGACACCCCATTGATTGAAACCCGCGCCCTTACGCGCTTTGACGAGCGTCGCCATGTGGCCTTGCTTGAACCCACTGATTTCACCTTGCACGCTGCCGACCGCGTTTCCATCACCGGTTCCTCAGGCTCTGGCAAGAGTGTGTTCCTGCGCGCGCTGGCCCTGCTGGATGCGCCCAGCGCCGGGCAAATCCTGTGGAACGGCCAGCCGATCAGCAACGCCGAGATTCCCCATTACCGCTGCCATATCAGCTACCTGTCCCAGCGCCCGGCATTGATCGAGGGCACGGTGGAAGACAACCTGCGCTTTCCGTTCAGCCTCAAGACCTCGCGCAAGCGCAGCTTCGACTGCGCAGCCGTCACCACGTTGCTGGGCCATGCTGGCAAGGCCCCGGACTTTCTGTCGAAGAACGCCGCTGATCTATCGGGGGGTGAATCCCAGGTGGTCTCGCTGATCCGCACCCTGCAACTGAACCCCGAAGTACTGCTGCTGGACGAGCCTACCGCCGCCCTCGACCCCAGCTCATCCCGCGAAGTGGAAGCGCTGATCGACGCCTGGTTCGCCGCCGATAAGTCCCGTGCCTGTATCTGGGTCTCCCACGACCTCGACCAGGCCCAGCGTATGAGCAACATCCACCTGCACATGAACGCCGGCGTATTGAGCGGGGCGGCCCAGCCATGAATTATCAAAACCTCACCGCCGTGGACATGGGCATCGCCGCGTCGCTGATCCTCATCAACGGCGCGCTGTCATTACTGCTGCGCCTGGGCCTGGGGCGCCAATTGCTGTGGGCGGCGGTGCGCACCGTGGTGCAACTGCTGGCCATCGGTTATCTGCTGGGTTGGGTGTTCGAGTTTGCCTATTGGTATGTGGTGCTGCCGCTGATGTGCGCCATGACCCTGATTGCCGGCCTCTCGGCGGCCGGGCGCGGGCGCCGTACTTACAAGGGGCAGCGGGTCGACAGCATTCTGTCGGTGTGGGGCAGTTCGTGGCTGGTGACGGCGGTGGGGTTGTTTGCGGTGATCCGCATCCACCCTTGGTATGAGCCGCAATATGCAATCCCGATTTTGGGCATGATTTTGGGTAACACCCTCACTGGTGTGTCCTTGGGGATCGAGCGCATGACCCAGGAACTGACGTCGGGGCGCAACACCCTCGAGATGATCCTGGCCCTCGGCGGCTCCCGCTGGGAAGCGGCTCAGGAGCCGATCCGCCAGGCCGTGCGGGCGGGGATGATCCCGACGCTCAACCAGATGACCGTGGTCGGCATCGTCAGCCTGCCCGGCATGATGACCGGCCAGGTGCTCGCGGGGGAAAGCCCGGTGGACGCAGTGCGGTACCAGATCGTGATCATGTTCTTGATTGCGGCGTCGTCGGCGTTGGGCACCGTGGGCGCGGTGCTGTTGACGTATCGACGGTTGTTTTCGGTGGGGCATCGTTTTTTACGCGAGCGTCTGCAAGAGCGGTGATGGGCGTAGCGTCGCATGCGGCAAGGCAATGTGTGGCTGGCCGGCTATCCTAAGAGGCTCCTGGCTGTGCCCGAGGAAGGTGATGACCATGAATCCGATTGAACAGTCCCCTTGGCATGCCGGCGAACGGCACCTGCAAGAAACGGTTGGCGTGGCCGAACGCATGGCCATGATCGGGCCCAAGGTGATTCGCGACCATCTGCCCGAACAGCACCGGGATTTCTACCCCTTGCTGCCCTACCTGATACTCGGTGTCGTCGATGACCAAGGCATCCCGTGGGCAACGATGGTGGAAGGCGCCCCAGGTTTTGCCCATTCACCGCACCCGCACAGCTTGCAAATCGATAGCCTGCCGTCCGTCAGCGACCCGGCACGCGCTGCCTTGCGCAAGGGGGCCGCTGTGGGCTTGCTCGGCATCGATCTGAGTACCCGCCGACGCAACCGTATGAACGGTTGTGTCGGCGCCCTCGACTACGACGGTTTTTCGGTTGACGTGGTGCACAGCTACGGCAACTGCCCCAAATACATCCAACTGCGGCCGGTAGAGGCCGTTGCCCGCAAACCGGATAACATTGTCGAGCGCGCCACGGTCTTGAATGACACCGCACAAGCGATGATCCGCAACGCCGACACCTTCTTCGTCGCCAGCTACCTCGATGCAGAGGGCGAACGCTCGGTAGACGTCTCCCATCGCGGGGGCCATACCGGGTTCGTGCATGTCGACGGCAACCTGCTGACCATCCCCGACTTCGCCGGCAACCAGTTCTTCAACACCCTCGGTAATCTGCACACCAACCCGGTGGCGGGGTTGTTGTTTATCGACTTCGAATCGGGGGATGTGCTGCAGGTCGCCGGGCGCACCACCTTGATCCTCAGCGGGCCGCAAGTGGCGGCGTTTGAGGGCGCGCAGCGGCTGTGGACGGTGAACGTGGAGCACCTGGTGCGACGCCCGGCGGCGCTGGCGTTGAAGTGGCGGTTTATAGAGTTCTCGCCCTTCAGCCTGGCTAAGGGAGTTGGCTAACCTGCGGTGTGCCGTAGGAGGCATTCGGGAATAACTGGTCGGCGCTGGTCAACGCCCCCATCCCTCCCGTACCATGCGGGCCCCTCGCAACGACGCGAGGCGCAGCGCCAGGAGGGCCAATGCATGCTTGTCCCGGGCCGCCTGCTGCTTCCCTTACGCCCGTGCTCAGGATCGAACATGTCTCGCTTTTCCAGGCCCTTGGCCTTGTTGCTAATGGCCGCCGCCTTGACCGGCTGCGGCACTCAACCCGCGTCGATGGTCAGTGCGCCGCTGCTGCCCGGCCCGCATGAACCGGTGGCGTATCTCGTGGGGTCTATCGGCCCGCAAAGTCTGTTGGCCTCGCCGGCACCCAACCAGCGCCTGTTGTTTCGCAAACGCGGCTCCGAGTACGGTGCGGCCGGCATATGGATCGGCATGGGCCGTGAAACGCCCCAGGATGTGAAGGAAATGGACGGCGCCGCCAGCGTGTTCGTGCTGCCGCTCAAGCCTGGGGATTATGAGTTCTACGATTTCCAGTTTTTCTCCAGCAACTATTCACCCATGTTGGGCACCACCTACACCTCGGTGCAAGCGCGGGAGAAATTCAACCTGCCGCTGCGCCTGCAAGCGGGCAAGGCGTATTACCTGGGCGAGTTTCGCTCGTTGTGCCTGGGTGGCTCGTGTGCGTTCCGTTGGCGTGACCAGCAGGGGCGCGATGAAGCCATCGCGCGCCAATCCGTGCCTGGCTTGCCGTCGTTGGAGTTGATGCCGCTGGACTACCGCAGCGCCGCTCCCTACATCGTCGTGCCGCTGCCGGGTGGCGCGGGTCAGAGCCCTCAGGAGAAACGCCCATGAAGCGCTTTATCGCCCTGAGCGCGTTAGCCCTGCTGACAGGCTGCGCGACCACCAACACCTTGCCCGAACGCACGTTGCCCGATGGCCAGGACTACCTCCAGCCGATCCACGTGATGGTCGATAACCCGCTCACCGCCGCGCAGATCCGCAACCACCTGCGTGAAACCGGGGTATTTCGCAGCGTCGAAACCGGCATGGGCAAGCCGGGGGACTATACGGTGTTGATCCGCTACAACAGCCAGCGCGACCTGCCACCGTTCCCGGTGATCCTGTTGAGCACGGCTACCTTGTTTCTGTTGCCGTTGTCCCAGAGCATCGACACCACCACCGAGTTTTCCCTGCAACACGACGGCAAACCGTTGAAGCAGTACAGCTACCGCAACGTCACGCAAAAATACACCTGGCTGCTCGACGGTAGCGGCGGCATGCAACAAGAGAACGTCGCCCGTATCACCCGCGCGTTCGCCCAGGATGTGCAGCGCGATGGCCTGCTGCCCAGGGAACAAACGCAATGATCAGGACGACTTTATTGGCCGTTGCGCTGCTGCTCGGCGGTTGCGGTACGGCGCTCAAACCCCTGGATTACAAGGCTGAGCACGCCTATGTGCCGATGAGCGTGACCATGCCGCCGCCGGCAACGCGGTTCGACCAGCAAAAGCAACGCGAAGTCATCCAGCGCCTGCGTGAAACCGGGGCGTTCAGTTTTCTGGATGGCGGTTTCAGCAAGACCGGCTACAGCCTGCTGGTGGATCAGAGCGGCGGCAAAGGTGCCGGCGTGCTCCCCGCCGTACTCGGCGCATTGACATTGCTGACAGTGCCCATTCCCTATACCTATGAGCGCCAATTGCATGGCTCGTTGTTCAAGGATGGGCAACTGGTCAAGGCTTACGCCTATAAGCGCGGTGGTTGGACGGCTACCACCTGGTACATCCCCATGACCGAACCGCGCAGCGAGAGCGAGATGCTGGGTGAACTGATGCGTGACCTGGACCGTGATCGCTTGATTCCTTACCAATAAACCCCTGCGAAGTCGGACTGGGAAGCGAACCGTTTCCATCAGGCGTAAACAGTCCAACCTTGGCAGGGGGCTTGCCCCCGATGGCGATGTGTCAGTCGCCCACTATTTGGCTGACCCACCGCAATCGGGAGCAAGCCCCCTCCCACATTTAAAATTGTGCCAGATCCAGCAAGGTACACCGCAGATCCCCTGTGGCAGGGGGCTTGCTCCCGATGGCGATGTGTCAGTCGCCCACTATTTGGCTGACCCACCGCAATCGGGGGCAAGCCCCCTCCCACATTTAAAACTGTGCCAGATCCAGCAAGGTACACCGCGGATCCCCTGTGGGAGGGGGCTTGCTCCCGATGGCGATGTATCAGTCGACCACTATTTGGCTGACCCATCGCGATCGGGAGCAAGCCTCCTCCCACATTTAAAACTGTGCCAGATCCAGCAAGGTACGCCGCAGATCCCCTGTGGGAGGGGGCTTGCCCCCGATGGCGATGTGTCAGTCGACCACTATTGGCTGACCCACCGCGATCGGGAGCAAGCCCCCTCCCACATTTAAATCTGTGCCAGAGCCAGCAAGGTACACAGCAGATCCCCTGTGGGAGGGGGCTTGCTCCGATGGCGATGTATCAGTCGACCACTATTTGGCTGACCCACCGCAATCGGGGGCAAGCCCGTTCCCACAATGGGTCTGCGGTGTGGCCGAGATCTTGCGCAACAGCGGCAACACTTCTGCCCCCACATGTATCGCCTCTTCCAGATGCGGAAAGCCTGACAAGATAAAGCTGTCCACTCCCAGCTGGTGGTACTCCTCAATTCGCTCCGCCACCCGCGCGTAGCTACCCACCAGCGCCGTCCCCGCACCCCCGCGTACCAGCCCCACGCCGGCCCACAGGTTGGCTGACACTTCCAGCTCCCGCGCACCGCGTCCACGGCCTTGCATCAGTTGGGTCTGGCGACTTTGCCCGACCGATTCATACGCGGCCATGTGCCGTTGCGCCTGGTCGATCGCGTCCTTGGGGATTTCTTGCAGCAAGCGCTCCACATGAGCCCACGCCGCTTCATCGGTGGGTGCCGCGAACACGTGCAGGCGCAGGCCGAACCGCAAGGTGCGGCCCTGGGCGGCGGCGAGGTTGCGCATGCGCTGGATACGTTCGGCGATCATCACTGGCGGCTCGCACCACATCAGGTAGGTTTGCCCATGGGCGGCGCCGACGCGTTCGGCAGCTTCGGAGGCGCCGCCGAAGTAGATCGACGGGGCCTCGGCGCCCGATGCAATCGGGGTGTGGATGCCGCTGCGGTAATAACGACCGGGATGGGCCGGTGGCCGGCCGGCCCACACGGCCTGGAACACCTGCAGGAATTCAGCGGTGCGCGCATAACGCTCGTCGTGCTCGAGAAAATCCCCCAGGGAGCGCTGTTCAAAGCGGCTGGACCCGGTCACCACATGCAGCGCCAGACGGTTCTCGCTGAGCAGCTGCAAGGTGGCTGCTCGGTGCGCGGTGTAGGCGGGAAGCTCGGTGCCAGGTCGCAGGGTGAGCAGGAATTTAAGGCGGCGCACTTCCTGGGCCAACACGGCGGTGATCAGCCAAGGGTCTTCGAAACCGCTGGCGGTGGGCACCATGATGCCGTCGAAGCCGGCCTGTTCGGTGGCGCGCACGATCTGGCGCAGGTAGTTCAGGGTCGGTGCACGTTCGCCTTGCTGAAACAGCCCCACCTTAGGCAAGCCGCTGCTGGTGAGATGGCGGCCGTCGCCGTTGGTGGGCAGGAACCAATCCAGTTGGATCGGCGGGCGGGCATCAACGCTCATGGTGCAGGCGCTCCTTGCGCAAGAGAGGCAGTACGTGTTCGCCAAAGCGCAGCACTTCACTGACGGCGCCGCCGCCTTCCACAATCAGATGGTTCAGGCCCAGGCCGTGCAGCTCTTGCAGGCGCGTGGCGATCTGTTGCGGGGTGCCCACCAGGATCAACGGCTGCCCTGCTTGCCGTTGCAGCAGGTTCGGGTGCACTTCCCATTGACGCAGCGGGTGGCGCGCACGCGGAACAGTGGCCAGCGGTTCAGCGGGCAGGTCCGGCACGGGCAACAAACGGGCAGCCGTCTCCCAGGCCAGGTCTTCGCTGTCGCCCAGGATCAGGCCAAAGGTGCAGGCAAATTTCAGCGCCGGTTGCACCGCCCGCCAGCGCTGTACCTGCTCGGCCAGCCAGTGCGGATGGCCAGGGGCGAGCAGGCAGGTTTGGGCGTGTTCCGCGACCAGTGCGTGGCTCTGGCTATCGTCCAGCACCAGCATGGGGGCGGGCAGTTCACGGCGTGCGACACCCGCGTTTTCCAGTTGGAAATACAGGCCTTGGTAATCGAGCCCGTCCTCGTTGCGCGCAAGCAACTGCTGCAGGAGATGCAGGTATTCGCCAATACGTTCGCTGCGCTGGTCGCGGTTTAGCCATTCGCCAAAGGCGCTGCGCTCGCTGTTGGGCAGGTGCAGTTGCACCCGATGGCCGCTGATGGATTGCAGGCTCTGCAAGGTGGTCGCCAGCGCCGCCGGCAGCATCACTTCAGGCGGCACGCTGACGGCCAGTTGCACCCGCCGTGTGTGCGCACACAATGCCGCCGCCACCCCCAGGCTGTCGGCACACAGGGCGCCGCCGGGAATCCACAGGCCATCGAGGCCGGCGTATTCCACTGCTTGGGCCAGTTGAATCCATTGCCCTGGCCGCGCCGCCCAATCGGGGGTACACAGGGGCAGTAACCAGCTGAATTCGAGCGCCGTGCTGTCAGTCATGGTCTTTTCCAACCGAGGGCCGGGGCAATGTCCAGGGCGAGGGTTTCCAAGCGCTTGAGGACCTGCGCCTGGGTCTCGCCGGTCGGCTTTTCACGTCCAACGGATATTGCAATCGCACTCATGGCTTCACCTCAAGCTGTTTTTGCAACGCAGGGGCGGCGTTGATGGACTCCGGTAAGCCGCTGAACGGGCTGATGGTCAGGTAGCCCTTGTTCAGCCACACCGCCTCATCGTTCTGTTGTGCGGCAGTAGCAGCGGGGCTGTATTGGAAGCCGATGCCGGGTTTGCCGGGCAAGTTGAATTGCTTGAGGTCATCGGTGTACAGCGCCGCAAAACCCACGTAGCTGCCGACGCGGGTGAGTTTCACGCCTTTGATCTGCGCGTCCTTGGGCAGGTTGATATTCAGGCCCAAGCCTGGCGGCAATAGGGCTGCGCCGGGTTGGCGATGCTGGTCGAGGGCATGCACCAGCCTGGCTACCAGCAGGGCGGCGCGTTGTGGGTCTTTTTCTTTCAAATCGGTGCTCACCGCCAGTGCCGGAATACCCGACTGCACCGCCACGCTTGCAGCGTTGAAGGTGCCGGAGGCCATATTGATCGCCCCCAGATTATTGCCGGGGTTGGGGCCGACGATCACCAGGTCGGGGTGGGGCATTACTTTGTTCAGCCCCATCAGCAGGGCCATCACCGGTGTGCCGCTGATCTCGATCTGCACCTCCTGGCCATTGCATTCGGCGCTCCGGCACACGCCTTTTTCGGTGGTGCTGATGGAGTAACTGTCGGGGTAGGCCGGGTCGGTGTCATTGCCCACGGTGACTTCACGGCCGAAGAAAAACGCGCCACCGCGTGCACTCTGGTCGCTTTGCGGGGCGGCAATCTTAACGGTGTGCCCTTGGGCTTTGAGCTCGGTGTAAAGCGCACGAATAGCGGGATGCTGATAACCGTCGTCGTTGCTCAACAAGATATTCAAGGCAAACGCGTTGGGCGCAATCACGCTGGCGAGGGCGAGCATCCAGGCGCGGTGTTTCATGCACTCGCTCCAGTGGTAAAGCGGTTGGCCGGGCGCGGCAAGCCGAGGTTTTCACGCAGAGTGGTGCCTTCGTATTCCTCGCGGAACAACCCGCGTGCCTGCAACAAAGGGATCACTTGATCGACAAACAGCTCGATGGCGCCGGGAAAATACGGAAAGAACACATTGAAGCCATCGCAAGCGCGGGCCTGGAACCACGCTTCAAAGTGATCGGCCACGTCTTCGGCGGTGCCGATTACCGGGTTGCCACCGGCCAGGCGCAAGTATAGTTGGCGGATGCTCAGGTTTTCGCTACGGGCCAGTTCCAGCACCTTGTCGCGACGGCTGCCGCGCTGGCCCACGGGCGTATCCGGCAAGGGGCCGTCGAGGTCATGCCCGGACAGGTCGATGTCTTCGCCCAGGGTGTCGGCCAGCAAGCGCAGGCCGAGCACCGGGTCGATCAGCGCCTGGAACGCTTCGAACAGCGCCTGGGCCTGCTCGCGGGTGTCGGCGATAAACGGCGTGACGCCGGGCAGGATCTTGATGTGATCCGGGTTGCGGTCGATGGCGGCGGCACGTTGCTTGATGTCCTGGTAGAACGCCTGGGCGCCTTCCAGGCTATGGGAGTGGGCAAAGATCAGCTCGGCCACGCGGGCCGCGAGGTGTTTACCCGGCTCCGATGCACCGGCCTGCACCAGCACCGGGTGGCCCTGGGGCGGGCGCGCCACGTTGAGCGGGCCGCGTACGGCAAAGTGCTCGCCGCGATGGTTGAGGGTGTGCAACTTGGCCGGGTCGAAGTATTCGCCGCTGGCCTTGTCGCGGGTGAAGGCGTCGTCGTCCCAGCTGTCCCAGAGGTCTTTGACCACATCGTGGAATTCTTCGGCGCGCTGGTAGCGATCGCCGTGGTCTACGTGGTGTTCGCGGCCAAAATTCCAGGCTTCATCAGAGACCACCGAGGTCACCAGGTTCCAGGCGGCGCGGCCCTTGGACAGGTGATCGAGGGACGCGAATTTGCGCGCGATATGGTAGGGCTCGTTGTAGGTAGTGGTCGCGGTGGCGATCAAGCCGATATTACTCGTCACGGCGGCCAAGGCTGACATCAACGTCAGTGGTTCGAAGTGTTCGGCCCGGGCGGTACGACTCAGCGCATCGTGGTGATGCCCCCACAGGGCGACCACATCGGCGATGAACAGTGCGTCGAATTTGCCGCGCTCGGCGGTTTGGGCAATGTGCTTGAAGTGGTCGAAATCCAGGCTGGCGTCGGCTTGGGCCAGCGGGTGACGCCAGGCGGCGACGTGATGGCCGCTGTTGGCCAGGAATGCGCCCAGTTTTAATTGGTCGGTGCGGCGGGTCATGAATAGGCTCCCATGAACGTCACGCACGGGGCCGGCGAACCGGCCCGGTGGTCTGGGTTAAAAGTTATACGTCACGCCGGTGTACCAGTAGCCGCCGGTGGTGCCGTAGGGCGAGAAGTTGCCGTAGGGGAAACCGCCTGAGCTGCTGGCCAGGTCGGTGCGTTCCGGGTACTTGTTGAACAGGTTGTTGGCGCCGGCATTCAAGGTGATTGCAGGTGTGAGGTGGTAGTCGATGTTCAGGTCGGTGATCCACGCTGGCGAGAAGGTGCGGTCGAACGTCTCGGCGGTGCCGTACTGGGTGTACTCGCCGTAGCGGGTCAGGTTCAGGCCGACTTCAAGTTTTTCCCAGGTCCACGTCGTGCCCAGCAGCAGCTTGGACTGCGGCAGGCCGTACTTGAGGTTGCCCTGGCGCTGGCGGTCGTAGCCACCGGTTGGGCCGAGGGCTTGCTGGGCCACGCTGGAGGCATGGATGTCGTCGATCTGCGTGGTGTTCCAGTTAAAACCCAGGGTGTAGCGCAGGTTGCCGTAGGCGCCGATGCTCTGGCGGTAGTCGCCCACCAGGTCGATGCCTCGGGTGGTGGTGTCGAGGGCGTTGGTGAAGTAAGTGACGGCCTGGTTCGGGTTGAGCCCGGCCGCGGCGAGGATCGCACTGATCTGCGGGGTGCCGCCGAGGTAGCCGGTCTGCGCGATGCGGTCCTTGATTTTGATCTGGTAGGCATCGAGGGTGATGCTGGTGGCTTCCGTGGGTTGCAGGGTCAGGCCCAGGCCGAAGTTGGTGGATTTCTCAGGCTTCAACGTGTCGGCACCGAGGGCCTTGGCCACATCGGAGTTGACCGCGACGTTGCGGTAGTCGAACAACTGGCCGTTGACGCTGGTTTGCGAGGTGGAGCTGTAGATCTGCTGGGCCAGGGAGGGCGCGCGGAAACCGGTGCTGAACGAGCCGCGTACGGCCAGGATCGGTGTCAGTTGATAGCGCGTGGCGAACTTGCCATTGGTGGTGGTGCCCGAACCGTCGTTGTAGTGCTCGTAGCGACCGGCCAGGTCGATGTGCCATTTATCGGTGAGGTCCTGGCCGATCTCGCCGTAGCCGGCCAGGCTGGTACGGCCTTTTTGTGCGGCATCTTCCGGGGTGGTACCGGCCCCGGAAATGGTGCCCGGTGCGATCAAAGCTCCGCCATAAGGGCCCCTGGCATAGGAGGCATAGTCGCCCTTGCCGATCTTGTAGTTCTCGTAGCGCTGCTCCAGGCCCCAGGAGATTTGCGTGGGCTTGTACAGGCCGAGGTCGAAGGCGCGCGTCAGGTCGAGGTTGTTGGTCCACTGGCTGAAGGTTTTTACGCCGGTGTCCACCGAGGTCGGTGAGTCAGGGCCGTAGCTCAGGTTGTAGGTGTGGCGCAGGGTGGCTTCGGCATGGTCCTGCCCGTAGGTGCTAGACAGGTCGTAGTTCCAGCCGCCCAGTTCGCCCTTGCCGCCGAACGCCACCTGGAAGTCATTTTCGATAAACCGCAGGGTGTCTTCCACGCCTTCGGGGAACGGGGTAGCGATGCCACCGAAACTCGCGGGCTGGTGGAACGCCAGGGGTTTTTCTGAATTGCGACGGGTGTAAGTGGAGAACGAATACAGGGTAAGGGCGTCGTCCACCGGCAGCTCGGCGTTGTAGCCGAGGCTGAAGTTGCGCGCCTCGGGCAAACCGGTGCCGTAGTAGGTATGTTGCAGGCTGGTGTTGCCGGCGGAGTCGGTGTACGGCGCGTTGTCGGAGCGGTCGGAGATTTTCTGTTTCTTCACGTCCAGGGCGAGGTTGATAAAGCCGTCATTGGGCAGGGCTAGGCCGACATTGCCGGTTTGCCGCGTGGTTTCACCGTCACCGTTTTCATAGTTCTGGCCGTAGCTGGTAGACAGGCTGCCGCCGTGGTCGGTCTGCTTGAGCACCACGTTGACCACGCCGCCAATCGCGTCAGAACCGTACTGGGCGGAGGCGCCGTCACGCAGCACTTCGACGTGATCCACCAAGGCGGTGGGGATCATGTCCAGGTCCACCGGCTGCGAGCCGGAGTTGAGGTAGGTGCCGTTGTTCAGCAGCGCGCTGTTGTGGCGGCGCTTGCCGTTGACCAGCACCAACACCTGATCGCCATTGAGGCCACGCAAGCTGATCGGTCGCACCACCGACGTGGAGCCAAAGCCCGAAGACGCCGGCTGGTTGAGGGACGGCAGCACTTTGCTCAGGGCGCGAGTCAGGTCGCCCTGGCCGGTGGCGAGCAACTGCTTGGACGAGATCACATCCACCGGTGCCGGGCTCTCAGCCAGGGTGCGCGCCTGGCCACGGTTACCGATCACCACCACGGTATCCAGTGGGTTGTCGCTGGCCGGGGCATCGGCGGCGAGGGTCAGGCTGCTGTAGCTGGCGGCTTCGCACAGGGCGACAAACAGCAACGTGTGGGCGAAGGCTTTATGGGGCCTGCGGCGAGATGCATTCATGATGGGCAACACTCCAATGGGTAAGGTGGCTTGTTGAGTTCAAGCTCTGGTGTTGCTGTGAGAGCAAGGGCTGTGCCATATCAAAAAAACCATTAGAAACAGTAGGTTGAGTATGGCTAAGTCACGAGATTGGTGCTTTTTTAGCAGGCAAACGGCAGGGTGTTGGTTTTTAAGCAGTGTTTTGATCGTCTAAAGCATTCGGAATATATTTTTTTATCAATGTCTTCTTTATCAAGCAAAGAAAATAGTATTAACAACTGTCAGAGTTGACAGTTGTTCTTGTCCTGTCTTTGGAATATTTTTTTGGATAAACGCATGGCGATAAAGGTGCCTATATGAACCCCTCAAAAGACGATATAGGCACCTTCCAGCCTTATACTCTGGAATATCCATATTGGCTTTGGTCGACTGGCTTTGCCAAGGGTTTACACCATGATCGTCAGTCACTCAGTATTATAGTGCCTGCGGGTGGGACTTTTTCCGTTCGCCGATCCAGTGCGATAGACGCCGTGTTGGAAATGGACTTGCTTAATAACAGGGGGTCTACAGAAACTTATCTTAGGGTCACTGGAGAGTGGACGACGGTGACTGTGCCGGCTGCGTCAGTGCCTTTTATTCGGACACCCTATATTCCAGATGAGGTGCACATTGAATTTTCGTCGGTTGGCCATGTTTTGTTGCCGACTTATCGTGCGCCTGAAAATGTCGAATTGTTTTTCCAGCAGTGGGATAAAACTGAATCGGCATTTGCCCTGATTGAGACTATGTACGCGAACTTACTTGTGCCCGCAATCGATAAGATAGCCTTGAAGGCACTGCTTCAGACGGAAGGTGCTGATGCGCTAGAAATCTATTACAGAGGTGTGTTTGAGTATTTTAATCAATTGGCTGGCATTGCGTTTAATGCCCCCGTGCGCACAGATAAGAATATTCATAATCGGTACGTTATCAAGGCGGATATAGAGGGAGGGGGTTATGCTTATTATGGGCACAATTGGGCGGCGCAAACCGGCGGCTCTATTGCCCCTTGTTGGTTGAATACAAGTCCCGATAACTGGTGTTCTGTGCATGAGATAGCTCACGGTTATCAAACCCTGGCGATGTACAACAGTTCGGTGCGCACGGGTGAGGTTTGGAATAATATATATGCTACGTATTATCAACATAAGTTGATGGGCGAAAGTGTATATGCGCGTGGGTGGATGTACGGAGGCAACGCGCAGGCGACGTTTGATTCGATGCGCAGTCGAATTGACAGTGCCGTACCCGTTGCGGAATGGCACCTTCATGAGCTGCTGTTTGTTTTTATGTTGATTATTGATAAAGTGGGCGAGGCAGAATTTACTGAGTTTAATCAATATTATCGGCGGCTGGCCAATGCCGAAAACTTTAATTATCTTGATCATCCTTTGATCGATATGCTCATGTCGAGATGGGCCGATCGAGCTCATGTCGATATAGGTCCTTTTATGGCGCAGGTGGGGGCCGGGGTATCGGAATCGGTGCTGTTAAAAAATTTCTATGGTAATTTCCAACCTTGCTGCCCTCTGCACAGGGTTGTCCCTCCCGACCAACTTGCTGATATTCAGAAACGCTTGAACTTGAAGACTCCGATGTCGCTTGTAGATTGCAAATCTCTTCAAGTGACTGACCTGAAAGGCGATCTGACATTGACAATGACGGAGCAGTGCTTTTTTGAGTACAAGAATAAGTCTTTGGTGTTGCGCACCGGAAGTAATATATCCAGGACTTTAAAAGTGATTTCTCCTACGCTGAAATTGGTAGGGTTGCCGGTAGGTGTTTATAACTTACTGCCTCCAGTAACACCCTGCAGTGCTCGGATCGAAAACTACAGATATGTGGAGGTTGCAGCGAATATGAATAACCTTGTGGAGTTGGAAGGCGAGCCGGCGAGGGGAACCACGTGGTCTTCCCAGTCGATTGACTTTATGGGGCTTAATGGAAGGTTTGCTACGTTGAATGTCGATGTGTTATCACACCGGGCAACCTTCGACGTGGTGAGTTCTGCACCGCACAGTTATTTTGGCTCGACTATTTATGCAAGTGTTTTGGTTAACGATATTAATGGCTTTGTTTTATGCGATGTTGAACTTCCAGGGGTTGGCGCTGCGGTTGCACGCCATGAGTTTTATATAGCCCCAGGTTGTACCGTTCTGGTTCACCATAAAGAACCTTCGCGTTTGTTGGAAATTCCGAAACTAGAGCGATTTATCGATCCGGTTGCCGTGGATAACAAGTTGTACGTTACCTCGCAGGGTTTTGAAAATGCCACGCTCAATAGTTGTGCTGGGGATAATCTTAAATTAAGAATCTCGGCGGCTGCTGATGAGGTTCGAAAATCACCGCATATCATTTTGCACGCAGGGTCAGTGCCGGTAGTGGATATCCTGATGGCCATCAATACGTTTGAGTGCTCTCGGCGAAAAGAAGTTTTGGAAAGTTGCAAGGATATATTTGTCAACTATGCAGAAACAGGAGGTCCAGTTGTTTCTAGTAAATATATGACTTGGCGCCTGCCTGGAAATGGCAACAGAACGGTCGCGGAGGTCAAGATCAATACGAGTACTCAGCAAATATCGATCGAAGTGCAGGCTGGTTTCCCTCACGCTTATTTTCCAATAATCTATATTTCAATATGGGTACGGGCCGCGAACGGTGAAGTGCTGTTTTCTCAAGAACTCAGAGGTACCGTCAGTGCGGAGGCCAATTATGTGACGCTTCCTTTTGTCAAAGGGTCAACGGTCAGTGTTCTGCACATGGAGTCGGTTCGCTCTGTACTGGTAGATACTGATACTCAAGTTTCATATCCGGTAAAACAGGTGCATGTAATTCGCGCACTCGGGGACAATAAGCTACAGGTCTGATAAATGAGCGTACGTTTTCGTATGGCGTGGGCTGTTGGCACATCCCTTGCTCACCCCACGCCATACCTAAACCCAAGGAAGCTTTTTCTGTATGCCTAGACCCGGCCCGCGCAACGCCCTCACCGATATTCCAGGCCTTACGGTCGGCCACGCCACGGACCTGCACGTCGACACCGGCGTCACGGTGATCCGCCCTGATGGTTTCTGGACCGCCAGCATCGACATCCGCGGCGGCGGCCCCGGCGGGCGCGAAACCGCTGCCCTCGAACCGGAAAACATGGTCGGCCAACTCCACGCCCTGGTCTTCGCCGGCGGCTCGGTGTTCGGCCTGGGCGCAGCGGATGCCGTGGCAGCCAAACTGTCCCAGGACCATGTGGGCCTGCACCTCAAACCGGGCGCGCCGGCGATCCCCATCGTGCCTGCGGCCGTGTTGCACGACTTGGCCAACGGTGGTGATAAAGACTGGGGCCTGGAGCCGCCCTATCGACGCCTGGGCTTTGAAGCGCTGACCAATGCCGGCGAACACTTTGAGCTGGGCTCGGTAGGCGCCGGCCGAGGTGCCATGGCCGGGGTGTTGAAAGGCGGGTTGGGTACAGCTTCCCTCGACCTGGGCGACGGCCTGATCGTCGCTGCGCTGGTGGTCGCCAACCCCATCGGCTCGGTGTATATGCCCGACGGTAAAACTTTCTGGGCCTGGCCTTGGGAAGTGGCGGGGGAGTTTGGCGGCCAGCGCCCGCACACCGAAATGGATTGCAGCGACCCGATGCCCGAGCTATCGCGCTTGGACTCGATGGGCCGCCTGCAGGCGGGGGCGAATACCACATTGGTCGTGGTTGCCAGTACCGCACGGCTGACTGTGGCGGAGTGCAAGCGTGTGGCGATCATGGCCCAGGATGGGATCGCTCGGGCGGTAAGGCCGGCACATTTGCCGTTTGATGGGGACACGGTGTTTGCGTTGGCGTCGGCGGCAGTGGAGTTAACGGACGGGCCGCGCAGGCAGGTGGAGATTGGCAGGATTGGCGCGGCGGCGGCTGATTGTGTGGCGCGTGCGATTGCGCGGGGGGTATTTGCTGCACGGGGTTAAACATGTGGGAGGGGCGGTGCGACGATTTGACTTGCTTCCGATAGCGGTGTGTCAGTCACTTTATCTGTCACTGTCCCACCGCTATCGGGGGCAAGCCCCCTCCCACATTTGGATCTCGATTCTTCAGGTAAAGCGCGATAAGCGGGCTTGGGCTTTTGCTGCCTGCTCCGGCAACCCCAGCGCCTCATACACCCGCACCAAACTCCGATTGGTCGGCACATCCCACCCGTCATAGCGGCGCCGCAACTCCAGTGTTTGCTGGGCACCAAACCAATCTCCCGCTTTCAACCGTGCATCCAACTCCACCTGGGCAAACAGATCACGCTGGGCGTGGCTGCCGCCGATTTCATTCAAGCGGGGCAGGGCGATTGTCAGGTGTTCGAGCGCCTGCTGCCATTCTCCTCGGGCATGGGCCAACACGCCTTTCGCCAACGGCAGGGTCACCTCTCCCCACACCGGGCGGGCCTCAAGGCTATGGGTGTGCAACGCGGCCAACAGCCCATCCGCCTCCGGCTTGCCGGCTCGCGCTAGGCCGTACAGGTACTGCACGCTGAGAAACGGCTGCACCGTATCGCCGACCCGCCGTTGCAGGTAGGGCGCCAGCGCCTGCCAACGCTCACCCACGTCGATACCGGCCAGTTCCAACCGGGCGAGCAACGAAACCGCCCCCACCTGGTCCTGGGAGTACTCTGGCAGGATGCCCCACACGTGCTGGTCGTAGATCTCCAGCACCCGTTGGTCCTCACCCCGCGCGAGGTAAAACAGCGCAAGGTGCCACCAGTTGTGGGTGTACATGAACGAGTTCAAACCGGCCCAGTGATGGGCCACGCTTTCCAGAAACTCAGTGCCTTCTTCAATGCGGCCTTCGGTCAGCATGACATGGGCCAGTGCATGTTGCGCCCAGGGTTCGGACGGTTGCAGGCGCAGGGCTTCGCGCGCACTGGCTTCGGCTTCTTCGAGCAGGTGGCATTGCTCGTAGGCGAAGGCCAGCAGGCCGTGGCTGTGGGCGATGTCGGGCGCGCCGGCCGTGGCCTTGAGGCCAATACGCAGCAACGCCGGCCAGTTGCCCCGGTTGAATTCCAGGTAGTGGTTGAGCTTGGCGGCGAACAGGTCGCGGGGGTAGTGGCCGAGCAGGTGTTCGCTCAGGTGCAGCACCTGGTCGAGGTCGTCGTTGACCCAGGCGTGCAACGCGCTCAGGTAAAGCCGGGCGCGGGGGTGGTCGCTGTTTACGGCAGTGGCGCGCTGAAGGTATTGCTCGGCCAGGACCGGGCCTTCGGGGGACTCGATAAACATCAGCAGCAAGCCGGCGAAGGCATTCGCCAGGGCCGAGTCGGGGTCAGCATCGGCGGCGGCGAGGATGCCCTCGGCGCGGGGCTGATAGCCGAGGAAGCCGCCGATGAAATCGTCCAGGCCCTGGCGGGTGGAAGGGTTGAGGGTGTCGATGGGGTTGCCCAGGTAATCCAGTGACATGGTGAAGAGGCTCGTGGGGTCAGATGGGGATGACAGGGCAAACCCTGTGCCACTTGAACACCGGCAAACCCATGGGGGAGGGGGCTTGCTGTGGTGAGGGGGCTTGTCCCCCGACGGGTGCGCCGCACATACAATGGGGCTGCTTCGCAGCCCAGCGCGGGGCAAGCCCGCTCACCACAGCAAGCCCCTCCTACATTGGAATGGCTTTGCTGCTGCTTTTTGCACACTCGCGCGCATCACTGTGGATTTTTCATCACCTCGATCATCGCTGATTGCAGCAAGCTCTGGCCCAAACCCCCATGGCACAGCCCTTGCAAAATCCCTCGCAGAACTTTTTTATTCGAGGAGCCCTCATGCGCCCATTCTCTTTCCGCCGTGCCCTGTCATCCGTTGGCCTGTGCACCGCGTTGCTGGCCGGCCAGGCCCTGGCGCAGGCCCAGGAGGGCGGGGTATTGAACCTGGTGGCCCAACCCGAGCCGCCGTCGCTGATGCACGGGGTGGTCAGCCATGTGTCTACCCAATACGTGAGCGGCAAGGTGCTGCAAGGCCTGTTGACCTTCGACACCGACCTCAAACCCAAGCCGGTATTGGCCAAGGCCTGGACGATTTCGCCGGACGGCCTCACCTACACCTTCGAGTTGCAAGACAACGTGCACTGGCACGACGGCCCGGCCTTCACCGCCGATGACGTGGTGTTCAGCTTCCAGACCTTCTACCCCGAAGTCGACAAGCGCCTGGGCGGCGTCATCACCGAGTACGTCGACAGCATCACCGCCAACGACCCGCAGCACGTGGTGTTCAAGCTGAAGAAACCCTTCGCGCCCTTGCTCTCGGCGTTGGGCAGCGGCCTGCGCCCGGTGGTGCCCAAGCACCTCTACGAAAACACCGATTTTCGCAACAACCCCTACAACCTCAAGCCAGTCGGCACCGGGCCATTTGTGTTCGTGGAGTGGAAACGCGGCGCCTATATCAAGCTGGCCAAAAACCCCAACTACTGGAAAAAAGGCCTGCCGCACCTCGACAGCATCATCTTCCACGTGATCCCCGATGGCTCCTCCCGCGCCGCCGCCTTCGAGCGCAATGACGTGCAAGTGCTGCGCAGCGGCGACGCCGATTACTCCGACCTCAAGCGCCTCACTGCGCTGCCGGATGTGCAGTCGTCGGAGAAGGGCTGGGAGCTGTACTCGGGCCTGGCGTTCCTGCAAATCAACACGCGCAAGCCGCCGCTGAACAACCCCAAGGTACGCCAAGCGATCCTGTATGCGCTGAACCGCCCGTTCATTGTCGACAACATTTTCTTTGGCTCGGGCAAAGTCGCCCAGGGGCCGTTTGTGTCGACCTCGCCATACCACGACCCGCAGTTGCCGCAATACGCCTACGACGTGAAAAAGGCTAAGGCGCTGATCGCCGAATCCGGTGTGGACGTAGGCGCGGTGCGTATCCGCCTGCTCAATGGCGAGAAGGGCGGTGCCTGGGAACGTCTGGCCGAGTACACCAAGCAGTCGCTGCAACCGTTGGGCTTCAAGGTGCAGGTGGTGACGTCCGACTCGGCGACTTGGTTTCAGCGCGTGAGTGATTGGGACTTTGACCTGACCTACAACTTTATCTTCCAGGTCGGCGACCCTTACCTGACCAGCGCCTACCTGTTCCGCTCCGATTACATCCTCAAGACCTCGCCGTTTGCCAATGTCAGCGGCTACAACAGCCCGCAGGCCGACGCCTTGTGGGCCAAAGTCGCCGATACCCCGGAAGGCCCCGAGCGCACCCGTCTCTATAGCCAGTTGGAAAACGTGTTGAACAACGACTTGCCTATCGCGCCGATCTTCGAGATGCGCTACCCGACGCTGTTTCACAAGCAAGTCAAAAACCTGCTGCAAACCGCCACTAGCCTTAATGAAGACTACGAAAGCGTCTACCTCGACGCCCCCGCGCCATGAACGCCGTGGTGTATCTCGGCGGGCGCCTGTTCAAGGCGCTGTTGATGGTGTTCGCGGTGTTGGTGTTGGGCTTCCTGCTGATCCGCTTGGCGCCGGGTGACCCGGCGCTGTTGCTGGCGGGTGAGGCGGGGGTGGACGATGTGCAGTTTATCGAGCAACTGCGCCAGACCATGGGCCTGGATAAACCTCTGCTGCACCAGTTACTGATTTACCTGGGCAATATCGCCCACTTTGATTTGGGCTATTCCTATCGCAACCAAACCTCGGTGTGGGCGTTGATCAGCGAACGTCTGCCGGCAACGCTGGCCTTGATGGGCTCGGCCTTTGTGCTGTCGTCGGTGCTGGGCGTGGCCCTTGGCGTGCTGGCGGCGCAGGCTCGGCAGAAGCGCCATTGGTTGGACGGGGCGATCTCCCACGGGGCCTTGCTGCTGTATGCGATGCCGCCGTTCTGGTTGGCAATGCTGATGATCTTGCTGTTCTCGGTGAGCCTGGATTGGCTGCCGGCCTTTGGTATGGAAACCGTCGGCCGGGATTTCTCGCTGTTGGATCGCCTGCAGCATTTGCTGTTGCCGTGCCTGTCTCTCAGCGTGTTGTTCCTGGCCCTGTATATCCACCTCACCCGCGCCGCCGTACTTGACGCCCTCGGCCAGGAATACGTGCGCACCGCCCATGCCAAGGGCCTGCACCCACGGCGGATTCTGTATGTGCATGTGCTGCGCAATGCGCTGCTGCCGGTGCTGACCTTCGCCGGCTTGCAACTGGGCCAACTGGCCAGCGGCGCCTTGCTGGTAGAAGTGGTGTATTCCTGGCCCGGCATTGGACGCTTGATGTATGACTCCCTCGCCCAACGTGACTACGGCGTTTTGATGGGCGGTTTTTTGGTGATCTCGATACTGGTGGTGGGCTTTAACGTGTTGACCGATGTGATCTGCCGTTTTCTCGACCCGCGCATCGGCGCCGGAGGGCAGGGCTGATGGCGGTACTCAAACGTTTTATCCGCCAGCCTTCAGCGTTGGTGGGCGCTGTCTTTTTGCTGCTTTTGGCGCTGCTGGCGCTGACCGCCCCATGGCTGACCGACAGTTCGCCATGGGAAATGAACACAAAGCCCATGCTGGCGCCGTTTCAGGATGCGGCCCACTGGCTGGGCAGCGATTTGCTCGGCCGTGACCTCGGCAGCGGCCTGCTTTACGGTGCACGCGTGTCCCTGGCGGTGGGCGTACTGTCGAGCCTGTCGACGTTGCTGGTGGGGCTGCTGGTTGGCGCCATCGCCGGGTACTTCGGCGGCTGGCTCGATGGTGTGCTGATGCGCATCGCCGAGTTCTTCCAGATCATTCCGCAACTGGTGCTGGCGGTGATCCTGGTGGCGGTGCTGGAGCCGTCCCTGGGGTCCATTGTGTTGGCAATTTCCCTGGTAGCCTGGCCGGGTGTGGCGCGTCTGGTGCGCAGTGAGTTCCTCACCCTGCGCCAGCGCGAGTTTGTGCAAGCGGCACGGGTGCTGGGGCAGTCACCGTGGGGGATCATCACCCAACAGATCCTGCCGAATGCATTGGCACCGTTGCTGGTGACCATGACCTTCGTAATGGCCACCGCGATCCTCACCGAAGCGGCGTTGGCCTTCCTCGGCTTGAGCGACCCCGAAGCGATGAGCTGGGGTTACATGATCAATGCCTCCCGTGGCCTGCTGCGCGATGCCTGGTGGATGAGTTTTCTGCCGGGCCTGGCGATTGTGCTGTGCGTGCTGGCGGTGAACCGGGTGGGCGAAGGCCTGCGCGTGGCGTTTGAACCGGGGAGGTCGCGATGACGTTATTGAGTGTCGAGCATCTGCGTATCGCCTTGCCGGCGGGGGCAGACCGCAGTCATGCGCTGTATGACCTGTCGCTGCAGCTGCGCAGCGGTGAATGTTTATGTGTGGTGGGCGAGTCTGGCTCCGGCAAGTCGATGCTGGCCAAGGCGTTGCTGCGCCAATTGCCGGCGCCGTTGACGGTGCAGAGCGGGCGTCTGGTATTTCGTGATGAAGACCTGGCCAGCCGCAGCGAAGCCGCCATGCGCCAACTGCGCGGGCGCGCTATCAGCATGGTGTTCCAGGAGCCCATGAGTGCGCTGAACCCGCTGCTGCGTGTGGGCGAGCAGATCAACGAAACGCTGCGCGCCCACGGGGTGAAAGCCTCCCAGGAACGCCGCCGGCGTGTCGTGGAATTGCTCGGCTATGTCGGCCTGCCGGACCCTGAACGTTTGCGCCTGGCCTATCCCTTTGAACTGTCGGGCGGGCAGCGCCAGCGCGTGGTGATCGCCATGGCGTTGGCGTTCGATCCCGCATTGCTGATTGCCGATGAACCCACCTCGGCGCTGGATGTGACCACCCAGGCGCAGATCCTCGATTTGCTGCGCAAAATCCAGCAGGACAAAGGCATGGCGTTGTTGTTTATCACCCATGACTTTGCCGTGGTCGAGGCGATTGCCGACCGTGTGCTGGTGCTGGAAAAAGGTGTGTTGGTGGAGCAAGGCAGCGCCCACCAGGTACTGCGCGAGCCCAAGGCGGCGTACACCCTACAATTGCTCGCGGCGGTGTCTGCCGAACCCTTGGCGCCTCGTGGTGTGGTCGCGGGGCCGGTGGTGCTCAAGGCGGCGCAATTGGGCAAGGTGTTCCGCAGCCGTAGCGGCTGGTGGGGCAAGCGCAGCACCCAGGCGCTGGACGCGGTGCAACTGGAGCTGCGCGAAGGCGAAACCCTGGGGATCGTCGGTGAGTCGGGCTCCGGCAAATCCACCCTGGGGCGCTGCCTGGTGCGCTTGTTGCGTGCCGACAGCGGCCAGGTTCAATGGCTCGGCCAGGACGTGGCGGGGCTGTCAGAAACGCGTCTGCGGCCGTTGCGCAGCGATGTGCAGATGATCTTCCAGGACCCGTTCGCCTCGCTCAACCCACGCCAGACCGTGGGCCGCATCATCATGACCGGGCCGTTGGTGCAGGGCTGTACCAAGGCTGAGGCTGAGCGGCGTGCGCGAGACCTGCTGAGCCTGGTGGGCCTGCCGGCCACCGCGTTCGAGCGCTACCCCCACGAGTTTTCCGGCGGCCAGCGCCAACGCATCGGCATCGCCCGCGCGTTGGCGGTGGAACCCAAGGTTTTGATCGCCGATGAGTGTGTCTCGGCGTTGGATGCGTTGATTCAGGTGCAGATCCTGGAATTGCTGGAGTCGCTGCAACGGCGCCTGAAGCTGAGCATCGTGTTCATCACCCACGACCTACGGGTCGCGGCGCGCTTGTGTGACCGCATTGCGGTGATGCAGAACGGGCGGGTGGTGGAGCAGGGGGCGACGGCGGGGTTGTTTGCAGATGCCCGGCATCCCTACACCCGGACGCTGTTGCAATGCGTGCCGACGGCGCCTCTTGCAGAGGCGCAAGTGATCTCTTAACCGAGTTTATTGATTGAGGAATGTGGTGTTTATGAGTGCCCAATTTACAGATCTGCCAGTCGTGCGCGGCCATTCCTTGGAAATCCGCTCCCACCGCACCCTGAGCATTGCCCACCATGTGGGCACCACCCACCCCGACACCGTGGTGTTTTTCTGCCACGGCGCCGGCGGCAACAAAGACCAATGGCGCCCACAGTGGCAAGCCCTTAAAGCCCAAGGCTACAGCCTGGTGGCGTGGGACCTGCTGGGGCATGGCGACAGCGCCCGCCCGCGTGATGATCAAGCCTACGCCTGGCCCGAGCTGGTGGCGGACTACCTGGCGATCCTGCAACGCTACGCCGGTTCACGAAACCTGATCGTCGCCCATTCCTTCGGCACCGGCCTGAGCCTCAGCGCGTTGCTGGCTAAGCCTGTGGTCACCATCGACGCCGCATTGTTGCTGGGCACCCAGTTGCATCGGCCAGTGGTTAGCGGAGGGTTGATGGCGTTGCCTGCCTGGCTTCTGGAATGGATACGCCCAGTATTGGCCAAGGGTTTTCGCGAGCGCGCCTGGCACGCCTCGGCCGACCCGGCGCTGGTGGCCTATGAAGAACGACTCACCGAACGCAACCGCCTGCACATGTTCAAGGCCCTGACCAAGAACGCCCAGTGGCCGGATGCCGAACAGATTCCCACCTTGGTGTTGCCGGTGAGCGTGTTGGCAGGCGACAGCGATGGCCTCACTCCTGCCAGTGGTGGCCAGGCCTTGGCCGGGCAATTACCGAATGCCGAGTTCGAAGTGTTGGATGCCTGTGGTCACCAACTGATGCTGGAGAAGCCTGATAGGGTGCTGAAAGCCGTTAACAAATTGCTGGGGAGGGTTTTTTAACGCAAAAGGTTTGTGTCCAGCCCCAGGTCAACTGTCTGCTCATAAGCCATCGCCATTCTCTATATCTCCCCGATAGCTTCGTTGTCGGATCAATTAAAAAGCATGCCGCTTGTCGTATTTTTATGGAGTTGTGAATTAAGAATTCGAGATTTTGTGCACTTTTATTTTATTCAAGGGCGTCTATTTATGTCGGACGCTGCTACGCAAGTCATTAATTTCTTTAGCGCGTATTGCATATGTTCTTATTCGGACTTTAGGATCGCTTTAAGAGCAATAACTGAATATCTGGTTTCTCTGCAAGAAATGTCCTAGGTACTAGTAGTTGATTTCCTACAGTTAATGGGTGATTGATTTGTAGATTTTTTTGCGTAGGTATAGGTTTCCAGTAACCCTCAATACGCTTGAGATCAGTCACCGGAAACCTCTGTAGGGGTAGGCGAATGAATATAACGATCCCCAACTACGAAATCCTTAATTTCCAAAATAAGAGTTTGGCAGGCTCCAGGGGCGATGACTTTAAAGTGCATTCAAAGCCACTGTTAACAGCGCTTCGGCAACTGCAGCTGCCTGGAGCTATGACTCAGTCAGAAGTGGATATAATCCTTTCCGAGAATGGATTTTATGCAAATGATGTTTTTGAGTTTTTAGATAAATAATACCCGCCAACCTGCCAAGTCAAGGTAACTGCGGATAAACGATCAGTTCCAGATAACCCTTTGAATAGGGGCCCGGTTTGGCGGCGGGTAAGTTCTAAGTTATTTGAGTGCGCGCGGCCAATCTTGAATGTTCAGCAGGCCCAAAGTCTTGAAGTTGCCGTGGGGTAAAACCTGCACGAACAAGGCGCTGCCGTATTCAGGGAAGGCGGCGCGGGGAAAGCCCAGGCTCTTTTCGAAGTCCGCGATGCAGCCGCTGTGGGTGACAAATACCAGGTTGCGTCCCGGGTTTTTGTGGCTGAGCAATTCATCGCCCATGGCGGCGCCGCAGACGGCTTGCTGGGCAGAAGTCAGCTCGGTTTTGGCAAACATGAATCGCAAGGTCTGGGCTGTGCGAATGGCCGGGCTGGCGAGTACGTCGGTGCCTGCCATACCCAGTGATTTAAAGGATTCGCCGAGCTTTTCAGCCTGTTGGCTACCGTTGATGGTCAGGCCTTCGACGGGCCCCAGGCAAGGGTTTGTCGAGCGATCGCAGCGCTCCTCATGGCGTACCAGTACGATCACCTTTCCGTCGCGCCACAGGGGCAAGACATCGGAAGTGCGCAAGCGATTACCGATACCCAAGTCCTGTGGTGACAGCGGCCATAGCAGGGCGCCGGTCAGTAGCAAAGAGATCGCGCCAATGCCCAGCCATAACCGGATCAGGCGCTTGAAAAAGCCCTGCGGCGCGTGGGATTTGGTCAGGGCAACGTCTATCACTTTATTCACCTTAGGCGCTGTCATATTGCTGAACAGTTAGCGCTTGGAAGTTGTCAACCGAGCAACTTGAAAGTTGCCGAGGTGTGACAGATGGCCGGTAAGGTAAAGTTTGCCGGGTGGCCGGGCGGTGAAATCCATGTGAAAAATTTGCGTAGTCTCGACCCACAGCCGTTATTCTCGATTGCCCCCTATTAAGCGAGTGTTGCCATGTTGCAGGTGCAAGGCGTTTTCAAGAGCTATGCCACGCCCCAGGGCCCGCTCGCAGTGTTGGCGGGCGTTGACTTGCAACTGGCGGCGTGCACCAGCCTGGCGTTGATGGGCGAGTCGGGCAGTGGCAAGAGCACGTTGCTGCATCTGGTGGCCGGGCTCGATCGGGTGGACAGCGGCAGCATCCAGGTAGGCGAGCAGCGTCTTGACCAACTTGACGAGTCCCAGTTGGCCCATTGGCGCCGCACTGAGATCGGCCTGGTATTCCAGCAATTCAACCTGATCGGCAGTTTGCGCGTCGACGACAACCTGGCGTTCCAGGCGCGCCTGGCGGGGCGCTTCGACCCCAAGTGGCAAGCGCAACTGGTGGAGCGCCTGGGCCTAGGCGAACTGCTCAAGCGTTACCCCGAACAGCTCTCCGGCGGCCAGCAGCAACGGGTGGCGGTGGGCCGTGCATTGGCGTCGCGGCCGGGCTTGCTGTTGGCGGACGAGCCCACCGGCAACCTGGACGAAGCCACCAGCGATGACGTGCTGAACCTGCTGCTGGACCTGCTGCGCGACAGCCCCACCAGCCTGTTGATGGTCACCCACAGTCCGCGCATCGCCGCACGGCTGGACCAGCAGGTGGTGTTGCAGCGCGGGCAGGTCATGCCGACGTGAGCGTATTTTATTGGGCTTTGCGCGCGTTGCTGAGCCATTGGCGGCGCCATCCTGTGCAATTTTTTAGTGTGCTGACCGGGTTGTGGCTGGCCACTGCGCTGTTGACCGGCGTGCAAGCACTGAACAGCCAGGCGCGGGACAGCTATGCGCGTGCCAGCCAATTGATCGGCGGCGAACCCCAGGCCAGCCTCAGTGCGCCGGACGGTGCCAGCGTCCCGCAAGCGTTGTTCGCCCAGTTGCGCCGCGCTGGCTGGCCGGTGTCGCCAGTGGTACAGGGGCGGGTGCAGCTGGAGGGCCATGCGGATGTGCGCCTGCAATTGATGGGTATCGACCCGGTGTCACTCCCCGGCAGCGGTGTGGTGGCGGGGCAGCGGTTGAGCCAGGCGCAGATGCTGGCGTTTTTTGAGCCGCCAGGGCGTACCTGGATCGCACCGCAAACCTTGCAGGCCCTGGGGCTGCAGGAAGGTCAGCAGCCGCGCACCTTGAGTGGCCAGGCCCTGCCACCGCTGCAAGCCCAGGCGGATATGGCGCCAGGCCTGTTACTGACCGATATCGGTTTCGCCCAACCGCTATTGGAAATGCCCGAACGTCTGTCCCGCCTGCTGCTGGACAAGGCCTACGCCGCCAGCAATCCCACCCCACCAGTCGGGCTACAACTCCAGCAGGGCGAAGACAACAATCTTTCGCGCCTGACCGAAAGCTTTCACCTGAACCTCGATGCCTTGGGCTTTTTAGCCTTTGTGGTGGGGCTGTTTATCGTGCATGCCGCCATCGGCCTGGCCCTGGAGCAACGGCGTGGGTTGCTGCGCACGTTGCGCGCCTGTGGGGTCAGCGTGCGCTTATTGATCCTCAGCCTGAGTGTGGAGCTGGGCGTGCTGTCACTGCTGGGTGGTGTGCTCGGCGTGGGCAGCGGTTACTTGTTGGCGAGCCTGTTGCTGCCGGATGTGGCCGCCAGCCTGCGTGGTCTTTACGGTGCTGAGGTACCCGGGCAATTGAACCTGAGCCCGTGGTGGTGGGGCGCGGGCTTGGGCCTCAGCCTGCTGGGCGCTTTGCTTGCCGGCGCGAGCAGTCTGTGGCGTGCGTCGCGCCTGCCGCTACTGGCGCTGGCCAATGCACAGGCCTGGCATGAGGCGCATGGCCGCTGGTTGCGGCGCCAAGGTTGGGTGGCGGCTGCGGCGCTGTTGATCGCGGTGTTGGCGCTCTGGCTCGGCGACAGTTTGACCGCAGGGTTTGTGTTGATGGCCGCGTTGCTGCTGGGTGCCGCGCTGGGGTTGCCGGTGCTGCTCAATGCGCTGTTAAAGGCGGTACTGGGCCGCAGCCGTTCGGTGCTGGGCCAATGGTTTCTTGCCGACTGTCGCCAACAATTGCCGGCCTTGAGCCTGGCGCTCATGGCACTGCTGCTGGCCCTGGCCGCGAATATCGGCGCCGGCTCCATGACTTCGGGTTTTCGTCACACCTTCAACAATTGGCTGGAACAACGCCTGACGGCCGAGCTGTACCTCAACCCGCAAACCCCGACCCAGGCCGACCAGCTCGGCACTTGGTTGGCGCAGCAACCCTTGGTGCACACCGTGCTGCCTACCTGGCCGGTCGCGGTGCAATTGCAGGGCTGGCCGGCGGAGCTGTTTGGTGTGGTCGACGACCCGACCTATCGCCAGCATTGGCCCTTGTTGGACGCCTCGAGCGAACCCTGGGACCAATTGCAGCAAGGCGACACCGTGATGCTCAGCGAGCAACTGGCCCGCAGGCTCGCGGTGAAGTTGGGGGACAGGGTCAGTGTCCCCACGCCTCGCGGTGTGTGGGCACCCAAGGTGGTAGGGATCTACGCTGACTACGGCAACCCCAAGGGTCACCTGCTGGTGAATTCCAAACACCTGCTGACGCACTGGCCAGGCTTGTCACCGGCGCGTTTCAACCTAAGGGTTGCGCCGTCGAACGTGGCGCCATTGGTGCGTGAACTGCAGGGCGCATTTGCCCTGGACGACAGCCGCATCGTCGATCAGCAGCAACTCAAGGGTTGGTCGAGCCAGGTGTTCGAACGTACCTTCGCCGCCACCGCCGCTCTCAACAGCCTGACCCTGGGCGTGGCTGGCGTCGCGCTGTTTATCAGCTTGCTCACCCAAAGCCAGAGCCGCCTCGGCCAACTCGCACCGTTGTGGGCATTGGGTGTGACACGTCGCCAATTGATGCTGCTCAACCTGGGGCAAACCTGGCTATTGGCAGTACTGACGCTGATCCTGGCCTTGCCGCTGGGGCTGCTGCTGGCCTGGTGCCTGGATGCGGTGATCAACGTACAGGCCTTTGGCTGGCGCCTGCCGTTGCAGGTGTTCCCCTGGCAGCTTGCGCAGCTATTGGGGCTGGCGATGCTGGCCACGCTGCTGGCATCGGCCTGGCCGTTGTGGCAGCTGTACCGCAGTCGCCCAGCGGACTTATTGAGGACGTTTGCCCATGAAGGTTAAGTCGTGGTGGTGGGTGGTTTTGCTGGTGTTGAGCGCCTGCGACCAGGCCCCAGCGCCGCCGCAAAGTTTCGCCGGCCTGGGCAGTGACGCGGCGGACTTTGCCCAGGTGGTACCGGGTAAGGTGTTCAGTTTTCCCGAGGACCATGGGCCTCACCCAGGCTTTCGCATTGAGTGGTGGTACGTCACGGCCAACCTCAAGGATGCCCAGGGCAATGTGTTCGGCGTGCAGTGGACGCTGTTTCGCAACGCGCTCAAAGCAGGCCCCCCCCAGGCAGGCTGGCACGACTCCACCGTGTGGCTCGGCCACGCCGCTGTCACCTCGGCCACCCACCACTACGCCGCCGAACGCTTGGCCCGCGGCGGCGTTGGCCAGGCCGGTGCCCAAACGGTGCCATTCAATGCCTGGATCGACGATTGGACGTTCGCCAGCCAAGCCGGCGTAGCGAGCCCCCTGGCAGATATGCAACTCAAGGCCAGCGGCAAGCAATTTGCCTACGACTTGCACCTGACCTCCAGCCGCCCGCTGGTGCTGCAAGGCGACAACGGCTACAGCCGCAAGTCTGACCAGGGCCAGGCGTCCTACTACTACAGCCAGCCTTTTTTTACCGCCAAGGGCAGCGTGAGCATCGACGGCCACACCTACCAGGTCAGCGGCCCGGCCTGGCTTGACCGCGAGTGGAGCAGCCAACCCCTGGCTGCCAGCCAGACCGGTTGGGACTGGTTCTCCCTGCACCTGGACCGAGGCGAACAACTGATGCTCTTTCGCGTGCGGCAAACCGACGGCAGCGGCTACCTCACCGGCACCTGGATCGACGCGCAAGGCCAGACGCAGACTCTGCACAACGCCGATATCCAACTCACACCGCTGCACACTACAACCCTCGATGGCCGCACGCTGCCTACGCGCTGGTCATTGAAAATTCCCGGCAAGCATCTGGATATCACGCCCGAGGCCGTCAACCCGAAAGCCTGGATGAACCTGAGTATTCCGTACTGGGAAGGGCCGGTGCAGTTTGATGGTGGGGTGGGGTATTTGGAGATGACGGGTTATTAATGGGGCTTGTTTGCCTCAGCGCGCCAACGCCAGCGACAACGGCAAGCGTGCCATGCTCGTGCCCTTCAACGAGCCCAGGTACAACCAGTCGCCATACTCGCGTGCGGTGGTGATGGGCGAATAATTCCCCGCGCTGCCATCCTGCAAATTGGCAATGACGTTGCCGTCGGTATCCAGCCCCAGTACAAAGGCTTTGCGCTCAATGGGCTTGGGCACCACCATCAGGGCCCGCACCATCACTTTGCGCAGCAGCGGGTAGCCGGCAAAGCTGTCGAGCAATGGGTTGCGCGGTGAATACAGGGCCACCCAGAAGCGGTCCTGGCCGTTGAAACTGAGGTTGTCCGGCAGGCCGGGCAGGTTGTCGATAAACAGGTCGTGACTGCCGCTGCGCTCGCCCTTGAGCCAGTAACGGCTGATGCGATAGGCGCCGGTTTCATTGACCAGTACATAGTTTTCGTCCGGGCCCAGGGCCACGCCATTGGCGAATTGCAACTGCTCCAATAGCACCTCGGTGCGGCCGTTGCTGAAGTCATACCGCAGCAGCCGGCCATCGCCGCCATGTTCGATCACCGCCTCGCCGTCCTGGCCATACCCCCAACGGCTCGATGCATCGCTGAAATACGCATAGCGCCCGCTGGCGTCCACGGTCACATCATCGGTGAAGCCGAACGGCACGCCATTGGCGCCGGCGCTCAAAGTGGTGAGTTGGCGATTCGCATCAAGCGCCAGCAGGCCCTTGATGCCGTCGGCAATGATCAGGCGCCCATCGGGGTGCAGTGCCAGCCCCAGTGGGCGCCCGCCGGTGTTGGCCAGCACCTCCAGGCTGTGGCTGTCGGGCGAGGTGCGGATGATGCGTCCGTCGTGCAGGCCGCTGATCAGAAAGCCCTGGGCGTCGAGCACCAAGGCCTCGGGGCCCAAAATCTCCTGGGCACCGATTTTCTGCACACCCTTGAGCCGCAGGTTTTCGGTGAAGGGGCCTTCTGTCATCGACGGCGCCTTGGGCGGTGCCCAATTCACCGGTTGCACCTTGGTGGGCATCAACAGCAAAAAGGCGACCACTGCCAGCAGCAGGACGAACAGTACATGACGCAATTTTTTTGGACGGGTGCTCATGACGCTTCCTGGTTGTCGTGGGGGCTTGGCCCGCGCGTGCCTTAGGGGGCTGCGTTTTTATTGGTTGCTCAGCATAGTTGGTGATGGCGAATGTGCGAGTTTTTGTGCATGGCATTGATCGATGTGGGAGGGGGCTTGCCCCCGATGGCAGAGTGTCAGCCATAGATGTTTCGCTGACACTCCCTCATCGGGGGCAAGCCCCTCCCACATTTTGATCTGCATGTATCAGATGGAAAGTGGTTTGCTCTGGCTCAGCCCTCACCCAAATAACGGGTATGTTCACCGCCCAAAAAACATCCAGCACTCGCCTAGATGAGAGGATCCCACCGTTGTGACCAATCACCCTCAGCCTTGACCACACCCCGCAACAACTCCAGCGCCTGCTGCAACACCGCCGAATCCCGCGCCCGTGAATACACCAAGTAAGTCGGGAAGTTAAACTCCGGAGCCTTGGGCACGCGCTGCATCACGCCACTGTCCAGATAGCTCTGTACCACGCGAGTACGAAAGTACCCCGCGCCCCCGTTCTCGAGGATGTACTGCAACGCCAGTGGCCCAAGATTGAAACTTAACGCGGCGCGAGCCTTGTCGGGCAGGGCAGTGTCATGTTGCTGGCGAAATCCCGGGCCCCAGTCGATGTAGACATAGGGATCAGGCTTGCTCACCAGTTGCACCAGGATCAGTTTTTCTTCCAACACCTGCTCCACTTGCAAGCCCGGCCAGTATTGCGGCTGGAACACCAGCGCGGCATCCAGCACCCCCAGCTCCAGCTGGCGCAGCAGGTCATCCCCTTCGCGGATTTGAGTGCGCAGCGCGTGGCCGGGAATATGTTCGCGCAGGGCCTGGGCCCAGCCGAGCATCAACGGGTTGCACAGGCTGACTTCGCCACCGATATGCAGCACATTGCGATAGCCGTCGGGCAACGGCAGGTCGCGTTTGGCGGCTTCCCAGGTTTGCAGCAATTGGTTGGCGTACACCACGAACGCCTCGCCGTCGGCAGTGAGTCGGGCACCGGCGCGATTGCGCACAAACAGTGTGCTGCCCAACTGGCTTTCCAGGCTTTTGACGCGGGCAGTGATGGCTGTCTGGGTGACGTGCAGCTTCTCGGCTGTCGCCGCGAGACTGCCGCAGCGGGTGATTTCGAGGAAGGTGCGTGCCAGTTCGATGTCCATGAAGGCCCCAATTCAGGTGAAGGGGCATTGTAGTGCATGGGCAGGTGATTGCGTGCGAGCCTAATCCTGCTCGGCCACATCAAGGCATCGGGCTGTCGGTGGTGGTTGTTTGCCATAGGCCAGGAAGTCTCCCACCCACTTGCTGATGCAGCCCCTGGCGCCCGGTTGGGAACCGTCCCTGAGGCGTAGCTGGTCAACGTGGACGGCGGCCGTATCGGCAGGCTCGCCGTCAACCAACACCATGCGCACCATGCGTTCGGGAAACAACGCCGCATAGCGGCTGCCCACGCGAGTGGCGTCGGCATTGCCCACGAAATGCAGTTGATTGTCGCCCAACTGGGTACGCACGAACTCCATGTCCCGTGCGGCGTTGTCGACCTCCCTTTCTTCGGTGAGGTCGCGAGGGCTCAGTTCGATCAGGTCATAGTGATTAAGCAACGTGCGATAAGCTTGGGAGCCGTAAGCGCGCCAGCGGTTGGCCAGTTGAATGGCGAAGGTGCCGTCTGTCTTGGTGTCAGGTGTCTCGCCTGCCTGGGCGAACACCAGCCCTTCACGGCTCAGTGGCTGGCGGGCGCCGACACGGGTGAGGTAAAGGTCCAGGGTGCCTTGATGGGGCGCGGCATAGTCGCGGGGCACGGCAACGACCCCGCATTGAGTGCGTTCGAGCACGGCCGGGTCGAGGCTTTCAGTGGTGTTCAAGGTGCAATCCAGCAGCCAGTCGATGGCGGTGGGCGGGATCAATGGCTGGGCGTGGGCGACGTTTGCCAGTGCCCAGGTCAAGGCGCAGGCCAGGTATTTTGCGACAGTCATTGGGAAGTCCTGGGCAGCCGTGAGATAACGGCTTTTTTACCAAGGACTATGGGTGGACGAATGTAGGGTGATAAAACGCGTCGTGTATGAAACCTGAGTTTTGTTTATCAGATGTCGGACTTCCAGCCGCCGCCCAGTGCCTTATACAGGGCAATGCTGGCCTGCAGTCGCAACAGCCGCAGTTGCACATTCACGTCTTGTGCCGTGTACAGGGTGCGTTGGGTTTCCAGTACCGTCAGCAGGTCTTCAGCCCCCGCCTGATAACGGCTTTCGGCGATCTGGAACGCGGTCTGTGCCTGTTGCAGCTCTTCACTTTGCCACCGGCGCTGCTGGTCCAGACGGGTGATGCTGCTGAAGGTTTTTTCCACCTCCGCGAAGCCGTTGATGATCGCGCTGCGATAGGTTTGCAGCAGTTCATCCTGGCGGGCGTGGGCTTTGTCACGCTCGGCGCTGAGGCGGCCGTTGTTGAATATCGGGCCCACTAGGCCGGCCGTCAGCGTGTAGTAGGGGCTGCGTAAGATGTCCATCGCCTTGTAGGCGTCAGAGCCCAGCGTGGCTCCCAGGGTGACGGCGGGCAGCATCGCGGCCCGGGCCACGGTGACATCCGCCTGCGCTGCCGCCAGCTGCGCTTCGGCCTTGGCGATATCGGGGCGCCGGCTCAGCAATTGGCTGGGCATTCCGACGCCGATAGCGGGCCAGTGCAGTGTTTGGAAGGCTTCTGAACCCAAGTCCAGGGCTTGCACCGGTTGACCGAGAAGCGCCGCCAGGGTGATCCGGGATTCTTCCGCAATTTGCTGGATCAGCGGCAGTTGCCGCTGCTGGCTGGCCACCAGGCTTTTCTGTTGAGCCAATTCCAGCGCAGTGGCGGAACCCGCGTCATAGCGGGTTTGCACCAGCCCGAGCACATTGCGCGCATTGGCCAGGTTCAACTCGGCGATCTGCAAGCGTTCGCGTGCCGCCAGCGTTTGTGCGTAGCGGTCGGCCACGTTGCTGAGCAGTGTCAGTTCCACGGTAGCCTGGTCGAATTCGCTGGCCCGTAGACTCTGCAAGGCGCTGTCGCGTGCAGCGGCGCGGCCGCCCCAGAAGTCCACCTCATAACTGGCGCTGAAGTTGGCACCGAAACTGTCAGAGACGTCGTCGCTCTGGGTTGCGTCGAGGTCGGGCCCACCCTTGCCGCGTAAGAGTTTCTGGTGGCTGGTAGTGAGATTGAAATCCACCTGCGGCAATAACGGTGCGCCAGCAATCACTGCGCTGGCCTGGGCCTGGCGCACGCGAGCGATGGCGGCCGCGACGTCGAAGCTGTCGCGGCGGGCCTGTTGCACCAGGCGATTGAGTTGCGGGCTGCCAAACTGTGTCCACCATTCTTGGTTGATGGCCTGGCCTGCCTCGCGCTCGGCGAATTGCCAGGCCTGCGGTGGTGCGATACCGCTGTCGATAGTTGGCGCCGTACCGGTGCAGGCGCTCAGCAGCACGCACAGGCCAAGGGTGGACAGGTACGAGGGAATGCAACGTTTATTCACTGGTCAATGCCTTAACCGGATCGAGCCGGGCAGCTTTACGGGCCGGCATAAAGCCGAATACGACGCCGGTGACCAGCGCGCAACCAAATGCGCCCAGTACCGCCACCAGGGAAAACTGCACCGCCACCTTGGCCAACACCAACACCCCGCCAACCAGCAGGGCCAGGGCGATGCCACACAATCCGCCGACGACCGAAAGCATCACCGCCTCGGTCAGGAACTGACGCAGGATGTCGCGCTGGCGTGCGCCGGTGGCCATGCGGATGCCGATTTCGCGGGTACGTTCGCGCACAGTCATCAACATAATGTTCATCACCCCGATGCCGCCCACCAACAGCGAAATCGCGGCAATCGAGCCGAGCATCAGCGACAGTGTGTTCTGCGTGCGCGCCTCGGCCTGGATCATCGCGGCGTTGTTGGTGAGCTCGTAGTCGCGCTTGCCGTTGTGCAGCTTTTGCATCAACTGGTCGATAGCGACTTCGGCCTCGTGCACCTTGCGCGCATCGGCGGCGGCGATCACCACGTACTCCGGGTCGTAGCTGCCGAACAGGCGCACGCTGGCGGCGGTGTAAGGGATGGCGATACGGTCGTCGCTGTCTTTGTCGCCGGACGAGGCACCTTTTTCCGCCAATACGCCGATCACCTGGAACGGCACATTCTCGATCAGGATGTATTGGCCGATCGGATTGACCTGACCCTTGAACAGCTTCTCGCGAATGCGATGGCCGATCACGGCGACCGTGGCACCGCTGCGCTCATCAGCGGGGGTGAAATAGCTGCCCTCGACCACCGGCCAATTGAAAATCTGCGGGAAGTTGGTGTCGTTTCCGCCGACATAAGCCATGTAGTCGACGTTGCCAAAGCGCACCCCGGCCTCGCTGCCGTTGACCGGCATGATGCGCTTGACCTGAGGCAGCGCGCCCAGCGCCGCGACGTCATTGAGGGTAATCACCCCTGGCGGTGTACGCGGGTTGGGCGATGAGCCACTTAGGTACAAGATGTTGGAGCCGAACGCGCCCATCTGTGCCATCACCTGGCGCTTGCTGCCTTCGCCCACGGCCAGCATCACCACTACCGACGCTACGCCGATGATGATCCCCAACAGGGTCAGGGCGGTGCGGAAACGGTTGATCCACATGACGCGCCAGGCCGCTTGTACCGCGTCCACCAGTTCGGCTTTCCAGGCACCGTTGTGCTCGCTGCCGTCAATCAGGCGTTGGCGCAGGTCCACCGCTTGCAGGGCCCCGGCATTGACGCTGGGTGCCCGTTCGCTGCCAGGGGACGAGTCGCTGATAATCAGGCCATCGCTGATCTCAATGATGCGATTGGCCCGCGCAGCCACTTCGCGGTCGTGGGTGATCAGGATCACCACGTGGCCCTGGCTTGCCAACTCGTCCAGCAGGGCCATTACTTCTTTGCCACTATGGCTGTCGAGGGCGCCGGTAGGTTCGTCGGCAAGGATGATGTGCCCGCCGTTCATCAAAGCGCGGGCAATCGATACCCGTTGCTGCTGGCCACCGGAAAGTTGGTGCGGACGGTTGCCGGTGCGTTCGGCCAGACCCAGGCGCGTGAGCAGGGCATGGGCGCGGGCATGGCGTTCGACGGCGCTGATGCCGGCATAGATTGCCGGCATCTCGACGTTTTCCTGGGCCGAACCCGATGCAATCAAGTGGTAACCCTGGAACACAAAGCCAAAGGCTTCGCGGCGCAGCCAGGCGAGCTCATCACTGTCCAGGCGGGCAACATTTTCACCCGCGAACAGGTAGTCGCCCACAGTGGGCCGGTCGAGACAACCGAGGATATTCATCAAGGTGGACTTGCCGGAGCCGGAAGCCCCGACAATGGCGACAAACTCCCCGGCATGGATCGCCAGGTCGATACCGCGCAATACATCGACTTGAGGGCTATCGCCGCCGCCGTAGGATTTGCGGATGTTTTTGAGTTCGATCAGGGGCGTGGTCAATTCAACCCCCGTTGCTGTCGGCCGGGCCGATCAAGAGATGGTCGCCTTCGTTGAGGCCGTCGAGCACCTGCACCCGCAGGCGGTCGCTGATCCCCAATTGCACCTGGCGCTCCTCAATACGACCCTTGTTGTTCACGACCCTGGCGATTTGCTTGCCGGCACTCTCGGTGCCCAACAGCGCTGCAACGGGAGCGGTGAGGGCATCCTTGACTTGGCTGGCGACGAAAAAGACCTGGGTGGTCATTTCTGCCATCAATGCGTTATCGGTGTTTTCGACATCCAATAGCACGGTGTACAACACCACGCGGCCAGTGCCGCTTTTGCTTGAGCTGGAAGGGCTGCCGCTGCCCTGTGTTTCGTTCAACGGCTTGGGCGGGATCGGCAGAATCTGGCGCACGGTACTGGTCCAGCGCCGGTTGCCGCCGCTCAGCGTGGTGAAGTAGGCGGTCATGCCGGGTTTGACGTGGCCGATATCGGCCTCTGAGACTTCGGCCCAGACGGTCATGGGCGAAAGCTTGGCAATTCGCAGGATCAGCGGCGTCTGCTGCTGGGCGTTGAGGGTCTGGCCGACGCGGGCGTCCACTGCCACCACGGTACCGTCCATGGGCGCATAAATACGCGTGTAGCCAAGCTCGGCTTCATCACTGCGAAGGCTGGCCTGGGCTTGCAGGATCTGCGCTTGGAACATGTCGACACGGGCCTGCGTAGCGCTCAGCTCGGCCTTGGCGGTTTGTACGTCTTCCTCGCGGGTTGCATTGCCGGCAACCAGACGTTGCTGGCGCTGGTATTTCTGGCGTGCCAATTCATGCAAGGCTCTCTGCTCTTGCAATTGGGCCTTGAGGTTTTCGATGGCATAGCGGCTGGCGTCAAGCTTGGCTTTTTGCGTGGAGGGGTCTATTTCCACCAACAACTGGCCGGCCTTGACCTGATCGCCTGCCTCGACGTGGATTTTCTGGATCTGCCCGGACGCCTGGGCGCCCACATCCACATAACGACGCGGTTGCAGGGTGCCCAAGGCGGTAACGCTGCTTTCGATAGTGCCGCGGGTGACGGTGACGGTGGTCAGGCCGTCGCGGCCCGGTGGCAGTACCTGCCAGGCGGCGACGGCGAGGACAGGTATCAGGCACGCGATAACGAGCAGGGCGCGTCGGGCAGGTCGAGGGCGTTTCATGCTTAGGTTCCAGCCAGGAAAGTTCGGAGCGCAGTTGCGCAGAGCTGACAGTTAGACGAGAGAATTGCCCACGGATTTAGGCTGTTACACACTGTGTAACAGGTGGCTTACGGAAAAAAAACGACCGTTGGCGTAAGACTGCTTTAAAAATAGATGAGAATTACTATAAATTGCACAGGCCCAAACTGCCATCATGGTGTGGGCTGTCCTCTTAAAGTACTCAAGGAATTGATACCGCCCCTCTCTGGCGGTCGGGAGTCATGTTGGAAAACTACTATCGCGAGCTGGTGTGTTTCCTTAACGCCAAGCTGGGCAACCGTCAGGTGGCCGAAGATGTGGTGCATGACGCCTATGTGCGAATACTGGAGCGTTCCAGCGACATACCCATCGACCAGCCTCGCGCGTTTTTGTACCGCACCGCGCTGAACCTGGTGATCGACGGCCACCGGCGCAATGCCCTGCGCCAATCCGAGCCACTGGAGATACTCGATAGCGAGGAGCGTTTTTCCCCGAGCTCGCCCCATGCCAACCATGACCAGATACAGCGCATGGAGATGCTCGAGCGCGCACTGGCCGAGCTGCCGGCGGCGTGCCGCGATAGCTTTCTGCTGCGCAAGCTGGAAGGCCTGACCCATTTGCAAATCGCCGAGCACCTGAACATTTCCAGGGCCATGGTGGAGAAGCACATCGTCAATGCGATGAAGCATTGCCGGATGCGGATGTGCGAGTGGGACACACACTGATCGCAGATCAGTTAAATTTTATTTCACTGTCCTCGTTTCCTATCAACACATGACCTGTTGTTCAGCCTTCAGGTCTCGAAGGTTTTCCCGCCCCAACGCCACGGGGCTTATCCAGAGGACACTGGAATGACACAGGCAATTGCTTCGCCCGCGGTTCACGACCTCATCGGTATCGGCTTCGGCCCATCGAACCTGGCGCTGGCCATCGCCCTGCAGGAGCGAGAGAAAACCCAGGGCAAACTGGACGCGCTGTTTCTCGACAAGCAGGCCGACTACCGCTGGCATGGCAATACCCTGGTGACTCAAAGTGAACTGCAGATTTCCTTCCTCAAGGACCTGGTCACTCTGCGCAACCCCACCAGCCCGTACTCCTTCGTCAACTACCTCAAGGCCCACGACCGTCTCGTGGACTTTATCAACCTCGGCACCTTTTACCCGTGCCGCATGGAGTACAACGACTACCTGCGCTGGGTCGCCGCGCAGTTCCAGGGCCAGGGGCGTTACGGCGAGGAAGTGCTGGCCATCGAACCGATCCTGCACCAGCAGCATGTCGAGGCATTGCGCGTCATCTCCCGGGATGCAGTGGGCGAGCAGCACGTGCGTACTACGCGTTCCGTTGTCGTGAGCGCCGGCGGAACGCCGCGGGTGCCCGCAGCGTTTAAGGCGCTCAAGGACGATAGCCGTGTGTTCCACCACTCCCAGTACCTGGCGCGTATGGCGCAACAGCCATGCGTGGAGGGCAAGGCGATGCGCATCGCGATCATTGGCGGTGGGCAGAGCGCGGCTGAAGCCTTTATCGACCTCAATGACAGCTATCCGTCGGTGCAGGTCGACATGATCTTGCGCGGCTCGGCGCTCAAGCCGGCCGATGACAGCCCGTTCGTCAATGAAGTGTTCTCACCGGCCTTTACCGACCTGGTCTTCCAGCAAGTAGGCGCCGAGCGCGAGCGCTTGGTGGCCGAGTACCAGAACACCAACTATTCGGTAGTGGACCTGGACCTGATCGAACGGATCTACGGGATCTTTTACCGTCAGAAAGTCTCCGGCATCGCCCGCCACGCGTTCAGCACCATGACCGTGGTGGAGAAGGCCGTGGCCGGCCCGCTGGGTATCGAACTGACCCTGCGCAACAATGCCAACGGTGACACCACCGTCAATCATTACGACGCCGTGGTGCTGGCCACCGGCTATGAGCGCCAGACTCACCGTGAATTGCTGGCGCCGCTGGAGGAGTACATGGGCGACTTCGAGGTGGCGCGGGACTATCGCATCGTCACTGACGAGCGCTGCAAGGCCGGTATTTACATCCAGGGCTTCAGCCAGGCCAGCCACGGCTTGAGCGACACCTTGCTGTCGATTTTGCCGATTCGCGCCGATGAAATTGCCGCGTCGCTGTATGAAAACGACCGTCACCGTGGCAAAGGCCGCTCCGTGCAAGACCTGTTGCTGGCCACTGCCAGCTGACGGGAAGCGCTTGTGACATGTTGGGCTGCCTGATACTGTACAAAAAACCAGTATCGGTAGCCCTTCATGCAGTTGATCGAAAAACTCAGCATCCTCGCCGACGCCGCCAAGTACGACGCCTCCTGCGCCAGCAGTGGCGCGCCCAAGCGCAGCTCTGAGGGCAAGGCAGGGCTGGGCTCTACCGATGGCATGGGCATCTGCCACAGCTACACACCCGACGGGCGCTGCGTCTCGTTGCTCAAGGTGTTGCTCACCAACTTCTGTCTTTACGACTGCCAATACTGCGTCAATCGCCGCTCCAGCGACGTGCCCCGTGCGCGTTTCAGCCCGGAGGAGGTGGTTACCCTGACCCTGGATTTCTATCGACGCAATTGCGTCAGTGGGCTTTTTCTCAGCTCGGGCATCATCCGGTCGTCTGACTACACCATGGAGCAGCTGGTGCGCGTGGCGAAGCTGCTGCGCGAAGAGCATGACTTTCGCGGCTATATCCACCTCAAGACCATCCCCGATGCCGACCCGGCCCTCATCGCCGAGGCCGGGCGTTACGCCGACCGGTTGAGCGTCAATCTTGAGTTGCCCACCGAGGCCAGCCTGAAAACCCTGGCGCCGGAAAAAACGGTGGTGTCGATTAAGCAGGCTATGCAGACCATCTACACCGGTGAGCAAACAGTGCTCAACGAGCCGCGTGCGCCGCGTTTCGCTCCGGCCGGGCAAAGTACTCAGTTGATCGTCGGCGCCGACGACACCGACGACAGCACCATCCTCCATGGCGCCGAGGCGTTGTACGGCAGTTTCAAACTGCGCCGCGTGTATTATTCGGCGTTCAGCCCCATCCCCAACAGCCCGAAAAGCGTGCCTCTGGCGGCGCCGCCTTTGATGCGCGAGCATCGCCTGTACCAGGCTGACTTCCTGCTGCGCAGCTACGGGTTCAGCGCCAACGAATTGTTCGAAGGCCCCGGCCATCTGGCCCTGGATATCGACCCCAAGCTGGCCTGGGCGCTGGAGCATCGCGAGGTATTCCCCCTGGACTTGAACCGCGCCGAACCCACCTTGATCGCGCGTATCCCCGGTATTGGCCTGCGCACCACCCAGCGCCTCGTAGACCTGCGCCGCGAACGCAAGATCCGCTTTGAAGACCTGGCCCGCATGCGATGCGTGCTGGCCAAGGCCAAACCGTTTTTCATCACCAGCGACTACCACCCGCAACAGGCCGACAGCACCAGCGTGCTGCTGCGTGAGCAACTGCGCGACCGTCCGCAGCCGCAACAAATGGGGTTGTGGGGATGATCAGCCTGGAATGCGACAACTTGTTCAGCACCTGGCGCGAACAGGCGCGCTGGCTGCTCAGCCACCAGGTAGACCCCAGCCAGGTCAGCTGGGGCGAGGCTGAAGTGGCGGATCTGTTTGCGACTGATCAGCCGATCCCCGAAGGCCTAGGGCCGTTTCAGACCCGAGTGCCCAAGGCGCTGCTGGAATTGCTGGAGTCCGCGGCCTGTTACCACGGCGACCAACGCTGGAGCTTGCTCTATGAAGTGTTGTGGCGTGTCAGCCATGGCGACCGCACGGCGATGCTGGCGGGGGACAAACTGGGCAGTGAGTTGCAACGGCGCATCAAGCAGGTGAGCCGCGAAGCCCACCACCTGCATGCGTTTGTACGGTTTATTGCGCTGCCGGTTGAGGCGGGCGCCGAATTGCCGCAATACGTGGCGTGGCATGAGCCGGCGCACGACATTCTGAAATCCGCCAGCCAGCATTTTGTCGGGCGCATGGGGCGCCATCGCTGGATGATCGCCACGCCGTTGGATGGGGTGTATTACGACGGCGAGCAACTTATTCATCAACGCGAGTGCCCTGAAGCATGGCGGCAGTTGGCGCAGAATGTCGACGACCCCCACAGCGACATGTGGTTGACCTATTACAGCCATATCTTCAACCCGGCGCGGTTGAACCCCAAGGTGATGGAGGGGCATCTGCCCAGCCGTTTCTGGAAGAATCTGCCGGAGGGCAAGTTGATACCGGGGCTGATCAGCGAGGCGCGGACGGGGAAGCAGAAGGATGGGCAGGCGAAGTTGATCGGGGCCAAACCTGGAAAAAGAATTGGGAACCCGATCGATGTGGGAGGAAGCTTGCCCCCGATGGCGGTGTATCAGTCTAGTGATGTTTAGCTGACACTCAGCTATCGGGGGCAAGCCCCCTCCCACCGGGCTTTCGGTGTCTGGAAGGTTGGGTTTCAGGCCAGCTCAGTCGCGGTATTTTTCACGACCGCCAACTCAGGATGCGCCACCAACTTATCGATATGCAGTTCATCATTGTTCAACCAGGTCTCCGTCAGCACCCGGTAATGCTCCATATCCCGGCAGCGCATGCGCAAGCTGTAGTCGAACGGGCCGCTGATTAGTTGGCATTCGAACACCTGTGGGCAAGCCTTCACGCACGCCTCGAAGGCTTTTTGCGCCGAACGCCCGCTCTGGTTGGACAAGGCCACCAGCACCAGCAGTGACAGCCCCGGTGAGACCATCTGCACATCGATGATCGCCCCATACCCCCGGATCACGCCGCGCCGTTCCAGCTTGCGCACCCTTTCCAGGCAGGGCCTAGGCGTGAGGTGTACCAGCGAGGACAGCTTTTCGTAGGTGATGCGCCCCTGGTGTCGCAACACTTCGATGATGGCTTCATCGATGCGATCCAGCACGGGGGAGGAATGGGGTCCGTTGGCCTTGGTATCCATGGGTTCACTTCAAACGGTTAGAAAGAAATTGCTGCAAGCGCTCGCTGTTGGGGTGGTCGAGGATCTCCGCGCCGCCTTGCTCCTCGACGCGACCCTGATGCAAGAACAGCACTTGGCTGGACACCTGGCGGGCAAAGCCCATCTCGTGGGTGACCATCAGCATGGTACGACCTTCCTCGGCCAGCGTCTGTATGACTTTGAGGACTTCTCCCACAAGCTCCGGGTCGAGGGCTGAGGTGGGCTCATCGAACAGGATGATCTCCGGTTCCATGGCCAGGGCACGGGCAATCGCCACGCGCTGTTGTTGGCCACCCGACAGGAAAGCCGGGTATTGATCCGCCACGCGACCCGGCAGGCCGACCTTGTCCAGGTACAGGCGCGCGCGGTTTTCTGCTTCGGCGGCGCTGACGCCCAGCACCCGGCGCGGGGCCATGGTGATGTTCTCCAACACGGTCATGTGGCTCCACAGGTTGAAGTGCTGGAACACCATGGCCAGGCGCGTACGCAGGTTTTGCAGTTGGGCCTGGTGCGGCGCGCGAGTGCCGGCACGGCCTTGCTGCATTTGGATGCTGATGCCGTCCAGGGTGATCACCCCGGCGTCCGGCTGTTCGAGGAAGTTGATACAGCGCAGCATCGTGCTTTTGCCCGAACCGCTGGCGCCAATCAGGCTGATCACATCGCCATTGCGGGCGTTGAGGGATACGCCCTTGAGTACTTCATGCTCGCCGTAGCGTTTGTGGATGCCTTCGACTTGCAGCTTGACGGCTGCGGTGGCGGGTTTGGCAACAGGTGCATCAACAGGATAAGCGGCCAGGGCCTGCGCGGACTGATTCATGGGTTAGCCTCGGGTAGGAACAAGAAAACGCATCCAGCGACGTTCGGCCAGTCTAAACAGGCCCACCAGTGCAAAGGACAGCAGCATGTAGAGCAGGGCGGCGATGCCAAAGGCCTGGAACGTCAGGAACGTCTCGGCATTGGCGTCGCGGGCCACCTTGAGAATGTCGGCAACCGTGGCGGTAAAGGCCAGGGAGGTTGCGTGCAGCATCAGGATCATTTCATTGCTGTAGGCCGGCAATGCACGGCGCAAGGCGGCCGGTACGACCACAAACAGGTTTAGCCGCCAGCCGTGCAGGCCATAGGCGCGGGCCGCTTCGATCTCGCCATGGGGGATGTTGCGGATTGCCCCGGCAAAGATTTCCACGGTGTAGGCGCAGGTGTTCAGCACAAATGCCAGCAGGGTGCAGTTCAGTGCATTGCGGAAAAACTGGTTGAGCAGGGCGTTGTCCTGCACCACCTCCAGGCTGTACAGCCCGGTGTAGCAAATCAGCAATTGGATATACAGCGGCGTGCCGCGAAACAGGTAGGTGTAGACCTCCACCGGCCAGCGCAACCAGAAGTGCTCGGATACCCGCGCCAGGGCCAGGGGGATCGACAGGAAAAAACCGCACACCACCGAAATGATGAACAGCCATAGCGTCATGGCGACGCCGGACAACCCCGCGCCGTCGCTGAACAGGTAAGCCAGGCCATATTGTTGGAACAGTTCGATCATCGCGCCATCCCCTTGATGCCGAGGTTGTAGCGCCGTTCGAGGCGCTTGAAGATGCGGTTGGAGAGGGTCGTGATCACCAGGTAGACCAAGCCGGCGAGGATCAGGAAATACAGCGGCTCGTTGGTGGTCTTGCCGGCGTTTTGCGCCGCTTTCACCAGGTCTGACAGGCCGATGATCGACACCAGCGCCGTGCTCTTGAGCAGCACCAGCCAGTTATTGCCCAGGCCCGGCAAGGCAAAGCGCATCAGTTGCGGGAACAGCACCAGGTGAAAGCGCTGCCAGCGGCTCAAGCCGTAGGCGGTAGCCGCTTCCAGCTGGCCCACTGGCACGCTGAGGATCGCGCCGCGAAAGTTCTCGGTGAAATACGCGCCGTAGATAAACCCCAAAGTCACCACGCCGGCGGTAAAGGGGTCGATTTCAAAGTAGTCCCAGCCAACCATCTCGGTCAGGTCGTTGAGCCACAGTTGCAGGCTGTAGAAGATCAGCAGGATCAGCACCAGGTCTGGCACGCTGCGGATCAGTGTGGTGTAGAGCGTGGCCGGGACTCGCAGCCATTTGGCGCTCGAAAGCTTGGCGCCGGCGGCGATCAGGCCGAGGGTGAGGCTCAGGGCCAGGGCGAGGAACGCCAGCTTGAGCGTCATCCAGGCACCCTGGGCCAGCATGGGGCCGTAGCCTTGCAGGTTGAGGAGTTCATTCATTGGAAGCATCTCGATGGAGCGCACAGATTTATTGTGCAAGAGGCTTTTTGTGGGAGGGGGCTTGCCCCCGATGAGGGTGTGTCAGTAACAGGTGTATCAGCTGACCCACCGCTATCGGGGGCAAGCCCCCTCCCACCAAAGCCAGTGCCCACTGGAAGGCAGTGGCATTACTCGTTGTAGATATCCTGATCCCCGAAATACTTCTTCTGGATCTGCGCGTAGGTGCCATCCGCCTGCACGGCCGCAATGCCCTTATTGATCAGCGTCCGTAAGTCCTGGTCGTTCTTGCGCAAGCCCATGGCGATGTCCAGCGGCAACGTCGGGTCCTTGAAGGCCGGGCCGGTCTTGAAATCGGCGCCTTCGGGCTTGGACAGGAAGTTGAGCTGGGCTTCAAGCTTGTCGGTCAGGGTCGCGTCGAGGCGGCCGTTCTGCAGGTCGGCGTAGTTCTGCTCCTGGGACTGGTACGCCTTGATCTGCGCGCCGAGCTTGGCCAGGTGGGCACGGGCATAGGCTTCTTGCAGCGAGCCTTGCAGCACGCCGACTTGTTTGCCTTTCAACGACTCCGGGGTATCGCCGAACTCGGCGCTCTTGCGCGTGATCACCGACGTCGGGCTGAGGAAGAGGCGGTCGGTAAAGTCGATGACTTTTTCACGCGCTGGGGTGACGGCCATGGACGACATGATGGCGTCGAACTTGCGTGCACGCAGGGCTGGGATCATGCCGTCAAATTCGTTGTGTACCCAGGTGCATTTCACTTCGAGCTTGGCGCAGATGGCGTTGCCCAATTCGATGTCGAAGCCTTGCAGGCTGCCGTCGGCGGCCACGGATTCGAAAGGCGGGTATTCGGGGAATACCCCAAAGCGGATTTCTTTCCACTCTTGGGCCTGGGCCGCAGTGGCGCACAGTGGCAACAGCAACGCAGCGAACAGTGATCGCAATGGAGTCATGGTGTGGTCCCTATATTTTGTAATTGATGTCAGGGGCAGTAAGAAAGTTGAAACAAATCTTTTTTGTTGGGGGAGAGAATGCTTCATGGTGGTGCGTTTTTTGTGTCGTTTACCCCTCGCACGAAGCGCAAATTGCGCTGTTAAAAAGTGCAATGCAGCGGAATCGGCTGTGACACCCGCTGAATCGGCTTTGCGGTGCTGCAAAGCTGGCCCGCCTCTGACGCAAAGGGGCAGGCCAGAGCGGTCTCAGGCGCGCTTTTTCTGCTGTACCACGGGTTGCTGGGCCAGGCGGGCGAACAGGTCTTTGGGGTCGGCCAGGTCGGGTACCAGTTCCAGTTCGCTACCGATATCCAGTGCTTTGGCCACGTCCAGCACATACCGCAGGGCCGAGTAGTCTTCGATGGCAAAGCCGACGGAGTCGAACAAGGTGATTTGGCGTGCGTTCTCACGGCCGGGTTGCTGGCCGTTGATGACTTGCCACAGCTCTGTCACCGGCGAGTCCTCTGGCATATGCTGGATCTCACCTTCAATACGGCTTTGTGGCTCGTACTCGACGATCACCCGGGCGCGCTCGACGACACGGCGGTCCAGCTCGGTTTTGCCGGGGCAGTCGCCGCCCACGGCGTTGAGGTGCATGCCGGGTTCGATCATCTCGTCAGTCAGAATGGTTGCGTAGGCTTTGTCGGCGGTGACGGTGGTAACGATGTCGGCACCTTTTACCGCCTCGGCCACGCTGGCGGCGAGGATCACCTTGATCGCCGGGAAGGCCTTGAGGTTGGCGGCCAGTTTGGCGGTAGCCTGTGCATCGATATCGAACAGGCGGATTTCATTGATGCCGAGCATCGCGTGGAAGGCCAGCGCCTGGAATTCACTCTGGGAGCCGTTGCCGATCAGCGCCATGCTGCGACTGTTGTCGCGGGCCAGGTAGCGCGCTACCAGCGCCGAGGTGGCGGCGGTGCGGATTGCGGTGGTCAGGGTCATCTCCGCCAGCAGCACGGGCTTGCCGGTGTCTACATCCCCCAGGGCGCCGAAGGCCATGACCGTGAGCATCCCGGCCAGGGTGTTTTTCGGGTGGCCGTTTACATATTTGAAGGCGTACAGCGAAGCGTCCGACACCGGCATCAGCTCAATAACGCCATCGGGCGAGTGGTTGGCCAGGCGCGCGCACTTTTCGAAATCCTGCCAGCGCAGGTAGTCGGCGCGGATGTACTCGGCCATTTCGCTGATGCAGGTTTGCAGGCCTTTTTGCGAAACCAGGTAGCTGAGGTCGTTGACGTCGATGTAACGGGTCATGGCAAGACTCCTTATTGAAATGAGGGACGGGCGGGCAGGTGGACTTCCGCCAGCATGCAGCGGGCACTGCCGCCGCCGATGCGTTCGATGTTGTCGATATTCACCACCACCGGCCGTGTATGGCGCTCGACATGCTGGCGTTGCGCCGGTTGCAGGGCGCCCCAGGCGCTGGCAGACATCACCAGTAGCGGCTGCCCGTCGCGGTCGTGCACTTCAAGCATGTTGCCGGCGAAGGCTTCGAGCTGATCAAAGTCGAGGGCAAGGATGTCTTTGCCGGTGTCGCGCAGGGAGCGTTCCAGGGCCAGGCGCTCAGTCGCGTCGGGCAACGCTTGCAGGCACACCACCGAGAGGTCGCGGCCTACGCTCATCATCACGTTGCTGTGGTAGATCGGCGCGTGGTGGCGGTCGACGGCGTGAAATACGCAGAGCTGATAGTCGAGGCGTTCGGCGAACTGGCGCAGGGCGTCATGGTGGGTGCGCCCGGAATGGCAGGCATAGCTGATGCGGTGCTGGCGGTCGAGCACCATGCTGCCGGTGCCTTCGAGGAAGATATTCTGTTGTTCCAGGTGGCTCAGGTCGATGGTGCTGTTGATCGCAAAACGTTGTTCCAACACTTGCAGTACACCCTTGTCGCGTTCCAGCCGGCGGTTCTGGCCTTCCATCGGGTACAGCACCAGGCTGCCGTCGGCGTGGCTGCTCCACCAGTTATTGGGGAAGATCGAGTCGGGGGTATGGGGCGCCGGCGTGTCCTGCACCACCAGCACTTCCACGCCATGCTGGCGCAGGGTATCGACATAGCCGTCGAACTCTTCCAGCGCTTTCTGCTGCGCACCGAGCGGGTCGAGGGGTTGGCGTTGGAAGCGGTTGTTGATCGCGGTGTCAGGGTTGAAGGCAAAGCGCGCCGGGCGAATCATCAAGACAGTGTTGGTGGTTTGCATGGGTGCACGGGTCCATGGGGTTGGGCAGTGGAGCTATTTTGTCGGTTGTGCGGGATGAATCCCGGCTGAAACAGCGGGGTGGCTCAGCCGGGAAAGCTGAAAGGTGGCGCCAGCCAGCCGAAACCGCTGTCGGCGTGAAATGCGATCAACTGTGGGAGGGGGCTTGCCCCCGATGGCGGTGCGTCGGTCGGATACTCTATAACTGAAAGGCTGCTATCGGGAGCAAGCCCCCTCCCACATTGGTATTGTGGCGTCTGTGAAATCTGTGTCAGCAAGGAGCCCTGCATGTCGACCGCCGTTCGTCTCGCCCAACCCACCGATGCCGAAGGCATCAGCCAGGTCATCCTGGCTGCCTTGCGCAGCAGTAACGCTCAGGATTACCCGGCAGATGTGATCGCCCGGGTCGCCAGCAACTTCACCCCTGATGCAGTGCTGGCCTTGCTCACGCGACGGGTCGTGCTGGTGGCCGTGCAGGATCAAGCCATCGTTGCCACCGCGGCGCTGGATGCCAATGTCGTGCGCTCGGTGTTCGTCAACCCGATGTTGCAGGGGCAGGGGATTGGTCGGCTGTTGATGCTGGAGATTGAGTTAAGGGCGCGAGAAGCCGGCGTGACGACCCTGAGCGTGCCGTCTTCACTGACCGCCGAGCCGTTCTATACCCATTTGGGATTTCACACCGTGCGCGACGTTTACCATGGCAACGAACGTACCTTGGTGATGGAAAAAGCCCTGCTGTCGCGCCATCCCATCGGGCCGTACCGCGACCGCCAGCAACGCACGCAAGTGGTGGCTCTATGGCAGGAAGCGTTCGGCTATGACACTGCCCATAACATGCCCACCCTGGCGATCGACAAGAAGCTCGCGGTCAACGATGGGTTGTTTTTTGTGGCGACGGATAAAAAGGCTGTGATTGGCACCATTCTCGCCGGCTATGACGGCCATCGTGGCTGGCTGTATTCGGTGGCGGTGCACGCCGATTATCGGCGGCATGGGCTGGGGTCTTCGTTGGTGCGGCATGCGGAGCAGGCGCTGACGGCCTTGGGCTGCATGAAGATCAACCTGCAGATCACCAGTGGCAATGATGCGGTGACGGGGTTTTACGAGGCGTTGGGGTATGGGGTGGAACCGAGGATCAGCATGGGCAAGAAGATTGCCGAGAACATTCCTCCACAATCCTGAATTCACTAGAGATCCCATGTGGGAGGGAGCAAGCCCCCTCCCACATGGGTAAACGCTGCGTGGTTTAGACCTTAACGATCCAACCCGCTGGCGCTTCAACGTCGCCGGCCTGCACACCGGTCAGCTCTTTATAAAGCTTCTGAGTGATCGGGCCGACTTCGGTCTCGCTATGGAACACATGCAACTTGCCGTTGTACTGAATGCCGCCGATCGGCGAGATCACTGCAGCGGTGCCACAGGCGCCGGCTTCCTTGAAGTCGCCGAGCTTGTCGATGAACACTTCACCTTCAACCACGTCCAGGCCCAGGCGGGTCTTGGCCAGTTCGATCAGCGACAGGCGGGTAATGCCTGGCAGTACCGAAGGCGACTTCGGCGTGATGAACTGGTTGTCGTGGGTGATCCCGAAGAAGTTGGCCGAACCGACTTCTTCGATCTTGGAGTGGGTCATCGGGTCCAGGTAGATCGCATCGGCGAAGCCGGCTTTCTTGGCTTCCGAGCCTGGCATCAGGCTGGCGGCATAGTTGCCACCGACCTTGGCGGCACCCGTGCCTTGTGGCGCAGCGCGGTCGAAGGTGGAAATCTGGAAGTTGTGCGGCACCAGACCGCCTTTGAAGTAAGCGCCGACCGGGATACAGAACACCGAGAAGATAAATTCCGGTGCGGTACGTACGCCGATGTTGTCACCGGTGCCGATCACGAACGGGCGCAGGTACAGCGCGCCGCCGCTGCCATACGGCGGGATAAACCGCTCGTTGGCCTTGACCACTTGTTTGCAGGCGTCGATGAATACGTCGGTCGGCACATGCGGCATCAGCAGGCGGGCGCAGCTGCGCTGCATGCGGGCGGCGTTCTGGTCGGGGCGGAACAGGTTGATCGAACCGTCCTTGCAACGGTAGGCCTTGAGGCCTTCAAAGCATTGCTGGCCATAGTGCAGGGCGGTGGAGCCCTCGCTGATGTGCAGCACGTTGTCGTCGGTCAGGGTGCCGTCTTGCCACTCGCCGTCTTTAAAGATCTGGATAAACCGTTTGTCGGTCTTGATGTAGTCAAAACCCAGCTTGTCCCAATTGATGCTTTCGTTACCCATGACACCCTCTATCGTTGGTCAAGTCGGTTTTTTTCTGGATGGGCGCAACAATACTTCATTCTGGCTTTGTGTGGGAGCCACTGGGTGGACACGTTCAGCCTCTGTAATTGGCCGGTCCACCGCTATCGGGGGCAAGCCCCCTCCCACATTTGGAATGCATTCCCCTGCGGGAGGGGGCTTGCCCCCGATGGAGTCACCACGGTTCTACAGATGCAGCGCGTGGCCCAAGGCTCTTAAAGCCGCTTCCTGCACGGCTTCGCCAAGGGTCGGATGGGCATGAATGGTGCCCGCCACATCCTCCAGGCGCGCGCCCATTTCCAGGCTCAGGCCGAAGGCGGTGGACAGCTCCGAGACGCCAACCCCCACCGCTTGCCAGCCGACGATCAGGTGGTTATCGCGCCGCGCCACCACCCGCACAAAGCCGGTCTTGGACTCCAAGGTCATCGCCCGGCCATTCGCGGCGAACGGGAAGCTCGACACGATGCAGTCCAAACCTGCGGCCTTGGCTTCATCCGGGGTCTTGCCGACCACCACCAGTTCCGGGTCGGTGAAGCACACCGCCGGGATCGCCGCCGGGTTGAATTCGCGAGTTAGGCCGCTGATCAGTTCGGCGACCATTTCGCCCTGGGCCATGGCGCGATGCGCCAGCATCGGCTCGCCACTCAGGTCACCGATGGCATACACGTTGCGCATGCTGGTCTGGCAACGGCTGTCGACCTTGATCGCTGCACCGTTCATCGCCAACTCCAGCGCTTCGAGGTTCCAACCCTGGGTATTGGGTTTGCGACCAACGGCGACCAGCACTTGATCTGTCGCCAGCGAAAGGGTATCGCCGTTTGGATCGCGCACTTGCAGGTTGCCATCCGTGAACCCGGTCACGCTGTGCTTGAGGTACAGCTTCACCCCCAGTTGCTTGAGGGATTCATTCACCGGTTGGGTCAATTCGCCATCGTAGGCTGGCAGGATGCGATCCTGCGCCTCGACCACACTGACCTCGGCGCCCAGCTTGCGGTAGGCAATGCCCAACTCCAGGCCGATATAGCCGCCACCCACCACGATAAGGCGCTTAGGCACCCGTGTCGGCGCCAGCGCTTCGGTGGACGAAATAATCGGCCCGCCAATCGGCAACATCGGCAAATTAACGCTGGTCGAACCCGTGGCCAGCACCAGGTGTTCACATTGGATACGCTGGTCGCCTACATCGACGGTCTTGCCGTCCACGACCTTGGCCCAGCCCTGGATCACCTGCACCTTGTGCTTTTTCAACAGCGCCGCAACACCGGTGGTCAGGCGGTCGACAATGCCGTCTTTCCATTCCACGCTTTTGCGGATGTCCAGGGTCGGCACATCCACTTCGATACCCAGTTGGGAGCCCTGGCTATGGTGGATGGTTTGCTGGAACTGCTCGGCCACATGAATCAGGGCCTTGGATGGGATGCAGCCGATATTCAAGCAGGTACCGCCCAGCGCCTGGCCTTCCACCAGAATGGTCGGGATGCCGAGTTGGCCCGCTCGAATCGCGGTCACATACCCGCCAGGGCCGCCGCCGATGATCAGCAGCTTGGTATTCAAGGTTTGCATGACTTACTCCAGGAACAGGCTGGCGGGTTGTTCGAGCAGGCTGCGAATGGCCTGGATGAATTGCGCCGCGTCCATGCCATCGACCACCCGGTGATCGAACGAACTGGAGAGGTTCATCATCTTGCGCACCACGATCTGGCCTTTGATCACCATCGGCCGCTCAACAATGCGGTTGACGCCGACAATCGCCACTTCCGGCAGGTTCAGCACCGGCGTGCTGACGATGCCGCCCAAGGCACCCAGGCTGGTCAGGGTAATCGTCGAGCCTGACAGCTCATCGCGGCTGGCCTTGCCATTGCGCGCAGCCGTGGCCAAACGCGCGATTTCCTCGGCATTGCCCCATAGGCTGCGGGCTTCGGCGTGGCGAACCACCGGTACCATCAAACCCACGTCGCTCTGGGTGGCAACACCCACATGCACCGCGCCCAGGCGGGTGATGACTTGGGCTTCGTCGTCGTAGCGGGCGTTGATCTGCGGGAAGTCCCGCAGCGCCACGACCATGGCGCGCACGATAAACGGCAGCAGGGTGAGTTTGCCGCGTGTGGCACCGTGTTTCTCATTGAGGTGCACGCGCAGCTCGTCCAAGGCGGTGACGTCGATTTCTTCCACGTAGCTGAAATGCGCGGCGCGGCGGGTGGCGTCCTGCATGCGCTGGGCGATCTTGCGGCGCATGCCGATCACCGGGATCTGTTCTTCGGTGTTGCGTTCGGCGTAAGGGTTGGCGGTTGCCGAGGCCTTCGACGTACCTTGTTGCAGGTAGGCGTCGAGGTCTTCGTGCAGGATGCGCCCGGCGGGGCCGGTGCCCTGCACCAGGCGCAGTTGGATACCGGCATCCAGTGCGTGCTTGCGCACAGCCGGGGAGGCCAGCGGGCGCTCGTCGGCATCACGGGAGACCGGCGCTGGCGCAGGTCTGCTTTCAACCGAAGCCGGTACCGAGGCAGGCGCCGGCGTGGGCTTGGCTTCAACCACCGGGGCTGCCTTTACAGGGGCTGCCGCTGCCGGCGCCTCCTTGGCATTCCCCGCACCTTCCACTTCAATGCTGATCAAAATACTGCCCACTGCCATGACTTCACCCGGCTCGCCGCCGAGGGAAATCACCTTGCCGTGCACCGGCGAGGGAATGTCCACCATCGCCTTGTCGGTCATCACATCCGCCAATACCTGGTCTTCAACCACCAGGTCGCCGACCTTCACATGCCAGACCGACAGTTCAACTTCTGCGATGCCTTCGCCAATGTCTGGCATCTTGATAACGTGCGTGCCCATTCAGACCTCCATGACCCGTTTCAACGCCGCGCCCACTCGCGACGGCCCTGGGAAATACGCCCACTCCTGCGCGTGCGGGTAGGGGGTGTCCCAACCGGTGACGCGTTCGATCGGCGCTTCCAGGTGATGGAAGCAATGCTCTTGCACCAGCGACACCAACTCGGCACCAAAGCCGCAGGTACGGGTGGCTTCATGCACCACCACGCAGCGGCCGGTCTTTTTCACCGATTTAACGATGGTTTCCAGGTCCAGCGGCCACAGGCTGCGCAGGTCGATGACTTCAGCGTCAATGCCGGTTTCTTCGGCGGCGACTTGGGACACATACACGGTGGTGCCGTAGGTCAATACGGTCACGGCGGAACCTGGACGCACGATGGCGGCCACGTCCAGCGGCACGGTGTAATAACCGTCCGGCACTTGGGCTTGAGGGTGTTTCGACCACGGGGTCACCGGGCGATCGTGATGGCCATCGAACGGGCCGTTGTACAGGCGTTTTGGCTCGAGGAAGATCACCGGATCATCGTTTTCGATGGAGGCGATCAGCAAGCCCTTCGCGTCATACGGGTTCGACGGCATCACCGTGCGCAGGCCGCAGACCTGGGTAAACACCGCTTCGATACTCTGGCTGTGGGTCTGGCCGCCGTAGATGCCGCCGCCGCAAGGCATGCGCATGGTCAGCGGTGCGGTGAACTGGCCGGCCGAGCGATAACGCAAGCGTGCTGCCTCGGAGATGATCTGGTCAGTGGCAGGGTAGACGTAGTCGGCGAACTGGATTTCGGCCACCGGGCGCAAGCCGTAGGCGCCCATGCCCACGGCCACGCCGACAATGCCGCTTTCGGAAATCGGCGCGTCAAACACCCGCGAGCTGCCGTATTTGGTTTGCAGGCCTTCGGTGCAACGGAACACGCCGCCGAAGTAACCGACGTCCTGGCCGAACACCACCACGTTGTCGTCGCGTTCGAGCATCACATCCATGGCCGAGCGCAGGGCCTGGATCATGGTCATGGTGGTGGTGGTCATGGCGGTTTCCACTTCAATGCTGTTGTTGTGATCGTTCATGTCAGATCCCCAACTCTTGACGCTGGCGCTTCAAGTGCTCCGGCATCTCTTTATAGACGTCTTCGAACATGGTTGCGGCGCTTGGAATCTGGCCGCCGGCAAGGGTGCCGTAACGTTCGGCTTCTTTCTGGGCGGCGATCACTTCGGCTTCTAGCTCAGCGCTGACCGCCGCGTGCTCCTCGTCGGACCACTGGCCAATCTGGATCAGGTGCTGTTTGAGGCGGGCAATCGGGTCGCCCAGTGGGAAGTGGCTCCAGTCATCGGCGGGGCGGTACTTGGAGGGATCATCGGAGGTGGAATGCGGACCGGCGCGGTAGGTGACCCATTCGATCAAGGTCGGCCCCAGGTTGCGGCGCGCACGCTCGGCAGCCCAGGCGGAGGCGGCGTACACCGCGATAAAGTCGTTGCCGTCCACGCGCAGGGAGGCGATGCCGCAACCGACGCCGCGTCCGGCGAAGGTCGTGGCTTCACCGCCGGCAATCGCCTGGAAAGTGGAGATGGCCCATTGGTTGTTGACCACGTTGAGAATCACCGGCGCGCGGTAGACGTGGGCAAAGGTGAGGGCGGTGTGAAAGTCGGATTCAGCGGTAGCGCCGTCACCGATCCAGGCGGAGGCGATCTTGGTATCGCCCTTGATCGCCGAGGCCATGCCCCAGCCCACGCCTTGGACGAATTGAGTGGCGAGGTTACCGGAGATGGTGAAGAAACCCGCGTCTTTGACCGAATACATGATCGGCAGCTGGCGGCCTTTGAGCGGGTCGCGCTCGTTGGACAGCAGTTGGCAGATCAGGTCTACCAATGGCACTTCACGCGCCATCAGGATGCTTTGCTGGCGATAGGTGGGGAAGCACATGTCGTCGATGTTCAAGGCCAGGGCCTGGGCGCTGCCGATGGCTTCTTCGCCAAGGCTTTGCATGTAGAACGACATTTTTTTCTGACGTTGGGCGACCACCATGCGGTTGTCAAAGATGCGCGTCTTGAGCATGGCACGCATGCCTTTGCGCTTGACTTCGGCGGGGACGCCTTCGGCCCACGGGCCCAGGGCCTGGCCCTGATCGTCGAGCACGCGAATCAGGCCTTTTGCCAGGTCGGCGGTGTCGGCAGGTTCTACGTCGATGGCGGGTTTGCGCACTGTGCCGGCGTCGGTCAGGCGCAGGTAAGTGAAGTCGGTCTTGCAGCCTGGGCGGCCCGAGGGTTCAGGGACGTGCAGGCGCAGTGGTTCATACTGCTGGGTCATGGCTTTCTACGCTCTATCTTGTGAATTTCTTGTAGTGGGCGCGCTAGCTGACAGTCAGTCCCCGGGTAGGGGAAATCTTGTCCTACAACAATCATAGGCGGGGCGTAGAAGAATATTTATCTGTGTTTCGTTGCGCTTCAGATCATTTGCGGATAAAAAATCTGAATAAACATAATAAATAGGTGATTTTGTCTCATGCGCAAACTGGACCGTACCGATATCGGCATTCTCAACGCGCTGCAAGAGAACGCCCGCATCACCAACGCTGACCTGGCCCGCTCGGTCAACTTGTCGCCCACACCGTGTTTCAACCGGGTGAAGGCGATGGAAGAATTAGGCCTGATTCGCGAGCAAGTCACCTTGCTGGACGCCGATTTGCTGGGGCTGCACGTGAATGTATTCATTCATGTAAGCCTGGAGAAACAGAATGAACTGGCGTTGCAGCAGTTCGAGGGTGCGATCTCTGATCGGCCAGAAGTGATGGAGTGCTACCTGATGGCCGGTGACCCGGATTATTTGATCCGGGTGCTGGTGCCGACGATCCAGGCGCTGGAGCGCTTCATGATGGACTTTTTGACCAAGGTACCGGGGGTGGCCAACATTCGGTCGAGCTTTGCACTCAAGCAAGTGCGCTATAAAACTGCGCTGCCGTTGCCGGCCAATGGCATAAGCCTGGGAACCTGACTTGCTGACACAATACAATTCAAATGTGGGAGGGGGCTTGCTCCCGATGACGGTGGATCAGTTACAAAGATGCTGGCTGACACACAGCTATCGGGAGCAAGCCCCCTCCCACATTTAGCCTGTATTTCACAGTTGGTTCAGGGGGATCTTCAGGTAGGTCACGCCGTTGTCTTCCGCTGGCGGCATATTCCCCGCCCGCACATTCACCTGGATCGCCGGCAGTAATAATGTCGGCATCCCCAACCCTGCATCACGCTGGGTACGCATTGCGACAAACGCGGCTTCATCCACGCCGTCATGCACATGAATATTCTTTGCGCGCTGTTCTTGCACCGTCGTTTTGCATTTCGCCTCGCGCCCCTCTGGCGGGTAGTCATGGCAAACGTACAGTTCAGTCTCCAGAGGAAAACTCAGCAACTTGCGCATCGACGCAAACAACTGCCGCGCATCGCCACCCGGGAAGTCACACCGCGCGGTGCCCACGTCCGGCATAAACAGGGTATCGCCCACCAAGATCAATCGGTCGTCGATCAGGTAGGCCATGTCTGCCGGTGTATGCCCAGGCACGTGCAGGGCCTGGGCCTTGATGTTGCCGATATGAAACACTTCATCTGGCGCAAACAGGTGATCAAACTGCGAGCCGTCCACGCGAAATTCCGGCTCCAGGTTGAACAGGTTTTTGAACACGTCCTGCACTGTGCTAATGGATTGGCCAATCGCAATCTTGCCGCCCAGGGTACGGCGCAGATAGGGCGCGGCGGACAAGTGGTCGGCGTGGGCATGGGTCTCCAGCAACCATTCAACCTGCAGGCGATGCTCGCGCACGTAGGCAATCACCTTGTCGGCCTGGCGGGTGTCGGTACGCCCGGACGCCGGGTCGTAGTTGAGCACCGAGTCGACGATGGCACAGGGGCCATCATCGGCCTCATGTAGGACATAGGTGTAGGTCGACGACGCCTCGTCCAGAAAGGCTTGAATCAACGCGGGCATGGCGGCGGTCCTTGGTGGCTGACAAAATAACAGGTAGTAACATTCGCAGTATGTTTACCTGTTGCGAAGGCTAAACCATTTCTCAATTCTATGGGCGTGACGCCACACGGCGACGCCACTTTTGTGCATTGAACATTAAAAAAGGCGATAGACCATGACCGACCAACACTGGGGCCCGACCATCAGTGGCGACATCGTAGTCATCGGCGGCGGTTCGGCAGGCATCGGTCTGTTGGCCAGCCTGCTCAAGCGCGACCCGCACCTGAATATTACCCTCATCGAACCCAATGACCATCATAGCTACCAACCCGCCTGGACCCTGGTGGGCGGCGGCGCCTATGACGTGAAAAAGACCCGTCGCCCCCTGGCCGATGTGCTGCCCAATGGCGTCACCTGGGTGCAGGCCGCTGTCACCGAACTGCTGCCCGATGAGAAAACCCTAATACTCGACAGCGGCCAGCGCGTCACCTGGAGCAACCTAATCGTCTGCCCCGGCCTGCGCCTGGCGTGGGAGAACGTCGAAGGTCTGCACGACACCCTTGGCCGCAACGGCGTCACGTCCAACTACAGCTATGAACACGCCACCTACACCTGGCAACTGGTGCAACAACTCAAGGGTGGCAAGGCGATCTTTACCCAGCCGGCCATGCCGATCAAATGCGCGGGCGCGCCGCAAAAGGCCCTTTACCTGTCCTGCGACCACTGGCTCAAACAGGGCAACCTGAGCAACATCGACGTCGAATTCAACCTCGCGGGTGCAGCGCTGTTCGGCGTGCCGACCTTCGTGCCACCGTTGATGAAATACGTGGAAAAGTACAACGCTCGCCTGGCCTTCAATGCCAACCTGGTGAAGGTCGACGGCCCTGCGCGCAAGGCTTGGTTTGAAGTGAAGGACGCAGAAGGCACTGTCACGCTAGAAGAAAAGTCTTTCGACCTGCTGCATGTGGTACCCCCTCAAGTGTCGCCGGATTTCATTCGCCAAAGCCCACTGGCCGACGCCGCCGGCTGGTGCGAAGTGGATCCCCATAGCCTGCAACACTTGCGTTACCCGCACATTTTTGGCCTGGGTGATGTGTGCTCGACGACCAACGCGAAGACCGCGGCCGCCGTGCGCAAGCAGATCGTGGTCGTCGCAGAAAACCTGTTGGCCCTGCGCAAACAGGCGCCGCTGCCGCTTAAATACGACGGCTATGGCTCGTGCCCGCTGACGGTGGAGAAGGGCAAGGTGGTGCTCGCCGAGTTCGGTTATGGCGGCAAGCTGCTGCCGACCTTTCCCCTGGACCCAACCCAGGCACGGCGATCGATGTGGTTTCTCAAGGCTACGTTGCTGCCGTGGTTCTACTGGAACGGCATGCTCAAGGGCCGCGAATGGCTGACCCGTCTGAGCAAGGTGGACTGAATGCTGCTGGCCAGTGTGTTAGGGGTATTGATGGGCCTGGTGATGGGTCTGACCGGTGCCGGCGGCGGCATTCTTGGGGTGCCGGCATTGGTGCTGGGTCTGGGGTTGAGCATGACCCAGGCCGCACCGGTGTCGTTGCTTGCCGTCGGCGCGGCAGCGGCGGTGGGGGCGATTGATGGTTTGCGTCATGGCCTGGTGCGCTATCGCGCCGCGCTGTTGATCGCTCTGCTCGGCGCGTTGTTTTCGCCGGTCGGAGTATTCCTCGCCCACCAGTTGCCGGAGGCCGCGTTGATGGGACTGTTCAGCGCGCTGATGGTACTGGTGGCCTGGCGCATGTTGCAGCGCGAAAAAACCGAGCCGGGGCCGAGTGACCATGGCACCGCATCCTGGGGTCAGAAGAACTGCATGCTCGACCAACAGACCGGACGCCTGGCCTGGACCGCCAAATGCAGTGCGACCCTGGCCGCCCTCGGCGCGGTGACGGGTGCCGTGTCCGGCCTGCTCGGCGTCGGCGGCGGCTTTCTGATCGTGCCGGCGTTCAAGCAGCTGACCGATGTGCAGATGCGCGGCATTGTCGCCACTTCGCTGATGGTCGTCAGCCTGCTGTCGTTGATCGGCGTGGCGGGCGCGTTCCATGCTGGCGTCAGTATCGAGCCGGTGGGCTGGGTGTTTGTCGGTGCGAGCATCGTTGGAATGCTGGCCGGTCGGCGCCTGTGTTCGGTGATCCCCGCGCGTACCTTGCAGGTGGGGTTTGCCAGCCTATGTGTACTGGTGGCTGTGGGTATGTTGGCCAAGGCCGGTCTTACGCACTAAGTGCCGGGCCCGGCTTACGCCGAACTTGCCGGGCACCCACGGCCCGTCCAAAGCATCCCCAAACCACGGCCAAGGCAGCGTAGGCCGTGGCCTTCGGGCTTTCGATAATCGCCTCCGACATCAAGTCCCCGTTGCGGAGCGCGCCATGCATAACAATAAGAATGTCCCCCTGCGTCTGTTACCTGCGTTTCTCGTTGGCCTGGGCCTCAGCCCGCTGGCCGGTGCCGAAATCATGCTGTATGACAAGGACGAAACCACTTTTTCTACCGATGGCTATATCAACGCCTTTTACGTCAACAGCGACGTGGACCGCGCCGGTGACCAGTTCGACCGCCGCCAGTCGCGGGTAAAAATGGGCTTCTTGCCCAACTACCTGGGCTTCAACATGGGCAAGCAGGTCGACGACCTCAAGCTGGGCGCGCGTGCGTCGTTCTGGGTGACCATCAACGACAGCGAAACCAATGGCACCGACACCGCCATCGACGTGCGTCAGTTCTACGGCACCGTGGCCAACCCGGAATGGGGCGAAGTGCTGATCGGTAAGGACTTTGGCCTATTCGCCCGCTCCAACATCCTGCTGGACGAGTTGCTCGCAGGCTATGGCCAGGTCAGCGACAGCCTTGGCCTGGTGGATGGCGGCGGCGTGTCGTTCGGCAATATCGGCAGCGGCTACCCGTACCCGTTCCCCACGTCACAAATCACCTACCGCACGCCGGTGATGGAAGGGTTGCGCGTCGCCGTCGGCATCATGGACCCGGTCGACACCAACGACAGCAGCCCCCTGGGCAAGGCCTACCAGAAGAACCCGCGCACCGAGAGCGAGGTCACCTACCAGTTCGACGTCGGCGGCGCGAAGATCTACAGCTGGCTCAACGGCAGCTACCAGACCTCCGACAACACCGACTCCACCGTCGAAAGCGTCACCTCCAAGGGCCTGGGCTACGGTGTGCAGGCAAAAATGGGCGGTTTGTCGCTGACCGGCTCCGGCTTTCAGGCCAAGGGCATCAACCCGTTTTTCACCAACAACGCCGGCGAAGCCACCTTGCGCAATGTCGACAGCAACGGCTACCTGTTGCAGGGCTCGTACAAGCTGGGCAAGAACCGCCTGGCGCTGTCGTACGGCAAGACCAAGGACGATGGCAACGGCGTGGTGGGTAGCGGTGCGGACTATGAAACCCGAGGGATCGCGCTGTTCCATGATGTGAATGCCAACTTGAAGCTGGTGGCAGAGTACAACCAGTTTCAGATCAAGGGGCATGACACGAGTGCGCAGAATGAAGACACCGACACTTTTGCAGTAGGTGCAGTGCTCACCTGGTAGCCATTTGAAATACAGCCCAATGTGGGAGGGGCGGTGCGACGATTCGACTTGCCCCCGATAGCGGTGGATCAGTCACTCAAACATCGACTGACACACTGCTATCGGGGGCAAGTCGAATCGTCGCACCGCCCCTCCCACATTTGATCTCCATTGGCTTTTGCGACAGTGTTTTTGAAAGCCTCATCCCATTGCATCCCCCCACCCAGTACCCAAGTAGCATAGGGCCCACCCCCAAAGCCTTCGTACACTGGCACTTCAGAGGGGGAACCAACGATGCACAACAGTGAAGGCGTACTTAGCGCCATGTCCCAGGCCACCGACCCAGGGCAGGCAGCCGAAGAGTTGGCCCGCCAACTGCTGCATCCGTACCTGGGTTTCGTGCTGTTTTTCTGCTCCGCCTCCTACGACCTGCAGGCCCTCGGCCAAGCCCTGCAACAGTGCTTTGGTAATGTGCGCGTGGTGGGTTGCACCAGCGCTGGCGAGATCACGCCCCAAGGCTATGGCCGCAATTGCATCACCGCCATGGGTTTTAATCACGCGCATTTCTCCATCGCCACCGAGCTGATCGACCAGGTCGAGCACTTCAGCCTGATCGGTGCCCAGGACATGGTCGAGCGTCTGGTGGGCGGTTGCCGCAGCAATACCCTGGCGCCGATCAAGGGCAACACGTTCGCCCTGACCTTGCTCGACGGCCTGTCCAGCCGCGAAGAAATGGTGCTCGCCGCCCTTAGCGCGGCCCTGGGGGATATTCCGCACTTCGGCGGCTCGGCCGGCGATGACAACTTCCTCACCCACACCCACGTGTACTTCAACGGCGTGTTCCACAGCGGCGCGGCGGTGGTGGTGCTGGTCAATACCTGGCTGGATTTCGAGGTGTTCACCACCCATCACATCCTGCCGCGCACGGAAAAACTGGTGGTGACCGGCGCCGACAGCCCATCGCGACGGGTCTTTGAGCTTAACGCGGAGCCCGCCGCCGAAGAGTACGCGCGGCATATTGGCGTGGCCGTGGCCGACCTCGACCACCGGGTGTTCGCCGCGCACCCACTGGCGGTGCGCATCCACGATCAGTACTACGTGCGCGCCATCCAGCAGGTGCACGCAGACCTGAGCCTGAGTTTCTACTGCGCGGTGGAAAACGGCATCGTGCTCACCGTAATGAAACCCGGGCCGATCCTGCCGAACCTCGAAACCCTGTTCGACGGCCTGCAAGCACGCCTCGGCGACCTGCTGCTGACCATCGGCTGCGATTGCTTTTTGCGCCGCCTGGAGCTCGAAGACAGCGGCGACCTGGAACAGATCGGCAACTACCTGCGTGAGCAACGGGTGCTGGGCTTCAACACCTACGGAGAACAGTTCAATGGCATGCACATCAACCAGACCTTCACCGGGGTCGCCATTGCCCGTGGCCGCCGTTGAACTGCTCGCCCAGGTTGCCCGGTTGCAACAGGACAACCACAAGCTTGCACGGATCAACGCGGCGCTGATCGAGCGCATCGAGTCCGGCATGACCCAGGGCAACAACCCCTACACCACCTTCCAGCACTCGGTGGTGCTCGCCGAGCAAGTGCGCGAGCGCACCGACGCGCTGAACCAGGCGATGGCCGAACTCAAGGCCAGCAACCACCTGCTGATCAATGCGCGGCTGCGCGCCGAAACCCTGCGTGGCGAACAGGCCGCCGCGCAAAAGGCCCAAGAGAGCGAGCGCTGGATTCGCCTGATTACCGATAACGTGCCGGCCCTGATCGGTTACCTGAATGCCGACCTGGTCTACGAATTCACCAACAAAGTCTATGAAGAATGGTACTGCTGGCCACGGGGCATGATGCTCGGCCAGAGCCTGCGCGAAGTGCACAGCGAGCAGCACTGCCAGCGCCTGGATGCGTACGTCACCCGCGCCCTGGCCGGCGAGAGCGTGACCTTTGAGTTTGCCGAAACCAATATCAACAACCAGGAACGCTACATGCTGCGCTCCTACGTACCGAACATGCTGGCCAGCGGCGAAGTGGTGGGCATCTTTGTGTTGATCCGCGACATCACCGAACGCCGCCGCACCGCCGAAGCCCTGCACCAGGCCTATCAGCACCTGGAGCAACGCGTGGCCCAGCGCACCTCGGAACTTACCTCCCTTAACGACCAGTTGCTGCAGGAAATCGACGAACGCCGGCGCATGGAAACCCGCCTGCGCGAAGCCAAGCAAGAAGCCGAACAGGCCAACCTGTCGAAAACCAAATTCCTCGCGGCCGTCAGCCACGACCTGCTGCAACCGCTGAACGCGGCGCGCCTGTTTACCAGTGCATTGCTGGAACGCCCCAGCGAAACCCTGGTGCGCAACGTGAGCAATTCCCTGGAGGACGTGGAGAATTTGCTGGGCACTCTGGTGGATATTTCCAAGTTGGACGCAGGGGTGATCAAGGCCGACATTGCGCCCTTCGCCCTCAGCGAACTGTTGGAAAACCTCGCTGCCGAATACACCGAGCTGGCCCGCGCCGAAGGGCTGCAACTGCACTTTGTGGGTTGCTCGGCGCTGGTGCGCAGCGATATCCAGCTGCTGGCGCGGATTCTGCGCAACCTGTTGAGCAATGCCATTCGCTACACCTACAAGGGCCGCGTGGTATTGGGTTGTCGGCGTCAGAACCAGCGGCTGCTGATTCAAGTGTGGGACAGCGGCATGGGCATTGCCGAAGACCGCCTCGAAGAGATTTTTCAGGAGTTCAAGCGCGGCGATGTGCAGCGCCCGGACCAGGATCGCGGGTTGGGGTTGGGCTTGGCCATCGTCGAGAAAATCGCCGGTATCCTTGGCCACCGCATCACCGTCAAATCCTGGCCTGGCAAGGGCTCGATGTTTTGCGTTGAAGTGCCCCTGAGCGCCACCGCGCCCAAGTCCTTGCCCATGCCCTGCATGAGTGAAGTTCTGCTCGAACGCCTGCAAGGTGCGCGGGTGTGGGTGTTGGATAACGATGCAGCGATCTGCGCGGGTATGCGTACGTTGCTGGAAGGCTGGGGGTGCCGGGTGGTCACTGCGTTGTCGGAGCAGGATTTGGCGCGGCAGGTGGACAATTACCACGCCGAGGCGGATTTGCTGATTGCCGACTATCACCTGGATGACGACCAGAACGGCGTGGACGCTGTGGCGCGTATCAATGCCCGAAGGGGGAGTGCGGTGCCGGCGTTGATGATTACGGCCAACTACAGCAATGAGCTAAAACAGCAGATTCGGGAGTTGGGGCATACGTTGATGCATAAGCCGGTGCGGCCGATGAAGCTCAAGACTGCCATGAGCCACCTGTTAAGCAAGTGAACACCCAACCCTCATTCAATGGAGATCAAATGTGGGAGGGGGCAAGCCCCCTCCCACATTTGATCTCCACAGGTCTTGAAGTTTAGCGCCGCAGGTACGAGCCGAAGTCGATATCCCCCGCGCTGAGTATCGCCTGCACCCGATTATGCACATTCAACTTGCGCAAGATCGCCGACACATGGGCCTTCACCGTGGTCTCGGCAATCTCCAGCGTATAGGCGATCTGCTTGTTCGACTCGCCCTTGGTCATGCGCTCCAACACCAGCAATTGCTTGCGGGTCAGCGCTTGCAACAGCTCCGGCGCAAACCCAGGGCTGTCGTTGAGGCGGCGTTGGCTGGGGTTTTTCTGAGTGCGGATGATGTCGGGCGGCAGGTAAACGTTGCCGTTGAGAATCTGCTGGATGGCCTCGGTCATTTGCAGGCGTGGCGACGACTTGGTGATAAACCCCACGGCACCGTAGGTGATGGCTTGCAGCACGATTTGCTTGTCCTGCTCGGCCGAAACGATCACCACCGGGATGGTCGGTGATTCGTTGCGCAGGTTGATCAAGCCGTTGAGGCCGTGCATGCCAGGCATATTCAGGTCCAGCAGGATCAGGTCGAGGTCGTCGTGGTCCTGGGTCAAGGCGAGGGCGCTGTCCAGGTCGGCGGTTTCCATTACATCACTGCCGGGGAAACCGTCGCTGATGACGTTGTGGATCGCTTCGCGAAACAGCGGGTGATCGTCGGCGATCAGGATTTTGTACATGGCCGTTCACCTTCTTGTTGTGGTTTTTTATTCAAAGGGTTCGGGTGTTGCAGCCGTCACTGGCAGTGTTGCCGCTTCCCATGCATCCAGCCCGTCGCGATACCAGTACACAGAGGTATAGCCCAATTGGGTGGCTCGTTTTACCGCGTTCCAACTCAGCCAGCAATCGGAGCGGCAATAGAAGACCAGCGGGCGGGCGAGCTGACCGCCGGTGTACTTGTAAAGGTGCCGCACGAAATAGCCCTGCCATTCAGGCGTGAGGTCGCCGTCGCCGGTATTGGCCAGCCAATGGCTGCCCGGCAAGTTGGCATGGGGCTGGTCTTCGATGAAGCGGCCTTGAAGGTATTGGCGACGGTACACGTCGATCAGCACCGGCGTGGGCGTCTGGCTGAGCAGGGCTTGCAGGGCAGGGGTGTCGACGATGGTCGCGCCGGTTACCTGATTCGGCGTAGGGCTGCGGTACAGGCTGATACGGTAGCCATCGGCGGAAAACAGCGGGGTGTCGGCCTGGGCGTTGAGACAGAGCAGGCACAGCAAGGCCAGCAAGGGCAGTCGGGCGGGCAGCATGGCGGTGTAATCCTTATCGTTATAGCGCCATTACACGCCAGTCCCGCTGCCTTGGGAATGCGACGATAGACACGAAAACCAGTACCAAAGTACTAGGTTGTCAGCCTTTCTTGCGTAATGCCGCGTGTTGCGGGTTGAAGGTCAGCACCGCCAACACGCTGAACACCAGGGTCAAGCCCAGGCACACGGCCAAGGCCAGGCCGGCGAACCGCTCGTACAGGGCGAAGCGCACCAACTCCACTGCGTGGGTGAACGGGTTGATTGCACACAACCAGTACAGCCACTCGCTGGAATCGCGCATCTTCCACAGCGGGTACAGCGCGGACGACATGAAGAACAGTGGGAAAATCACAAAATTCATCACCCCGGCAAAGTTCTCCAACTGGCGGATCGCATTCGACAACAACAACCCCAGCGCACTGAGCATCAACGCCACCAGCAGTAACGCCGGCAACGCTGTCAACAACCCCATGGCCGGAGGCTGCACGCCGTACACCCAGGCAATCGCCAAAAACCCATAGACCTGCAACAGCGAGATCAGCGAAGTGGCCAACAACTTGCTGCACAGCAAAAACGTGCGTGGCAACGGGCTGGTGAGCAGCACGCGCATGCTGCCCATCTCACGGTCATACACCATCGACAGGGAGCCCTGCATGCCGTTGAACAGCAGGATCATGCAGGCCAGCCCCGGAATGATGTACACCTCGTAGGGGATGTAGGTGTCATAGGGTTCGATGACCGAGATGCCCAGCGCCGCCCGAAAACCTGCGGCAAACACCAGCAGCCACAGCAGCGGCCGCACCAAGGCGCTGAGAAAACGTGTGCGCTGCAACACAAAACGTAGCCATTCGCGCAGCACGATACCGCTGAAACAGTGCCAATAGGCGTTCATGCCGTTGCTCCTTGGGTGGTCAACCGGGCAAAAAGGTTGCCCAGGTCGCCCCCTTGCGCCAGCAGCAGGTCGTCGAGCTGCCCGCTGGCTACCAGGCGGCCTTGATGCAAAATCATCAACGCATCATCCGGCTGCACTTCGTCGAGCAAGTGGGTGGTCCACAGCACACTGATGCCGTGTTCCCGGCACAAGCTACGCACGTGCTGGTTCAGCGCCAGGCGGCTGGCCGGGTCGAGGCCGACGCTGGCTTCGTCTAGCAACAGCAGTCGCGGTTGATGCAGCAAGGCCCGGGCGATTTCCACCCGGCGCCGGTGGCCGCCGTTGAGTTCGCGGACCTTTTCCTTGCGTCGCTCGCCCAACGCCTGCCGGACCAGTTCGGCGTCGACCCGTAACCCGGTCTGGCGGCGTGACAGGCCATGCAGGGCGGCGTGATAACGCAGGTTTTGTTCGACGCTCAAGTCCAGGTCCAGGGTGCTTTGCTGGAACACCACGCCGAGTTGCTGGAGGGCCGCACGCGGCGCCTCGCGCAGTGATTGACCACCGATGCGGATGTCGCCGCTCTGCAAGTCATACAAGCGCGTGAGCAAGGCAATCAACGTCGACTTGCCGGCGCCATTGGGCCCCAGCAGCGCTGCAAACCGGCCGGGCGCCAGGCTGAAACTCACCTCCCGCAGGGCCTGGCGAGCACCGTAGGCAAAGCTGATGGCGCTGGCGTCGAGGGCGTTCATGGCGTGACCACCACACCCCACGGGTAACGCCCGACCTTGACTGACTTGATCACCTTGAGACTGTCGACGTCGATGACCGACACGTCGCCGCTCACGCCGTTGGTGGCCAGCAACTGTTTTTCATCCGGGGTGAATGCCAATTGCCAGACCCGGCGGCCCACCAGCAGGTAGTCGAGAACCTCGTAGGTCTTGGCGTCGATCACCGCGATATGGTTGGCCGGGCCCAGGGCGACAAAGCCATATTTGCCGTCGGCACTGAGCTTGATACCCACGGGCTGCACTTTGTCGGGGTGTACGCCCTTGATCTTGAAAGTCAGGGTCTTGAGGACCGCGCGGCTGGCCACGTCGAGAATGGTCACGGTGCCACCGATTTCCGCCGACGCCCACAATTGCGTGCCGTCGTGATTGAACTCGACGAAGCGCGGGCGCTGATCCACCAGGGTGCTGTCGGCCAGGGTCTGGGTGCTGGTGTCGATCCAGTGCAGCATGTTGGTGGTTTCGCTGGTGTTCACCGCCCATTTGCCATCGGGGCTCACCGCCATGCCTTCAGGCTCTACGCCGACGTTGATCTGGCCGAGCACTTTGGAGGTCTCGGTGTCGATCACCGTAACCAGCGCATCGTCTTCGTTGGAAACGTACAACCAACGGTTATTGGGGTGCAGGGCAAATTGCTCGGGGTCTTTGCCTGAGGGCAGTTCCTTGATGATCTTGCGCGTGGCCACGTCCATCACTTGGACGCGGTCCGAATCGCTGGCGCAGATGTACAGCAGCTTATTGTCATGGGACAGCAGCAGGCCGCGCGGGCGCTGGCCGACCTTGAGGGTGTCGGTGACTTGCAGGGTCTGCATGTCGATCAGGCTCAGGCTGTTGTCTTTCTCGTTGGAGACCCAGGCGGTGGCGGCCACGGCGTGCCCGGCGGCAAGCAGCAGGGCGCAGGAGAGCAGGGTGCGGCGCATGGCGTGTTCCTTTTTCTTGTTGTTGTGAAATTTCAGGGGAAGCGGCAGGTCACCTCGGGCTTGTCGTAGCCCAGGCTGTCCATTTCGTTGAAGGGGTGCAGAAAGCCGTCTTGGGGCGAGGTGCTTACCAGCGCGCGGGGCTGCACGATGGGGATGGGCTGGCGCAGCTCGCCATTCCATGGGCGGTAGCTGAGCTTGCGGCCCTTGAAACCATCCAGCGGCAACTGCTCGCTGATCTCCAATTGGCGGATGCTCATCGGGTCGACCTGGCGCAGCTTGCTCACCGCGCTGGCGACACTGCGCACGGCCATCCAGGCGGCGAAATCGCGGTCGTTCATCCAGCGCCCAGCGTGGGCCTCGAAGCGTTTTTGCAGTTGCGCGGCGCCGTAGGTCTCGACGGTCTTGTGCCAGCCGGTGGGCGTCAGGCCCTGGGTGCCGGCAACGGGGCGCGGGTACCAGGTCTGGTAGGGCACGTACTCGCCAAAGTCGCCGCGTTCGTCGGCCACCAGCACCACGTCGTATTCGGCCGTCTGGGTGAACAGCGGCATATCGGCCTGGGCGCTGCGGCGCTGGTCATTGTCGAAACGCCAGGCTTTCTCGGCCACCAGTTTGACGCCGAAGCGTTGGGCGGCGCGGCGCAGGGCGGCGGCGTAGGCTTGATCGTCTTCGGTGGGGCCGACGATCAGCAGCGCCTTCTGCCATTTGCGCGCCACCAGGAACTGCGCCAACGCGTCGGCGAGCATCGCCCGGCTCGGCAGGCTGTGCAGCACGTTGCTCAGGCAGTCGGTGCTGCGCAGGCTGTCGTCGGGGCTGCCGGCGTTGAACAGTAAGCTGTCGGGCAGGGCGGCACTGAGTTGGCGCAGGCTGGCGGCAGGGGCGTTGACCACGAACAGGCGCAGGCCTTGGTCATGCTGTTGTTGCGCGGCAGCGAGCAGCGCTTCGGGCGTATCAACCGTCGCGTCGATCAGGCTGTAGCGTTGATTGAGAAAAGCCCCGGTGCTGTTGCTGTCGATGATTGCAAGCTCAGCCCCGCGCAACCCGGCATCGGCAGGTTCAGGAATGACGTTGGACAAGAGCGGCCCAGGATCAGGCCGATAGCCCAAGTAGCCGATCTGCACCTGCAACGGCGGCTCGGCAGCTTGGCCGGCGGTGGCCCAGGCAACTGCCAGCAGGCAGATCACGGCGTAAGGGGGCAGCTTGCGCATAAGGCACTCCATGACAGGTAGCGCCAGCATATAAACCCCCGGCAACCCTGCAAATATGCAGAAAGTAGCGCCGGGGCAGTACCAAGGTAGTAGCTCGCTCCGTGCAGCGCGGTCTTAGCATGGGGTTAAGTGTCCTGTTATGGAGTTGGACGATCATGCGAATTTTCAAGGCGTTGCTCCTGCCGTTCCTGCTTATCGTCAGCCTGATCGGCGTCGACCGCCCCCACGCCCCGCGCTCGGCCACGCTGATGCCGACGGCGTGGGTGCGTTAGGCATGTCAGCGCTCTGGCGGATCAACCTGTGGGTCTGCGGCTTTTTCGCCCTGGTGACCTGCGCCTGCACGGCGCTGCTGATGCACCAGGCATTGGCTGATGTGGAGCGCGAGCTGCAATCGGCCGAGGCGGTGGTGCACTACCTGAGTGAAACCGCCGAGCGCGACCCCGCCAGCCTGCAACCGCGGCTCACTGCCAGCCTGCGGCATGTACGCGTGCACTGGCTGGGCGCCGACGAAACCCCGCAGGCGCCGGAGCAAGACGGTTTGGATGCATGGCTTGGACGCCTGCTGTTTGCGCCGACGCAGCACAGTGCAAAGTTGCTCGATTTGCCGGATGGTCGGCGGGTGTCCATCGCCGTCGACCCGCGTGACGAAATCGACGAAGTCTGGGATTCGTTGCAGCAACTGCTGGGCCTGTGCGCCTTGGCACTGGCCCTGAGCCTGTTGACCATCCGCTGGGCGGTGCGTCGGGGCATGGGCGTGCTGGACGAATTGCTGCGAGCCCTGCAACAGGTGTGCGGCGGCCACCTCAATGTACGCTTACGCAGTGCCGGAGCGCCGGAAGCGCAGCAATTGGCGCTGCATTTCAATCGCATGACCGATGCCCTGGAACAGGCCCGCACCGACAACACGCGGCTGACCCAGACCTTGCTGGCGGTGCAGGAGCAGGAGCGCACTCACCTGGCCCAGACCCTGCACGATGATCTGGGCCAGTACCTGGCTGGCATTCGGGCCCAGGTTTGCCTGCTGCCGCTGATTGCCCATCAACCCCAAACACTGGCGCGCACCGTGCACCTGCTTGAAGCGCATTGCGACCACTTGCAGCAGGGCTTTCGCGCATTGGTCCACGACCTCTACCCGGTGGCCCTGCAACACCTGCCGATGTCCGAAGCCTTCGCCATGCTGGTCGCGCAATGGCGTGCCAGCCACGGTATCGATTGCCACCTGCAGGTCAGCGCTGCGCTGCCGCCGTTGTCCCCGGCCAACAAGACCCACCTCTATCGATTGCTTCAGGAAGCCTTGACCAACATCGTTCGCCACGCCGACGCCAGCCAGGTGCGCGTGCACTTGCAACATCGCGGTTCGCGCTTGCGCCTGTGGGTGCGCGACAACGGCCAGGGCGCGCAACAACCTCAGCACCCCGGCGTCGGCCTGTACTCGATGTATGAGCGCGCACGCTGCCTGGGTGGTGAATTGAAGATTGTCAGCCACCCAGGCAAAGGATGGGCGCTGGCGTTGAACATGCCTGTGGAGGCGCTATGAATATTTTGTTGGTGGATGACCACGCCGTGGTGCGCCAGGGCTATGCCAGCCTGTTGCGGGCGCTGTTGCCGGCGGTGGAAGTGCGCGAAGCCGCCAGTGGCGAAGAAGCGCTGGCGCGGGTGCACGAGGCCGTGCCGCACCTGGTGATCATGGATTTCGGCCTTCCTGGCATCAGCGGCCTGGAAACCACCCGGCGCTTGCGCCAGCGCTTGCCCCAACTGCGTGTGCTGTTTTTCAGCATGCACGATGAATTGCCGTTGGTACGCCAGGCGCTGGACGCGGGCGCCGCAGGCTACCTGACCAAAAGCTCGGCACCCCAAGTATTGATTGAAGCGGTGCGGCGCATCCTCGACGGCCACGCCTACATCGAACAACCGTTGGCCACTCAATTGGCCTGCCAACCCACCGACCCGCGCTTGCACAGCATGACACCGCGTGAACTGGAGATTTTCCTGATGCTTGCCAAGGGCACCCCGGCGCGCCAGATCGCCGAGCAGTTGAGTATCAGCAGCAAGACCGTGTCCAATCACCTGACCCTGCTCAAGAGCAAGTTGCAGGTCAGTTCCCATGCCGAGTTGGTGCATGTGGGGATTGATATGGGAGTGGTGCGGGTCGCAGGCTGATTTTTGTCATTGGTGTACACCGTACCTTGTGGGAGCGAGCAAGCTCGCTCCCACATATGAATATCAGCGTCCTAGCGATCCCAGGTGGTCGGGCAATCCTTGCAACCCTCCATATTCGCATCCTGAAAATTCGCATAATGCTGGCGACTGCCCGTGAGCGTGGCCTTTTCCAGGTTGCTTTCACCAAACTTGGCTTCCTGCAAATTGGCATCGCTCAGATCGGCCCCTTGCAGGTCCGCCTTGCTCAACCAGGTCATTTCCAAATCCGCTGCACGCAGGTTGGTTTTGTGCATCTTGGCCCCCGACAGCCGGGCAAATTGCAGGTAAGCAGCGCTCAGGTTGGCGTTTTCAAATTGCGCGCCCTGGGCAAACATCCCCCAGCCGTGCACGGCCATCAGCGTCGCCCCGGTAAAGTCGGCCAGGCGCAGGTTGGCCTGTTGAAGGCTGGCGCGCGTGAGGTTGGCGCCTTGCAGTTGGGCTTTTTCCAGGTTGGCCAGGTCGAGGTTGGCGTGGCGCAGATCTGCGTCGCGCAGGTCGGCGCCAGCCAGGTTCATTTTGCTTAGGTTCTGGTTACGCAGGTTGGCGCCCTTGAGGTTGGCGCCGGGGCATTGGCTGTGTTCGGCGAGGGTGCAGCCGTTGATGATCAAGGGGGTGTCGTCGCCGTCATCGGCATGGGCGAGGGGGAGGGAAAGTAGGAGTAGTAAGGGCAGATAGTTCATAGCGAGACCTCTGGGGATCCTGTGGTGAGCGGGCTTGTCCCGCGCTCGGCTGCGCAGCAGTCGTAAAACCTGCCTGCGCGGTTTGGCTGGAGAAATGCCGGGGCCGCTTCGCAGCCCAGCGCGGGGCAAGCCCGCTCACCACAAAAGCGATCCCCGGCATGCTCGTGAGGGGTTACTTCTGGGCAGTCTTGTTATCCCAACTCGGGATCTTGAACACCCAGAACGACCCACCCTGTGCCACCGGTTTGGTCAGCTCGGCCATGTCGCCGCCCCACAACGGCACTGCGCCTCCATAGCCAACCGTGACGCCGATGTACTGCTCGCCATCCTGTTCCCAAGTGATCGGTGGGGAGACGATGCCGCTGCCGGTCTGGAACTTCCACAGCTCCTTGCCGGTTTTTGCATCGAAGGCCTTGAAGAAGCCGTCGCCGGTGCCGGTGAACACCAGGTTGCCCTTGGTTGCCAACACGCCCGCCCACAGCGGCAGGTGCTCCTTGTGTTCCCACACCACCTTGCCGGTGGTGGGGTTCATCGCCCGTAGGGTGCCGACGTGGTCGTCGTACATGCGCTTGATGCGGAAACCCATGCCCAGGTACGCCGAGCCCTTCTTGTAATTGACCTCTTCGGTCCAGTATTCCTCTTTCCACTGGTTGCCCGGGATGTAGAACAGACCGGTGTCCTGGCTGTAGGCCATGGGGTTCCAGTTTTTGCCACCCAGGAACGGCGGCGACACTTCCACCGACTTGCCCTTGGTTTCACCCGGCAGCGGCTTGGCCGGGCGCTGGCCTTCGTTTTCCACGGGGCGTCCGGTCTTCAGGTCGATGTGGCTGGCCCAGGTGATGTTGTCGACAAACGGGAACGCGTTCTGCAGTTTGCCGTTGTTGCGATCCACCACATAGAAGAAGCCATTGCGGTCGGCGTGGCCGGTGGCCTTGACCACTTTGCCGTCCTTGTCCTTGTAGTCGAACAGCACCAGTTCGTTGTTGCCGGAGAAGTCCCAGGCATCGTTGGGGGTGTGCTGGTAGAACCACTTCACTTCGCCGGTGCTTGGGTCGACGCCGACCTGGCCCGAGGTGTAGAGGCTGTCGAAGTCGTGGGGGTTGCCGTCCTTGGAGGTGCGCGCCCAGGTGTTCCACGGGCCAGGGTTGCCGGCGCCGACGATGATGGTGTTGGTCTCGGCATCAAAGCTTGCACTCTGCCAAGGGGCGCCGCCGCCGTGGCTCCAGGCCTCGACCTTGCCGGTTTCGGTGGTGGGGTCGTCCGGCCATGATGGGGCTTTGACGTCGCCGGTGGTGGTGCTGTCTTTGCCGTTGAGGCGGCCCATATGGCCTTCGACGAAGGGGCGCATCCACACTTCTTCGCCGGTGTCCGGGTCGCGGGCGTACAGCTGGCCGACTACGCCGAATTCATCGCCGGAGCTGCCGTGGATCAGCAGCACTTTGCCGGTGACTTTGTCTTTGATCAGCACCGGGGCGCCGGTCATGGTGTAGCCGGCGGCGTGGTCGCCGAATTTCTTGTTCCACACCACTTTGCCGGTGTTTTTGTCGAGAGCGATCAGGCGCGCGTCGAGGGTGCCGAAGTAGATCTTGTCGCCAAAGATCGCCGCGCCACGGTTGACCACGTCACAGCACGGGCGAATGTTGTCGGGCAGGCGGTGGTTGTAGGTCCACAGGCGCTTGCCGGTTTTCGCGTCGAGGGCGAACACGCGCGAATACGAGCCGGTGACGTAGACCACGCCGTCGTTGACGATGGCCTGGGATTCCTGGCCGCGTTGTTTCTCGTCGCCGAAGGAATAGGACCAAGCCGGTGTGAGCTTGAACACATTCTTGTCGTTGACCTGGGCCAGCGGGCTCCAGCGCTGGGCGTTGGTGCCCATGCCGTATTGCAGCACGTCCTTGGTGGTCAGGTGGTCATTGGCGATGTCTTCCCAGGTGACGTTGCGCGTCGTCTTGGCAGGCTCGGCGGCGGCAAAGCTCGCCGCACTGAAGGACAGGCTGCCCACCAGCAAAAAGGCTTGCACGGCAAGGCTCAGGGGGGAGCGGGAGGGTAGCGATCTTATTGTCATGGTTTGCAGTTCCCAGTGGAGGTTTTGGCCTGCACAGGGTGGTGCGCCGGGGCGGTGGCTGGATACGGAAAAATTCCCGCTGTTGCCGGGAAGACTTCCCGAACGGCCTCTGATTTGGACGTGCCCCACAAGCCCTACTACCAAGGGAGTAGGGCGCGGCCACCAAAGCAGCATACGGCCCTTGCCCGGGGGTTTCTAAGATGGTTGCCATAACCTCGAACCATGGGGTTTGCGTGCAATCTGAGAGGACAAAAATAATGACAACAAAACGCAACGCCTTGCTGGTGGCCGGCCTGCTGATGGGTGCGATCGGTGTGAGTAACGTCTGGGCCCATGGCAACGTGGTGCCCCAAGCCGTAGAGACCCAGGGCCTGACCCCGATCAAGGACGCAGGCGTACCGTTGGATGCCGATGGCTGGGCGGCCAATAACCCGTATCGCAAGTCCCCCGAGCACGATAAGGCCGTCGCAATCGGCTCGTCTGCCTATAACCAGAATTGCGCCGCGTGCCATGGGCTGGAAGCCAAGTCCGGTGGTATTGCGCCTGACCTGCGCATGCTCGACGAAGGCGACGCCGGTGATGAGTGGTTTGTCGAACGCGTACGCCATGGTGCGGTGCGTGACGGCCGCGTCTACATGCCGAAAATGGCCGACTACCTGAGCCAGGAAGCCCTGTGGGCCGTGCGCACTTACCTGGATTCCGTACGCGTCGAGGAGTAAACCATGCGCCTGTTCAGCATCGTGTTCGGCCTGGCCTTGCTGTGCTGCCAGGCAGCACAGGCGCAGGTGCGCAGTTATGACCAGATGATCGCCGCCGGGGAATTGAAGGTGGCGGTGTACAAGGACTTCGCACCTTACAGCTTCGACGACGGCGGCACCCCGCGCGGGGTCGATGTGGAACTGGCTCAGGCGCTGGCCAAGGCCCTGGGCGTGCAGTTGAACCTGATCTGGGCGCCGGCTGGCGAGAAGCTTGACGACGACCTGCGCGACTACATCTGGCGCGGCAGCCCGTTGCATAACCAGCAATTGGCCGACCTGATGATGCGCGCCCCTTACGACCATGACTACGCGCAAAAGCGCAACGATCAGGGTGAATTGGAAAACGGCCACGTGGTGATGTTCGGGCCGTATCAGAATGAACAATGGCAAGTAGCCTATGACCGACGGCGCATGGACAGTGTGGCCAGCGTAGCGGTGTTCCAGGAGCATCCCATCGGTGTCGAAGTCGACAGTGTGCCCTCGTTCTACCTGACCTCGGTGTTCAACGGCATGCTCGCCAGCAAGACCCGTCACTACGCCAACGTGTCCAAAGCCTTCGCGGCGATGAAGGCGGGGGAAGTCGATGCGGTGATGGCCATGCGCGGCGAGATTGACTGGCAAGTACACGAAGCCCACGACCCCCAATTGGCCCTGGCGGAAAACGCCTACCCCAACATGGGCCGACAACGCTGGGAAATCGGCATGGCGGTGCATGAAAGCAACCGGCAGTTGGCCTACGCCGTGGAAGAGGCGCTGGAAGGCTTGATCCGCGACGGTAGCTTGCAAACCATCTACAGCCATTACGGCCTGCGTTACGAAGTGCCCGAGATGTACCAATGAACTGGCGCCTGACTTGCCTGCTGGTGTGCTGGTTGCCATTGGCCGCCCACGCCAGCAATGTCGACCCGGTGCCGTCGGTGATGTGGTCGTTTTTTCACAAGCAGTTTTTGAACAGCGCGCCGTTTGTGTTCGACGATCAAGTCAAGCTGCTGGCGCCGCCGTTCGCCGAGGATGCCCGCCAAGTGCCGTTGGAAATTGATGCACGGGCGTTCAAGGGCAGGGTCGTGCGGATCGTTGCCTGGGCCGAGTTGAACCCGCTGCCAAAAATTGTCGACTTCCAGCCCAAGGCCGGGGTGCTGCCCTGGCTGTCGCTGCGTATTCGCATCGAGCAGGCCACGCCGTTGCGCGCCGCCGTACTCACCGATGACGGCCTGTGGCATGTGGGTTCTACCTTGATCGACGCCGCCGGGGGCGGTTGCACTGCGCCAAGTGTGGTGCGTACCCAACCGGGCTGGGAAGACCATATCGGCGAAGTGCTGGGCGGGCGTTACCCCCGTGGCGAGTTCAGCCGTCTGCGGGTGCAGGTGGCGCACCCGATGGACAACGGCATGGTCAGCGGCATCCCCGAGTTCTACATCAACCACGCCCAGTTGCTGGGGGACAAGGGCCAAGTCATGGCCGAGCTGGAGCTGTTCCCGGCCGTCAGCGAAAACCCCAACCTGGCCTTCGACATTGAAGGCGCCGGGCAGACGCGCCTGGTGTTGCGCGACAACAGCGGCAACGAGTTCGACGCGGCCATTCCCTGACCTGAAGGAGCGCGGCATGCGCTGGATACTGTTGTTATGCCTGGGCCTGAGCCTGTGCGCCCACGCCGACCTTGAGTACACCCTCAAACCGCGCCAGATTGCCGATGACACCTGGCTGCTGGAAGGCAGCACCGACAATTTCGCCAAGGCCAACGGCGGCAATATCGTCAATATCGCGTTTATCGTCACTCAGGCGGGTGTGGTAGTGATCGACACCGGGCCGTCCAAACGCTATGGCGAAGCCCTGCGCCAAGCCATCGCCAGCGTTACCGACAAACCGGTGATCCAGGTGTTGCTGACCCACCATCACCCCGACCACGCATTGGGTAATCAAGCTTTCAAGGATGTGCCCATCGGTGCCCTCGCGGACACCACGCGACTGCTGCATGAGCAGGGCGAGAGCATGGCTGAAAACCTTTACCGCATGGTCGGCGACTGGATGCGCGGCACCGAAGTGGTGTTGCCGACCCAGGTGTTGGAGCCTGGTGTGCGTACCTTCGGCAACCACGATTTGCGCCTGGTGGCGCTCACCGGGCACACCGGCGCCGACCTGGCGATTTTCGACCAGACCACTGGCGTGCTGTTTGCCGGCGACCTGGTGTTTTACCAACGTGCCCTCACCACCCCCAACAGCCCTGGGCTGGCGGCTTGGTTGGCCGACATCACGACGCTGCAAAACCTGCCCTGGACCCTGGTGGTGCCCGGCCACGGCCCCGTCGCCAGCGATGCACAACCGTTCGAGCAAATGCGCGACTACCTGACCTGGCTCGACCAACTGCTGCGCGACGGTGCCGCCCAAGGCAACGACATGAGCGAGATGATCCGCAGCCCCATCCCCGAGCGCTTCGCTTCGGTGAACTTGAGCCGCTACGAGTTGATTCGCAGCGTCAGCCATCTGTACCCGCAATACGAGCGCGAGCAAATGCAGCGCGTAGACGGCCAGTCCCCCCTACTAAGGAACTAGCAAACTCGATACTGCGGTTAATTGTGACAACGGCCCCTGCGGCCAAGAATCTGCACCAGACCGGGAAAATTTCCCGGGTATAACAAAAACCGCAGAGGTAGCCGTCATGACCCAACCCGCACGCCGCCAACCCTTCGCCTTGAGTGTGTTGCTCGGTGCCATCCTGTTATCCGGCCAGGCGCTGGCCGCCGTTACCGACCAGGACATTCTCCAAGACCCGAAAAACCCGGAGCAAATCGTCACCAACGGCTTGGGCGTGCAGGGCCAGCGCTACAGCCCGCTGGACACGCTGAATGTCAACAACGTCAAGGAACTGCGACCGGTCTGGGCGTTTTCGTTCGGCGGCGAGAAGCAGCGTGGCCAACAGGCGCAACCGATGATCAAGGACGGGGTGATGTACCTCACCGGCTCCTACTCGCGGGTGTTTGCGGTGGATGCGCGCACCGGCAAGAAACTCTGGCAGTACGACGCACGCCTGCCCGACGACATCCGCCCGTGCTGTGACGTGATCAACCGGGGCGTCGCACTCTACGGCGACCTAGTGTTCTTCGGCACCCTCGACGCCAAGCTGGTCGCACTGAACAAAGACACCGGCAAAGTGGTGTGGAGCAAGAAAGTCGCCGACCACAAGGAAGGCTATTCCATCAGCGCCGCGCCGCTGGTGATCAACGGCAAGCTGATCACCGGCGTGGCCGGCGGCGAATTCGGTGTGGTGGGCAAGATTGAAGCTTACGACCCAAAAAACGGTGACCTGTTGTGGAGCCGTCCCACCGTCGAAGGCCACATGGGCTATGTGTATAAAGACGGCAAGGCCGTGGAAAACGGCATTTCCGGCGGTGAAGCGGGCAAGACCTGGCCGGGCGATTTGTGGAAGACCGGCGGCGCAGCTCCTTGGCTGGGCGGCTTCTACGACCCGGAAACCAACCTGTTGCTGTTTGGCACCGGCAACCCGGCACCGTGGAACTCCCACCTGCGTCCTGGCGACAACCTCTATTCGTCTTCGCGCCTGGCGCTGAACCCGGACGACGGCACCATCAAATGGCACTTCCAGAGCACGCCCCACGATGGCTGGGACTACGACGGCGTAAACGAGCTCGTTTCGTTCAACTACACCGAAGGCGGCAAGGAAATCAAAGCGGCGGCCACTGCCGACCGTAATGGCTTCTTCTATGTGCTGGACCGCACCAACGGCAAGTTCATCCGCGGCTTCCCGTTTGTCGACAAGATCACCTGGGCCACCGGCCTGGATAAGACCGGCCGGCCGATCTACAACGACGCCAGCCGCCCCGGCGCGCCCGGCAGCGAAACCAAGGGCACCTCGGTGTTCGTCGCCCCGGCGTTCCTGGGTGCGAAAAACTGGATGCCGATGGCCTATAACCGCGACACCGGGCTGTTCTACGTGCCGTCCAACGAATGGGGCATGGACATCTGGAACGAGGGCATCGCCTACAAGAAAGGCGCGGCGTTCCTCGGGGCAGGGTTCACCATCAAGCCGTTGAACGAAGACTACATTGGCGTGTTGCGGGCAATCGATCCGAAAACCGGCAAGGAAGTGTGGCGCCACAAAAACTTCGCGCCGTTGTGGGGCGGGGTGCTGACCACCAAGGGCAACCTGGTATTCACCGGTACGCCAGAAGGCTTCCTGCAGGCGTTCAATGCCAAGACCGGTGAGAAGGTCTGGGAATTCCAGACCGGCTCCGGCGTGCTCGGCTCGCCTGTGACCTGGGAAATGGACGGCGAACAGTACGTGTCCGTGCTCTCCGGCTGGGGCGGCGCGGTGCCGTTGTGGGGTGGCGAGGTGGCCAAGCGGGTCAAGGACTTCAACCAGGGCGGCATGCTCTGGACCTTCAAGTTGCCCAAGGAGCTGGTGGCCAAGCACTAGTTCTACGACCAAATAACAACAACCCCCCTGCCAACGGCGCATTCGCCCGGCAGCGGGGGCTCTTTACTATCGGGTCATCGCCTGTTGACCGACAGGCCCAGACCCCGACAGAGGCCTCACCATGATCTACGCACAACCCGGCACCCCTGGCGCAGTCGTCAGCTTCAAGGCGCGCTACGGCAACTACATCGGCGGTGAATTTGTCGCGCCGGTCGAAGGCAACTACTTCACCAACACGTCGCCCGTCACCGGCGAGGTCATCGCTGAGTTCCCGCGCTCCAGTGCCGCCGATATCGATAAGGCCCTGGACGCTGCCCACGCCGCTGCTGACGCCTGGGGCAAGACTTCGGCCCAGGACCGCGCCCTGGTGCTGCTGAAAATCGCCGACCGTATCGAGCAAAACCTTGAAGTGCTGGCCGTGGCCGAGACCTGGGACAACGGCAAGGCCGTGCGCGAAACCCTCAACGCCGACGTGCCGCTGGCGGCTGATCATTTCCGTTATTTTGCCGGCTGCATTCGTGCCCAAGAGGGCGGCGCGGCCGAGATCAACGAACTGACCGCGGCGTATCACTTCCATGAGCCGCTGGGCGTGGTCGGGCAGATCATCCCGTGGAACTTCCCGCTGCTGATGGCGGCCTGGAAACTCGCACCGGCGCTGGCGGCCGGTAATTGCATCGTGCTCAAACCGGCTGAGCAGACGCCGCTGTCGATCATGGTGTTCGCCGAACTGATCAACGACCTGCTGCCGCCGGGCGTGCTCAATATCGTGCAAGGCTTTGGCCGCGAAGCGGGGGAGGCCTTGGCCACCAGCAAGCGCATCGCCAAGATCGCCTTTACCGGCTCCACCCCGGTGGGCGCGCACATCATGCATGCGGCCGCTGAAAACATCATTCCGTCCACCGTGGAGCTGGGCGGCAAGTCGCCGAATATCTTCTTTGAAGACATCATGCAGGCCGAGCCACAGTTCATCGAAAAGGCCGCCGAAGGCCTGGTGCTGGCGTTCTTCAACCAGGGGGAGGTATGCACCTGCCCGTCGCGGGCGCTGGTGCAGGAGTCGATCTACGACGACTTCATGAAAGTGGTGATGCAGAAAATCGTCAAGATCAAGCGCGGCAACCCGCTGGACACCGACACCATGGTGGGTGCCCAAGCGTCCGAGCAGCAATACGACAAGATTTTGTCCTACCTTGAGATCGCCAAGCAGGAAGGCGCGGTATTGCTCACTGGCGGCGCGGCCGAGCGTTTGGAGGGTGACCTGTCCAGCGGCTATTACATCCAGCCGACCCTGCTCAAGGGCCATAACAAGATGCGCGTGTTCCAGGAAGAAATCTTTGGCCCGGTGGTGGGCATTACCACCTTCAAGGACGAAGCCGAAGCCCTGGCCATTGCTAATGACAGCGAATTTGGCCTGGGTGCTGGTTTGTGGACCCGCGACATCAACCGTGCGTACCGCATGGGCCGGGCGATCAAGGCGGGTCGGGTGTGGACAAACTGCTACCACCTGTACCCGGCGCATGCGGCGTTTGGGGGGTACAAGAAGTCGGGTGTGGGGCGTGAGAACCATAAGATGATGTTGGACCATTACCAGCAGACCAAGAACCTGTTGGTGAGCTACGACATCAATCCGCTGGGTTTCTTCTAACCCTCAAATTGCAATGCAATTCCCTGTGGGAGCTGGCTTGCCTGCGATGGCGGTGTATCAGTTACAAGTTTGTAGCTGACACACCGCTATCGGGGGCAAGCCCCCTCCCACATTTTGATCGCTGTACACCTGAGACTAATGCAGTGCGCCAATTCCTTCGAAAGTAGCATTCGCCTCCCACACCCCCCATGCATTAATGACCTGACCGGAATCTTCCGGCACAACAAGAGGAACGCCCCATGTGGACTAAACCCGCGTTTACCGACCTGCGTATCGGCTTTGAAGTGACCATGTACTTCGCCAGCCGTTGATGCACCCCCGGCCAGCCTAGTGCTGGCCGGGACCGTTTGGGAGATGCCTCTTTGGTCTGATTGCATTCGCGGCCGGATCGGTTAGTGTGGAGCGCATTCTTCCAAAATAATAAAAACAGGCTTTCCAATGAGCCCAAATTTGAGCCTCCTGCGTAAATTCGTCTCCCCTGAAATCATCTTTGGTGCCGGCTGTCGGCACAACGTCGGCAATTACGCCAAGACCTTTGGCGCCCGCAAGGTGCTGGTGGTCAGCGACCCTGGCGTCATCGCCGCGGGTTGGGTGGCCGATGTGGAAGCCAGCCTGCAAGCCATCGGCATCGATTACTGCCTGTACAGCGCTGTTTCGCCCAACCCCCGGGTTGAAGAAGTGATGACGGGCGCCGAGGTATACCGCGAAAACCACTGTGATGTGATCGTTGCCATCGGCGGCGGCAGCCCCATGGACTGCGGCAAGGCCATTGGCATCGTCGTCGCCCACGGGCGCAGCATTCTTGAGTTTGAAGGGGTGGACACCATTCGCGTGCCCAGCCCGCCGCTGATCCTGATCCCCACCACCGCCGGCACCTCGGCGGATGTCTCGCAGTTTGTGATTATTTCCAACCAACAGGAGCGCATGAAGTTCTCCATCGTCAGCAAGGCGGTGGTGCCGGATGTGTCGCTGATCGACCCGGAAACCACTGCCAGCATGGACCCGTTCTTGTCGGCCTGTACCGGCATCGACGCATTGGTGCATGCGATCGAGGCGTTTGTCTCGACTGGCCATGGCCCGCTGACCGACCCCCATGCCTTGGAAGCCATGCGCCTGATCAACGGCAACCTGGTGCAGATGATCGCCAACCCCACCGACATTGCCCTGCGCGAGAAGATCATGCTCGGCAGCATGCAGGCCGGGTTGGCGTTTTCCAATGCGATCCTGGGCGCGGTGCACGCCATGTCCCACAGCCTTGGCGGTTTTCTCGACTTGCCCCACGGCCTGTGCAACGCCGTGCTGGTGGAGCATGTGGTGGCGTTCAACTACAACTCGGCGCCGGAGCGCTTCAAGGTGATTGCCGAGACGTTTGGCATCGACTGCCGTGGCCTGAATCATCGGCAGATCTGCGGGCGGTTGGTGGAGCACTTGATTGCGCTCAAGCATGCGATTGGTTTCCACGAAACCCTTGGTTTGCATGGGGTGCGCGTGGCCGATATCCCGTTTTTGTCTCAGCATGCGATGCACGACCCGTGCATCCTGACCAACCCTCGGGAGTCGAGCCAGCGTGACGTCGAGGTTGTCTATGGCGAAGCTCTCTGACGACCAGCAACGGGCGCTTTCAGCGCTGTTGGGGTTGGGCGACCAATCGGCGCGCAAGAGCCACTACCCGGAGCTCACCGCCCGGCTCGATGAGCTGGAGGCCGAGCGCAAGCGCTATATCCGCCTCAACGATGAGCTGGAGCAGCGTGTTGCCGCCCGCACCGATGAGCTGCTCGAAGCCAACCTCAACCTGCAACAAGAGATCGCCCAGCGCGAACAGATCGAACACGACCTGCGCGATGCCCGCGACGCTGCCCAAGCTGCCAACCGCAGCAAAGACAAATACCTCGCCGCCGCCAGCCATGACCTGCTGCAACCCCTCAACGCCGCGCGGCTGCTGATCGCTACCCTGCGTGAGCGCCAGTTACCCGAGGTCGAGCAGGTGCTGGTGGAACGCACGCACCAGGCGTTGGAAGGCGCTGAGGACTTGCTTACCGACTTGCTGGACATCTCGCGGCTGGATCAAGCGGCGGTCAAGCCGGACGTGGCCTTGTATCGCCTGGATGAAGTGTTTGCACCCTTGGTTTCGGAGTTTCAGTCGGTGGCCCAGGCCGCTGGGTTGAACCTGCGGGTGCATCTGGGGGGGTATGCGGTACGCACGGATTTGCGCCTGCTTACGCGCATTTTGCGTAATTTCTTGAGCAATGCCTGCCGTTACACCGATGAAGGTTGCGTCCTGTTGGGGGCACGGCGTCGGGGTCAGCAGCTGCGGCTTGAGGTGTGGGACACCGGGCGTGGGATTGCGGCGGACCGGCTGGACGCGATCTTCCTGGAATTCAACCAGCTCGACGTCGGCCGCGCGGCGGACCGCAAGGGCGTCGGGCTGGGGCTGGCGATTGTCGAGCGTATCGCCGAGATCTTGGGTTACCCGATTGCAGTGCGTTCCTGGCCGGGACGGGGCTCGATGTTCAGCATCGAAGTGCCCCTGAGTGACGAGATGCCGTTGCCGATCAGCCAACTGCCAGCGCTACCAACTACTGGCAACCCGCTTCCAGGCCGGCGTTTGCTGGTGATCGACAATGAAGTCAGCATTCTCGAGAGCATGCAGGCGCTGCTCAGCCAGTGGGGCTGCGAAGTGCTCATCGCCACCGACCAGGCTGCTGCGATGGAGGCGTTGCAGGGCAGGGCGCCGGAGCTGATCCTGGCGGACTATCACCTTGACCATGGTGTGGTGGGCTGTGCCGTGGTCAAACACCTGCGCGAGCATTTCGGCAGCAAGATCCCCGCAGTGATCATTACTGCTGATCGCACCGACCAATGCCGCCGCGCCCTGCGTCGCCTCGAAGCACCGATGCTGAACAAGCCGGTCAAGCCTGGAAAGTTGCGGGCGGTGTTGAGCCAACTGCTCAGCTAACTCCACCAATCTTGCTGTGTAAACCCAATCCAATGTGGGAGGGGGCTTGCCCCTCCCACAAAAGCCCCCTTCCACATTTGAGCTGATTGATACCGGTCAACACCGCGTGCGGCACTATGCGCCATCCTCAGGGCTTGATTTAGAGCCCTGGAGCACCCTCATGAGCGCGGCATCCTTCAAATTACCCCTGGGCCTGGTGATCGCCGTGCTGGTGATGGCCGGCGTGCTGCTGTTGCCGCTGCCCGCCGATTTGCCGGTGGCCGGGCATCGCATGCTGGCGATCCTTGCGTTTGCCGTGGTGGTGTGGATTACCGAAGCGGTGTCCTATGAGGCCAGCGCAATCATGATCACGTCCTTGATGGCGTTTTTGCTCGGTACCGCCCCCTCGCTGCAAGACCCCACGCACCTGATCGGCACCAGCCCGGCCATTAGCATGGCGCTCACCGGGTTTTCCAATCCAGCATTGGCACTGGTGGCAGGCGCGCTGTTCATCGCCGCCGCCATGACCCACACCGGATTGGACCGACGTATTGCCCTGGTGACCTTGAGCCGGGTCGGCACCAGCACCCGACGCATTCTGCTGGGGGCGATTGCGGTCACTATTCTGCTCAGCCTCGTCGTACCCAGCGCCACCGCGCGCAGTGCCTGCGTCGTGCCGATCATGATGGGGGTGATTGCCGCGTTTGGCGTGGACAAACGCTCGAACATTGCCGCCGGCATCATGATCGTCGTGGCCCAGGGCACCAGCATCTGGAACGTCGGCATCCAGACGGCCGCAGCGCAAAACCTGCTCACTGTCGGTTTCATGGACAAAATGCTCGGCCAGCGCGTCTCGTGGATCGACTGGCTGATCGCAGGCGCGCCCTGGGCGTTGATCATGTCGGCGGTGTTGCTGTTTTTGGTACTCAAGCTGCTGCCGCCGGAGACCGACAGCATTCCTGGCGGCAAAGAGGCGGTGGCGCAGTCGCTGGTGGACATCGGCCCGATGACCGGGCCGCAGAAACGCCTGCTGACGGTGTCGGTGTTGTTGCTGTTGGCGTGGGCCACGGAAGGGCGCCTGCACAACTTTGATACCACCTCGACCACCTACGCAGGCTTGGTGTTCTTGCTGTTGCCGGGCATCGGCGTGATGACCTGGAAGGACGTGCAGTCGCGCATTCCGTGGGGCACGGTGATTGTGTTTGGCGTGGGCATCAGCTTGGGCACGGCGTTGTTGACCACCCAGGCGGGGCAGTGGTTGGGGGCTGCCGTGGTGGCGCACACCGGGTTGGATCAGGTCGGGCCGTTGGGCGTGTTTGCGATTTTGGGCGCGTTCCTGATCCTGATTCACCTGGGGTTTGCCAGCGCCACGGCGTTGACCTCGGCGCTGTTGCCGATTCTGATCGCGGTGCTGCAGACCTTGCCAGGGGATTTCAGCCGGTTGGGCATGACGATGTTGCTGGGGTTTGTGATGAGTTACGGGTTCATTCTGCCGATCAATGCGCCACAGAATATGGTGTGTTTGGGGACCGGGACGTTCACGGCGAGGCAGTTTGCCAAGGTCGGGCTGCTGGTCACGTTGATCGGCTATGGATTAATGCTGCTGTTTGCCGCCACCTACTGGAGCTGGCTCGGCTGGATCTGAAATACCCTCTCAAATAAACAGGAGATCCAAATGTGGGAGGGGGCTTGCCCCCGATGGCGGTGTGTCAGACACAGGTATATCAAATGACACTCCCTCATCGGGGGCAAGCCCCCTCCCACATTTTGACTGTGTCTAGCAGAGAGATCATTTGTACCCTCAAGATGGCAAGATGAACTCCCCTCAGGTTTACTACTCTCTGAGTATGGTTTTACCGACATCCCCCGTCGGGTCATCTAGGTCATTGAATGAACAAATACACTCCCCGAGCCTGGGAGCCCCACGAGCGACCGAACCTGCCCGGTTCGCCGTCCACGCCTTTGCACCCGACGTACAAGCGCTGGCTGTTTGCGATGGTCGGCGTGTTGGTGGCAATCACCGGCGGCCTGGGCAATGCGCTGGTGATCGCCAACCTGCAATACCTGCAAGGCGCGCTGGGCGCGACCACCGCCGAAATGGCCTGGCTGCCCGCCGCCTATGTGATGACCAACGTGTGCATGAACCTGTTGCTGGTGAAGTTTCGTCAGCAGTTCGGCCTGCGGGCGTTTACCGAGGTGTTTTTGGTGCTGTATGCGCTGGTGACCTTCGGGCATTTGTTCGTCAACGACCTCAGCTCGGCGATTGCGGTACGGGCGGCCCACGGCATGGTGGGGGCGGCACTGAGCTCGTTGGGCTTGTACTACATGATCCAGGCGTTTCCGGCCAAATGGCGTTTGAAGGCGTTGGTGCTGGGCCTGGGTACGGCGCAGTTGGCGTTGCCGCTGGCGCGATTGTTTTCTGAAGATTTGCTGCAAATCGCCGAATGGCGCGGCTTGTACCTGTTCGAACTGGGCATGGCGCTGATCTGCCTGGGTTGCGTGTTCCTGCTCAAACTACCGCCGGGCGACCGCTTCAAGACCTTTGAGAAACTCGACTTCCTCACCTTCGCCATACTCGCCACCGGCGTGGCGCTGCTGTGCGCAGTGCTGTCCCTGGGCCGTATCGATTGGTGGCTCGAAGCCCCGTGGATCGGCGTGGCCTCGGCCTGCTCCCTGGTATTGATCATGGCTGGCCTGGCCATCGAGCATAACCGCACCAACCCGATGCTGATGACCCGTTGGCTGGGCAGCGGCACCATGATTCGCCTGGCGCTGGCAGTAATCCTGATTCGTATGGTGCTGTCCGAGCAGTCCACCGGCGCGGTGGGGTTTATGCAGGTGCTGAATATGAGTTACCAGCAGATGCACACGCTGTACGTGGTGATGCTGGCCGGGGCGATTGCGGGGCTGGTGGTCAGCGCGTTGACCATCAACCCGGCGCACCTGCTGATGCCGCTGGTGATTTCCCTGGCACTGATGGCCACCGGCTCTGTGATGGACAGCTTTTCCAGCAACCTGACCCGCCCGCAAAACCTGTATATCAGCCAGTTCCTGCTAGGCTTCGGCGGTACGTTCTTCCTGGGGCCGACCATGGTGCTGGGCACCAAGAACGTGCTGGCCAACCCGCGCAACCTGGTGAGTTTTTCGGTGATGTTCGGTATTTGCCAAAACCTCGGCGGCTTGATTGGCGCCGCGTTACTGGGCACGTTCCAGATCGTGCGGGAGAAATTCCATTCCAGCATGATCGTCGAACATCTCACCTTGCTCGACCCGCGTGTGGCCGCGCGGGTGAGCAGCGGTGGCTCGGCCTATGGCGGCGTGATCGCCGACCCCGAGCTGCGCAACCTGATGGGTATCCGCAGCCTGGCCACGGCGGCTACCCGTGAAGCGAATGTAATGGCCTACAACGATGTCTTTATGCTGATCGCGATTATCGCGATGCTGACCATGATCTGGATCTTTATCCGCAGTCTGTGGCTGATGAGCACCACTAAAGCAGCCACTCCCGTTCAACCCAGCGGCGCACCTCAATGACCGAACCTTCCACCACGACCACCACCGCCATCGCCTCCACCCCCGAAGGCAGCACTCCGCCGGGCGCCGTGCCCACCGAGCTGCGGCCCTTGCGGGTGCGGATTATCTCGTCCCTGGGCTTTGCCGCGATTGCCATCGTCGGTGTGCTAATCGTGCTGTATGCCTGGCAACTGCCTCCCTTCAGCAGTGCGGTAGAAACCACTGAAAACGCGTTGGTTCGCGGGCAGGTCACGATCATCGGGCCGCAACTGGCGGGCTATGTGTTTGAAGTGCCGGTGCAGGACTTCCAGCACGTGAAGACCGGCGACCTGCTGGTGCGCCTCGATGACCGTATCTACAAGCAGCGCCTGGACCAGGCCCTGGCGCAACTGGCGGTGCAAAAGGCGTCATTGGCCAATGTGGTGCAGCAACGCAACAGTGCCGAAGCCACCATCAAGTTGCGCCAGGCGGCGTTGGCGGACAGCCAGGCGCAGGCACGCAAAAGCACCGCCGACCTGCGTCGCAATGAAGAGTTGATCAGCGACGGTTCGGTGTCCAGGCGCGAGCTGGACGTGACCCGGGCGGCCAATGCACAAACCGTCGCGGCCGTGGCCCAAGCCCAGGCCAGCCTGGAAATCGCCCGGCAGGATTTGCAAACGGTGATCGTCAACCGTGGCTCCCTGGAAGCGGCGGTGGCCAGTGCCGATGCAGCGGTGGAGCTGGCGCGTATCGACCTGTCGAACACCCGCATCACCGCGCCCCGTGATGGTCAGTTGGGGCAGATCGGCGTTCGCCTCGGCGCCTACGTCAACTCCGGCGCGCAGCTGATGGCGTTAGTGCCGCCGCAGCTGTGGGTGATCGCGAATATGAAGGAAACCCAGATGGACAACGTGCAGGTCGGCCAGCCGGTGACCTTCACCGTGGATGCCCTGAACCACCGCAAGTTTCACGGCACGGTGCAGCATATTTCGCCGGCCACCGGGTCGGAGTTCAGCTTGTTGCAGGCAGACAACGCCACGGGCAACTTTGTGAAGATTGCGCAGCGGGTACCGGTGCGGATTACGGTGGACCCGGATCAGGCCGAGAGCGAGCGGTTGCGGCCGGGGTTGTCGGTGGTGGTGAGTATTGATACCGCAGGGCGCCTTAAAAACAGCCCACCCTGAGATAGGCGCAATTACTTGTAGGAGCGAGCTTGCTCGCGAAGATCGTTAACGATAACGCGGGCAGCCTGGCTCCCCGCGGTGTTCTCAGGTTTTTCGCGAGCAAGCTCGCTCCTACAGAGGGCTGTATTTCAGGTTGAATTCGAGGTGGGTTGACTGGCCTTGTTCCAATAGCTTGAGGCCAGGCCTGCCGGGCAGGTGGTGAGCATTCACCGGATGAGTCACCGGCTCAACACAAAAGAACCCAAGCCCCGGCGGGCAGAACAACAGGAAGTAATCCGCGCCGCTGGCCTGGCATTCCAATGTGTATCCCAGCTCCGGCTGTTCGATCACACAATGCCCATCCCACTGGAAAAACCCATTGTCTACCAAGCGCTCTGGTAGGGATTTGAGCTGCTGGAAGTCCCATTCCTCCGGCACAGGCACCAAGCCGGTGGGCAGCTTGGCCGCATCGCTCAGCCACACCTGGGGTGCCTTGGCCTGTAAGCGAGTGCCGGCTGTGCGTGGGAAATAAGGGTGCAAACCCAACCCATGCCAGGCGGGATTTTCCGCCAGATGGGTCACCCGCAAAGTGATGCTCAACTCACCGTTATTCAAGCGAAACCGCTGTTCGGCACGATAGGCAAACGGTGTATCACACACCACCTCAAGCACCGCTTCATTCGCCGATTGGCTGACCACTTGCCATGGCTGTTGCCAGGCCGAGCCGTGGATCGGCAGAGGGTCGGTGGGGCTATTGGGTGTCAACGCCAGCCAGCCGTCGGGGTTGTCGAAGCCGCCGTTGGCGATGCGGTTGGACCATGGGGCGAGGGGGTAGCAACCGAGCTTGCCCGGAAGGTGAGCGTGTTCATTGTTGTGGCGCAGCAACGGTTGGCCGGTAGCGAGGACATACCAGTTGGCGATACTGCCGCCCACGGCTGGGGCAAGGGTGAGGCGAGTAAGCTGATCGCGCAGTTCAATGAGGTCTGAAGACATGATGTCCCGCCATATGAAAATAGAACAAACACCGGAGTTCAAAATGTGGGAGGGGGCTTGCCCCCGATGGCAGTGGGTCAGTCAAAATATCTGTTACTGACCCACTGCCATCGGGGGCAAGCCCCCTCCCACATTTGATCCTCATTGTCTGATCAATAGGGTTTACAGGACCAAACCCGGCAGCCACAGCGACAGCGCCGGAATATAGGTCACCGCAATCAACACCAAAAACAACACCCCATAAAACGGCAGCAACGCCTTCACGGTCTTCTCGATACTCACCTTGCCCACCGCCGCGCCCACGAACAGCACCGCACCCACCGGTGGGGTAATCAGCCCGATGCCCAGGTTCACCAGCATGATCATGCCAAAGTGCACCGGGTCGACGCCGATACCCAGCACCACCGGCAACAAAATCGGCGTCAGGATCAAGATCAGCGGCGCCATGTCCATCACCGTGCCCAGCAGCAACAACATGGCGTTGATGCACATCAGGATCACGTAGCGGTTGTCCGAGAGGGTCAGGAACAGCGTAGTGATCTTCGCCGGAATCTGCATCAGGGTCATGATGTAGCCGAAGCTGGCGGCGAAGGCGATCAGGATCATCACGATGGAAATAGTGCGCACCGTGCGGTGCATCAGCTTGGGTAGCTCGCTCCACTTGTAGTCGCGGTAGATGAACATGGTCACAAAGAATGCCCACAGCACCGCAATCGCGGCAGACTCGGTCGCCGTGAAGATGCCCGACAGAATGCCGCCGAGGATGATCACCATCGCCATCAAACCCCACAGCGCGTCGGCGCAGATTTTCAGTGCCTGCTTGAGGGGGATGACTTCGCCCTTGGGGTAGTCGCGCTTCTTCGCGAAGATCAGGCACAGCACCATCAGGCACGCGCTCATCAGCAACCCCGGTACCACGCCGGCCATGAACAGCGAGGCGATGGAAACGGTACCGCCGGCCGCCAGGGAGTAGAGCACCGAGTTGTGGCTGGGCGGCGTCAACAAGGCCTGCACCGAGCCGCTGATGGTCACGGCGGTCGCAAACTCCCGAGGATAGCCTCGGCGTTCCATTTCCGGGATCAGCACCGAGCCCACCGAAGCGGTATCGGCCACCGATGACCCTGAGATCGCACCAAAAAATGTCGAGGCCATGATGTTCACCAACGACAGGCCGCCGCGCACAAAGCCCACCAGCACCCCGGCAAATGCCACCAGCCGCCGCGACATGCCGCCCTCGGCCATGATCGCCCCGGCCAATACAAAGAACGGAATCGCCATCAGCGAAAACTTGTTCACCCCGCCGGCCACCTGAATCATCAGGGCCTGGAACGGAATGTCGATCCACCACGCGCCAATCAGCGCCGACAATCCCAGGGCGTAGGCCACCGGCATGCCGATCAGGATCAACGCAATAAAACTGCCCAACAAAATCAATGCGTCCATATCAGGCAGCCCCTTCGCTTTCTTCAACCAGGTCAAAACGCACCACACGGCGCTGGCTTTGGTCGCCGAGCAGGAGTTTTTCCAGCACGAAGACCAGGGTCAACAGCCCGCCAATCGGGATCGGCATATAAGTAATGCCGACGCGCAGGGTGGGGATGGCGCTCATGAACTGGTTCCAAGTGGACAGGCACAGCTTGCTGCCCCAAATGGTCATGAACAGGCAGATGGTCGCCATCAGTAATTGGGAGAAAATCCCGACGATGCGCCGCTGTTGTGGCGGCAAGCGGTCGGTGATCATCGCCACCGACATGTGCGCACCGGCACGGTAGCTGGCGGCGGCGCCGATAAAGGTAAATACCAGCATCAGCAGGATGGCGGTGGGCTCCGGCCAGCTGGAGCCGGTGCCGAGGATGTAGCGGGCGAAGATGCCCCAGGGGATGATCAGCGCAACCCCCAATACCGAGAGGCCGGCGACCCAGATGCAGGTCATGTAAATGCGGTCGTTGATGCGTAACACTAAATTCTTCATGGCGTTCACCGTAACCGGGCGCGGCGCTCTACACGAGCAGCTGACCGCGCCGGGCCTTGCTAGGGAAGGGGAGCGTTACTGGACGGCGTCGATGCGCTTGATGATGTCGGCGTAGGCCGCACCGTACTTGGCGCGCACCGGCGCGGTGGCGTCATAGAAGGGTTTTTTGTCCACGGTGATGAACTCCACGCCCGCCGCTTTCAACTTGGCTTCGCTGCTGGCGGACTTGGCATCCCACAGCACACGCTCGTCGGCCTGGGCGGCCTTCGCTGCGTTTTTCACCATGACTTGCTGGGCGGGGGTGAGTTTGTTCCAGGTGATTTTCGACATCACGATGGGCTCGGGCAAAATCAAATGCTCGGTGAGGGTGTAGTACTTGGCGTTCTGGAAGTGGTTGTGCTCCAGCAGGGTTGGCGGGTTGTTTTCGGCGCCGTCGATGACCCCGGTCTGCAAGGCGCTGAAGATCTCGCCGGTGTCCATGGCAATACCATTGGCGCCCATTTCATTGAAGGCTTCGATGAACAATGGGTTGCCTTGCACGCGAATCTTCATGCCCTTGAGGTCTTCGATCTTGCGCACCGGTTTTTTGGTGTAGAGGTTGCGCGTGCCGCCGTCCATCCAGGCCAGGGCCACCAGGCCGAACTCGGAGTCGGTGATCTTGGCGAGAATCTCGTCGCCGATTTCGCCGTCAATGACCTTGCGCATGTGGGCTTGATCGCGGAATACGAAAGGCAGGTTGAACACGTTCACATCCGGTACCACCGGGCCGACGATGCCGAGGCTGACGCGGGTCATCTGGACGGCGCCGACCTGGGCCTGTTCGACTACCTCTTTCTCCGACCCCAGCACGCCGCCCGGGAAATACTTGAAGGTCAGTTCGCCATTGCTCTCTTTGGTCAGGGCTTTGCCCATGTTTTCTTCGGCAACAACGGTGGGGTAGCCGGCGGGGTGGATGTCGGCGAATTTAATTTCCAGCGCGTGGGCGGCGCTGGTGAGGGTGGTAAGGGTGAAGAGTGAAGCGGCGAGCATGGTGCGTTTGAAGTCCATGGGGTGTGTCTCCTGTCTTGTTATTTTTGTATTCAAGGCACAGCGATGCAGTCAGAGCGTGAAGCGGGGTTCGGCCAGTCCTTGAACGCCGGGGTTGAGCGCAAATACGCCGCCGGAGAGCGACTGGTCACTGTGGTCATCACGAATAGAGGTGACGAACAAGGTGTCCAGGCGGCTGCCGCCAAAGGCGCACATGGTGGGTTTTTTCACGGGGACGGTGAGGGAGCGGTCGAGGCGTCCTTCGGGAGTGAAACGGTGGATCAGGCCGGCGTCGTTGGCACAGATCCAGTAGCAGCCATCGGCGTCTACGGCTGCGCCGTCGGGGCGACCCAAGTACTTGTGCATGTCCACAAACACGCGGCGGTTGGACGGCGTGCCGGTGTCGGTGTCGTAGTCGAAGGCCCAGATCTGCTGCACCAACGGGTGAGAGTCCGAGGCGTACATAGTGCGGCCGTCAGGGCTGAAGGCCAGGCCGTTCAGCGTGATGAAACCGTTGAGCTGGGCCTGGGGCGCCGAGCCTGAGGCGTAGCGGTAGAGGGTGCCCTCGGCCGCATTCAAACCCATGTTCAACACCATGCTGCCCGCCCAGAAACGGCCCTGGCGATCACAGCGGCCATCGTTCAGGCGCATGTCGTCGCGTGGGTGCTCGATGCCGGCCAGAAGCGTGGTGTCGAGGCTGCCGTCGTTGTGCGGGGTGAGCTGGAAAAAACCGGTTTCCATGCCGGCGACCCAGTTGCCGGCCTCGGTGCGGGCGATACAGGCGAGCATGTGCGGAGCGGTCCAGGCAGCGATGTGGCCGCTGGCGGCGCTCCAGCGTTGCAGGCCGCCATTGGGGATGTCTACCCAATACAGGGCGTTTTCCTCAGGCACCCAGACCGGGCATTCGCCCACGGCATTGCGGGCGTCGACGATCAGTTCAGCGTCCATGGTCAGTCCCCGAACGGCCCGGCGGCGCAGAATGCACCGCCTTGATAAACCTTGGCCGGGTCATCGGCGGCCACCGGCGGCTGGGCTTCGACCTGGGCGCGGAAGACTTCGGAGTTGTCCTTGGGCGCGAAACCCAGGTGCGCGGCGTAGCGGTTGTCCCACCAGGTGTCGAGGTTATCCGACATGCCATACACCACGGTGTGGCCGACATTGGGGGTGTACAGCGCGCGTTCCAGCAGTTGGGTGAGGTCGTCAAAGCTCAGCCAGGTGTGCATCATCCGGCGGTTTTGCGGCTCGGGGAACGAGGAGCCAATGCGGATGCTCACGGTCTCGATGCCGTAGCGGTCGAAGTAGAAACTGGCCATGTCTTCGCCGTAGGACTTGGACAAGCCGTAGTAGCTGTCGGGGCGACGCGGGGAGTGGGCGTCGAGTTGTTCACCCTGTTTGTAGAAGCCGATCACATGATTGGAACTGGCAAAGATCACCCGTTTGACGCCATGGCGGCGGGCGGCTTCGTAGATATGGAAAATACCGCTGATATTAGCGCCTAGGACTTCTTCAAAGGAGCGCTCCACCGACACACCACCAAAGTGCAGGATGGCGTCGACGCCTTCCACCAGGTGGTGAACGGCTTGCTTGTCAGCGAGGTCGCAGGGTTGCACTTCTTCGTGGGCCTGGGCCGGTGCCATGTTAGCGATGTCGGAAAGACGCAGCACCTGGGCGTAGGGGCGCAGGCGCTCACGCAGGACTTTGCCCAGCCCGCCGGCGGCACCGGTGAGGAGTAGGCGGTTGAAGGGAGCAGGGGTGGTGGTCATTGAGATTCCAATTTTTTGTTGTAGGTTGTCGTATGACTATTCCGAAGTATTGATATTGATTCCCCAGGTTGTCAACGCCCCTCCAGACAAATGAGATCAACTGTGGGAGGGGGCTTGCCCCCGATTGCGGTGTGTCAGATACAGATGTATGAACTGACACTCCCTCATCGGGGGCAAGCCCCCTCCCACATTGGGTTTGCGGTGGTCTGTAGATCAGCGCTTACTGTCAGAGCAACGAAATCGGGTAGCTGATAAACACCCGATTCTCATCAAACTCGTTGTTGCTGAAATCCCGACGCATGGTCGAGTTGCGCCACCGCACGTTCAGATTCTTCAACGCACCACTCTGCACCGTATACGCCAACTCCGACTCCCGGCCCCATTCCTTGCCATCGGTAATCGCTCCGGTGTGTACGTTACTGCCGCTGATATAGCGGTTCATCAACGTCAGGCCCGGCACACCCAGCACCACGAAGTTGAAGTCATGACGCACCTGCCAGGATTTTTCCTTGGCGTTGTCATAGCTGGCGTTGTAGCTGTCGTTGGCCAGGGTGCCGCCACTGGTGCCGTTGACCTTCATCCACACGCTGTCGCCGGTGAGTTTCTGCAAACCGATGTAGAAGGTGTTGCCGTTGTATTTGGCCGACAGCAGGGCAAACGCGGTCTTGTTGTCGAGGTCGCCGGCCAGGGCGCTGCCGTCTTCCTTGCCGGTGAAGTAACCCAGGTTGGCGCCCAGGGTCCAGTCGCCCACGGGCTGGCTGTGGGTGAGGTTGAAGTAGCGTTGCTGATAAATATCGGCCAATTCGGCGTACCACACGCCGACCTGTGTGCGTTTGTCGTTAAAGGTGTATTCACCGCCACCGAAGTTGAAACGGTCGGAGGTGAACGCCGCTTTGCCGTTCATGAACATGTCTTCCATGCTCGCGTCGTTGCGTGGGCTGTTGCCGCGGAACTGGCCACCGTAGAGGCTCAGGCCGGCGATTTCGTTCGACGTCACTTGGCCGCCACGGAAGGTCTGGGGCAGGGAGCGGCCATCGTCGGAGCGTAGGATCGGCAGCACGGGCATCCATTCGCCGACCTTCAATTCAGTCTTCGACAGCTTGGTTTTCAGCGCCACGCCCAGGCGGCCGAAATTATCGGCGGGGCGGCCGTCATCGTGCACGGGCAACAGTTGAGTACCGGCGGTGCCTTTGCCACCGTCGAGTTTTTGCGAATACAGGCCCAGCACATCAATGCCGAAGCCAACAGTCCCTTGGGTGAAGCCGGACTTGGCATCGAGGATGAAGCTTTGCGTCCACTCTTCGGCCTTGGCCTGAGCATTGGTGCTGTCAGTGAAATTGCGGTTGAAGTAGGCATTGCGCAGGTTGAGGGTGGCCTTGCCATCTTCGAGAAAGCCGTCGGCGTGGGCGCTGAGGGGGAGGGTGAAGGCGAGGCTGCCAAAACTGATAAAACCGAGACGTGCGCAGGAATTGCGGGCGAATTGACTCACAGTGAAGCTCCCTTTCTATTGTTGTTTTTATTATTTGTTATACGTTGTCGTACAACATTGGGGGTGATATTTGCGAGGTTTTGGTGAAGTGTCAAGCAGAAGTTATACGATGACTTTGCTGGCGATGATCTAAAGCGGGGCACGGTCAAAGTGGGAGCTGGCTTGCCTGCGATGGCAACGGCGCGGTGTTTCTGGCAGACCGCATCGTCTGCATCGCAGGCAAGCCAGCTCCCACAGTTGATTGCATTTCAAAGAGGGGACGTCAGTTGGTCATGAGCATCGGGGGCAGGGTACCCAGTAGAGAGACGGCTCCTACTGCACAAATCCCCAGCAGCCACTCCAGCATCACACTGGCCTTTAAACTGCCCACACGCTCGTTACAACGCTCGATCCGCAACCGATTCAACAACGCCAACGCCAACATCCCCAGCACCAGCATCACCTTGATCAACAGAATCAACGCAAACCCGCTGAACAGTGGGGTGGGCCACAACTGCCCGGTCAACACCCGCACGTTGATCAACCCCGTGACCAGCAGCCCTGTCACCAAGCTATACCCCACACCGCTGAACCGTCGCAGGATCGGCTCCAGTGCGTGGCCGTGCGGTTGACGCAGGATCAATACCAGTAACAACAACCCGCCGAGCCATGCGCCCACGCAGGCCAGGTGCACCACCTGGTTGAGGATCAGCAGTTGCCCGCTAAGCCCATCCAGCATGGCGCCATGGCCGACAGGTGCCAGGGTTGCCAGCAGCAGTGCGATCACAGGCCGGCGCAGCGCCGGCCAGGGCCTGGCCAGCACGATCACCAGCATTAGGTTTAGCAGCAGATGCCACACCCACACTTGGCCAAAAAACGTTTTGCCCAGTACCAACTGCACCGTTGCCGGTTGCAGCGCCGCGTCCCAACTGCCGGCCATGCTGGCGGTGATCAACAACAGCCACGTTACGCCCGATACGAGCCCGATCCAGGCCAGTGCGCGGGTGATGTGCAACAGCTGCCGGTCCAATTTCGGCTGTGCTTCAACGCCCAACAGCCAGGGCCTGAACAAGCAGGCGCCGAACATCAGCAATACCACGATGAAATGCACAAAGCGGCACAGCACCAGCAGGGTGGCCATGGGTTATTGGCCGACCTTGAAGCTGTATTCACCGTGGCTTTTGTGGGTGTCGACCGAGACCGCGTCCCACACCACTTTGTAGTCACCGGCAGCCAGCGGCGCGGCAGGTGTGACCACCAGGGTTTTCTTGTCGGCGTCTGGGGTTTCCAGGCCTTTGACGGCGATTTCCGTGCCGTCCTTGCTCAGGGAGACCTTAGTGAAAGTGGCTTCGACGCCTTCGCTGAAGGTCAGGCGCAGATCGGCCGGTGCGGCGACGGTGCTGTCGGCGGCGGGCGTTGCCGTTTTCAGGTGGGCGTGGGCAAAAGCCGCCGAAGCGCCGAACAGAGAGGCAAGCAGTGCGACAGTGGTCAGGATCTTTTTGATCAACATTGTTTAATACCAATCAATGGGCAGAAGTGGGCAGTGTACGAACTTTTACTACGGCCTGTCGCCGCGATCTAGAGCCGGTGGTAGTCTCTAACCCTAGTTGTTGTCAGGGAGCCCTTATGGGCAATCACAAGATCGGAATTCGTAGGGTCAACGTCGAAAAAATCCTGCTGGCGGCGGAGAAAATCTTCGCCGAAAAAGGCTATGGCAGCACCGCCATGGCCGACATCGCCGAAGAGGCGCAACTGCCGCGCTCGAACCTGCATTACTACTTCACCACCAAAAGCGAGCTGTACAGCGCCGTACTGTTCGACCTGTTGGAGCTGTGGAAGCAGGACGCCCTGAGTTTCGAGACCTTCGATGACCCACGCGTGGTGCTCAGCAGCTACATCCGCGCCAAGATGCAGCGCTCGCGCACGCGGCCCTATGGTTCGAAAGTGTGGGCCAATGAAATCATCCACGGCGCGCCGACATTGGGTGAGGCGCTGGATGAAAGCCTGTACGACTGGGCCAAGATGAAAGAGGCGAAAATTCGCCAATGGGTGGAGGACCGACGCATCCTCGCAGTGGAACCGTCGAGCCTGCTGTACATGATCTGGGCGTCGACCCAGCACTACGCCGACTTTGATCATCAGGTGAAGATCTTGAATGATCACCAACCGTTGTCGGATATGCAGTTTGAGCGGGCGATTCAGACGGTGACGGGGGTGATTTTGCGGGGGATTGGGTTGGAGCCTTGAGTCTTGAGCCTTGTGGTGGGGCTTAGGGCCTCATCGGGGGCAAGCCCCCTCCCACAGTTGACCGCATTTCTTCAGACAAGAATGCGGTCCAATGTGGGAGGGGGCTTGCCCCCGATGGCGGGCTAAAAAGCTACACAGCCTCCCGATAGGGATTACGCGGATCCTGCGTCCAATTCAAAAACGGCTTACCGGTATCCATCGGCACCATCTCGATACAGTCCGCCACCGGGCAGGTGATCTGGCACAGATTGCAGCCCACACATTCATCATCGATCACCTCGTATTTGTGTGTGCCATCGGCCTGTTTCAAGCTCGCAATCGCTTGGTGCGACGTATCCTCACAGGCTATGTGGCAACGCCCGCAACCAATACAGGCCTCTTGGTCGATCTTCGCGATCACCTGATAGTTGATGTCCAGGTATTTCCAATCCGTGGTGTTGCCCACCGCCCGCCCGGAAAACTCCTGCAGGCTGGTGTAGCCCTGGCTGTCCATCCAACGCGATAGCCCGTCCTTCATCTCTTCCACAATCCGAAACCCATGCAGCATCGCCGCCGTGCACACCTGCACCGCGCCGCAGCCCAGCGCAACGAATTCGGCGGCATCGCGCCAGTTGCCGATGCCGCCAATGCCACAGATCGGCAGGCCCTGGGTCTGCGGGTCGCGGGCAATTTCGGCGACCATGTTCAGTGCAATCGGCTTGACCGCCGAGCCGCAGTAACCGCCGTGAGTACTTTGAGTGCCGACCACCGGCAGCGCGACCATGCGCTCAAGGTCGACGCTGGTGATCGAGTTGATGGTGTTGATCAGCGACACCGCATCTGCGCCACCGCGATAGGCCGCCCGCGCCGCCACGCGGATGTCGGTGATATTCGGCGTGAGCTTGACGATCACCGGCAGCGAGCAGTAGGTCTTGCACCAGCGCGTCACCTGTTCCACATATTCCGGCACCTGGCCCACCGCGGCGCCCATGCCGCGTTCGGGCATGCCGTGGGGGCAGCCGAAGTTCAGTTCGATGCCATCGCAGCCCGTGGCTTCCACCAGCGGCAGGATGTTTTTCCAGGACTCTTCCACGCACGGCACCATCAGCGACACGATCAGCGCGCGGTCGGGCCAGTCTTTTTTCACCTGGGTGATCTCCCGCAGGTTGATCTCCAGGGAGCGGTCGGTGATCAGCTCGATATTGTTGATGCCCAGCACCTCACGATTCGCACCGAAGTGAGCCGAATAGCGCGATGACACGTTGACCGCCGCCGGGTCTTCACCCAGGGTTTTCCACACGACGCCGCCCCAGCCCGCTTCGAAGGCGCGCACCACGTTGTAGGCCTTGTCGGTGGGCGGCGCGGAGGCCAGCCAAAACGGGTTGGGGGCTTTGATACCGGCGAACACAATCGAGAGATCGGCCATTACGCAGCCTCCACATTCAGCATGAGTTGGGCGTGCATGGCCTCGGCGGCCAGCTTGCCGTGTTGCACGGCTTGCACAGTGAGGTCCTGGCCGAGGCTGACGCAATCGCCGCCGGCATACACACCGGGAATACTCGTGCGCAGGTGCTCATCGACGAAAATGCGCTCCCCGACGCGGTGCAGTTGTTGGGCGAGAGGGTCGTGCAGCGCCTCGCCGTCAAACCCTTGGCCAATAGCCTTGAAGATCGCATCGGCGGCCAGTTCGAAGGTTTCACCGGTGGGGTGCAGGCGGCCGTTTTCCATGCGGGTGCGGGCAAAGCGCATGCCGCGTACATGGCCTTGATCATCGAGCAGCACTTCTTCGGGCTGGGCCCAGGTCAGCAGGCGCACCTGATTGGCTTTGGCGATGTCCTGCTCGTGGTGCGTGGCGCCCATATCAACCAGGCCGCGACGGTAGACCAGGTTCACATCGCGAGCGCCGAGTCGGGCCATCTGCACGGCCATGTCGATGGCGGTATTACCGGCGCCGAGCACGATGCAGCGGTCAGCGAGCGGCAGTTGGGTCAGGTCATCGGCCTGGCGCAATTCACGGATGTAATCGGTGGCGGCGAGCAGGCCTGGGGCATCTTCATGGGGTAAGCCGAGTTGTTTGCTGGCGGCCAGGCCGAGGCCCAGGAACACCGAATCGAATTGCTGGTGCAGTTCACTCAGGCTGAGGTTGTCGCCCAGGCGTTGGCCGTGGCGAATCTCGATGCCGCCGATTTGCAGGAGGAAATCCAGTTCCTTCTGGGCGAAGTCATCCACCAGTTTGTATTTGGCGATCCCGTATTCATTCAGACCGCCGGCTTTCTCCCGTGCCTCGAAAATCACCACGTCATGGCCGTGCAGGGCGCTGCGATGGGCGCAGGCCAAACCGGCGGGCCCGGCGCCGACCACGGCGATACGTTTACCGCTAGGCGCGGCACGTTGGAAGGGATGTTCGGCGAAGTGCGCGTTGTCGATGGCATAGCGTTGCAGCAGGCCGATCAGCACCGGGGCGCATTCTTCGGCGTTGTTGCGCACGCAGGATTGCTGGCACAGGATTTCGGTAGGGCACACCCGCGCACAGCTGCCGCCAAGGATGTTGGCCGAAAGGATTTTTTGCGCGGCGCCTTGCACGTTCTCGGTGTGGATATTGCGGATGAACGACGGAATGTCGATCTCGCTGGGGCATGCGTTTACGCACGGTGCGTCGTAGCAGTACAGGCAGCGCGAGGCTTCCAGTTGCGCCTGGCGGGCGTTGAGGGGCGGTGCCAGGTCGGTGAAGTGGCTGGCGAGGGTGGGTCCATCCTCTAGGGGATGGGGGAGGTGGGTCAGGGTCTGGATCACGGGTTTGGCCTCACGGTTTTTTTTGGGATTGCCTCTAGGTGGGCATTTTTTGTTGCCTGTACTGGCCTCATCGGGGGCAAGCCCCCTCCCACATTTGAATGTGTTCGCAAATCAAAATGTGGGAGGGGCCTTGCCCTCGATAGCGGTCTCAGCGGTTCACAGCCACTGGCTTGGAATGCGCTGCCCGCTTGCTCAACTGCTCAAACACCGGCGGATACGTCGGCCGCTCTACATACCGCCCCGCCCCCCGTTCAGCGCGTAGATCACCGTCGGCCCAGACCAATTTGCCCTGGCTGATGGTATGGCTCGGCACACCGCGTACGGTCTTGCCTTCGAAGATGTTGAAGTCGACTTTTTGATGGTGGGTCTTGGCGGAAATGGTCCGCGTGCCCTCGGGGTCCCAAAGCACCAAATCCGCATCGGCGCCGACGCGAATTGCGCCTTTGCGCGGGTAGAGGTTGAAGATCTTCGCGGTGTTGGTGGAGGTCAGCGCGACGAATTCCTGCATCGACAGGCGCCCGGTGTTGACGCCTTCATCCCACAACAGCGCCATACGGTCTTCAATGCCGGCGGTGCCGTTGGGGATCTTGCTGAAGTCATCACGGCCGGCGGCTTTTTGCTCGGCGCAGAAGCAGCAATGGTCGGTGGCGGTGGTGTGCAGGTTGCCCGATTGCAGGCCATGCCAGAGTGCTTCCTGGTGCCCGCGTGGCCGGAACGGCGGGCTCATTACGTAACCGGCAGCGGTTTGCCAGTCGGGGTGTTGATAGACGCTGTCGTCCAGCAGGAGGTGACCGGCGAGCACTTCGCCATAGACCGGTTGGCCTTTGCTGCGGGCGTAGGTGATTTCGTCGAGCGCTTCCTTGGTCGACACATGCACCAGGTACAGCGGTGTGCCGATGGTTTCGGCGATACGAATTGCACGGCTGGCCGCTTCGCCTTCCACTTGGGACGGCCGCGACAGCGGATGTGCTTCCGGCCCGGTGATGCCCTGGGCCATCAGCTTGCGTTGCAGGTGGTACACCAACTCGCCGTTTTCTGCGTGCACGGTGGGCACGGCGCCCAGCTCCAGGCAGCGTTCGAAGCTGGCGACGAGGGTGTCATCCGCGGCCATGATCGCGTTTTTGTAGGCCATGAAATGCTTGAAGCTATTGATGCCGTGGCGGCTGACCAGCTCGGCCATTTCTTCACGTACCTGCTCGCTCCACCAGGTGATTGCCACGTGAAAACCGTAGTCGGATGCGGACTTTTCAGCCCAGCCGCGCCACTGGTGAAAGGCTTCCAGTAAGGACTGCTGCGGGTTGGGAATCACAAAGTCGATGATCGACGTGGTGCCACCCGCCAAACCTGCCGCCGTACCACTGAAAAAGTCTTCACTGGCCACGGTGCCCATGAAGGGCAATTGCATATGGGTATGGGGGTCGATACCGCCGGGCATCAGGTATTGGCCGCTGCCGTCGAGTATTTCAGTGCCGGCGGGAATATCCAGGTCCGTGCCAATGGCGCGAATTAGACCGCCTGCGCATAAAACATCGGCGCGGTAACTTTCATCATGGGTAATAACGGTGGCGCCACGGATCAACAGCGACATGTCGAGTTCCTCACAGGCTTGACCGGCTTATGCCAGTTCTAAATGTTGTAATGCTGCTTGCCGATGCAGAAATTAAATCCTGTCATCGGTGACAGGAATAGAAACTAGCCCGAGTTTTTCGATTGAGCAAGAAGATTTTTTATAAGCTTATATCGTGTTTAATTCATTGATTTATAACGATAAAAAACAATTGTCACCAAAATGTAGCGGCCGTTCCCCATTTTGACGCACTTGACAGCTTCCTAAATTGAGCAACATTTCTTATTGCAAATCAGACGCTTGAGAGATGCCGCTTGACGGCGGCAAGAAATAAAAATAATTGTGTTGCACCAGATTGAGTCCTGACAGTTCGGGCAACTTCCACCGGGTTTAGCCTGAGCCACGTGAGAAGTACCGAGGGAACGATCGGAAAGCTGATAAACATCAGCACGTTATATAAGCGGTGCGGGTAAAAGTGGGTTGTCGGCACGGATATTGAGTGCAGTGGCGGCTGGCCGGGCCCGTGATGTCATGTTGTTTACGAGGTACTCCGGCCATTCAGCGCAAAGCGTTGAATGAGCAAAAATAATTCGAAAAAACCGTGGAGCGGCCATGCAACAGAACAGATCGCAAGTCATTGAGCGCAACGGCCTGTACGAACTCGACGCCGGCCCCGACGTCCTCGACAGCCCTCGCTACAACCACGACATGGCACCGACCAAGGTGCACGAACGAACCTGGAACAAGTGGCACATCACCGCGCTGTGGGTGGGCATGTCGATCTGTGTGCCCACCTACACGTTGGGCGGGGTTCTCACCGCGTACTTTGGCTTGTCGGTGGGCGAGGCGCTGATGGCGATCTTGCTGGCCAATATCGTGGTGTTGATCCCGCTGACGCTTAATGCGTTTCCTGGCACCAAGTACGGGATTCCGTTTCCGGTGTTGTTGCGCTCATCCTTCGGCATTCTGGGCTCTAACGTGCCATGCCTGATTCGGGCGCTGGTGGCGTGCGGTTGGTTTGGTATCCAGACGATGTTTGGCGGGCTGGCGATCCACTTGTTTTTGGGATCGATTTTCGAAGGGTGGAAGTCCCTTGGTGGCACCGGCGAAGTCATAGGGTTCATGATTTTCTGGGTGTTGAACCTGTGGGTGGTGTTGCGCGGCGCCGAGTCGATCAAATTGCTGGAAACCCTGTCGGCGCCGCTGCTCGTGGCGGTGGGGATTGGCCTGTTGGTGTGGGCGATGCCGAATGTATCGATCAGCGAACTGATGGCGATCCCGCCCAAGCGCCCCGAAGGCGCGAGTCTCACCGGTTACTTCATGGCCGGCCTGACCGCGATGGTGGGGTTCTGGGCGACCTTGTCGCTGAATATCCCGGACTTCAGCCGTTACGCCAAAAGCCAGAAGGACCAGATCCTTGGGCAGATTTTTGGCTTGCCACTGACCATGTTCCTGTTCGCTTCCCTGGGCGTGATCATGACCGCTGCCTCGGTGAAACTGGTGGGTGTGAGTGTGTCCGACCCGGTGACGCTGATCGGGCATATCCAGAGCCCGGTGTGGGTCGCGGTGGCCATGGCGCTGATCATCGTCGCTACGTTGTCCACCAATACCGCGGCGAACATTGTTTCGCCCACCAATGACTTCCAGAACATTGCCCCCAAGCTGATCAATCGCACCACCGCTGTCATCCTCACGGGGCTGGTGGGGTTGGCGTTGATGGCGCATGAGCTGCTGAAAAAGCTGGGGTTGATCGTCTCCGACGTGAGCCTGGAAACGGTCTATTCCAACTGGTTGCTCGGTTACTCAAGCCTGCTCGGGCCCATTGCCGGGATTATGGTGGTGGACTATTTCATTACCCGCAAACAGCAACTCGACCTGGCCGGCTTGTACCGCGATGACGTGTACCCGGCGTGGAACTGGAGCGGGTTTATCGCCTTTGGCGTGCCGGTGGCGCTGACACTTTTGTCGTTGGGCAGCGATGCGTTCAGCTGGTTCTACAGCTATGGCTGGTTTACCGGCTCGGCGTTGGGTGGGCTGTTGTATTACGGCTTGAATGCCAAGCGCGGGGCCAGCCCGGCTGTCGCTAAATCTCAGTTGTAAATAGGGACCAGTGTGGGAGGGGGCTTGATCTGGTCAAGTAATCCCGGACACCGATTACGGTGTTTATGCTGCTTTTTGCTCCATGGCTATTGGCGACAGGTAGTCGTTGTAGCTATGGAGTCTTGTACGGTTGTAGTACATGAAGAAGCGCA
>NZ_UTKY01000054.1 GCF_900583165.1 Pseudomonas viridiflava | reverse complement strand
TTTTGGGTGGCGTAGCAGATGTCATCCTTGCGCGGCCCGCCGATGGCCGGGAAACGGTTACGCAACGCGTCGATCACGCGACTGGTGTCGTCCATCGACAACGTCGTTTGGGTCACGAATGCCAGGCGCTCGGGGTTTTGCACCTGCAGGTTGGCGACGTCGTTTTCGTCTTCCACCAGGTAGATAGCGCCGCCATTGCTGGCGTCGTATTGGCCCATGGTGCCTTCGACTTCCGGGTGGCCTGCGTGGCCGATCAGAATGCACTCACGGCCGTCGCGGCTATAGCGCGCGACTTCAATATGCACTTTGGTGACCAACGGGCAGGTGGCATCGAAGACTTTCAGGCCACGGCCGGCCGCCTCAGTGCGTACGGCCTGGGAGACACCGTGGGCGCTGAAGATAACGATCACGTCGTCTGGCACCTGGTCGAGCTCTTCGACAAAGATGGCGCCGCGTGCACGCAGATCTTCGACCACGAATTTGTTGTGGACGACTTCATGGCGCACGTAAATCGGCGGCCCGAAGACTTCCAGGGCGCGGTTGACGATTTCGATCGCCCGGTCCACGCCGGCGCAGAAGCCACGGGGGTTGGCGAGTTTGATTTGCATGCTGTGCCTCGTGTCTTGCAGCTACTTTAGGTCAGGATTGACGTTACTCAACTGACAATGAAGATCAAAGGTGGGAGGGGGCTTGCCCCCGATGGCGGTGGGTCAGTAAACAAACCTCTGACTGTCCCACCGCTATCGGGGGCAAGCCCCCTCCCACACAAGCTCACTTCACA
>NZ_UTKY01000075.1 GCF_900583165.1 Pseudomonas viridiflava | reverse complement strand
TGCGCTTCTTCATGTACTACAACCGTACAAGACTCCATAGCTACAACGACTACCTGTCGCCAATAGCCATGGAGCAAAAAGCAGCATAAACACCGTAATCGGTGTCCGGGATTACTTGACCAGATCAGCTTGCCCCCGATAGCGGTGCATCAGCCAACACATGTACTGCTGACACACTGCTATCGGGGGCAAGCCCCCTCCCACAATTAATCTGCGTTGTTGCTTTAACCGCGCAAGGCTTTGAGCTTGGCAATCACCCCTTCCGCCGTCTGCTCCCCCATCATCTGCTCGCGCACCTTGCCCTTGTCATCAATGATGTAGGTCACCGGCAACGCTTCACTGCGGGGAATCTCAAAGATCACCTCCGGGTTCTGCGCCAGTACGGTGAACTTGATGCCCAGCTTCTCACTGGCCGCCTTCAATTCTTCACCCTGCACATTGTCGAAGTTAACCCCGAACACGCCCACGCCCTGCCCTTTGAGCTGCTCTGCCAAGGCATTGAGTTCTGGGATCTCCGTACGGCACGGGCCGCACCACTCCGCCCAGTAATTAACCACCACCCATTGCTTATCCAGGCGCTCGGCCGCGACCTTCTGGCCGTATTGGTCTACGCCGTAATCGTTACCGCAGCCGCTGAGCAGCAGGGTGGTGATGATCGCCAATGCACCGATCAATTGCCTGGTCATGGGGGTTTCCTTCGTAAAAAAATGAACGTTGGCTGCGACCTATCGCCTCTTACGGTTTAAGGACAGGTTGCAGCGCGGGTAGAATACCCGCCACCTTACGCAAGATGCGACCCGCACATGACCGATCTGACGCTTTATCACAACCCGCGCTGCTCGAAATCCCGCGGTGCGCTCGAACTGCTCGAAGCCCGCGGCCTCACGCCGACGGTGGTGCGCTACCTGGAAACCCCGCTGGACGCCGCGCAATTGAAGGCGTTGCTCACCAAGCTGGGCTTCAGCGCTCGGCAATTGCTGCGTACGGGCGAAGACGAATACGAAACCCTCAACCTGGCCGATGCCAGCCTGAGCGAAGCGCAACTGATCGCCGCCATCGCTGCGCACCCGAAGCTGATGGAGCGCCCGATCCTGGAAACCGCCGATAAAGCCATCATTGGCCGCCCGCCGGAAAACGTGCTGGAGATCCTGCCGTGACGACGCCCTACGTGCTGGTGCTGTATTACAGCCGCAACGGCTCGGTCAGCGAAATGGCCCGGCAGATTGCCCGGGGCATCGAGCAAGGCGGGATGGAAGCGCGCCTGCGCACCGTGCCGGCGATCTCCACCGAGTGTGAAGCCGTTGCGCCGAGCATCCCGGACGAAGGCGCACTCTACGCCAGCCTGGATGACCTTAGGAACTGCTCAGGTTTGGCCCTCGGCAGCCCCACCCGCTTTGGCAACATGGCCGCGCCGCTCAAGTATTTTATCGACGGCACCAGCAACCTGTGGCTCACCGGCGCGCTCGTTGGTAAGCCGGCTGGGGTGTTTACCTCCACCGCCAGCCTGCACGGCGGCCAGGAAACCACATTGATGTCGATGCTGCTGCCGTTGCTGCACCACGGCATGCTGATCACCGGCCTGCCCTACAGCGAGCAAGCCCTGCTCGACACCCAGGGCGGCGGCACGCCGTACGGCGCGAGCCACCACGCAGGGCCGGATGGCAAACGCCTGCTCGACCAACATGAAATCGCCCTATGCCGCGCCCTGGGCCTGCGATTGGCGAGCACCGCTACCCTGCTGGAGAGCGGCCGTGGCCAGAAAGCCTAAGGTCTTGCCAGCCCGGGCGTGGCTGGAGCCACGGGTCAAGGTGGCGCGCACATTGAGCCTGCTGGCGTTTTTGGGCTTGGTGGGCTTGTTGTGCGGGTACTACCTGTTCGTCGCCGACCTGCATGGTGCGCGGCCGTGGGTGATCCTGGTGATCGAACTAGTGCCGCTGCTGGTGCTCGCGCCGGGCATGCTGCTGGGCAGTGCGCGCGGGCATTCGTGGATGTGTTTTGTGGTGAATCTGTATTTCATCAAGGGCGCGCTGGCGGCGTATGACCCGAACCGACAGTGGTTCGGGGTGCTGGAGATGCTGGCGAGCCTGGCGGTGTTTTGTACGGCGCTGTTGTATGTGCGTTGGCGGCATCAGCTCAATCGGCGGTTGGCTGAGCCGGTGGCGGCCTGAAAACCGCTATCGCAGGCAAGCCAGCTCCCACATTTGATAGGCGACGCGGTCAATATGTGGGAGCTGGCTTGCCTGCGATGGCATCAATGCGGTCTCAATGATTGACGGTGTAAGCCAGCATCATCGACAACTGACACATCGGCCGCCCACTCTCGGCATGCCACTGGTTGAACGCCCCCTGCACCGTCGCCAAATCCCGCAGGCTGGTAGGCGCCTTGTCGACGATCTTCTGCGCATTCAATGCCGCGACCACGTCATAACTGGGCACAAATGTGTCTTTGCCGACCATCCGCAGAAAGCGCGGCGCCGACAGCCCGCCCAACTGATGGCCATGCTTGCTCAGGTATTTCCACAACCCCACGATATCGGTCACTGGCCAATCGGCGATAAACGCACCGAAGCTGCCCTTCTCCAACTCGATATCCAACATCATCTGCGCATTGCGCGGCACACTCTTGAGCTTGCCCAGGTGACGGATGATGCTGGTGTCCTGCATCAGCCGCTCCAGGTGCTCGGCGCCCATCAGCACGACTTTTTCCGGATCGAAGCCGAAGAACACCTTCTCGAACGCTGGCCACTTGGCATCCACCACGCTGTGCTTGAGGCCTGCGCGAAACACCCGTAGGGCCAGGGTCGACAGGTAGCGGTCATCGCTGATCTTGCGCAACTGCGCGGGGGTTTTCGGTACCGGCAGGTGGGCTTCCAACTCGGCCGCAGAACCGAAACGGTTCAGACAATATTCGTGCAGCCATTTGTAATCGCGCATGCCCTCTCCTGGGGGTTGAAATGAAAACGGCGCCGATGAGCGCCGTCTTTCAGAGCGTTGAAAAGCCTTAGAGGTTCACTACATTGACGAAGCGCGACGCGGCGCTCTCGTCGATCTTGAGGCTGGTGAAGTCAAACAGGTTGCGGTCGGCCAACTGCGAAGGCTGCACATTCTGCAGGCTACGGAAGATGCTCTCGGTGCGCCCCGGGGTCTTGCGCTCCCAGTCCAGCAGCATTTCCTTGACCACCTGGCGCTGCAGGTTCTCTTGGGAACCGCATAGGTTGCACGGAATAATCGGGAACTGCTTGAGGTCTGAGTAGGCCTGGATGTCCTTCTCGTTGCAATACGCCAGCGGGCGGATCACCACGTTGCGCCCGTCATCGGCGCGCAGCTTGGGCGGCATGGCCTTGAGGGAGCCGTTGAAGAACATATTGAGAAAGAAGGTCTCGACGATATCGTCGCGGTGATGCCCCAGCGCCATTTTGGTCGCGCCGATCTCGTCGGCGAAGGTGTAAAGCGTGCCACGGCGCAGGCGCGAGCACAGCGAACAGGTGGTCTTGCCTTCCGGGATCAGCTCCTTGACCACTGAATAGGTGTCTTTCTCGACGATGTGGTACTCGACGCCCAGCGCTTTGAGGTAGGCCGGCAGCACATGCTCGGGGAAGCCCGGCTGTTTTTGGTCCATGTTCACAGCCACAATCTCGAACGTGATCGGCGCGACCTTTTGCAGGTGCAGCAGCACATCGAGCAAGGTGTAGCTGTCTTTGCCGCCAGAGAGGCAGACCATGACCTTGTCGCCGTCCTCGATCATATTGAAATCGGCGACCGCTTCACCGGCCAGGCGACGCAGGCGTTTTTGCAGTTTGTTCTGGTTGACCGTAAGAGTGCCCATGGCGCTTGGATCCGCTAGAGGTGTGTGACGAAAAGCGCAGCATTTTACCGGTAAGAATCACTGAGTTCCAATGTGGGAGGGGGCTTGCCCCCGATGGCAGTGTTTCAGCTACTCATTTATAGCTGACCCTCCGCTATCGGGGGCAAGCCCCCTCCCACACTGGAATGCATTCCTATCTGCGATTAGAGCCAGCGTTTACAGCGCAATTCGCTCTAAAGCCCCTACAGTTATTACGGCCATCCCTTCCTATACTGCGACTTGAGGTCGCAGCGCTTTCCAGACCTTTGAGGCCAATTGGCCCGTGGGCGCTCCGATGGGGGGCGATGGTAATTACGACAGGAGTGACTGGCATGATCCATCACGTCGTGGGGCTTTTTACCCATCCCGACCAGGAATGGCGGGAAATCCGTGGCGATAAAGAAGAAAGCATCAGCCACATGTACCTCACTCACACGCTGATTCTCGCGGCAATCCCCGCCGTATCAGCGTTTATCGGCACCACCCAGGTGGGCTGGGTCATCGGCAACCGCTCACCGGTCATGCTGACCCAGGAAAGCGCACTGTGGATGACCATCATGTCCTACGCGGCCATGCTCGGCGGCGTAGCGGTGATGGGCGCGTTCATTCATTGGATGGCTCGCACTTACGACGCCAACCCCAGCATGGCGCGTTGCGTGGCGTTTGCCACCTATACCGCAACACCCTTATTTATCGGTGGGTTGGCGGCGCTTTACCCGCATATGTGGCTGGGGATGGTGGTGGGCACGGCGGCTATTTGCTACACGGTGTACTTGCTGTACGTAGGGCTGCCGACGTTTATGAGCATCGATCCGGACGAAGGCTTTCTGTTTTCCAGCTCGGTACTGGCCGTAGGCCTCGTGGTACTGGTGGCAATCATGGCGTTTACCGTGATTGTCTGGGGGCTGGGCGTAGGGCCGATTTACACCAACTGACCGATTTCACGCCGGGAACAAGGCCACCGAAAGGTGGCTTTGTGCTTCATGCATGACCATTCGGCGCCTGATAGATTCGGAAACACCCGGCTTTGCGGCATACTGGGGCCCTCTGGAGATATGTACAGCATGCCCGAGCAACTCAATACCCGCGTCGAAGATTGTTACCTGCAAGCCGAATCCTTTTTCAAACGAAGCTTCAAACGCCCCCAGGTCAGCCTCAAGCTGCGGGGCCAGAAGGCCGGTGTCGCGCATTTGCACGAGAACCTGCTGCGCTTCAATCCGCAGTTGTACCGTGAAAACAGCCAACATTTCCTGAAACAGACCGTGGCCCATGAAGTCGCTCACCTGATCGCCCATCAGTTATTTGGTGAACGCATCCAGCCCCACGGCGAAGAATGGCAACTGATCATGCGCGGGGTCTACGAACTACCGCCGGACCGCTGCCACACCTATGAGGTGAAGCGTCGCCAGGTGACGCGTTACATCTACCGGTGCCCGTGCGCGGACAGCGACTTTCCGTTTTCGGCGCAACGCCATGGGTTGGTGGGTCAGGGGCGGCGGTATTTGTGTCGGCGGTGTCGGCAAACCTTGGTGTTTACTGGGGAAACTCGGGTGGAGTGAGGCCCTCATCGGGGGCAAGCCCTCTCCCACACTGGTCAGCGGTGCGGTCAAAATGTGGGAGGGGGCTTGCCCCCGATAGCGCCAGCCCAGGCGCTACCCAACCACATTGGCACCCCGCAACTCGGCTATCCGCTGAGCACTCACCCCCAGCTCCACCAACACCTCATCACTGTGCGCCCCCACCGCAACCCCAATGTGCCTTGGCTCCGGCAGGCCATCAGAAAACTTCAACGGGCAGGCCAATTGCGCCTGAGTAGAGCCATCGCCGCGCGGCACCTGGCTGACCATCCCCCGCGCCTTCAATTGCGGATGCTCCACCGCTTCGCTCAGGTTCAGCACTGGCTCGACACACGCATCCACGCCAGCGAACAGCTCACATAGCTCTTCGAAGCTACGCCTTTCAAACTCGACGCGCAGCGCAGTTTTGAGTTCAGGGGACATACCTAGCGCCGCCAACTCTGGCCGCCCCAGCGCTTCGCACAGTTGCTGCATAAACGCAGGTTCCAAGCTGCCCACCGACATCCACCGCCCATCCCGGGACCGGTAGTAGTCATAAAAACTGCCGCCATTGAGCACATGGCTTTCCCATGCAGGCTCCACCCCACACGCCAGATAACCCGCGCCGGCCATGGCATTCAGGCTGAACGAGCAATCTGTCATGCTCACGTCAAGGTATTGCCCCGCCCCGCTCTGCTGCCGCGCAATCACGGCCGCGAGCAAGCCCACCACCGCATGTAACGAGCCACCGCCCACATCCGCCAGTTGCACGCCGAGCGGCAAGGGCCCGCTGTCCTGGCGCCCGGTATGGCTGGCCACACCGGCCAGGGCGAGATAATTGATGTCGTGGCCGGCGCGATCTTTGTAAGGGCCGGTCTGGCCGTAGCCGGTGATCGACACATAAATCAGCCGAGGGTTAATCGCCTTCAGCGCCTCATACCCCAGGCCCAGTCGCTCCATCACGCCGGGTCGAAACTGTTCGAGGACGATGTCGTAGTCCTTGACCAGCGCTCGCACAATCTCCAGCGCCTCAGCCTGCTTGAGGTCCAGGGCCAAACTGCGCTTGTTGCGATTGAGGTACGCATGGCTCGCCGAAGTGCCCTGATCGTGCGGCGGCAACGCCCGCAACAAGTCCATGCGCGTCGGCGATTCGATACGCAGCACCTCGGCACCCATGTCCGCCAACATCAAGGATGCAAACGGGCCGGGCAGCAAGGTAGAAAAATCCAGCACTTTGAGGGACGCCAAGGGACCAGACATAAGCACTCCAATTGCGTTTTGACTGCCCACAGACTAGGCAGCCCAGGCCCTACCGGCAATCGTCAGAACGATCATGGGAGGTGACTGTTTTGATCACGGCGGGCTTTTTCACGGCGGCGGCTTTATCATTGGCCCACGTTTGCTTGCAGAGTGTTCCATGAAGTTTGCGATTGCAGTGTTTAGTGCCGCCCACGCGCCCTCGTCGCGCCGCGCCCTGCTGTTTGCCCAGGCGGCATTGGCTGGTGGGCATGAGATTGTGCGGCTGTTTTTCTATCAGGACGGCGTGTACAACGCGTCCAATAACATCGTCGCCCCCCAGGATGAGCAAGATATTGCGCGTCAATGGCGCGAGTTTGTCAGCCAGCACCAGCTTGATGGCGTGGTGTGCATCGCCGCAGCCTTGCGTCGTGGCGTGCTTAACACCGAAGAAGCCACGCGTTATCAGCGTTGCGCCGTGAATGTTGATGCGCCGTGGGCACTGTCGGGCCTGGGGCAACTGCATGACGCCGCGCAGGCCGCCGACCGCCTGATCTGTTTTGGAGGGCCATGACATGTCCAAATCCTTATTGGTGATTAGCCGCCAGGCACCGTGGTCCGGGCCGAGCGCGCGGGAAGCGCTGGATATCGTGCTGGCCGGTGGCGCCTTCGACTTGCCCATCGGCCTGCTGTTTATGGATGACGGCGTGTTCCAGCTCGCACCGCACCAGAATGCCAAGGCCGTGCAACAAAAGGACCTGAGCGCCAACTTGCAGGCATTGGGGCTGTTCGGCATCGACGATGTGTTTGTCTGCCGCCACAGCATGGCCGTACGTGGCTTGACGCCGCCGACCGAGGCGCAACCGTTGAGCAACGAAGCTATTTCCCAATTGATTGACCGTTACGACCAGGTGATTACCCTCTGATGTCGACTTTACATGTGGTGTCTCACTCGCCGTTTTCCGACAGTCGTCTCGACAGCTGCCTGCGTGTCTGCGGTGCCGAGGACGCAATCCTGCTGTGCGGCGACGGCGCCTACGGCCTTCACGCCCCCGCCCTGCACACCCAGGGCGTGAAGGTATTTGTGCTGGCTGAAGACATGCAGGCGCGCAACCTGCCCTTACCGGACTGGGCCGACAGCGTGGACTACCCCGGTTTCGTGCAACTGACGCTCGATTACGACAAGGTCAACAGCTGGCTATGAACACCTTGACCGTAGGCGAACGCACCTATGAGCTGGACAAGGACGGCTACCTCGTCGACTTGAACGACTGGTCCGTCGAAGTCGCCCATGCACTGGCTGCCGCCGAACCACTGGCGTTGACGCCCGATCACTGGGAGATCCTCGAACTGCTGCGCGGCTTCTATGCTGAATTTCAGCTGTCCCCCGCCACGCGCCCGCTGATCAAGTACACCGCCTTGAAGCTGGGCCCGGAGAAGGGCAACAGCCTGCACCTCAACAAACTGTTCAACGGCACTCCCGCCAAACTCGCCGCCAAACTGGCGGGCCTGCCCAGGCCGACGAATTGCTTATGACCGACTTTGCCCCGCTGATCCTTGAAACCCCTGCCGAACACCCGTTTGCGCAGTTCGTGCGCATCCTGGGCAAAGGCAAGCGCGGCGCGCGCAACCTCACACGCGAGGAAGCCCGTGACGCCATGGGCATGCTGCTCGACGAAAAAGTCGAAGACACCCAGCTCGGGGCCTTCCTGATGTTGTTGCGCCACAAGGAAGAAAGCCCGGAAGAACTCGCAGGCTTCACCGAAGCTGTGCGCGAACGCCTCAATGCTCCGGTACTGAATGTGGATGTGGACTGGCCCACGTACGCTGGCAAGAAACGCCACCTGCCGTGGTACCTGCTGGCGGCCAAGTGCCTGGCGCAAAACGGCGTGCGCATCCTGATGCACGGCGGCGGCGCCCACACGGCGGGCCGGTTGTACACCGAACAACTGCTGGAAGGGTTGCAGATCCCGCTGTGCCGCAATTGGCAGCAGGTCGAAAGCGCCTACGAACACGGCAACCTGGCATTTATTCCGCTGGGCGACTGGGCACCGCAGCTGCAACGCATGATTGATCTGCGCAACACCCTGGGCTTGCGTTCGCCGATCCATTCCCTGGCGCGCCTGCTCAACCCGCTGAATGCTCGCCTGGGCCTGCAAAGCATCTTCCACCCCGGCTACCAGGGCGTGCACCGTGACGCCAGCGGCCTGCTGGGCGATAACGTGATTGTGGTCAAAGGCGATGGCGGCGAAATCGAGATCAACCCCGACTCCCCAAGCCATTTGTACGGCACCACCTCCGGCGAAAGCTGGGATGAAGAGTGGCCCGCACTCTCCGCCCAGCGTCACGTTAAACCGGCGACCTTGGAGCCCGAGCACTTGAAAGCACTGTGGCGTGGCGACGTCGAGGACAGCTACCCGCAACTGGCACTGATTGCCACGATGGCGCTGGCATTGCGCGGCCTGGGTCACTCACGGGAACAAGCCTTCGTTGTGGCCCAGCAATATTGGGACGCGCGGGACAAATCGATTTAATCGATAATTCACCCGCAGTCTTTGCGCTTTTAAATCGAACTCATCCCTTTAGACTGGGCTCCAACGCTTATTAGTTGAGGAGCCAGTCATGGGTTTGCTGATCGAAGGACACTGGCAAGACCAGTGGTACGAAAGTAGCGCAGATGGCGCTTTCCAGCGCGAACAAGCGCAACGCCGCAACTGGGTCACTGCTGACGGCTCGCCAGGCCCAAGCGGTGAAGGCGGCTTCAACGCCGAAGCCGGTCGCTACCACCTCTATGTGTCCCTCGCCTGCCCCTGGGCCCACCGAACCCTGATCATGCGCAAGCTCAAGGGCCTGGAAAGCCTGATCGATGTGTCGGTGGTCAGTTGGTTGATGCTGGAAAACGGCTGGACCTTCGACAAAGCCCATGGCTCTACGGGCGATGCCCTCGACGATTTTGCCTTCATGCACCAGCGCTACACCGCTGACACCGCTGATTACACCGGTCGCGTGACGGTGCCTGTGTTGTGGGACAAAAAACTCAACCGCATCGTCAGCAATGAATCGGCGGAAATCATCCGCATGTTCAACAGCGCGTTCAACGGGCTGACTGGCAACACCCTGGATTTCTACCCGCAGCCGCTACGTGCAACCATCGACACGCTGAACGAGCGCATCTACCCCGCGGTCAACAACGGCGTATACCGCGCAGGCTTCGCCACTTCGCAGCAAGCGTATGAAAGTGCGTTTGATGATGTGTTTGCCGAGTTGGATTATCTGGAACAGCACCTGAGTGACCATCGCTACCTGGCCGGCGAATACCTGACCGAAGCCGATGTGCGCCTGTTCACGACGCTGATTCGCTTTGATGCAGTGTATTACGCCCACTTCAAATGCAATTTGCGCAGGATTGCGGACTATCCGAACCTGTCGAACTGGCTAAGGGAGGTGTATCAGTGGCCGGGCGTGGCCGAGACGGTGGATTTTGAACACATCAAAGGACATTACTATGCCAGCCACCGGACGATCAATCCGACGGGGGTTGTGCCGAAGGGGCCGTTGCAGGGGTTTGATGGTAAGCATGATCGACAGCGGTTGGCCGGCAAGGGTAGTTGGAACTGATCCAGATCATGGGCTGTGATCAAGGGCCGTATCAGGGGCAAGCCCCCTCCCACATTTGAAATGCATTCCAATGTGGGAGGGGGCTTGCCCCCGATGCTTTTAAAAGGTTCAGATTTGGGACTGAGCGCCTTCGAACCACTTGAGCTTCTCGCGCAACACCACCACTTCACCCACGATCACGAGTGTCGGCGCATGCACTTCATGCTCCGCCACCATGCGCGGCAAGTCGGCCAGCGTGCCGGTAAAAACCCGCTGATTTGACGTAGTGCCTTGCTGGATCAGCGCCGCCGGGGTATCTGCCGCCCGGCCATGCTTGATCAGCTGTTCGCAGATGATCGGCAAGCCAATCAAACCCATGTAGAACACCAGGGTCTGCGAGGGCCCCACCAGGTCATGCCAGGGCAGGTCCGAAGTCCCGTCCTTTAAATGCCCGGTGATAAAGCGCACCGATTGCGCATAGTCGCGATGGGTCAGCGGAATCCCGGCATACGCCGCGCAGCCACTGGCCGCCGTGATGCCCGGCACCACTTGGAACGGGATGCCATGGGCCGCCAGTTCCTCGATCTCTTCGCCACCTCGGCCAAAGATAAACGGGTCGCCCCCCTTGAGGCGCAGCACGCGCTTGCCTTGCTTGGCCAGGTCTACCAATTGCTGGTTGATCTGGTCTTGGGGCACGGCGTGATCGGCGCGACGCTTGCCGACGTAGACGCGCTCAGCATCGCGGCGGCACAGCTCGAGAATCGCAGGCGCTACCAAGCGGTCGTACAGCACCACATCGGCTTGCTGCATCAGGCGCAAGGCGCGGAAGGTCAGCAGGTCCGGGTCACCCGGCCCGGCCCCCACCAGGTACACCTCACCCGGTGCATAGGGCGGCGCGCCGTTGACCTTTTCGATCAACAAGCGCTCCGCTTCATCGCCCTGCCCGGCCAACTGCCGATCGGCAATCGGGCCCTGGAATACTTCTTCCCAGAACGCACGGCGCTGTTGCACATCCGGGTACAAGCCTTTGACCTGGGCACGAAAACGCGCCGCCAACCCGGCCAGTTGGCCATAGGTGGACGGAATCCAGGTTTCCAGCTTGGCACGGATCAAGCGCGCCAGCACCGGCGCGTCGCCACCGCTGGACACCGCAATCACCAACGGCGAACGGTCGACAATCGCCGGGAAGATCACGCTGCACAAGGCGGGCGCATCCACCACATTGACCGGTACGCAACGGCGCTTGGCATCGCTGGACACTTGCGCGTTCAGCGGCTCGTCGTCGGTGGCTGCGATTACCAGGGTGCAACCGTCGAGGTCGGCCTCCTGATAACCGCGCAGAATCAATTCCCCGCCACTGCCCAGTACCAACTCATTGAGCTGGTCTTCAATCTGGGGAGCAACCACCCGCAGCAACGCGCCGGCGTCGGCCAGCAGCCGGGATTTGCGCAAGGCAATCTCCCCGCCACCGACGACCAACACACGACTGCCGCGCAGGTTATGAAACAGCGGCAGAAATTCCATTTAGCCGATGACCTCAACGCCCGCCATGTACGGCTTGAGCACGTCAGGCACACGGATGGAGCCGTCGGCCTGCTGGTAGTTTTCCAACACCGCGACCAGGGTACGGCCTACGGCCAGGCCCGAACCGTTGAGGGTGTGCACCAGCTCCGGCTTGCCGGTTTCCGGGTTACGGAAGCGGGCCTGCATACGACGAGCCTGGAAATCACCGCAGTTGGAGCACGACGAAATCTCGCGGTACTTGTCCTGGCTCGGCACCCACACTTCGAGGTCATAGGTTTTGACGGCGCTGAAACCCATGTCGCCGGTGCACAGCGCCAAAACGCGGTACGGCAGCTCCAGCAGTTGCAGCACGCGTTCGGCGTTGGCGGTCAAGCCTTCCAGGGCTTCCATGGAAGTCGACGGCTCGACGATCTGCACCATCTCGACCTTGTCGAACTGGTGCTGGCGGATCATGCCGCGGGTATCACGACCCGAGGCACCGGCTTCGCTGCGAAAGCACGGGCTGTGGGCGACAAACTTCAGTGGGAGCTCTTTAGCGTCGAGGATCTCACCGGACACGATGTTGGTCAGCGACACTTCGGCCGTCGGAATCAGGTACAGGTCGGCTTCGCCTTCGCGGCTGATCTTGAACAGGTCTTCTTCAAATTTCGGCAGCTGGCTGGTGCCCATCAGCGCCGGCGCCTGCACCAGATACGGCGTGTAGGCTTCTTCGTAGCCGTGCTCGGCGGTGTGCAGGTTGATCATGAACTGCGCCAGTGCCCGGTGCAGGCGTGCGACAGGGCCACGCAGCAGCGAGAAGCGCGCGCCGGACATCTTGGCGGCGGTTTCGAAATCCAAACCACCGGTCAGTTCGCCCAGGGCAACGTGGTCCTTGACCGCGAAATCAAAGGCTTTTGGCGTGCCCCAGCGGCGCACTTCGACGTTGCCGTCTTCGTCTGCGCCAATCGGTACCGACTCGTGCGGCACGTTGGGAATGCCCAGCAGGATCGAATCCAGCTCGGTCTGAATGCCTTCGAGCTCGAGCTTGCCGTCGGACAGCTCGGAGCCCATGCGCTCGACGTCTGCCATCAATGGGGCGATGTCTTCGCCGCGCTGCTTGGCCTGACCGATGGATTTGGAACGGGCATTACGCTCAGCCTGCAGTGCTTCGGTGCGGGTCTGGACGGTCTTGCGCTGTTCTTCCAGCGCTTCGATGCGCGCAACATCCAGGGCAAAGCCACGGGATGCCAGGCGGTCCGCTACGTCCTGAAGGTTGCTACGTAACAGTTTGGAATCGAGCATGTCGGTCTCTCGTTTATCAAAGTTTGGTCAAGGACAGGCCAGCCCACGTGGCGAGCAGCCCGCCGAACACGCTGATGCCCAAGTACCCGAAGGCAATCAGGGCCTGCCCGCTTTCCATCAAGCGCAGCGTGTCCAGTGAAAAGGATGAAAAGGTCGTCAGACCGCCTACAAAGCCGACAATCAAGCCGGCGCGAATCTCAATCGGCACTTCCGGGCGTAACAGGAACCAGCCGTACAACAGCCCGATAATCAAGCAGCCCACCAGATTGACCGCCAGGGTCGCCGCATAAAAATGCTTTGGCCAATGGGCGCTGACCCAGGTACCGGTGGCGAAACGCAATAATGTACCAGCGATGCCGGCTGCGGACACGGCAAGAATCGTCTTGAGCACTACTTTCTCCGCTGTTTCGGGCTGAGGCGGTCAAGTTGGGCGAGGTGGTTGAGTTTCTCGCCGATCTTGAGCTCGAGACCTCGCGGCACCGGTTGGTAGAGCGCCAGCGGCTCAAGCTCATCAGGGAAGTAATCTTCACCGGCCGCGTAAGCATCCGGCTCGTCGTGGGCGTAGCGGTATTCATCGCCGTAACCCAGCTGTTTCATCAGCTTGGTCGGCGCGTTGCGCAAATGCAGCGGCACCTCCAGCGAGCCGTATTCTGCGGCGGCGCGCAATGCAGACTTGAAGCCCATGTACACCGCGTTGCTTTTTGGCGCACAGGCCAGGTAAGTAATGGCCTGGGCCACCGCCAACTCGCCCTCCGGGCTGCCTAGGCGCTCTTGCACGTCCCATGCCGCCAGGCAAAGGCTCAATGCACGCGGGTCGGCGTTGCCGATATCCTCACTGGCCATGCGCACGACGCGGCGGGCCAGATACAGCGGGTCACAACCGCCATCGATCATTCGGGCAAACCAGTACAACGCGCCGTCCGGGTTGGAGCCGCGTACGGATTTGTGCAACGCCGAAATCTGGTCGTAAAAGGCTTCGCCGCCTTTATCGAAACGCCGCCGGGTGTCGCCCAGCAGGCTTTGCAACAGGTCGACGCCGATTTCGCTGCCGTCTTCGGCCAGGTCAGACGCGTTTTCCAACAGGTTCAGAAAGCGACGGCCGTCCCCATCGGCGGCGGTGAGCAGGATCTTGAAACCTTCATCGCTCACCGTCAGCTGGCGCTTGCCCAGGCCCTTGTCTTCGCTCAAGGCACGGTGCAACAGCTTTTGCATCGCCGCCTCGTCCAGGCTTTTGAGCACATAGACCCGCGCCCGCGAGAGCAAGGCGTTGTTGAGTTCAAACGAGGGGTTTTCGGTGGTCGCGCCAATAAAGATCAGCGTGCCGTCTTCCACATACGGCAGAAACGCATCCTGCTGCGACTTGTTGAAGCGATGCACTTCGTCAACAAACAGGATGGTGCGCTTGCCGTATTGCCCGGCCTGCTGCTTGGCCACCTCGACGGCCTGGCGGATCTCCTTGACCCCCGCCAACACCGCCGAGACCGTTTCAAAGTGCGCATCCGAGACTTTCGCCAACAGCCGCGCCAGGGTGGTCTTGCCCACCCCTGGCGGGCCCCAAAAAATCATCGAATGCAGCGCACCTTGCTCCAAGGCTTCGCGCAGGGGTTTGCCGCGAGCGAGCAGGTGTTCTTGCCCGACGTACTCATCCAGGTTGGTCGAACGCAAGCGCGCGGCCAGGGGCTGGGCAATCGGGTCACTTCGAAACAGATCCATGGGCAGCGTTTGAAACCTCTGGGTAGATTATTCCTGGATCACGTCGGCACCCTTGGGGATGTCGAACTTGAACTTGGAAGCAGGCACCGGCTGGTTGGCCTTGACCCCTGTGAACAGGATATCGGTGCGCTGGCCGACGCTGTCGACCAGGCGCATGTTGTTGATCACGCCATTACCGAAGGACAGGTTCAGGGTGTCGAACAGCGTGTCCTTGGATTTAGGCTTGAGGGTGAACTCGATCACGTTGCTGGTTTGCTTGGAGGTGATGTCGAAGCTGTCGTTGATTTTCGACACATCACCCGACAGCAGCAGCGCCGGGGTTTGGTTCAGGCGCGGGTCGAGCTTTTTAATGGTCGCCTGCTCAAGATCAGGGTCCCACAGGGTGACCTTCTGGCCGTCAGACACGATGGTCTGCTCAGCCTTGCCTTCAGTGTGCCAGTAAAACAGGCCAGGACGCTGCACAGCCATTTCGCCTGCGGTCTCCTGCAACTGGGTGCCGCCAGCATCCAGGGTCAGCTGGGAGAAGCGCGCGGTCAGGGTCTGGGATTTGTCCAACAGGTTTTTCAGGCTGGCAACCGAAGCCGGGTCAGCGTGAGCCGAAACAGCAGTCAGGGCCAGTGCCGGCAACAACAGCATGCGGATAAGACGCATGGGAGTCCTCATTGAGTCGTTAAGGCGCGCCGCGTGGTGCCACGCAGCACGGGATCAGTCGCGCATCTGCCCGGGGGCTATGATTTCACGCGAGCCGTTAGTATTCATTGCAGTGACGACGCCAGCGTGCTCCATGGCTTCGATCATACGGGCGGCGCGGTTGTAGCCGATTTTCAGCTTGCGTTGCACCGCCGAAATCGAGGCGCGACGGCTTTCGAGCACAAAGGCCACGGCTTCATCGTAAAGGGCATCGGTTTCAGCATCGTCGTCACCCCCACCGCCGCCATTCTCGAAGCCGCTGCCGGCCTCTTCGACGCCGTTGAGGATGTCGTCGTTGTATTCCGGTGCGCCACGCAGCTTCCAGGCTTCTACCACCCGATGCACTTCATCATCAGAAACGAAAGCGCCGTGTACCCGGATCGGCAGGCTGGTGCCCGGCGGCATGTAGAGCATGTCACCATGGCCCAGCAGTTGTTCGGCACCGCCTTGGTCGATGATGGTCCGCGAGTCAATCTTGCTCGACACCTGGAACGCCATGCGCGTCGGAATGTTCGCCTTGATCAGACCGGTGATCACGTCCACCGATGGGCGCTGGGTCGCAAGGATCAAGTGAATACCAGCAGCACGGGCTTTCTGGGCGATACGGGCAATCAGTTCTTCAACCTTCTTGCCGACGATCATCATCATGTCGGCGAACTCGTCCACCACCACCACGATGGTCGGCAACTTGCTCAGCAGCGGTGCTTCGTCGTGAATGCTTTCGCGCTTGTACAGCGGGTCTGCCAGCGGCGTGCCGGCGTCCTGGGCCTCTTTAACCTTGGCGTTGAAGCCCGACAGGTTTCGTACGCCCATTTTCGCCATCAGCTTGTAGCGACGCTCCATCTCGGCCACGCTCCAGCGCAGGGCGTTGGCGGCGTCTTTCATGTCGGTCACGACCGGGCACAGAAGGTGCGGAATGCCTTCGTAGATCGACAGTTCCAACATCTTCGGGTCGATCATGATCAGCTTGGCGTCTTCCGGGCCGGACTTGAACAGGATCGACAGGATCATCGCGTTCACACCCACCGACTTACCCGAACCGGTCGTACCCGCTACCAGCAAGTGAGGCATTTTGGCCAGGTCGGTGATGACCGGCTTGCCGCCGATATCGTGGCCCAGGGCCAGGGTGACCGGGGATTTGAAGTTGTCGTATTCCGGCGTCGACAGTACCTCGGAGAAGCGCACGATCTGCCGGTCTTCGTTGGGAATCTCGATACCCACGGTGGTCTTGCCCGGAATCACTTCCACCACACGCACGCTGGTCACGGCCAGGGAGCGGGCCAAGTCTTTGGCCAGGTTGGAGATGCGGCTGACCTTGACGCCGGCCGCCGGCTGGATTTCGTAACGGGTAATCACCGGGCCAGGATGGATCGAGTCCACCGAGACTTCGACGCCGAACTCCTTGAGTTTGATTTCCAGCAGATGGCCGACAGCCGCCAGGGATTCCGGAGAATAGTTGAGTTGTTTCTTTTCGGCCGGGTCGAGAATCGAGATCGGCGGCAAGGTGCCTTCGACGGCGCTGTCGACGAACAACGGCGCCTGTTTCTCCTTTTGCACGCGAGCGCTGGGCTCGGGCGCTTTAGGCGGTGCCGGAGCGATGACCGGCGGCACCTGCTTCTCGCGGTCCGACATATGTTTGCTAAGGGCCTGCTCGCGCTCGATCAGGCGCTCCTTGACCTTGGCTTGCTCGCGACGGTCCGGCGTGGTCGGGGCGACCACCTCATTGACGCGAGTGTCCACCTCGCGCAGCTGGGCCACCATGCGCTTGCGGTCAACCCGGGCCGCCCACCAACGATTGGCGGCGCCCTGGAACAGCTCCAGCAGATCGAGGGTGATCTTGCCGGTCACGTCCATCACCTTGAACCACGACAGGTCGGTGAACACCGTAAGGCCGAACAGGAACAACGCGATGAACATCAGGGTGCTGCCCTGGATATTCAGGGTCTTGCGCGCCAAGTCGCCCAGGCTCTCACCCAGCGCCCCGCCCGCGCCCGCCGGCAGGCCGGTGGGAGCATGAAAATGGATATGGGCCAGCGCCGCACCGGACAACACCAGGAACACCAGACCGATCAGGCGCCAGGAAAACAGCCAGCCGCTCCACTGCCATGGCTCGTGGCGCTGGCGGAAGATCTGCCAGGTCTTGATGGCCAGCAACAGCGGGAAGATGTAGGCGAAATAACCCAACACCATAAACAGGATGTCAGCGCTGTACGAGCCGGCAGGCCCGCCGAAGTTCTGCACGTCGTCGATCTTGCTATTATGGCTCCAGCCCGGGTCGTCCTTGCCGTAGGTGAGCAAGGCCATCATCAGGAACAGGCACAGGGCGCCAATGGCGATCAGCGCCCCTTCCTTGAGTCGGTAGTGCAGGTGCTGGCGCCAGGCCGGCACGACTGCTGCTTTGGGTGTTGCGGCGGATTTCTTCAAAACGGGTCTATTCCTGCGCTTTTAGCGCGTCCATCGACTGATATAACTGCAAATACTGCCCAATCCGAGCAGCTGAAAAAAATAAACGAGCGTTATTGACGCTACTTTTGTAACACCGGACGACGACTTACTGAAATGGCGATAGCGCCACAATGGCCGCATTGTACGGGTTTGTGACCGCGATGCCACGCCCTTCCCCTTACCCAGCAGCATAGCTAATTGTAGTGTTGCGACATGTTCAATTTGAGCATGCATTGTCTTTGCTGACAAAGGCTTATGAGCTGTATTTGCCAATCCAGCACAGCTTGGCAAATGGCCTGCATCCAGTGGACCCGATTACGACCGCGTCCCCGGCATAGAGTTGCAGAATCACTTGCTTACGCTAATACCGGCCAATGCCGGATTCGAGCTGGCCCGATGACGCTGCGTCGACAATAATCAGCACTGCCGAGGCAGATGCCATACCTGCCACTCCCCTCCCCTTCCACAAGCCCGGATGCCATGCTGACCTGGTTACAACGCGATTCACTGACATTCCCTCCGCTGGCCAAGGCCATGCGCGAACCCAACGGCCTGCTGGCCGCCGGCGGTGACCTGTCGGCCGAACGGCTGGTGAAGGCCTACCGCCATGGGTGCTTCCCGTGGTTCTCGGAGGGCCAGCCGATCCTCTGGTGGTCGCCAGACCCACGCACAGTGATTTTTCCTGATGAGCTGCATGTCTCCCACAGCCTGGGCAAGTTACTGCGCCAACAGCGCTACACCGTAACGTTCGACCAGGACTTCGCCGCCGTCATCCGGGCCTGCGCCGCGCCCCGCGCGTATGCCGACGGCACGTGGATCACCGAGGGCATACAAAGCGCCTACCTGGAGCTGCACCGTCGCGGCCACGCCCACTCGGTAGAAGTGTGGGACGCTGGCGAGCTGGTGGGCGGCCTGTATGGCCTGGCGATGGGCCAACTGTTCTTTGGTGAGTCCATGTTCAGCCGCGCCGACAACGCCTCGAAATTTGGCTTTGCTACCCTGACCCGTCAATTGCAGGCCTGGGGTTTTGTGCTGATCGATTGCCAGATGCCCAACGATCACCTGCACAGCCTGGGCGCCCGTGCCATCCCCCGTAGTGAATTCGCAAGCTTCCTGCGTAACCACCTGGATCAACCCAACACTGGGCCGTGGGTTTCCTAGGCGACTTTGTCGCACCTGGCTTACACTTATTTCAAAGCTTATCCGAGGGTTGATCATGACTGAGTTGGCGCGCTTGAAGTTTTATGCCACTCAACCCCACTCTTGCAGCTATCTGCCCGACGAGCAGGCCACGACGCTGTTCCTCGACCCCAGCCAGCCGATGGACGTGAATGTGTATGCCGATCTTTCGGAAATGGGCTTTCGGCGCAGCGGTGACCACCTGTACCGGCCCCATTGCCAAAACTGCAATGCCTGCGTCCCGGCACGCATTCCTGTGGCGCAGTTTCTGCCGGACCGCAACCAGAAGCGCATTTTCAAGCGCAACGCCGACCTGACCGTGACATCAAGCAAACCACGTTTCACCGAAGAGTACTTCGACCTGTACCAGCGCTATATCGAGCAACGCCATGCCGATGGCGATATGTTCCCGCCGAGTCGCGACCAGTTCTCAACCTTTCTGGTGCGCGACCTGCCCTTCTCGCGCTTTTACGAATTTCGCGCAGAGGGTCGCCTGCTGGCGGTGGCCGTGACCGACTTGCTGCCCAATGGTCTGTCAGCGGTCTACACCTTCTATGAACCGGACGAAGAGCGTCGCAGCCTGGGCCGCTATGCGATTCTCTGGCAAATCGGTGAGGCGATGCGCCAGGAGCTTGAAGCGGTATACCTGGGCTACTGGATCAAAAACTGCAAAAAGATGAGCTACAAGACCCAATATCGGCCCATAGAACTGCTGATTAATCAAAGATGGGTCGTGCTTAACTAGAACCCCTTGGCTTAAACACCCTTTTTCGGGCACAATGCACGCCGCTTTTGCCTGGCGCAGTTGCACCGGGCCATTCACTGGATACCGAGGGCTTTACTGCATGTCGAAAGAAGACAGCTTCGAAATGGAAGGCACTGTCGTCGACACCCTGCCCAACACCATGTTTCGTGTGGAGTTGGAAAATGGGCACGTCGTAACCGCGCATATCTCCGGCAAGATGCGCAAGAACTACATTCGTATTCTTACCGGTGACAAAGTGCGCGTCGAGCTGACGCCCTATGACTTGAGCAAAGGGCGCATCACTTACCGCGCTCGCTAAGCAAGTCAATACAAAACGCCCGGTTATGCCGGGCGTTTTTGTGTGCGCGCTATTTATTGAGCACCGCAAACCAATGTGGGAGGGGGCTTGCCCCCGATTGCAGTGTGTCAGTCAATACATCTGCGACTGATACTCCGCAATCGGGAGCAAGCCCCCTCCCACAGTTTATTGCAGCTATCGATCAGGCCATTTCAGCCGTGGTCTCGAACTCGAAGGTCAGCTCACCGTCCTTCAGGTCGATATGCACCACACCGCCATGGTCGGACAACTCGCCAAACAAGATCTCTTCGGCCAGAGGCCGCTTGATCTTGTCCTGGATCAGGCGCGCCATCGGGCGAGCGCCCATTGCCGCGTCGTAGCCACCTTCGGCGATCCAACTGCGCGCCGCTTCCGTCACATCCAGCTGCACGCGCTTGTCTTCCAACTGCGCTTGAAGCTCGGTGAGGAACTTGTCCACCACGCTTTTGATAACCTCGTGACTGAGGCGACCAAACTGGATAATGGTGTCCAGGCGGTTGCGGAACTCCGGCGTAAAGCTCTTCTTGATCACTTCCATGGCATCGGATGAGTGATCCTGATGACTGAAGCCGATCGAGGCCCGCGCAGCGGTCTCGGCGCCGGCGTTGGTGGTCATGATCACGATCACGTTGCGGAAGTCCGCCTTGCGCCCGTTGTTGTCGGTCAGGGTACCGTGGTCCATGACCTGCAACAGCAGGTTGAAGACTTCCGGGTGGGCCTTCTCGATTTCATCGAGCAGCAACACGCAATGCGGTTGCTTGGTGATCGCCTCGGTCAGCAGACCACCCTGGTCGAAGCCAACATAGCCCGGTGGCGCACCGATCAGGCGCGACACGGTGTGGCGCTCCATGTATTCGGACATGTCGAAGCGCACCAGCTCAATGCCCATCGCCTTGGCCAACTGCCGCGCCGCCTCGGTCTTACCGACGCCGGTAGGCCCGGCGAACAGGAACGAACCGACAGGCTTGTCCGGCGACTTGAGGCCCGCACGCGAAAGCTTGATCGCCGTGGACAACGCATCGATCGCAGCATCCTGACCGAACACGGTGAGCTTGAGATCACGCTCCAGGTTACGTAGCAGCTCTTTGTCGGAACTGTTGACGTGCTTAGGCGGAATGCGCGCAATCTTCGCCACAATATCTTCGACTTGAGGCACGTCGATACGCTTCACACGCTTCTCGACCGGCTGCAGGCGCTGGTAGGCACCCGCCTCGTCGATCACGTCGATGGCCTTGTCAGGCATGTGCCGATCATTGATATAGCGCGACGCCAGCTCAGAGGCAGCGCGCAACGCTTCATCGGTGTATTCGATGCCATGGTGCGCTTCGAAGCGCCCCTTGAGCCCGCGCAAAATGCTAATGGTGTCTTCCACTGAAGGCTCAGACACATCGACCTTCTGGAAGCGACGCGCCAAGGCACGGTCTTTCTCGAAGATGCCACGAAACTCCTGGAACGTGGTCGAACCGATGCAACGGATATCACCCGACGACAGCAACGGCTTGAGCAGGTTGGAGGCATCCATCACACCACCGGACGCCGCACCGGCACCAATGATGGTATGGATCTCATCAATGAACAGGATGGCCTGCGGGCGTTTTTTCAGCTCACCGAGCAACGCCTTGAAGCGCTTCTCGAAGTCGCCACGATACTTGGTCCCGGCGAGCAACGCGCCCAGGTCAAGGGAGTAGACGACGCTATTGGCCAGCAGGTCAGGCACCTGGTTATCAACAATTCGCTTGGCCAGGCCTTCGGCAATCGCGGTTTTACCCACGCCCGCCTCACCCACCAGCAGCGGGTTGTTCTTGCGACGACGCGCGAGGATCTGCGCTACGCGCTCAACTTCTAGCTCACGCCCCACCAGCGGATCGATCCGCCCCTGGCGCGCCAGCTCATTGAGGTTACTGGCATAGGCATCCAGCGGGTTGCCCGAAGAAGAAGACTCACCGCCGTCGTCGTCCTGCATCTCCTGCTCACCCTCGGAATGATCGCCGTGCCCAGGCACCTTGGAGATACCGTGGGCGATGTAGTTGACGACATCAATACGGGCAACGCTCTGCTGTTTGAGCAGGAACACTGCCTGGCTTTCCTGTTCGCTGAAAATAGCCACAAGTACGTTCGCACCTGTCACTTCTCGCTTACCGGAGCTCTGCACATGGAATACGGCACGCTGAAGCACGCGCTGGAAACCCAGGGTTGGCTGGGTCTCACGGTCTTCATCGTGGACTGGAATAAGTGGGGTCGTGGAGTCGATAAACTCCTGCAGGTCATGCTTGAGTTTGTCGAGGTTGGCGCCGCACGCACGCAAAACGGTGGCGGCAGCTTCATTATCCAAAAGTGCCAGCAGCAGGTGTTCGACGGTCATAAATTCATGACGCTTCGAACGAGCCTCCTTGAAGGCAAGATTGAGGGTGACTTCGAGCTCGCGGTTTAACATAGCTTCACCTCATACCCAAGTGGTCGGCGTTAACCGTCCTTCTCGATTTCACAGAGTAGCGGATGCTGGCTTTCCCTGGCGTACTGGTTGACCTGCATGGCCTTTGTCTCGGCGATGTCGCGGGTAAACACTCCACATACTGCCCGTCCTTCTGTGTGAACGGCCAGCATTACCTTGGTCGCCAACTCGCGGTTCAGATTAAAAAACACCTCGAGCACTTCGACCACGAAATCCATCGGTGTGTAGTCATCATTGAACAAAACCACCTTGTACATCGGCGGCGCCTGTAGAGCAGGCTTGGCCTCCTGAACAGCAATGCCTGCAGAACCGTCGTCATCATGTTCCTGATCCGGTCGATCCTGATTGAATGTTAGTCGAATCTGGCTGTTTGCATGCATGGAAAGAAAGGTTCGTCAGTGGTTCAAATACAGTGGTGGGGGCGACCTGTCAGATTTTCAACTCTGAACGGCTGGTCACCTTGACTATCGGCAAATCAGTGTTACAACCAATAGAACCCACAGTGGGTAAAAAAGGTCCGCGCAGTCAACCTTAATTTATTCGGGTTAGGACGGATAAACTGGATGATACTCCAGTGATGGAGTCTGGTGCAGAGGGATATGGTTATGTCTGGCGTCAAGATCAGTGGCAAGGTCAAATGGTTCAATAATGCCAAAGGTTACGGCTTCATCAACGAAGAAGGCAAAACCGAGGACCTTTTTGCGCATTACTCAGCGATCATCATGGACGGTTACAAAACGCTGAAAGCAGGCCAACCGGTTTCGTTTGAAATCATTCAGGGACCGAAAGGGCTGCACGCCGTGAATATCGACACGGTGAAAGTCGATTCGCATGAAATAAACGCTGCGTCGCATGCTCACAAAGAGAAAAAACAAACGGCCTGACCCGCCGCCGAGCATGCCACAACGAAAAAGCGGCCACCCCAAGCAACTTGGAGTGGCCGCCTTGTCGCGGCCGCTTTTTACATATGCGCAATCAGCGCATCACCAAAACCCGATGACGACACGAGCTCCGCGCCGTCCATCAGGCGCTCGAAGTCATAGGTTACGGTCTTCGCCGAGATGGCACCATTGGTGCCCTTGATGATCAGGTCGGCGGCTTCGGTCCACCCCATGTGGCGCAACATCATCTCAGCCGACAGAATCAACGAGCCCGGGTTGACCTGATCCTTGCCGGCGTACTTCGGCGCCGTACCATGGGTAGCTTCGAACATCGCCACGGTATCGGACAGGTTAGCCCCCGGCGCAATGCCGATGCCGCCCACTTCCGCCGCCAGCGCATCGGACAGGTAGTCACCGTTGAGGTTAAGGGTCGCGATCACGTCATATTCGGCCGGCCGCAACAGGATCTGCTGGAGCATGGCGTCCGCGATGGCGTCCTTGACCACCACATTCTTACCAGTTTTCGGGTTCTTGAACTGCATCCACGGCCCGCCATCGAGCAACGTGGCGCCGAACTCCTCAGCCGCCACTTCGTAGGCCCACTCCTTGAAGGCCCCTTCAGTGAACTTCATGATGTTGCCCTTGTGCACGATGGTCAGCGAGTCGCGATCGTTGTCCACTACATACTGCAGGGCCTTGCGCGCCAGACGCTGCGTACCTTCTTTAGAGACCGGCTTCACGCCAATCCCGCAATCCTGATCGAAACGGATCTTGGTAACACCCATTTCCTCTTTGAGGAACTTGATCACTTTGATCGCTTCCGCGGAGCCAGCCTTCCATTCGATGCCGGCGTAAATATCTTCAGAGTTCTCGCGGAAGATGGTCATGTCCACATCCCCCGGCTTCTTGACGGGGCTGGGCACGCCCTCGAACCAGCGCACCGGGCGCAGGCACACATACAAATCGAGTTGCTGGCGCAGGGCAACGTTCAGCGAACGGATACCGCCACCCACCGGCGTAGTCAGCGGGCCCTTGATGGAAACCACATAATCCTTGACTGCATCCAGGGTTTCCTGAGGCAGCCAGGTGTCCTGGTCGTAGACTTGAGTGGCTTTTTCGCCGGCATACACCTCCATCCAGGAGATTTTGCGCTTGCCGCCGTAGGCCTTTTCAACAGCTGCGTCGACCACCTTGATCATCACCGGGCTGATGTCGACACCAATGCCGTCGCCTTCGATATACGGGATGATTGGTTGATTAGGAACATTGAGAGAATGGTCTGCATTGACGGTGATTTTGTCGCCGACTGCTGGAACCTGAATCTTCGCGTATCCCATGCTGAACTCCATCTTTGGATTGAACATCTGGCTGCGTTCGAGCCTACTCCAGATGAATGGCGACTTAAACCTCACGCCATGCTCATTTGCATCGAAAACAGCATAAATTGTCGCCTACAAGCCTGAAAGCAAAGGCAAAATCGCCAATCTTGAGCACTTCGTGCGACTTTTGGCGTAGCCCGGTACCTGCGACCTTTAGACCAATGGACGACACACCTTTTGTATGAAGGCTCGGCGTAAGCATAGCGACCTATGTATAATGCCGCCGCTGACCCAAGAGTCACGACGGCTGACCGCTCTGGAACAGGTGCCTTCAGCTACAAAGCCGGACTATTACAATAGTCCACCCGCTTGACGCTCGACTGATGCAACCCAACATCACCGCGAAGAAACCTCGACATTTCGCTCATGGATGACTTTGAACGAACGCGCTCCACCCGGCGCATCTCGAGTTTCTGCGCACGCTTTCAGCAAAGAAGAGAGTTAATCCGAATATGCCCACCCGCTCGAAGATCATCTACACCTTCACCGACGAAGCCCCGGCCCTCGCCACCTATTCACTGCTGCCTATCGTAGAGGCCTTCACCGCTTCCGCTGATATTGCCGTGGAAACCCGCGACATCTCCCTCGCCGCGCGCATCCTCGCAAGCTTCCCCGAGCAACTGGGCGCCAAGGCTATCCCGGACCACCTCGCCGAACTGGGCGACCTGGCCGTTACGCCTGAAGCCAACATCATCAAGCTGCCTAACATCAGCGCCTCGACCCCGCAGCTGCAAGCCGCGATCAAGGAACTGCAGGCCCAGGGCTACGCCCTGCCGGACTACCCGGAAACCGTAACCACCGACGCGGAAAAAGAAACCCGTGCACGTTACGACAAGGTCAAGGGCAGCGCCGTGAACCCGGTACTGCGCGAAGGCAACTCCGATCGCCGCGCACCGCTGTCGGTCAAGAACTACGCACGCAAGCACCCGCACAAAATGGGCGCCTGGGCTGCCGACTCCAAGTCCCACATCGCTCACATGAACAATGGCGACTTCTACGGCAGCGAAAAAGCCGTACAGATCGAAGCCGCTGACGCTGTCAAAATCGAGCTGATCGCTCAAGACTGCACCGCCACCGTTCTGAAGGAAAAAACTTCGGTCCAGGCTGGCGAGATCATCGATACCGCCGTACTCAGCAAGAAAGCCCTGCGCAGCTTCATCGCCGCCGAAATCGAAGACGCCAAGAAACAAGGCGTGCTGCTGTCGGTTCACTTGAAAGCCACCATGATGAAGGTCTCCGACCCGATCATGTTCGGCCAGATCGTTGCCGAGTTCTATAAAGACGCCCTGGCCAAGCACGCTGCCGTGCTGGAGCAGATCGGCTTTAACCTGAACAACGGCATCGGCGACCTGTACGCGCGCATCAAGGCGCTGCCGGCCGACCAGCAAGCGCAGATCGAAGCTGACATTCAGGCGGTCTACGCCGCTCGCCCTTCCCTGGCGATGGTCAACTCCGACAAAGGCATCACCAACCTACACGTGCCGAGCGACGTCATCGTCGACGCCTCGATGCCGGCCATGATCCGTGACTCCGGCAAAATGTGGGGCACCGACGGCCAGTTGCACGACACCAAGGCCGTGATCCCGGATCGCTGCTACGCCACCATCTACCAAGCGGTCATCGAAGACTGCAAGGCCCATGGCGCTTTCGACCCAACCACCATGGGCAGCGTGCCAAACGTTGGCCTGATGGCGAAAAAAGCCGAAGAGTACGGCTCCCACGACAAGACCTTCCAGATCAAGGCTGACGGCGTAGTGCGCGTCACCGACAGCAAGGGCAACCTGCTGATGGAACAGAAAGTCGAAGCCGGCGACATCTTCCGTATGTGCCAGACCAAAGACGCGCCGATCCAGGACTGGGTCAAACTGGCCGTCAACCGCGCCCGCGCCAGCGACACCCCGGCCATCTTCTGGCTGGACCCGCAGCGCGCCCACGACGGCGTCGTGGTCGAGAAAGTTCAGGCTTACCTGAAAGACCACAACACCGAAGGCCTGGACATCCGCATCATGTCGCCGGTCGACGCGATGAAGTTCACCCTGGAACGCACCCGCAAGGGCCTGGACACCATCTCGGTAACCGGCAACGTACTGCGTGACTACCTGACCGACCTGTTCCCGATCATGGAACTGGGCACCAGCGCCAAGATGCTGTCCATCGTGCCGCTGATGAACGGCGGTGGCCTGTTCGAAACCGGCGCTGGCGGTTCGGCACCGAAGCACGTACAGCAACTGGTCGAAGAGAACTTCCTGCGCTGGGACTCCCTGGGCGAGTTCCTGGCCCTGGCCGCTTCCCTTGAGCATTTGGGTGTGACGTACAACAACCCGAAAGCCTTGGTACTGTCCAAGACCCTGGACCAGGCCACTGGCCAGTTCCTCGACAACAACAAGTCGCCATCGCGCAAAGTCGGCAACATCGACAACCGCGGCAGCCACTTCTACCTGGCGCTGTACTGGGCACAAGCCCTGGCGGCCCAGAGCGAAGACGCTGCACTGCAAGCGCAGTTTGGCGAACTGGCCGAAACCCTGACCGCGAACGAGGCAACCATCGTTGCCGAGCTCAACGCCGTACAGGGCAAGCCAGTGGACATCGGCGGCTACTACGCGCCGAACCCAGAGCTGACCAGCAACGCCATGCGCCCAAGCAACACCCTCAATGCGGCCATTGCCAAGTTGAAGTAAGGTTGTAAGGTTGCAAAGAAGCCCCGGCCTAGTGCCGGGGTTTCTGTTTCTGCTACTCAACTGACGAAACCGGCCCAAAATGTGGGAGGGGGCTTGCCCCCGATGAGGGGGTGTCAGTTAAAAAATTGGTGGCTGACACCCCGCCATCGGGGACAAGTCGAATCGTCGCACCGACCCTCCCACATTGACCGCATCCAGCCAATAGACTGCACCGAGGCAACCATGACCTGGCAACCCCACATCACCGTCGCCACCCTCGTCGAAGACAACGGCCGCTTCCTGATGGTCGAAGAACTCAAGGGCGGCCGCGCCGTGCTCAACCAGCCCGCCGGCCACCTCGATCCGCACGAGACGCTCACCGAAGCCGCCGTGCGCGAGACCCTCGAAGAAACCGGCTGGGACGTCGAAGCTACCGGCATCGTCGGCATTTACCTGTACACCGCCCCCAGCAATGGCGTGACCTACCAACGTGTCTGCTTCATCGCCAAAGCCCTCAAACACCACCCGGACTATCAACTCGACGAAGGCATCCTGCGCGCCCGCTGGCTGACCCGCGACGAGCTGATGGCCGTGCGCGACAGCTGGCGCAGCGAGCTGATCATCCGCTGTATCGATGATTATCTGGCCGGCCACTGCCACAGTCTCGAATTGATCCGCCCTTCTCTTTAGCCTTGAAGGCCCGAGCCTGATAGAATCGCGTCCTTTTTCAAGACACCCGTTGAAACCCTATGCGTGATCCAGCCCCTTCTGACACACAAAAGAAGCGCGTCATCGTCGGCATGTCCGGCGGCGTGGATTCTTCCGTTTCCGCCGTTCTGCTCATGGAGCAGGGTTATGAGGTGGAAGGCCTGTTCATGAAGAACTGGGAAGAAGACGATGGAACGGAATATTGCACCGCCATGGACGACCTGGCAGACGCCCAGGCCGTGTGCGACAAGATCGGCATCAGGCTGCACACCGCCAACTTCGCCGCCGAATACTGGGACAACGTGTTCGAGCACTTCCTGGCCGAATACAAGGCCGGGCGCACGCCGAACCCGGACATCCTGTGCAACCGCGAAATCAAGTTCAAGGCGTTCCTCGACTACGCCATGATGCTCGGCGCCGACCTGATTGCTACTGGCCACTACGTACGCCGCCGTGATATCGATGGCCGTACCGAACTGCTTAAAGGCCTGGACCCAAACAAGGACCAGAGCTACTTCCTGCACGCCGTCGGCGGTGAACAGATCGCCAAGACCCTGTTCCCGGTGGGCGAGTTGGAAAAACCCGAAGTGCGCAAGATCGCCGAGAAACACGGCCTGGCCACCGCCAAGAAAAAGGACTCCACGGGGATCTGCTTTATTGGCGAGCGCCGCTTCAGCGACTTCCTCAAGCAATACCTGCCAGCGCAACCGGGCGAAATCAAAACCACCGACGGTGAAGTGATCGGCCGCCACCATGGCCTGATGTACCACACCATCGGTCAGCGCCAGGGCCTGGGCATCGGCGGTTTGAAAGACGCCGGCGAAGAGCCGTGGTACGTGCTGATCAAAGACCTTGAGAACAACGAGCTGATCGTCGGTCAGGGCAATGAACACCCGTTGCTGTTCTCGGGCGCACTGCTGGCTTCGGAAATCTATTGGGTTAACCCGATCGACTTGAGCACCCCGCGCCGCCTGACCGCCAAGGTGCGCTATCGCCAGAGCGACCAGCCTTGCACCCTGGAAAAAACCGCTACGGGCTATCGCGCGACCTTCGATGAACCGCAACGCGCGGTCACCCCAGGCCAGTCCGTGGTGTTCTACGACGGCGAAATCTGCCTGGGCGGCGGTGTGATTGAAATTGCAGAAGCCTGGAGCCAAAAGGCATGAGCCCGACCCAGGAGCAACTGACGGCACTGGGCGGGGTCTTCCTCGCCGCCGTACTGGTAGACAAGATCGCCAAGACCGGGCAGGTCACCGAAGCGGGCCTGACCTGCATGCTCGGCAGCCTGCTGATCCGCGACCCCAAGGACACCCTGGAAGTCTATGGCGGCGATGACCTAGCGCTGCGCGAGGGTTACCGCGCCCTGATCGGCGCCCTGGAGCGCGACCCCAGCACTTTGCAGCGAGAGCCGTTGCGCTACGCCCTGTCGATGCTCGGCCTAGAGCGCCAACTGGCCAAGCGCGACGATATGCTGGAAGTCATCGGCAAGCGCTTGCCACAGATTCAATCCCAGGTAGAGCACTTCGGCCCGGCCCACGAAAACGTGATCGCGGCCTGCGGTGCGCTGTACCAGGACACCTTGAGCACCTTGCGCCAGCGTATCCAGGTGCACGGCGACATGCGCAACCTGCAACAACCGAACAACGCCTCGAAAATCCGCGCGCTGCTGCTGGCCGGCATTCGTTCGGCACGGTTGTGGCGCCAGTTGGGCGGTCATCGTTGGCAGTTGGTCATCAGCCGTCGCAAATTGCTCAAAGAGCTTTACCCGTTGATGCGCAACGAATAAGTCGCATCAACCGCATTTTTTCAAGCGTTACGCGTAATACGCCGGTCAGTTGGCGACGGACCGGCGAATTTTTTCATGTATGATACGCGCCCCATTTCGTTGCCCGACTGTCCGAGAACACCCCATGCAGCTCTCTTCGCTCACTGCGGTTTCCCCTGTTGACGGCCGCTACGCCGGCAAAACCCAGGCCCTGCGCCCTATTTTCAGCGAATACGGCTTGATCCGTGCTCGTGTTCTGGTTGAAGTGCGCTGGCTCCAGCGCCTGGCCGCTCACCCCGCCATCAGCGAAGTGCCGGCGTTCTCCGCCGAAGCCAACGCTGTGCTCAACACCCTGGCGGAAAACTTCTCTCTGGAGCACGCCGAGCGTGTCAAAGAGATCGAGCGCACCACCAACCACGACGTCAAAGCCATCGAATACCTGCTCAAAGAGCAAGCGGCCAAGCTGCCGGAACTGGCCGCTGTCAGCGAGTTCATCCACTTTGCCTGCACCAGCGAGGACATCAACAACCTGTCCCACGCCCTGATGCTGCGCGAAGGCCGTGATGACGTCATGCTGCCGCTGATGCGCCAGACCGCCAACGCCATCCGCGAACTGGCCATCCGCTTCGCCGACGTACCGATGCTGTCGCGTACCCACGGTCAGCCGGCTTCGCCGACCACCCTGGGTAAAGAACTGGCAAACGTGGTGTACCGCCTGGAGCGCCAGATCGCTCAAGTCGCCGCCGTACCGCTGCTGGGCAAGATCAACGGCGCCGTAGGCAACTACAACGCCCACCTCTCTGCCTACCCTGAGATCGACTGGGAAGAAAACGCCCGCGCTTTCATCGAAGACGAGCTGGGCCTGGGTTTCAACCCGTACACCACCCAGATCGAACCGCACGACTATATTGCCGAGCTGTTCGACGCCATTGCGCGCTTCAACACCATCCTGATCGACTTCGATCGCGATATCTGGGGCTATATCTCCCTGGGCTACTTCAAGCAGCGCACCATTGCCGGTGAAATCGGTTCGTCGACCATGCCGCACAAGGTCAACCCGATCGACTTCGAAAACTCCGAAGGCAACCTCGGCATCGCCAACGCCCTGTTCCAGCACCTGGCCAGCAAGTTGCCGATCTCCCGCTGGCAGCGCGACCTGACCGACTCCACCGTACTGCGCAACCTCGGCGTGGGCTTTGCCCACAGCGTGATCGCGTACGAAGCCAGCCTCAAAGGCATCAGCAAACTGGAACTCAACGAGCAGAAAATCGCCGCTGACCTGGATGCCTGCTGGGAAGTGTTGGCCGAGCCGATCCAGACCGTGATGCGCCGCTACAACATCGAAAACCCGTACGAGAAGTTGAAAGAGTTGACGCGCGGCAAGGGCATCAGCCCGCAAGCGCTGCAAACTTTCATCGACGGCCTGGACATGCCAGCCGCCGCCAAGGCTGAGCTGAAACTGCTCACCCCGGCCAACTACATCGGTAACGCTGTAGAGCAAGCCAAGCGCATCTGATCGTTGCTCGACCCTTTGAGACGCCCGGCCGCGCCGGGCGTTTTTATTCCAGTCTGAAAAGTGCTCTCTTTCAATAGGTTACACATGAATCCTGACATCCCTCTTCAACTTCTGGGCGGCATCACGGCACGGGAATTCCTGCGCGACTACTGGCAGAAAAAACCGTTGCTGATCCGCCAGGCCATCCCCGATTTCGAAAGCCCAATCGACGCCGACGAATTGGCCGGTTTGGCCTTGGAAGAAGAAGTCGAGTCGCGCTTGGTAATCGAGCACGGCGAGCGCCCCTGGGAACTGCGTCGCGGCCCATTCGCTGAAGATGCCTTCAGCAGCCTGCCGGAACGTGAGTGGACCCTGCTGGTACAGGCCGTTGACCAGTTCGTGCCGGAAGTGGCCGAGTTGCTAGAGCAATTCCGCTTCCTGCCAAGCTGGCGCATCGATGATGTGATGATCAGCTTCGCCGCACCCGGCGGCAGCGTTGGCCCGCACTTCGACAACTACGATGTGTTCCTGCTGCAAGCCCAGGGCAAGCGCAACTGGAAGATCGGCCAGATGTGCAGCTCCGAAAGCCCGCTGCTGCAACACGCTGACCTGCGCATCCTCGCCGAATTCGAAGAAAGCGCCGAATGGGTGCTAGAACCAGGCGACATGCTCTACCTGCCGCCGCGACTGGCCCACTTCGGCATCGCTGAAGATGACTGCATGACCTACTCCGTAGGCTTCCGCGCCCCGAGCGCCGCTGAAGTGCTGACCCATTTCACCGACTTCCTCAGCCAGTACCTGACCGACGAAGAGCGCTACACCGACGCCGATGCGCAGCCGGTCAGCGACCCGCACCAGATCCAGACCGACGCGCTCGACCGTCTGAAAAGCCTGCTGGCCGAGCACATGAGCGATGAGCGCATGCTGCTGACCTGGTTCGGCCAGTTCATGACCGAGCCGCGCTACCCGGAACTCGTGGCGGGCGAAGAGCTGGGCGAAGACGACTTCATCAGCGCCCTGCAAGACGGCGCGATCCTGGTGCGCAACCCAAGTGCGCGCATGGCCTGGTCGGAAGTGGACGACGACGTGCTGCTGTTCGCCAGCGGCCAAAGCCGTTACCTGCCGGGCAAATTGCGCGAGCTGCTGAAGCTGGTCTGCGCCGCCGATGCCTTGCACGCCGAAAACCTCGGCCCATGGCTGGCGGACGAAGACGGTCGCGATTTGCTCTGCGAACTGGTGAAGCAAGGAAGCCTGGGGTTTGCCGATGAATAAGATTCACGTAAGTGTCGCGGACTGGCATAAGGATATCGCTGAGATACGGCGCATTCGTGAAGCGGTATTTATCGCTGAACAATCGGTTCCACCTGAGCTGGAATGGGACGCGGACGACGCTGATGCGGTGCACTTTTTGGCATTCGAGGGCGACTTTCCGATTGGCACCGCCCGCTTACTGGAAAGCGGCGAGATCGGGCGCGTGTCGGTGCTCAAGGATTGGCGCGGGCTTAAGGTCGGCGACAAACTGATGGAAGCGGTGATTGGGGTGGCCGAAGAACGTGGCCAGGCCAAGCAATTCCTGAGTGCTCAGGTGTATGCAGCGCCGTTCTATGAGCGGCTGGGTTTCAAGATTGTCAGCGATGAGTTTCTTGAAGTCGGGATTCCGCATGTGGATATGGTGCGCGGGGCCTGACTCTAGACCGCGTCGCTGCCATCGGGGGCAAGCCCCCTCCCACACTTGACCGCATTCCAGAAGTTGTACTCGGTCAAAATGTGGGAGGGGGCTTGCCCCCGATAGCGATATCAGCAACACCCCAAAATGCCCTGCCTTGCCAGGGCATTTTGCCGTCTACGATTCAACTTGCGACCCGCCAGGCCGACAAACTGGCAAACTCAAGCCTAATGAATCGCAGAGATAACGGACATGTCCCTACGCACCCTGCTCACCGCCCTCCTCCTAACCGCCAGCGTCGCAGCCATGGCCGACACCGAAGTGGTCAACCTGAGCAACCGCACCAGCGCCGACCTGCTACCGGTCGCGCAGAATTTCATCGGCAAGGACGGTACCGTGAGCGCCTACGGCAACCAACTGATCGTCAACGCTGACCCTGGCAAAATCCAGGACCTGCGCGCTCTGCTCGCCCAGCTAGATACACCGTCCAAACGCCTGCTGATCACCGTCGACACCAACGAATCCAACCAGCAGAACACCGACAACAACCAAACCCGCATCATCAGCTACGGTACTACCAGCCGTGATGGTGGCGTGCAGCAGATCCAGGCCAGCGAAGGCGTGCCCGCGCTGATCCAGGTCGGCCAGAGCGTGCCGCTCACCACCACCCAACAAGACAGCTACGGCCGCCTGCAGAACCAGACCCAGTATCGCAACGTAACTCAGGGTTTCTACGTGACCGCCAGCGTCACCGGCGAGACCGTGCACCTGGCCATCAGCACCAACCGTGACCGCATGAGCCAGGAACGTCCCGATGTAGTGAACGTTCAAAGCACCGACACAACCGTCAGCGGCCGCCTCGGAGAGTGGATCACGCTGGCCGGCATCAACCGACAGACCCAGGCCGACAAATCCTCTACAAGCCGCAGCTACGCTACTCAGGGCCGCGACGACCTGACGGTGCGGGTCAAGGTCGACACCCTGAACTGAAGCACCAAAAACTGACTGATGAGTCGTCTTAGACTAAAGATGTAGTGCTATAAAAAAAGCACTACAAAACATTTGACGATACAAAAAAGCATGGGCATGATGGCCTCGCTCCCGCTAATCAGGGGCCCTGGCAAGGGCCTTCGGATCGCCGCTCTAAGCTACCCACCTGAGCCGATTCGTGTCTGTACCGCCCACAAGGTGTGTTTGACGAGGTTGCGACTGGAACGAAGTTGTCCCGAGGGACGGAAGCTAACCAGGTAACCCGGCTACATGCTGATGAACACCCAAGGGCCCACGACGCCTGAAGATTGTTCTTGGCCCGCCTTTACCTACCCCGCCCTCTCGCCAATCGTTCATCCCGTCGCCTTCCCCGTCGAACCTGACTTGACCGCCTATGCTTCTGGTCAGCGAGCAGCCATACCCCGCAATGATTGCGCGGCTGGCAAATGGATCTTTCCACCTAGACCTATGCGACGAGGTTTTTCCCCATGGCACTGACACGCGAACAGCAAATTGCAGCCCTTGAAAAAGACTGGGCTGAAAACCCACGCTGGAAAGGCGTAACCCGCGCTTATTCCGCTGCTGACGTCGTCCGCCTGCGTGGCTCGGTTCAACCTGAGCACACCTTTGCAAAACTCGGCGCCGAGAAGCTGTGGAACCTGGTGACCCAAGGTGCCAAGCCGTCCTTCCGTCCCGACAAAGATTTCGTCAACTGCATGGGTGCCCTCACTGGCGGCCAGGCAGTGCAACAGGTAAAAGCCGGTATCCAGGCGATCTACCTGTCCGGCTGGCAAGTGGCTGCGGACAACAACTCCGCTGAATCCATGTACCCCGACCAATCGCTGTACCCGGTGGATTCGGTTCCAACCGTGGTCAAGCGCATCAACAACTCGTTCCGTCGTGCCGACCAGATCCAGTGGAAAGCCGGCAAGGGCCCGGGCGACGAAGGCTACATCGACTACTTCGCACCTATCGTGGCTGACGCTGAAGCCGGTTTCGGTGGCGTACTGAACGCCTATGAGCTGATGAAGAGCATGATCGAGGCTGGCGCCGCTGGCGTTCACTTCGAAGACCAACTGGCTTCCGTGAAGAAATGTGGCCACATGGGCGGCAAAGTACTGGTTCCCACTCAGGAAGCCGTACAGAAGCTGACCGCTGCCCGCTTGGCGGCTGACGTTGCCGGCACGCCGACCATCATTCTGGCGCGCACCGACGCCAACGCAGCAGACCTACTGACCTCGGACTGCGACCCGTACGACCAGCCGTTCGTCACCGGCGAACGTACCCAGGAAGGCTTCTATAAGGTGCGCGCCGGTCTCGACCAGGCCATCGCCCGCGGCCTGGCCTACGCGCCGTACGCCGACCTGATCTGGTGCGAAACCGCCAAGCCGGACCTGGACGAAGCCCGCCGCTTCGCCGAAGCGATCAAAAAGGAATACCCAGACCAGTTGCTGTCCTACAACTGCTCGCCTTCTTTCAACTGGAAGAAGAACCTAGACGACGCAACCATCGCCAAGTTCCAGCGCGAACTGTCGGCCATGGGCTACAAGCACCAATTCATCACCCTGGCGGGTATCCACAACATGTGGCACAGCATGTTCAACCTGGCGCACGACTACGCCCGCAACGACATGACTGCCTACGTGAAGCTGCAAGAGCAGGAGTTCGCTGACGCGTCCAAAGGCTACACCTTCGTGGCGCACCAGCAGGAAGTGGGCACCGGCTACTTCGACGACATGACCACCGTGATCCAGGGCGGCACCTCGTCCGTGACCGCGCTGACCGGCTCGACTGAAGAAGAGCAGTTCCACTAAGCACCGCGTACACGGCCACGGCGGAACCACTAAAGAGCTAACCGCAGTGCCGCACAACAATCACGCCCCGACTGGTTCGGGGCGTTTTTTTGGGCGCTGGAAAGCCCCCACAGACACAATGAAGATCAAAATGTGGGAGTGGGCTTGCCCCCGATATCGGTGGGTCAGTCAACACATGTCCAAGCTGACCCACTGCCATCGGGGGCAAGCCCCCTCCCACACTGGAAAGGTGGCGACAGTGGGTTTATTGCGCAAAACATTGATCCAGAGCGGTACCCGCGTCATCTGGATCAGTTAAAAGATCCCCGTCAACAACTAAGCGACAACCAATTAAGTAACGGCAACTTCCCCCGCCACACGAGAAACATTCGCTTAAACCCTGCGCAAACAATATTCATTATCATTTGGCACATGAGAACCTCGTTACAGGTTAAACAAAACATAATTGATCAAAAGCCCGCTAATGCCCGCCCAGCAAGGGCTGCAGCCCCAATGAGGTGCACTATGTCCTTATTCCATCGAATAATTTCGCTATAGGAATTTTACTTGCCCGGTGTTTAGCCATAAAATCACCGCGATTGATTGCAGTGCGACATATCGTCACTGCATCGTTACTATTTCGAGCTCAGAGACCTTTGCTCTCTGTTAAGGATTTCCAGCATGACCGAAGCGACAGGACTCATGGCCCACAACTGGGGCTTTGCCATTTTCCTCCTCGGTGTTGTCGGCCTTTGCGCCTTCATGCTCGGCGTGTCCAGCCTCCTCGGGTCAAAAGCCTGGGGGCGCAGCAAAAATGAACCGTTCGAGTCCGGCATGCTGCCTACAGGTGGCGCCCGCTTGCGGCTCTCAGCCAAATTCTATCTGGTCGCGATGCTGTTCGTGATCTTCGATATCGAAGCCCTTTTTCTCTTTGCCTGGTCTGTGTCCGTCCGCGAAAGCGGCTGGACCGGATTCGTCGAAGCTCTCGTTTTCATAGCAATTCTGTTGGCAGGCCTTGTCTACCTATTCCGAGTGGGCGCCCTTGACTGGGCTCCGGAAGCTCGTCGTAAGCGGCAAGCGAAGCTGAAACAATGAGGCTTTGGCGATGCAATACAATCTCACCAGGATCGACCCGGATGCTCCTAACGATCAGTACCCCATCGGCGAACGGGAAACCGTCTCCGATCCGTTAGAAGATCAAGTCCACAAAAACATCTACATGGGCAAGCTCGAAGACGTGCTGAGTGGCGCGGTCAACTGGGGGCGTAAAAACTCCCTGTGGCCGTACAACTTCGGCTTGTCGTGCTGCTATGTGGAAATGACCACCGCCTTCACGGCGCCCCACGACATCGCGCGCTTTGGCGCCGAAGTTATCCGGGCATCGCCGCGCCAGGCGGATTTCATGGTTATCGCCGGCACCTGCTTTATCAAGATGGCGCCGATCATCCAGCGTCTCTACGAGCAAATGCTCGAACCGAAATGGGTTATCTCCATGGGTTCGTGCGCCAACTCCGGTGGCATGTACGACATCTACTCTGTGGTTCAAGGCGTGGACAAGTTCCTGCCCGTGGACGTCTACGTGCCTGGCTGCCCGCCTCGCCCTGAAGCATTCCTGCAAGGCTTGATGCTGTTGCAGGAATCGATTGGCAAGGAGCGTCGCCCGCTTTCCTGGGTCGTCGGCGATCAAGGCGTCTACCGCGCCGAGATGCCTTCGCAAAAGGAAGAGCGCCGCGAACAGCGAATCGCAGTCACCAACCTGCGCAGCCCTGACGAAGTCTGATCCAGCACCGCTTCTTTTATAGAACGAACACCTGGCTTCATTCTTTACGTTGACCGAAAGCGATAAAAAAACCATGACTACAGGCAGCGCTCTGTACATCCCGCCTTATAAGGCAGACGACCAGGATGTGGTCGTCGAACTCAATAACCGTTTTGGCCCTGACGCCTTCACCGCCCAGGCCACACGCACCGGTATGCCGGTGCTGTGGGTGGCGCGTGCCAAGCTCGTCGAAGTCCTGACCTTCCTGCGCAACCTGCCCAAGCCGTACGTCATGCTCTATGACCTGCATGGCGTGGACGAGCGTCTGCGCACCAAGCGTCAAGGGCTGCCGAGCGGCGCCGATTTCACCGTGTTCTACCACCTGATGTCGCTGGAACGTAACAGCGATGTGATGATCAAGGTTGCCCTTTCAGAGAGCGACCTGAGCGTCCCGACCGTCACCGGTATCTGGCCGAACGCCAGTTGGTACGAGCGTGAAGTCTGGGACATGTTCGGTATCGACTTCCCGGGTCACCCACACCTGACGCGCATCATGATGCCGCCAACGTGGGAAGGTCACCCGCTGCGCAAGGACTTCCCTGCCCGCGCCACCGAATTCGACCCGTTTAGCCTCAACCTCGCCAAGCAACAGCTTGAAGAGGAAGCAGCACGCTTCCGTCCGGAAGACTGGGGCATGAAGCGTTCCGGCACCAACGAGGACTACATGTTCCTCAACCTAGGCCCGAACCACCCTTCGGCCCACGGTGCCTTCCGTATCATCCTGCAACTGGACGGCGAAGAAATCGTCGACTGCGTGCCAGACATCGGCTACCACCACCGTGGTGCCGAAAAAATGGCCGAACGCCAGTCGTGGCACAGCTTCATCCCGTACACCGACCGTATCGACTACCTCGGCGGCGTGATGAACAACCTGCCGTACGTGCTCTCGGTCGAGAAGTTGGCTGGCATCAAAGTGCCAGACCGCGTCGACACCATCCGCATCATGATGGCCGAGTTCTTCCGGATCACCAGTCACCTGCTGTTCCTGGGTACCTATATCCAGGACGTTGGCGCCATGACCCCGGTGTTCTTCACCTTCACCGACCGTCAGCGCGCCTACAAGGTCATCGAAGCCATCACCGGTTTCCGTCTGCACCCGGCCTGGTACCGTATTGGCGGTGTGGCCCACGACCTGCCGAATGGCTGGGAGCGCCTGGTCAAGGAATTCATCGACTGGATGCCAAAGCGTCTCGACGAATACCAAAAGGCTGCGTTGGACAACAGCATCCTCAAAGGCCGCACCATCGGCGTCGCCCAGTACAACACCAAAGAGGCGTTGGAATGGGGCGTCACCGGTGCTGGCCTGCGCTCCACCGGTTGCGATTTCGACCTGCGTAAAGCGCGCCCGTACTCCGGCTACGAGAACTTCGAATTCGAAGTGCCGCTGGCCGCCAACGGCGATGCCTACGACCGTTGCATCGTGCGCGTCGAAGAAATGCGCCAGAGCCTCAAGATCATCGAGCAGTGCATGCGCAATATGCCGGCCGGCCCGTACAAGGCGGATCACCCGCTGACCACGCCGCCGCCGAAAGAACGCACGCTGCAGCACATCGAAACCCTGATCACGCACTTCCTGCAGGTTTCGTGGGGCCCGGTCATGCCGGCCAACGAATCCTTCCAGATGATTGAAGCGACCAAGGGTATCAACAGTTATTACCTGACGAGCGATGGCGGCACCATGAGCTACCGCACCCGGATTCGCACCCCAAGCTTCCCGCACTTGCAGCAGATCCCTTCGGTGATCAAAGGCGAGATGGTCGCGGACTTGATTGCGTACCTGGGTAGTATCGATTTCGTTATGGCCGACGTGGACCGCTAAGCATGAACAGCACGCTTATCCAGACAGACCGTTTCACCTTGAGTGAAACCGAGCGCTCGGCCATCGAGCACGAGCTGCATCACTACGAAGACCCGCGCGCGGCGTCGATCGAAGCCTTGAAGATCGTCCAGAAGGAACGTGGCTGGGTGCCGGATGGCGCCCTCTACGCCATCGGCGAAATCCTCGGCATCCCCGCCAGCGACGTTGAAGGTGTGGCCACGTTCTACAGCCAGATCTTCCGCCAGCCGGTGGGCCGCCACATTATTCGCGTGTGCGACAGCATGGTCTGCTACATCGGCGGCCACGAAAAAGTGGTTGACGCGATCCAGACCAAACTGGGCATTGGCCTTGGCCAAACCACTCCGGACGGCCGCTTCACGCTGCTGCCAGTGTGCTGCCTGGGCAACTGTGACAAGGCGCCGGCGTTGATGATTGACGACGACACATTCGGTGACGTGCAGGCAACTGGCGTGACCCAATTGCTCGAGGGCTACCCATGACCCTGACATCTTTCGGCCCGGCCAACCTGATCAAGCGTTCGCCTGAGACCCACCCGCTGACCTGGCGCCTGCGCGACGATGCCGAGCCGGTGTGGCTCGACGAGTACCAGGCCAAGAACGGTTATGCGGCTGCGCGCAAAGCCTTTGCCGACATGGCCCAGGACGACATTGTCCAGACCGTGAAAGACGCCGGCCTCAAAGGCCGCGGCGGTGCAGGCTTCCCCACGGGTGTTAAGTGGGGCCTGATGCCCAAGGACGAATCCATCAACATCCGCTACCTGCTGTGCAACGCGGATGAGATGGAGCCCAACACCTGGAAAGACCGCATGCTGATGGAGCAACTGCCCCATCTGCTGATCGAAGGCATGCTGATCAGCGCCCGCGCGCTGAAAACCTACCGTGGCTACATCTTCCTGCGTGGCGAGTACACCACCGCCGCCAAGCACCTCAACCGTGCCGTGGAAGAGGCCAAGGCAGCGGGCCTGCTGGGCAAGAACATCCTCGGTTCGGGTTTCGACTTCGAACTGTTCGTGCACACCGGCGCCGGGCGTTATATCTGCGGTGAAGAAACCGCACTGATCAACTCCCTCGAAGGCCGCCGCGCCAACCCTCGCTCCAAGCCGCCCTTCCCTGCCGCCGTCGGCGTGTGGGGCAAGCCGACCTGCGTGAACAACGTCGAGACCCTGTGCAACGTGCCGGCGATCATCGCCGACGGCGTGGACTGGTACAAATCGTTGGCCCGTGAAGGCAGCGAAGACATGGGCACCAAGCTCATGGGCTTCTCCGGCAAGGTCAAGAACCCTGGCCTGTGGGAGCTGCCATTCGGCGTGACCGCACGCGAGCTGTTCGAGGACTATGCCGGCGGCATGCGCGACGGCTACACCTTGAAAGCCTGGCAGCCAGGCGGCGCTGGTACCGGTTTCCTGCTGCCCGAGCACCTCGACGCACAAATGTATGCCGGCGGCATTGGCAAGGTCGGCACCCGGATGGGTACCGGTCTGGCGATGGCCGTGGACAACACCGTGAACATGGTCTCGCTGCTGCGCAACATGGAGCAGTTTTTTGCCCGTGAATCCTGCGGCTTCTGTACCCCATGCCGCGACGGTTTGCCGTGGAGCGTCAAGCTGCTGATGGCCCTGGAAAATGGCGAAGGCCGCGAGGGTGACATCGAAACCCTGCTGGGCCTGGTCGGTTTCCTCGGCCCAGGCAAGACCTTCTGCGCTCACGCACCGGGCGCCGTGGAGCCATTGGGCAGCGCAATCAAATACTTCCGCTCGGAGTTCGAAGCCGGCATCGCGCCTACCAGCGCCGCCGTCCCGCCTCTGGCGAGGCCGATCGTAGTCGGCGCGTAACGCTTAAAGAAGCGAAGGGTCCGTGCCCTTCGCTTTCTCATGTGCTGACGCCTTAACGGCTGTGTAGATGCACATGAATAACAAGATTCCATTAGCCACGCCCGCTGACAACGGGCCAACGAAGAACTTTGAACCATGGCCACTATCCACGTAGACGGCAAAGCGCTCGAAGTCGATGGGGCAGACAACCTGTTACAGGCGTGTCTGTCACTCGGCCTCGACATCCCGTATTTCTGCTGGCACCCCGCGCTTGGTAGCGTCGGTGCCTGTCGCCAGTGTGCGGTCAAGCAATACACCGACGAGAACGACACCCGTGGTCGTATCGTCATGTCCTGCATGACGCCAGCCACCGACAACACCTGGATCTCCATCGAAGATGAAGAATCCAAGGCGTTCCGCGCCAGCGTTGTCGAATGGCTGATGACCAACCACCCCCACGACTGCCCGGTCTGTGAGGAAGGCGGTCACTGCCACCTGCAAGACATGACGGTGATGACCGGCCACAACGAGCGCCGTTATCGCTTCACCAAGCGTACCCACCAGAACCAGGACCTCGGCCCGTTCATTTCCCACGAAATGAACCGCTGCATCGCCTGCTATCGCTGCGTACGATTCTATAAAGACTACGCCGGCGGCACCGACCTGGGCGTATTCGGCGCCCACGACAACGTGTACTTCGGTCGCGTTGAAGACGGCGTGCTCGAAAGCGAGTTCTCCGGCAACCTCACCGAGGTCTGCCCGACCGGTGTGTTCACCGACAAGACTCACTCCGAGCGCTACAACCGTAAGTGGGACATGCAATTCGCACCGAGCATCTGCCATGGCTGCTCCAGCGGTTGCAACATCTCCCCGGGCGAGCGCTACGGCGAACTGCGTCGCATCGAAAACCGCTTCAACGGTTCGGTCAACCAGTACTTCCTGTGCGACCGTGGCCGTTTCGGCTATGGCTACGTCAACCGCAAGGACCGCCCGCGCCAGCCACTGGCCGGTGGTGCCAAGCTGAGCCTGGACGACGCGCTGGATAAAGCCGCCGACCTGCTGCGCGGCCGCAATATCGTCGGTATCGGTTCGCCCCGCGCCAGCCTCGAAAGCAACTACGCGTTGCGCGAACTGGTGGGTGCCGAGCACTTCTACAGCGGCATCGAAGCCGGTGAACTGGAACGCATCCGCCTGGTCCTGCAAGTGCTGAACGACAGCCCGCTGCCGGTGCCGAACATGCGCGACATCGAAGACCACGACGCCATTTTCGTGCTCGGTGAAGACCTGACCCAGACCGCTGCCCGCGTGGCCCTGTCCCTGCGCCAGTCGGTCAAAGGCAAGGCCGAGGAGATGGCCGACGCCATGCGCGTACAGCCTTGGCTCGACGCCGCCGTTAAAAACATCGGCCAGCACGCGCTGAACCCGCTGTTTATCGCCAGCCTGGCTGAAACCAAGCTCGACGACATCGCCGAAGAATGCGTGCACGCAGCACCTGACGACCTGGCCCGCATCGGTTTCGCCGTGGCCCACGCCCTTGACGCCAGCGCGCCGGCAGTCGAAGGCCTGGACACTGAAGCCGTCGAACTGGCCCAGCGCATCGCCGACGCACTGCTGGCGGCCAAGCGCCCCTTGATCATTGCTGGTACCTCGCTGGGGTCCAAGGCGCTGATCGAAGCCGCTGCCAACATCGCTAAAGCGCTGAAGCTGCGTGACAAGAACGGTTCCATCAGCCTGGTCGTGCCAGAAGCCAACAGCCTCGGCCTGGCCATGCTCGGTGGCGAGTCCCTGGACGCTGGCCTGCAAGCGGTGATCGACGGCAACGCCGACGCCATCGTGGTACTGGAAAACGACCTGTACACCCGCACCGATTCGGCCAAGGTCGACGCCGCGCTCAACGCCGCCAAGGTGCTGATCGTTGCCGACCATCAGACCACCGCCACCAGCGAGCGTGCGGACCTGGTATTGCCAGCCGCCACCTTTGCCGAAGGCGACGGTACCCTGGTCAGCCAGGAAGGCCGCGCCCAGCGTTTCTTCCAGGTCTTCGATCCTAAGTACATGGACGCCAGCATCCTGGTTCACGAAGGCTGGCGCTGGCTGCATGCCCTGCGCGCCACCCTGCTGAACCAGCCGATCGATTGGACTCAGCTCGATCACGTCACCGCTGCCACTGCCGCGAGCGCGCCGCAACTGGCCCGCATCGTCGACGCTGCACCGTCTGCCGCGTTCCGCATCAAGGGCATGAAACTGGCCCGTGAACCGCTGCGTTACTCCGGTCGTACCGCCATGCGCGCCAATATCAGCGTGCATGAACCGCGTACGCCACAAGACAACGACACCGCGTTTGCCTTCTCCATGGAAGGTTACTCGGGCTCCGCCGAACCGCGTCAGCAGGTGCCATTCGCCTGGTCGCCGGGCTGGAACTCGCCGCAAGCCTGGAACAAGTTCCAGGACGAAGTCGGTGGTCATATCCGTGCTGGCGACCCAGGCACCCGCCTGATCGAAAGCACCGGTGATTCGCTGAACTGGTTCGCTGCGGTACCGCGTCCGTTCAACCCGGCCCAGGGCACCTGGCAGGTTGTGCCGTTCTTCCACCTGTTTGGCAGCGAAGAGAACTCTTCCAAGGCTGCGCCGGTGCAAGAGCGCATTCCAGCCGCCTACGTGTCTGTAGCCAAGTCCGAAGCCGACCGCCTGGGCGTCAACGACGGTGCCCTGCTCAGCCTGAGCGTGGCTGGCCAGACCCTGCGTCTGCCGCTGCGCATCAACGACGAGTTGGGCGCTGGCCTGGTTGCACTGCCTAAGGGCTTTGCCGGTATTCCAGCGGCGATCTTTGGCAAAACCGTTGACGGTCTGCAGGAGGCAGCGCAATGACTTGGTTCACTCCTGAAGTGATCGACGTGATCATCTCGGTGGTCAAGGCCATCGTGATCCTGTTGGCCGTGGTCGTGGCGGGCGCCCTGCTCAGCTTCGTCGAACGTCGCCTGCTGGGCTGGTGGCAGGACCGTTACGGTCCGAACCGCGTTGGCCCATTCGGCATGTTCCAGATCGCGGCCGACATGCTCAAAATGTTCTTCAAGGAAGACTGGACCCCGCCGTTTGCCGACAAGGTGATCTTCACCCTGGCACCGGTCGTGGCCATGAGCGCCTTGCTGATCGCCTTCGCGATCATCCCGATCACCCCGACCTGGGGCGTGGCGGACCTGAACATCGGCTTGCTGTTCTTCTTCGCCATGGCCGGCTTGTCGGTCTACGCGGTGCTGTTCGCCGGTTGGGCCAGTAACAACAAGTTCGCCCTGTTGGGCAGCTTGCGTGCCTCGGCCCAGACCGTGTCCTACGAAGTGTTCATGGGCCTGGCCCTGATGGGCATCGTGGTGCAGGTTGGCTCGTTCAACATGCGCGACATCGTTGAGTACCAGGCGCAGAACCTGTGGTTCATCATTCCGCAGTTCTTCGGCTTCTGTACCTTCTTCATCGCTGGCGTCGCCGTGACTCACCGTCACCCGTTCGACCAGCCGGAAGCGGAACAGGAACTGGCCGACGGTTACCACATTGAATATGCCGGCATGAAGTGGGGCATGTTCTTCGTCGGTGAATACATCGGCATCATCTTGATCTCGGCCCTGCTGGTTACGCTGTTCTTCGGCGGCTGGCACGGTCCGTTCGGCATCCTGCCGCAGTTGGCGTTCTTCTGGTTCTTCCTGAAGACCGCGTTCTTCATCATGTTGTTTATCCTGCTGCGCGCTTCGATTCCGCGTCCACGATACGACCAGGTGATGGATTTCAGCTGGCGCTTCTGCCTGCCGCTGACCCTGATCAATTTGCTGGTGACGGCTGCCGTTGTGTTGTTGAACACGCCCGCCGGCGCGGTTCAGTGAGGATTTGACCCATGTTCAAATATATTGGCGACATCGTTAAGGGTACCGGTACCCAGTTGCGAAGCCTGGTGATGGTGTTTGGTCACGGCTTTCGCAAGCGCGACACCCTGCAATACCCGGAAGAAGCGGTGTACCTGCCGCCGCGCTATCGCGGCCGTATCGTGCTCACCCGCGACCCCGATGGCGAAGAGCGTTGCGTAGCCTGCAACCTGTGCGCCGTAGCGTGCCCGGTGGGTTGCATCTCCCTGCAGAAAGCTGAAACCGAAGACGGTCGCTGGTACCCGGACTTCTTCCGCATCAACTTCTCGCGCTGCATTTTCTGCGGCCTCTGCGAGGAAGCTTGCCCGACCACCGCGATCCAGCTCACACCGGATTTCGAGATGGCCGAGTTCAAACGTCAGGACCTGGTGTACGAGAAAGAAGATCTGTTGATCTCTGGTCCCGGTAAAAACCCTGATTACAACTTCTATCGTGTTGCAGGTATGGCCGTTGCCGGTAAGCCGAAGGGCGCCGCACAAAACGAAGCCGAGCCGATCAACGTGAAGAGCTTGCTGCCTTAAGGAAGAAAGATGGAATTCGCTTTCTATTTCGCGTCCGGTATTGCAGTGGTGTCCACGCTTCGCGTGATCACCAACACCAATCCTGTGCACGCCCTGCTCTACCTGATCATTTCTTTGATCGCCGTGGCCATGACCTTCTTCGCACTTGGCGCACCGTTCGCCGGCGTGCTGGAAGTGATCGCCTATGCGGGCGCCATCATGGTGCTGTTCGTGTTTGTGGTGATGATGCTCAACCTGGGGCCGGCTTCGGTCGCCCAGGAGCGCGTCTGGCTCAAGCCCGGCATCTGGCTCGGCCCGGTTGTGCTGGCAGCCCTGCTGCTGGGTGAACTGCTGTATGTGCTGTTCGCTCACCAGAGCGGCCAGGCCATCGGCCACACCACCGTAGACGCCAAGGCCGTGGGCATCAGCCTGTTCGGCCCGTACCTGCTGGTGGTTGAACTGGCTTCGATGCTGCTGCTCGCTGCAGCCATCACCGCCTTCCACTTGGGCCGCAACGAAGCCAAGGAGCAATGACGATGCCTGCTATCCCTTTGGAGCATGGTCTGGCGGTCGCCGGCATCCTGTTCTGCCTTGGCCTGGTCGGCCTGATGGTTCGCCGTAACATTCTGTTCGTGTTGATGAGCCTGGAAATCATGATGAACGCCGCCGCACTGGCCTTCATTGTTGCCGGTGCACGTTGGGGCCAGCCGGATGGACAAGTCATGTTCATCCTGGTGATCAGCCTGGCAGCCGCCGAGGCCAGTATTGGCCTGGCGATCCTGCTGCAACTGTATCGTCGCTTCCACACGCTTGATATCGACGCTGCCAGTGAGATGCGCGGATGAACATGATCTTTCTGACTTTCGTATTTCCCCTGATCGGTTTCCTGCTGCTGTCGTTCTCTCGCGGGCGCTGGTCAGAAAACCTCTCGGCCTTGATCGGCGTCGGTTCCATTGGCTTGTCCGCCATTGTGGCCGCCTACGTCATCTGGCAATTCAACGTGGCGCCGCCGGAAGGCGGTCACTACACCCTGGTGCTGTGGCAGTGGATGTCGGTAGAAGGCTTCAAGCCTAACTTCGCCCTCTACGTCGACGGCCTGTCGATCACCATGCTGGGCGTGGTGGTGGGTGTAGGCTTTTTGATCCACCTGTTCGCGTCCTGGTACATGCGCGGTGAAGCCGGTTACTCGCGTTTCTTCTCGTACACCAACCTGTTTATCGCCAGCATGCTGTTCCTGGTGCTGGGCGATAACCTGTTGTTCCTGTACTTCGGCTGGGAAGGCGTGGGCCTGTGCTCGTACCTGTTGATCGGTTTCTACTACAGCAACCGCAAAAACGGTAACGCGGCGCTCAAGGCGTTTATCGTTACCCGTATCGGCGACGTGTTCATGGCCATCGGCCTGTTTATCCTGTTCCAACAGGTGGGCACGCTGAACATCCAGGAACTGCTAGTGCTGGCACCGCAGAAATTCCAGGTTGGCGACTTCTGGATCACCCTGGCGACCCTGATGCTGCTGGGCGGCGCCGTGGGTAAGTCCGCGCAACTGCCGCTGCAAACCTGGCTGGCGGACGCGATGGCCGGTCCTACCCCTGTTTCCGCACTGATTCACGCGGCAACCATGGTAACCGCCGGTGTCTACCTGATCGCCCGTACCCACGGCCTGTTCACCCTGGCGCCGGACATCCTGCACCTGGTAGGCATCGTTGGCGGCGTGACCCTGGTTCTGGCCGGTTTTGCTGCGCTGGTACAGACCGACATCAAGCGGATCCTCGCCTACTCGACCATGAGCCAGATCGGCTACATGTTCCTGGCCCTGGGCGTTGGTGCCTGGGACGCGGCGATCTTCCACCTGATGACCCACGCCTTCTTCAAGGCCCTGCTGTTCCTTGCCTCCGGTGCGGTGATCGTTGCCTGCCACCACGAGCAGAACATCTTCAAGATGGGCGGCCTGTGGAAGAAACTGCCACTGGCCTACGCCAGCTTCATCGTCGGTGGTGCCGCCCTGGCCGCCCTGCCGCTGGTGACCGCAGGTTTCTACTCGAAGGATGAAATCCTCTGGGAGGCTTTCGCCAGCGGTAACCAGAACCTGCTGTACGCAGGCCTGGTGGGTGCGTTCATGACCTCGCTGTACACCTTCCGCCTGATCTTCATCACCTTCCACGGTGAAGCCAAGACCGAAGCGCACGCAGGTCACGGCATTTCGCACTGGTTGCCATTGTCGGTACTGATCGTGCTGTCGACCTTCATCGGCGCCCTGATCACACCGCCACTCGCTGGCGTACTGCCAGAGAGCGCCGGCCATGCCGGTGGCGCAGCCAAGCACAGCCTGGAAATCGCTTCGGGTGCTATCGCCATCGCCGGTATCCTGCTGGCCGCGCTGCTGTTCCTCGGCAAGCGTCGCTTTGTAACGGGCGTTGCCAACAGTGGCATTGGCCGCTTCCTGTCGGCCTGGTGGTTCGCTGCCTGGGGCTTCGACTGGATCTACGACAAACTGTTCGTCAAGCCTTACCTGGCCATCAGCCATGTACTGCGCAAAGACCCGCTCGACCAGACCATCGGTTTGATCCCGCGCGCCGCCAAGGCCGGTCACACCGCCCTGAGCCGCAGCGAGACCGGCCAGTTACGTTGGTACGCCGCTTCCATGGCTGCCGGTGCGGTTCTGGTGATTGGCGCCATCGTTGTGGTAGCGGTCTGATTATGAACTTTGCCAACTTTGCGAACTTGCGAAAGGAAACGAGCCTGTCATGATTCTGCCCTGGCTAATCCTGATCCCCTTTATCGGCGGCCTGCTCTGCTGGATGGGTGAACGCTTCGGCGCCACCCTCCCCCGCTGGATTGCGTTGCTGACCATGTCCTTGGAACTCGCGCTCGGCCTCTGGCTGTGGGCCCATGGCGACTATTCATTTGCTCCGGCACCGGGTGTCGATCCAACGTTCGCGCTTGAATTCAAGCACGTGTGGATCCAGCGCTTCGGCATCAACGTGCACCTGGCCCTCGACGGCCTGTCACTGTTGATGATCCTGCTGACCGGCCTGCTGGGTATCCTCTCGGTACTCTGCTCCTGGAAAGAGATTCAGCGTCACGTGGGTTTCTTCCACCTGAACCTGATGTGGATCCTGGGCGGTGTGGTTGGCGTGTTCCTCGCCCTCGACCTGTTCATGTTCTTCTTCTTCTGGGAAATGATGCTGGTGCCGATGTACTTCCTCATCGCGCTCTGGGGTCACAGCTCTTCGGACGGCAAGAAAACCCGGATCTACGCAGCGACCAAGTTCTTCATCTTCACCCAGGCTTCCGGCCTGATCATGTTGGTGGCGATCCTGGGCCTGGTACTGGTCAACTTCAACAACACCGGCGTGATTACGTTCAACTACGCCGACCTGTTGAAAACCAAGATGTCCCTGACCACCGAGTACATCCTGATGCTGGGCTTCTTCATCGCCTTCGCGGTGAAGCTGCCGGTGGTGCCGTTCCATTCCTGGTTGCCTGATGCTCACGCCCAGGCGCCGACTGCGGGTTCCGTCGATCTCGCCGGTATCCTGCTGAAAACCGCTGCCTATGGCCTGCTGCGTTTCGCCCTGCCGCTGTTCCCTAATGCTTCGGCAGAGTTCGCGCCGATTGCGATGACCCTGGGTCTGATCGGGATCTTCTACGGTGCGTTCCTGGCGTTCGCGCAAACCGACATCAAGCGTCTGATTGCCTTCTCGTCCGTTTCCCACATGGGTTTCGTACTGATCGGCATCTACTCCGGCAGCCAACTGGCGCTGCAAGGCGCGGTGATCCAGATGTTGGCCCACGGTGTCTCCGCCGCTGCGCTCTTTATCCTGAGTGGCCAGCTGTACGAGCGCCTGCACACCCGTGACATGCGTGAAATGGGTGGCGTGTGGTCGCGCATCGCGTACCTGCCGGCCATCAGCCTGTTCTTCGCCGCCGCATCCTTGGGCTTGCCGGGTACCGGTAACTTTATTGGCGAGTTCCTGATCTTGATGGGTGCCTTCGTGCAAACGCCGTGGATCAGCGCCATTGCCACCTCCGGCCTGGTGTTCGGTTCGGTCTACTCGCTGATCATGATCCACCGCGCCTATTTCGGCCCGGCCAAGTCCGACACCGTCCTGCAAGGGATGGATGCTCGCGAACTGATCATGGTGCTCGGCCTTGCGGTACTGCTGATCTACATCGGCGTGTACCCGCAACCGTTCCTGGACACTTCTGCCGCAACGATGCATGGCGTGCAGCAGTGGTTCGGCACCGCCTTCTCTCAACTCGCTTCGGCCCGGTAAGAGCGCTATGGAATTCACGATCCAACACTTTATCGCGCTTGCGCCGCTGCTGATTACCAGCCTCACCGTTGTGGCGGTGATGCTGGCGATCGCCTGGCGCCGCAATCACTCGCAAACGTTCCTGCTGTCTTGTGCCGGTCTGAACCTGGCCCTGCTGTCGATCATCCCGGCCCTTAAGGTCGCGCCACTGGCGGTTACGCCATTGATGATGATCGATGACTTCGCATTGCTGTACATCGCGTTGATCCTGGTCGCGACCCTGGCGTGCGTCACCCTCGCCCACGCCTACATGGGCGAAGGCGGCACCGGTTACCCAGGCAACAAGGAAGAGCTGTACCTGCTGATCCTGCTGGCTGCGGCCGGCGGTATCGTGCTGGTCAGCGCTCAGCACCTGGCCGGCCTGTTCATCGGCCTGGAACTGCTGTCGATCCCGACCTACGGCCTGGTGGCCTACGCCTTCTTCAACAAGCGCTCCCTGGAAGCCGGCATCAAGTACATGGTGCTGTCGGCCGCCGGTTCTGCGTTCCTGTTGTTTGGTATGGCCCTGCTCTACGCCGAAGCCGGCAGCCTGAGTTTCACCGGTATCGGTCACGCCCTGGCCACTACCAACATGCCTGCGCCAATCGCCCAACTGGGCCTGGCGATGATGCTGATCGGCCTGGCATTCAAGCTCTCCTTGGTGCCATTCCACCTGTGGACCCCAGACGTGTACGAAGGCGCCCCGGCGCCGGTGGCCGCGTTCCTGGCCACGGCGTCGAAGGTTGCTGTGTTTGCGGTGATGGTGCGTCTGTTCCAGATCTCCCCTGCCGCCAACACCGGCGTGCTGAGCAACGTGCTGACCGTGATCGCCATTGCGTCGATCCTGTTCGGTAACCTCTTGGCGCTGACCCAGAACAACCTCAAGCGTCTGCTGGGTTACTCCTCCATCGCCCACTTCGGCTACCTGCTGATCGCCCTGGTGGCGAGCAAGGGCCTGGCCGTGGAAGCCATGGGCGTGTACCTGGTCACCTACGTGATCACCAGCCTTGGCGCATTCGGCGTGATCACGCTGATGTCTTCGCCGTTCAAAGGCCGTGACGCCGACGCCCTGTACGAGTATCGCGGCCTGTTCTGGCGTCGTCCGTACCTGACCGCCGTACTTACCGTAATGATGCTGTCCCTGGCCGGTATTCCGCTGACGGCAGGCTTTATCGGCAAGTTCTACATCGTGGCTACCGGTGTTGAAGCGCACGAATGGTGGTTGGTGGCCTCCCTGGTACTGGGCTCCGCCATTGGCGTGTTCTACTACCTGCGCGTGATGGTGACCCTGTACCTGATCGAACCAAACCTGCGCCGTGTGGATGCCGAGTTGCATTGGGAACAGAAGGCAGGCGGCGTGATGCTGCTGGCTATCGCCCTGCTCGCGTTCTTCCTGGGTGTGTACCCACAACCGTTGCTGACCCTGGTGCAGCACGCGGTGTTGGGCGTTTGATCGCTGAGAGTGATGCGGTAAACAAAACGGCGCCTTAGGGCGCCGTTTTTTATGGGGATGATTCAACGAGGTTCAGTGCCGCGTTAAGCGCGATCGCATTAACTACGAATCGCCCAAAACTGCATGCACAGCCCTGGAAACTCTCCGGCGATATGTATCGCAAAGCCTGCCGACTGGCTGAGCAATTGCCAATATTCGCTGCTGCGGTCGAGCTCGAAGTAGGTAAACCCGGCATGGAACGGCAACTGCCGCGGCGCCACCGGCAACGCACGCAGACCGACACCTGGCAATTGCAGGTTCACCAGGTCGCGGATTTTCTCTACCGAGCCGATCTTGACGTGAGGAGGGAAGCCATCGCGCACGCTGTCGGCTGATAGGTGCGCCTGCACCGCGAGGATGAAGGTGGCCGAGCGCAGCAAGTCCTGATCCGGCAGCACCGCCACATGAATACCGTATTGACGTTCTTCGAGCGCAATGGGGATGGCCCGCGCATCCATCACCGCAAACAATGTACGCCGCAGGTCGAGCATCACCGGCGCGAAGGTCTGCGCCAACGCCACATGGCGGTAAGCGGGATACACGGCAGCGCATTTATCCTCACGGGTGAACGTCGCCAACTCCCCGGCAAGGGCTGCAAGATCGCGATAGAGCTGCTCCGGATGCAGGCCGCTCATTGACGCCAGGTGGCGCATCAACGGCATGTTGCGATTGAGCACCTGCAACAGCAGGAAATCCGCGATCTGCGCCGCTCCGCTGCCGTCGGGCTGGTTCAGGCGCGTCGCCAGCGCATCGGCTCGCTGCTGAATCAGGCCCTGCAGCTCATCGATAAACCCAGCCAAGGGCCCAGCCGCACGGATATCCAGGCATGGCGGGCAATAATCGCGGTCGAGCAATACGCTGTTATCGGCGCGTTTTTCCACCACATGGGCAATGCCGAGGGTGGTGCAGGTATCCGCCACTTCGTGCTCAAACGCCAGGCGCAAGCGCAGCTTGCCAATGCTCATCAACGCACTGCTGTCCAGGCCATTGCTGTCCCACGCTTCGTATTCGCTGCTGCGCTGACGGGCGAAATTTTCGGGGCTGGGGTTGTCGTCCACCTCAGGCACACCGGAGCGCAGGCTGGGCAGCGCCAACACCACAGTCAAATTGCGCGCGTCGTCAGGAATGTTCAGCGGTAACGGCATTTCATCGGCAAAAGGCAGGCCGACCGGCGTACCATCGGGCATAACACCACTGAAGGACAACAACGAAAACTTGCCCATCGCCAATTGCTGCGGGTCGATTTCCACCCTCGAAAAACCCCAGCCGTAAGCCCGCAAATTGCCAACCCGGGCTTGCAGCTGGGTTTGCAAGAAACGGTCATGCTGTTGCAGGTGCTGGGGCTGCAACAGCATGCCTTCGGACCAGATGACTTTGTTATTCCAGGACATACATTCTTCTCTTCATAGGCATAGGCATCCACATAACCATCGACGCAAACCAAACCCGCAATGCTGATGCGGGCGCTGGCTTTAGATTTGGCTTCTGATCCTGATCTTGATCTCAAGCACCCCGTTAACCACGCTGGCCGAAGACAGGGCATGACGAGCCTAGGCGAGGCACCGAGTGGTGGGGCGAAGCGTTTTTGGTTACTTTTGGGCTCTTCCAAAAGTGACCCGCTCTAAGAGCGGAACCCATAGCAGCCGTTACCCAGATAACGGATATGTACTCCGACCAAAAAGCTCCGGCGGCCAACACAAAGCCATCGGGGGCATGCCCCCTCCCACAGGTTCAGCGTACAGCTCAACGCCGTGTAGAGACCGATGCTTCAAGTTACTTGCCATCATCCGCCGCCTCGGGCAGCAATGGCTCCCCAGCGGGCTCGGTGGCAGCCGCCTTAGCCAGAGCATTGGCGGCCGATGCAGCGGCGGGTTGAGGCTGAGGAATGATCGACGCAGCAACCACGGACGCTGCAACCATCGCCGAGTTCAGGGTCAAGTAAGTCGAGCCCACTTTCAGGGTGATGGCCGAGCCCGCCTCAATCACCACATTCTCGCCGCCCTTGATAAACACATCCCCACCCGCTGTCACACCGGTTTTCATCGCGCCGTCGATGACCATATTGGCCCCCGAGGACAGCGACACATCGCCGCCAGCCTTCTCGTTGCGATGACCCACCACCGTCGAGTGCCGCTCGCCGCCGACATGCTCACGCAGGTCGTGGTCCACCTTGGAATGGCGATCGCCGCCGACCCAGTCCAGCGCGTCCTGGAGTACCCGCTGGTCGAAGTTTTTCTGAGCATGCAGGAACACCTGTTCCGAGCCCTTCTTGTCTTCGAAGCGCAGCTCGTTATAGCCCCCTCCTCCCTTCGAGGAGTTGCTCTTGAGCGTCGAGCGCGTGGCGTGTTCCGGTAGCGCACAGGGCGGCATCGTGTCGGCGTTGTAGACGCTACCGGTGACCAGCGGTTGGTCGGGATCACCTTCCAGGAAGCTGACGACCACCTCCTGGCCGATCCGCGGCGTATACAGACTGCCCCAGCGGTTACCGGCCCAGCCCTGGGCCACGCGAATCCAGCACGAGCTGGTTTCGTCGCGCTGGCCTTCACGGTCCCAGTGAAACTGCACTTTGATCCGCCCGTATTGGTCGGTCCAGACCTCCTCCCCCTGTTTGCCCACCACCATCGCGGTCTGCGGGCCGTGCATCAGGGGTTTGCGCGCCTGGCGAGCCGGACGGAATTCCTGTTGTTTCGACAGCGCCTCGAATACGCACGTCATAACCGGCGTCGGCTGCGCGAGCGGCATCGGCTCGTACGTATCCGAGGACACTGCATAGGAGGCGCGAACAATCAGCACCTGGCAGTTCTGATCACTGCGCGGGTGATCAGTGAGGGTCATCAGCGCTCCGGGGAACAGCCCCCGCGCGCCGGTTTCGCCCTGCACGCGCTCATAGCGCGTATGGCAGGATTCAATCAAGTTGCGCGCATAATTTTCACCCTGCTTGCGTTCACTGTAGCGCCCCGGATAGTCGTAATACTCGTGCCCCGACTGATCGTGCTTACGCGTCTGGGTCGACTTGACCAGCAGGTTGGCCATAGGTTTTTCAAAGTCGAAATCCTGCAGCGAATAAATCCCGGGGCCGACATCGCCACTCATGCTCCACTGGTAGATGGCGTCGGTCTCGCTCAAGCGTTCGCCTTCGGCGGGCATATAGCGCACCTGCTCGAAACCAGGGGCTGGTTTGTGGGCGCCGTAGCCATCCGCCAGGACCAGGGTGTGACGGCCCTCAACACTTTCAAAGAAGTAGTAGATACCCTCCTGCTCCATCAACCTGCTGACAAAGTTGAAGTCAGTCTCGCGGTATTGCACGCAATAGGTCAGTGCGGCATAAGCGCTGCTCAGATGGGACATGTCGACATCGGCGATGGTGTAGCGCGAAAAGACCTCCTTGAGAATCTGCGGCACACTCTTGTCCTGAAAAATCCGGCAGTTGGAAGACAGGGTCAGAAACCACAACCAGGGCCGCAGGATGACCCGGTAAGTGGCAAAGCGCCCCTGCCGCCCGGTCATCGCAAAGTGCGAGGCAATACCATGGAAATAGCGCTGACCGCCGCTGGGCAGGTCCACCGCTACCGTCATTGCCGTGGCCAACGCGTCGTCGATCTTCAGATCGCCGCGCTCGCTGTAGAGCTCAAGGTCATACTCGCTGAGTTCGGACAGCGCCTCGGTCGCACGCATGCGGCGAAACAACAGGGTGTCAGTGCCCAGCACGCTGGTCACCGAGATATCACGATTGATCTGAGTTGTGGCCATTGACGCCCTCCAGCCTGAATGATTGATGACATTGGCAATGCTTCAACGCGCAGTACTATTGCCCCTCGAACTGATACCGAAAGTCGCCCCCGCTCACATCGACATGCACCCGTGTCGCCGGGGGGCCCGCCAACATCCGGTTGAGCAATTGAGCACTGATCGCCGGCAACAGCGATTGGGTAAGGATCGCGTCGATCATCCGCCCACCGCTCTGCAGCTCGGTGCAGCGACTGGCGACCAACTGCACCACCGACTCGCTGTAGGTAAACGGCACCGTGTAAGCGGCGGCGATGCGCGCTTCGATCAGCCCCAGTTGCAAGCGGATAATGCTGCCGAGCATGGCGTCGCTGAGCGGGTAGTACGGCACGACCACCAGGCGCCCGAGCAAGGCCGGTGGGAACACCTGCAAGAGTGGCTCGCGCAGGGCCTTGGCGATCGCGTCCGGCACAGGCATGGCCTGCGGGTCGCGGCACAGGTGGCTGATCAGAGGTGTGCCGACGTTGGTCGTGAGCAGGATCAGGGTGTTCTTGAAGTCGATCACACGTCCTTCACCATCCTCCATCCAGCCCTTGTCGAAGACCTGGAAAAACAGCTCGTGCACGTCCGCGTGGGCCTTTTCCACTTCATCCAGCAGCACCACGCTGTAAGGCTTGCGCCGCACGGCTTCGGTGAGTACGCCCCCTTCGCCATAGCCGACGTAACCCGGTGGCGCGCCCTTGAGAGAAGAAACGCTGTGGGCTTCCTGGTACTCGCTCATATTCACGGTAATGAGGTTCTGTTCGCCGCCATACAGTGCTTCGGCCAGGGCCAGGGCGGTCTCGGTCTTGCCCACGCCAGAGGTGCCAGCAAGCATGAACACCCCCACCGGTTTGCCAGGGTTATCAAGGCCGGCACGGGAGGTCTGCACACGCCGGGCGATCATCTCCAACGCAGCGTCCTGGCCGATGATGCGCCGGCCCAAGCGCTCGGCCAGGCGCAGTACGTTGTCGATTTCATTTTTGACCATGCGGCCCACTGGGATGCCGGTCCAATCCTGTACCACCGAAGCCACTGCCTGCTCATCGACGCAGGTGAGCACCAGTGGATGCTCGCCTTGCAAGGCTTGCAGCGCGTCCTGCACAGGGCGCAGCTGCGCGAGGCCAGCGCAGCGATCGGGGGTATCGGCCAGTTGGCTGCGCAGGCTCTGGATCTGCTCCACCAAGGCCCGCTCGTGGTTCCAGCGCTCTTCAACTTCCTCCAGGCGGGTGTGTTCGCTCGCCAACAGGGCCTCCACCGACAAGCGGCGGCGAGCGGTGTCCACGCCAATCGCCGTCTCACGCTCGATGATCGCGCGCTCAGTGACCAGGGCCTCGATACGCCGGCGGCTGTCTGCCACCTCGGCCGGGGTGGCATGCAGGCTGATGGCAACCCGGGCGCACGCGGTGTCGATCAAGCTGATTGCCTTATCGGGCAATTGGCGTGCCGGGATGTAACGGGCGGACAGGCGTACCGCCGCCTCCAGCGCCGCGTCAAGGATGTGCACTTGGTGGTGGGCCTGCAGGGTGTCGGCAATGCCGCGCAGCATCAGCAGGGCGCGCGCTTCGTCGGGTTCATCCACTTGCACCGTCTGGAAACGCCGGGTCAACGCCGGGTCTTTTTCGATGTGCTTCCTGTACTCGGTGAAGGTGGTGGCGCCCACCGTGCGCAAGGTGCCACGGGCCAACGCGGGCTTAAGCAGGTTGGCCGCGTCCCCCGTGCCCGCGGCCCCGCCGGCGCCGACCAGGGTGTGGGTTTCGTCGATAAACAGCACCACCGGCCGGACGCTGGCCTGCACCTCGTCAATGACCGAGCGCAGGCGCTGTTCAAACTCGCCTTTCATGCTGGCGCCCGCCTGCAACAGGCCCACGTCAAGGGCGAGCAGGCGCACGTCCTTGAGGCTGGGGGGGACGTCGCCACAGGCAATCCGCTGGGCCAGGCCTTCAACCACCGCCGTCTTGCCAACACCCGCCTCGCCCACCAGCATCGGGTTGTTCTGGCGCCGACGCATCAGGATATCGATCACCTGGCGGATCTCTTCATCGCGACCGACGATAGGGTCGATTTTCGAGTCACTGGCCTGCTCGGTAAGGTCGACGGTAAAGCGCTTCAGCGCGTCCTGTGGCGCAGAGGGTGCCAACGCGCCCACCGTTTCACCGGGCAGTGCGTTCCCATCACTGGCCCGCATTAACGCTTCAGGGGAGTCGTTGAGCAGTGCGCCAAACTGTTCGCTGAGGTCATCGATAGCGACCTTATTGAACTCGCGGGAAACGCCGTACAACCCGTTGCACAAGCTTGGGGTTTTGAGCAGTGCCAGCAGCAAATGACCGGAACGCACCTGGGACTCGCCCAGCATAAGGGTGGCGTAGACCCAGGCGCGCTCGACGGTCTCTTCAACCTGTGAAGACAGGTCGGTGACAGAGGTCGACCCCCTTGGCAGGCGGTCGAGGGCAGTGGTGAGGTCGCGGGCCAGCACGGCCGGGTCGATGCCGTAGTGACGTACCAGTCGCAGCAGGTCGCAGTCACTCAGTTGCAGCAACTGGTGCAACCAGTGCACCAGCTCCACATAGGGGTTACCTCGCAGCTTGCAGAACACGGTACTGCTTTCGATGGCCCGGTAACACAGGCCGTTGAGTTTGCCAAAAAGCGCGACGCGACTGATATCAGCCATGGGCAGGTCCTTCAGATTTAAAAATGGGCCGTGGGCTGACCCGCAATTGCCGGTCATCCGTCGATGGGGCCTTGGTCCTCAACCAACTGGCCCAGCCCAGCGGTGCGCGACCCAGGCGCAAGCCAGGCAGGTGTTCTTTCTTGATGATCAAGTTGACGTCCCAGTCCAGGGTCAGGCCGACGTACTGGCGTACCCAGTCCTGCACCCGTTGCAGGCTGTCGCCGCCGGGCAGCAGGCTGCGGGCTTGCGCCAGGTCCAGGGGCCCGACCAGCAGCCGAAACTTGTGTTGGGCGTTCCACACCCGCTTGCCCATCACGGTATCCCGGCCCAATACGCTGGCATTGGGGCCACTGCGCAGGGCACACAGGCCGTCGGGGGGCAATGTCATCCAGTGGCCAACAAACTGTTCAACCGCCACCGGTACGCCGAGATAGTCGCTCAGCAACGCCCCCAGGCCTTCGGCATTGCGTGCCTGTGCCCCCAGGCGCCCGGCAAAATGCAGCTTGGCCACGTCCGGTACGCTGTCGCGATCACGCAACGATGGCTGACCGATACCGATCAGTGCCCCGATGTACTGCGCGAACCGATCCGCCCCCGGTCGATCCCGACTCACCGCCGGCTGCGCGCTGGCCCACGCGCGGTAGAACAGGCTGATCATGCGGTGATGAAATACATCGAAAAACGCCGCGGATGTGGGGTCGTTGCAATTGCGCTGGCGGTCGCGGATGTGTTCGCTCAGGTGAATCGGCAAGGGCCCGTTGGCACCCATGAGGCCGAAAAAATTCAGCAGCAATTTGGGCGGGGTGCCAGGCGTGAGGGCCGCGATCATTGCCGGTTCAAACGCCAGGGACAACTGCTGGCCAAAACGCACCGCCTCATCCGCTGGGCGTGCAGCCTGACCAATACGCGGTAAATGCGCGAAGGCGCACTCCAACTGACGCAAGGCGCCATAGAAATCGAAACGTGCCGGATGGGCCTCCAGCGCGTCCAGCAGGGTCAGAGGATCTCGCATCTGCCCACCCGTGCCGGCCACTGCATGATCAGCCCCCTGGCAGTGCTGATAATCAGCGTCTCGGTAAACGCATTGAGCGACACGTACTTGGCAAAAAACTGCTCAAGCACCGCGCCCAATACAAACACACCCGCCCCTTCGAACGCCGCCTCGTCCAGGGTCACGCTCACCTGTAACCCCCGCCCATAGGTGATCGGCCCCGGTACGGGCAAACGCCGCACAATGCTCTTGGCGGTCACCGAGCGTAGACCCTCGATCTGCTTGTGGGCGGCTTCGTCGTCGAGCCGGCAATACAGCCGCAGCAGGTCACGCAGGGCGCGCGCGCCCTGCCCTTCATCGTGGTCCAGCAGCGAGAGATAATTGAGTGACAGTTGGCTGACCAGGCGCCACGCCGTCTCCCCTTCGGCAAATGACGGTGCCGGCATTGTGGGCCCGCTCATGCAGCGCACCGCGTGCACCGGCGCGCCGGTTTCGACAGTGAAGTCAGTGCGCCCGCTGCCCACCGGCATGCTCAGTACCAGGTCGCGATTACTGCACAATGTATCGATACCCAGCTGGCGCAGGTCACTGCTGTAAGGCGCATCAGCAGCGTCCACCAGGGATAAAAACACTTCGCTGCCAATGTAGCTGGAGCGCGGGCCTTGGCGTTGCTGTTGCTCGGATAACCGCCGCGCATCACGGCGCACCTGGTAGTAGGCATTCGCCGTTGTGCCCCCGTGCAGGTCATTGGCGCGGTAGAACGACTCGAACGTCTGGCGGGTCTCGGTGCCCGTGCCATAACCGGCCACGCCTTGGATCTGGTGTACTTCGAAATCCATCGGCCGGGTGCGATCCGGTATCACGTGGTACTCCGTTTGCTGATCGGACACATGCACACGCTCGGCACGCATCGGAAACAAGTTGATGACCGGCGTGCAGAACAAGGCGAAGTTGGCAGCGCTGAGGCCCTGTTCCAGCAGCGGTTCGAGCTTCTTGAACAGCACAATCACGTCCAGATGCTCGCTTGCGCAGCGGCTGACGCTGTCGGCCAGGCCTGACACCTGCACGAACATGAAGCGCTGAGGCATGGCGAAGTATTCCTGCAACAGGCGATACCCCTGGAACGAACGCGGACCGCTGGGCAACAAAGCTTCGTTGTCGGTGTAGCCGAGGCTTCGAATGACGCTGGCCGGCAGCACCTGATGCCAGTCCGCCTGCTCCTGCACTGGCATGACCAATACCCCGGCGGCCTGGGCCAGCAACTGTTCAAGGATGCGCGCAGGCATGGCTTCGCCGCCGCGTAGATGCAGCGGCAACTGGTCGAGAGACAACTCACTGAATGTCAAGCCGGCACCGACCCGCAGACGCAGGCGCAGGGCCGCCTTCACCGGGCCGAGGCGCGACAGATCGATACCGGCCACCTGAGCGCCACAGGCAAAGTAGCGGGCTTCCACCAACTCGATGGGCCACAGGTTCACCTCGTGGGCCGTGCGAAATTCGCAGGCGGTCTGCTCGTCCTTGCCGAGCTGACTGTGCAGCGCCGTCCCACGCGGCACCTTGAAGCCGGTTGCGAGGCTGCCTTGGCTCATGTCCGGCTGCAATTGCACCACCGCCATCGACGGCGTGGGCGCCAGGTAGTGTGGGTAAACCAGTTCCAGTAAGTGATTGGTAAAGCGCGGGAACTCGGCATCAATTTTCAACTGCACTCGCGCAGCCAGGAAACTGAAACCCTCCAGCAAACGCTCCACGTAGGGATCGGCGCAGGCATAGGTTTCCAGCCCCAGGCGACCGGCAATCTTGGGGTAGTCGCGGGCGAATTCACCGCCAACTTCCCGCAAGTGAGCCAGTTCACGTTCGTAATAGCGCAGCAGTTTGGCGTTCACCGCACGTCCCTTGTCTCGATATCGAAGAGCCGGGCTTCTCCTGCTTCCAGGTCGAGCTCGGTTTTTAGGTACAGGCGCTCGGGCAGCGGTTGGCCCCAGAGTTCGCCATGAATTTCAAAGGCCATTTGATTGGGGCTGATCGCTGCGCCAGAGGGGGCAACCGGCACTACGCGCAGGCTGTCGCGCAAAATGCGCGGTTCGAAATCCCAGATCGCCTGACGAATACGCCGCCCCAGTTCCTCCCGGTCTAACCCGGCCGAGGTCTTGCCTGCCAGGTCCGGCAGGCCGAAATTAATCACTGAATGCATTGCCAATGGTTGCCCTCGCAGGTCGCACGCGCTGCCCAGGCGGGTGCTGTTGAGCAGCCATCCCAGGTCACGCAGCACCGCCTTGCGCAAATCGCCCATGGACAGCACGCGCTTGCCCCGTGGCTCAACGGCCTGCTCGATGTCGTCATCGCTCAAACGGTCGAGCAATGAGGGTTGCAACCGTTGTCGATGGGTCAGCTCAATCATGAGTGAACACCCTGTCGTGAGCAGGCTTGCCCCGCGCTAAAAGGCGCGATCATTCGACCAGCCTGCTCACTGCCCATCAGAGTTTCTGGTTCTTTTCCAGATCCCATTTCTTCGGCGTGCCGGTTTTCACGGTGTCGCCGGCGAAGGCGTTGTACTCGTAGCTAATGGTCGTGAAGTTGATCGAGAGTGTCTCGGTCGGGCGATCGCCATTACTCGCGACGGAGTAGGCACTGATGATCGCGCCGCCCAGGATCAACTTGAGAAACACTTGTTGCTTCTTGTCTGCGCCGCCAGTCTGGATAAAGTGGATTTCGGCATCCCCCAGGCTCTTGCCGCACACGGCCTGCATGAACAGGTCGGCGGACGCCAGGTCGGTCGCCTTGCTCAAGGAAATTTCCGAAAACGAAGGGTTGCTCGTATCGCGGTCACCGCCGCCACTGCTGGAAATCGCCCGGCCAACGCCCATTTGAAGCGCGTCGATGGTGATCCAATCGGTGTGGGCGTCGACGGTTGAGGTGCCTTTGATAGGAGTGCCTTTGAAGTTAAGCAGGATCATGTTGTTTTCCTTTGTGGTTGTTTAAACGGAACGAGTTGATGGCAGCTTCGAGACCAGGCGCAGGGACACGGTCAAGCCTTCTAATTGGTAGTGAGGCCGCAGGAAAAACTTGGCGCTGTAATAGCCAGGGTTGCCTTCGATTTCCTCGACCACCACCTCGGCGCCGGCCAGCGGTTTGCGCGCCTTGTCCGCATCGGTGGCAGTAGCGGGGTTATGTTCGACGTAGCGGCCGATCCAGTTGTTGAGCCATACCTGCATGTCTTCCCGCTCTTTGAACGAGCCGACTTTGTCGCGCACGATGCATTTCAAGTAGTGGGCAAAGCGGCACGTGGCGAACAGGTATGGCAGGCGCGCGGCCAGGTTGGCGTTGGCGGTCGCGTCGGGGTCTTCGTATTCGGCAGGCTTATGCATGGACTGCGCGCCGATAAAGGCCGCAAGGTCACTGTTTTTCTTATGCACCAGGGGCATGAAACCGTTCTTCGCCAGCTCCGCTTCACGCCGGTCGCTGATGGCTATTTCGGTGGGGCAAGTCATGTCCACGCCGCCGTCATCGGTCGGGAAGGTGTGCACCGGCAGGCTCGCCACCACACCACCGGATTCGATGCCGCGAATCTGCGAGCACCAGCCGTAATGCTTGAACGAGCGGTTGATGTTGACCGCCATGGCGTAAGCCGAGTTGGCCCAGGTGAAGTCCCGAGCCCCGGCGCTGTCGGTGGTTTCTTCGAAGTCGAAGGCTTCCACGGGGTTGGTCTTGGCCCCGTACGGCGCACGGGACAAAAAGCGTGGCATCGCCAAGCCGACGTAACGCGCGTCTTCGCTGCTGCGAAAGCTGCGCCAAGCTGCGTGCTCCGGCGTTTGGAAGATCTTGGTCAGGTCACGCGGGTTGGCCAATTCTTGCCACGAGTCCATCAACATAACGCTGGGGTCAGCAGCAGTGATCAGCGGGCAGTGGGCGGCGGCGCTGACACGGGCCATCTGCGCCAGCAGTTCTACATCGGGCGCACTGTTGTTGAAGTAATAATCGGCCACGAACGCACCGTAAGGCTCGCCACCGAACTGACCGTATTCCTCTTCATACAATTTCTTGAAGATCGGGCTCTGGTCCCAGGCCACCCCTTTGAACTTGCGCAAGGTTTTGTGCACTTCGCTCTTGGAAATGTTCATCACGCGGATCTTCAGCGACTCGTCGGTCTCGGTATTACTGACCAGGTAGTGCAGGCCGCGCCACGCACTCTCCACAGCCTGGAACTCTTCGTGATGGAGGATGTGATTGATCTGTTCGGTGAGCTTCTGGTCGAGGGCGGCGATCAGACCCTCAATGGTGCCCAGCACGTCATGGGGCATCAGTTGCGTGCCCAGCAGGGCCTGTTCGGCCAGGGTGCGCACGGCGGATTCCACGGCGTCCCTGGCGTTGTCGGTCCTGGGCTTGAACTCCTTGTGCAGCAGACTGGCGAAGTCGCCGGGGTCGAATTCGGACGTCGCCAGCGGCTGTCCGGTCTGTTCCGTTTGCGGGGTAGACATGACGGTATCCTCGATTTTTTGGCAAAAGCGTTCACGTACCGGTGCACACGAGGCACCGGCGAAACAGCAGTCAGTCCGTTATTCCGGTGCGCGTGGGGTTGCGCTCAAGGCTTGCATCACGCTGGGGTCGGCGAGCACTTTGGCCAGCAATTGCTCTGCGCCAACCTTGCCGTCCATATAGGTCAGCAGGTTCGCCAGTTGGCTGCGTGCGGTGAGCAACTGGTTGAGGCTTGGCACCTTGCGGGCCACCGCGGCCGGGCTGAAATCGTCCATCGATTCAAAGGTCATCTCCACCGGCAGGTTGCCTTCACCGGTCAAGGTATTGGGCACCTGGAACGCCACGCGCGGCTTCATGGACTTGAGGCGCTCGTCGAAGTTATCGATGTCCACTTCAAGAAACTTGCGTTCGGCCACCGGCGGCAATGGCTCGGCGGGTTTGCCCGAGAGGTCGGAAAACACCCCCATGACGAAAGGTAATTGCACGGTTTTTTCCGAGCCGTAGACCTCCACGTCGTACTCGATCTGCACACGTGGCGCCCGGTTGCGCGCGATAAATTTCTGACTGTTTTCTGTGGCCACAGGACTGGCTCCGGTCAATGAGATAGATACAAAAGGTTCAACTGGCGCTGTTGGGGATGCCGCTGACCAATGCCAATTGGGCAAGGCCATCGGGGGCCAGATCCTGCAGCAGCTCCATAAAGTTTTTGTCGATCAACTGACTGGCGCGTTGCAGCAGGAACGGCACTGGGCTGGCGGGTTCATGCGTGCGGAAATAGGTGCACAAACGGTCGATGGCCTGGCGCGCCTCTGCGCGGCTGTTGATCTCGCCACGATGGGGTGGCGCACGCGAATGCTCGTCGGCAATCGTTGCGCTGGACGTGTCGGGGAGACGCTGTCGAGTGACGTCGCAGGCACGGCGCAATAAGTTGACCAGCGGGCTCAAGTCCAGTGCGCGATCGAGGCCGACTCGCTCTGTCAGTAACTGTTCGATCTGCGTGCTGAGGACCATCGCCTGCGCCAACGCGTCGGCAGTGGCACCCAGTTCGAGCGCATCAGCTTCTGCCAGCGCCCCCTCAAGCATGGCAGGGCTGAGGTCTGGGTTTTGCTCGTTGACGGCCCGGTCTATTTGCTGAAGCGTCAGCGGGCCCAAGCTACGAGCGATGATCAGTGGCGTATCAAGCAAGTCACGCAGCATCCCGCCGGGCTCGCAGAGCGCCGCCAGGATGTTGATGCGTAACAGCGGGTCGTCATCGTCATCGGGGTCAAGTTGGGGGTGCAGGCCCTCCCAGCAGTTCGCCAACAACTCGTGGATCAACTGCAGGCCAACCGCCAGGCCGGCAATACCGTGCAGCTTGAGTTGGGCCCGAGCCAGCCACATGGCCAGGCGCAAGTCACGACTGCGCACCAGCAGCGCCTGCGACAACAGCAGCACGCGCGTCCAGTTGGGTTCGATCGCCTCAGTGAGCGTGTCGCCATATTGCACCTCGGGTTGGCCGAGGGTTTCTGCTTCCAGCTCAAGGAATTCGGGGTCGTATTCGAGGTTGGGGCCACCGCCACCCACCCCACCCAGAGGTTGGGCAAGCTTGGTCAGATTCAGTGAATCAGCATTGGTGGTCGGGCCCATCGTCAATTCCCCATTCAAGTCGTTCTAGAAAGTAGAACCTGCTTGCTGAGGATTTATAGGGGAGTTAACCGGAAAGAAATGTAGGCAAAGTCATGGGCGACTGTGAGATTTAACTGTGCGTGGCAACTGGGTACCGCCTGCCCCCTGTAACCGCGCCCTGCTCCGCTCCAGGTTTAACGCCTAAACCGCGGTGCCGAGCTTGATTTCATACTCATCACCCATGTATTCGGTGCAGGGTTAAGGGGGAAGGGTTTAGAAGGAAGGATTAACCACCGCTCAGACCCTTGAGCGCTTCGCGCAATTGAGGAAGCGCCGATAAGCGAATACCAAAGGTCTCCTGCAGTACCTGCAACAGTTCATCGGCACTGCCCAGCGTACGTTTTTCGCTCGGTCGATCCAGGTAGTGCACGGCATAATTGGCGTTGGCCAGGGTGTAGCGTTTACCCGGTGCCAGGCGTGCGGCCTTCAGCTGGCCCAGGAACGGCGAATTAGGGTGAGTCGACACGTACCAGTTGCCGAGGGTGTAGTCGATATCGGCCTGCACCTGCAGGTCGAACACATAGAGCCCACGCCATTCCTGTGCCACCTGCGCCCACAGCGTGAAACTGCCCTGCCCGTCGTATGTCAGCCGATACGGCTCGTGGGCCGTCGCCTGCACCGCCTCAGTGTCCAGCAACAACGGACTGCTGGGCACCATGCCGCCAAAGCCAACATCGGTGATATAGCGCACGCCGTCCACGGTCACCAGGCTCAAGCGATGGGTACGTGCCGTGTGCGCATCCGCCGGACAGCCCATCACCACCCGTCCGGTGATACCACGAGCGTCAAAGCCCAATTCGTGCAACAGGGCGAGGAACAGCTGGTTTAACTCATAGCAGTAGCCACCGCGCCCATCCAGCAGCACCTTTTGCTCGACGCTGGCCAGGTCGATGGGCACCGGCAGATGCAACAGTGTCGACACGCTCTCGAAGGCAAAGGTGCACACGTGGCGCATTTGCAGAGCCTGCAGGGTTTGCAGCGTGGGCGGCGGCGGTGCGTCAAAGCCCAAGCGATTGAGGTAAAGCTGGCGATGGGTCAGGTGAGTCATTGCACATTCCTGGGGCGCGCGGCGAAGGCGTCACTATGCCGCGCCTGCATGCAGATTGTCATTTTGAATGAACCTTTTTGAACGCTCTCCTATCCATTGATAACAACACAGGGAGGCAACATGAGCAGCGCGAAAATCTACACCATCCACTATCAACTGCACGGACAACCGAAGTCTTTCGTGGTGCGCGCCGAAGTGATGAACAACGCCGAGGCCTGGCACTGGGCGGCGGTTGATGCCGATATTGCGCATGTCAGCCGCGTTGGGCGTGTAGGGCATGAGCAAGTGAAGAAAACCACTCGGCCCTGGGCCGAGAAGTTTGGAATTACTGAAGTGACGTGGATAGCACCCAAATAAGTAAAAGCCCCGCACAACGGCGGGGCTCAGGTTAAGGTTTCAAGTCGCCCAAGGGATCATAGGGCGGCTTTTTTTCTGCCGGCTGTTTTTCTTTGTCCAGGGGCGCGATGGCAGGGCCAATAGGGTCAACCTGCGGATCACTCACATCTGGCGAGTCCGGGTCGAAACCCAGCTCATCCTTACCGGTTCCCTGCTCACCCGAGTGCGGGCCTTTCGGAGTATTGCTCACAGTCTTCTCCTTATTCACAGTGGACGGGCTTTGTCGTGCAGGTTTTCCAGGTCTTCCTCAACCTGCTCGACATCCTGATCCAATTCGTCGTCCTGACGTTCCGCCGGGTCGTTGGGGCGCAAGGCGTCGTTGTCGCGCTCCTCTTCGCCGGGCGTACGGTCAGGGTTGGGGGTGCCGGGTGGCGGCTGTTTGTATTCGGCCATGATGGTTCACCTCAGTGGGTTTACGTAGGTTTAGAGAAACTGCGTTAAGCCATCGTTCAACTTGTTTGCCCAGGCGTGCGAAGATGCCATCCCGCCCTCTTCTGGAGACTTGAACCGGATGTTCGAACTCAAACCCTGCGACCCCGCCACCTACCGCCAGCAAACCCGCCGCAGCACGATCATCGTCGCGGTGCTGTTCCTGGCGTTGGCCATGTTGCTGTCGAGCCTGGCAGTGATGCTGTTCGGCGAACCCGGTGGCGATAACTTTCGCTTCAATGTCGGTGGTGTGTTCGCTGGCGTGCTGATTACCGTAGCGCTGGTGCGCGGCCCGTTCTGGACCCAGCCGTGGATGGCGGCGGCGGTGTATGGCTGGCAGCTCAAGCGCTGCCTGATGAGCGTGACCAATGTGATGCACAAGGTCACTGAACGGGTGCAGGCGAATGACCCAACGGCGCTCACAGTGTTGCGGTTCTATCACCTGGGATTGACCCAGATGCATGAGCTGGACGCCAACTCCAGCGCCCATGCGCAGATGGTCGGTGAGATCGAAGCGCACAAGGCCAGGCTGCAGACGGCGGGCATCGAGACCGAGCAGACCCGCTTTGATCCGGCCTGGATCGAGCGCTTGAAAAGTGCCTGAATCAGGGCAGTGACGCCTTCGCCCGCCAGCAGAACACGGCACTCACTGCAATCGCCGCACCCGCCACACCAAACACCCACGGGGCCGAGGCAATCGGCAGCAGCAGCCCGGCCAACAGCGGCCCCAGCCCCGCGCCGATATCCCGCCAGACCGCGTTCGACGCCAACGCCGATACACGCATCGAGCCGGGATTGCGCTCAGCCACCAGGGTGGTCACCAGCGGCAATTGCAGCGCACGCAGCACCAGCACCGATGCCGCGCCGATAATCACCCAGTAACTGCCAAACGCCATCAGGGCCAAGGCACTCAGGAACGAGAACAGCAGCAGCATCGAGGTGGCACCAAAGCGCTGCGCCGCGCGGCCGCCCAAGGGGCTCAGGAGCATTTCCGAGACATACCGCAGCGCCATCAAGCCGCCCGCGATCAGCACTGCGTCACCGCCGAGAATTTTCTGCGCCTGGATCGACAGGCCGAAGATAAACAGCCCATCCAGCGCCACGCCTTCGATAAATGACCACATTGCCACGCTGTCCGGCCATTTGAAGCGCCGTCCTGGGGTGCTGTGCAAGTCATGCCCGGCCGCAGGCAAGCCCCGCGCCACCCATAACCCGACCAAACAGGCCGCTGCCAGAATCAGGAAAATCGGACGCGGCCCGGCCGACAGCGTCAGCCAGCCACCCAAAGGCAGCGCCAGCATTGGCCCAAGGGCGATCAAGGCCCGCGAACGACCCGCCCGGCGTGCAGCCCCGTCAGGTTCGGCAGTGGCCAATACTTGGGTCGACAGGTTCAACGCGGCAAAACACAAGCCCCACACCAGGCGTAGCCCAAGCAGCGCCGCGAACCCGGACAGCATTGAGTTGCCGACTGCACACAGCGTGGCGGCGCCAGCGGCGATCATGCAGGTCAGGCGGTCGCCATGACGTGCGTAGAAATTCAGCACATGCCGATAACCAAAAATCCGCACCAGCCGGTTGGCGGCCAGCAATACGCCGGCCTGGGCCAGGGTGATGCCAAACGCTTGGGACTCCATGGGCAACAGCAGGTAGAGCAACACGTCGCTGGGTAGGCATAAGGCCAAGGTCAACGCGGCGCGGCGGGACTGGGTGTCGGCGGTGCGGAGGGCCTGGCTGGTCATAAATCTGAAACATCCCGAAATATTCAGGTCGCCACGGTAGCCTTAATCACGGCTTTTTCCCATAGGGCAACGGACGCAACCCGCTGGCGACAGCCCCACCAGCGCGCATTCGCTGGCTAGCCAGGTGACGGGGAGTTGGCGAGTTTTTCAGTGCGGGCGCACAAACACGCGAACGCCCGGAAAAATCCTAGTTTTTTCGCGCAAGATTCTTTGCACCCTTTGGCCCCTTCCTCCTCTGCTCCGAGACGCCAGCCAATGTGCACTGCTCATACATCCCCTGCCCCGGCACCTATGAATGACCGCCGACGCTTCTTGCGCCTGGCCACTGCCGGCGCCGGGGCCCTGCTTCTCGCCGGGGCATTACCCGCCGCCGTGGCTCACGCAGCTGCGGCCCCAGGGCCGGCACCCAAACCTGCCAACGGTCTCACACCGCAGCAGGCGCTCACCCGCTTGAAGGAGGGCAATGGCCGTTACGTTGCGGGTGTCACCAAGCGCCATGATTTCATCGCTGAACGGGAGGCGCTGGTCGATGGGCAAAACCCATTTGCCGCGGTGCTGGGCTGCGCCGACTCCAGAATTGCCCCTGAGTACGCCTTCGATACCGGTCGCGGCGACATTTTCGCGGTGCGCGTAGCGGGTAACTTCGTCACTGACAACGGGCTCGCCAGCCTAGAGTACGCAGTGGCCGTGCTGGGCACGCCGCTGATCGTAGTACTCGGCCACGATCGCTGCGGCGCCGTTGCCGCCGGGGTCAAGGCCGTCAAGGACAATGCCCGCTTCCCCGGGAAAATCCAGGGCCTGGCGGACGCGCTCAAGCCGGCCGTGACCCAGGTATTGAACAAGCCTGGGGATTTGCTCGACAACGCCATTGCGCAGAATGTTGCCGACACCATGGCGCGACTCAAGCGTGAATCGACCGTGCTGACCGATGCCATCACCCAAGGCAAGCTGGACATCGTCGGCGGCATTTATCGACTCAACAGCGGTGAGGTGGAGTGGGTTTCCTAACCGCTGGAACTGATTGCTCGACCAGGAACACACAGGTAAGGCGTTTCCCAAATCTTTGCTATCTCGCGAAAAGGATAATGCCTATGTTTCCTATCTTTGCTGTAATCGCCGCGGCGCTGTCGGCCGCTATCGCCCCCGTCGCGAAAGCGGTGGCGCTCGCGGCCGTAGGGGGTGCTGCGGCCTTCAGTACGAACAAAGCGCTAACGGCCATCACCCAGAAAACCCCACCCAAGCCCACCCATGACGACCTGCCGAATCACTCAACCACTCGGGGTACCCCAAGCGTTGGGGTCGCCTTGAACAACGCGCCGATGAACTCGGCGCAGGCCTATCAACCAGAGCCATTCATGAGGCATGCGCCGACAGCGCCATGTACATCAGTGATGCGCCTGTAACACCCACATGGGGCGTAGGCTAGCCTAGCGCGCTCAAGTCCACGTACCCACCCTTGACCGGCGGGCACCAGTAGTATCCACCGGTCAAGGGGGTGCTGATGCGATACAAACCATCGACAATCCCGTCTTCCAGGCCACTCATGCGCCGCAATTGCGCCTCGAATGCGTCGAAGGAATGGCCGAACGCCAGGAACATCAAGCCCGCCTGACCGTTCTCGGCCCACGGCATGGAGCGGCGCACTACGAAGGCCTCCGGGGTGAAGCTTTCCTGGGCGGTGCGCTTGGTGTGGGCCGATTCGGGGGCGTCGTCCAACTCTTCGTTGTCGCCATGGCGACGGCCGATGATGTGGTCGCGCTCCTGGGCGGGCAATGCGGCGAAACCGTCAAGGTCGTGCTGCCATTGCTGGATCGCGGCAAAGCTGGCACCGCTGTCGGTCAGGGCGGCTTCAACGGCGGCATCGTCGTGTGGGTTTTCGGTGCCGTCCTCGTAGTCGGTGAGGTCGAAACCCGTCTTGTAGCGAAAGCCTTCGGTCATCTGCACCAGGCGAAAGGCCGGGGCCAGGGCCTTTTCAAAAGCGCGGCTACGCAACAGCAGTTCACCGCGATCAACGCCGTGCAGCCACACCCACAACGCCTGTTGGGTGGACGGGTTGTGGGCGCCCGGGCCGCTGACGGCCGGGAAGCTGCGCAGGCCGTCGATCTGTGCACCCAGCGCGATTACCAGCGGCTCGCCAAAACCGACCACTGCCGCCGAGTCGGTCAACTGCACCAGTGCGTCCAGCGCAGCGGGCACGGCGACCAACGAATCCACGGCAAAAAACAGATGACGTGCCTGCAACGGCACTGGCGCGGCAAGAATGCCCGGCTGGTACTGACTCATGTGACCTCCTTCAAGAAAGGCGCGCAGTTTACCCGGCGTTCACAGCGCTGCGTAGGAGAAAGCGCACAAGCCTTGCCATAGAGCCCTATGTTGGGTGACTCTCTAGTCATGTTTTGCAACTATTCCAGGGGTAGCGACATGACCACCAGCAACCTGCTCGCCCAGCTGTTTCCCACCTCTGCCGCCGATATTCCAGAGCAATATCGCCTGGCGGCGCCGATTGAACAGCGTGATTACTTGGTCGACGGCCAGTTGCAGGTCTGGAACGGCCCATTGGCTCAAGTACAAAGCCCGGTGCAACTCGGCGAACAACGCGTGCATATCGGCAGCACTCCGCTGCTGGACGCCGACACCGCCCTCACCGCCCTTGATGCCGCCGTGCGCGCCTATGACCGTGGCCAGGGCGAGTGGCCGACCCTGCGCGTGGTGGATCGCATCCAGCATGTCGAAGCGTTTTTACGGCGCATGCGCGAACAGCGCGACGCAGTGGTCAAGCTGCTGATGTGGGAAATCGGCAAGAACCTCAAGGATTCGCAGAAAGAGTTCGACCGCACCTGCGACTACATCACCGACACCATCAATGCCCTCAAAGAGCTCGACCGCCGCTCCAGCCGCTTTGAGCTGGAGCAGGACACCCTTGGCCAAATCCGCCGCGTGCCCCTGGGCGTGGCGCTGTGCATGGGCCCCTACAACTACCCGCTCAACGAGACGTTCACCACGCTGATCCCGGCGCTGATCATGGGCAACACCGTGGTGTTCAAGCCGGCCAAGCTCGGCGTGTTGTTGATCCGTCCACTGTTGGAGGCCTTTCGCGACAGCTTCCCGGCCGGGGTGATCAACGTGATCTACGGCAGCGGCCGCGAGACCGTCAGCGCGCTGATGGCCAGCGGCAAGATCGATATCTTTGCGTTTATCGGCACCAACAAGGCCGCTAGCGACTTGAAGAGGCTGCACCCCAAGCCACACCGCCTGCGTGCCGCCTTGGGCCTGGATGCGAAAAACCCCGGCATCGTGCTGCCCGAGGTCGACTTGGATAACGCGGTGAGTGAAGCGGTCACCGGTTCTTTATCGTTTAACGGCCAACGCTGCACCGCGTTGAAAATCCTGTTTGTGCATGAGGATGTGGTCGAGCGTTTCATCGAAAAATTCAACCAGAAGCTCGCCACCCTAAAACCCGGCATGCCGTGGGATGACGGCGTAGCGCTCACCCCGCTGCCAGAAGTCGGCAAGGTCGACTACCTCAACGCCCTCGTGGCCGACGCCGTGCAACACGGCGCTCAGGTGGTGAATGAGAACGGCGGCACCAGTCGTGGCTCATTCTTCTACCCGGCGGTGCTGTACCCGGTGAACCCGCAGATGCGCGTGTACCACGAGGAACAGTTCGGCCCCGTGGTGCCGATCGTGCCTTACCGCGACCTGGAGACGGTGATCGAGTACGTGCTGGATTCGGATTTTGGCCAGCAACTGAGCATTTTCGGCACCCACCCAGAGGCCGTCGGCAAGCTGGTGGACACCTTTGCCAACCAGGTCGGCCGTATCAATATCAACGCCCAATGCCAGCGCGGCCCGGACACCTTCCCGTTCAACGGCCGCAAGAACTCGGCCGAGGGCACGCTGTCGGTACATGATGCGTTGCGGGTGTTCTCGATCCGTACATTGGTGGCGACCAAGTTCCAGGAGAGCAACAAGGCGTTGGTGAGCGATATTCTGCGAAACCGTGACTCCAGCTTCCTGACAACCGACTACATCTTCTGAAGGGTCGAAGATTAAACCTGTGGGAGGGGGCTTGCTCCCGATAGCGGTGGGTCAGTTACAGAGGTGCTGGCTGACCCCCTGCAATCGGGAGCAAGCCCCCTCCCACATTTAAAGCCCGCACAAACTGACCATTGAGGCCCCTTTACTACCGATGAACCTGCCCCTGTTTGCCCGGCGCCTGCTGCGCCCGCTGCTCGACCCGTATCGCCGCTATCGCCACGCCAAGCTGATCCACGCCGTGCGCGTGTCCATCGGCCTGCTGGCGACGATCCTGCTGACCACCGGCATCAACCTGCCCCACGGTGAGTGGGCGTCGGTAACCATGCTCATCGTGATCGGCGGTTTGCAGCACCACGGCAATATCGGCAAGAAAGCCGTGGAGCGCGCCTACGGCACGTTGATCGGCGCCAGTGTCGGCTTGGCATTGGTGCTGCAACAGGCGTGGCTGGGCCAGCCCTTGCTGACCTACCTGCTGATGTCGGTGGTGTGCGGGTTCTTTTCGTACCACGCCATTGGTAAGGGCGGGTACATCGCGCTGTTGTCAGCGATCACGGTGTTTATCGTCGCTGGTCACGGCGACAACCCTGTGTCGGATGGGCTGTGGCGTACCGTCGATATCCTGATCGGCATCGTGCTGGCCCTGGCGTTCTCGTTCGCCCTGCCGTTGTATGCGGTGTACTCGTGGCGCTACAACTTGGCCAGCGCATTGCGCGACTGTGCCGAGATCTATAGCCGCATCATCAGCGGCCGCTCAGTCACCGATGATGAACACTTCAAGCTGCTCAACCGCTTGAATGCGGCGATGCTGCAATTACGGTCGCTGATGCCATCGGTGTCCAAGGAAGTGCGCATCTCCATGACCGAACTGGATGCAATCCAGCGCCATCTGCGCCTGTGCATCAGCACCCTGGAGATTCTCGGCAATACCCGCCCCGATCCCCGGGACGAACAAGCGATGGCCCGCATGCAAGTGGTGTTGAAGACCGAGCACCGGCAGATCCGGGTGCAATGGGTGGGCATGGCGCGGGCGTTGAAATCCGGCGTCACCGAGCGATTGGAGCGGGTCACCCCTGGCGGCGGTGCCGAACCTGCGCTGGATGCACCGGTTTACAGCGCATTGGATGGCTACCGCTTGTTGACGCTGCAACTGGCGCAGAATGTGGATGGGATGCGCCAGCGGCTGGCCAAGAGTGCCGGGCACTGGAAAATCTGAGGGTGGCGGCGAGGAAATTGTCGAAAATCATGCAAACTCAATCTTTTCACATTTTAGCTTACAAAGTTTTCACGATTTATTCACATCCGGGAACGTAGTGTGAAGCCTCATCCGTTACAAACGTTGTACATCAAGCCCGCCGCCCCAGCGGGCTTTTTTTTGCCTCGGATTTGACCTAACGCGAGACCTTAGCGACAGGCGCGACAGCCTGCTCGCGAATGGCGCGCTGGGTATCCAGCACCTTGGCCAATGCGTTTTCAGCTTCTGGGCTTTGCTGCGGCACGCGGATCGCCGCCGACACCAAGGTGATCAGCTTGGCCATCACTTCGGCGTCCGTGGCCGGGCGGCCAAGGCTCATGGAGTTCATCAGCAGGCGCAACTCGGTCCCGGCCATGACGCCGGAGATCGCCTTGAGGGCAAATTGCAGACGCACCCCCAGTTCATTGCGCGGCAGGTCGGGCAGGGCCAGGGCGAAGGCTTCGAAGAATCGTTGAAAGACCGGTTGGTAATGCACCTTGAGGTATTCCTGGATAAACGGCGAGGTGTCGCTGTAGACCCGGCCTAAAAAGCGGATGAATGACCGCCCTTCTCCATTGGCACCGGCCGGGTCGCTGCGCTCAAGGCCCATGGCCGGGGCAAACAGCACACCGAGCAGCGTGTCGCAGTCCAGCGGGCCTTCGGATTCGGCCTCGCAACGCGCCAGCAACTCCAGGCGCTGCTCGTTGAGCGGCTCCAGGCGCTGCATCAGCAGGGTTTTCATCAGGGAGTCTTTATCCCCGAAGTGATAATTCACGGCGGCCAGGTTCACTTGAGCGCGCTCGGTAATCTGGCGTAACAAAACTGCGTCGTATCCGTACTTAATGAAGAGAGCCTCAGTCGCATCCAGCAATCGAGTTTTGGTAACGTTTGGAGCACTGAGTTTCTTCGCGACCATAAGAGTTCCACGACGGAAATATTGTTTTAAAAAATAATTTGATTTTTTATACCGGGGCGGCGGGTCGAAAGCAAGTAGTGACACACCGCCATACGCCGCAAACCCTCGGCTGACGGGCTCGGTTAGGCTCATCGAAGAGGTTGAACCGGCCCAGAATGTACGCGGGGCAACACGTTTCGTGGGGTAAAACCGCTCTATTTCCATGGCTGGCGAAGCGCAAAGATCGCGGTTACTATTCAAACAATATTTTAAAAACAAGAAATAAAACCAGTCCGTGACGCGTTCCAGGCAGCTCCCGAACTTGTTACAAAGATTTACCGGGGGCATGGCGGCACCGTCGAGACTGAAGGCGTAGTCATGATGACAGATACCCCCGCGCACCCTGACTTGATCTCCCTGCAAGGCATCGGCAAACGCTATCAGTTGGCCGGGCAACAGCTATCTATTCTCAATGACGTCTGCCTGTCCATCGCTCGCGGTGACAGTTGCGGGATCCTCGGCGCCTCCGGCTCCGGCAAAAGTACCCTGCTCAATATTCTCGGGCTACTGGACCTGCCCAACTGTGGCCAATATCACTTCGCCGGCCACGATATTTTCAGCGCCACCCCGGATGAGCTGGCGGCGATCCGCAACCAGCAAATCGGCTTCGTGTTCCAGAGCTTCAACCTGCTGCCGCGCCTCAGCGCGCTGGACAACGTCGCCCTGCCTTTGAGTTATCGCGGCGTCTCGCGCCATGAATCGGTGGAGCAGGCCCTGCGCATGCTCGACCAGGTCGGCCTGGCGGAGCGCGCCCATCATCGCCCCGCCGACCTCTCCGGCGGCCAGCGCCAACGGGTCGCCATCGCCCGCGCACTGGTGGGCAACCCTTCAGTGATCCTCGCCGACGAACCCACCGGCAACCTCGACAGCACCACTGCGCAGGACATCATGGACCTGCTCCTGGCTCTTAACCGCGAACAGCAAGTGACGCTGATCATCGTCACCCACGACGCCCACATCGCCGACCGCCTGGAGCGCAAGATCCTGGTGCGCAATGGCGTGGTGCAGGAGGCCGGGTGCTCATGAGCCTGAGGGTCGAGCAGAACGTCAGCCAACTGCTGCATGAAGCGTTCGTGAGCCTGCGCACCTTGGGCAAACGTTCGATCCTGGCCCTGCTGGGCATTGTGATCGGCAGCTCATCGGTGGTGGCGCTGATCAATATCGGCCACAACGCGGCGGTGGATGCGGCGATGATTTTCAAGGACATGGGCACCGACACCCTGGTCGCGCAATTCCCACCCAAGGGCACCAGCACCCTGCCCATGCGCACTCACCTGGACCTCGACGCCGTACGCCAGGCCGTTCCGGGCATCATCCATATCGGCGCCCTCAGCCTGTTCAGCGGGCCTGTGGTGTTCCACGGGCGCACCACCAACGCCAATTTTGTCGGCAGCACCCCGGACATCCACCAGGCGATGCGCCTGAGCCTGCGCGAAGGCCGCTTCCTGTCCGCCTTCGACGCCAATGAAACCTACGCAGTGATTGGGGACGAAGTCGCCCAGGCGCTGAGTGTCCCTGGCGACCCGCTGAAACTGGGCGATCGCGTGCGCATCAACGACTACCTGTTCCTGATCATCGGCATCCTGCACGCCCAGCCCCGCGCCTTGTTGATGCCCATCCAGGGTGGGGAATCACTGTTTATCCCCGCCGAAGGCATGCGCCGCATCTACGCCAACCCGCAGATCAGCAACATCGTCATTCGCGCCGCGCCCGATCTGGACATGGAGCGCATGGCCAAGGACGCCGCTGCCGCGCTGCAACGCCAACTCACCGAGCACACGGTGGATATCCAGGTGCCCCAGCAAATGATCGACGGCATGACCCGGCAAAGCCGTACCTTCGCTTACCTGCTGCTGGCATTGGGGGCGATTTCCCTGGTGGGCGGCGGTGTCGGTGTGATGAACGTGATGCTGATGAACGTGTCGGAGCGCCGCCGCGAGATTGGTATACGCATGGCCCTCGGCGCGCGTCAGCGGGATATTCGCAACCTGTTCCTGCTCGAAGCCGTCACCCTCACCGCCGTCGGCGCGCTGTGCGGCGCGGTGCTGGGCATGAGCGCCGCATGGCTCTACGCCTGGCTGTCGGGCTGGGCGTTTTCATTGGCGGTCGCGGCCCTGCCACTGGGGGTGGGCAGCACGCTGCTGGTGGGGTTGTTTTTTGGCATCTACCCGGCGGTCTCGGCCTCACGGTTGCAACCGGTGGAGGCCCTGCGCGATGAATAAATGGCTCGCGCTGCTGACCCTGGTTTGCCTGCCTGTCATGGCCTCAAAGGTGGTCATCAACCCATCGGCGCCGAGCACCACCCGTAGCGGCTATGACCGTGGCGTGTCGCTCAACGCCCAGGTCGCCACCCTGACCCTGGGGGATGCGGTGTACCTGGGCCTGCGTAACAACCCGGCGATCCGCAGCGCCTACCTGCAACGGGTGGCGCAGAAATTCGACTTGCGCGTGGCCGAAGACACCTTCAACCCCAAGCTGACCCTCAACAGCTACTACCGGGGCACCCGGGGCACCGCCGACAATGCACGCAATGCCAACGTGGCTCCGGCCACCAGCCTACTGAGTGAATACGGCACGCGCCTGAGCATGTCCTGGACCCAACAACTGAACAATGCCGACCGTGCCGGCCGCTACCGCAGCGACGGACTGGACCTGGCAATCATCCAGCCGCTGATGCGCGGCGCCGGCTGGGACGCCACCACTGCGCCGCTGCGCATGTCACGCCTGTCAGAGCAGGCCAACCGGCTGAACCTCAAGGCCACCGTAGCGCAGACCATCAGCCAGATCATCGCCACCTACCGCGAGTTGCTGCGCGCCCAGGAGCAATTGACCATTGTGCAAGACGCCCTCAAACGTTCCGGCACGTTGCTTGAAGTCAACAAGGCGCTGATCAACGCCGGGCGCATGGCCGAGTTCGAAATCGTGCAGACCGAGGCCGATATTGCCACCCAGCAACTGGGCGTTGAAGAAGCCCAGAACCAACTCGACACCAGCCGCCTGGCCCTGCTGCGCCTGTTGGCCTTGGACCTGTCAACGCCGATCCGCGCCAGCGAAGCCCTGCAAGCGCAGCCCATGCAGATCGACAAGCGCCAGGCGTTCAACCTGGCGCAGAACCAGCAACCGGAATACCTCGCCGCGCTGCTCGGCAGCCAGCAGGCCGACCTCAACCTGGTGATCGCCAAGGACTCGGGACGCTGGCAGGTGGACCTGGTGGCCGGCGCGAACCAGATTCGTGACGCCTACAACAACGATGCCGGCAGCAGTAACAACCGCACCTGGGACAGTTACGCCGGGGTGCAGGTGCAAATCCCCATCGGCGACATCAGCACGCGCCAGGCCGAAGTCCGCGCGCGGGTGAATGTGCAAGACCAGGAGATTCGCATCACCGACGCCCGCCAGGAGCTGGAGCGCAGCGTCAACGACGTGGTGCGCGACCTCGGCACCCGCTGGCGCCAATATGAAATCTCCCAGCGCGCCGTGGAGCTGTCGCGGCGCAAGATCGAGATCGAGCGGGAAAAACTCAGCGCCGGGCGCTCCACCAACTTCCAGGTGCTGAGTTTCGAGACCGATTTGCGCAACGCCGAAAACGCGCAGCTCAATGCGCTGATCGCTTATCTGAACGCCCAGACCCAGCTCGACTTGACCCTGGGCATGACGCTGGAAAGTTGGGAAATTAGCCTCAATGACTACTAATCGAAAACGCCTGCTCGGCGCTGCCATGATCGTATTGCTTGCCGGCGCAGGCCTGCTCGGCCTGCGCACTGCGCCCGACGAGCCCGCCAACGCCAGCGAGCAGTGGTTGGCGGTCAAACCCGACCCGCTGGTGCACCAGATCGGCCTGGTGGGCAAGATTGAGCCCGACACCACCCTCACCCTCACCGCGCCGTTCGACGGCAATGTGCAGGCCAACCTGGTGGAGCAAGGCCAGCGGGTTGAAGCGGGCCAGGTGTTGCTGCGCATGGACCCGTCCACCCTCGAAGTGCAATTGCGCGATGCACTCTCCGCCCAGCTTAAGGCCCGGCGCGCCGTGCAAGAGATGCAGGACTGGGACAGAAGCCCCGCCGTCGCCCGCGCCCGGCGCAGCCTGCGCACCGCCGAAATGTCCGCCGGCAATAACCAGCGCAAACTCACCGAAAGCGAAAACCTGTTCCAGCGCGGCATCATCCCGCGCAACGAGCTGGACGACCTCAAGCAACAAACCCAACAGCAGCAACTGGACCTCGCCTCAGCCCGCAGTGAACTGCAACAGGCCCTCGACCAGGGCAAAGGCGAATATCGCCAGATCGCCGACATGGAACTGACCAACGCCACGGTCAAGTACGACGCCCTGCTCGCCTTGCTTGAGGGCAAAGACGTCAAGGCGCCGTTCTCCGGCATCGTGGTGCCCGCCCCTGGCAATAGCGGCCCCCAAGGTGGCGGCAACACTAACGCCCCGGTCCAGGCCGGTAGCAAGGTCAGCCAAGGCCAGGTGCTGTTTGGCCTGGCCAATATCGAACGGCTGAAAATCACCGCCAAAGTGTCGGAGTTGGACATCAACCAACTGCGCCAGGGTCAGGCAGTAGAAGTGCTGGGGGATGGCTTCGAAGGCGAACGCCTCGTGGGTTCGGTCAGCGTGGTCAGCGGCCTGGCGATTGCCGGCGAAACCCAGGGCAGCGCGCAGTTTCCAGTGACCTTGTCGATCCCCAAGCTGACGCCGCAGCAATTGCAGCGGGTACGGTTGGGCATGAGTGCGCGGTTGACCATTGTGACCTACAACAATGAGCAGGCGATTGTGGTGCCGGCGCAGGCGATCGTTGGGGGTGAGGTGGAGTATCGGGTGGCGATGGATAGGCCGGTGGAGCGGGTGAAGGTGACGACCGGGCAGTCGACTCCGCAGGGGGTTGAAGTATTTGGTCTCAAGTCTGGGTTTGTTAAAACCTCAAGATAAATGATGATCCCATCCTGCGACAGCGCCATCAAGGTACGCCACCGTCCAGTCGCTCAGCCTGGACGCGTTGATGACAACCGGTTTAAGGGAAGTGAGCACCCCATAAGCCTGCCAATTTCAGCGCGGGTACAACCTTGAGCCGCTAACGGGATAACTCGTGTCCGGGGACCATCGCTCTGGCTGAGGGTGGCCGATCGTACGCACTAGCTCAACTCGGAATGTTCTTCTGTAGTAAGGAGGATATTGGCAGTTCAAGCGTAGCCAAGATCGGTGAAAGGTTAGTAGAGAACGTTACACCAGATCTGCAATTCTCGATGCGACCAAATCTCAGTCTGAGATGAGATGACAAGTACCTAAAAACGAAATGTCAGTGCTTCTCGAGTAAGCTCCTACAATTCTCCGCACCTGTGAACATTGACAGTAGCCAAGCTTACCTGATGGGTGTCTCCTCTAGCTTCGTGTTCATGCAATTTAACGGTCAACATATCTTTGGAGAACAGATCATGCCTAAAGGTCTCCCACGCATTGCAGATCTACCCTCAATAGAAACTGAAAATATGCACCCAAAAATAGAGGGGGATGAGGATAATGTTGATGCCGGCATAGGGTTGTATCAAGTTGAATACGACCTTGTCGTTTACATGGCGCGACCGGACAACACCCCTGTGTTTACTACTTTTCGATTGTACTGGGGAAATATCGATACACCTATTGCGACTAAAATTCTTTACCCGGGAGACGAGGCGCTTAAGCGCATTGCTTTTACGATTCCAAGCGAAAATATACGCGAACTTATCGTCGACCCAGTGCATGTTGAAGTACGCCGACCTAGCGGGAACCCTTCATACACTCTTCCGTTACGACTACGCGTTTATCTGCGTCGACCTGGGGGGAGAGATATAAACCCCTCACCAGGTAACCAGAAGCTGGTATTTCAGTTGCCCATAGAGATTGTGCTCTACGGTCTCAGTGATGAACGCGCTCGTGAAGGCGTTGAAGTCCTCTTCCGATATTGGGAAAATATGGCTGCGTACGATCGTATATTCCTGGCTTGGGGTTCTCAGACCGTCACACGCTGGATTCAACCTTCGGAGGTGGGTACTGACATAAAAGTTACGGTCAGCTACGAGACCATTCGTGCGGCTGGGAAAAGTGATTTGATGCCTATCGCTTATCGAGTGGAGGGCCCTACAGGTAATAAGAGTGATCCTTGGGAGCCCTGGTCGGAGGAAATTAGATTACGCGTATATTTAGACGACAAACTTCTTGCTCGTCCTTGGTTAGAATTTCCTGATTCTGGTTTCGATATCGACCTGGAGACGCTCGACGAGAATGATGTACAAGTTGGATTGTATATTTTTGAATCAGATACCGTTGCGTACAGTCGCGTATTCATAATTTGGGCAGGGGTAGATGCTGAAGGCGGGTCCGTGCCGCACACAGACAGCCAGATAATAATGGGGGCGGGGTCTTACTTTTTTCCCATTCCCTACAAGTTAGTGAAAGCTATCGCCAGGGGCAGTGCTGCCGTGAACTACTTTCTGACTGGCGAAGGACAAAAGGATAAACCATCTGACTACCTGTTTCTCAATGTCCATGGCAATCCCGCACGTTGGCCAGCGCCAAGTATTGACGAAGCCCCTGATAAGTACCTCGACCCCAATGTACCCAAAGCCACGATACGCTTTCCGAGGCAACTCACTTGGGAGAGCCAGGATATTCTAACCATCGTGATTTTGGCTAAGGGGAACGACACCATCGAGTACAGCGAAAGTCTAGCGATCGGAGAGTTTCCTCCAGGCGACCAAATGGTATTAGACGTGCCAGGTCATGAAATCAATAAATTTGATGGGCGATCAATTGAAGGCTACTACAGTGTTCGGCACCGCGACGAGACACCTCGCGAGTCGCTACGAAGAGAATGGCAAGTGGGCAACCCGCTATTAAGCGACCTTACCAGCTTCGATAGATACAACTGGAATATGTGGGAAAACACGGTTACCGGAAAGGGGGACCTTACTATAGATGGAGCTGAAAATATTTGTTGGCGGGCGACCAAGACGGCGAGCGAATTAATAGAGCCAGGAATTAAAAAATATTATAGCAGGCTAAAACAGCACGCTAAATATGAGCTGAGCTTTTACTGCAAATCAACAGGAAGCTCAGCCATTTCAGAAGTAAAAATTGATTTTTCCGGCATGGTCATAAACAAATCGTTAAGCCCTAATAAAAACTGGGTAAAATTGAGCGAATCGTTTGAGCTTTCAGTGGGCGACATTGCCATAAACAAAATAGTCAGCATTTCATTTGAAAATAACACCACCCATACTTTTTTAGTTGACCAGATCCAGCTGACAGAGGTACTTCAATAGAAGTTGACTTCACACCAACCGGAAGGGCACTCATATTTTTACTGAGGGATAAACTGCCCCGGAGCAGCCCGGGGCAGTCAATTGATTTTAGGTCTTTTATACGCTGATTTTATGTGGATGCCCGCGGATCAAAATATTGATTTTCTACATTCCCTCCCCAAAGAACAAATGTGCCATCAGAACGCCGAGCTGCGAAGGATGGGTCCGGGCGGGGAGGGATCGGTGGTGGGTCAGGAGGCAACGCCACGTAAGGGAAGCGTTTAATTGAATACAGCTCTGTCACGCCACTTGATAAATACGAAGCCAGTTCGGGGGGGATTTCACCTGCATCCTCCATCGCTAAGGTCGCACCCCATACTAAAACAGCACCGTCTGTTCCTCCCTGCGTAGCAATAACCCCATACGCGCCGTTGGTGCAGTAGACATCTCGAATTAGACTGGCCATTAGCGTTTGCCGTAGCGCCTGACTCATCGTTCCACCGTGGGTAGCTAACCCCGTCACTACAACTGCGTTAGTGCGCCCATCATCATGTCGGCTTAGTAGAAAAAAGCTGACATCGTTTGAATATAAACCGACATTGCCACCCACAATAATTGCACGGGAAGAGACATTGCAGTGTCGTTTTTGTGTCACGCGGCTCAGTGAATTGCGTTGTGGGTAACCAGGCAATGCATTTTTACCCCTTAATATAGTACTAAATTCTCTTTTTTCCTGTTCGGTCAGTGGAGCTCCTCCATACCTTATATCACCCCACGCTTCGGCCTCTCCGGCAGCATTGACCATCAAAAACGCCCAGCGAGCAGCCTTGCAGATAATGATGTTCCCCCTAATTGCCAGGCTCGCTGCGGAAGGAGACATGTTACCTCCCTCCAAAGGTCGCCCCCAACTGACTGCCCTGCGCCTGCTCCGAGTAATGGCACAAAAAACAGTTGTGGCAGCAATAACTGATTGTACGCCACCATCATTCAGTATTTGCTCCAGCCGGTCGGGGGGAATAGTGCCACCTCCGGTTGGGTGTCCCCAAACAGCTATGTCACCCTCTTCTGAAATCGCGCAGAAAGATATAGCAGTCGCGACAATTCGAGTAATAAACATTGTATTGAGTTGGGCTCTGACGGCAGGTGGGATTAATCCACCGTTCTCTGGCTTACCCCAGGCGTATACTTTTCCACCACGAGTACGTACTGCAAACGCGTCATCGGCAGCGTAAATGGCATCTGGCGGGTCAAACCACAACTCGCGCTGTATATCTTCCGGCACTTTTGATACCGGGTTGTTGGCCGGCCCAATCGCTGCAATGCTGTCAGACCCAGGAAGAGGGTTGTCATATATAATGGCAAAGGCATTACGTGTACTGTAAACCGATTTGACACCGCGTAAAGAAGGGAGTGCAGCTGGGATAGTTGCCCCCCAACACAATAACTGATTCGTGCTGCCTACCTCGACCAGTGCAGCGAAACTGAACTCTGATGAGAAAAGTTTTATAGCCTTGTTGTTTTTTAGAAAATTCTCTATCTCAGGGGGGACTGGCAAGCCCCAGCCAACTTGGCCTTTTAGGTGGACATTTCCCGTGGACGGGTGGAGCAGTGCGAAAACCCCACCGGTGGAGACGAAAAGTCGGTCTGCGGGCTCTGGTGTATGAAAAGAAAAATTTCCTCGTTGCTTTAAGTAACACCATTCATTCTCGTCTTCTGAAATCCCTTGAAAGTGAGCAAGAATTTCATAATTCGAAGAGAACGCCTCGACTCCTTCATTGCCATCAGATGCAACAGGCACTACGGAGAGCTGTAAGAATTTGTGAGCGTCCGAAATTTTAAGCTTTATATCCAGCTGGCCTTCCTCAACGAGACGCTCACCATTGATATGCCAGTAAAATCGCGAGAGCCCCTCGCCACTGCCTCCATTGCTATCGTATTTATAATTGCCGCGAACGGTAGCGTTAATGTAAACATCACCTATGATTTCTAATTCACTTGCAATAGGCATCGCCTGCACTGGATCTCTTGAGTTACTCATAATAAACTCCATCAAAAAAAGTCGTCGACATGCTCCAACCGATAGACCTTGTTGTTGTTTGGGTGGCGCAATTCGAGCTGTGCAAATCCGACAAATGAGGTGGTCGAATAACTCAAACTAGTAAGGAATTATTTCATTGACAAAGTCTGTTTTTGCGCCCCATACAACATAACGACCATCGGTGCGCCTAGCAGCAAATGCTGCCGTGAGGCGTGTACTAGAAGGTGTGATCGGTGGAAGTTTCTTAACTGAATAAAGTTGAAGTACATCTGAAGTCAGGCTATCACGCAGTTCGGCAGGAATTTCACCTGCCTCGTTCTGAGCGTTGGTTCCGCCAAATACAGAAACTGCTCCCTCTGTGGCACCTTGAGTACTGATGACGCCAAAAGCGCCGTTAGTAGAGTAGCTACTTTTAATTTTACTTGCCATTAATACTTGCCTGACAGCTGACGGCATCGAACCGCCGTAGCCATTATTGCCCCACGTAAACATATCATTGGTAGTGCCATCGGCATTCTGACTGTACAAAAAGAAACTTGTGTCATTTGCGCGCAGGGTGATCGCCCCCGTTGTCGTAATAAGTTTAGAAGAGCTGCTTAATTCTATGCCACAGCGACAATTATTATATTTTCTCTCTGAGGTGAGTTGATGCAATTCATCTACTTTAAATTCTTTGAATATTCCGGGCAGTTTTAATTTTAGACCGCTTGCATTTAATAGTTCTCCGGCATCCACAATATGATCATCGGCAGTTTCAGTAGTGGGAGTGGTACCGCCCATGGAGGATTGCCCCCATGCTTCAGCATCACCATGTATATTCACCATGCAAAATGCATATGCGCTGCCTACGCACATCGCAATTCCGCCGCGTGCGGACAGGGTACGCGCGGCGTCTGACATTGTCCCGCCAGTAGATGACGCCCCCCAACTCAATGCCTTTCCTCGACGTTTTGTTATCGCGCAAAAAGCATCTCGGTTTGCTATGACCGTTTTAACCCCCCCCTCATCCAGAATAGATTCAAGATCAGAAGGGTTAAGGGTCCCGCCGCTGCTAACGTTGCCAATCGTGACGATAGACAACGCATCGGGGTTGCCAAATTTTTCGGGCCCAATCACGCAGAAGGCTCTGGCGGTGCATATAATTTTTGTGGCGTGTAGTCGATCCAATTGTATTCTTGTCTGCGGTGAAACAAATCCGCCATTGTCTTTTGCACCCCAACAGTAAACTTGGCCAGCTTGAGTTCTTACTGCAAATGCACTTTCGGTCGCACTGATTGCCACGGGCTTGTCAAACAATAACGCACGTTGAATGTCTTCGGGGATAACGCCCCCCTGCGCGGCATTTCCAATAGCCCCGATCGTATTCCTGCCCGGAGGAGGATTGTCGTAAATAAATGCGAATGCGCCGGAGTTACTATAAACATACTTTATGTTGTTCAGATCGACGCCTGGATCTACCGCATTTGTGTTGCGACCCCAAACTAATATGCGCGTAGTACTTCCTACAACAGGTACTTGCGCCGCGAAGTCGGATGCAGTTGAGAACATTTTAATGGCGGGATTGTTTTGGAGGTAGCTGACGATATCGGCGGGGGGTGCTCCACCATGGTCACTTCTACCTTTCGCAACTAAACTTTGAGTTCTGCCATTTAGCACCGTGAATGCCGCCGAGTTTGTGATCAATATTCTATCGCGCGACTCGTCATTATAAATAGAAAAACAGCCATGCTGTTTGATAAAACTATTTTCGCTTTCTTCGTTGGAAATATTCTGAAAGCCACTACTCATCGTATACTCTGGGGAAAACGCCTCAATACCTTTTTCGCCCGCCTCAGATTTTGGAGTGATCGATACTCTGAGACTCGAGTATAAAACTGAGTAATTTAACTGCAAATCTAAATCTGTCGTGCCTGCGTAAGTAACACCGTTAATTATCCATCGACACTCCGTATCCTTTTCTGGAGAGCCCCCGTTGGCATTATAGATGTAGGTGGCACGAATAACTGAACCCGGGGTGAGTTCTCCAATGATGGCGACTTGAGTCGCAACAGGCGTGTTAAGTGAATTTTTCATGGTCTGTCCTCTGTACCTATCTGAGCAAATAGCCGTTGGCGCCACGCTCGGCACAGTCGAAACTGACCTTATTTCATATAAATTTCTACTGTGAAATCTGACAGGTCAGGATACCGCCTGTCCGATCTTTTAGCCTGCATTTCCACTTGGTCAGGCGTGAATGCATACACAAGTATTTTTCTCAATATTCTACGATGACGCACAACGCGAGGTCGGTGATGGTGATGGTCACATCGTTCGTATGGAGGGGGGGGAGAATCACCTACTAGATGTGCCGTTCTCGAATTAACCTCTCACCGATTTTGGCTACATTTGCAGTGCCATCTAATGCTCCCAGAAACGCCGGTGAGCACTGCCAAAATCGTCCTCACCACAGAAGAACATACCGAGTTGAGATCGCGCTTACTATCGGCCACTCGCAGCCAGCGCGAAGGTTGCCGGGCACGAGTTATCCCTTTAGCGTCTCAAGGTTGTACCTAGGCTAAAATCGGCAAACTTACGAGACTCTCACTTCCCGTTATCACCGGTTGTTGTCAACGCGTCCAGGCCGAACGACTGGACGGTTTAATCGGCAAGCCGGACTGGGACCGCCAGCCTTTATTACTACTCCAAACCCTGCAGCGCACCATTGTACAAGGCGCCAAACCACGCACTGGCGTACCTTGATGGAGCTGTCGCAGCATGGCACCAGCCACCAGCCAAGGTTGCCTCTGGGCGACTGCGGCTTCGAGCGTTTTTGCTTGGGCACGGCAGGTGTCCTAATCGTGGTCCACGAACGGTTTACCGCTTGCAAACACCTCAAATCCTGCCCGCGATACTGTCAGAATTAACAGATTGTGACGGGTGGTCTTTATAGGCGCAGCCACAGCCCCCTACCTGTTAACTCTGACAGTAGCGCCCGCACGCAATCCGTTATCTGATACCCCAACGGCACGGTTGTGTTTGCAGTCACGTGCAAAGGTCTAACAGGAGATCAAGCATGCCAGCCAAAAAGACTGCAACTGAAACCAAAACCGAAGCCGCTGCCAAAACCAAAACCAAAACAACCATGAAATCCAAAGCCGTTGCTGCGATGAATAACCTCGTGACGCTGACGCCTCAGGACAACCCCAAGAACCTGGACCGACTGTACATTCCCGGAGCGAGTGAATCTGTTGATGGTCACGATGCAGGCGTCGCCAAATGGCTGTTCAAGTCCGGCCTGACGATCGTCGTGTACAAAAACTGGAACGCGCAGCCGGGCGATATCATAACCTTTGGTGTTCTGATCTCCTCCACTACCGTAGAGGCGTTGGCCATCAAGAAGTTGGAACCTGGCGAAGAGGCACAAGACAGCTATTACTTTGCGGTCGACCAGAACGACCTTCCCGACGGTTCGTATGCACTGGTCTACCTCGTTCACTACCAGGGCGGCCCTGATTACGATATGTCTTACGCGTTGGTCACGCAGATTAAAACCGAGCTGCCTGCAGGTGACGATAACGATCAAATCGAAGACGGGCATTCAGAGCTCATATTCAGTCTGTCCGAAACGACCCTTGTTCCGGACAATGCCAGCGAAGGCGTAATTTGCACGGTCCAACCCTACCCAAACATGCATCCGAAGGACCAAATCATTCTGCACTGGGGGTCGGTGATCATCACTCAAACCGTCGCAGGCAAGGACAAGCCTACGGACATCGAAGTGACGTACTCGGATATCGTCCAGGCCGGCGACAGCCACCGCTTGCTGGTGTGGTTTGAGGTCACCGACCAGGTGGGAAATATTCCTACCCCAAGCTCGGCGAACGCATACGTATCCGTGCTCCTAGACGTGACCAAAGAGCAGGGCCTGGCTATTGTGAACGCTGGCCCGCAAGGCTATATCGACCTGGAACTGGTGGATGAGAAGCCCGTTGAAGTGCAGGTGATCACTAATGAAAACGTCGGTCCCAACGGCAGTTTGTACGATGTCGAGTTTCGCGCTTACCCGCCCAATGGGGGCGTGCTCGTGCAGCACGCGTTCGTGACAATCACGAAGGCCGGCCAACCTCATTCTGTTTTCATTCCCTACCCGACGGTGCTCGCTGCCGCTGAAGGCCGGATGGCGGTTAGCTTTGTGTTGAGAAGGACGTCACTACAACCTCTCACGGTTTATTCCGTGAAGCTCTACACCATGGTCAGGGGCAGAGTTTCCCGCCTGGAATCACCGTTCGCAGAGAACTACCTCGACGATACTATTGCAGATGACCCTGCGCACATCGTTGTGCAGATTCCCTATTACGGCTGGCGCCAACCCACCGACAGGATTCTGCTGATCTTGCGCTATGTCAGGGCGTTGAACGACGTCATCCTCTTCGAAGAAGCCAAGGAGGTCGGTATCCATTGGCCTGAAAACGGGCCAGTCAAGCGCCTGATCTATCGGAAAGACCTGCAAAAATTCAAAGGTTACCGTCCTGAGTTCTATTACGTAATCCTGACGAACTTTACTCGGGCACGTGCTATCAATTTGCACGAGTCGCTGCGGCGGGTGCTGACCGTCTATTGAGTGGTTCGCCAGAGTGCACCGCAAGCGTGCCCACCCGTCAACCGCCGCCGCTAGGAGTAGGCGCGGCCCCAAGCCTGGATCGCCGTGTAATGAGCGGGCTTGCCCCGCCTGGGTGGCGAAGCCGCCCTACATCCAGACACCTCGGTCTGCCTAAAACGCTGCGGCGTCCTGCCTGGGGCGGCTTCGCCACCCAGCGCTGGCAAGCCTGCTCACTACAAGGAATGCCATATTTAGAGGGTTGTCAGTTTTAAGGCCAATGCCTTGGCCTGGATCGCCACATCGGTCACCGCTGTGCTTTCCCACCACAGCCCACGCAGAGGCGGGCCCATGGCAAACAATCGCTGGCTGACCTGCCCCGCCGCATCCACCACCGCCCCGCCCGCATCCGCCGCAATCCCCAACGCCAACGGCCCAGGCTGGATCAGCCCGCGTTTGAGCAACTGCTGCGGCAACGGTCGGGCCACGCGGCGCCAGTCGTATTCGATACCGCTGGAATTGATCAACGCAGCCCCCGATCGTTGGGTGACGGCGTGTTCGCCGCGTTGGCGCAGGCGGATGGTCACGCCATCGTCCGAAGGCACCAGGCCTTTGAATGAAGCCGCTTGTATTCGCAGCCGTCCCTCTTCATGCAACCGCGCCACCAACTGTGCGCTCAACGGCGGCGAACGGTGATGGTGGCTCTCCCACCAGGGCCGCACGTGCCGCACAAACTGGCGCTTTTCGCGCTCGCTGGCTTGGCTCCACAAACGACCGATATGGGCACGCACGGTGTCCAGTGGCGCTTGCCAATCGATGCCTTGCGCTTGGGCGATGCGGCATTGGCGCCGCACCTCGCGCAGCAATTGCAGCGGGGTGCGCAGGCGATGGTCTTCGCCAAGGAAATCCACCCAGCTCGGCGGCTGGCGGCGCACATGGGGCAGCAGGCCGTGGCGCGAGAAGATGTCGATGGGCCCGCGATGGCCGGCTTGTTCCAGAGACACCACGGCATCCACCATGGTCAGCCCGGAACCGATGATCAGCACCGTGGCGTGCGGGTCGATCTGGGTCATGGCGGCGACGTCCCAAGGGTCGACTGCTGCCGCGTTCAAACCGCTGGACTCAGTCTGCGGCGTGCGCGCTGCCGGGAACATGCCGGTGGCCAATACCGCAAAGGCGCCGCGCAGTTGCTGGCCGTCATCGAGGGTCAATAAGGTCGAGCGGTCACCCACTTGCAGGTCGATCACTTCGCCGCGCACGTGCTCCACCGTAGACGCCGACAGCGCCTTGGCCTCAGCCAGCCGTTGCTGCGCGTACAAGCCAAAAATCCCGCGTGGCGGGAACAGTTCGCTGATAGGCACGTGCTGTTGGTCTGACTCCGGCCAGCCGCCCGCGCCGATGTAGTCGGTGAGCCATTGGGTCAGGTCGTCGGCGTTGTCCGGGTCGACGCTCATGCGTGCGGCGTTGCCGTTCAAGGTATGGCCCAATTCAACCGCGCTGTACGCCTCGCCTCGGCCGAGTTCGGCGCGTGGCTCGATCACCAGGATGCGGCGTTGGCCCGGCTGGCGCAGCAGTTGCACCGCCAGCATCGTGCCGCTTAGCCCGCCGCCGATGATCAAGACATCAGCGTTGCGGATGGAGTCAGTCATGCAAGTTCGCCTTTACTGTTTACCCAGATAAATGTCATGCAAGTCGCCCCGTGCCATCAGCTCAGCGGCGCTGCCACTCAAGGCTACCCGGCCAGTATCCAGCACGTAGCCGTGGGACGCATAGTTGAGCGCGACGTTGATATTCTGCTCGGCGATCAGGAAGCTCACGTGCTGCTCACGGTTGAGCTGCGCGATGATCTCGAAGATCTCCTGCACGATCATAGGCGCCAAACCCATGGACGGCTCGTCGAGCAGTACCAAAGTAGGACGCGTCATCAACGCCCGGCCAATCGCGACCATCTGCTGCTCGCCGCCAGAGGTGAGGCCCGCGCGGGTGTGGCGCTTGGTCTTGAGGCGCGGGAACCAGGCGTAAATACGCTCCAGGTCGTGTTCCATGTCCCTGCGGCTCAGGCGTCGTACAAAACCGCCGCTGCGCAGGTTGTCTTCCACCGTAAGCTGGCCAAACACATGGCGGCCTTCCAGCACATGGACCATGCCCTGGCGCACGCGCTGGCTGGGATCGACGCCAGCCAGGTCGTGCCCGGCGTACTCGATCACGCCCCGGCTGACCTCGGCACGCTCGGCGCGCACCAACCCTGAAATCGCCTTGAGGGTGGTGCTCTTGCCCGCGCCATTGGCGCCCAGCAAGGCGACGATGGCGCCTTTGGGCACCTGCAGCGACACCCCGGCTACCGCCAGGATCGCGCCGTCGTAGATCACTTCAATGTCATTGACCGTCAGCAACGACGGCTGGGCGGATGCTGCGGCGGCTTGGCTCATGGGTTATTCGTCCCCGGTGCAGGTGCGTGGCGTCAGGCCTTTTTCCTTGGCGAACGCGGCGGACTTTTCATCGATCAATGGGCGCAGTAATGCACGGTCCGCCGCAATCCACTCGCTGACCAGCGTCCAGTTGGCGCCGTCCCATTGCTGCACCCGCGCCGAACCGCCGCCTTCGTGGTCACGGCACGAGAGCTTGAGGTTTTGCATCAGGCCCAGGTAACCCATGTCCTTCAAACGTGCATCATCGATGTTCAGGTGCTCCAGGCCCCAGCGACCTTCTTCGCCATTGAGGGGGCGTTTGCCGAACCTGGCCTGGCCGGTGCGGATCGCCTCCACCGCCACGGCGGCGTTCACGAGGCCTGAGTTGTAGTACACGCTGCCGAAGTTTTTCAGGTCTTTGAGATCGCTGTGGCCCTTGTCGAGGATGTGCTGCTTGAGGCGTTTGTGGATCTCGAAATCGGCCCCGGCCGGGTATGGCGTCAGCGCTAGATAGCCCTTCGCGGCGGCGCCGGCGGGCAGCACATCTTCACTGGAACTGGCCCAGATATCGCCAATGATATGGTCCACCGGAAAGCCAAAGCGTGCCGCCGTCTTCACCGCCACCGGGGTGGACACGCCCCACGTGCGCAGGAATACCCAATCCGGGTTGGCCTGGCGTACCTGGCGCCACTGCGCCGACTGCTCGTTGCCCGGGTCGGCCACCGGAATCTGGATATTCTCAAAGCCATACTTCTCGGCCAACAGTTTCAGCGGGCCAAGGGTTTCGCGACCGTAGGCGGAGTCGTGGTAGACCGTGGCAATCTTCTTGCCCTTGAGCTTGTCGAAACCGCCCTCGCGCTGGGCGATGTAGTTCACCAACGTCGATGCTTCACTGTAAAAGGTCAGCATCACCGGGAAGTTGTAGGGGAACACGGTGCCGTCGGTGGCTTCGGTGCGGCCGTAGCCGAGGGTAATCAGCGGGATCTTGTCCACCTCCGCCCTTTCGCTGAGCGCATAAGCAGCCGGTGCGCCGTTGGGTTGGTACACCGCGACTGGCGCGCCATCCAGGCCATTCTTGAAGCGCTCGTAGCATTCGATGCCCTTCTCGGCCGTCCACTCGGTCTCGCATTCCTGCCACACCAGTTTCACGCCGTTGATGCCGCCTTCAACTTCGTTGATATAGCGCAGGTAATCGATCATCCCGGCCCACACCTGCACGCCGCTGGAGGCATAGGCGCCAACACGGTAGGTCGCCAAGGGGAAGAATTGCTGGTCGGCTGACGCCACGGCCTGGGGCACAGCACCGGCCAGGGTAGCCAGCGCAAAAGCGGCGCCGACCAGGGAACGTTTCAAGGATGCACGCATGGAGAGTTCTCTTAGAAGTTAGAAGCGCAGCGGCCACTGCCGCAGACGGTCACGCAGGGTATGCAACAGGCGAATCAAGCCCTCGGGTTCCTTGATCAGGAACACAATGATCAACACGCCAAAAATGATTTTTTGCAGGTTCTGCAACTGCCCCGCATCCACCGAACCGCCGAACAACGCTTGTCCGGCATGGCTGAGAAAGATCGGCAGCAGACTGATAAATGCCGCGCCGACGAAGTTGCCAGCAATGCTGCCCATGCCCCCGATAATGATGATGAACAGGATCTGGAACGAACGGTTGATATCGAAGCTGCTGGCGCTGGCCGTGCCCAGGTAAGCAAACGCCCACAACGCGCCGGCAATCCCTAAGTAAAACGAGCTGACCGCAAACGCCAGGCGCTTGTAGCGCACCACCGGAATGCCGACCACGGCGGCGGCGGTGTCCATGTCGCGGATCGCCATCCAGTTGCGCCCGACCTGGCTGCGCACCAGGTTGATGGCAGCCCAGGTCAGCAACAGCACGGTGACCAGCGTCAGCAGGTAGCGGCCCAGCGGGGTATTGAGGTCATGGCCGAACAGCGCAAGCTTTGGCGCGGAGATGGTGCCGGACGAGCCGTAGTTGTAGAACCAGGGGAATTTGACGAACAGCCACTCCAAAAAAAACTGCGCGGCCAACGTAGTGACCATCAGGTAGAAGCCCTTGATACGCGAGCTGGGCAGGCCAAACAGCAGCCCGACCAATGCGCTGATCACCCCGCCACCCAGCAGTGCCACCGGCAAGCCCAGTTCGGGCAGGCGCAGCAAAAACCCGTAAGTGGCGAACGCGCCGACCGCCATAAAACCGGCCGCGCCTACGGATGTCTGGCCGGTGTAACCGGTCAACAAATTCAAGCCAAGCCCGGCCAACGACAGCACCAAAAACGGGATCAAAATCGCATTGAGCCAATAGTCATTGCCCCACAGCGGCACCCCGATAAACGCCAGCGCCAACAGGCCGAGCAGGCCCCATGGGATGCGCCGCTGCACCAGCAACAACGGCGCGGTTTCTTGCACAACAGGGATCGTCATGGTTTCAGACTCGCTCAATGGCACGCTCGCCGAACAGGCCGGCGGGGCGGATATACAGGAAGGCCAAGGCCAAGACATAGGCGAACCACGGCGTGATGCCGCCACCGATCAGCGGGCCGATATACACCTCGGCCAGGTTCTCGGCCGCGCCCACAATCAGCCCGCCGACAATCGCCCCGCCTATCGAGGTAAACCCGCCGATGATCAACACCGGCAAAGCCTTGAGCACCACCAGCGACAGTGAAAACTGCACGCCCTGGCGCGCGCCCCACAGCAGCCCCGCCACCAGCCCGACCACCCCGGCCACGGCCCAGACGATCTGCCAGATGCGGTTCAAGTTGATGCCGATGGACAGCGCCGCCGTGGTGTCATCCGCCACCGCGCGCAGCGACACACCGATGCGCGTCTTGTTGAACAGCAGCGCCAGCACCGTCACCAGCACCACCGCAGCGGCGGCAGCGATCAGGTCGAACTGGCTGAGCATCAAGGGCCCGAGAAACAGCGGCACATCGTCGATGCCCAAATCCAGGGCGCGCACTTGCGAGCCCATCAGGCCCTGCGCCAACCCTTCGATGATGAACGACAGGCCCAGGGTCGCCATAAACAAGGTGATCTGCGAACGGTTCACCAAGGGCCGCAGCACCAGGCGCTCAATCAGCAAGGCGCCGGCGATCATCACGATGACCGTCAGCAGCAACGCCAGCGCAAACGGCACGCCTTGGTCATGCAGGCTGACAAAGGTCAGCGCGGCAAACAGCAGCATCGAGCCCTGGGCGAAATTGAACACGCCGCTGGCCTTGTAGATCAGCACGAAGCCGATGGCGACCAGGGAATACATAGTGCCGGCGAGCAGGCCGCCGAGCAGGGTTTCAAGAAAAAAAGTCATCAGTGCGCCACTCCCAGGTAGGCCGCGATCACCTCGGGGTTGGCCTGCACGTCGGCCGGCGTGCCGTCGCCGACCTTGCGCCCGTAGTCCAGCACTACCACATGGTCGGACAGGCCCATCACCACGCCGATGTCGTGTTCGATCAACACCACGGTGGTGCCAAGGTCGCGGTTCACGTCAGCGACGAAGCGCGCCATTTCCTGTTTCTCTTCGGCGTTCATGCCGGCCATGGGTTCGTCCAGCAGCAACAGGCTGGGACCGGCGATCAGTGCCCGGCCCAACTCCACGCGTTTTTGCAGGCCATAGGACAGGTTGCCTACCAGCACATCGCGGTGGGCTTGCAGCTCCAGGAATTCGAGAATGGCCTGAGCGCGTAGGCCGAACGCTTCTGCCTCACGGCGTGCGCGCGGTAGGCCCAGGGCCTGTTCGATAAAGGTGCTGCGCATATGCCGCGACAGGCCGGTGAGTATGTTGTCCAGCACGCTCATTTTCTTGAACAGCGCATTGTTCTGGAAGGTGCGACCAATGCCACGGCGCGCCGCGCCCAGTGGGTCGATGCGGTGAAAGTGCTGGTCTTCGAACACGATCTCGCCCGCGTCGAAGCGGTAGACGCCATTGAGCACATTGAGCAGCGAACTTTTACCGGCACCGTTGGGGCCGATCAACGCGCAGATCTCGCCGCGCTGCACATCGAAGGACAAGGCATTGATCGCCTTGACCCCCTTGAACGACAGCGAGATGTCCCGCACTTGGAGAATGGCTTGGCTCATGCGATGTCCCGTTTGGATTCATACAGCCAGCTCGGTTCGGCAGTCGATTTAAGCGGTTGCCAGATAGACGCCAGGCGCTGGAAACCCAGCAGTTTGCGCACGCGGTTTTTCACCAGCCGACGCAGGCCGCTTTGCGGGTGCGCAATGGCCCAGTCACACAGACGCCGGCGCCAGGTGCCGTGGGGGGCCAAGCGGCTTTCGATCTCGTCGGCCAGGTACTGCAACCGTGCGGGCGACAGCAACAGGCCGGTGGGGGCAACTTCGCCACGATCACGCTGCGCCGAGGCCAGGCCTTCCGGAAACGCCAGGCCGTGCCCAGTGCTGAGCCATTGCTCCAGCACCACCCTCAGGCCGCCCTGCCAGTGGGTGCCCTCCTCGCTCCACAACGCGGTTTCGCCGCTGGGTTGCCACCATCGGGTGAGGTGTTGCGCGGGGTCGATCGGGCCCAGTAATTGAGCAAAATCCAGCAGGTTTGCCGGCTGCCAATGCCGCACGTGCTGGCAGTTTTGGGTATAGGAATGGGTGGGGCGAATACGCCACAGATGCTGTTGCAGGGCCTCGGGGTCGACGTTGTCGGCCAGGGTCAGCACCTGCCCGCCGATGGACTGGGCGGCCAAGGCCAACAGCAACAGGTTCGGCTCAAACGCACCGCTGAGCGCCAAGCGCGATTGCTCGTTGAACCCCTGCTGGCGCAAGCCATCGGCCAGGCGCTCTACATCGCGCAAGGCGTCGATCCAGCGCCACGCATACCACTGGCCCTGGCGTTTGTGGCGCAGGGCGGTGTGCAGCGGCGTGACCTGCGCCCAGTGGTGCAGTTGTTCCAAGGCCTTGGGCAGGTCGCCGAGCAGCTCGGCGGGCCATTCCAGGGCCAGCGGCCGTTTGAGTGCGTGCACGCTCATAGGGTAAAGCTCCTATTGGTGGGGTGTGCGTGCGGTGGTCCGCTGGCTGGTATCTATCAAACAATGAGGATCAAATGTGGGAGCTGGCTTGCCTGCGATGGCGGTGGGTCAGCTGATCAATTATCAACTGACAGTCCGCTATCGCAGGCAAGCCAGCTCCCACATTGATTGAGGTGTTTCAGTTAGAGAGTGGTGGCCTTGAGGTCGCGGTAGCTGGCGCCAGGGTGATTGGCGCCCAGCCGATCCCCGTCACCAAACAGTTTTTCGCGCAACGTACCCTGGGCATATTCAGTCTTGTACACCCCGCGCTTCTGCAACTCCGGCACCAGCAACTCCACGGCGTCGATAAAGGTTTCATGGGTCAGTGCGTAGGCCAGGTTGAAGCCGTCCACATCGGTGTCTTCCACCCATTCCTGCAACAGGTCGGCCACGGTCTCCGGGCCGCCGACGAACAGCGGGCCAAAGCCGCCGATGCCGACCCAATCGGCCAGTTCATTCGGGGTCCACACCTTATTCGGGTCGGCGGTAGAAAACGCCTCCACCGCTGACTGAATGGCGTTGGTGTGCACATGCTTGAGGGGCTCATCGGGTTTGAACTGGCTGAAATCGATGCCGGTCCAGCCAGAGATCAACGCCATCGCGCCTTCATAACTGACGTAGGACTTGTATTCGTCGAACTTGGCTTTGGCCTTGGCGTCGGTCTCGCCGACGATCACCGTTTGCAGGTTGAAGATCAGGATCTTCTTCGGATCTCGCCCGGCCTCGGCAGCACGGCGGCGGATGTCGGCGACGGTTTTTTTCAGCAGCACTTTGGACGGCGCGGCGACAAACACACATTCGGCCTGCTCGGCAGCGAACTGCTTGCCACGGCTGGACGCACCGGCCTGGTACAGCACCGGCGTGCGTTGCGGCGACGGCTCGCACAGGTGAATGCCGGGCACCTGAAAGTGTTTGCCGACGTGGCGAATCTCATGGATTTTGCTTGGGTCGCTGAAAATACGGCGCTCACGGTCACGCAGTACGGCGCCCTCCTCCCAGCTGCCTTCCCAGAGTTTGTAGCAAACTTCCAAGTATTCCTCGGCGTAGTCGTAGCGTGCATCGTGTTCGGTCTGGGCTTTCTGGCCGAGGTTCTTAGCGCCGCTTTCCAGGTAGGAGGTGACGATGTTCCAGCCGATGCGGCCTTTGGTCAGGTGGTCCAAGGTCGAGAGGCGGCGGGCGAACGGGTACGGGTGTTCAAACGACAGCGAGGCGGTCAGACCAAAGCCCAGGTGCTCGGTGACCAGTGCCATCGGCGCGATCAACGACAGCGGGTCATTGACCGGCACTTGGGTGGCCTGGCGAATGGCGGCATCCCCGTTGCCGTTGTACACGTCGTAGATACCCAGCACGTCGGCGATAAACAGGCCGTCGAACTTGCCGCGCTCAAGAATTTTGGCCAGATCGGTCCAGTATTCCAGGTCCTTGTACTGCCACGAGCGGTCACGCGGGTGCGCCCACAGGCCAGGGGATTGGTGACCGACACAGTTCATGTCGAAGGCATTCAAGCGAATTTCACGGGCCATCACAGCACTCCGTTGAGGTGGTAGTTGCCGACGATCTGGTACTTGGTGCGCAGCGGATCATCCAGGGGCGACGGCAGCGCAGTGCGTTGGCCGGTGAGTTCAAATTCGGCGTTGCTGGCGGCAATCAAGGCTTCGGCGGCGGCGATCTGCGCTTCGGTGGCGGCCACCGGGCTTGGGTGGGTTTCGGCGCGTTCCAACAAGGCGGCAGCGACATCGACGCGGATCTGCAAGTCGCCGAAGCGGCTGATCACATAGGGGTCGGTGCTGGTTTCAACGTGGCGGCGAGTACTGTCCAACAATTGGCGTGCCTGATCTAAAACGTGGCTTGGTGCGGTCATGGTCAAGTTCCTCAGTTCCAGGCGTGGCGCGCGGGTTTCACGCCGTTGAGCACGAAGTTGCCGATCAGGTGGTATTTCCAGCGGGCCGGGTCATGCAGGGTGTGGGTGCGGGCGTTGCGCCAGAAACGGTCGAGGTTGTGCTTGCCGGTGACCGAGCGGGTGCCGGCCAGTTCGAACAGTTTGCTGCTGGCGAGCAAGGCGGTTTCAGCCGACAACACTTTGGCCTGGGCGACGACGAGCGAGGCGTGGGCTACCGTGTCTTCGCTGGGTTCGGCGAGCGCCTGGTCCACCGCTTTTCCGGCTTTGGCGAGAATGGCTTCGGTGCCGTGTACGCGCCACTCCAAATCGCCGATGGCGGCGATGGTGAACGGGTCTTGCCAGCCGTGATCCTGTTGGCTGTCGATCCAAGGGCGTGCCTGGCGCGCATAAATCTTGGCTTGCTCAAGCGCGCCCAGGGCGATGCCGGTATCGACGGCCGCCTGGATGATCTGGGAAATCGGGCCGTTGGCGGTGGGTTGGTCGAACGCCAGGTGCGCGGGAATTACCGCACTGCGGGGCACGGTGACACCGTCCAGGGTCACGCCGCCGCTGGCGGTGGTGCGCTGGCCAAAGCCGTCCCAACTGTCGATCACGTTAAGCCCCGGGGCATCACGCTCGACAAAGGCTATGAACGCCTGATCCTTTTCGTTATTGCCCACGGTAGGCACGATATGGGCGAACAGCGCGCCGGTGCAGTAGAACTTTTCACCGTTGATGTGCGCGGTGTCGCCATCGAAGCGGATCTGCGTATCAAAGGTGCCGGCGTTCTTGCTCTTGGCTTCAGAGAACGCATTGCCGAAGCGATAACCCGCGAGGACTTTACCGAAGTAGTAGCGCTTTTGTTCCTCGGTGGCGGTTTGCAGCAGGATGTCCACCACCCCCAGATGATTCTGCGGGATCTGCCCCAGGGACGGGTCGGCGGCGGAGATCAACTTGATCACCTCCGCCACCGTCACATAGGACACCTCGGCGCCACCGTAGGCCTTGGGAATGGTGATGCCCCACAGGCCGCTGGCGGAGAATTCGTCGAGTTCGGCCACCGGCAGGCGACGCGCGCGGTCGCGCTCGCTGGCGTCGACGGCAAAGCGTGCGGCCAGGCGCGTGGCGACCTCGATGGCCTCCGCGTCCGAGCGGATGATATGGGCAGGGTGTTGAGGGTGGGCTGACATGGGCCGACTCCAGGCTCCGAGGGGATATCGGAGTGATTGCAGGAGTCGTGCCTGAATTTAATCGTCAATAAAATCAGCAGGTTGCTGATGATTCAAGGTAATGCACAGCGTTTCAAACCAGCAAAGTGTGCATCCACTGTTGCCTGGCAAACAGTTAGATCACCACGCTGCGGATAAAGCGCACCGCCACATCACCGTCATTGCGATAGGTATGTTGTTGGTGGCTGGCAAACATGAAGAACTCACCCGCGCCGATCAGGTTTTCGACGCCGGCCACCACCAGCGTCAGGCTGCCCTCGAACACAAACAGCTGCTCGCTCCAACCTTCCAGGTCGGGGTCAGGGCAATAGCGGTCGCCAGGTTCCAGGCGCCACTCCCACAACTCCACTTCACGGCGCGCACTGGCCTTGGCCAGCAAAACCGCCTTGCTGCCATCAATCTCACCGGCCCAGGCCAGCTCGTTAATGCGGCTGTGGTCGCGCACATCCGGGGCCTGGATCAAGTCGCTGAAGGCGACGTCCAACGCCTCCGCCACGCGGTCCAGGGTGGACAGGCTGACATTCTTCTCGCCCGCCTCGATAGCCACCAGCATGCGTCGGCTGACCCCGGATTTTTCCGAAAGCGCGGTCTGGCTCAAATCGGCGGCGTGGCGCAGGCGACGAACGTTCTGGCTGACGTGCTGCAAGACCGAAGCCCGTTGTGGATTTTCTTTGTGCACTATATTGCTCAATGGGTGGGTGTGCGCAGTATACTGCCCAGCAGTGCGGCGCATTGTGCGGTCCGTGCCTTTCCCTTGCAAGACCAGAGCCGCCATGACAGCCCCAAAGTCCCCCTCGCGTTTCAACCGTTTCAGCAAAGCCGAATGCATCCTGGTGTTTATCACGATGATATGGGGCGGCACCTTTTTGCTGGTGCAACACGCCATGACCGTCAGTGGGCCGATGTTCTTCGTGGGCTTGCGATTTGCGGCGGCGGCGATTGTGGTCGGCTTTTTCTCCCTGCGCACGCTACGTGACCTGACCCTGTTCGAGTTCAAGGCCGGGGTGTTTATCGGCGTGGCGATCATGTTTGGCTACGGCCTGCAAACCATTGGTTTGCAGACAATCCTCAGCAGCCAGTCGGCGTTTATCACCGCACTGTACGTGCCCTTCGTACCGTTGCTGCAATGGCTGGTGCTGGGTCGTCGCCCGGGGCTGATGCCGAGTATTGGCATCATGCTGGCGTTTGCCGGGCTGATGCTGCTGACAGGGCCGGCAGGCGCTTCGCTGAATTTCAGCCCGGGTGAAATCGCTACCTTGATTGGGGCAATAGCCATAGCCGCCGAAATTATTTTGATTGGTGCCTATGCCGGGCAAGTAGACGTACGCCGGGTGACCGTGGTGCAACTGGCCACGGCGTCGGTGCTGTCGTTCATGATGGTGGTGCCGATGGGTGAGGCACTGCCGGGGTTCTCGTGGTTGTTGCTGTTCAGCGCGGTTGGCCTGGGGTTGACCAGTGCGGTGATCCAGGTGGCAATGAACTGGGCGCAGCAGAGTGTCTCGCCGACACGTGCCACGTTGATTTATGCCGGTGAACCGGTGTGGGCCGGGGTGGTGGGGCGGATTGCAGGCGAGCGCTTCCCGCCGATTGCGATGCTGGGGGCGGTGTTGATTGTGGTGGCGGTGATTGTCAGTGAGCTGAAGACCAAGGGGCAGAAGGCCGCTGACCTGGAAAGTGATTTGGAGCAGGAGCGTCTGGGGTAACAGTGCGTTATGGGCGTTTTCGGCCTACCTTGTAGGATCCTGCCACATGTTGCCGTTTGGTGATCGTGAAAGCGGCACGTATGATGCATCCCAAACTCCCGCAGATTAGAAGCCTATGTCCCTGATAGTTCTACTGCTTCTGCCGTTCGCTGGCAGCTGTCTGGCGGCCTTGCTGCCGCACAATGCACGTAACACCGAATCCCTGTTGGCCGGCCTCGTGGCCCTGGTCGGCACCATTCAAGTCGCCCTGCTCTACCCCCAGATCGCCCACGGTGGCGTGATCCGCGAAGAATTCATGTGGTTGCCCAGCCTGGGGTTGAACTTCGTGTTACGCATGGATGGGTTTGCCTGGCTGTTCTCGATGCTGGTACTGGGCATCGGCACGCTGGTGTCGCTGTATGCGCGCTATTACATGTCACCGGACGATCCGGTGCCGCGTTTCTTTGCGTTTTTCCTGGCGTTTATGGGCGCCATGCTCGGGCTGGTGATTTCCGGCAACCTGGTGCAGATCGTGTTCTTCTGGGAACTGACCAGCCTGTTCTCGTTCCTGTTGATTGGTTATTGGCACCACCGCGCCGATGCACGACGTGGCGCCTACATGGCGTTGATGGTCACTGGCGCAGGTGGTTTGTGCCTGCTGGCGGGGGTGATGTTGCTGGGGCATATCGTCGGCAGCTATGACCTCGACCTGGTGCTGGCGGCGGGCGATCAGATTCGTGCCCATGCCTTGTATCCGGTGATGCTGGCCCTGGTGCTGGTCGGCGCGTTGAGCAAAAGCGCACAGTTCCCGTTCCACTTCTGGCTGCCCCACGCGATGGCGGCGCCCACGCCAGTGTCGGCGTATCTGCACTCGGCCACGATGGTGAAAGCCGGCGTGTTCCTGCTGGCCCGACTGTGGCCGTCGCTGTCCGGCAGCGAAGAATGGTTCTATATCGTCGGCGGTGCCGGCGCGATTACCCTGCTGCTCGGCGCTTACTGCGCGATCTTTCAGAACGACCTCAAGGGCCTGCTGGCCTATTCCACCATCAGCCATCTCGGGTTGATTACCCTTCTTCTGGGCCTCAATAGCCCACTGGCCGCCGTCGCGGCAGTGTTCCATATCCTTAACCATGCCACCTTCAAGGCTTCGCTGTTCATGGCGGCGGGCATTATTGACCACGAAAGTGGCACGCGGGATATCCGCAAGCTCAGTGGTTTGGTCCGGCTGATTCCGTTTACAGCCACCTTGGCGATGGTGGCCAGTGCGTCCATGGCCGGGGTGCCGTTGCTCAATGGCTTCCTGTCCAAAGAGATGTTCTTCGCCGAGACCGTGTTTATTTCCTCGACCGCCTGGGTGGAATTCGCCCTGCCGGTGATCGCGACCATCGCCGGTACGTTCAGCGTGGTCTATGCCCTGCGCTTTACCGTCGACGTGTTCTTCGGCCCCACCGCCACCAACCTGCCCCACACGCCCCACGAACCGCCGCGCTGGATGCGCGCACCGGTTGAATTGCTGGTGTTTACTTGCCTGCTGGTAGGGATCTTCCCGGCCCAGGTGGTGGGCTCGATCCTGGCCGCCGCCGCCTTGCCGGTAGTGGGCGGCGTGCTGCCCGAATACAGCCTGGCGATCTGGCACGGCTGGAACGCACCGATGATCATGAGCCTGGTGGCCATGAGCTGCGGCGTGGTGCTGTATTTGGTACTGCGCAAACAGCTCAAGCGTGGTCGCTTCAAATACCCGCCCCTGATCAGCTACTTCAACGGCAAGCGCGGTTTTGAGCGCAGCCTGGTGGTGATGATGCGCGGCGTGCGCAAGATCGAGAAACGCATCAGCACCAAACGCTTGCAGACCCAGTTGTTCCTGCTGGTACTGGTGGCGGTCGTAGGCGGCTTGATCCCGATGCTCAATAGCGGGCTCAGTTGGGGCGACCGCCCGAAGATCCCGGGCTCGATCGTTTTCGTCACGCTGTGGGTACTGGCGATTGCCTGCTCCCTCGGCGCCGCCTGGCAAGCCAAGTACCACCGTCTCGCGGCCCTGACGATGGTCAGCGTTTGCGGCCTGATGACCTGTATTACCTTCGTGTGGTTCTCGGCACCGGACCTGGCACTGACGCAGTTGGTGGTCGAAGTGGTCACCACCGTACTGATCCTGCTGGGCCTGCGTTGGCTGCCTCGGCGGATCGAAGAAGTGTCGCCACTCCCTAGCTCGCTGCGCAAGGCGCGGATTCGCCGGGTGCGTGACTTTTTGCTGTCCACGGTGGTGGGCGGCGGCATGGCGCTGCTGTCCTATGCGATGCTGACGCGCCAGACCCCCAACGATATTTCTTCGTTCTACCTCAGTCGCGCGCTGCCTGAAGGCGGCGGCAGCAATGTGGTGAACGTGATGCTGGTGGACTTCCGGGGCTTCGATACCTTGGGTGAGATCACCGTGCTCGGCGCCGTGGCACTGACCGTGTATGCGCTGCTGCGACGCTTCCGCCCTTCGAAAGAAAGCATGCAACTGCCCGCCCAGCAGCGCCAACTGGCGCCGGACGTGGCCACCGACCTGGTTAACCCGCGCCAGGCCAGCGACACCGCCCTGGGCTTTATGATGGTGCCGGCGGTGCTGGTGCGCCTGCTGCTGCCGATTGCGCTGGTGGTGTCGTTCTACCTGTTTATGCGCGGCCACAATCAACCGGGGGGTGGTTTTGTCGCCGGTCTGGTGATGTCGGTGGCGTTTATCCTGCAGTACATGGTCGCCGGCACCCAGTGGGTCGAGGCGCAGATGAGCCTGCGGCCAATGCGCTGGATGGGCTTCGGGCTGTTCTCGGCCACACTCACCGGCCTCGGCGCATTGTTTGCCGGGTACCCGTTCCTGACTACGCACACCTGGCATTTTAGCTTGCCGGTGCTGGGCGATATTCACGTCGCCAGCGCCCTGTTCTTCGACGTCGGCGTGTACGCCATGGTCGTCGGCTCAACGTTGCTGATGCTGACCGCCCTCGGTCACCAATCGGTGCGCGCGCACAAACCGAGCAACCAGGCCAAAGTGGTTGCCGCAACAGAAGGAGCCGCCTGATGGAAGAAGTCATCGCAATCGCCATTGGAGTGCTCGCAGCCTCCGGCGTGTGGTTGATCCTGCGGCCACGGACCTTCCAGGTAGTGATGGGCCTGTGCCTGTTGTCGTATGGCGTCAACCTGTTCATTTTCAGCATGGGCAGCCTGTTTATCGGCAAGGAGCCGATCATCAAGGACGGCGTGCCGCAAGACCTGCTCAACTACACCGACCCCCTGCCCCAGGCCCTGGTGCTCACCGCCATCGTAATCAGCTTTGCCATGACCGCCTTGTTCCTGGTAGTGCTGCTGGCATCACGGGGCTTGACCGGCACTGACCATGTCGATGGCCGGGAGCCCAAGGAATGAATTGGGTGAATCAACTGATCGTCGCACCGATTTTGCTACCGCTGCTCACCGCCGCCTTGATGCTGATGCTCGGCGAGAAACGCCGCCCGCTGAAGGCCAAGATCAACCTGTTCTCCAGCGTCATCGGCCTGGGCGTCGCGATCCTGCTGCTGTACTGGACACAAAAAGGCGGCCCCGGCTCGATTGGCGTGTACCTGCCGGGCAACTGGCAGGTACCCTTCGGCATCGTGCTGGTGGTGGACCAACTGTCGGCGCTGATGCTGGTGCTCACCGGCATTATCGGCGTGAGCGCATTGCTGTTTGCCATGGCTCGTTGGGACCGGGCTGGGACGAGTTTCCATGCATTGTTCCAGGTGCAGATGATGGGCCTGTATGGCGCGTTCCTGACTGCCGACCTGTTCAACCTGTTCGTGTTCTTTGAGGTGCTGCTGGCGGCGTCCTATGGCTTGATGTTGCACGGCTCGGGGCGGGCACGGGTGTCGGCGGGCCTGCACTACATCGCGATCAACCTGTTGGCATCGTCGTTGTTTTTGATTGGCGCGGCGATGATCTACGGTGTCACCGGCACCCTGAATTTCGCGGACCTGGCGTTGAAGATTCCGTTGGTGCCAGAGGCTGATCGCGGCCTGCTGCATGCGGGTGCGGCGATCCTCGCCACGGCATTCCTGGCCAAGGCCGGCATGTGGCCGCTGAACTTTTGGCTGGCCCCTGCCTACTCCTCGGCCAGCGCGCCGGTGGCGGCGATGTTTGCGATCATGACCAAGGTCGGCGTGTACACCGTGCTGCGCCTGTGGACCTTGCTGTTCTCCGGCCAGGCCGGTGCGTCGGCATTGTTTGGCGGTGATTGGCTGGTGTACGGCGGCATGGCGACTATCATCTGCGCCGGCCTGGCGATGGTGGCGGCGCAGCGCCTGGAGCGCATGGCCAGCCTGAGCATTCTGGTGTCGGCGGGCATCTTGTTGTCGGCTGTCGGCTTCGCCCAGCCAAGCCTGACCGCCGGTGCGTTGTTCTATCTGGTCAGCTCGACCCTGGCGTTGAGCGCGCTGTTCCTGCTGGCGGAATTGATCGAGCGTTCGCGCTCGGCCAATGACCTGCCGCTGGATGAAGAAATCGACGCGCTGCCCAAGGCCATGGAATCCTTGCACCCACGGCCCGGTGTCAACCTGGATGACGAACAGAAGGCCGTAGTCGGCCAGGTGATTCCCTGGACGATGGCGTTTCTCGGTCTGAGCTTTGTCGCCTGCGCCCTGCTGATTATCGGGATGCCGCCGTTGTCCGGGTTTATCGGCAAGCTCAGCTTGTTGAGCGCGCTGGTGAATCCGCTGGGGCTGGGTGTCAGTGTTGACGCGCCGATCCGCCCGGCAGCCTGGGGCCTTGTCGCGCTGCTGATCCTCTCTGGGCTGGCCTCGCTGATTGCCTTTGCGCGCCTGGGCATCCAGCGCTTCTGGACCCCAGAGGAGCGCCCCTCGCCGCTGCTGCGCCGCTATGAATGCCTGCCGATTTTCTTCCTGTTGGGCTTGAGCATCCTGCTGACCTTCAAGGCCGAACCGCTGATGCGCTACACCCAGGCCACCGCCGTCAGCCTCAACAACCCGGAACAGTACGTGATGGCAGTAATGGCCACGCGACCTGTACCAAGCCCTGAAGCCAAGACCGCCGCGCTGGAGGTGCAACCATGAAGCGCCTGTTCCCTGCCCCGTGGTTGTCGCTGGCCTTGTGGCTGTTGTGGCTGGTGCTGAACCTGTCCGTAAGCCCTGGCAACCTGCTGCTGGGCGCACTGCTGGGCGTTCTTGCGCCGCTATTGATGGCGCCGTTGCGGCCGCTGCCGATCCGCATCCGTCGCCCTGGGGTGATCATTCGCCTGTTCTTTGTGGTGGGTCGCGATGTGATCGTGTCCAACCTGCAAGTGGCATGGAGCGTCTTGACCTGCGGCTCCCGCCCGCCGCGTTCGCGCTTTATCAAGATCCCCCTGGACTTGCGCGACGCCAACGGCCTGGCAGCGCTGTCGATGATCACCACCGTGGTGCCCGGCACCATCTGGTCGGAACTGGCGCTGGACCGCAGCATCCTGCTCTTGCACGTGTTCGATCTTGAGGATGAGGCGCCGTTTATCGAGCACTTCAAATCCACTTACGAACGGCCCCTGATGGAGATCTTCGAATGAGCGCCCTGCTCTCCAATGCGATCCTGTTCAGCCTGTTCCTGTTCTCACTGGCCATGGTGCTGACCTTGATCCGCCTGTTCAAAGGCCCCTCGGCACAAGACCGGGTACTGGCGCTGGACTACCTGTACATCCTGGCGATGCTGATGATGCTGGTGCTGGGCATTCGGTATGCCAGTGACACCTACTTTGAAGCAGCGTTATTGATTGCTCTGTTTGGCTTTGTGGGCTCGTTTGCCCTGGCGAAATTCCTGCTGCGTGGCGAGGTGATCGAATGATCAATATGGACGTGTTGCCGCTGTGGGTTGAAGTGATCGTGGCGATCCTGCTGGTGCTCAGCAGTGTATTTGCACTGATTGGTGCCATCGGGTTGCTGCGCATGAAAGACTTCTTCCAACGCATGCACCCGCCCGCACTGGCCTCGACACTGGGGGCGTGGTGTGTAGCGTTGGCGTCGATTGTGTATTTCTCGGTGCTCAAGTCCGGGCCGGTGTTGCACGGGTGGTTGATCCCGATTTTGTTGTCGATCACGGTGCCGGTGACCACGTTGCTGCTGGCCAGAACCGCACTGTTCCGCAAGCGCATGGCCGGGGATGATGTACCGGCCGAGGTCAGCAGCCGCCGCTGACCTATCAGACACACAGCGGTCCAAATGTGGGAGGGGGCTTGCCCCCGATAGCGGTGTGTCAGCCAACTAATTTCTAGCTGATCCACTGCAATCGGGGGCAAGCCCCCTCCCACATTTTGCACTGTACTAGGCGAAGGATCGGATTCCGGCCGCCAGTTCCGCCAACACTTCATCCGACTGCCCAAACGCATAGCTGCCGTAATGCTGCTTGGGGATCACCATGCTGAAACCCGGCGTGTTGGGGAAGATCGACAAAAATGCCATATGCTGCTCGTCTTCCCACAGAATATGCGCCGGGGAAGTCTTTTGAACGATGCTGCAGAAAATACATTCCATTTGAATCTCCGCCAGGGGGGCGTGGCGACCATCTACAGCCAGGATCGGGCAGGCGTCAAAACAAATGCAAATTCTCGGAAATACCCCAAGGACGTATGCGATGAGCAAAACCTACACCCCCGCCACCGCTGCAGCCGACGTCGAAATCACCCTCGCCTGGCTTGGTGGGCGCTGGAAGCTGATCATCCTGTTCCATCTGTTCGGCGGCCAGGTGCAGCGTTATTCCGACCTTGAGCGGCTGATCCCGGAGATCTCCCAGAAAATGCTCGCCCAGCAATTGCGTCAGCTAGAAGCCGATGGCCTGGTGCAGCGCACGGTCTACCCGGTGGTGCCGCCCAAAGTTGAATACCGCATGACTGAATGGGGACAGAGCCTGTGCCCGGTGCTGGATGGCCTGCTCAAATGGCAGGCCGCTAAACCTGCGCTCTAGACCGTGGGCACGGTACCGCCGTCGATCACGTACTCGGTGCCGCTGATCGATGCGGCGCGGGGCGAGACCAGGAACGCGATCAAGTCCGCCACTTCCTGAGGCTTGGCCGGCCGCCCCAACGGTATGCCGCCCAATGCTTGCATGATGATCTGCTTGCCACCTTCATAATCAGTGCCCGCCTCATCTGCCAGGCGCTCCGCCAGCGCGACCGACGCGTTCGTCTCCACCCAGCCGGGCGAAACCCGCACCACCCGCACGCCCTTGGGCGTCACTTCTTTCGAAAGGCTCTTGCTGTAGGTCGCCAGCGCGGCCTTGGCTGCGGCATACGCCGTGGTCGACTCTGGCAACGGCAACTCCCGCTGAATCGAGGTGACATGAATAATCACCCCTGCGCCACGCGCGATCATCCCCGGCAACAGCGTCCGATCCACCCGCACCGCCGCCATTAGGTTCTGACCCAGCGCATTCGCCCACTGCTCATCATCGAGCACCGCAAAACCACCGCCTGGTGCACTGGAACCGCCGAGGACATTGACGATGATATCCACGCCGCCAAACTGCGCCTTCACCGCCTCGGTGGCGCTGGCACAACCGGCCGCAGTGCCCAGGTCGGCGGCAATGAAATGCACGCCCTCGGGTGGCGAACCCGCCGCCGAACGCGCGACCGAAATCACTTGGGCGCCCTGTTCCTGCAACACCGCAACCACCGCTGCACCGATACCTTTGGTGCCACCCGTGACCAGCGCGCGAAGGCCTGTCAGTCCGAGATCAAAACTCATGGAACCTACTCCTGGGTAAACGAAGACCCCAGGATAGGAACGGGATGGACAGGCCACAAGAACGCACGAAAAGGTAATGGGCTCACTCAAAAGTAAGTCATCGGATTCAGGGGCTTCCCGGGACGGATGGCGCCTCACCCCTGGTGGGCTTGAGTTGCGAAAACAGGACGACCAGCATCGCTAGAAATGCACCGACCACCCCCGTCACGATGGCTGCGGTGAAGCCGTTGTACCCCGACACATACCCGCCGACGAATGCGCCGCCGCCAATCGACAAATTGACGACGCACACCAACAAGGCCTGCACGCCTTCCACACGCCCATTGGAGGCCTCGAAGCACCAGATCTGCGTGGTGATTGGGATCATTCCGAAGCCGAAGCCCCACAGGACAATCGACGGCCAGAGCAACAGCGGATCAGCCGCAAAGAGCAGCAGCGCCGTGAGGGACACCAGCATCAGCAGCGTCATGATCAACACCGACAACGGTGCTCCTCGACCGGCCAGCACGCCACCGACCAGGTTGCCCGCTACAGCTGCCAACCCGAACGCAAATAACAAGGCGCCCAGGGTCTGGCCTGCAATCCCCGCCTGTTCTTGTACGAAAGGTGCCAGATAGGTGTAAGCCGCAAAGTGGCCGACGTAAATCAGCAGCGCAGCGGCAAACCTGCGCAGGATCGCGCCCTCACTGGCCAGCGAGCGCATTTGGGCCATGCCCGCCGTGCGTTCGCCAGGCAATGAAGGGAGGCATACCAGAATCAGCAAACCGACGAGGGAGGTCATGGCGGCAGCTGAACCAAACGCCCAACGCCAACCCAGGGCTTCACCCATGAGCGTACCGAGGGGAATCCCTGCGACAGTACCCAGCGAAACCCCGGCAAGAATGTAGGACGTTGCGCTGACACCCTCTCTGCCAGGCCGCAGCCGTGGCCCTAGAGAACCTGCAATCGTCCAGAACCCACCCAGGGCAAAACCCAATAGGACCCGACCGAGAAGCGTCATCCAAAACTGCTCAGACAGCGCCACAATCAGGTTGGAAGCCAGCAATATCGACAGCAGCGTCAACAAAATGCGCTTTCTGTCGACGTGACTGAACAGCGCAATACAGGACGGGGCTGAAATAGCCGCCAGAAGGCCGGGCACCGCCATCATCAGCCCGGCTTGGCTGACACTGACATTCAGTGACCCGGCGATATCAGGCAAGAGACCTACGGGGAGAAACTCGGTCGTCACGGTGGCGAACGATCCAAGCGCTACGCTTCCAACAGCCCACCAGGACGCGGTTTGGACGCCGCTGTTTCTTACAGTTTCAAGACGACTCACAACAATTCCACATTCAGTTTTTTAACGATGACCGTTCAGGCCGGTGTTTCTCTAGCGCACCACCCTACCTGCTTTCACATGGCGGATGTCACCTTGCGAGCGATTAAACGTCTTAGCTTCGCGTACGTCGAATGCAAGCAGTTGCACAAATACCTGCCGAAACTTACCAACAGTGAATGCAATATCTCGGCACGTACACGACAGACGATGGGTATGTGAAGAGCCGCTGGGCACTGTCGAAGGCCGTTATTTTCTGAAGGAGCAGAATATGAGCACGCCCCTCCCACATTTGGAGTGTGGCGTGCCTGGCAAAAAAACGCCCCGAACCAGTCGGGGCGTTTTTCATTCAGCGTTTACCAATCAAGCCTGATCAGCCAACCGCCACGTCGTCCCACCCTTGCCGTCTTCCAACACCACGCCCATGGCGGTGAGTTGGTCGCGGATACGGTCGGATTCGGCCCAGTCCTTGTTGGTGCGTGCAGCCAGACGCGCCTGGATCAGCGCATCGACCTCAGCCGCATCCACACGCCCTTCGGCGCCGGCTTGCAGGAAGTCATCGGCCTCCATCTGCAATACACCCAGCACGCTGGCCAGTTCTTTCAGGCGCGCCGCAAGACCTGCCGCTGCATCAAGATCGCTCTCGCGCAGGCGGTTGATCTCGCGCACCATTTCGAACAGCACGGCGCAGGCTTCCGGGGTGCCGAAGTCGTCGTTCATGACTTCGGTGAAGCGGGCCACGAAGGCTTCGCCGCCAGCAGGCGCTACCGAAGGCAGGCCCTTCAACGCATGGTAGAACCGCTCCAGGGCGCCCTTGGCATCCTTGAGGTTGTCTTCCGAGTAGTTGATGGCGCTGCGGTAGTGGCTCGACACCAGCAGGTAACGCACAACCTCTGGATGGTACTTTTCCAGCACGTCGCGAATGGTGAAGAAGTTGTTCAAGGACTTGGACATCTTCTCGCCATTGATGCGGATCATGCCGCAGTGCATCCAGGCGTTGGCGTAGGTCTTGCCGGTGGCGGCTTCGCTTTGGGCGATTTCGTTTTCGTGGTGCGGGAACTCAAGGTCGCTGCCGCCGCCATGAATGTCGAAGGTCTCGCCCAGGCAGCAGGTGGACATCACCGAGCATTCGATGTGCCAGCCCGGACGGCCTGCGCCCCATGGCGACTCCCAGCTTGGCTCGCCTGGCTTGGTGGCTTTCCACAGCACGAAGTCCAACGGATCTTGCTTGGCTTCGTCCACTTCGATACGTGCGCCGATGCGCAGGTCTTCGATCTTTTTGCGCGACAGCTTGCCGTAGCCCATGAACTTGGCGACGCGGTAGTACACGTCGCCATTGCCTGGGGCGTAGGCGTAACCCTTGTCGATCAGGGTCTGGATCATGGCGTGCATGCCAGGGATGTGGTCCGTGGCACGCGGTTCCATGTCCGGCTTGAGGATGTTGAGGCGCGCCTCGTCCTCGTGCATCGCGGCAATCATGCGCTCGGTCAGCGCATCGAACGACTCGCCGTTTTCGTTGGCGCGGTTGATGATCTTGTCGTCGATGTCGGTGATATTGCGCACATACGTCAAGTCATAACCGCTGAAACGCAACCAGCGGGTCACCAGGTCGAAGGCCACCATGCTGCGGCCGTGGCCGATGTGGCAGTAGTCGTATACGGTCATGCCGCACACGTACATGCGCACCTTGTTGCCGTCCAGCGGCTTGAAGACTTCTTTGGTCTTGCTGAGTGTGTTGTAGATCGTTAACACGACAACTCCCTTAAATCACTGGCCCCACGAATCACGCAAGGTCACGGTACGGTTGAATACCGGCTTACCTGGTTTCGAGTCCTTGATATCCGCGCAGAAGTAACCTTCGCGCTCGAACTGGAAACGGTCTTCCGGCTGTGCTTCGCCCAACGAGGGTTCGGCACGACAACCCGTGAGTACTTGCAGGGAGTCAGGGTTAATGTTGTCGAGGAAACTCGCGCTGTCTTCGGCCTTTTCAGGGTTAGGCGAGCGGAACAGGCGATCGTACAGACGCACTTCGCATTCGATACTCGCGGCGGCCGGCACCCAGTGGATCACGCCCTTGACCTTGCGGCCTTCAGGGTTCTTGCCCAGGGTTTCCGGGTCGTACGAGCAACGCAGCTCGACGATGTTGCCGTCGGCGTCCTTGATGGCTTCGTCGGCACGGATTACGTAGCTGCCGCGCAGGCGCACTTCGCCATTGGGCTCCAGGCGCTTGTAGCCTTTTGGCGGCTCTTCCATGAAGTCATCGCGGTCGATGTAGATTTCACGGGCAAACGGCAGCTTACGCACGCCCAGCTCTTCTTTTTGCGGATGACGCGGCAACTCGAGGTTGTCGACCTTGTCTTCCGGGTAGTTGGTGATCACGACTTTCAACGGGCGCAGCACGCACATGGCGCGCGGGGCGTTAGCGTCGAGGTCTTGGCGGATGCTGAATTCGAGCATGCCGAAATCCACTACGCCGTCAGAACGGTTGGTGCCGACCATGTCGCAGAAGTTGCGGATCGATGCCGGGGTGTAGCCACGGCGGCGAAAGCCCGACAGCGTGGACATGCGCGGGTCGTCCCAGCCAAACACGTGCTTCTCATCAACCAACTGCTTGAGCTTACGCTTGCTGGTGATGGTGTAGTTCAGGTTCAGGCGGCTGAATTCGTACTGGCGCGGGTGCGCCGGCACTGGCAGGCTGTCGAGGAACCACTCGTAAAGCGGGCGGTGGCTTTCGAACTCCAGGGTGCAGATGGAGTGGGTGATGCCTTCGATGGCGTCGGACTGACCGTGGGTAAAGTCGTAGTTAGGGTAGATGCACCACTTGTCACCGGTCTGGTGGTGATGGGCGTGGCGGATGCGGTACATGATCGGGTCGCGCAGGTTCATGTTCGGCGAGGCCATGTCGATCTTGGCACGCAGTACGCGCGCGCCGTCCGGGAACTCACCGGCGCGCATGCGGGCGAACCAGTCGAGGTTCTCTTCAACCGAACGGTCGCGGAACGGGCTGTTCTTGCCCGGCTCGGTCAGGGTGCCACGGTATTCCTTGGCTTGCTCCGGGCTCAGGTCGTCGACATAAGCTTTGCCGGCCTTGATCAGCTCGACGGCCCAGTCGTGCAACTGGTCGAAGTATTGCGAGGCATAGCGCACTTCACCGGACCATTCGAAGCCCAGCCACTTGACGTCGCTTTCGATGGCGTCGATGTATTCCTGGTCTTCCTTGGCCGGGTTGGTGTCGTCGAAACGCAGGTGCGTGACGCCACCAAACTCCTGGGCCAGGCCGAAGTTCACACAGATCGACTTGGCGTGACCGATGTGCAGGTAGCCGTTAGGCTCTGGCGGGAAGCGGGTGACGATCTGCGTATGCTTGCCCGAATCCAGGTCCGCCTGGATGATCGGGCGCAGGAAGTTGACCGGGACGGCAGGTCCGGCCTTGGAATTCGAGGTAGGGTCGACAGTGGGCTTGCTCATAGGATCCTTGAACAGACAGGTTCGTGGCCGGGTGGGGCCAGATAAAACAAAGCGCTCATGATAGCCGAAGCGGTCAAGACACTGACAGAGCGCGGCCAAAAACTGCTGCTTTAATTAGCCAAGTGGTAAAAAACCACCTCGAAATTCCCGCCGGGCACGCTAAACTGCGCGCCTTGGCCGTCGTTTAGCCAAACAGGTCGCGGCGCCCAGGCGCCCGAGCCCACGAATTCCCTGAAAAGAGTAGTGAACATGACTCAAGTCAAACTGACCACCAACCACGGTGACATCGTCATCGAGCTGAACGCCGAGAAAGCGCCGATCACGGTCGCCAACTTCATCGAGTACGTGAACGCCGGCCACTACGAAAACACCGTTTTCCACCGTGTGATCGGTAACTTCATGGTCCAGGGCGGCGGTTTCGAGCCTGGCATGAAAGAAAAGAAAGACAAGCGCCCGAGCATCCAGAACGAAGCGGACAACGGCCTTTCCAACGACAAGTACACCGTTGCCATGGCCCGTACCATGGAGCCGCATTCGGCCTCCGCGCAGTTCTTCATCAACGTCGCCGACAACGCCTTCCTGAACCACAGCGGCAAGAACGTACAGGGTTGGGGCTACGCGGTATTCGGTAAAGTGACCGAAGGCCAGGACGTCGTCGACAAGATCAAAGGCGTGCAGACCACCGGTAAGGCCGGTCACCAGGACGTTCCGGTAGAAGACGTTATCGTCGAGAAAGCCGAGATCATCTAAGCGTGATTGTGCTGATTTCAGACTTGCATCTGGAAGAGGAGCGCCCGGACATCACCCGGGCGTTTCTGGATCTGCTCCACGGCCGCGCCCATGGCGCCCAGGCGTTGTACATTCTGGGGGACTTCTTTGAAGCCTGGATTGGCGACGATGGCATGACCGCCTTCCAGCGATCGATCGGCGAGGCTCTGCGCGAGCTGAGCGACAGTGGCACCCCAATTTTTATCATGCATGGCAACCGCGACTTCTTGATCGGCAAGGCGTTCTGCAAAGCTGCAGGCGCCACCCTGCTCAAAGACCCGAGTGTCGTGCAGCTTTATGGTGAGCCGGTGCTCTTGATGCACGGCGATAGCCTTTGCACCCGCGACGTCGGCTATATGAAGCTGCGCCGCATCCTGCGTAACCCGATTGTGCTGTTTATCCTGCGGCATTTGCCGTTGCGCACCCGTCACAAGCTGGCGCGCAAGCTGCGCAGCGAAAGCCGTGCGCAAACGCGCATGAAGGCCAATGACATTGTGGATGTCACCCCTGAAGAAGTGCCACGGGTGATGCAGCAGTTTGGCGTGCGTACCTTGGTCCACGGCCACACCCACCGGCCTGCCATACACAAGTTGCAGATTGGTGACCAGGCGGCCAAGCGTATTGTATTAGGGGACTGGGACAAGCAAGGGTGGGCGTTGCAGGTGGATGAGCAAGGGTTTCAGTTGGCGGCGTTTGATTTTGTGAACCCGCAACTGGCGTTGCCTGGGGCATAACCTCCAAACACCACTGATGCAATGTGAACACAGATCCAAATGTGGGAGGGGGCTTGCCCCCGATCGCGGTGTGTCAGTGAGTACATCTATCACTGACCCAATGCCATCGGGGGCAAGCCCCCTCCCACATTTGATTGCATTCCAACATTAGATTGCATTCCAAATTCTGGATTGCATCCCGGCTTTTGTGGATCAGTGGCCTGAAGCCTCCGGCCCAGCCTTCGCCCCAAACGGCGGCTTCGCCAACCACACCAGCAACATCAACCCCATGAACATCCACCCCAGCAACGTGAAGTAATCCACGGTGGACATCATATACGCCTGGCTGGTGAGGATCTGGTCCAGCTGCGTGTAGGCCTTCTGCCCTGCCCCACCCAGCGCATCCAGCGCATTGCGGGTCGCCGAGTCGTAGGTGGTCATGTTTTCGCTCATGTAGGCGTGGTGCTGGTCGGCCCGGCGGATCCAGATCCAGGTGGTCAGCGACGCTGCAAAGCTGCCGCCCAGCGTCCGCAGGAATGTAGCCAGGCCCGCGCCATCGGCAATCTGCTGCGGCGGCAGGTCGGACATCAAGATGCTCAAGGTCGGCATAAAGAACAGCGCCACGCCGATCCCCATGAACAACTGCACCATAGCGATATGGGTGAAATCCACCTCATTGGTGAACCCCGCCCGCATAAAGCAGCTCAAGCCAATCGCCAGGAACGCCAGGCCCGCCAGCAAACGCAGGTCGAACTTGTGCGCATACTTGCCCACGAACGGCGACATCAACACCGGCAAGATGCCAATCGGCGCCACCGCCAACCCGGCCCAGGTAGCCGTGTAGCCCATCTGGGTTTGCAGCCACTGCGGCAGAATCAGGTTGATGCCGAAGAAGCCCGCGTAGCCAAGGATCAACACGATGGTGCCGATCCTGAAGTTGCGGTAGGCAAACAGCCGCAGGTTGACCACCGGGTGTTTGTCGGTGAGTTCCCAGATGATGAACACCGCCAGGGCAACTACCGAAATCGCCGCACCGATGATGATGAAGTTGGACTCGAACCAATCCAGGTCATTGCCCTTGTCCAAGATGATCTGCAAGGCGCCCACCCCGACGATCAGGCTCAGCAGCCCAACGTAGTCCATCGGCTGGTGGCTGGTGACCACCGGGCGTTTCTTCAACTGCGAACGCACCACCATCACCGCAAAAATACCAATGGGTACGTTGATAAAGAAGATCCACGGCCAGCTGTAGCTATCGGTGATCCAGCCGCCGAGGATCGGCCCGGCAATGGGCGCCACCACTGTCACCATCGCCAATAACGCCAGGGCCATACCGCGCTTCGCGGGGGGGTAGACAGCAATCAGCAGGGTCTGGGTCATCGGGTACAACGGCCCGGCGACCAAGCCTTGCAGTACGCGAAAGCCAATCAGCTCGGGCATCGAGGTGGAAATACCGCAGAGAAACGAAGCCAGTACAAACAGGATGGTTGCCCACAGGAACAACTTCACCTCGCCAAACCGGCGGCTCAGCCAACCGGTCAACGGCAAGGCAATGGCGTTGCTCACCGCAAACGAGGTGATCACCCAGGTGCCCTGCTCCGAACTCACGCCGAGGTTGCCGGAAATGGTCGGCAACGCCACGTTGGCAATGGTGGTGTCGAGCACCTGCATAAAGGTCGCCAGCGACAGGCCAATAGTGGCCATCAGCAGGCTGGGTGGCGTGAAGGAGGCGTTATTGCTCATCAGCGTTGCGCAGCCTTGGGAGCGGCGACACTGTTGTCATGAATCAACTGGGTGATCATGGCATCCGCCTCGGCCAACTGGCGCTCATACACGTTGGTAGTGAACGTCGCTTTCTGCGGCGGCTGTTGAGCGAGCACCGGGCCGCTCTGGTCGTGCAGGTCGACGTTGACCACGGTCGACAGGCCCACCCGCAAGGGGTGCTGGGCCAGCTCATCGGCGTTTATATGGATACGCACCGGTACGCGCTGCACGATCTTGATCCAGTTACCGGTGGCGTTCTGCGCAGGCAGCAAGGCAAACGCGCTGCCGGTACCGGCGCCGAGGCTGTCGATGGTGCCGCTGAACTTGACGTCACTGCCGTAGATATCCGACTCGATATCCACCGGCTGGCCAATGCGCATATTACGCAGCTGGGTTTCCTTGAAGTTGGCGTCAATCCACAGCTGGTTCAGTGGGATCACCGCCATCAACGCAGTACCCGGCTGTACGCGTTGACCCAGTTGCACGGTGCGCTTGGCGACATAACCGGTTACCGGTGCGATCAGCGTGCTGCGAGCATTGGTCAGGTAAGCCTGACGCAGTTGCGCGGCGGCGGCCTGCACGTCGGGGTGGGACGAAATCACGGTGTCGTCCACCAGGGCATTGCTGGTCTTGAGTTGTTGCTCAAGGTTGGTCAACGCGTTCTTGGCGGCGGTCAAGCTGTCACGGGCGTGGGACAGTTCTTCCTGGGAAATCGCACCGCCCTGGGCCAGGGTTTTACGGCGATTGAAGTTATCTTGCGCGGTTTGCACGTCAGCTTTTTGTGCGTTGACTTGAGCCTTCATGCCGTCGACGTTGCTGTACAAGCCGCGCACCTGGCGTACGGTGCGGGCCAGGTTGGCTTGGGCACTTTGCAGGCCAACGGCCGCGTCGTTCGGGTCGAAGTTGATCAGCACCTGGCCTTCGTGGACCAGGTCGCCATCGTCGGCGCCGATGCTGACCACGGTACCGGTGACCAGCGGGGTAATTTCCACCACGTTGCCGTTCACGTAGGCGTCGTCAGTGCTTTCGTTGAAGCGCCCGTACAGTTCATGCCAGGCCCACACGCCGGCGACGGCGAGGATGACAATCAGCGCAAGGCCGATCAGCAAAACTTTGCGCTTGCGTGGGTTGTTGTCTTGCGATGGTGCGGTGTTGCTGTCGGCAGTGGCCATGACAAATACCTCAAATTATTCCGTACGTGTTGCTGGGGTGGCCGCTGCCACGTTTGCGGCGTTGAACCCGCCACCCAGGGCCTGCATCAATTGAATCGACAGATCGATCTGCGCGGCATTCAGGGTCGCCAGCTGACGCTGGGCCTGGAGCAATTGCTGCTCGATGCTAAGCACATCCAGGTAGTTACCGATGCCCGAGCTGTAGCGCTGCACGCCGGTGTCATAAGACTGCTGGGCAATGTCTGCAGCATGTTGCTGGGCCTGGATCTGCCGGCCGGTGTCACGCAGTTGTGCGAGGGTGGTGCCAATGTCACCCAAGGCTTGCACCAGGGTTTTGTTGTACTGGGCCACGGCCAGGTCGTAGTCGGCATCGCGGGCATCGAGGTCGGCACGCAGGCGGCCGCCATCGAAGATCGGCAGCGAGATCGTCGGCGCGATGCTGAAGAAGCGGCTGGCCGAACCAAACATCGCATCCCCCAACAACGACTCGGCCCCGGCGCTCGCGCTCAGGTTGAGGTTGGGGTAGAAGCGGGTTTTGCTCGCGGCCACACTCTTGCTCGCGGCCTCGACACGCCAGCGCGCGGCGATCAGGTCGGGGCGACGGCCCAGTAGTTCAGCAGGCAATACCGAGGGCACAGCCACGGCGCTGGGCTTGAGCACATTGGGGCGGGTCAACTCGCTGCTACGGTCCGGGCCTTTGCCGAGCAATACCGCCAGCGCAATCTTGGCGCTGGCCAGTTGTTTTTCGGCGTCGATCAGCTGCGACTGCGAGCTGGCTTCCAGGCTTTCGGTTTGCTGGTATTGGTACTGGCTGTCGATGCCCGAGTTCAGGCGCCGCTGGCCGAGGTCGAGCATCTGGCGGGTGCGCTTGAGGTCGTCGTTAGCCAGGTCACGCACGATGTGGGCCTGGCCCAGGTCGCTGTAGGCCTTGGCCACATTGGCCGCCAGGGTCAGGCGCGCGGCCTGTTGGTCGACCTCGGCGGCGCGGGCTTGGCCCAACGCGGCTTCCCAGGCGGCGCGTTGACCACCCCAGAGGTCGAAGTTGTAATTGAAGCTGGCGCCGATGTTTCGCACGGTGGCGTAAGCATCGCCCTGCCCCAGCGGGTCCTGATCCTTGGCCAGGCGTGAGCGAGTCACGCCGGCGCTGGCGTCCAGGGTTGGCATGCGCGCAGCGTCGGCGGCGTAGGCTGCAGCTTCGGCCTGATGGGCACGGGCGCTGGCCACTTGCATGTCGGGGCTGTTTTGCAGGGCTTCCTGGATCAGCCCGTCGAGCTGCGGGTCGCCGAGACTCTTCCACCAATCGGCGGTCGGCCAAGCGGCCTGGGACAGGGTCACGCCACTCAGGGATTTACCGGTTTGCAGGGTGTTGGCGTCGATTGGCTGGCCCTGGGTATCGAGGCCGCTAAAGTTGGCGCAACCGGCCATGCTCATGGCGACCAGCACCAGGCAAAAGGCACGTGTGTTCATTATTTACCTACTCGCTGCAAGGTGATGGGGTCACCGGCAGCTATCAGAATTTTCTTGAGGATCTTTTCCAGGGTTTCCAGCTCACCCGGCTCAAGGGCGCTAGCCAGCTGGTTCAAGGCTTGCGCGCCGATGTGCGGGAGCATGTCAGCCAGACGCTGGCCGCCTTCGGTGAGCACCAACTGCACTTGGCGACGGTCCTGATCAGAACGTTTGCGATCCAGCAGGCCCTTCTGCTCAAGGCGGTCGAGCATGCGGGTCATCGAGCCGCTGTCCAGGGACAGGTTGCGACACAGCTCCGCCGGGGTATCGACGCCGAACTGCGCCATGATGATCAACACCTTGAACTGCGCGGCGGTGATGCCGTGGGGCTCCATATGGGTGTCGATGATCTTGTCTTTGAGGATCGCAGCACGGCCCAGCAACAGGCCGAGGTGGCAGTTGTGGAAGTTGTCGGGGGTGAAGTGCTTCATTGGAAAGTCACCTTATTACTGCCTAGGCAGTGAATGTGTGACGAGATATTACTGCTTAGGCAGCGAATGTCAAATTGAATGATTAGGTTGCTTGGTAATTACTGAAATCTTGAGTTGGAATGCAAACCAATGTGGGAGGGGGCTTGCCCCCGATAGCGGTGTATCAGTCTACTTATTTGTAGCTGACCCTCCGCTATCGGGGGCAAGCCCCCTCCCACACTTTTTGTCCCAGTGAGGCGTTAGAAATCGCGTTTGTAGAAGATATCTAGGGAACTGGCCACACCACTGGCCACTTCCAGATACACCTTCTTGCTCAGCAAATACCGCAGCGCAATTGTGCTCGCCGGCTCAAACACCCCCACCCCATAACGCAGGCTGAGTTTTTCGGTGATCTTGCCGCTGGCGACCACCGCCGTCTCGTTACCGCTGCCTTGGGTGTCGAGTTCGAAGTCCTGGATGCCGAGGTTCTTGGCCAAGTCCGACGTCACGCCGGCGCTGCCCATCAGCCCCAGGCCCAGCGCGGCTTGGGCCAGCATGTTGTTGTCTTCACCCGTGGTACTCAGCGGTCGACCGAGCACCAGATAGGACAGCGCCTGCTCCTGGCTCATGGCCGGTTCCGAGAAGATTTGCGTGGTCGGCTGCTCGGCGCTGCCGCTCAGGCGGATACCGGCGACGATATCGCCAGTCTTGCGGATGGCCTCGATATCGAGGTACGGCTGGTCGAGCGGCCCGGCGAAGAGCAATCGCGCGCGGCGTACATCAAGCTTCTGACCATAGGCGCGGTAGCGGCCGTCGTTGAGCCACAGCTCTCCACGGGTGTCCATGTTGTCGCCGATATGCACGTGGCCCTGCACCTTGGCAGTAAGGCCAAAGCCCGAGAAGTTGAGTTGATCTGAACCCACGGCCACGTCGATATCCATGGTCATGGCCATCGGCGGTTTGCCCGCTTCGGTCTGGCTGCCGATGATCACCGTGTCATCCGAGACCTTGACGGTAGACGGCGGCAGCTCACGCACCACGATATCGCCGCGCGGAATCTGCACTTTGCCGGCGACGGCCAACTTGTCGTTCTTCATCGTGATCTTAAGGTCAGGCGCCACTTCCAGCACCGCGTAAGGTTCCACGGTGACCGGCAGTTGTGAGCCTTGCAGGCTGAGATCGACCACCAGGGCCTGACCCCAATCGATCTGCCCCTTGAGACTGCCCTTCCCGGCTTTGCCACTGCGCCAGGCGCCGTTGAGCTGCACACTTTCGCCGGCAATCAACGCTTGCACGTTCAGGCCTTCGAGGCTGATGGGCAGCTCTGGGCCCGACACTTCGCCGCCCACCAGATTGACGTTGCCATTGACCAGCGGCGCCAGCAAGCCACCGGAAATGCGGCCGTTACCGTTGAGCTTGCCGCTGAGGGTTTCCACCATCGGCACAAATGGCCGTGCCACCGCGAGGTCGAGACCGGCGAGGTTGAACGTGCCGGTGATCGGCTTGTTCTTCGCCAAGGGGTTGATCTGCGCCTGCACCATCAACTCGCCGAGCTTGCCGCCACGGAAGTTGAGCTGGGTGTCGATGCGCTTGGGGTTGAGGGTGGTCTCCAGCTTTAGGGTGTCGTAGGGGAAGTCCACCCACTGGGCCTTGTCCTTGACCCGCAAGGTGCCGCCGCTGGCGTCCACCGAGACCACGCCTTTGGGGCCGCTGTCGGGCAAGTCGAGTTGCACGTCGGCGTTGAGTTTGCCTTGCCAGGCGAAGTCCTTGGGCAACCACGCCGCGAGGCTGTCGATGGGAAATTGCTTGAGGTGGTAACGCAGCTTGGGCTCGGGCATCAGCCGCTGGTCTTCACCGCACAGGCTCGCGGGGCCAGACACCCAGCAATGGGCGGCGAAGGTCAGTTTGCCATCGGCCAGGCGTTCGATCTTGGCCGGGGCTTGCAGCTTCCAGTCCTGACCTCCGGCT
>NZ_UTKY01000110.1 GCF_900583165.1 Pseudomonas viridiflava | reverse complement strand
TGTTGCGGCGGCCCATGGAGAGGATCTGGGTGAAGCCGCAATAGAAGAAGATGCCTTCCAGTACGCAGTAGTAAGCGACCAGGTTGCGCAGCAGCTCCTTGTCGGTCTCGACGGTGCCGGTTTCGAACTTCGGATCGGAGATCGAACGGGTGTACTTCAAACCCCAAGCGGCCTTTTTAGCGACCGACGGAATCTCGTGGTACATGTTGAAGATCTCGCCCTCATCCATGGCCAGCGATTCGATGCAGTACTGGTAGGCGTGGGTGTGGATCGCCTCTTCGAAAGCCTGGCGCAGGATGTACTGG
>NZ_UTKY01000053.1 GCF_900583165.1 Pseudomonas viridiflava | reverse complement strand
CTGCTACGCCACCCAAAACCGGCAGGATGCGGTCAAGCAATTGGCCGATGAGTGCGACGTGGTTTTGGTCGTCGGCAGCCCTAACAGCTCGAACTCCAACCGCCTGCGCGAACTGGCTGAGCGCATGGCGACACCGGCGTACCTGATCGACGGCGCCGAAGATATGCAGCGCAGTTGGTTCGATGGTGTCGAACGTATCGGTATTACCGCAGGTGCCTCGGCCCCGGAAGTGCTGGTGCGCGGCGTGATCCAGCAATTGCACGCCTGGGGTGCCACCGGCGCTGACGAATTGGCGGGTCGTGAAGAAAACATCACGTTCTCCATGCCTAAAGAACTGCGGGTTCGTTCGCTGCTCTGAGTGCCAGCGTGCCGGAGCTACTCCGGCACAGCGCCTGCTCGGCTCTATCGCTGCGCAGGCTGATGCGTCCTGTCGGCGCCAGCACTATCTGGTACAGGCTTTGAGTCTGATCCGTATCGCATACATGTACGGTGCCAGCACGAAACCCCCCACCTGAAAATACCGGCTCGCCCAAGCCACTGAAGCGGACCTGATTTTTCACCGGCCCGTTGCCTACGACCGACACCTGTCCGCTGTCCTGACGCTCCAGTAGCACGGGATTGTCATCATCCAGGTGCCCACGACCGCTCACATCCAGTATCACCCGCCATCCCCTACTCCAGTCCTCGTCCAGTGCGTGGATGATCACTGCACCGTTTCGCGTAATGGCCTCGGTGCGCGCATAGCGCAACCCCTGTGCCAGGGATTGCGCCGCGGCTTGTTGTCGCTGTGACTCCAGCAAGCTTTTGAAACCGGGGACGGCGAGGTGCGCCAGGATGCTGCTAATGCTCAACCCGAGCAGCAGTTCGATCAGTGTGAATCCGCGTTGTCGCATGGGCCCTCCCTCCTTGGCTGTGAGTACAGTCATAGGTATAGCGCCCGGTCCGGTGTGCTGAATGATGGCCTTTATGTCCAAAGTATTTCCCTTTATTCCGGGAGCGGCATGGATCAAAAACCGCCGCTAGTCTTGGGCCGTACGGCAGATTTTTCCTGCCTATTTCTTTGGGCCTTCGGCACGGATGACGACGGTAATGCTTGTATCCCACGGCACATTTGTTACTCGCGCTAAAGCGCACTATGAATCCGGCATGACGCTGATCGAGGTGCTGGTGACGGCAGTCGTTCTCGCCATTGGGTTACTGGGCGCGGCGATGATCCAGCTCGGTGCGCTCAAGTTTACCGACAGCTCAAGGATGACCAGCCAGGCCAGTTTCATTGCCTACGACATGCTCGACCGGATTCGCGCCAACCCCGCTGCTGATTACTCCTGGAGCCGAGTAGGGCGCATGCGTGCAAGCGCCGCAACCGCCAGTGTGCGCGACCTGGATTTGCATGATTTCGAGGCCAACATCCTGGGGTTCGCCGGAGAGAGTGCCAAGGGTTCGGTGGTGATCAGTGACAGCGAGGTGACCGTCAGTATCCGTTGGTGGGACCGCAGGGGCACTCATACATCCGATGCCTGGGAAACCTTCACGCTAACCACTCGCCTGGAGGGCGCACAATGAAGTGCCTTGCCCGAGGCTTCAGTCTATTGGAGGTGCTGCTGGCCCTGGCGCTGGGGCTAGTGTTGATGCTTGGCGTGAGCCAATTAGTGATCAGCGCGCGGGCCACCCAGGCCAGCCAGCAGGCTGCGATGGTACTGCAGGACGACGCGCGGTTTGTGCTTGGCAAGATGGTTCAGGATATCCGTCAGGCGGGGATGTTTGGCTGCCTGGCCGTGTCCGTTATCGACAACGCCCCGCCGGCCTTTGATCGGCCTATCAGTTGGAGCGCGGGAGGCGGTTCAAAGGCATTGACGTTGGTGACTGCCGAGCTCGGCGGCGCGGGTAAACCTGACTGGACGGTGCTGTCCGACTGCACAGAGTTTGCCCAAGCATACGCCGGAAATTCGCCTGTACCGGCGCCTGGGCAAATCCGTTTTGCGATTCGCCAACTCACCTACACCTTCGAAGGTGGTCAGTTGAAGCTCAGTACCCCTGCAACGCCCGCCAAAGCCGTACTGGTGGATAACGTGCAGGCGTTTGATATCAGCTTTGGCATGGCGGCCAAGCCGTCATCGGCAGCAGTGGTGCGCTACGACGCTAATCCAGTGGATGCGTCCTTGATTCGCAGCGTACGTATTCTGATGACTCTGCAGGACCCGAGTTCGCGGGTACAGGATCAAACCTACAGCGTCGTGGCGGCGCTGCGAAACCGATTGGGGTAAGGCGGCCATGGTGCTTTTCGAAAGCTGTTATCGACGCCAAGGTGGCATGGTTCTGTTAATTGGCCTGGTGTTTCTGCTGTTGTTGTCGCTGATAGGCCTGTCGTCCATGCAGGGTGCGATTGCTCAACAAAAAGTCGCTGGCAGCCTGTGGCATCGCAATCAGTCGTTTCAAAGTGCCGAAAGTGGCCTGAGGTTAGGGGAGGCTGGTGTGCGACGGGCGTTTGCGACCATGCCGTTGTGCCCGTCAATCATCGCCTGTGCGCCGCCGGCCGAGGCGTTCTCTGTAATGAGTGGGGGCCTGCATCCTGTTTCCGGTGTCACGTGGGTTGCACTGAAGGGCGGCCTCCATGGGGCGCAATTCCTGGGGCCGGCTTTAGGGCTGGCGCACTTACCGCCCCAAACTCCTGCCGCACTGTATCGAATCACAGCGGTGGGGCTCAGTGGCCAGTCGCGCACGGTGCTGGAAAGTTTGTATGCACGGTCAGAGGAGGAGGGCGGATCACGACTTCGACGAGTAGCGTGGCGACAACTTCAATAAGGAGTAGTGGAATGGGCATGGACAGCCAGGGTTTTACCCTGATCGAGTTACTGATCGCCGTGTCGATCATCGCGGTATTGGCCGGGATCGCTTACCCCGGCTATACCAGCCATATGAAAAAGGTGTATCGCACGGAAATTGCCGCGCTGCTGACCGAGCAAGCGCAGAACCTGGAGCGCTTTTATACAAGGAACGGTACTTTTATTGATGCAGGCGACGTCAGTGCGGGCAATGATCGCTATAGAATCACCGCTGCATTGACCCCTCAGGATTTCTATCTGGTGGCCACGCCTGCCGTTGAGTCGGTCATGGTGGGCGACCCTTGCGGCGAGTTCAGTCTGACCAGCACCGGTGTGCGCGCCAACCCAGGCGCTGCGCCTGGAATGTCGCGCAAGCTGTGCTGGGGGCAATGATGAGGGTGCTGGATGGCTGGGCGCCGGGTGCGCTTGTTCCTATTTATCGGCTGGATCAAATGATGGCTAAGCAACAGCAGGTAGTGATTGTCGGTGGCGGAGTCATCGGCTTGTTGACGGCGTTCAACCTTGCGTCCCAGGGGCAGGCTGTTGTGCTGCTGGAGCGGGCAGGGCTGGGGCAGGAGTCATCCTGGGCTGGCGGAGGCATTGTTTCGCCGTTGTATCCGTGGCGCTACAGCCCGGCGGTCACTGCATTGGCCCATTGGTCCCAGGATTTTTATCCACAGCTGGCGCAGCGTCTGTTTACCGCGACGGGTGTCGACCCGGAAGTTCACACCACCGGGCTTTACTGGCTGGACCTGGATGACGAAGCCCAAGCCCTTGCCTGGGCCGCACGAGAAGGGCGGCCATTGAGCAAAGTGGATGTGTCGGCGGCCCATGATGCAGTTCCTGTGCTGGGCGGGGGGTACTCCCAGGCGATCTATATGGCCAACGTGGCCAATGTGCGCAACCCGCGCCTGGTCAAATCTCTTAAGGCGGCGCTGCTGGCATTACCGGGCGTCACGATTCACGAGCAGTGCGAGGTGGCCGGGTTCGTTCTGGATGGAGGCAATGTAGTCGGCGTGAACACGGCGGGCGGCCCGATTTTCGGCGATCAGGTGGTGTTGGCGGCAGGCGCGTGGAGTGGGGATTTGCTCGGTACATTGGGCCTGGCATTGCCGGTGCAGCCGGTGAAAGGCCAGATGATCCTCTACAAGTGCGACTCGGACTTCTTGTCGAGCATGGTCCTGGCCAAAGGGCGTTATGCGATCCCTCGGCGAGACGGGCACATCCTGATTGGAAGCACGCTGGAGCATGAGGGCTACGACAAGACGCCGACCGAGTCGGCACTGGAAAGCCTCAAGGCCTCGGCGGTCGAGCTGATACCGGCCTTGGCTGATGCCGAGGTAGTAGGGCATTGGGCCGGATTGCGTCCCGGCTCTCCAGAAGGTATTCCCTATATCGGCCCGGTGCCAGGTTACAAAGGGCTATGGCTCAACTGCGGGCATTACCGTAACGGCCTGGTGCTTGCGCCAGCGTCATGTCAGTTGATTGCCGATTTGTTGCTGGGGAATACACCGATTATCTATCCGGCGCCTTATGCCCCAGCAGGTCGGATCAGCGCTGAATAGACTTCGGCCCCTGCTCCAGATGTGCCTGAGTGCAATACCACTGTTGGCCTGAGCTCAGCGCGTGATTCTGCGGCAGGTGTACGCCGCAGTGGGCGCAGCGCACCATCAGGGCGGCGCCTGGTTCGCTGGCGCGTTGCTGCTTGGCGGCCGGGCTTTTGAATTTGCGCCATAACCATACGGCGGCAGCAATAACGGCAATCCAGAACAGTAGACGAACCATGATGGGTAGTTTCTCGACGAGTAATGCGCCAGTTTAGCCAAGGACATGGCAGGCGCACAGCGCAATAATGCTTGCTCATAAAAAAGGGAGCCCCGAAGGGCTCCCTTTTTGCGTTGCGCCGACTGAATCAGTCGAACACACCGAAGGTCATGTAGCTGAACCACGAGCGGTCCTGGTTGTTGCCCAGGGCCTCTGGCTCTTCTTCTTCGATCACGTCGCCGTTTTCGTCGTGTGGCTTGAGGTCCGAAGGAATGGCCTCTTTGGCGTCCTGGAACTGCTTCATCACGTCCTGGTTGGCGCGGGTTTCGCCCGGCGGCAGCGGCGGACGGGACTCGATCAGGCCCAATGTGTACTTGCTCAGCCACGAACGGTTGTCGGCTTCAGCCACCTGCGGCACGAACTGGCCGTCTTTCAGGCTTGGGTGATCCGGGTAGTTGAGTTTCAGGGTTTCCAGGCTGGTGTTGGCCAGCTCGTCCAGGTGCAGGCGCTGGTAAGCCTCGGTCATCACTGCCAGGCCGTCACCCACCGATGGGGTTTCCTGGAAGTTCTCCACGACATAACGACCACGGTTGGCGGCGGCTACATAGGCCTGACGAGTCAGGTAGTAGTGGGCCACGTGGATCTCGTAGGACGCCAGCAGGTTGCGCAGGTAGATCATGCGCTGCTTGGCGTCAGGCGCGTAGCGGCTGTTAGGGTAGCGGCTGGTCAGCTGGGCGAACTCGTTGTAGGAGTCGCGGGCAGCGCCCGGGTCACGCTTGGTCATGTCCAGCGGCAGGAAGCGCGCCAGCAGGCCAACGTCCTGGTCGAACGAGGTCAGGCCCTTCATATAGTAGGCGTAGTCGACGTTCGGGTGCTGCGGGTGCAGGCGGATGAAGCGCTCTGCGGCAGACTTGGCGGCTTCCGGCTCGGCGTTCTTGTAGTTGGCATAGATCAACTCAAGTTGGGCCTGGTCGGCGTAGCGCCCGAACGGATAGCGTGACTCCAGTGCCTTCAGCTTGGCTGTGGCGCTGGTGTAGCTATTATTGTCCAAGTCTTTCTGAGCCAGTTGGTACAACTCGACTTCGCTCAGGTTTTCGTCGACGACTTCCTTTGTTGACGAGCAAGCAGCAGTCATGGCGAGGATGGCGATCAGCAGCAGGTGTTTCACTTGCATGGCGGCTTGCGTCCCTATGACGGCCGCTGTCTTGGGCGGGGCCGTCCTGTTATGATGAGCGCCCCGTTGAAAGCCTCGGGGCAAAAGACGCCGTATTTAACCACAAGCGCGCAGCCGAAACCAAAGGCTGTGCCACGCCTAGTCTGAGCATGTCCGATAAAATTGAACTTCGCGCAGAGGTGCCGTCCGAATTGGGCGGCCAACGCCTCGATCAAGTCGCCGCACAATTATTCGCTGAGCACTCGCGCTCGCGCCTTTCCGCCTGGATCAAAGACGGCCGCCTGACTGTGGATGGAGCGGTTATCCGCCCGCGAGACATAGTCCATGGCGGTGCGATTCTTGAGCTGACTGCCGAGCAGGAAGCCCAGGGAGAATGGATCGCCCAGGACATTGAGCTGGATATCGTCTATGAAGACGATGACATCCTGGTGATCAACAAACCCGCAGGCCTGGTGGTACACCCGGCCGCCGGGCACGCTGATGGCACCTTGCTCAATGCCCTGTTGCATCACGTGCCGGACATCGTCAATGTCCCGCGCTGCGGCATCGTGCACCGTCTGGACAAGGACACCACCGGCTTGATGGTGGTTGCCAAGACCATTCAGGCGCAGACGCAGTTGGTCACACAATTGCAGAGTCGCAGCGTCAGCCGTATCTACGAGTGCATCGTGATCGGCGTCGTGGTGGCGGGTGGCAAGATCAATGCCCCTATCGGTCGTCACGGCCAGCAGCGCCAGCGTATGGCGGTGATGGAAGGTGGCAAGCAAGCCGTCAGCCACTACCGCGTGCTGGAGCGTTTCCGCTCCCACACCCATGTACGGGTCAAGCTGGAAACCGGCCGTACCCACCAGATTCGCGTACACATGGCCCATATCAACTTCCCGTTGGTCGGCGATCCGGCCTATGGTGGTCGCTTCCGCATTCCCCCTGCGGCCAGCCAAACCATGGTTGAATCGTTGAAGTCGTTCCCACGCCAGGCGTTGCATGCACGCTTCCTGGAACTGGATCATCCGACGAGCGGTAAGCGCATGAGCTGGGAATCGCCTCTGCCAGACGATTTGGTCTGGTTGTTGTCGCTCCTCAAGCAGGATCGCGAGGCGTTTATCGGATGAGTGACTGGCTGATTCCTGACTGGCCTGCGCCGGCCCAGGTAAAAGCCTGCGTCACTACCCGCGAGGGCGGCGTCAGTCTGGCGCCGTTCGACAGCCTCAACCTGGGCGATCATGTCGAGGACAGCCTTGACGCTGTGCTTGAAAATCGCCGTCGTCTTAGCCGCGCCTTCGATATTCAGCCGGCCTGGCTGCGTCAGGTTCACGGCGTAACTGTGGTCGAGGCCGACCCCAGTCGCACCGCCGAAGCAGATGGCAGTTGGACCAGCACCCCAGGTGTCGCCTGCACTTCCATGACTGCAGACTGCCTGCCTGCGTTGTTCTGCAACCGCGCCGGTACTCGCGTCGCGGCTGCCCATGCCGGCTGGCGGGGCTTGGCGGCAGGCGTGCTGGAAGCGACTTTCGACAGTCTGGAAACTGATCCGGGCGAAGTCTTGGTCTGGCTCGGCCCGGCCATTGGCCCACACGCTTTTGAAGTCGGCCCGGAAGTGCGTGAAGCGTTCATGCAGCAACTGCCGATCACCGCCGAAGCCTTCGTGCCCAGCCGCAACCCCGGCAAATTCATGGCCGACATCTATAAGCTCGCCCGCCTGCGCCTTGCTGCGCGGGGTGTGACCGCTGTTTATGGGGGTGGTTTTTGCACCGTAAACGACCCGCGCTTCTTTTCTTACCGCCGCAGTCCGCGCACTGGTCGGTTTGCCTCCCTTATCTGGCTTGAACGCTAGACTCTTCTGACTTGGGTCAACTGTCCGACGCTTGAAACTTCCAGAATCCCCCCCATCTATAAGGGTATCTGGCAGGTTTCTTCATTCAGGATGTTTTATAGCTCCGGCCTGCTCAAAAGGAAGGTGACTAATGCGTATTGATCGTTTAACCAGCAAATTACAGTTGGCATTGTCTGACTCTCAATCCCTGGCGGTGGGCCTCGACCACCCGGCCATTGAGCCTGCACACTTGATGCAGGCGCTCCTGGAACAGCAAGGTGGTTCTATCAAGCCCTTGCTGATGCAGGTGGGCTTCGACGTCAACAGCCTGCGCAAGGAGTTGAGCAAAGAGCTCGACCAACTGCCGAAAATCCAAAACCCAACCGGCGACGTGAATATGTCCCAGGACCTGGCGCGCCTGCTTAACCAAGCAGACCGCCTGGCCCAGCAGAAAGGCGACCAGTTCATCTCCAGCGAACTGGTGCTGCTCGCCGCCATGGACGAAAACAGCAAGCTTGGCAAGTTGTTGCTGGGCCAGGGCGTGAGCAAGAAAGCCCTGGAAAACGCCATCAACAACCTGCGTGGCGGCGATGCCGTGAACGACCCTAACCACGAGGAGTCGCGCCAAGCCCTGGATAAATACACCGTCGACCTGACCAAGCGCGCGGAAGAGGGCAAGCTCGACCCGGTGATCGGTCGTGACGACGAAATTCGTCGCACCATCCAGGTACTGCAACGTCGTACCAAGAACAACCCGGTGCTGATCGGTGAGCCTGGCGTGGGTAAAACCGCGATTGCCGAAGGTTTGGCCCAGCGCATCATCAACGGTGAAGTGCCGGACGGCCTTAAAGGCAAGCGCCTGTTGTCCCTGGACATGGGGGCCTTGATCGCGGGTGCCAAGTTCCGTGGTGAGTTCGAAGAGCGTCTGAAATCCCTGCTTAATGAGCTGTCGAAGCAGGAAGGGCAGATCATTCTGTTTATCGACGAGCTGCACACCATGGTCGGCGCCGGTAAAGGCGAAGGCTCGATGGATGCGGGCAACATGCTCAAGCCCGCCTTGGCGCGAGGTGAGTTGCACTGCGTCGGTGCCACCACGCTCAACGAATACCGCCAATACATTGAAAAGGATGCGGCCCTCGAGCGTCGCTTCCAGAAAGTGCTGGTGGAAGAGCCGAGCGAAGAAGACACCATCGCGATCCTGCGTGGCCTCAAAGAGCGTTATGAGGTTCACCATAAGGTGGCGATCACTGACGGTGCGATCATTGCGGCGGCCAAATTGAGCCATCGCTATATCACCGACCGTCAGCTGCCCGATAAGGCCATCGACCTGATCGACGAAGCGGCCAGCCGCATCCGCATGGAGATCGACTCCAAGCCGGAAGTGCTCGACCGTCTGGACCGGCGCCTGATTCAACTGAAGGTTGAGTCCCAGGCCCTGAAGAAAGAAGAGGATGACGCAGCGAAGAAACGCCTGGAAAAACTCCAGGAAGAAATCCTGCGTCTGGAGCGCGAGTATTCAGACCTGGAAGAAATCTGGACCTCGGAAAAAGCCGAAGTGCAGGGCTCTGCGCAGATCCAGCAGAAAATCGAGCAGTCCCGCCAGGAACTGGAAGCCGCACGCCGTAAAGGCGACCTGAACCGCATGGCCGAGTTGCAGTACGGGGTCATCCCCGACCTGGAGCGCAGCCTGCAAATGGTCGACCAACACGGTAAAAGCGAGAACCAGTTGCTGCGCAGCAAGGTGACCGAGGAAGAAATCGCCGAGGTCGTCTCGAAGTGGACCGGCATTCCGGTGTCGAAAATGCTCGAAGGTGAGCGCGACAAGTTGCTGAAGATGGAAAGTCTGTTGCACCAACGCGTGATCGGCCAGGAAGAGGCCGTGGTAGCGGTGTCCAACGCAGTGCGGCGTTCGCGGGCAGGGTTGTCTGACCCGAATCGTCCAAGCGGCTCGTTTATGTTCCTCGGCCCGACCGGTGTGGGTAAGACTGAACTGTGTAAAGCCTTGGCCGAGTTCCTCTTTGATACTGAAGAGGCCATGGTGCGGATCGATATGTCCGAATTCATGGAGAAACACTCGGTGGCTCGCCTGATCGGCGCACCACCAGGCTATGTGGGCTATGAGGAGGGCGGCTACCTGACCGAAGCTGTGCGGCGTAAGCCTTACTCGGTGATCCTGCTGGATGAGGTCGAAAAGGCGCACCCGGATGTGTTCAACATCCTGCTGCAAGTGCTGGAAGATGGCCGCCTGACGGACAGCCACGGGCGTACGGTGGACTTCCGCAACACGGTGATCGTGATGACCTCCAACCTGGGCTCCGCGCAGATCCAGGAACTGGTTGGGGACCGTGAAGGCCAGCGTGCTGCTGTCATGGATGCGCTGACCAGTCACTTCCGCCCGGAATTTATCAACCGGGTCGATGAAGTGGTGATCTTCGAGCCTTTGGCGCGAGATCAGATTGCGGGCATCACTGAGATCCAGTTGGGTCGCCTGCGTAGCCGCCTGGCCGAGCGTGAGCTGGATCTAGTGTTGAGCGGCGAAGCGTTGGACAAGCTGATCGCAGTCGGTTACGACCCGGTGTATGGCGCACGGCCGCTGAAACGTGCGATCCAGCGCTGGATCGAGAACCCGTTGGCACAGCTGATCCTGTCGGGCAGCTTTATGCCAGGCACTAGCGTTGAAGCGACTGTGGAAAACGAAGAAATCGTCTTCCACTGAGCCCAGTCAGTGGCGTTATAAAAGTAGGCCCCGCATCGCGGGGCCTTTTTTTTCGATAGGGCGTTGAACTGTAAGGAAAAGGCTAGTAAAGTGCGCCCCGCAACAACGTCAGCCCACGGGTTTCTTCTCCCCAAGAAGAAATCAGAAACAAGCGCAAATCATTGTCTTAAAAGCAATTTAAAGGGTTGACAGGGGTTTTTAAGATTGTAGAATAGCGCGCCTCAGACATGACAACGTAGCGATACGGAAGACTAGAAGAGAAGGTTACACCGCAGTAGAAGTTGTACTTTGAAATATGTAGTTCCGTGATAGCTCAGTCGGTAGAGCAAATGACTGTTAATCATTGGGTCCCAGGTTCGAGTCCTGGTCACGGAGCCAATTTCAAACCGGGGTATAGCGCAGTCCGGTAGCGCGCCTGCTTTGGGAGCAGGATGTCGGGAGTTCGAATCCCCCTACCCCGACCATATTTGGGTCGTTAGCTCAGTTGGTAGAGCAGTTGGCTTTTAACCAATTGGTCGTAGGTTCGAATCCCACACGACCCACCATTTTTGAGACCAGTTAACGCTGGAATCGAATCTTAAGATCAGACGCCAAAAGCGCTGATCGAAGAAGGCGACTGAAAGGTCGCCTTTTTTTTACCGGGGTATAGCGCAGTCCGGTAGCGCGCCTGCTTTGGGAGCAGGATGTCAGGAGTTCGAATCCCCTTACCCCGACCATATTAAAAATCCTCGTATCGAAAGATACGGGGATTTTTTTTGTGCACGCAAAACTCCCAGTCACCGGAGATCAAATGTGGGAGGGGGCTTGCCCTCGATGGCAGTGTGTCAGTCAAAAAATCAGTGACTGATCTACCGTAATCGGGGGCAAGCCCCCTCCCACATTGATTGAGTTTCTTCAGGGGCGGTGCTGTTAGTGCAGCTTGAGACGCGGCTCAGTCCCACGCCCGATCTTGCTCCCCAGCATCAACATCGCCGTGCGGAAGAAGCCATACAGCGCCATCTGGTGCATCCGGTACAGCGATACATAAAACATCCGCGCCAACCACCCTTCCAGCATCACGCTGCCGGTGAGGTTGCCCATCAAGTTACCCACAGCAGAAAAACGCGAGAGCGAAATCAGCGAGCCGTAGTCGGTGTATTTGTAGGAAGGCAGATCCTTGCCTTCGATACGCAATTTCAGCGATTTAGCTAGCAATGAAGCCTGCTGGTGAGCGGCCTGCGCCCGTGGCGGTACGTTACGGTCGGTGCCCGGTTGCGGGCAGGCGGCGCAGTCGCCGAAGGCGAAGATGTTCTCGTCGCGGGTGGTTTGCAGCGTCGGCAACACCTGCAATTGGTTAATGCGGTTGGTTTCCAGGCCATCAATGTCCTTGAGGAATGCCGGTGCACGAATCCCCGCTGCCCACACCTTGAGGCTGGCGGGAATCACCTGGCCGCTGCTGGTGATCAGCGCGTCAGCCGTCACTTCGCTCACAGCCGAGTTGGTCAGCACGGTGACCCCAAGTTTCTCCAGGGTTTTATGCACGGGCCCGCCGATACGCTCGGGCAGGGCAGGTAACACCCGTGGGCCGGCTTCGATCAGGGTGATGTGCATGTTTTCTGGCTTGATACGGTCCAGGCCGTAAGCGGCCAGTTCATGGGCAGCGTTGTGCAGTTCGGCGGCCAACTCGACCCCTGTGGCACCGGCGCCGACGATCGCGACGCTGATCTGCTCGACGGTATCGGTTTGCCCGGCGTGGGCGCGCAGGTAGTGATTGAGCAACTGCTGGTGGAAACGCTCGGCCTGCTTGCGGGTATCGAGGAACAGGCAGTGTTGCGCCGCGCCCTCGGTGCCGAAGTCGTTGGTGGTGCTACCGACGGCAATGACCAGGCTGTCATAACCCAGCACGCGCGCAGGTACCAGTTCGCGGCCTTCTTCATCGAGGGTGGCGGCCAGCTGGATTTTCTTCTGTTCACGATCAAGCCCACTCATGCGCCCCAGTTGGAACTCGAAGTGGTTCCATTTGGCCTGGGCGACGTAATTGAGTTCGTCTTCCGAAGAGTTCAGCGAGCCGGCGGCCACTTCGTGCAGCAGCGGCTTCCAGATGTGGGTCAGGTTGGCGTCAACCAGCGTAATGCTGGCGGTACCGCGCTTGCCCAGAGTCTTACCCAGGCGGGTAGCCAACTCCAGGCCGCCGGCGCCGCCGCCGACGATAATAATACGATGGGTCATGGGGATATCTCGCAAGGCTAAAAGAAATCGGAGCAGTTACCCCCGCGAGCGCCAGGCAGCTCATAGCGTCAGGTAACTCAAAAGGCGGCTCAGCAGACCGAGCCCGATCACCACTACCAGTACCACACAGAGGAGCAGCCAGGGCCGGAAAGGCTTGCGCTCGACTCTGTTCTGGGAGAGTTGCAGGTACTCTTCGACATGCTGTTGGTCATCGGGGTTCAGGCGGCTGGTCATAAAGGCCTCGTCAGGTAGACGTTGCAAAAGGGCGCCACGTTACAGTCCGGGGGCTCAGAGGCTGATACCCACGTCGAACACTATGCTGCGGCCCAGGTTGTTGCGCAAGAAATCCGGCGCGTCCGGATGGGCGAACAGCACCCGTGCAAAGGTCGGCCCCACCAGTGACAGCGAGCGCCAGCCCTGGCGCAGGTATTCGGTGGGCGGTGGGAAATGGCTGTTGAGGTCGAGCACTTCGCGCTTGAGGCTGGTGAAAGCGACAAGGTCGAGCTCCCCCAGGTCCATGCCGCGCTCTTTATAGTTGTGCGCTTTTTTGCGCAGCGTAGGCGCCAGCCGCATAAGGAACTCATGGGCCGGGATGCGCCGCGGCTTGGCTTCACGCCGTACTAATTGGCTGAGGGAGAAGGCGCTGCGCCGACGCAGTAGCTCGTCGCGCCATTCGTCGTTCAGGCGCCGGCCTTCATCCAGTACAAAAAACACCTCGAAACTGGCATCGCGAAACAGCACGTCCGGTGGCTCTTGCCCGGCTGGATGAAATTCTTCGGCACGGTAGGGCACATTCAAGCCTTGCAGCAGGCGCTGGCAGACCCAACGCTCACGCTCCCATTTGCGGGCATTGGACAAGAACGCGTTGGCTTGTTCGGCCGCTACGGTGAGCAGGCGCAAGTAATCTGAGTCATCCATAGTTGCAGCTTAGCGTTCAAATGATGACCGCAGGAAGTCCCCCTGCAAATGCTCGGTGTAGACTGACCATTGGGCCATGAATCAAGAATGGGATTCGAAACTAAGGAGTGCCGCCGTGATCAGTGCTGCCGTGCTCGCACCACAAACCCTGGGTGTCGGTTGGCTGTTGTATGCGCCGCTGGTGCTGTGGGCGACCTTGCGTTCGCCGTGGGTCGAGCTATTTGCCGACCGACGGCGCCAGCATCTGTTGTTCGGCACGGTTTTCGCGCTGTTTGTGTTGTGGCTGGTGCGTCGGGATTTCGATACCGGGGTGTCCTATCACTTTATCGGCATGACCGCCGTGACCCTGCTGTTGGACTGGCCCCTGGCAATCGTCGGGGGCTTTGCCGCGCAGCTGGGCTTGGTGCTGCTGGGGCGCCAGGACCTGGCCGCAGTCGGTGTCAACGGCTTGCTGCTGATCGGGCTGCCCGTACTGGTCACCGAAGGCTGTGCGCTGCTGGTGGAGCGTGCCCAGCCAAAGAATCCCTTCGTGTATATCTTCTGCTCCGGCTTTTTTGCCGCCGCGTTGTCGGCATTGCTCTGCCTGTTGTTCGGGCTAGGGTTGCTGTGGTTCGACGGGATATTTGCCATGCCTGAATGGCTGGAAGATTTCGTCGGCTACCTGTGGCTGATCATCTTCCCCGAAGCTTTTATCAACGGCATGGTGATCAGCGCGCTGGTGGTGTTTAGCCCGGAATGGTTGGAAACCTTCAACCGTACCCGCTACCTCTCGGCGCCCTGGAAGGACGACGATTCACAGCGTTGATCCAAATCAAATCCTGGGCGCACGAGCAGGCCCATGCTCTGCAAAATTTTTCAGGAGCGCGGATCATGAGTGTGTACGAATGGGCACGGCAAGAGTTGCGCAGAAGCCAGGACGCGGCCCAGGAAATCGGCTTTGACCCAGGCCTGACCCTGCGCGCGATGCTCAGTGCCGTGGTGCAGCAGAGCAAGGGTGTGCGCAGTTTCGAAGACCTGGCCGACGAGCTGCAATACCTTGCAGAAAACCTCGACGACCAGCAGGAATACGCCTTTATGCGCCCTTAGTGACGGGGTGGCAGGTCTTCGGAAAACAGCTCGTCTTCGGCATCCGGTGCCACGGGGATCTTGTGCTCTTCAGCAGCCCAGGCACCCAGGTCGATGAGTTTGCAACGGTCCGAGCAGAACGGCCGGTTGAGGTTGGTCGCTTTCCATTCCACGGGTGCGCCGCAAGTTGGGCAGTCGACGGTCAAGGGTTGGCTCATGATCGGCCTCCACGCAAAGTAAGGTAAAAGTGGTGCAGTCGCTCGACCTCGCTGTGCAGCCAGGCGAGGTCCCTGTCATTGACCAGCACGTCATCGGCATGTTCCAGGCGGTCTTCGCGGCTGGATTGAGCCTTGAGAATCGCCTGCACCTGCTGCTCGCTGATGTTATCGCGCTGCAGGGTACGCTGAATCTGCAGCGATTGCGGCACGTCGATCACCAGGATGCGTTGGGTCATGCTGTACTGGCCGGACTCGATCAGCAGCGGTGACACCAGGATCGCGTAGGGCGAGCGGGCCCGCGCCAGGTGGCTGCGAATCTCGTCGCCAATCAGCGGGTGCAGCAAGGCTTCGAGCCAGCGACGTTCTTCAGGGACTTCAAAGATCAATTTGCGCAATGCGGCGCGGTCCAGATGGCCGTCGGGTTGAAGCACGCCGGCGCCAAAATGCTCTGCGATACGGGCCAGCGCCGGTCGCCCCGGCTCGACGACCCAGCGGGCCGCGTGATCGGCGTCCACCAGGTCGATGCCCAGGTCGATAAAATGCTGGGCCGCCGCGCTTTTACCGCTGCCGATGCCGCCGGTAAGGCCGAGAATCCAGGGTGTTGCAACAGAAGTGGTCATTTGAAACCGACAGACTGCAAATAGAAGTCGGTTATTTGACCACCCCAGAGCAATGCAATCCAGCCGGCAATCGCCAGATACGGCCCAAATGGCATGGGCGTCGACGCCTGGGTCTTGCGCACACGCATCACTATCAACCCGACAAACACCCCCACCAGCGATGACATCAGCAGCGTCATCGGCAGAATCTGCCAGCCGCCCCACGCGCCGAGCAGTGCCATTAACTTGAAGTCGCCGTGGCCCATGCCGTCTTTACCCGTGGCCAACTTGAACAGCCAGAACACACTCCACAGGCTCATATACCCAATGACCGCGCCCCACAGGGCGTCGGGCAACGGCGTCAGCAGCTCGAAGCCGTTGACGATCAGCCCCAGCCACAGCAGCGGCAGCACCAGTACATCGGGCAGTAATTGGTGGTCGGCATCGATCAGGCTCATCGCCAACAAGCCCCAGCTCAGGAGTATCACTGCGCCCGCTTGCCAGCCGAAGCCGAAATGCCAGGCCACGAACGCCGAGATCAACCCACACGCCAGCTCCGTAAGTGGGTAGCGGACGCTGATTGCTCCCTGGCAATGGGCGCAGCGGCCCCGAAGTATCAGATAGCTGAGCAGTGGGATATTTTCCCAGGGACGAATCGGGTGATTGCAGTGTGGGCAGCAGGAGTTGGGGTGCATCAGGTTGTAGGTCGGCCCGGCGGGGTCTGCGGGCAGGCCAAGAATCTCATGGGCCTGGGCGCGCCACTCTCGTTCGAGCATTTTGGGCAGTCGCCAAACCAGCACGTTGAGAAAGCTGCCGACGATCAGCCCCAGCACCAGTGCCAGCAAAGTAAATGCCAGCGGATGTTCACTCAACAGCAGGCTCAAAATGCACTCCCCAGCTGGAAAACGGGCAAGTACATGGCGATCACCAGTGCCCCGACAATGCCCCCCAGCACCACCATGATCAGCGGCTCCATCAGGCTTGTGAGGTTGTCGACCAGATTGTCCACCTCCGCCTCATAGTGGCTGGCGACTTTTTCCAGCATGTGCTCCAGGGTGCCTGACTCTTCACCAATCGCTGTCATCTGAACCGCCATGCCGGGAAACAGGCCGCTGCTGGCCATGGAATGATTCAGCTGCATGCCGGTAGATACATCGTGACGCATATGCTCGATTGCCTGTTTGAACGGCCCATTGCCCGCTGCACCCGCTACTGAATCCAAGGCCTGCATCAGCGGGACACCCGCCGCGAAGATGGTGGACAGCGTGCGGGCGTAGCGGGCCACAGCCGAATTTCTCAGCAGTTTGCCTGCCAAGGGCGCTTTCAACAAACCGGCGTCCACCCAGAGGCGAAAATCAGGGCGCGCCCGATAGGCCTGGCGCGACCCCAGCGCCACAGCGCCCAAGCCTAGTGCGACTGCCCACCAGGTCTTCTGCATGAATTCGGACAGGGCAATGACCTGCAAGGTGAACGCCGGTAGTTGGCCGTCCGTACCGTTAAACAGGTTCTGGAATTGCGGTACGACGTGTATCAGCAGTACGCCAGTGACAAGGCTGGCGACCAGCAACACTGCGAGTGGGTAGGTCATGGCCTTTTTGACCCTGGCCTTGAGCTGTTGGCTTTTTTCGCGATGCAACGCCACACGCTCCAGTAATGTTTCCAGTGCCCCGGACTGTTCGCCAGCGGCCACCAGGTTGCAATACAGCTCATCAAAATAACGCGGCTGTTTGCGCAGCGCGTCGGCCAGGTTGGTGCCGCTGGCGACCGCCTGTTTGAGCCCTTGCACCAGGTCGCGTACAGGGCGGTTGTCGAAACCTTCGCTGATAATGTCGAACGCTTGCAGTAGCGGCATTCCTGCCCGGAGCAAGGTAGCCAGTTGGCGCGTAAACAGGGTGATATCCGCTGCTTTGATCGGCGAGCTCAGCCTCGGTAGTGTTGGCAACTGCCTGCGCACTCGCTTCGGGCTGATGCCCTGCTGGCGCAATTGTGCCTTGATCAAAGCAGGGTTGTGCCCCCTTGTTTGCCCGGACACGCGGCGGCCTTTGCCGTTGATGCCTTCCCAGGCGTAAATCGTCGAAGCGTTGTCCATGTCACGGTTCCGCGCAGAGGTCGTTGAAGATTTATAGCTTAGTCAGATGAACGATTCGGACCGGCCGTAGGCCATCGATAAAATGTCAGAATGTGCGACATACAGGCGCTCGCCTGCCTGCGGATGCGTACACTGGCGCCGCTGCACAACACGGGGCGCAGGACGCGCCTTGTCATGAGTTCTATCCTGGAGAGTGAATGTGATACGTCAAAAAGGTTTTACCCTGATCGAGCTGTTGATCGTCGTGGCAATCATCGGCATCTTGGCCACCATCGGCCTGCCCATGTACACCACGCACCAGGCCAAGGCCAAGTTCACCGCCGGCCTGGCTGAGATCACGGCATTGAAGGCCGGTTATGAGTCCACCATCAACCAGGGCACCGTACCTACCCGAGAGTTGATCGGCGGCACCAGTGACAGTACCGCCAACTGCAAGATCGTTGTCACAGGTGATGTGACTACCGGCGCAGGCACCATAAGTTGCGAAATCCTCGACGCCCCGGCCCCGGTACTGAACAAACTCATCACCCTGACGCGCAGCGCCACCACCGGCTGGAAATGCACCACGACTGCTGAAGAAAAATATGTCGCCAAGGGCTGCGGTACCGACGGGGCGTAACGGCTAAACCGTCCACATGGGCGTAGAGGTGGTCGATGTCGTTATCCGTACAGCAGCGCGGCAGTCTTTTTCTGGTAGTGACGGTATGTCTGCTGGTTGTCGGGGTGTGTGCACCATTCAGTGGGCACGACCTGCAGCGAGCGATGCAGATCGCCATCGGGCTTTGCGCGGTGCTGTACGGGCTGTCGGTCACCCCCAGTGAGTGTTTGGTCGACCGGCCCACGGCAGTGGGCCTGGCATTGATCATTGCGCTGGGGCTGGTGTCATCGGCTCGGGCGCACCAGCCGCTCTGGGCGTTCACCGAAGTCGCGTTGTTTATCAGTTGTGGGGCGATCACGGTGGCATTTGCCTGGCTTCGTCGACACGGCGGCGCACCTTTGGACCGCGCCCTGATCCTCACGGTGCTGGTGCTCTGCCTGATCAAGTCGATCCAATACCTGTACGCAGGGGCGCTTGCATTCACCAGTGGCGAGCGAACCCTGGACACGGACCTACTGCTGTCCGGCTTTTCCAACAAGCGTTTCTATGGCCAGTTCCAGACATTCACCCTGCCTCTTTTGGCGCTCCCTTTATTGATGCCGACTGTCTCGCGAACCCTGCGCGGTGCGGTGTTCGCGTTGTTGTGTATCTGGTGGTTGATCGCAATCGGTGGCGGTACGCGCGGCACCTGGCTAGGCATGGGGGTGGCCGGCGCGGTGCTGGCATTGCTCGGGCCTTGGGCGCGCCGCTGGCTAGGGTGGCAGCTGGCTGCAGTGTTCAGTGGCTTGTTGCTGTACTGGCTGGTGTTCACCGTGCTGGTGGATCATGTCGGAATCGAGATTTCTGCGAGCGCAAGTGATCGGCTGACCACCTCACTGTCTGGCCGGGGCCCGATCTGGTGGCAAGGCTGGCACATGCTCGTCGAACGGCCTTGGCTGGGCTTCGGGCCGATGCATTTTGCCGATATTGCCAACAGCGTCGCAGCCCATCCTCATCAGGCCGTCCTGCAATGGATGAGCGAATGGGGTGTGCCATCGGCGGTGTGCGTAGCAGTGCTGGCGTGGCGGGGCGGTTGGGCTACCGTGTGTGTGATTCACGCGCGCATGCAGTCCACCGAGCGTGCCGATCTGCTGCGGTTATGCCTGTTCGCCGCCTTGATCGGCGCACTGGTGCAGTCGATGGTCGACGGCGTGATTGTGATGCCCAACTCCCAGGTATGGCTGGCGTTGGTGGTGGGCTGGTTGCTGGCGCTGCATGTGTGGCGAGCTCCGGCTTCGGCTGTACGATCGATGCCCTGGGCTCTGTGGAAAACCTCAACGGTATTGGCCGTTGGTCTGTTGATTTTTATCGCCGTACGCGACCTGCCCCACGTCAAGCAAGCCCAGCAGCAGTACCTCGACCCCCAGCATAACTTCCTGCAACCGCGCTTCTGGGCCCAGGGCGTGATTACTCGCTGAAGCCCACAAGTTGCCGGACGCCCCATGCGGTGCTAGCTTTAGCCCACCGCCCGTGTAGCTCAGCCGGTAGAGCAGCGCACTCGTAACGCGAAGGTCGCAGGTTCGATTCCTGTCTCGGGCACAAAGGCAGCACCGCTTCAAAGGCAAGACCGTTTTCAGATGATCCCAAGAATGGTTCTGAAGGCCAGACGAGCCGGCATCCATGCCTGTTCTTTTGTATCTGCGCAACCTTGATGTCCCAGATGCATCCCCATTCCTCGATCCAAAGAGAACAACATGACCACGACTGAAATGACCCAGGAAGTTCGGCACCAAGCAGCCCTCGAAAAATACCTTGAGGAATCGCCGCAGCTTAAAGAAGAGATCAAGGACCTAAGCGCCGATGATCAGCGCGACCAGGTCCAGTGGGCATTCGAGGACGAGGCCGAGAGCCAGGGCCTTCAGCCTTGGGAACTGACCCTTAAGTACACCTCGACAGCGGAAGAATTCGAATCAGCACGGTTGGTTTTGCACAAAGAGGCGGCCGAAGTGCTGGGTGTCGAATGGGACGAGTATTGCGAGATGAATAACTTGGTGGTTTGAGAGCAGCCACATGTTTGAAGCGCTAAGCTGCAAGCCGGCGCACCGCCTACTTGCAGCTTAGAGCTAACCAACTAGCAACTTCTCAAATACTGAGGCGCATCGACAAATCCACCGCCTTCACATCCTTGGTCATCGCGCCGATGGAGATGTAGTCCACGCCGGTTTCAGCGATGGGCAGCAGGGTGCTTTCATTGATCCCGCCGCTGGCTTCCAACTTGGCCTTGCCGCCGTTGAGGCGCACGGCTTCACGCATGTCTTCCAGGCTCAGCTCGTCGAGCATGACGATGTCGGCGCCCGCCGCCAGCGCTTCGCGCAGTTCATCCAGACTCTCCACTTCGATTTCCACCGGCTTGCCGGGGGCAATCTTATGCGCAGCGGTAATGGCTTGGGCGATGCCACCACAGGCGGCGATATGGTTTTCCTTGATCAGGAACGCGTCATACAAACCGATGCGGTGGTTATGGCAGCCGCCGCAAGTCACTGCGTATTTCTGCGCAAGGCGCAGGCCGGGCAGGGTCTTGCGGGTGTCCAGCAGTTTGACCTGTGTAGTGCCGACAAAATCTGCCAGGTACCGGGCGCGTGTGGCGACGCCGGAGAGCAGCTGCAGAAAATTCAACGCACTGCGTTCGCCGCTGAGCAACGAACGCGCCGGGCCTTCGAGACGGAACAGCGTCTGGTTGGGGCTGACGCGTTCGCCGTCGGCCACCTGCCAATGCACGGCAACCCGTGGGTCCAATTGACGGAATACTGCATCCACCCAGGCCGTACCGCTGATGACGGCCGCATCGCGGGTGATGATCGTGGCCGTGGCCAGCCGTTCGGCCGGGATCAACTGCGCGGTGATGTCGCCGCTGCCGATGTCTTCCAGCAGTGCACGGCGCACGTTGGCTTCGATTTCGGCGGTGAGGTCGGCAAGACGGAGATTCGGCATAACAGGCTCCACAAACAAAGTGCCCCGATTATAGGGGCAGTGCGCGCCTGAACCCAGCGGCCAGCTCATTTAGGACCAAATGGCAGAGGGTGCTGGCGCAAGCACCCACATTTGCAAGATAATCTCGCGCCTTGCAATTGACGTCATAGCTTTGACGTACGCTTAACACCGCCGTTTCAGGAGGCCAGGATGCATAAGGACGCAAAGGTGGTGCCGATCAATAAAGCGAATGCCACGCTAGCGCCGCTGGCCCGTTTGCCGGTGGTGTTGCTGCAGGTGCGCGACAAGGCAGCGCAACAACTGCAGCAAGGTTTGCAAGAGCTGTTCGATAACGCTGATGACACCCTGTTCGAAATGGCCGACAAAGCCCGCAATAACCTCGACCACCATATTTTCTTCGAGGCCATGCGTGACCTGCGGCTAAAGCGCAAGAATTTCGAGCGCGTGTTCATGGAGCGGCTGTTCGAAGCCTTTGCCAACCTAGGTCAGGCCGGGGGCGGCGAGCGCCTATTGGTACCTGTGGTGTGCTACGAAACAGCCCCGGGCAGCTCGAAGGATGATGTGGAAAAAGCCGTTGCGCTTGAAGCCATGCTAGGCAGAGTGCACCACCGCGACGGCCTGGCCCTGGCACAACTCACCTCGCGCTTGAGTGCCGTGCTGGGCAACCGCCTTGATGACGCCGAAAATCCCCTAGGCCCGGCGCTGCTTTGCGAGTTCTTCCTGCGGGCAGGGCGCAGCCTGGGGGTAGAAATTCGCGTCAAGCTGATCATGCTCAAGCTTTTTGAAAAATACGTGCTCAGCGACGCTGACCAGCTGTACGGCGAAGCCAATCAGTTGCTGATCGCCACCGGCGTGTTGCCCGAGCTCAAAGCAGCGCCGTCCCGCCGCCCCGGTGGGCGCGCTGGCCGCGATCCGCGACGCGAAGCGGCACTGCCGACAATTGATCAAAACGTTGATGAAAGCGGCCAGAAAGCATTTAACCGGTTGCAGCAATTGCTCATCACCGTGCGCGGCAGTATCGCACCGACCCTCGAAGCCAGCGCCGAACCCCAGCCCATCGCTACGCGCGACCTGCTGCGCCTGCTCTCCCACTTGCAGCAATACGTCCCCGAGCCAGATGCCGAGGACGACTTCGACCTGCGTAGCCAACTTGGGCAACTGCTCACACGCGTCAGCGTCAAGAGCGGCAAGTCGCGGGTCGTAGAGGCGCAGGATGAAGACGTCATCAATCTGGTCGCCATGCTGTTCGAATTTTTCCTCAGCGATCGCGTCATTCCGGAGGCCTTCAAGGCCTTGATCGGTCGTTTGCAGATCCCGATGCTGAAAGTCGCGTTGCTGGACCACAGTCTGTTCAGTTGCTCCAATCACCCGGCGCGATGCCTGCTCAATGAAATCGCGGCCAGCACCTTGGGTTGGAATTCGCGCGATGACTATCAACGCGACACCCTGTACCTGCGTATCGAGCAGGTGGTGCAGCGCCTGCTCAATGAATTTATCGAAGACCCGACGATTTTTACCCTGCTGTTGGCGGAGTTCAGCGCGTTTGCTGCCGACGAACGGCGACGCAGTGAACTGCTGGAACAGCACACCCGCGACACTGAAGACGCACGGCTGCGCACCGAGGCTGTGCGCCAACGGGTCGCCGATGTGCTGAATCGACGATTGTTGGGCAAGGTGCTGCCACGTTCGGTGGTGGTGTTTGTACAACAAGCCTGGAGCCAAGTGCTGTTGCTCGCCCACCTCAAGCACGGTGAGCAGTCGGTGCAATGGCAAGCGGGGCTGCGCACCCTGGACGAGCTGGTCTGGAGCGTCAGCCTGCAAACCGACACCGAAGGCGAGCAGCACTTGCTGGCGCAGGTGCCGGGTCTGCTCAAGGCTTTGCGCGACGGGTTGACCAGCGCCGCGTTCGACCCTTTCAGCACCCGTGAATTTTTTGTGCGGTTGCAGGCCCTGCATATTCAGGCACCCGAGGAGGTTGATGCGTTGATCCACGTGCGCGAGCCATTTGTGCTCAGCGCCGTATTGCCCGACACCGGCGATGACCTGCCAGAGGATGACCCTGACCTGCTCAGGGCCCGCCAGTTAAGGGTCGGTGCCTGGGTTGCGTTCGACGGCGGCGAAGCCAATGCGCAGCGTTGCAAACTCACTGCCATCATGTGCCCTGCCCACGCGTATATCTTTGTCAGCCGCACGGGCCTCAAAGTACTGGAGCAAAGTGCCGGGCAGTTGGCCCTGGCGTTCAAGCGCGGCGCGCTGCACACCCTCGACGACCAACCGTTATTCGAGCGGGCGCTGGAAGCGGTGGTGGGCCATCTGCGTCAACTCAATCGCGGCAAGTGATCGCAAGCACAGGGTCGAACGCGGCATACTGGTCATACTTTGTCTCGTTCAAGGAACCAGTATGCAGTTGGACCCCGCCAGCGGTTGGTGCCAGGGCATCCGCCATTGCCCTTCACCCAACTTCAACGAGCGCCCCACAGGCGAAATTTCACTGCTGGTGGTGCATAACATCAGCCTGCCACCGGCGCAGTTCGCCACCGGCAAGGTGCAGGAGTTTTTTCAGAATCGCCTGGATGTCACGGAACATCCCTACTTTGAAGGGATCGCTGACTTACGAGTGTCCGCGCATTTTCTGATTGAGCGCGACGGCGTTGTCACGCAGTTTGTGTCCTGCGGCGACCGAGCCTGGCATGCCGGGGTCTCGCGCTTCGAGGGGCGGGAGACGTGTAATGACTTTTCCTTGGGGATCGAGCTGGAAGGTACCGATGACCTGCCGTTCACCGACGCTCAATACAGGTCGCTGATCGAACTGGCCCGTCAACTGATGGCGGCCTATCCAGACCTTACCCCCCAGCGAATATGTGGCCACAGCGATATCGCCCCGGGACGCAAGACCGACCCGGGACCGGCTTTTGATTGGGCGCGCTTTCGCGGCGCCCTGCAGGATGGAGGACAGGCACGATGAGTTTCTTGGTGTTGGTGCTGGCGGTTTGGATCGAGAAGTTTTCGGCCCTGCGCCAGCGGTTGCAACGCGACGGCGGCTGGCTGCGTGAGCTGGCCAAGCTGGAAGCGAGCCCGCGCCTGGGCAAGCAGCCGTGGCTGATTCTGGTGCTGTTGGTGTTACTGCCGGTGGCCTTGCTGGCGCTGTTGCTGCTGGTACTGGAACCCGTGGCCTACGGCTTGCTGGCGCTGCCGGTGCATCTATTGGTGTTGATCTATAGCCTGGGCCGTGGCGATTTATTGGGCGGGCTCGGCCCGTTTCGCGATGCCTGGCGCCGTGGCGACCTGCAAGCCGCCGAACACGTGGCCGAACGTGACCTGAATCTTGGCGCCGACAGCGGTGAGCAACTGCTTGAGCGTGTCCAGGGCCATCTGCTATGGCAGGCCTACCAGAGCTTTTTCGCGGTGATCTTCTGGTACTTCCTGCTGGGCCCCGTCGCGGCACTGGCTTATCGCTTGCTGGCACTGGCCAGTGAACACAGCCAGAACCCGCTGGTGGCCGAACGCGCCGCGCAACTGCGCCACGCGTTTGACTGGCTGCCCGTGCGTTTGCTGGCAGCGAGCTTTGCCTTGGTGGGCAACTTCGTTGCGGTCAGCCGCGTGATGCTCCACGAACTGCTCAACTGGGACATCAGTGCTGCCCAACTGGTGGAAAAAGTCGGCCTGGTCGCCGCCGAAATCCCGCCGCCGGTGGTAGGCGCCGACGGCATCACCAGCCTGGATCGCCTGTGGGAACTGCTGCTGCGCGCCGCGGTGCTGTGGTATGCCGGCTTTGCGATCTGGACTGTCTTGCCCTAGTTAAGCGAACCCGGTCAAAACTGTGGGAGGGGGCTTGCCCCCTCCCACATTTTTTTGCAATGCCCCCACATTCATTAACCTTAAGTTACAAAACTCCCTTTCAAATTGAGCTATACAGGTGATGGCTAACTGCCGCCCTGCGCCTTAATAAAAATAAAAGAAAGGGAGTTCACCTGTGAAGAGCTTGCTCTATCCCGCCGTCGCGCTGATGAATCGCCTGAGCTTCGGCATGAAATTCAGCCTGATCAGCGTGCTGTTCCTGCTGCCGATGCTGGCGACCAACTTTTACCTGGTGCGTGATTCCTGGCGCGAATTCCAGGGCACTCGAATTGAATTGCAAAGCCTCGATCTACTCGGCAGCAGCCTGGCCCTGCGCCGCGACCTGGAAACCCTCAACAACCTGGTACAAATCAACGCCACCCTCGGCCAGTCCGGCAAGGCGGGTGACCTTGAGGGCAAGATCAGCGCGCTGGAGCAAGGCGTGCTGACCCGCCTGCAAGGCCTCGACGCCATGGTCACCGACCCCGAGCAAATTGGGGCGTTTGAGAGCAAGCGCGACGAGTTGATTGGCGCCTTCAAAGCCCAGCAACAGGAAACCTCGCTGCTGAGCAAAAGTGCGCTGATCGGCAAATTGCTCAACAAGGCACAGATGCTCAGCCAGATCATTGCCAGTCAATCCGGCCTGAGCCGCGACCCCCAGAGTGATCTGCGCCAACTCAGCGAACTGATCACCAGCGTTACCCCGCAAGTCACCCAAACCCTGGGCGAAGGCCGGGCGATGGGCGCCTATTCCCTGGGCCAGGGCTTTCTGAACTCATCCTCCAGCACGCGCTTTGATGAATTGCTGCAGCAGCTGGAAAAGCTCCAGGCGGAATATGGGTTGAAGTTGCAGGACGCCCTGGGTTCCAGCAAAGCGGCGCACACCGCGCTCGACGCCCTTGCCACGAGCAGCAACGCCAGCCTCAAGCAAGGCAGCGAGCTGTTTGAAGAGCAGGTGGTGATGGCCGAAACCCTCGATGCTCCCTGGCAAGGTTTCTACGACAACGTCAGCCAATTGATGGCCCAGACCTACCAACTCAATGAAGCCACCCTGACTTTTATCGGGCAGCAGTTGCAGCAACGCCTGGCGCAGAACCGCACGCACATGGTGGTACTGGTGTCGGCGCTGACAGCGGTGTTCTTGCTGATTTTTTATCTCTACGCCGGTTTCTACGCCTCCACCCGTACTACGCTTCGACGTCTGGCACTGATGATGGACAAGGTTGCGGCCGGCGACATGACCGTCACGTTTGTGCCCCACAGCCGCGATGAACTGGGCGACCTCGGTCAGGTGTTCAATGGCACGGTGGCCAAGATTCATGACCTGATTGAGCGCGTCGGGCACACCGTCAGCCAGGTCGAGTTGCAGGCTGGCCAGGTGCAAACGGTGTCGGCCCAAAGCAATCAGGCGGTATCCGGCCAGCGCTCTCAAATCGAACAAGTGGCGACGGCGATGAACCAGATGTCATCCACCGCCCAGGAAGTGGCCCGCAGCGCGGCGGCGGCGGTCAGCAGTGCCCACAGCGTCAACGATGAAACCGTCAGCGGCCGTGGCCTGGTGCAATCCCAGCAAGGCAGCATTGCGCGCCTCGCATCGGAGATTGATCAATCGGTGCAAGTGATCAACCAATTGGCCACCGATAGCCAGTCCATCAGCAGCGTGTTGGAAGTGATCAAAAGCATCGCCGAGCAGACCAACCTGCTGGCGCTCAATGCCGCCATCGAAGCGGCACGCGCTGGCGAGCAAGGCCGAGGTTTTGCCGTCGTGGCCGATGAGGTACGAACCCTGGCCCGGCGCACCCAGCGTTCTACCGAGGAAATCGAGCAGATGATCGGCCGCTTGCACAGCGGTGTCGGGGCTGCGGTGAAGGCCATGGGCACCAGCCATGCAATGGCCAATGGCACGGTGGGGCAGTCGGAAAAGGTCCAGCAGGCGTTGGAAAATATCCTCGGCGCCGTAGGCATGATCGTCGATCAGAACCAGCAGATTGCCGCTGCCGTCGAACAGCAGACCGCCGTCGCCCACGATATCGACCAGAACATCGTCGAAATCAACCGTGCCGGCGAGCATGCGGCCGAGGGTGCCCATCAGACGGAGGCGGCGAGTCGGCAACTGTCGATTCAGGTGATCGAGCTCAAGCAACTGATTGGCGCCTTCCGTGTGTAGGAGGCGTGGGTAGGATTAAGTTCTGGAGGCAGTAGCACTTGTCTGGATTTGTGGGGCGACCTTTCATTGCGCCGCAAATGGGTGAGAATTTGTTTCCCCTATTTACCTTCGCGGGACGGCACGGCGATGAACGCACTAATTGGTGTCAGAGGGCATTGCGCCGAATGCGAAATGACCTTTGAGCTAAAGCCCTGGCAGTTGAATTCGATTGCCATCGATGAGCCATTTGAGTGTGCGTATTGCCAGTCGTGCCTGACGTTGCACAGCCGTAAACAGCTGCGTCAATTTCGCGCCTTGAACCACTGGGCCCTGGTTCGTCCGAGCATGATTATGCTGACGAGCGCGACTCTGATGGTGGCGCTGGTGGCGGAGTGGATAGGGCTGCTCAGTGTGATTGAGCAGTTCAATATTTCACTGGTGACGGTGCTGACCCATTGCCTGGTGTTACGTTACGCCCGTCATCGACAAGGGATAACCCTGAACTTGCAGGCGACCAGCCGGTTACCAATTGAACAACTCGCACGCGTTGCGTGTACTCGCCTGCGCCAACAGTAACGGCTCGATGCCCATGCGCTCGGCCAGGGCGCGGCAGATATCGGGCAGGTGTTCGGGGCTGTTGCGCTGGCCGGGGTACATGGCGGGGGCCATGTCGGGAGAGTCGGTTTCCAGTACCACCGCATCCAGTGGCAAATGAGCCAAAACCTTGTGCATTCGCAGGGCCTGCGGCCAGGTTGCCGCGCCACCCAGGCCCAGCTTGAAGCCGAGCTTGATGTATTCGCGGGCTTCTTCCTGGCTGCCGGCAAACGCATGGATGATGCCGCCACGGGGCAAGCGAATCCGTTTGAGCGTGGCGATCACCGCTGCGTGGCTGCGGCGTACGTGCAGCAGTGCGGGCAGTTGAACGTCCACCGCCAATTTGAGCTGAGCTTCAAACAGCGCCTGCTGGCGCTCGCGGTCCAATGTTTCGAGGAAGTAGTCCAGGCCAATCTCACCCACTGCGCACACTTGCCGATGGCCGTGCAGGCGGGTGAGCCAATCGCCCAATGCTGTCAGGTCGGCCGGGCGGTGCTCATCGAGATAGACCGGGTGCAGACCAAAGGCGGCGAAAAGGCTTTCATCGGTTTGCACCAGGTCCCACAGCCGCTGCCAATTTTGCTGATACACCCCCAACACCACCATGCGCCCCACGCCCAACGTATGGCTGTGGGCGAGGACTTCACTGCGATCGCTGTCGAAGTCCGGGAAGTCCAGGTGGGTGTGGGTGTCGATCAGCTCCACGCTCAGGCCTCGTGGATACGCTGTTTGAACGTACGGCCGATGGCGTGCACGCCCGGCTGGTAGTGCTCGTCTTCAATCGCGGCCAGGGCCAGCTTTAGGGCGGCGTCGGCAATCAACTGATGCTGTTGGGCCATGGCGTTGACCGGCAGCGGCAGGAAGTCCAGCAACTGGGTATCACCAAAAGTGCCCAGGCGCAGCGGGCGCGACTTGAGCGGGAAGTCATGCAGCGCGTCGAACACGCCTTGCAGCAGCACGTAGGAAGTGGTCACCAGCGCATCAGGTAAATGCCCCAGGCGTTGCAGCAATTGCTCCATCAATTGTCGGCCACAGTCACGGCTGAACGATTCGCCGTGTTCAATCAGCACCTCGCCCTTGAAGCCTTGCAGCGCTTCGCCAAACCCTGCGGCACGTTCCTGGCTGATACTCAGCTCGGGGCGCGCACCAATCAGCACGATCTGCTTGGGCAGCGGTTGCAGCAGGCTGCTGGTCAATTGATGGCAGGCTTGGCGGTCATCGCTGACCACTGAGCAGAACTGCGCAGGGTCCATCACCCGGTCGATCGCAATCACCGGCAGGCCCTTGGCCTGCAGTTCGCGATAGCTGTCGTCATTAGGCGGCAGGCAACTGGCGACGAACAACGCATCACAACGGCGGGCGCGGAACAGTTGCAGCAGTTGGCGCTCGCTGCCCGCGTCATCGTCGGAGCTGGCAATCAGCAACTGATAGCCGCGTGCCCGTGCGCCTTGTTCCAAGAGCTTGGCGATACGTGCGTAACTGGGGTTTTCCAGGTCGGGCAGGATAAAGCCCAAGGTGCGCGTATGCCGACTGCGCAACCCGGCCGCTTGGGGGTTGGGCGTAAAGCCATGGGCTTCAACCACGGCACGCACCCGTTCGACGGTCGCGCTGCTGATCCGTTGTTGTTCGGCCTTGCCATTGATGACATAGCTGGCGGTGGTTACGGACACACCGGCCAGACGTGCGATATCACTGAGTTTCAAACCGGGATTTCCTTGTTTTTTGGAGCTCGCCCCGACATTTTGTCCAATCGTAACCGATTCCTGTACACGACTAATGTCCTGACTCAGGCGCCGAGTGGTTCTTCAAGGATGCGCAATTAACGCGTAATCTGCCATAAATTCTAGATTAAACGTTTCAGCAAGCGTATTTTTACGATATTCGCTGCTGAGTGGTCACTGCCAATTGACTACTCAGTCAGTTATTCCGAATCGCCCTTACACTGTTTAATTCAAAACAATACCTAGTGCATCACCGCACTAACTAGGAGAACGGCATGCTTGAGCTCACTGTAGAGCAGATTTCCATGGGCCAGGTGGCTGTGGATAAATCTGCTGCCTTGCACCTGCTCGCTGAAAAACTGGTGGCCGATGGCCTGGTCGCCGAGGGTTACCTCAGTGGCTTGCAAGCCCGTGAAGCCCAAGGCTCGACCTTTCTCGGCCAAGGTATTGCCATCCCCCACGGCACCCCCGATACCCGCGACCAGGTGTTCTCCACCGGCGTGCGCCTGCTGCAGTTCCCCGAAGGGGTGGACTGGGGCGACGGCCAGATTGTGTACCTAGCCATCGGCATTGCAGCCAAATCCGACGAACACCTGCGCCTGCTGCAACTGCTCACCCGCGCCCTCGGTGAAACCGACCTGGGCCAGGCACTGCGCCGTGCCGGTACCGCCGAAGCCTTGCTGAAACTGCTGCAAGGCGCGCCGCAGGAACTGGCGCTGGATGCGCAGATGATCAGCCTGGGCGTGTCGGCCGATGATTTCGAAGAGTTGGTCTGGCGCGGTGCGCGTCTGCTGCGCCAAGCCGACTGTGTCAGCAATGGTTTCGCCGCTGTCTTGCAGCAAGTCGATGCGCTGCCCCTGGGCGATGGCCTGTGGTGGCTGCACAGCGAGCAGACGGTGAAACGCCCGGGCCTGGCCTTTGTCACCCCGGATAAACCCATGCGTTACCTCGGCCAACCGCTCAACGGCCTGTTCTGCCTGGCCAGCCTCGGTGAAGCGCACCAAGCCTTGCTGGAACGCCTGTGTGCGTTGTTGATCGAAGGTCGCGGCCAGGAATTGGGCCGCGCCACCAGCAGCCGTGCGGTACTCGAAGTGCTCGGCGGTGAACTGCCGCCTGACTGGCCCAGCGCTCGCATTACCCTGGCCAATGCCCACGGCCTGCATGCGCGGCCGGCGAAAATCCTCGCCCAATTGGCCAAAAGTTTTGACGGCGATATCCGCGTGCGCATCGTCGACGGCCCGGTGGGCGCCGTGTCGGTGAAAAGTCTGAGCAAGTTGTTGAGCCTCGGCGCACGCCGGGGCCAGGTGTTGGAGTTTGTTGCCGAACCAACGATTGCCGGCGATGCGTTGCCTGCGCTGTTGGCGGCGGTGAAAGAGGGTTTGGGTGAAGAGGTCGAGGCGCTGCCAACCGTCAGCGCACAGCCGGCCACCGTCGATATCGAACCGGTGCTGAGCGCACCCCTCGCTGGCAGCCAGGTCCAGGCCATTGCCGCCGCGCCGGGCATCGCAATCGGCCCTGCGCATATCCAGGTCCAGCAGGTGTTCGACTACCCGCTGCGCGGTGAGTCCTCGGGCATTGAGCGCCAGCGTCTGCAAGACGCCCTGGCTGAGGTTCGCCGCGACATCCAGGGGTTGATCGAACGCAGCCAATCGAAAGCGATCCGCGAAATATTCATCACCCACCAGGAAATGCTTGACGACCCGGAGCTGACCGACGAAGTCGACACCCGCCTCAAGCAGGGCGAAAGCGCTGAGGCTGCGTGGATGAGCGTGATCGAAGCCGCCGCCAAACAGCAGGAGTCGCTGCAGGACGCCTTGCTCGCCGAGCGCGCCGCTGACCTGCGCGACATTGGCCGCCGAGTGCTGGCGCAACTGTGCGGCGTCGAAACGGCCCAGGAACCGAGCGAGCCCTACATCCTGGTGATGGACGAGGTCGGCCCCTCCGACGTTGCGCGCCTGGACCCAACCCGCGTCGCCGGTATCCTCACCGCCCGAGGCGGCGCCACGGCCCACAGCGCCATCGTTGCCCGTGCCCTTGGCATTCCGGCGCTGGTTGGCGCCGGCCCTGCCGTGTTGCTGCTCGCTTCCGGTACGCCGTTGTTGCTGGACGGCCAACGCGGCCGCCTGCATGTCGACGCCGACGCGGCCACCCTGCAACGCGCCACGGTTGAGCGCGACACCCGCGAACAACGCCTGCAAGCCGCCTCGGCCCAGCGCCATGAACCCGCGCTGACCCGTGACGGCCACGCCGTGGAAGTGTTCGCCAATATCGGCGAAAGCGCCGGTGTTGCCAGCGCAGTAGAGCAGGGCGCCGAAGGCATCGGTTTGCTGCGCACCGAACTGATCTTTATGGCGCACCCGCAAGCGCCGGACGAAGCCACCCAGGAAGCCGAATACCGCCGCGTGCTCGACGGCCTCGACGGTCGCCCGTTGGTGGTGCGCACCCTCGACGTGGGCGGCGACAAACCGCTGCCGTATTGGCCGATTGCCGAGGAAGAAAACCCCTTCCTCGGTGTGCGCGGTATTCGCCTGACCCTGCAACGCCCGCAGATCATGGAAGCGCAACTGCGTGCGCTGTTGCGTTCGGCAGACAACCGCCCGCTGCGCATCATGTTCCCTATGGTCGGCAGCGTCGATGAGTGGCGTGCAGCCCGCGACATGACCGAGCGCCTGCGCCTGGAAATCCCGGTGGCCGACTTGCAATTGGGCATCATGATCGAAGTGCCGTCCGCCGCGTTGCTGGCGCCGGTGCTGGCCAAGGAAGTCGACTTCTTCAGCGTCGGTACCAACGACCTGACCCAGTACACCCTGGCCATCGACCGTGGCCACCCAACCCTGTCGGCCCAGGCCGACGGCTTGCACCCCGCCGTGCTGCAATTGATCGACATCACCGTGCGTGCCGCCCATGCCCATGGCAAATGGGTCGGTGTGTGCGGCGAATTGGCTGCCGACCCGCTGGCGGTGCCGGTGCTGATCGGCCTGGGTGTGGATGAGTTGAGCGTGTCGGCTCGCAGCATTCCCGAAGTCAAGGCGCGGGTGCGTGAATTCAGTCTGAGCGAGGCCCAGGGCCTGGCGCAAAAAGCACTCGCGGTGGGTTCACCCGCCGAAGTGCGTGCTCTTGTGGAGGCCGTGTAAATGGCAAGGATTCTGACCCTGACGCTGAACCCGGCGTTGGACCTCACCGTCCGCCTGGCGACCTTGGAACCGGGCGCCGTGAATCGCAGCGAAACCATGCTTACCCACGCCGCCGGTAAGGGCGTGAACGTGGCGCAGGTGCTGGCGGATTTGGGGCATCAAGTGACCGTGGGCGGCTTTCTCGGCGAAGACAACCCGCAAGCCTTTGAAGCCTTGATCGCCCGTCGCGGCTTTGCCGATGCGTTCATCCGTGTGCCAGGCGAAACCCGCAGCAATATCAAGATTGCCGAGCACGACGGCCGGATCACCGACATCAATGCGCCGGGGCCGTTTGTGGATGAGCAGGCGCAACAAGAACTGCTCAAGTGGGTCACGATGATCGGCCCTGAATTCGATGCGGTGGTGGTCGCCGGCAGCTTGCCACGCGGTGTCAGCCCGCAGTGGTTTCAAGGCTTGCTTGAGCAACTGAAAAGCCTCGGTTTGAAAGTCGCCCTGGACACCAGCGGCGAAGCGCTGCGCGCCGGTCTGAAGGCTGGCCCGTGGCTGGTTAAGCCCAACACCGAAGAGCTGGCCGAAGCCTTGGGCAATGCCCCCGATGCTGTCAGCCAATTGCACCCGTTGGGGGTGGAACATGTGGTGGTATCCGATGGCGCCGCCGGCGTGAGCTGGTTCAGCCCCGGGAGGTCGCTGCATGCCACGCCGCCCAAGGTCAGTGTGGCCAGCACCGTCGGCGCTGGCGACTCATTGCTGGCCGGGATGCTCCACGGCTTGCTTAGCGGCGATACCCCTGAGCACACCCTGCGTCGCGCCACTGCGATTGCCGCGATGGCGGTGACGCAGATTGGTTTCGGCATCAGCGATGACGCGCAGTTGGCGCAGCTCGAAAGCGGCGTCGTTGTGCGCCCGCTGACAGAACAATAAGAGGGATTGTGATGAAATTAGCCATTGTTACTGCCTGCCCGAACGGCATGGTCACCAGTGTGCTGTGCGCCCGCTTGTTGGACGCCGCCGCGCAGCGCCAGGGCTGGAGCACCAGCGTCGAAGTGGTGGATGTGCAGCGCCCTGAGCGGCAGTTGTCCCAGGCCGTTATCGACGACGCCGAATGGGTGTTGTTGGTCAGCAGCACGGCGGTGGATATGCAGCGGTTTGTCGGCAAGCGTGTGTTCCAAAGCACGCCGGCCCAGGCGCTGGCGGATGTGGAAGCCGTGCTGCGTCGTGGTGCCGAAGAGGCTGAGGTGTTTGTCGCGGTTGAACCGGCGGCGAAAAACGCGCCGCGTATCGTTGCGGTCACCGCGTGCCCGACCGGCGTCGCCCACACATTCATGGCCGCCGAAGCCTTGCAGCAAACCGCCAAGCGTTTGGGCTACGACTTGCAGGTCGAGACCCAGGGTTCGGTGGGCGCGCGCACGCCGTTGAGCTCCGACGCAATCGCCAACGCTGATGTGGTGTTGCTGGCAGCCGATATTGAAGTCGCCACCGAGCGCTTCGCCGGCAAGAAAATCTACCGTTGCGGTACCGGCATTGCCCTCAAGCAATCCGAAGCAACCCTCAACAAAGCCCTGGCCGAAGGCGCGGTAGAAAGCGCGGCGACCGGTGCGGTGACCCAGTCGGAAAAAACCGGCGTGTATAAACACCTGCTCACGGGTGTGTCGTTCATGCTGCCGATGGTGGTAGCGGGGGGCTTGCTGATCGCGTTGTCATTCGTGTTCGGCATCCATGCATTCGAGCAGGAAGGCACCCTGGCCGCCGCGCTGAAAACCGTCGGCGACCGCGCCTTTATGCTGATGGTGCCGCTGTTGGCGGGCTATATCGCCTACTCGATTGCCGACCGTCCAGGCATTGCGCCGGGCATGATCGGTGGCTTGTTGGCGGGCACCCTGGGGGCAGGTTTTATCGGAGGCATCTTCGCCGGTTTCCTCGCCGGTTACTGCGTCAAGCTGATCACGCGCGCGGTGAAATTGCCCCAAAGCCTGGAGGCCCTTAAGCCGATCCTGATCATCCCGTTGCTGGCCAGTTTGTTCACAGGCCTGGCAATGATCTACTTGGTGGGCCCGCCAGTGGCGCGCATGCTGGTGGGCCTGACCGATTTTCTTAGCACCATGGGCACCACCAACGCGGTACTGCTGGGTATTTTGCTCGGCGGCATGATGTGCGTCGATTTGGGCGGGCCCATCAACAAGGCGGCCTACGCGTTTTCCGTCGGCCTGCTCGCGGCCCACAGCGGCGCGCCGATGGCCGCGACCATGGCCGCCGGCATGGTGCCGCCGATTGGCATGGGCATCGCCACATTCCTGGCGCGCCGCAAGTTTGCCCAGACCGAACGTGAAGCCGGCAAGGCGGCGATGATTTTGGGGATGTGCTTTATCTCTGAAGGTGCGATCCCGTTTGCGGCCAAAGACCCGCTGCGGGTTATCCCGTCCAGCATTGCCGGTGGTGCGTTGACCGGTGCGTTGTCGATGTATTTTGGCTGTGTGCTGGCGGCGCCCCATGGTGGGTTGTTTGTGTTGATCATCCCGAATGCGATGAACCATGCCCTGTTGTATTTGTTGGCGATCGTGGCGGGGAGCGTGGTGACTGGGGTGGTGTATGCATTGATCAAACGGCCGGAGGTGGTCGAGTTGACTGTGGCACCGGCTAAAGCCTGACACCATTCAAAATGTGGGAGGGGGCTTGCCCCCGATAGCGGTGGACCAGTCAAATTTGTACGGGCTGACACACTGTAATCGGGAGCAAGCCCCCTCCCACATTTTGATCTCCACTGGTCGCAGGATCAGTGTCACATTCACTTCATCCGCACATGCTTAAGTTGCCCCTTTGATCCTCAAGAGGGCACCCCCATGAGCCACTTCAACCTCGGCCGTCGCCGCGTGATGCAAGCCGTCGGCGCCGGCCTGTTGCTGCCCGGCCTGGCGCCGGCGGTGATCGCTTCGGTGAAGGACCGGCCACAACTCACAGACGGCGTGCAGTCCGGCGACCTGCTGGGCGACCGGGCGATGATCTGGAGCCGCAGCGACCGCCCGGCGCGGATGGTGGTGGAGTGGGACACCCGCAGCATGTTCAGCAACCCGCGCCGCTTCGTCTCGCCCCTGGCCGACCACCGCACCGACTTTACCGCTCGCGTCGAACTCACCGGCCTGCCCGCCGACCAGGCGATTTTCTACCGCGTGCACTTCGAGGACGCCCAGACCGGTGTGGCCAGCGAGCCTTGGTTCGGCCACCTGCGCAGCGTGCCGCAACTGCGTCGCGACATTCGTTTTGTGTGGAGCGGTGACACCGTCGGCCAAGGCTTTGGCATCAACCCGGACATCGGCGGTATGCGCATCTACGAAGCCATGCGCCTGCGCCTGCCGGACTTCTTTATCCACAGCGGCGACACCATCTACGCCGACGGCCCGGTGCCCGCACAACTCACGGTCGAAGACGGGCGCATCTGGCGCAATATCACCACCGAAGCCAAGAGCAAGGTCGCCGAAACCCTCGATGAATATCGCGGCAATTACCGCTACAACCTGATGGATGAAAACGTGCGTCGCTTCAATGCCGAGGTGCCGCAGATCTGGCAGTGGGACGACCACGAGGTGGTGAACAATTGGTCACCTGGCAAGCAGCTGGATGAGCGCTACCAGACTAAAGACATCAACACCTTGGTGGGCCGTGCACGCCAGGCCTGGCTGGAGTATTCACCGATGCGCCGCCAGGCCGCTGACGGTGGCGGGCGGATTTATCGCAAGCTCAGTTACGGCCCGCTGTTGGATGTGTTTGTGCTGGATATGCGCAGTTATCGCGGGCCCAACGATGACAACCTGGGGGGCGAAAAACCCTTCCTCGGCCGTGAGCAATTGGACTGGCTCAAGCGTGAACTCAAGAACTCCCAGGCGCAATGGAAGGTGATTGCCGCCGACATGCCCATCGGCCTCGGTGTGCCGGATGGCGAGGTGAGCCCCGGCGTGGCGCGCTGGGAAGCCATCGCCAACAATGACCCCGGTGCCCCCCAAGGGCGTGAGCGCGAAATGGCCGAACTGCTGGGGTTTCTGCGGGCGCAAAAGGTACGCAACCACGTGTGGCTGACGGCGGATGTGCACTACTGCGCGGCGCACCACTATCACCCGGATCGGGCGGCGTTCCAGGATTTCGAGCCGTTCTGGGAGTTTGTGGCCGGGCCGTTGAATGCGGGGAGTTTTGGGCCTAACCCGCTGGATAAGACCTTTGGGCCAGAGGTGGTGTTCGAGAAGGCGCCGCCCGCGCAAAACACCTCGCCGTTTGCGGGGTTTCAGTTCTTTGGCGAGGTGCAGATTGATGGGCAGACGGGGGAGTTGACGGTGATGTTGCGGGACTTGGATGGGGTGTCAGTGTTTCAGCAAAAACTCCAACCCACCTGACCTGGAATGCAATCAAATGTGGGAGGGGGTAAGCCCCCTCCCACATTTTGATCTTCAGTGCCTACAGAATCTCAGTAGACATCCCGGCGGTAACGGCCCTGTTCAATCAAACGTTCCACGGCTTCACAGCCCAAAATATCCACCAACGCCAGATCCACACCAGCCGCCATCCCCTGCAAGCTCCCGCACACATAAATCGCGGCACCCTCGGCGAGCCATTTACGCAGCACATCCGCTGACTCACGCAGGCGGTCCTGCACGTAGATTTTCTCTTCCTGATCACGGGAAAACGCCAGGTCCAGCAGCGCCAAGTCACCACTCGCCAACCAGCCTTGCAGCTCGTCCTGGCAGAGGAAGTCGTGGGCGATATTGCGTTCGCCAAACAACAGCCAGTTGCGTTGCTGGCCATCGGCAATGCGGGCCTTGAGCAAGCTGCGCAGGCCGGCCAAGCCGGTGCCGTTGCCCAACAGGATCAGCGGCACGGGCGCGTCCGGCAGGTGGAAGCCGCTGTTGCGGCGCAGGCGCAGGTTGATAGGTGTGCCGAGGGCGGCGTATTCGGTGAGCCAGCCGCTCGCCAAACCGAGGCTGCCGTCGGGGTGGCGTTCCTGGCGCACGATCAGTTCGAGCACGCCGTCGCTGACGATCGAGGCGATAGAGTATTCGCGCATGCCCAAAGGCACCAGTGCGTCCACCAGCGCCTGGGCATGCAGGCCGACGAGGTGCGCGCGATGGGTGGGCAGTTGGCGAGTGGCCAAGGCCTGGTCGAGGCTGTGGGCCAAACCGTCGATCAGCACGCCGTCGCTGCCGGCCAGGCCCAGGCCCTGGAGGAAGTGCTCAATGGCCCACGGGCAATTGCGTGGCAACACTTCCACCAGGTCGCCGGCTTGCCAGGTCTGCGGCGAAGGGGGAGTGAGCCCCAGCAAGTAGACATCGGAGCCGCTGCTGTCGCGGTTGAGCAGGGTGCGTTGGGTCAGCGTCCAGTTTTCATACTGGGCCTTCGGCCATGCCGCAGCAGGTGCGTGGCCGGTGAGTTGGCCGAGTTGTTGTTGCCAGTGCAGCAGGGCGTTGGTGTCGCCGCTGTCAACTTCCACGGGGGCGAACAACGGGTTGCCGCCCTGGTTGGTCAGCCAGAAATGCAGGCGACGTGCAAAGCCGCAAAAATGTTCGTACTGGCGATCACCCAAGGCCAGTACCGAGTAGTTCAGGCCTTTGAGGGGCAGGTCCTGGCCAAGCACGTTGCGCTCGAAACCACGGGCGCTGTCGGGGGCTTCGCCATCGCCAAAGGTGCTGACCACAAACAGCGCATTGTGCGACTGGCGCAGGTCTTCCTGGCTGACACTGCCCAGCGCCTGCACCTTCACCGGCAACCCGGCAGCCTGCAATTGGCCGGCGGTCTGCCAGGCGAGTTGCTCGGCAAAACCACTCTGGCTGGCAAAGCCGATCAGCCAGGCCGGCGCATCGCTGGCATTGGCACCGAGGCCTTTGCGTGCGTCACGCACCTGGCGTTTTTTGCGCCGACGGTCCAGGTACAACAACCAGCCGGTGATAAAGAACAGCGGCATCAGCAGCGAGCTGACGGTGAGGATAATCCGTCCCGCCAGGCCGAAGTAACTGCCGGTGTGCAGCGCGTAGACGCTGGTCAGCAGCTGTGAGCCCAGTGTCTTGCTGGCGTACGGGTCGTGGGATTTCACCTCGCCGCTGGCCGGGTCCAGGTTGATCTGGTTGAGCGCTCGGTCGTGAGGCGAATTTTCCAGCAAATAAAAGACCGTGGCCGGTTGCCCGGCGATAGCGGGCATGCGGATGTTATAGGCACTCAAGCCTGGGCCGGCGTTGCTGTAGATGCTGCTCCAGATAGCGTCGTAGTTGGCCACTGGCGCCCGGCCTTCGGGCGCCGGGCCGCGCTTGCGCACACGCTCATTTTGCGGGGCGTCGGACAGCAGTTTGGTCAGGCCCTGGCTGTACCAGTCGTAGGACCAATACAACCCGGTCAAGGCAGAGAGCAGGTACGCCACCAGGCACCAGGTGCCGAACACGGAGTGCAGGTCCCAGTTGAAACTGCGGCCTTTTTTGCGCCAGTCCAGGGTCAACCACACGCGCCAGCTCGCGACCTGGCGCGGCCAGCGCAGGTACAAGCCGGAAAGGCAGAAAAACACCAGGATCAGCGTGCAGGCCCCGGTGATGTTGCGCCCGGTATCGCCCATGACCAGGAAACGGTGCAGTTGCAGCACAAACCCGAACACATCCTGGCCGACGGCGTCGCCCACGTAGTCGCCGGTGTAGGGGTTGAAGTAACGCAATTGGCCACGGCGCTCGCCGGGCGGCGGCGTGAAGAACACGCGGGCGGCGTTGCCGCTTTCGGTCTCCACAAACAGCATGGCTACGGTCTTGCCTTCGGTGGCTTCAAGCTTGCGCACCAGCTCGGCAGGCGGCAGCACGCCGGCTTCGCGCTTCTCGACGCTCAGCACAGTGGGGTTGAGCGCCCGCAGGATTTCATCCTGGAACGACACCGCAGCCCCGGTGACCCCCATCAAGGCCAGCACCAGCCCAGCGGTAATGCCGAAGAACCAGTGCAACTGAAACAGGGTTTTCTTCAACACGTCTGACCGCCTCGTCTATCTGGTTGTGATTGCCACGGCGCGCATTATGCCGTGGGTTATCGAGAAATATTCTGTTTAACACGCAAAAGCCCCACGCATCCGATGCGTGGGGCTTTTAGCGTTTTGCTGCCCGCGTTTAGAAGTGGAAGCTGGTGGACAACAACGCCGTACGACCGGCGGCCTGGTTGGCGAAGTGCGCGCCGTAGGCCTTGTCGTAGTAGGTCTTGTCGGTCAGGTTCTGCACGTTCAATTGCAGGTCGACGTTCTTGGTCAGCTTGTAACTGGCCATGGCGTCGTAGCGGGTGTAGGACGGCACATAAACGGTGTTGGCTGCATCGCCGTAAACCTGGTCGACGTAGAACGCGCCACCACCGATGGTCAGCTTCGGCGTCAGGTTGTAGGTGGTCCACAGGCTGAACGAGTTTTCCGGGGTGTTGGGCATTTGGTTGCCCTTATTGGAACCGATCTGGACGACGCCAAGGCGGTTACCGTTCTTGCCTGGGTCAACCAGCTCGGCTTTCAAGTAGCTGTAGCCGGCGAACACTTGCCACTGCTCGGTAATCTTGCCGCTGGCCGACAGTTCCAGGCCGTCCACGCGGGATTCACCTGCGGTTTCATAGGTGTTGGAGTCCACCAGGATGCGGGTGTTTTTCTTCTCGGTACGGAACACCGCAGCCGACAGGGACAGGCGGTTGTGGAACAGATCCCACTTGGTGCCCAGCTCGTAGTTGACGGTTTCTTCCGGCTGCAGGTCGCTGGTGTTGACGCCGGTAGGCAGCGAGTTGTTGTCTACGCCTTCACCTACCAGACCGCCGGGTGGCGAGGCCGAAGTGGCGTAGGAGGTGTAAATGCTGCCGTTATCCAGCGGCTTCCAGACCAGGCCGGCCTGCCAGTTGAAGAATTGGCTGTCGTCCTTGAGTTTGGTGCGCCCGGTGGTCGCGTTGGTGTTGGCTTCGGTGTCGAAGGTGTCGTAGCGCAGGCCGACGTTCAGCAACCATTTCGGGTCCAGCTCGATGGTGTCGAACACATACGCGGCGCGGCTGGTGGCTTTGGTATTGGTACCGTTGTAGTTGCGGGCGATGCTGCCGGCCCAAGCGTCATCCGGGTTCGGGTTGCCCAGGGAGGTGCACTGGCCGCCCAGGCTGCCAGCCGCGAGGGTGCAGTTGGGGTTGCTATTTGGACTGATTGTGTAACCGCTGACGCGAGTTTCTTCACCGGTAAATTCAAGGCCGGTGGAGTAGCTGTGCTTGAAGCCCAGCGCCTGGAAACTGCCAAACAGATCGGTTTGGTTGGTGGTCGTTGTGGTCGTAGAGACGCGGGCGTTGGCTCGGCGCCACACCGTGCCGTACTTGTTGACGTTGAGCTTGCTGTCATCCGGCTGGGTGAGGATGTAGTCCTGGCCGGTGCTGCCATGACGCAGGGTGTTTTTCAGCGTCATGCTGTCGTTCAGGTCGTGCTCGATGGAGACGGTGCTGATATCGGCGCGAGTCTTACGGAAGTCGCGGTTCTTGAGGCCGTAGAAGTTGCTGCTGTCACCGCCGTCGGTAGGTTTGTCGTGCACGTGGGTGGTGGCCGTGGCCGAGCCGTAGGCGTAGGGAATCCCCGAGTCCGGCAGGTCGTTGCTTTCCATGTGGTAGTAGCTGAGGTTGACGCGGGTCGGCGTGCCCAGGCCAAAGGTCAGCGACGGTGCCACGCCCCAACGGTCGTAGTTCACCGCGTCGCGGCCGGCCACGTTCTGTTCGTGGCTCATCAGGTTCAGGCGGAACGCCGCGCTGTCATCCAGGAACTGACGGTTCACATCCAGCACGTAGCGGCGGGTCTGGTCGGAGCCGTAGGTGAAGCCACCGTTGGTGAAGTCCCGCGCTTGGGGGGTCTTGCTCACCAGGTTGAGGCTGCCGCCGGCCGAGCCGCGACCGCCGAATGACGAGTTCGGGCCTTTGCTGACTTCAATGGACTCGATGTCGAAGATCTCACGGCTCTGGCCGCCCGTGTCGCGCACGCCGTCCAGGTAGGTATCGCCTTGGGCGTCAAAACCACGGATGAACGGGCGGTCGCCCTGTGGGTTGCCGCCTTCGCCGGCGCCAAACGTGATGCCCGGTACGGTACGCAAGGCATCCTGCAGCGAGGTGGCGGCGGTGTCCTTGAGGACTTGTTGCGGCACCACGGTGACCGAGCGTGGGGTGTCTACCAGCGGCGCGGTGTATTTTTGCGAGGAGGCTTTTTCTACCTGGTAGGAGGTTTCGTCCTGTTCCTGGCCGGTGATGCTGGTGGCACCCAGTGAAATGCTGTTGCGCTCGCCTTTTTGTTCAGTGTCCTCAGCCGCCTGCGCCAAGTGGGCGGCAGAGCTGGCAGTGAGGGCAACGCCGATGGCCGAAGCCAGCAGACGCGGTGAACCGGCGGGTGTTTTTATTGAAGTGCGCGACATGACGTGTCCTTTCCCCAAGGATGTGAAGCCGCGGAATATAGTGTTAACAGGTATTTCTATCAATTGAGATACATTGCTAATTGCACTGAATTTACATTCTTTACACTTTTTGCTTACGGTTATGACGATCTCGTTCGTCTACAGCGTTTTACAGGCTTGATAAGAATCAATACCATTGACGTCTCTCTGAATTCAGGTACTGCCCATGCTGCTGCACATCCCCGGCCTGTTCTCTCGTGAGGAAGTGCAGCGCATCCGCCAAGCCCTGGAAGCCACCGATTGGGCCGATGGCAAAATCACTGCCGGGCACCAGTCGGCCAAAGCCAAGCACAACCTGCAATTGCCCGAAGGCCACCCCCTGGCCAAGGAAATCGGTGCGGCGATGCTGGAGCGGCTGTGGAAAAACCCGCTATTTATGTCAGCGGCGTTACCCAACAAGGTCTTTCCACCACTGTTCAATTGCTACACCGAAGGCAAAAGTTTTGACTTCCATATCGACAACGCAGTGCGTCAGGCGCGGGGCAGTGTCGAGCGGGTGCGTACGGATTTATCATCCACGTTGTTCTTCAGCGACCCGGACGAATACGACGGCGGTGAGCTGGAGATCCAGGACACCTTCGGCCTGCAACGAGTCAAGTTGCCCGCCGGCGACATGGTGCTGTACCCCGGTTCCAGCCTGCACAAAGTCAACGCCGTGACCCGTGGCGCGCGTTACGCCTCCTTCTTCTGGACCCAAAGCCTGGTGCGCGAAGACAGCCAGCGCACCCTGCTGTTCGAAATGGATGGCGCGATCCAGCAACTCACCGCCGATGTGCCCGACCACCCGGCGCTGATCCAGCTGACTGGCACTTATCACAACCTGCTGCGCCGCTGGGCTGAGGTCTGACATGGGCTTTTTGCTGCGTCGTGAAGAAGTGCTCAACGTCGAGCAATTGCAAAGCATGCTCGACGACTCCCCGGTGCGCGCTGCCCAGGCCATCTTGATTGCTGCAAAGGAGGGCGTAGTGGATGCCCAGGCCTTGCTCGGCCAAATCCTGCTGGAAGGGCGTGGCATCGCCCAGGATGAAGCGCTTGCTTTGCGCTGGTTCCAGATCGCGGCACAAGGCGGGCACTTGATGGCGCGCAATATGGCCGGGCGTTGCCTGGAGCATGGCTGGGGCGGCACGGCGGATGAAGCGCAAGCTGCGCGGCAATATTGCATCGCCGCCGAAGCGGGATTGGATTGGGCCCAGTACAACTACGCCAACCTGCTGGCCACCGGCCGTGGTGTTGTCGAAGATCAACCCCAAGCGCTGGCTTTTTATCGCCTGGCGGCCGAACAAGGCCACGCCAAATCGATGAATCTGTTGGGGCGATACTTGGAAGACGGCCGGTTCTGCCCACAGGACCTGGAGGCGGCGGTGAGCTGGTATCGACGCTCGGCCGAAGGCGGGGATTTTCGCGGGCAGTTCAGCTACGCGGCGGTGCTGGCGGACAGAGGCCGGGTCGACGAAGCGCTGGAGTGGTTGGGCAAGGCGTTGACGGGGGGGAATTTGAAGTTTTTGCGCACGGCGTATAAGGCGTTGGCGGCGGCGGATGATCCGCAGGTTCGGGCAATGGCTGAGGCTTATCAGCAGCGCGCTATCAGCTTTTCCTGACTCGTTAGGCCATGGCAGGGTCGGGCACAAAAACTGACATTAGTTCTCTGGCGAAAGCAATTCTTGCTTCGTCATCATCGCATCACACAAGCCCGCTTGAAGTTTAAGCGGGCTTTTTCATTGGTGTGTCTTGTGTGTAAAAAACCATTGTCATATGGCGGTGTGTAAGTTACACACTAAGGGGTGGGGCGATGAGAAGTCGAGAGGTAATAGAACGACTGGTGGCGGATGGTTGGTTTGAAGTGGCGGTGAAGGGCAGTCATCACCAGTTCAAGCATCCGGTAAAGCGAGGGCGAGTAACCGTTCCTCATCCCAAGTCAGAGATCGCTAAAGGCACTCTGCATAGTATTTTCAAATCAGCAGGTATCAAGTGATGACCCCGCTTGATGCGTTGGACGGGCTCTCAGTGGCCTGTCCAAAGGAGGAACAATGAAATTTCCAGTGGTGGTACACAAAGACGCTGACTCGGATTACAGCGTGAGTGTCCCGGATGTGCCGGGATGCTTCTCGGCGGGAGGTACCTTTTCCGAGGCGTTGGACAACGTCCGCGAGGCGCTTTCACTGCACCTTGAAGGGGTGGTTGCCGATCAGGAGCCGCTTCCCCAAGCGCAAGAGGTAGACGCTCATTTGGATAACCCCGATTTTGCAGGCGGTGTGTGGGCGATAGTCGATTTTGATCTCACGCCTTACTTGGGTAAGTCAGTAAGGTTCAACGCTTCGTTACCGGAACACCTGTTGCAGCGCATCGACGAGCGCGTGCACAAGGATCATCGCTATGCATCGCGGTCTGGCTTCCTGGCGACAGCTGCATTACGCGAACTATCAGCTTTGTGAAAACAAAAAAGCCCATGACACGTCATGGGCTTTTTATTGCAGCTTGCGGCTAAAAAACTAACCGCTGCTCTTAAACGTAAAACGACTTCAACGGCGGAAACCCATTGAACTCAACCGCGCTGTAGCTGGTGGTGTACGCACCGGTAGACAACCAGTACAGGCGATCACCAATCGCCAGGTTCAGTGGCAGGCCGTACTTGTAGTTTTCGTACATGATGTCGGCGCTGTCGCAGGTTGGGCCGGCGATGACCACTTCTTCCATCTCGCCTTTCTTCTCGGTCCAGATCGGGAACTTGATGGCTTCGTCCATGGTTTCGATCAGGCCGGAGAATTTGCCCACATCCGTGTACACCCAACGCTCTACCGCAGTGCGGGATTTACGTGCGACCAGTACCACTTCGCTGACCAGGATACCGGCGTTGGCAATCAACGAACGGCCCGGCTCCAGGATGATTTCCGGCAGGTCGTCGCCGAAGTCTTCCTTGAGGAAGCGGATGATTTCTTCAGCGTAGGTTTCCAGGCTGTTGGTGCGGGTGATGTAGTTGGCCGGGAAGCCGCCGCCCATGTTGATCAGCTTGAGGTGGATGTTGTCTTCTTCTTTCAGGCGCTCGAAGATCACTTTGACCTTGGCAATCGCTGCGTCCCACACGCTGATGTCGCGCTGCTGCGAACCCACGTGGAACGAGATGCCATAAGGCACCAGGCCCAAGTCTCGGGCCAGGATCAGCAGGTCCATGGCCATGTCGGTCTGGCAGCCGAATTTGCGCGACAAAGGCCAGTCAGCCGTGGTCGAACCTTCGGTGAGAATGCGCACATACACTTTCGAGCCCGGCGCGGCCTTGGCGATATTGCGCAGGTCGGCTTCGGAGTCGGTGGAGAACAGGCGCACGCCTTTTTCAAAGAAGTAACGAATGTCTTTGGATTTCTTGATGGTGTTGCCGTAGCTGATACGGTCGGCGCTGACGCCACGGTCCATCACCTTGTCGAGCTCGTAGATCGAGGCGATGTCAAAGCTCGAGCCTTTATCCTTGAGCAGGTCGATGATCTCGACGGCCGGGTTGGCCTTGACCGCGTAATAGACCTTGGCGAATTCGAAACCGGCGCGCAGGTCATCGTAGGCCTGGCTGATCATCGCGGTGTCGATCACCACGAACGGGGTTTCTTGCTTGTCGGCGAACGCCTTCATTTTGTCAAAGGTGGCGCGCGCGAAATAATCTTCGACGTTGATCGACATGCTGGAGACTCCTAAGGGCAAACTGGTTTAAACAATGGGTGCAAATGAACGTCCTCCGTATCCCCACTTTGGTTCGCCTACTTCCCAAGGCATGTCGCCGAAAGCAAAAAGGCCATGGGCGGTAACGCTGCCCTTGGCCTTGCTGTCTCGTCGTCAGTACTTGAGCCGGATGGATCGTTTCCAGCATGGACGTTCGGCGCGAACTTTAGGGCTTGATGGACGTGGGATCAACAAAAAATGTCGTGTTTTTGCACGCATTCGTCGCGGGACCCTGTGCAGGTACTTATGTAACCGACAGGTGTGACGGATTGATGTTCCCCGAAAGAGGGAATTAGAGGGCAACGGAAAGGGACCTTTGCAAGGCCCTTCCGTCTTTACCGGCATATATCGATCATCTCACACGGCAACTTACTACCTCACGACAATCTGATATGTCTGACTCTGTGTCAGATTGGGATAGTCTATAGGCGTGAGCTTAGCGGTAATGCTCATATTGCTCGTCACTGACTTAATGTCGACAATACCGTTCAAATAGCCCAGGTTATCGCCGACGATAACGCCTGTAATGGGCCTCTCCAATGTCCAGTTTCCTCCACCAGGGACCTTATTCCCATTTGCATCCAGTAGATCTCCGAAAGGAAGTATTCGGTAAGGGTTGTCCCTGGTTACTGTATGCGGATTGCCGGTTGGGCCCAGTCGCAGCGTCACCGCCTGATTCGGGTTCGCGTCCGGCTGGTTTTCGCGGCCAGGGGGTACAGCTGGCAAGTTTGAGGATGTGGAGTTAGTCATTACAGGCTCCTGAATCTGAATGAAGGCATATCTAGGCGCAGGTATGCGCAGTCGCTGTCACGTGCAGATAAGAGGCTGCACGGTGTCAGTTAAATGCTTTGCCAGAAAAAAAGAACCTGTGACTTCTCACAGGCGCTGATATCGATTTGTAATAACCCGAAAGATCCTGATACTCGATCGAATAGGGAAGGGGGCAAGCCCCCTCCCACATGTTTAACCGCGCAGTGTCAGATCAGGCCAGCGCCGTCTCAGCCGGCGAAACAATACTGGTCTTGCCCCCACGCGACTTGCCCGAGCTCAGGTACTCGGCAATCGACTCCTGCGTCACCTCACCCAAGAACACCCGCTCCGCATCCATCACCGGCAACCACGAACGGTTGAACTCGTACATGCGCGACAACAGGATGCGCAAATGCTCGTCATACGCCGCCGTGGCGTTGAATTCTCGCAGGTATTGGCCACAGGTACCGGTCTGACGGTGCAGGTCGCGACGTCGTACGTAACCCAGTGCCTTGTTCTCGGCACAGGTGACTACCACATAGCGGCGGTCGGTTTCGTCCATCAGTTCCAGCGCATCGGCCACCGGGGTTTCCGGGCTCACCGACGGGGCGTTGTCGGCCGCGTCTTCGGCCTTCACCAGCAACAGGCGCTTGAGGGTGCTGTCCTGGCCCACGAAGTTGCTGACGAACTCATCGGCCGGGTGTGCCAGCAGCGTGTCTGGGTGGTCGATTTGCAGCAGCTTGCCGGCGCGGAAGATCGCGATCTTGTCACCCAGCTTAATCGCTTCGTCGATGTCGTGGCTGACCATGATCACCGTCTTGTTCAGCGCGCGCTGCATCTCGAAGAACTCGTTCTGGATCATCTCGCGGTTGATCGGGTCGACCGCGCCGAAGGGCTCATCCATCAGCAGCAACGGGGCGTCGGCCGCCAGTGCGCGGATCACGCCAATGCGCTGTTGCTGGCCGCCCGACAATTCACGCGGGTAGCGATGCAAGTACTGCTTGGGCTCGAGCTTGATCATGCTCATCAACTCGCGGGCACGGTCGTGGCATTTCTGTTTGTCCCAACCCAGAAGCTTGGGCACGACCACGATGTTTTCCTCAATGGTCATGTTGGGGAACAGGCCGATCTGCTGGATCACATAGCCGATGTTGCGACGCAAGGTCACCTCATCGAGGTCGGTGGTGTCTTCGCCGTTGATCAGGATCTTGCCCGAGGTGGGCTTGATCAGGCGGTTGATCATTTTCAGCGTGGTGCTCTTGCCGCAACCCGACGGGCCGAGGAATACGCAAATCTCGCCTTCGTTGACGGTCAGGCTTACATCGTTCACGGCGGTGACAGTCTTGCCGTTGCTTTGGAAAGTCTTGGACAGGTTTTGAAGTTCGATCATTTGAGCAATCCTTTTGGAGTCAGCGAGCGTTGCAGCCATTGCAAAAGCAGGTCGGCGAAGATGGCCAGGAGACTGACCAGCACGGCGCCAACGATCAGCATCGACATGTCGCTGCGGCTGATGGAAGCCAGAATAAGTACACCCAGGCCACCGGCGCCGATGGTGGCGGCGATGGTCATTACGCCGATGTTCATCACTACGGCGGTGCGCACACCGGCGAGGATCACCGGCACGGCGATGGGCAACTCGACCATGCGCAGGCGCTGGCCGAAGGTCATGCCGATGCCTTTGGCGGCTTCGCGAATGCCCGGCTCGACGCCGGTCAGGGCGAGGTAGGTGTTACGCATGATCGGCAACAGGGAATAAAGGAACACGGCGGTGATCGCCGGCATCGGCCCCAGGCCCTGGCCGAATTTGGAGTAGAACGGCAGCAGCAGGCCGAACAGCGCGATGGACGGCACGGTCAGCAACACCGTGGCGCTGGCTTGCAGCGGGCCGGCCAAGGTCGGGAAGCGTGTCATCAGCACACCCAGGGGCACGCCCACGACGATTGCCAGGATGACTGCAATGCCGACCAGGGTGATGTGCTGCCAGGTCAGTTGCAGCACTTGGGCCCAATCAAGATGGGAAAAGGCGTTTAAAAATTCCATGTCTTCTCCTCGTTAGTTGATCGGATGCTGGCGCAGAAAATCTGCGGCAACAGCGGAAGGGCTTTCGTGGTCGACGTCGACCCGCGCGTTTAACTCGCGCATGGTTGCGTCGTCGAACAGCTCGGCCAACGGCTTGAGTTCAGCGGCCAGTTGCGGGTGCTGGTCGAGGTATTGCTGGCGGATCACCGGTGCGGCGGTGTAGTCCGGGAAGTAGTGCTTGTCGTCTTCCAGCAGCTTCAACTTGAAGGCGTTCAGGCGACCGTCGGTGGTGTAGACCAAACCGGCAAACACCTGGCCATTACGCAGCGCGGTGTAGACCAGGCCGGCGTCCATCTGCCGGGTGTTTTTGCGGGTCAGGTTCATGTCATAGAGCTTGACCATGCCGGCCAGGCCGTCGGAGCGGTTGGCGAACTCGGTGTCCAGGGCCACCAGACGATTGGCCTTGGCGTCTTGTGCCACTGCTTTGGTCAGGTCGCTGATGCTGTTGATTTCGGGATGTTCCTGGGCAACCTTCTCTGGCAGCGCCAGGGCGTAGGTGTTGCTGAAGCGCGACGGGGAGAGCCAGACGAGGCCTTTTTTCGCGTCGAGTTCTTTCACTCGAGCGTAGGACTGAGCGCTGTCGAGCTTTTCGTCGATATGGTTATAGGCCACCAGCGACACGCCGGTGTATTCCCAGATCAGGTCCAGTTGCCCGCTTTCCTGGGCACTGCGCGCCAGGTTGCTGCCCAGGCCGCCGGTCACGCGGGCGTCGTAGCCCTTGGTGCGCAAGTACTGGGAAGTGATTTCGGCCAGCAAGGTCTGTTCGGTGAACACCCGCGCGCCGATGCGGATAACCGGTTTTTCAGCGGCTTGAGCAATTCCCGCAAGCAGCAGGACGCAGCTCAATATCAATGTCAGTTTTTTCATGTGATTTCCTTAGCCAGCCTTAAGACGGACGCAACCCGCGTTCCAGCCAGAGGCGGCTGGCCATGGTCACCAGACCGTCAAGCAGCAATGCCAGCAACGCGGTGCACGCGGCGCCGAGCAGCAATTGCGGCTGATTGTTCAGGGCGATGCCGGGGAAGATCAGGCTGCCCAGGCTGTTGGCGCCAATCAGGAACGCCAGCGGTGCGGTACCCACATTGATCGCCAGGGCCACACGCACACCACCGATAATGATCGGCACGGCGTTGGGCAATTCCACGCGAAACAGTACCTGGCGCGGCGTCATGCCGATGCCGGTGGCGGCTTCTTTTAGGGAACCCTGGACGTTTTTGAGGCCTTCGTAGGTGTTGCGCACGATGGGCAGGAGGGAGGCGAGGAACAGCGCGAAGATGGCCGGGCCGCTGCCGATACCCAGTACGCCAAGGGCGATGGCCAGTACGGCCAGGGGAGGGACGGTGTTGCCGATATTGAAGATCTGCATGAAGCGTTCTGCGCGCCCGACCATGTGCGGTCGGCTAAGCAGGATACCGGCGGGGATGCCCACAACGAGGGCCGCCAGCATGGAGACTAGAACGAGGATCAAATGTGCTTGCAGGTAAAACAACAAATCGTCGCGGTACAGTTCGATCGTGTTGATGCCGATCCAGTGGACCAGCAGGGCCAAGAGGGCGACGACAACCGCTCCTCCTATCAGCCCTTTGCCATAGCGAATAGCCACAGGCGGACTCCTTTTTTCTTTTGTCGGCGAACACATTTCCGAGCGGCAATGCCATTCCTGGCTGTCGGCGAATGAGTTCGCGAAAAGCAGCTTGGTCATGTCGGTTAGACGACGTGAGATCAAGCCATGAGCGCAGCCTCGTCAGGCTAACTTGCTGATTTATCAGCCCCTGTTCCGAGTGCGGTAGCAGGGGAGTGGACGTCTCTACCTTTTAAAAGGTTCCACACTTGGCAGCATTTAGCCACCCCCAATCGGGTGAACGGTGGTCCGGGTGCCTGTGATTACGCTATACTCGCCGCCCTTTTTTGACTCACCTGCCAGGCGATTTCCCATGACCCACCAGGCCGCCGAAGTCGCGAAACGCCGCACTTTCGCCATTATTTCCCACCCCGATGCCGGTAAAACCACCATCACCGAGAAACTCTTGCTGATGGGCAAGGCAATCGCGGTGGCCGGCACGGTGAAATCCCGCAAATCCGACCGCCATGCAACATCCGACTGGATGGAGATGGAGAAGCAACGGGGTATTTCCATTACCACGTCGGTCATGCAGTTCCCGTATCGCGACCACATGGTCAACCTGCTCGACACCCCGGGCCACGAAGACTTCTCCGAAGACACCTACCGCACTCTGACTGCGGTGGACTCGGCACTGATGGTGCTCGACGGCGGTAAAGGCGTCGAGCCACGTACCATCGCGCTGATGGACGTGTGCCGCCTGCGTGACACGCCGATCGTCAGCTTCATCAACAAACTCGACCGCGACATCCGCGACCCGATCGAGCTATTGGATGAAATCGAAGCCGTCCTCAAGATCAAGGCCGCGCCGATCACCTGGCCAATCGGTTGCTACCGCGACTTCAAGGGTGTGTACCACCTGGCCGAGGACTACATCATTGTCTACACCGCCGGCCACGGTCACGAGCGCACCGAAACCAAGATCATCGAGAAGCTCGACTCGGACGAAGCCCGCGCCCACCTGGGTGACGAGTACGACCGCTTCGTCGACCAGCTCGAACTGGTGCAGGGCGCCTGCCACGAATTCAATCAGCAGGAATTCCTCGACGGCCAGCTGACCCCGGTGTTCTTCGGTACCGCCCTGGGCAACTTCGGTGTCGACCACGTGCTCGACGCGGTTGTCGATTGGGCACCACGCCCACTGGCCCGTGTGGCCAACGAGCGCACCGTCGAGCCGGTTGAAGAGAAATTCACCGGCTTCGTGTTCAAGATCCAGGCGAACATGGACCCAAAACACCGCGACCGTATCGCCTTTATGCGCATCTGCTCCGGCAAATACGAAAAAGGCATGAAGATGCGCCACGTGCGCACAGGCAAGGACGTGCGCATCGGCGACGCCCTGACGTTCTTCTCTTCCGAGCGTGAACAGCTCGAAGAAGCCTACGCCGGCGACATCATCGGCCTGCACAACCACGGCACCATCCAGATCGGCGACACCTTCACCGAAGGCGAAGCGCTGGGCTTCACCGGCATCCCGCACTTCGCCCCGGAACTGTTCCGCCGCGTACGCCTGCGTGATCCGCTGAAATCCAAGCAACTGCGCCAGGGCCTGCAGCAATTGGCGGAAGAGGGCGCCACCCAGGTGTTCTTCCCCGAGCGCAGCAACGACATCATCCTCGGCGCCGTCGGTGTGCTGCAGTTCGACGTGGTCGCCAGCCGCTTGAAAGAGGAATACAAGGTCGAGTGCTCCTATGAGCCAATCACCGTGTACTCCGCGCGCTGGATCGATTGCAGCGATAAAAAGAAGCTGGAAGAGTTCTCCAACAAGGCGGTGGAAAACCTCGCGGTCGACGGCGGTGGTCACCTGACCTACCTGGCGCCGACCCGGGTGAACCTGGCGTTGATGGAAGAGCGCTGGCCGGATGTGAAATTCCGCGCGACCCGCGAGCATCATTAAGTCTTGAGCTGTAAAACCCAAAGCCCGGTCGCGAAAGCACCGGGTTTTTTTTGCGGTTTTTTTGAGTCGCGTGGAATATTTCTCTAGTGGTTTCCTACCGCTGTACGTGGTTGGTATTTGTAGTTTTAATCGAATTCAACCCGGTCGACTTTCGGATTTTCAAAAGAGTGTTGGTGATGTTTATATTGTTTATTTCATTGTGGGTGAAGTATCACAAGTATTTAAGGGGTTTCTTTGGTGGTTTGGGAATGGTATTTCGTTTGTTGTAGGTGGCTTCTGAATTTTTAATATTTCTTTGCTTTTTCTTTATGAGTTGCACTAGGTTTGATTTGTCGGAAAGCTCTCGTTGAACTCCTGGTTGGTCGTAATGCTCGGTTTCAGTTGTCGTTGAGATAAGCAGTCATTGTTTTCTTGGGCGAATGTCTACGGTTGTTAATCGAACCTATTAAGGTGCTAAGGATATGAGCAAGGCAGGCGCTACTCTTGATCCGGCAAGTCCAAACATTCCTACGGTAATGTTGGCTCAACTCATTAGGGCCGAGCGATACGGCCAGCCATCAAGTGCATTTGTTATTGAGTTGGTGCCCGTGCCTAGCCTTCAACCCGATGAGTGCTTGGTTAAAGTGATGGCGGCCGGTGTCAATCATAATGGCGTTTGGGCGGCACGGGGATATCCAGTTGATGTTATTGAGCTTCAGCGATCTCGCGGTGAGCCGTATGACTTTCATATTGCCGGGTCCGATGCTTCCGGAATCGTTGTTGCTGTAGGCAAAGAGGTATGTGGCATATCTGTCGGTGATGAGGTCGTCCTGCATTGCGGTTGGTGGGATCGTGACGCAGTGGCCGATGAGATTATGGACAAGTCAGCAAAGATATGGGGTTACGAAGTTAATTTCGGAGCCTTTGCGGAGTACACCAGGGTTAGAGAACAAGCGATTTTGCCCAAGCCTGCGCACTTAAGCTGGGAGCAAGCAGCGTCCTACATGCTCTGCGGGGCAACAGCCTATCGGATGCTGCATGGCTTCGCCCCGCACACGGTCAAGCCGGGCGATGTTGTTCTCATCTGGGGAGGGAGTGGCGGAATGGGGTCGATGGCAATCCAATTGGTCAACGCCGCTGGAGGCATCCCCATTGCTGTAGTGAGCAGCGACGAGAAAGCAGAGTATTGCCAGCAAATTGGTGCCAGAGGCTCGATCAATCGTCAGAAGTATAAGCATTGGGGGGCGCTCGAGGACATAGGAGACTCGGCCAGATACGTTCAATGGCTCAGTGAAGCGAAACGCTTTCAACGAGAAATCTGGAGTTTGGTTGGAGAAAAGAAAAATCCAAATATAGTGATTGAACACCCTGGCGAAGATACATTTCCGACCTCATCTTTTGTTTGTGAAGCCGGCGGGATGGTGGTTATTTGTGCTGGCACCAGTGGGTATATAGGCACTTTTGATATTCGCTATCAGTGGATGCGACAAAAAAGATTTCAAGGTTCGCATTTTGCAAATTCGGCTCAATGCGTTGCGTTCAATAACTTGGTTGTGGAGGGTCTTGTAAACCCCTGTTTGACGAGGGTCTTTGATTTTGAAGACTTGCCGGAAGCCCATCAAATAATGCTCGACAATAGAGGGCTTCTTGGTAATTTCGTGATCCGAATAGGTAGTCAAACATAAGAGGTGAACTCATGGTGTTCATTCGACGGTTTGCCGAGTTCGCTCGGGAGTACCCAGGTGTTCCAGCAGTGTCTGCGGCCTCGTCAGAAGTTTCATATGGCCAATTGTATAATAGCGCTCTGCGTGTGGCAGGGATGATTTCATTGACCGGTTCGGGGGCAATGATTGGTGTCATGATGGAGAAAAGCATTGATTATGTTGTGTCGGTGCTAGCGGTGCATTTATTAGGGCGAACCGTAGTTCCGTTAGATAAAAAATATCCGATTGAACGGTTGCAAGGGATGATCATTTCTATCGATTTGTCGTTATGTCTGCTGAACGAGCAGGAGAACGCCGAACTGACAGTGATGTTGAACGAACAGACCCGCACATTGAATATTAATGAGCCTACTACGGCAGCACTCGGTACCGACTATCCAGCTATCAAGACGGATATATCGGATGAGCTGCCGGCCTATGTAGTCTTTACCTCCGGAACAACCGGGCAGCCCAAGCCGGTCATGTTGCCGTATCGCTCGCTCACGACTCTGATCGACTGGATGGGAAAAACGACTGCTCAGACAGGTACCACGTTGTTGTACGCAGCCCAAGGTTTTGATGTCGCCTTTCAGGAGATTTACAGTGCGCTGTGCCAAGGCGATCGCCTGCTCATCGTGACGGATGAACAAAAGAAAGACCTACATGCACTGACTACACTGCTGCTCACTGGCGGCGTGACGCGCCTTTTTCTGCCAACCTCAATGCTGATTCCTCTGGTCACATTCAATCTTCGCGATTTGGCGGTGTTGGTGAACTTGAGGGAAATAATTTGTGCTGGCGAGCCGTTGAAGATTAGTCCTGCCGTCAGGCAGTGGTTCAAGGCTAACCCCCAGTGCCGTCTCATCAATCAGTACGGCCCGACCGAAACGCACGTGGTGATGGAACATCGGCTCGAAGGCGCGCCGGAAAACTGGCCGGATTTGCCACCTATTGGTCAGGTGACCCCAGCCAGCACGGCCTACCTGTTTGATGACAACTTGCAGCCGGTTATGCCTGGTCATGAGGGACAGCTCTACATCGCGGGCAGCTCATTGGCATTGGGTTACTACGGTATGTCCGCTCAAACGGCCGAAAAGTTCGTGAGGCATCCTCAGACGCACGAACGGATGTACAACACCGGTGATATTTGTTTCCTCAACGAGCAATCGTTGTTCGAGTACGTAGGGCGCCGTGATAGGCAACTCAAGATCCGAGGTTATCGTGTCGAGTTAAAGGAAATCGAGACCGTCGCGGCTAATGCCAATTTAGTCGATGAGTGCCTCGTCGTGGCCAGACAGTCCGGTCAAACTACGACATTAATCTTGTACTTCACGGCCCAAGCGTCCGATCAAGATTTTAGTATGAGCCTGCACAGGCACCTGCTGGCAAGGTTGCCTGATTACATGCTGCCGTCCTTCTACAAAAAAATTTCCGCCATTCCGTTGACACAAAATGGCAAGGTCGATCTGCAACAGCTGCCTCAAGTAGGGGCAATGCAATCGAACCGTTCAACGAGTTACGTTGAGCCGCTGGGTGAGCTTGAAACGAGGGTGTGCGAGCTGGCTGCCTGTTGTTTCGGTTTGGACCATGTCGGCGCCACAGATAACTTTATGGATGCGGGTGCGAACTCCATTACCTTGATTTCCTTGCTGGCCGAGTTGCGTTATGCGTTGGCCCATGCGTTCCGTCAGACGGATCTATTCGAGTATCCGACGCCCAGGTTGTTGTGCTCCTTTTATCAGCGCTCGTTGGAGGCGACACAACCGCATGCCTCGGCAGTTGCTATTGCCAGCAGTCAGCAAAACAGGTCGGCCGCCATTCAACGTTCTCGTGAAAGAAACGGGGGCTGACATGCGCGCTCATGAAGAACACCAGGGACTGAATGATGAAAGCCATATTGCGATTATCGGTATGTCTTGCCGATTTCCAGGGGCCACATCGGTCCACCAATACTGGCAAAACCTGTTGGAAGGTGTTGAAAGCATTCATGTCGAGACCGGCGCGCAGGGGCAGATTCTGGCTCGCGCCGAGCTTGCGGGTCTAGAAGACTTTGATTACGAGTTTTTCGGGTTTAGTTACAAGGAAGCCCAGTTGCTGGATCCCCAACACAGAATCTTGCTCGAGTGTGCATGGGAGGTGTTGGAGGATGCATCGTTACACGCGCAGGCCGGTTCTGTTGGCGTATTTTGTGGTGCTGGCCCCAGCTCCTATTTCATCAACAATATTCATGCTCAGCGTGATCGCGACAGTGCCTGTGGTCTGTATCAATCCTGCGAAGCACTTGCGCAGTTCATGGCCACGGATAAAGAATTCCTCGCCAGCCGCATCGCCTACAAACTCAATTGTTGTGGTCCTGCAGTAAACGTTCAGGCCGCTTGTGCGACCTCGATATTCGGTATTCAAGCCGCCATACAGGCGCTATTGCTGAGAGAGTGCGACGCGGCACTGGTCGGTGCCGCTGGGATCTCTGTACCGCAATCAATGCCGTACTACTTTGAGCCCGGCATGCCGTTCAGCGCCGATGGGCATTGTCGTCCGTTCGATGTTAAGGCCAGCGGTACGGTGTTTGGTTCGGGGGCCGCGGTGGTAGGACTAAAGAGACTCAGTGACGCACTGGCTGACGGTGATCAGATCCATGCCGTGATTCGCTCGGTCGCCACCAACAATGACGGCGCTTTTAGAGCGGGCATGTCGGCACCTTCTGTGGCAGGGCAGGCACGGGTCATTCGTGAAGCACTCGCTATCGCCGGTGTTGATCCGGGGCAGGTTAGTTACGTCGAAGCCCATGGTACTGCTACCCCCATCGGGGACCCCATTGAAATCAAAGCCTTGGCCAATGCCTATGTCGGCCGTGATCGCGAACACACCTGTCACCTTGGGAGTGTCAAAGGCAACATCGGGCACTTGGGCTGGGCGGCTGGCCTGGCCGGTCTGATCAAGGCTGTCCTGATCACTCGGCACAAGATAATTCCCCCGACCATCAATTTCGAACAGTACAACCCTAATCTCTACATTGAGGAAACCCCTTTTGCCGTCAACCGGCAACGAGTAGTCCTCAGTGATCCTGAAGTCATCGTAGGGGTCAGTAGCTTTGGCTTGGGTGGCAATAACTCACACCTGATTGTCGAGACGGCACCGGTTCGCAAGGGTGCTAGTTCACCACTCGAATTTGAGCGGACCTGCCTGATTCCAGTCTCGGCCAAAACGATAGACGGCCTGCAACAGCTATGCACTGGCTACCGTCAGTTTCTTGAAGATCAACCGGACGAGAACTTCCCCTTGTTCGCCGCCAATCTTCTTCATTCCAGATCGATATTCGAGCAACGGGCGTACGTCATCGCCAGCAATCGCAGGGAGGCCATCGACGCACTTAATGGATTGACCTTCGGGGCTCGGCCGCCGGCTGTGAGCTCGCCAAGGGTCGGGCTGATATTTTCGGGCCAAGGGGGTGAACATCGGGACATGGGGCGAGAGCTCTATCTCCATGAAGCGCTGTTCAAGGACGAACTGGACGGATTCGATCCAGTCTGCCGAGACGTCTTCGGTGCCTCTGCCGCAGAGCTGTTGTTCAATCCCCGTATCAACTGGAAAATCGAGGAAGATATTACGTTCTCGCAGCCCATGACGTTTGCTCTTCAAGTGTCGATGGCTCGGCTGTTTCTGAGTAGTGGGCTAATCCCTGTGGCACTGTTCGGGCATAGCTTGGGTGAGTACGCGGCTGCTTGCGTCGCAGGTGTGTTCACTGCCGAGCAGGGTTTTCGGATGCTTGTACAGCGCAGCCGATTGCTGGACTCGTTGGGAGATATCGGTGCCATGGTGGCCCTTGGGGGCGATCACCAGTGCGTGTCGAGATTAATCGAAGGCACTCCTGGTGTGCTGTCGATTGCCGCTTTGAATTCGATAAGTAACACGGTGGTTTCCGGAGCGTTGGAAGCGGTTGAGCAGCTCATAAAAAACGCGGACAGCTTAGGAGTAAGCGCAACGCGCTTGAAGATTTCACGTCCCGGGCACTCCTCGTTGTTAGACCCTTTGCTAGACCGCTTTGAAGCCCATCTGAATAGTTTCGAATTGAACCTACCTGTTTTGCCTTTCATTTCCACGGTAACCGGCACGCTGATGAGCGATGAGGTGGCAACGTCGCATTACTGGCGTCGTCAGTTGCGTCAAACCGTGAGTTTCCGAGCGAGCGTTGCCTCAGCACTTGAGCTGGGTTGCACTCATTTGGTCGAGATTGGGCCGAAAGCCATTTTGTCCGGTCTGGTGCTCAGTGAGGCCGCAGATCGATTGAGTGTGCTGCCCATGGCAAGGGGAGGGCATTTGGATCATCGACAATACTTGAAGATGCTGGGTGAGTTGTTCAGGGCGGGCACTGATGCTCATCTTCCATTCACACAAGAGCGGGCGCCGGTTTTGACGGGTTTGCCGACGTATCCTTTCCAGCGCGTTCGCTGCTGGATTGAAGCGTCTGGGCCGGCTCACGCTTTGGCCGGACAAGCCTATCAGTCAGTGTGGCGCCCGCTGACAGTGGAGTGGATGAGTAGCCACTCGGCTGCCGGGCAAAAGGTGTTGTTCCTCACGCCAAACGAGACATTCAACAAGGCTGAAACCCGCTATCTGGAAAACGCCTTCCGCCAGTTCCGCTGCTTCGCATTGAATCGCTTGATGGGCAACGACGCATCATCGCGTGAAGCCTTGAATGTTGCCGCGCTGGAATTTGACGGCATCTGGAAGGAGGATGTTGACGGCTTGGACCGAGTGTATCTCGACCTGCGGCACTTGCCGAACAATGACGTATCGACTGCAATCGATGTCTGTGCAGGTGTCTTGAACCTGTTGCGCTCTGTGCCTGTGGGGCATGATCGACAACCACATTTTTGTCTGTTGTTCGCCACATCGGTCATCCGCGAGGAGGACATGAGCCTCAACCCGGTGGCAAACAGTGTTGTGGGCATGCTTCGCTCTGTGTTGATCGAAGAGCCTGACTGGAAAGTGACGGTCCTACACTTTATCAGGGGGCAATCGCCCACAGGTTTTGAGGAAGCCAACCCAATTGTATTGTTGCCGTTTACCGACGAGCTCGTCGTTACGGTCAGGCAAGCGCAAGCTTTTGTACTACGGCTGGAAAGGGCCAGGGATAGCAATGACGTCCGCTATCGTTTCCCTGCCGATCAAAGCTACCTACTGATCGGCGGTGCTGGCGGCATCGGCAGGCAGTTGATCGAAAGCCTTTGCGCTGATCAGATCCGGTGCATTCATGTTCTCGGACGCTCATCAGCGCCTAGTGAGGCGATGCAGGCGCTGATGATGCGTTACCCGAATGTCCGGTATCTGGGGGTCGACCTTGCGTCAAAGCAAGGGCGCGATGAATGTGCGAATTGGCTGCAATCCACAGTGCTTGGCACGTTGACCATTTTCAATCTGGCCGTCGATCTCCATGACCAGTTGGCCAATGAGGTTCAGGTTGAAGATCTGCAGCGCGCGTTCGACGCAAAATGCACGAGTGTCCTGACTCTTTATCAACTGCTATGCGACCAGAAGCGGGAGATTGAGTGTGTGTTCAATTTCTCTTCTTCCACTTCAATTCTGGGTAATGGTGGACAGTCGACCTATGGTGCAGCCAGTGCCTTTCTCGACGCCGCCCATGACACATTGTTCTGCCGGGCATCCAAGGTAGTGACAATCAATTGGGGGGTATGGGGCGATGCTGGAAAGCTTTGCGGTAACCATCGACGAATGCAGATGCTCAAAGCCACTGGCTTGAACAGCCACAGCTGTGAAGAAGGTTTTTTTGTTGTCCGCCAACTACTGGCCGGACCCTCCAGAGTTGCGGGGTTCATGAACATTGACGCCAAGGCCTTGGGAGACAGGTCCCGGGTGTGTGCACGGTTCCTTGAGCAACTAATAACGGACAACAACAATCAACATAGGGCCAGGCCGGTCGGAGTTTCGGCTCACCTTCTTGAGTGCACCGACAACGCTCAGGTGGTTGGCGTGCTCGAGACCTGGCTCGTAGCGACAGTTGATTCGCTGGTGGGTCTTGAAGCGCCGAACTGTGGCTACGACAAGATCAAAGCGTTTGGTTTCAAGGCTCTGGGTTTTGACTCGTTGGCGCTGGTTCAACTGAAGAATGCACTCGTTACGCAATTTGAACTGCCGTTGACCGTCAAACATCTAAATGCCATGCAGGCGTTAAGCGAATTACAGGCGGCCCTTGTGGCGCACGTCAATAAACCAGCGTGGCATGCAGTTCATAGCAAGCACAACGACTCTGTTGAAACGCTGGACATAGCCGTTTCACTGCAACAAAAGCGCTGGATTTCGCTTATTGGCAAGGACTACGGACTCCGCATCATCCCTTATTTGATTTACTGTCGCTTCGATGCTGAACACTGCCGAAAAGCGTTGTTCCGGGTAGTGGATGAGCACCGCTTGCTGCGAACGTATTTTCCGCAAGGACAACCCGTCGTTAGAACCACAGCTGAAGTCCTTCAGGACTTTGGCGTGCTGTTTACAGATTTGTCTTCACACACGGCTGCGGGCAAAACAAAGCATATCGCCGCTCGTGTGCAGGCCATGGCGCAGGCATTGCCTAAGCCAGAAAACAATGTGACTTGGGCGATTCACTTTATCGATGTTGGGGAGCCATTTTTCATCGCATTGATAGGGGTTCAACATCTGGAGTTCGATGGGAAGTCCCTGACCCTATTCTTTGACCGGTTTGGTGAGTGTCTGCACAGACTCGCCGAGCATCAACCCTTGAGTCGTATGGATCACGACATCTGCTACGCGGATTATGCACGTCGCCAGCAGCAATATCTGAGTCAGCAATGGGGCATTGACGCCGGTTTCTTCAAGGGGCTGTTCAACGCTTTTGAAGGCCCTACTGTCCTGCCTGCACATCCGGGTTTTGCCTCTACTGCAGCGTGCTTGGCGTCCAGGTACAGCGTCGAAGTCAGCGATGGGAACCGTATTTTGAGCGAGCTGGCTGATCGCTATGGATTCAGCGTTTTTAATGCGATTTTGTATGTTTATGCCAAGACAATGGCTGACGTCATTGGTTGTGATCAGTTGATTATCTGTGCAATCAACAGTGGGCGTGGCTTGAGCGAATTCAACAATGTGATCGGTCCGTTCACCGCTCCGCTACCGGTACCGATCACGGTGCATCACGACTGGTTGAGCGGTATCGCTACGGTTGCACGCACGCTGGAGGCCCTTCAGGGTTATCCGCTCATGCATCCGTCCATGCTGATAGATGAAGTGCCGACGTTTTGCGCAATGGCTGGCGACACCTACTTTTCGGATGTGGGCATCAACTTCCTCAGCTATCGCCACTGCTCTGAGTCCCCGGGTAAGGTTCGAATCGAAGGCGTAGAGATCCTCGGTCCAGTATCGGAAGGGTTGTTGTCGGGGGCCAATATCGAAGACATGCGGCGAGTGCCGGGTCTGCATCTGGTAGTTGAAATCAATGGAGGTGATTTGCGATTCAACTTCTGGCACCACACGCCGCGGTTCTCAACCGCAGAGGTTGAGGGCTGGGGGCATCGCATGGTGCGTTACCTGAACCAGTTGCTTAGCCTGGCGAGCGCGACCGATGAGCACTGAGCCGCTTACACTGCTGTGCTTCTCCTACGCGGGGGGTAGTGCCGGTTTTTATGCGCGCTGGCGTCGTGTGTTGCCAAATATCAGGGTGATTCCCGTTGAAATTCCGCTACGGGGTGGGCTGAAGCACGCACCGGCGTTGCTCACCCGTGATGGACTGATCGACTACTTGATGGCTGAGTATGCTCGATGGTGCGTTCATCCTTTTGCCCTCTTTGGACACAGCCTAGGCGGGCGTGTCGCGTTTGAGTTCCAGTGCGTGTTAGAGCAAACACGAGGACTAAAAGCCGTGCGATTGTTTATCAGCGGGTGCCTGGCGCCTGAGCGGTTTTCCGAGGCGATGCGTACCCGTGAGCGAGATCTGAGCGATTCAGCCTTATTGCGGATGTTGGCAGACTTAGGGGGAACACCGCCGGAATTGATGGCCAATCCGGCACTGATGAACACGGCACTGCCTATGATCAGGGCCGACTTTCAGTTGGCTATCGATCTTTCGAAACGCACAGTTACTCCTGTTTCCGTGCCTATTGATCTATTGCTGGGCAACCGGGACAAGGTGACCAGTCTATTTGACGATTATCCAGGCTGGGCATTTCACACCTCCAATGGATGCCAAGTATCGGTCATTGATGGGGATCATTTTTTTATTCGCTCCCAAGCAATATTGGTCGCCAGATTGGTGGGGAAAAGACTGCAGGAGTTTGTATTAAATGAGGATTGAACCGCAGGTGCGGGATGGCTTGGCTAGCGGTGTTGGGTCATTGCAGGTCATCGGGCAGCACATGCTTGAAAGAGCGCAGTACGAACCGGCCTGCACCTACCGCTGGTGCATACATGATGTCGTTCGTGATACTCGTCATGCGTTTAATGAGCACTCCCGTGTCCCGGCCTCAAGTACCCGCAAGCTTTATATCTTAGTGGCGGTGCTGTTGCTGATTGAACAGGGAGAGCTGACATTGAGCGACAGTGTCGTTGTGGATAACCTGAACGCGGGTGTTCAAACCTGCGGCGGCCTTTGGTTGTTGGACAGCCCCCGGGCATTCACCATCGCGGAACTGCTCAAGTTGATGATGGGTTTAAGCGATAACATCGCGACCTTTTATCTTGTTGATTTACTCGGTCTTGAGCGTCTGAACGCGTTGTCGACGGTCATGGGGCTGGCCGGCACTTGGCATTTGTCGGCGGTACCGAGTGAAGCGTTGGCGGCGGATCATCCGCTGAGTGCTGTCAATACCACCACGGCATCCGATCTGGTTGTGGCGTTGTCAATACTGGTTAAAGGTGCAAACAGTCGATTAAGTGCTGGTAAGGCGTTTATTCGTCCACAGTTGTGCGCGTTCGGCTTGACTTGCATGCGCGCTCAGCAAGATAGCACTGCGATCAGGAGCTGGCTGAGAGATACGGACCAAGTCGGTGACAAGCACGGCATAGGGTATCGCAACTACAACAGCGTCGCTTACTTTGCCCATGATGGTGCGGTAAGGGTCATCTTTTCGATCGTCGTGGACGACCTGTATCGCATTAAAAGCCCCAGGCCGGCCTTTGCTTACGCCAGAGACTTCATTGCGCTGTTTTCCCGTCTTCTGGATGACTACGCAAGATGTGAATATCTCTCCGAGGCGTTTTGAAATGACCTCCCCACTCTCTGCGGCATACGTCAACAAATCCGAAATCTACGACCATAGCAGACCTTCCTATCCGCCAGAGGCCATTTTTTTCATCCTACGGCAACTCGATTTGTCGCTGGGTTTGCCGGTGCTGGATGTTGGGTCGGGAACCGGGATACTGACACGGCAACTGGCTGCTGCCGGCATGCCGACGATTGGAGTCGAACCTGATGCAAGCATGCTGGCCAAGGCTGAGGCAAACAACGACCAGCCAAGCGCGAGCTACCAGCTCGGAACGGCTGAGCAATTGGGTGTTGCGCCGCGCTCGGTAGCGGCGCTGGTGTGTGGACAGTCCTTTCACTGGTTCGAACCGGACAATACCCGAGCGGAATTCCGGCGGGTGCTGGCGACCAACAATCCAGTGATCCTTATCTGGAATATTCGCAGCCCAGACTGCAACGCGTTTCACCGAGCATACGAACAACTGCTACGAGGCGTTTTCAAGCGTTATGCCGAAACGTTACAGATCGATAAGGCCCTGGAAAGTCGGATCAAGAAGTTTTTTTTGGGCCCCTTCGAGGAGCGCACCTTCCACAATCGCCAGCAATTGAGTGCAGCCGGACTTTTCAATAGAACCATGTCCTGCTCCTATGCAGCGCAGCCGGGCACACGTGAGTACCGTGCGGCGGGTCAAGCTCTGAACACCTTGCATCAGCAACACCAGCAAAACGGTTTTGTTTCGCTTAGTTATCAAACGCGTGTGGTCTATGGACGTATTTAAACGGGAGGCCATGAGTCGGTTGTTTAGTGGCTCAGCATGGGTGGTGCCTTTTTCGTTTTTTCCGACGTTAGCACGAGCGGCTTTTCTGTCTTACTTCCTGATTTTTCTAAAAGAGCGCTACGACCTTTCGGTGGATCAGATTGGACTGTTTGTCGGTGGTTTTGTATTCCTTAGCTCTGTGTCCAGCCTTGTTTTTGGCCCGATGCTCGACAGCCTGAATATCAAGACGTTGATGCTGACGTCATCTGTTATCCAGTCGGCGGTTTATCTGAGTTTACACATGTCCGGTTCACTGGTTCTCATCTTCACTCTGTGCATTTTACTTAATCTTGCCTACTTATCGCTTGAGACTGCCGTGCGCATGTGCATCTCTCGATTATTGACTCCTCAGGAAACCGCGTCGGTGCTGTCGCTCAAGTACACACTCACTAATACCGCCTATGCGCTGGGGCCGCTTGTTGGACTTTGGCTGAATCGCCAAGGTATTTCCCCCTTGTTTTTCTGCAGCGCCTCGGCACTTATCTTTATGGCGGTTATTATCAAGCCAGTTGCATTGCCGCGAGGGGGAGATCAGAACAACGGCGAAGGCAAAGGGTGGCTAGGTTCTCTGGGGACCTTGGCCAGGGATAGTAAACTGCTGAAGTTCTCGGTGGCTAGCGTATTGGTGGCGGGTGTGTTCGGAACGTTTCACATATACGTGGGCCAATATGTGGTCACCACTCATTCCGTCGAGCAAGCGTACGAGATAATCAATGTTGTATTTGTTACCAATGCGCTGGTCTCGATCCTGCTGCAATACCTGATTGGTAGAAGGGTGACGGTTGAGTTTTTCAGGCACTGGATAGTTGGCTGCATGTTGGCGTTCGTAATCGGTTTGATAGGGTTTGCGTTCTCCGACACTCTCTACGCATGGGCTTTCTTCACGGTCATTTTTACTGTCGGAGAAATTATTATTCAACCCCTTGAATTCCTCTATATTTCCCGCATAGCTCCGGTGCACATGGAAGGCGCCTACTACAGTTCGCAGAACCTCACTTACCTAGGCTCAGCGTCTACGCCGGTGGTAGGTGGTTTCATTCTCGCCAGTTTCAGTCCGCTTTATTTTTTTGGGTACCTGATGGTGTTGCTTATGGTGGGAGGCACGATTTTCTATATTCAAGGGGGGAGGTTAAGTGACGTGGATAGCCAAAAAAAGCCCCTGGCGAACGGGGCTTTTGATGATCAAAGGTCAATATGATTTCGCATACAGCGCCCAGCATTTCGTGGGCTGACCTGTGAACAAACAAGGCACGGCAGTTTTTGGTTGAACGAGTGGAATACATCTGACCGTTACACCTAGTTCGCTGATGGCTTGCTCAATGGTTATGTCGTCAATGAAGGGTGCCATAACAAAAGTATTAGGTTTGCCCTGGCGATTGAAGGCTTTTTTGAAATTGGTAAGTGTGGTGACGGTTTCGATGTTGTCCGATAGCCTTTTTTGGGCACGTTCAAGCATGCCTGTTTGAATAGTCTGTAGCGTTTTTGATGCGTCTTTAATAAAACGGGTTGTCTCAACGGTCAGCGTATTATTGATGTTGTCTCTGTGGGAGTAAGAAACCGTATTCTGCTCCAGTTCTTTTATTCCTATCTCGACCCGTATGGGTACGCCGCGCTTGATGTGATACCATTTTTTTTCACCACTGCTCATGTCTCGCTTGTCAATGGTTACACGTAAGTTTTGCCCTTTCAGTTTTTTGCGTGAGATATTCTTTTTTAATATTTCGCAGTAAGCATGAATAGCTTCGGCGTTTTGTTCACTGCGTACGATCGGGATAATGATTATTTGCGTCGGCGCAACCAGTGGTGGGATCACCAGACCATTGTCATCGCCATGGGTCATTATCATGGCGCCAATCAATCGCGTGGAAACGCCCCACGAAGTGGTCCAGGCTAGTTCCTTTACGCCTTCCCTATTAACAAAGCGGATGTCTGCCGCTTCAGCAAAATTTTGTCCTAGGAAGTGTGAGGTACCTGCTTGCAAGGCTTTACCGTCCTGCATCATCGCCTCAATGGTGTAGGTACTGACGGCACCTGGGAAACGCTCCCATGAGCATTTTTCGCCTTTGATTACGGGTATGGCCAGGTGATCGACAGCAAACCGCTCGTAGATATCCAGCATCAGCAGTGTCTCGGCCAAGGCCTCTTCACAGGAAGCGTGAGCGGTATGACCTTCCTGCCAAAGAAATTCTGAAGTGCGTAGGAATATTCGTGGGCGCATTTCCCAGCGCAGGACATTGGCCCACTGATTGATGAGCAGTGGAAGATCCCGATAACTTTGTACCCATCGTGAAAAGGAGGCACCGATCACCGTTTCACTGGTAGGCCTTATGATCAAAGGTTCTTCCAGTTCGCCAGCAGGAGTGAGCTTCCCCTCTGACGACTGTTCCAGACGGTGGTGGGTTACGACTGCACACTCCTTGGCAAAACCATTGACATGTTCTGCTTCTTTTTGAAGAAAAGATAAAGGGATCAATAGAGGGAAGTACGCGTTGGTATGACCGGTGTCCTTGAATTTTTTATCAAGTTCTCGTTGAATTTGCTCCCATATGCCATATCCCCAGGGGCGAATGACCATGCACCCTCTAACGCCGGAGTTTTCAGCCAGTTCAGACTGACTGATGACTTGTTGATACCATTCGGAAAATTTTTCCATTCGAGAAGGTGATATTGCGTTTTTCATAATATCCCAGTTGTAAATATAGTTTGAGGTGGGTATGTATATTTTTTGGGATGTAAAATTTCAAGCATTTATATTTTTTGTTTGAGTTTTCGGAAGTTTCTTTCAGACGGGTCCATTCATTAGTCGTGCAGTTTTAAGTTCTATGTGGCAATCACCGTGTACCCCGCGCGCTGGATCGATTGCAGCGATGAAGAAGCTGGAAGAGTTCTCCAACAAGGCCGTGGAAAACCTCGCGGTGGACGGCGGTGGTCACCTGACCTACCTGGCGCCGACCCGGGTGAACCTGGCGCTGATGGAAGAGCGCTGGCCGGATGTGAAATTCCGCGCGACGCGTGAGCACCACTAAGGGCCGAGCGGTATCGAGAAGGGTGAAGCTGTGATGGCTTCACCCTTTTTATTGCCCAAACATAAATCAAAGTGTGGGAGGGGGCTTGCTCCCGATTGCAGTGGGTCAGCCAATGAATCTGGTGACTGATACACAGCTATCGGGAGCAAGCCCCCTCCCACATTTTGATCTCCACAGGGCCTGGGATTGGCGATAACCCTGCATCGGGTCTAGCTTTTATCCCACGACTGAAAAGGAGGCCGCTGTGATTAAACGCTCTATTCACCTGATACTGCTCGCCAGTCTGATACTGCCCACCCTCCCAGCCCTGGCCGACGCCGGCACCCCCCAATGGAAAGACACCGGCCCCGTCACCAAGCGCAAGCAGAACGAGGTCAACTCCGGCAGCTGGAAACCCCAGGCCCAGCCCGCGCCCAAGGAAGACGCCGAAAACCCCTACAACGAAGGGGAAGACAGCGAAACCTACGACGATGGCGACACCTGACCGGCGATTGGCGCAAACCCCGGATCGCAGCTAGCTTGATTCACAGCGCTGGCCGCATGCTGGTGCACGTGAATCACTGACTGGACGGAAATCGACCATGACTATCTTTCAACGTTTAGTGCTGTTGCTGAAAGTGTTGGTGTTGCTAACGCTGGGTACCACCACCGCATGGGCCAATAGCGCCGTGCAGAGCCCGGCTCCGGGGTTTGTGGCGACGAAGAACTTGCTGCTGGCTGCAAGCGAGTCAGAAGCGGGTGACAAGGACCAAGGCGGCTCCGAGGGAGACGACGACCAACAAGCCCCGCCGGACGATGATGACGGGGACAGCGAAGGTGACAGCGATACCTGAGTCGAGGCGAAAAAAAGCCCCACTCGCCGGACTGATGCGCAATCCGACGAGTGGGGCGGTAGAACTCCTGTAATGCCCTGGGCTTGATCACCCAGGGCATTTTTATTGCGGGGTCACGCCACGAATTGCTCCGCGTAATGGCACGCCACTTGGCGGTTATCCAAAGCCCGCAACTGCGGCTCCTCAGTGCTGCACCGCGCCGTCGCATACGGGCAACGCTTGTGAAACGCGCAGCCAGGTGGCGGGTTCAGTGGGTTAGGCAGCTCGCCGACAATCTTGATCTTCGGCTTGTTCGGGTCTGGGTGGATGGTCGGGGTGGCCGACAGCAGCGCCTGGGTGTACGGGTGCAGTGGACGGGCGTAGATGTCTTCCTTGGGGCCGACTTCAACTGGGCGGCCGAGGTACATCACCATCACGTCGTCGGCGACGTGTTGCACCACCGCGAGGTTGTGGGAGATGAACACGTAGGCGGTGTTGAATTCCTGCTGCAGGTCCATGAACAGGTTGAGCACCTGGGCTTGGATGGACACGTCCAATGCTGAGGTCGGTTCATCCGCCACCAGCACTTTGGGTTGCAGCATCATCGCCCGGGCCAGGGCGATGCGCTGGCGCTGACCACCGGAGAACATGTGCGGGTAGCGCTGATAATGCTCAGGGCGCAAGCCCACTTGCTTCATCATCGCCTGCACTTTCTCGCGGCGTTCGGCGGCGGACAGGTTGGTGTTGATCAACAGCGGCTCGCCGAGTTGATCACCGACTTTCTGCCGTGGGTTCAACGACGCGTACGGGCTCTGGAACACCATCTGCACGTCTTTGCGCAATTGCTTGCGCTGGGCTTTGTCGGCGCCGGCGACTTCCTGGCCGGCGATTTTCAGCGAGCCCGAAGACGGCTCTTCAATCAGCGTGAGTGCGCGGGCCAAGGTGGATTTGCCGCAACCCGACTCGCCCACAACGGCGAGGGTCTTGCCGGCTTCCAATTCAAACGACACGCCATTAAGCGCCCGTACCAACGCGTGGCCTTTGAACAAACCACGGGACACTTCGTAGTGACGGGTAAGGTCGCGGGCGGTAAGAACGACGGCCATTACGCCACCTCCTGGTTCAAGGGGTAGAAGCAGCGCGCAAGGCTGTTGGTTTTCGGATCAAGGCCCGGGCGCTGGGTACGGCAGCTCTCCTGCACATACGGGCAGCGCGGCGACAGCAGGCAACCCTGCGGGCGGTCATAGCGGCCCGGAACGATACCCGGCAGCGTGGCCAGGCGCGTGGCGCCCAGGCTGTGCTCGGGGATCGCCTTGAGCAGCGCTTCGCTGTAGGGGTGCGCCGGGATGTCGAACAGTTGCGGCACTTGGCCGACTTCGACCGCTTGGCCTGCGTACATCACGCACACACGCTGGGCGGTTTCGGCTACCACGGCCAAGTCGTGGGTGATGAGCACCAGGCCCATGTTCTGTTCTTTTTGCAGGGCCAGCAGCAGCTCCATGATCTGCGCCTGAATGGTCACGTCCAACGCGGTGGTCGGCTCATCGGCGATCAGCAGTTTTGGTTCGCCGGCAATCGCCATGGCGATTGCAACACGCTGGCTCATACCACCGGACAATTGGTGCGGGTAGGCATCCATGCGGCTGGCAGCGCCCGGGATTTCGACTTTCTCCAACAGCTCAATGGCACGTTTGCGCGCTTGCTTGCCGGACATTTTCAGGTGCAGGCGCAGCACTTCTTCAATCTGGAAACCCACGGTGTAGCTGGGGTTCAGCGCGGTCATCGGGTCTTGGAACACCATCGCCAGGTCTTTGCCGACGATCTGGCGACGCTGGCGGTTGCTCAGCTTGAGCATGTCCTTGCCGTCGAAGGTCAGTGCGTCGGCGGTGACGATGCCGGGGTGCTCGATCAGGCCCATCAGCGCCATCATGGTCACGGATTTACCCGAACCCGATTCGCCAACGATCGCCAGTACTTCGCCTTTGTCGACGGAAATGTCGAGGCCATCGACCACCGGCACGGCGGTCTTGTCGCCGAAGCGAACGTTGAGATTCTTGATTTCTAACAGTGACATGGGAATCTCCTCAGGCGGCGTTCTTGAGTTTCGGGTCCAGCGCATCGCGCAGGCCGTCACCCATCAAGTTGATTGCCAGCACGCTGAGCAAAATGGTCAAACCCGGCAAACTCACTACCCACCAGGCGCGTTCGATGTAGTCACGGGCCGAGGCCAGCATGGTGCCCCACTCAGGGGTTGGCGGTTGTACACCAAGGCCGAGGAAGCCCAGGGCTGCGGCATCGAGAATCGCCGAAGAGAAGCTCAAGGTCGCTTGAACGATCAGCGGCGCCATGCAGTTAGGCAGCACGGTGATGAACATCAGGCGTGGCAAGCCGGCGCCGGCAAGGCGGGCGGCGGTCACGTAGTCACGGTTCAACTCGCCCATCACCGCAGCACGGGTCAGACGCACGTAGGACGGTAGCGAGACGATAGCAATCGCGATCACGGTGTTGATCAGACCAGGGCCGAGGATCGCGACGATGGCAACGGCCAGCAGCAGCGAGGGCAGGGCCAGCATGATGTCCATCAGACGCATGATGGTCGGGCCGAGCAGGCGCGGGAAGAACCCGGCGAACAGGCCCAGCAGGATGCCCGGAATCAGCGACATTACCACCGACGATAAACCGATCAGCAGCGACAGGCGTGAACCCTGGATCAGGCGCGAGAGCAGGTCACGGCCCAATTCATCGGTGCCGAGCAGGAACTGGATCTGCCCGCCTTCCAGCCACGACGGCGGGGTCAGCAGGAAATCACGGTACTGCTCGCTCGGGTTATGCGGCGCCACCCAAGGGGCGAAGATCGCGCAAAACACGATCAGCAGCATGAACGCCAGGCCGGCAACGGCGCCTTTGTTTTTGGAAAAGGCTTGCCAGAATTCTTTGTATGGGGACGGGTACAGCAGGCTTTGATCGACTGCTGACACTTGAGTAGGTGTGGTCATGGTCTTGATCTCAGCGCTGGTGACGGATGCGTGGGTTGGCGAAGCCGTAGAGGATATCCACCACGAAGTTCACCAGGATCACCAGGCAGGCGATCAACAGGATGCCGTTTTGCACCACCGGGTAGTCCCGTGCGCCAATGGCTTCGATCAGCCATTTGCCGATGCCGGGCCACGAGAAGATGGTTTCGGTCAGTACCGCACCGGCCAGCAGGGTGCCGACTTGCAGGCCGACCACGGTCAGCACGGGAATCAGCGCGTTACGCAGGCCGTGTACGAATACTACGCGCGCTGGCGACAGGCCTTTGGCCTTGGCGGTGCGAATGTAGTCTTCACGCAGTACTTCGAGCATGGATGAGCGGGTCATCCGCGCAATCACCGCCAGCGGGATGGTGCCCAGCACGATGGCTGGCAGGATCAGGTGATGCAGCGCGTCCCAGAAGGCGTCTGGCTCGTCAGCCAGCAAGGTGTCGATCAGCATGAAGCCGGTGCGCGGCTCGATGTCGTAGAGCAGGTCGATGCGCCCGGAAACCGGGGTCCAGCCCAGGCTGACCGAGAAGAACATGATCAGGATCAGGCCCCACCAAAAGATCGGCATCGAGTATCCCGCCAGGGAGATGCCCATCACCCCATGGTCGAACAGGGACCCTCGCTTCAAAGCCGCGATCACCCCGGCCAACAGGCCCAGGATACCGGCGAACAACAGGGCGGCCATGGACAGTTCCAGGGTCGCGGGGAAGAGGGCGGTGAACTCGGTCCACACGCTGGTGCGGGTACGCAGGGATTCGCCAAGGTCGCCTTGTGCGAGTTTGCCGACGTAGTCCAGGTATTGCGCGTACAGCGGCTTGTTAAGGCCAAGGCGTTCCATTGCCTGTGCGTGCATCTCGGGGTCGACGCGCCGCTCGCCCATCATGACTTCGACGGGGTCGCCAGGGATCATGCGAATCAACGCAAAGGTGAGCAACGTGATGCCGAAAAACGTGGGGATCAATAACCCCAATCGGCGGGCAATAAAACTAAACATCTTGTTGTGTACCTCAATCAGCCGGTTAGGCAAGTTCGGCACCCCCCGGGTGGGCGGTGCCGAGCGTTTTTCTTATTTACTTCACCTGGGTGGTGGCGAAGTTATTTGTACCTAGAGGGCTTTGTTGGAAGCCTTCTACGTTCTTGCGCATTGCCGTGAACAGTTTCGGATAAGCCATGGGAAGCCACGGTTGGTCCTTCTCGAAAATGTCCTGTGCTTGTTCATAGAGCGCAGCCCGTGCTGCGGGTTCCTCGACGGCGCGGGCCTTGTCGATCAAGTCCTGAAACTCTTTGTTACACCAGCGGGCGTAGTTTTCGCCGTTTTGGGCCGCATCGCAACTCAGGTTAGGCGTGAGGAAGTTATCCGGGTCGCCGTTATCACCGACCCAGCCCGCCGAAACCATGTCGTGCTCGCCCGCTTTGGCACGCTTGAGCATTTCGCCCCACTCCATGACCTTGATGTTGACCTTGAGGCCAACCTGGGCCAGGTCCGCCTGCATACGCTGGGCGCCCATCATCGGGTTGGGGTTGGTCGGGCCGCCATTGGCACGGGTAAACAGCGTGAATTCGGTGCCTTCGGGCACGCCGGCTTCCTTGAGCAGGGCGCGGGCCTTGTCTAGGTCACGTGGCGGGTTTTTGATCTTGTCGCTAAAGCCCAGCAACGTTGGCGGGTATGGGCCGGTGCCCACAACTGCGTTGCCATCACCAAACAGGGCTTTGGTATAGCCGGCCTTGTCGAATGCGATGTTGATCGCGTGACGCACCCGCGCGTCGCTCATGTACTTGTGGGTGGTGTTCAGGGCGGTGTAGCTGGTGGTCATTGCCGCCAGCTCATCGATCTTCAGGTTCGGGTCTTTCTTGATGCTTGGGATGTCATCGGGCTTGGGAAAAAGAGCGATCTGGCACTCGTTAGCCTTCAGCTTCTGCAAGCGCACATTGTTGTCGGCGGTAATTGCCAGGATCAATGGATCGACCTGCGGCTTGCCACGGAAGTAGTCCGGGTTGGCCTTGAAGCGTGCCTGAGCGTCTTTCTGATAACGGGTGAAGATGAACGGGCCAGTGCCGATAGGCTTGGCGTTCAGGTCATCGGTCTTGCCGGCCTTGAGCAACTGGTCGGCGTATTCTTTGGAGTGGATCGACGAAAACGCCATCCCCAGGTCGGCCAAAAACGGTGCTTCACGGCGGGTCAGGGTGAAGACCACGGTGTGATCGTCGGTCTTCTCTACGCTTTGGAGCAGTTCCTTGAAGCCCATGCTTTCGAAGTACGGGTAGCCCACGTTGGACTTCTTATGCCACGGGTGGTTTGGGTCCAGTTGGCGCTGGAAGCTCCAAAGCACGTCGTCGGCATTCATATTGCGCGTGGGTTTGAAATAGTCGGTGGTGTGGAACTTGATGTCGTCACGCAGGTGAAAGGTGTAGGTCAGGCCATCGGCGCTGATCTCGGGCAGATCCTTGGCCAGTGCAGGAACCACTTCGGTGGTGCCAGGCTTGAAGTCCACCAGGCGGTTGAACATGGTTTCGGCAGCGGCATCAGCGGTCACGGCCGTGGTGTACAGCACCGGGTCGAAACCCTCCGGGCTGGCTTCGGTGCAGACCACCAGCGGTTTGGCCGAAATGCCGACAGCCACGCTCAACAGCGCAGCGGCCATGGCGGCTTGTAGCGGGAGCATTTTCATTCGGAGCCCTCTGCAATCGATGGGACCAGACAAGCGTAAACGGCGGGCTCGTCCTGAGCCCGCCGTTTACCTGGCGCTAATTAAAGAATGTTGAACGGGATGGTGGTGACCAGACGGAACTCTTTGATGGAGCCGTCAGATTGGTTTGCGCTGCCACGGTGTTCGACGTAGGTGGCGCGAATCGCGGTGGCCTTGAGTGGGCCGCTCTGGATGGCGTAGCTGGTGCCGATACCGTATTCCTGATGCTTCTCGCCATCTTGGGTCTTGATCTGCGCGCCGTAGCCGAGTGTGCCATTGCCACTGTCGTAGTGAGTACCGTCAATGCCCCAGCCGCGTGCCGAGTAAACGTTGAACTTCAGGCCTGGCACGCCGTATTCGGCCATGTTGAGACCGTAGGCCACCTGGAAGGACTTCTCGTTCGGGCCGTTGAAGTCCGAGGTCAGGGAGTTGGCCAGGTAAATGCCGTTGGTTTCGTGCAGGTAGTCGAAGTACTCGTTACCGTTCACTTGCTGATAGGAGAAGGTCAGGCTGTGAGCTTGATGCGCCAGGCCCAGAGACAGGGAGTAGGTATCGTTGTCGATCTCCCCCATCAGTTTTTTGCCTTCGTCTACGGTCTTGTAGTAGTTCAGGCTGGTGGTCAGGGCCAGGATCTGGCTGTCACCCAACTCGTGGGTGGCGCCAAAGTAGTACTGGTTCCAGAAGTCCTTGACGTTGGCGCCGAAGAAGCTGGTCTTCAGGCTCTTGAGCGGCTGGTAGTTGGCACCCAGGGTGTAGACCTTGTCGGTCGTCGCGCCGTTTGCACCGCCGTCGCTGTACTCGGAGCGGAATTTAGACAGGCTCTGTTCGGTACGCGGCGAAACGCGGTCGAACACGCCGCCCTGGAACGACAGGTTGGTGAATTCTTCACTGTTGAAGCTCACGCCCTCGAAGCTCGACGGCAGGGCACGGTTGCCGATGTTGTCGACAATGGGGGTGCTGAAGTTTTGGCGACCGGCGGTCAGCGTGGTGTTCGATACACGGAACTGCACGTTGGCCAGGCCCAGTTTGCTCCACTGGTCTACAGCATCGCCATTTTCGTGCGCCAGGGTACGGTTGGACGAGCCCTTGATGTCACGTCGGCTGCGGTCCAGAACCAGTGCGTTGTACACCGCTACTTCGGTCTTCACACCGACGGTGCCCTGGGTGAAACCCGAGCTGGCGTTGAGGATGGTGCCCTGTACCCAGTTGGTACGGTTACGGTCGGTCTTGGTGACACCGTGCTCTCTGTAGCTGAAGGTGCCGCCACGGTACTTGCTTTCATGGGAGTACCAGTTACGCGTGGTGCCGCCCAGGCTGAAATCTTCGATAAAGCCTTTGGCCTCGCTTTGGGCGCTGGCGCCGGCCAGGGTGGTCGGAACGAATTCCTGGCTGGCGGGTTCAGCGTAGGCGGTAGCCGTGATGCTGCTGATGGCCAGGGCCAGAAGCGCTTTGCTGCTCAGTTTCATGGGTGAAGCTCCTTTGGTTCTCTTTTATATGCCGGTCTTTTTTGGTGATCCGGCTATTTGGTTGTGTAACTCTTTCCAGCACCTGCAAACGTTTGCCGTAGGAAAAATCCTAATAAAAGGCTGCGCGTTTGCAGCAAGGCGGTGTTCGCCTTGCGCAATCCGGTTATTTTCTTATGGGGTGATACTGACGCCCGAGAACACGTTGCGGCCGAAGGGGCTCACTTTAAAACCTTCGACTTTCACGCTTAACGGCTGGTTGACCGTCGAGTGGGCGACGGGCGTGATCGGCACCTGCTGCTTGAGCAGTTGCTGCGCCTGTTTGTACAGAACAGTCCGTTGTTCACGGTCGGTCACGACCTTGGCTTGCTTGATCAGCTTGTCGTACGCCGGGTCACACCACATGGAGTAGTTGTTCCCGCCGATGGCGTCGCAGCTGTACAGGGTGCCTAGCCAGTTGTCCGGGTCACCGTTGTCGCCGGTCCAGCCGATCAGGCTGACATCGTGCTCACCGTTCTTGGTGCGCTTGATGTATTCGCCCCACTCGTAGCTGACGATCTTGACCTTGAGGCCGATCTTGGCCCAGTCGCTTTGCAGCATCTCGGCCATCAGCTTGGCGTTGGGGTTGTAAGGCCGTTGCACCGGCATCGCCCAGAGGGTGATCTCGGTACCTTCCTTCACGCCGGCAGCCTTGAGCAATTCCTTGGCTTTTTCCGGGTTGTAGGCGGCGTCCTTGATGGTTTCGTCGTAAGACCACTGCGTCGGCGGCATGGCATTGACTGCCAATTGCCCCGCGCCCTGGTACACGGCGTTCAAAATGCTCTGCTTGTTCACCGCCATGTCCAGCGCCTGGCGCACTTCGAGCTGGTCGAAGGGCTTGTGGCGCACGTTATAGGCGATATAACCGAGGTTGAAGCCTGGCTTGGTCAGCAGTTGCAGGTTCGGGTCGGCCTTGAGGGCGTCGACGTCAGCCGGGCGCGGGTGCAGGGTCACCTGGCACTCGCCGGCCTTGAGCTTTTGCACCCGTACAGAGGCGTCGGTGTTGATGGCAAAGATCAGTTGGTCCAGTTGGACTCTGCTCGGGTCCCAGTACTGTTTGTTAGCCACATAACGGATTTGCGAATCCTTCTGATAGCGCTGGAACACAAACGGGCCAGTGCCGATCGGCTTCTGGTTGATGTCGCTGGGCTTGCCGGCCTTGAGCAGCTGCTCGGCGTATTCGGCAGACAGGATTGAGGCAAAGCTCATGGCGATGTTCTGCACAAACGCAGCGTCGACCGAGTTGAGGGTCATTACCACGGTGTGCGGGCCGGTTTTCTCGACCTTGGCAATGTTCTTGTTCAGGCTCATCCCGTTGAAGTACGGAAATTCGGTGGGGTAGGCCTTGCGAAACGGATGATCGGCGTCAAGCATGCGGTTGAAGGTGAACAGCACGTCGTCGGCGTTGAAGTCCCGCGTCGGCTTGAATTCCTTGTTGCTGTGGAATTTCACCCCTTCACGCAAATGAAAGGTGTAGGTCAGACCGTCTTCGGAAATATCCCACTTGGTCGCCAACCCAGGTACCACGTTGGTCGCACCTTTTTCGAACTCGACCAGACGGTTGTACAGCGGCTCGGCCGCATCATTGTCGGTGGCGGTGGTGTATTGCGCAGTATCAAAGCCTGCCGGGCTGCCTTCAGAGCAAAACACCAGGCTCTTCTTGTCGGCTGCGTGGCCCATCATGGCCACAGCCAACAGGCTGGTGCCAAAAATTGCGGATAGAACGGTGGTATGGCGCATGACAATCCCGATCCTTGTTTGTAGTCGTTATCAGTGAGCAATCTCCCGACCTTTCAGGCAGGGTGACATCACTGATCCCACGCACAGCAAGTGCCTTTCCCAATTGGCGCGTCTGCTGTCCTACGACGTTATGGGCCGCGGACTTCGCAGTAAATGCGCAAAATTGGATTTACCTTGTAGGCAACAGAGACACAGATCGCAGTTCGTTGCTGTAGGAGGCAGCGATTGCGAATGTGGTCTGTTTCCTACGGGCTAGGCGGATGCAATAACGGCGACGTTATGAAACGTCGCCGCCAATGATCCTTACTTGCCGCTAACGCTCACGCCGTAGAAGGAGTTCAAGCCAAACGGGCTGATCTTGAAGTCCTGCACGGTAGAACGCATGGGTTGATACACCGTCGAGTGCGCGATAGGTGTCATCGGGACTGCATCTTTAAGAATATGTTGCGCCTGCTTGTACAGCTCGGTGCGTTTGGCGACATCCGATGTGGCCTTGGCTTCTTTCACGATGCCGTCGAATTTCTTGTCGCACCATTTGGAGAAGTTGTTACCGCTCAGCGAGTCGCAGCCGAACAGCACGTTGAGCCAGTTGTCCGGGTCACCATTGTCACCGCTCCAGCCAATGATCATGGCCTGGTTCTCGCCGCCTTTGGAGCGCTTGATGTACTCGCCCCATTCGTAGCTGGTGATTTTTACGTTGAGACCGATTTTCTTCCAGTCGTTTTGCAGCATTTCAGCCATCAACTTGGCGTTCGGGTTGTACGGACGCTGAACCGGCATTGCCCACAAGACGATCTCGGTACCTTCCTTGACGCCCGCTTCCTTGAGCAGCGCCTTGGCTTTCTCTGGGTCGAACTTGGCGTCCTTGATGGTGGTGTCATACGACCATTGGGTCGGCGGCATGGCGTTGACCGCCAGTTGGCCGGCACCCTGGTAAACGGAGTCGATGATCTGCTGCTTGTTTACCGACATGTCCAAGGCCTGGCGCACGCGCAGGTCAGCCAGTGGGTTTGGCTGATCGCTGCCCTTGACCTTGTCCATCACGTTGTAAGCGATATAACCCAGGTTGAAACCGGCCTGGTTTGGCAGTTTCAGGTCCTTGTCTTCGCCCAGCGCCTTGAGGTCGGCCGGACGTGGGAACAGGGTGATCTGGCATTCGTTTTTCTTGAGCTTCTGGATACGCACCGACGGGTCGGTGGTGATGGCGAAGATCAGGTTATCGACTTTTACGTCTTCAGGTTTCCAGTAGTCCTTGTTGCCGGTGTAGCGAATGTTCGAGTCTTTCTGGTAGCTCTTGAACACGAACGGGCCAGTGCCGATTGGCTTCTGGTTGATGTCCGCAGGCTTGCCGTCTTTCAACAGTTTGGCGGCGTATTCGGCCGACTGGATCGAGGCGAAGCTCATGGCAAGGTTCTGGATGAAAGCCGCGTCCACGGTGCCAAGGGTGAACTTGACGGTGTGGTCATCGACTTTGTCGATCTTGGTGATGTTGGTGTCCATCCCCATGTCCGTGAAGTACGGGAACTCGGTGGGGTAGGCTTTGCGGAACGGATCGTCCTTGTTGATCATGCGGTTGAACGTGAACAGCACGTCATCGGCATTGAAGGTACGGGTCGGTTTGAAATACGGAGTGGTGTGGAACTTCACGCCGTCGCGCAGGTGGAAGGTGTACGTCAGGCCATCCGGGGACACGTCCCAGTTGGTAGCCAACCCAGGAATCACAGCGGTGCCGCCGCGCTCGAACTGGGTAAGACGGTTGAACATGGTTTCGGCCGAGGCATCGAAGTCTGTTCCGGTGGTGTACTGGCCTGGATCAAAACCGGCCGGGCTCCCTTCGGAGCAGAACACCAGGTTAGTCGCCGCTTGGGCGAAAGGGGCTGCGGCCATAAGGCCAGCGCTAACAATTAACGGAATGACTGCGTGTTTAAGCATGTTGGCCTCATGATTTGTTGTCATTTTTGGTGGTGAGGGCGACCTCGTGAGCCGGCCTGCGGATACTTATGCAGGGGCCATACCCATTGCAAGATGCAGAGCCGTTACGAAGGTGAAACAGTGGTACGAACGTACAGGAATGTCGCAATTATGAAAGTTTCTACATAAATGCGTACATTTTGAGGTTTTTTTCGGTGCAGGGGGCGCACCAAAAATGGCCAACCGAGGCGTCTAGCGCACCCGGTTGGGGCGGCTCTGTTACTTATCTAGACTCACGCCATAGAACGGTGTGAGCCCGAAGGGGCTGATCTTGAAGTCGTGGACTTCCCTGCGCAGCGGTTGGAAAACCGTCGAGTTCGCGATAGGCGTTATAGGTACCTGTTCCTTAAGGATTTTTTGCGCCTGTTGATACCACTTGATGCGTTGTTCGCGGTCGCTGCTGAGCTTGGCCTGTTGCACCAGCTTGTCATAGGCGGGGTTACACCATTTGGCGTAGTTGCTGCCCTTGACTGCGGCACAACTGTAGAGCACGCCGAGCCAGTTATCGGGGTCGCCGTTATCGCCGGTCCAGCCGTAGATCATCGCATCGTGTTCACCGTTCTTGGCGCGCTTGATGTATTCGCCCCACTCATAGCTGACGATGTTGGCCTTGATACCGATTTTTTCCCAATCCTGCTGGATCATTTGTGCCGACATTCGCGCATTCGGGTTGGACGCCCGTTGGACCGTCATGGCCCACAAGTTGAGGGTGGTACCCGGTGCAACCCCTGCTTCTTTTAGTAGCGCCTTGGCTTTGGTCGGGTCATAGGGCGCGTCGTTGATAGTCGGGTCATAAGACCACTGCGCCGGCGGCAACGCGTTCTGCGCCAATTGCCCGGCGCCCTGGTACACGGCCTTGATAATCGCCGGCTTGTCGATGGCCATGTCCAAGGCCTGGCGCACCTTGAGCTGGTCCAGGGGCGGATGGGTTACGTTGTAGGCCAAAAAACCCAGGTTGAAACCGGCTTGCTGCAGCACGCGCAGGTTGGGGTCTTGCTTCATCACCTCAATGTCAGCCGGGCGCGGGTAACCGCTGACCTGGCATTCGCCGGCCTTGAGTTTTTGCAGGCGCGAAGCGGCGTCCGGGGTGATGGCGAAGACCAGGTTGTCGAGCTTCACGTCCTCGGGTTTCCAATAGTGTTTATTGGCCACGTAGCGAATCTGCGAGTCCTTCTGGTAGCGCTTGAATACAAACGGCCCGGTGCCGACGGGTTTCTGGTTGATGTCGGACGCCTTGCCTTCCTTCAATAATTGCGCGGCGTACTCGGCGGACTGCACCGAGGCGAAGCTCATCGCCAGGTTTTGCGCAAATGACGCATCGACGTTGTTCAGGCTAAAGCGAACGGTGTGGTCGTCGAGTTTGTCGACGCTTTTGATCGTGGTGTTCAAGCCCATGTCAGTGAAATACGGTGACTCGGAAGGGTAAGCCTTGCGAAACGGGCTTTCGGGATCCAGCAGGCGTTTGAACGTAAACAGCACATCGTCTGCGTTGAAATCGCGGGTAGGTGTGAAGAAATCGGTGGTGTGGAACTTCACGCTTTCCCGCAGGTGGAAGGTGTAGACCAGGCCATCGTTGGAGACATCCCAGTTCGTCGCCAGGCCTGGCTCGACTTCGGTGCCACCGCGCTTGAACTGGGTCAAGCGGTTGAACACGGTTTCGGCAGAAGCATCAAAATCGGTGCCGCTGGTGTATTGGCTGGGGTCGAAACCGGCTGGGCTGGCTTCGGAGCAGTAAACCAGGGTGCTTGCGGCCTGTGCAAGGGGCGTAAAGGCAAGGAGACTGACTACAAGGAGGAGCGATTTGACGGCGATTCTTTCCATGGGAAACCCTTAGTGGCAGGCCTGTTTCAGCCGCCCAAACGAACGGCGGTCACCGAGGTTACCGCCGTTGCGAGGTCTTCGGTAGGAAGATTCTAGCTCTGCGAGTGGTTGGGCCGGGCCGTCATACGGCGCCAGGCATGGAGATTTCTATCTTAGTGGGCGCGGACGGGTCGATGCTGAAACCATTATCCGCCAACTTGTTGCTCTCACGAATGGTGAAGGTTCGGGTGCTGGAAATATCCAAGTCTTTGACATTGACCGCTCCATGGTCCGTGATCATCTTGAGCTGCCAGGAGGTGGTGGCTTTTACCGTATGGACGTCTCCTATGGGGTCATACGTTATGACGAAACGCTTTTGCCCGGCACCCACGCCGTAATCCTCTTTGAACGGCGGTGAACCTAGCTCCAGAAGCGCTGGAAGTGAGCTTCCCTGGTGTGCAATCTCAGAGATACGCGCCCGGAGTTCCGGTTTAGGAATCGCCTTTTCCAGTGCGGCGATCCTCTGCGTCACCTTGTCCTCGAAGCTAGACGAGTCATAGTCAATTTCAGTCCGCAGGTCTCCCGAAGGCTGCTTGGTAATTACGCTGTAGTCTTCACGGTTCAGATCAGGTGCGAAGCTGGAGGAGTAATCGGAACTGGAGAATGCTGTCGGTCTGGCCCTTTCTCCCTCGGTTACGCTGAAGGCGCGATCATCGACTTGCCATGACATGACGAGCTTGCGCTTGAGGGTTGCTCCGTCTTGGTAAAGGGTATTGCTGAAGAGGTACCTGGTCTCATCACTAAGGTTCAAGTAATCGTCGAACTTCTCCGCACCCTCAACTTTTGAGCCATCAGCCTGGAGAAAACGCTGGGCAATCCTGGATGGGCTTGTTGATTCGTTGTCGCTTGTCGCTGAAGGCGCGCGTTGCCACCGCCACTTGCCTCCGCCCTCGGCGCGGACAGCGTTCCATTGGCCATCACCTGCCCCCTGGACTGTCAGCACAGGTTTTCGAGTGGTGGGGTTAATGATCTGAACGTAATTGTTACTTAGTTTAAAGTCACTTCTGATCTCGTAGATTTTGCTAGCGCCGGTATTGTCGGTGTAGCGGATCAACCAACGGTCATCACCTGTGGTCCCGTCCTTTATCTGATAAATGCCCTGCGCGTTGGGCGTGACATTTTCAAGGAGCTGATCGCCGTTCTGTAGTGCATGTTCAGTGATATTGCCCGCCTGGCCCGGCCTAAGTCGGTTGGCCGTAGAAGGCGTGGTGGGGCTCTCAATTGCTGGTCTCTCCCCAGAAGCGGGGACCGCTGGGGCGGTTTCTGGAAGCTCGAAAGGGTCGTTGGGAATCTCGCTTGCACCCATCGAAAACAACGTGTTCAACACACCATCGAACGCCTTGGACGCGCCGTCCTTGCGCTCTGCTTCGCTATCACCGGACGCGGCCTTTTCTGTTCCCAGTGCCACCTCGGCCAACCCGGTGATGACTGCCGCAGCGGCCACCGGTGCGGCGATGGGGGCAAGTTTGGCCAGTAAGCCTGCGGCGACGGTAATGTCGTTCAGCCAAGTATCCCGGATCACTTCGCTGTTGGATTTGATCACGATATCGGCATCGCTGCTCATGCGGACCTTGCTGGCAGATGCCAGGGTCGAAAACACATCGCCCTCGATCTTTGAGTGGTTGGCATGAACGGCAGGACCCTCCAGGCTTGCGCTTGCCATTTCACTGAGTACGGTGTCCAGACCCTTGGATTTAACAAACGAATTCGCAAGAGCGAGCCCCGGGACCAATCCCTCAAGAATGCTCTCACCTACGCCAGGTTTGTGCGCGTGGTCTTGCCGAGAGGCCAGCGGAAAATGAGCGGCCAGGGCCTCGCGTTTTTTAGGATCCTTTGCTTGGTCGGTGATCCACGCGTTCAACGTATCGAGAGAATCAAATCTCAGAAATGCCGGCTCGGCTCCCGGCATATAGATGACTTGCCGGCGACCGTCGTGCGCACTGAATCGCACAATATCGCTGGATGTAATCCCGTGGATGTCGAGGGCATATGCTTTCACAATTTCGTTGACCGGAGCCTTGGCCTTGAGTTGCTCAACGCTTAGCGGCGCTTTTTCATCGAGTGGCAGGTTGGACGCGGCGCCCATGACCAAGCGGTAGTCTTCACGCGTAAATCGATGCTCGGGAGACTGCAACGCTTGCTCTGTCGCGGGCCTCGCTTCGGCCGTCTTCAGTTGCATGCGAGCCTGGTAAGTGAATTCTCCTTTGAGCGCGGCCTCATAGTTTTCGCCATGAGTGCTCCAGAAATTCTCGATTTTCTTGTCCATCTGGCCTTGGAAATCGGTTTTCCAGCTCTCGTGCATGAGTTTGGATGGGGCCAGGGGGAATTCGTTGCGGGCGCCGTACCCGCCTGTTGCACCTGCGCCATAGCCGACGGTGTAAAGGCCGGCGTGAGTGTCCAGCTCACCTGGAACTCCATCATGTTCGGAGAAGTTTTTCAGCAGCGCATCGGGTAGGCGCAAGGACGATTTTGGCTCGTCGTTGAGATGCTCGGTGCCCGACGCGGTGGAGCCATACAGCGGGGTGTTGTAGTTGTCGAAGCGATTCAAATAGAGGGTGTCTGCGTCGACCTGTTTGCCGGTCAACTTGAAAATGAGTGCCTCTGCCCATTTCTTGGCTTCTGCCCGTGTGTCGGGCAGGTGAGTGGCAACATCGACGGCCAAACGCTTGTACGCCAGCGCTTGAGGGGCGCTGCTATAGAACGTGGCAGCATTCTTTTTGTGCACCGCCAAGGCTTGCATTGAACGGCTACTGGCCGGGCGCACGCGGTCGTCTGCGGCAATAGGGTCAAAGCCCTCCTGCTGCTCCATGTGTCTGATTTGCTCATTCGCCTGGGCGCGACTCGAGGGCAGCGGTATGCCCTGGAAATTTGCGACGAGCTGGGCACTGACCTGGGTGAATCCGTCTGCGAATCGCACACGCAGTGCGCCTTTGTCTTCGGGGGCGATCACCTTCGCAGCGGCCAGCAGGGCGCCCGAAATTTGCGCCCAACCCGACGTGTCCGAAAGATAGAACGTTTTGGTTTTTCCGTCTGCCTCGGCGGACAACGTGCCTTTGAACGGGTCGATGGAAAGCAGCGCCGAGGCGTCGATCTTCTGCTCCCGTAACCAGCTTTGCACCACGGGGTGCGTGACGAGGGCACGATACAGTCCAAGCCATTGGCCCAGTGTACTCTCGAGTGGGACTTTTATAAGGCCGGCCTCATTGTGCAGCACTTTGCGTTGCACGGCCTCGAGGTAGGCGTTGAGCAACGCAGTCTCGTGTGGGGAGTCCGCTTTGCGGGATTGATTTTGTGGCGATTGAGGGGGAGGGGGTGGGGTCGACAAACGGGGGGGGTGTAGCAGAGGCGGCGTAGAGTGAACGGAAGCGGTATGCATGATTTCGGTTCTCGTGAGGTAAGCAAATGCCTAAGCAGCACTCCCTGTAGCTGCGGCATTGTTTGGGTAGCGAAAACCGGGTGAATGATTCCAACGAATATGCTGCGAAGTTTGACGTCTCCGGGTAATAGGCCTGCACGAAAAAAGGCGCAATCCTACGAAGAAAGCGCCTTTTTTATCAGTGCACCGGCGGTTATTGCAGGACTTCAATCACCCCGTCGGCGCTCATGTTGACCTGGCTGGTACCGGCTTCCACTTCCGGAGTCGGTGCTGAATCTGCCATCGCGGCTTTCATCATCATGCCGCCACGGGCGTAGGGTTGTGGATAACCGTTGGTGTTGAAGTTCAGGTTGACGATCTTGTAGCCCTTGCCGCCCAGTGCATCGGTGGCCAGTTGCGCACGAGCCTTGAAGGCCGCGACGGCGTCCTTGAGCAGCGCGTCTTCACTGGATTTACGGGTGGCGTCGGCGATGGCGAAGTCCATGCTGTCCATTTTCAGCGTGTTCAGCAGTTCGCCGGTGAGCTTGGACAATGCCGGGAAGTCCGCGCTTTCCAGGCGCAGTTCGGCGCGCTCACGCCAGCCGGTGATCTTCTGGTTCTTGCTGTCGTAGATCGGGTAGCTGTTGCGGCTGCCCTGACGCAGCGTCACGCCTTTGACTTCGCGGGCCTCGGCCAGGGCCTTGTTCAGGGTGGTCGTGATTTCGGCGGCGAGCTTGGCAGGGTCGCTGTTTTGGGATTCGGTGTAGAAGGTCACGATCATCTTGTCGCGGGCAACCTCCTGGCTGACCTCGGCGCGCAGGGAAATCTGGTTGTAGTTCAGCGCATCGGCGGCCAGAGCAGGAAGGCTGGCAAAGGCGGCGACGCCGAGGCTGATAACGGCAGCACTGCGAGTGAAACGAGACATGAGAGCTCCTTGATGGTGGCTGTGTAGGTATAGCCGTGTTCGGTATGACTGTAGACGCTGGCATGGGGTTCTTCGGGTTTACACATTCGCAACAAACTCGGCGGACGGCGACGAACGGTCATTTGCTCGGCCTGCGGCAAAGAGCCACACGCGCCGTGTCTGCCTGCCTGCTTCGTTTATACTCCTGCCGATCTGCCTGCAGCGCTCACCGGGAGAGCTCATGCTCGCCGCCGTAAAACTGACTTCCGCCACACGCCAGAACCTCTGGCGCCTGACGTTCATTCGTACCCTGGTACTGGCCGCACAGGCTGGCTCGGTTGGGCTCGCCTATTGGTTCGACCTGCTGCCGCTGCCCTGGCTGCAATTGGGCGTTACCCTCGGTTTCTCCATTGTGCTTTGTGTGTTCACGGCTATCCGGCTGCGCACCACATGGCCGGTGACTGAGTTGGAATATGCGCTGCAATTGGCCTGCGACTTATTTATCCACAGCGTGTTGCTGTATTTCTCGGGTGGTTCCACCAACCCGTTTGTCTCTTATTACCTGGTGCCTCTGACGATTGCGGCGGTGACGCTGCCGTGGCGCTACTCGGTGGCGCTGTCGGGTATCGCCCTGGCGCTCTACACCCTGCTGCTGGCGCGCTTCTACCCGCTGCAAACCTTCCCGATTGCCCGAGAAAACCTGCAGATCTACGGGATGTGGCTGAGTTTTGCCCTGTCGGCTGCCGTCATTACCTTCTTCGCCGCACGCATGGCCGAAGAACTGCGTCGCCAGGAAGAGCTGCGCGCCATTCGCCGTGAAGAAGGCCTGCGCGACCAGCAACTGCTGGCCGTCGCCACCCAGGCCGCCGGCGCGGCCCATGAGCTGGGCACGCCGCTGGCGACCATGAGCGTGCTGCTCAACGAAATGACCCAGGACCATCACGACCCGGCGCTGCAAGAAGACCTCGGCGTTTTGCGTGAACAGGTCAAGCAGTGCAAGCAAACCTTGCAACAACTGGTGCGCGCCGCTGAAGCCAATCGTCGCCTGGCGGTAGAGATGCAAGACGTCACCCAGTGGCTTGATGAAGCCCTCAACCGCTGGCACCTGATGCGCCCCGAAGCCAGCTACCGCTTCAACCTTCTTGGCCAAGGCACCGTGCCGCGCATGGCGCCACCGCCGGACCTGACCCAGGCGCTGCTCAACCTGCTGAACAATGCCGCTGATGCTTGCCCTGAAGGCCTCGGCGTACAGTTGGACTGGGACGCCGAAGACGTGACCATCAGCATTCGTGACCACGGTGCCGGTGTGCCGTTGGCCATTGCCGAGCAGATCGGCAAACCGTTTTTTACCACCAAGGGCAAAGGCTTCGGCCTCGGCCTGTTTTTGAGCAAGGCCAGCGTGACCCGCGCGGGCGGCTCAGTGAAGCTCTATAGTCATGAGGAAGGCGGCACGCTCACCGAGCTGCGCCTGCCCCGTGTCGCACGAGGAGATATCGATGAGTGACGAGATCCAAGTCGAAGGCGAAGAACTGCCGCACCTGCTGCTGGTAGATGACGACGCCACCTTTACCCGCGTGATGGCGCGGGCCATGAGCCGTCGCGGTTTTCGCGTCAGCACCGCAGGCTCTGCCGAAGAAGGCCTGGCCATCGCCCAGGCCGACCTGCCGGACTACGCCGCCCTCGACCTGAAAATGGACGGTGATTCGGGCCTGGTGCTGCTGCCCAAACTGCTGGAACTCGACCCGGAAATGCGCGTAGTGATCCTCACCGGTTACTCCAGCATCGCCACCGCCGTCGAGGCCATCAAGCGCGGCGCCTGCAACTACCTGTGCAAGCCGGCGGATGCCGACGATGTGCTGGCCGCCTTGCTGTCCGAGCACGCCGACCTCGACACCTTGGTGCCGGAAAACCCAATGTCGGTGGACCGTCTGCAGTGGGAGCACATCCAGCGTGTACTCACTGAGCACGAAGGCAACATCTCCGCTACTGCCCGCGCCCTGGGCATGCACCGCCGTACCTTGCAGCGCAAGTTGCAGAAGCGTCCGGTACGTCGCTGAGCCGTATCTGAACATCAGCTGAACAGTCTGCTTCAGGCCGCACGGCGCGCCGAACCGATCATCTATGATCGGTTCCAACGCCTGTCACATTTTCTTACAGAGCCTGAACGATGAATCAGAACGCTGAGTACTCCGCGGTCAATGACGCGGTGCGTGGGCGATTCTTTCGCCGAACCTGGGCGATGATCACGCCCTACTGGCGCAGCGAAGAGAAGGGCAAGGCCTGGTTGCTACTGTTGGCCGTGATGGCACTGTCGTTGTTTAGCGTGGCGATCTCCGTGTGGATCAATCACTGGTACAAAGACTTCTATAACGCCCTGGAAAAGAAGGACACCGCCGCCTTCTGGCAACTGATCGGCTATTTCTGCGGGATCGCTGCCGTAGCGATCCTCGGCGCGGTGTACCGTTCATACCTGACCCAGATGCTGACCATCCGCTGGCGGGCCTGGCTTACCGAAAAGCACTTCGCCCGCTGGCTCGCCCACAAAAACTACTACCAGCTGGAGCAGGGCGGCTACACCGACAACCCGGACCAGCGCATCTCTGAAGACCTCAACACCTTCACCTCCAGCACCCTGAGCCTGGGCCTTGGGCTGCTGCGCAACGTGGTCAGCCTGGTGTCGTTTTCCATCATCTTGTGGGGTGTGTCGGGCAGTATTGAAGTGTTGGGTATCACCATTCCCGGCTATATGTTTTGGTGCGCATTGCTGTATGCCGCCGTAGGCAGTTGGTTGACGCACTTGATTGGCCGTCGCTTGATCGGGTTGAGCAATCAGCAGCAACGTTTCGAAGCCGATCTGCGTTTCTCCATGGTGCGGGTGCGTGAGAACGCCGAGAGCATCGCCCTGTACAACGGCGAGCCGAATGAAAACCAGCGCCTGAGTGCACGTTTCGGCAAGGTCTGGCACAACTTCTGGGACATCATGAAAGTGTCCAAGCGCCTGACTTTCTTCACCGCCGGTTACAGCCAGATCGCGATTATTTTCCCCTTCATCGTTGCGGCGCCGCGTTACTTCACCGGCAAGATCGAACTGGGCGAGCTGATGCAAATCAACTCGGCGTTCGGCAACGTGCAGGAGAACTTCAGCTGGTTTATCAGCGCATATGCGGACCTGGCCTCGTGGCGCGCCACCAGCGATCGTCTACTTAGCTTCCAGCAGGCCATGACGGATAACGAGCAGCGCCCACCGGCCATCGATGTGCGCCCTGAAGGCGAGCGCCTGGTGGTACAGGGCCTGGGGATGGACCTGGTCGATGGTCGTCACTTGCTGACGGATGCCGATATAAGTGTAGAGCCCGGTCAGCGGGTGATGCTCAGTGGGCGTTCCGGCAGTGGCAAAAGTACCTTGCTGCGAGCGATGGGCCACCTGTGGCCGGCAGGCCACGGCAGCATTCGTTTGCCGGCGGCGCGCTACCTGTTTCTGCCGCAGAAGCCTTACCTGCCCATTGGCACGTTGAAAGCTGTGCTGAGTTATCCACAGGACGTCAGCGTGTACTCGGCAGAACGTTATGCACAGGTCCTTGAAACTTGCCGTCTGCCTCATCTGGTGGGGCGCCTGGACGAAGCCAACCACTGGCAACGCATGCTCTCGCCGGGTGAGCAGCAACGGTTGGCGTTCGCCCGTGCGTTGCTGTTTGCACCGCAGTGGCTGTACATGGACGAAGCGACGTCAGCCATGGATGAAGAGGATGAGGCAACGTTGTATCAGGCGTTGATCGATGAGTTGCCGGGGTTGAGCCTCGTTAGTGTGGGTCATCGCAGCAGCCTCAAGCGGTTTCATGGGCGGCATGTGCGGATTGAGGCTGGGCGTCTCGAGGAGCAATAACCCGCCTAAGGTCGTACTCGATCACTGTGGGAGGGGGCTTGCTCCCGATAGCGATGTGTCAGTCAGCGCATCTGCAACTGGCGGACCGCTATCGGGAGCAAGCCCCCTCCCACATTGGACCTCAGGTGTTCCAGGAATCTTCGCCCATTAAAAAGCCCGGCTGATCATCGATCAGCCGGGCTTTTTAGTGCTTGAAGAAAGCTTACTTCTTCAAACCGTAATGCTCATCCAGCATGCCAGGGGCATTCGGCGTTTTTGGCGCGTAGTCCCGTGGTGGCTCCTGGTTTTCCCGAGGCGGGGTCAGGCGCTCCCGTGGCGTTTGCGGCGCATCGGAATGCAGCGCGGCCAGCAGGCGCTGACGGGTGATGTCGTCGAGGGCGAGGCGGTTGGCGCCATCGGCGAGGTGATCTTGCACTTCCTGGTAGCTCTGGGTGAGCTTCTTGACCAGGTTCGCGGTGCTGTTGAAGTGGGTAACAACCTCGTTCTGATAACTGTCAAAACGTTCCTGAATGTCATCCAACTGACGCTGCGTGCGGTTAGGCGCGGCATTCGGCAGCAGGCGGGCAACCAGGAAACCGATGGCGACACCGGCAACCAGGGCGAGAGTCGGCAACAACCAAACTAAGAGCGAGTGTTCCACGAGTCCTTCCTCTATAAACGGCTTTGCTTTACGTTAACGGCTCGGACCTGCGCTGTATACCGCGATTAAGCTCGCAATGATGCCATGCACAGACTTTTAGCTAGACGAGTCGACCCTTTGAGAGGTCACGGAGTTCATTCCTTGCTCATGCGTGAAACCCCCGTTTTGATCGATGGCCCGGTAGGCCAATTGGAAGCCCTGTACCTGGATCACCCCGAGCCACGTGGGCTGGCGCTGATCTGCCACCCTAACCCGGTGCAGGGTGGGACCATGCTCAATAAAGTCGTATCGACCTTGCAACGCACCGCCCGCGATGCCGGTTTGATTACTTTGCGTTTCAATTACCGAGGCGTCGGCGCGAGTGCCGGTACGCACGACATGAGCACCGGCGAAGTGGACGATGCCGAAGCGGCGGCCACCTGGCTGCGGGAAAAACACCCCGATCTGCCGATCACCTTGCTCGGTTTCTCCTTTGGCGGTTATGTCGCGGCCAGCCTCGGCGGGCGTCTCGAAGCCAAGGGCGAACAACTTGCGCACCTGTTCATGGTGGCTGCTGCGGTGATGCGCCTGCGCGATACCGATGTGCTGCCCCAAGGCTGCCCGCTGACCCTGATCCAGCCGGAAACCGACGAAGTGGTCGACCCACAGACCGTCTACGACTGGTCTGGCGCCCTCAATCGCCCCCATGAGCTGCTGAAAGTGGCAGAATGCGGGCACTTTTTTCATAGCAAGCTCACCGATCTCAAGGATCTGGTGCTGCCGCGTCTCTCGAATTGATAGCAGTCTGATAAGCGATTACCCATGACGACTCGTACCCGTATCCTCACCGGCATTACCACCACCGGCACGCCGCACCTGGGCAACTACGCCGGTGCGATCCGCCCGGCGATCCTCGCCAGCCAGGACGCCAATGCCGACTCGTTCTACTTTTTGGCCGACTACCACGCCCTGATCAAGTGCGATGACCCGCAGCGCATCCAGCGCTCGCGTATGGAAATCGCCGCGACTTGGCTGGCCGGTGGCCTGGATGTGAACCGGGTGACCTTCTACCGCCAGTCCGACATCCCGGAAATCCCCGAGCTGACCTGGCTGCTCACTTGCGTTGCCGCCAAGGGCCTGCTCAACCGCGCCCATGCCTACAAGGCCTCGGTGGACAAAAACGTCGAAACCGGCGAAGACCCGGATGCAGGCATCACCATGGGCCTGTACAGCTACCCGGTGCTGATGGCGGCGGACATCCTGATGTTCAACGCCCACAAAGTGCCGGTCGGCCGTGACCAGATCCAGCACGTCGAAATGGCCCGCGATATCGGCCAGCGCTTCAACCACCTGTTCGGCAAGGGCAAAGAGTTCTTCACCATGCCCGAGGCGCTGATTGAAGAAAGCGTTGCCACGTTGCCGGGCCTGGATGGCCGCAAGATGTCCAAGAGCTATGACAACACCATCCCGTTGTTCACCAGCGCCAAGGACATGAAGGACGCAATCTCGCGCATCGTTACCGATTCGCGCGCGCCAGGTGAAGCCAAAGACCCGGACAACTCGCACCTGTTCACCTTGTACCAGGCGTTTGCCAGCAAGGCCCAGGAAGCAGAATTTCGCGCCGAGCTGCTGCAAGGCCTGGGCTGGGGCGAGGCAAAGAACCGTCTGTTCCAGCTGCTGGACGGCCAACTGGGCGAAGCTCGTGAGCGTTACCACCAACTGATGTCACGCCCGTCGGACATGGAAGACCTGCTGCTGGTCGGCGCCAAGAAAGCGCGCGCCGTGGCTGCACCGTTCCTGGCCGAGCTGCGTGAGGCGGTGGGCTTGCGTTCGTTCGTCGAGCAGGCGGCTGCACCGGTCGCGGCCAAGAAGAAAGCCGCCAAGGCCGCACGCTTCGTGAGCTTTCGCGAAGACGACGGCAGCTTCCGCTTCCGCCTATTGGCCGCAGACGGTGAGCAACTGCTGCTGTCGCGTAACTTCGCCGACGGCAAAGCCGCTGGCGCGGTGACCAAGCAATTGCAAAACGGTGACGCGCTGGACATACGCAACGAAGCCCTGGGCTTCAGCGTATGGCTGGATGGCGCAGCCGTGGCCGACAGCGCCGAGTTCGCAGACGCCACTGCCCGCGACGCTGCCATTGAAGCGTTGCGCGTTGCATTGACCCCTCTCGAGGATTGACCCGACCAAGGGTTGATTGCCATTAATCAGGGCCGTCGTTACAGTGACGGCCCGTTTTTGTTGCCTTGCTAACGAAATTATGACGCCCCTAGAACGATATCAAGCTGATCTGAAACGCCCTGAATTCTTCCATGACGCGGCCCAGGAAAACGCTGTGCGTCACTTGCAGCGCCTGTACGACGACCTGGTCGCCGCTTCGCAAAGCAAGCCCGGGATGTTCAGCAAGCTGTTTGGCAAGAAAGACCACACCCCGGTCAAAGGCCTGTATTTCTGGGGCGGCGTCGGCCGTGGCAAGACTTACTTGGTCGACACCTTCTTCGAAGCGCTGCCGTTCAAGGAAAAAGTCCGGACGCACTTCCACCGCTTTATGAAGCGCGTGCACGAAGAGATGAAGACCCTGCCGGGCGAGAAAAACCCGCTGACCATTATCGCCAAACGGTTCTCCGACGAAGCTCGGGTGATCTGTTTCGATGAATTTTTCGTCTCCGACATCACCGACGCCATGATCCTCGGCACCTTGATGGAAGAGCTGTTCAAGAACGGCGTGACCCTGGTCGCGACCTCAAATATCGTGCCCGACGGTCTGTACAAGGATGGCCTGCAACGCGCGCGCTTCCTGCCGGCCATCGCGCTGATCAAGCAGAACACTGAAATCGTCAACGTCGACAGCGGCGTCGACTACCGCCTGCGTCATCTTGAGCAGGCGGAGTTGTTCCACTTCCCGCTGAATGAAGCGGCGCATGACAGCCTGAAAAAGAGCTTCCGTGCGCTCACGCCGGAATGCACCCAGGCGGTGGAAAACGACAAACTGATGATCGAGAACCGCGAAATCGTCGCGTTGCGTACCTGCGATGACGTGGCCTGGTTCGACTTCCGCGCCCTGTGCGACGGCCCGCGTAGCCAGAACGATTACATCGAATTAGGCAAGATCTTCCATGCGGTGATCTTGAGTGGTGTAGAGCAGATGGGCGTGACCACCGACGACATCGCGCGGCGGTTTATCAACATGGTCGACGAGTTCTACGACCGCAACGTGAAGCTGATCATCTCGGCAGAAGTTGAGTTGAAGGACCTGTACACCGGTGGTCGTTTGAACTTCGAGTTTCAGCGCACGCTGAGTCGTTTGTTGGAAATGCAATCCCACGAGTTCCTGTCGCGCGGGCACAAGCCTTAAGCCACTCTCCAGATTAATGGAGATCAAATGTGGGAGGGGGCTTGCCCCCGATAGCGGTGTATCAGTGCCAGATGTGCTGGCTGACACACTGCCATCGGGAGCAAGCCCCCTCCCACATTTTGCTCTGCGTACATCCTTATTTATGCAGCCTGCTGAAATTGCTGCCGATACTGGTTCGGCGACAGCTCCGTGTGCTGCCTGAACAACCGCGCAAAGAAACTCGCATCGTCATACCCCACCTCATAACTGATGGTCTTGATGCTCTTGCGGCTGCCCGAGAGCAGCCCCTTGGCCGTCTCGATCCGCAGGCGTTGCAGGTAATGCAACGGCTTGTCACCGGTCGCAGTCTGAAAACGGCGCATAAAGTTGCGGATGCTCATGCCATGTTCGCGAGCCACATCCTCGAAGCGGAACTTGTCGGCGAAGTGCTCTTCGAGCCAATGCTGGATCTGCAGGATGATCACGTCCTGGTGCAGCTTCTGCCCGCCAAACCCAATGCGTCCAGGTGAGTAGCTGCGCTGTACTTCATAAAGGATATCGCGGGCCACGGCCTGGGCGATGCTGGCGCCGCAGAAGCGTTCGATCAGATAGATATAAAGGTCGCACGCCGAGGTAGTGCCGCCAGCGCAATACAGGTTGTCGGCGTCGGTGAGGTGCTTGTCCTGGTTGAGCTGCACCCGTGGGAAGCGCTCGCTGAAGGCATTGAAGAAGCGCCAATAGGTGGTCGCCTCCTTGCCATCGAGCAAGCCGGCTTCGGCCAGCCAGAACACCCCGGTGGCTTCGCCGCAGAGCACGGCGCCGCGTGCGTGTTGCTCGCGCAGCCAGGGCAGCACTTGGGGGTAACGGGTGCACAGGGCGTCGAAATCGTCCCAGAAGGCCGGTAGTACGATGATGTCAGCGTCTTCTAGGCCGCCGTCCACCGGCATGACCACGTCACTGAAGCTGCGTACCGATTGCCCGTCGGGGCTGACCAACCGCGTTTGAAACCCAGGCGTCAGGCCAAGGCCTTGTTGTTTGCCGTAACGCAGGCTGGCGAGATGGAAGAAATCCTTGGCTTGCATGAGGGTTGAAGCGAATACCCGATCAATGGCCAAAATGCTGACGCGCCGCAACGGCGTGGAGATTTGGTTAGACATAATTTCATTTATTCTTATAGGGGAAAGTGGTCACCAGACGGCTGGATCGTCTTATTTTTTGTCGCATGTGTCCAGTGTCCCGTGATGCCTTCGGGGCATAGGCTCTGTGGCTGGTCTTTGTCCGACAATCCACGCAGGTGACCCATGATTCCCAGAACCTTGTTCAGCCCTGAGCACGAACTCTTTCGCGACAGCGTGCGCACCTTCCTCGAAAAAGACGCTGCGCCGTTCCATGGGCAATGGGAGAAACAGGGTTATATCGACCGCAGCTTGTGGAGCAAGGCGGGGGAGGCGGGGATGCTGTGTTCCCATCTTCCCGAGGAATACGGCGGGCTGGGCGCGGACTTTCTCTACAGCGCGGTGGTGATCGAGGAGATCAGCCGGCTAGGCCTGACGGGTATCGGTTTTTCCCTGCATTCGGACATCGTCGCGCCCTACATCCTGCATTACGGCAGTGAGGCGCTGAAGCACAAGTACTTGCCCAAACTGATCTCTGGCGAAATGGTCACGGCCATTGCGATGACCGAACCGGGCGCGGGTTCTGACTTGCAGGGGGTGAAGACTACCGCTGTGTTGGATGGCGATGAGTACGTGATCAACGGCTCCAAGACCTTCATCACCAACGGGTATCTGGCAGAGCTGGTGATCGTGGTCGCCAAGACCGACCCCAAGGCCGGCGCCAAGGGCACCAGTCTGTTTCTGGTGGAAGCTGACACACCGGGCTTCGACAAGGGCAAGCGCCTGGAGAAAGTCGGTATGAAGGCTCAGGACACGTCCGAGCTGTTCTTTCAGGACGTGCGTGTACCCAAGGAGAACTTGCTGGGGAAGGCGGGCATGGGTTTCGCGTATTTGATGCAAGAGCTGCCTCAGGAGCGACTGACCGTGGCAATTGGCGCACTAACGTCCGCCGAGGCTGCGTTGCAGTGGACATTGGAATACACCCGCGAGCGCAAAGCGTTTGGCCAGGCGATTGCCGACTTCCAGAACACGCGTTTCAAGCTGGCGGAGATGGCGACCGAGATTCAAATCGGCCGTGTGTTTGTGGACAAGTGCATGGCATTGCATCTGGAAGGCAAGCTGGATGTGCCCACGGCGGCGATGGCCAAGTACTGGGCCACGGACCTGCAATGCAAGGTGCTCGACGAGTGCGTGCAGTTGCACGGCGGCTACGGTTTTATGTGGGAATACCCGATTGCGCGGGCCTGGGCGGATGCGCGGGTGCAGCGGATTTATGCGGGGACGAACGAGATCATGAAGGAGATTATTGCGCGGGCGCTGTGATCATGTGGTGCTGCTGAGGGCCTCATCGGGGGCAAGCCCCCTCCAACATTTTGAGTTGTGAACACCGTCAGTGTGGGAGGGGGCTTGCCCCCGATGGCGGCCTACAAATCAATCAAGGCGCAGGGTTCGGGTGATCTTTCTGAATCGCCTCAATCCCCTCCAACACCTCCTTGGACAGCTTCAGATCAGCACTGGCAATGTTGCTATCCAACTGCTCAAGTGAAGTGGCCCCAATGATATTACTGGTCACAAACGGCTGCTGCGTCACAAACGCCAATGCCATCTGCGCCGGGTCCAGCCCGTGCTCGCGCGCCAGTGCCACGTAACGGCTGCACGCCGCCTCTGACTGCGGGTTGAAGTAACGGCTGAAACGGCTGTATTCAGTCAGCCGTGCCTTGGCCGGGCGTGCGCCGTTTTCGTATTTGCCGCTGAGCATGCCGAACGCCAGGGGCGAGTACGCCAGCAGGCCGCACTGTTCACGAATGGCGACTTCCGCCAGGCCCACTTCAAAGCTGCGGTTGAGCAGATTGTAGGGGTTCTGGATCGACACCGCCCGCGTCCAGCCACGGGCTTCGGCCAGTGCCAGGAACTTCATGGTGCCCCACGGGGTTTCGTTGGACAGGCCGATGTGGCGGATCTTGCCGGCCTTGACTTGCTCGTCCAGCGCTTCGAGCGTTTCTTCCAGCGGGGTAAGGTCGTCTTCGTCCTTGTGCTTGTAGCTCAGTTGGCCGAAGAAGTTGGTGCTGCGCTCGGGCCAGTGCAGTTGGTAGAGGTCGATCCAGTCGGTTTGCAAGCGCTTGAGGCTGGCATCCAGGGCATCTACGATGTGCTTGCGGTTGTGGCGCAGGTGGCCGTCGCGGATGTAGTCGATGGTGTTGCCAGGCCCGGCGATTTTGCTGGCGAGAATCCAGTCGGCGCGGTCGCCACGGCTTTTGAAGTAATTACCGATATAACGCTCTGTGGTGGCGTAGGTGTCGGCCTTGGGCGGCACCGGGTACATTTCGGCCGTATCGAGGAAGTTAATACCTGCGGCCTTGGCCCGTTCGATCTGTGCGAAGGCCTCTGCCTCGCTGTTCTGCTCGCCCCAGGTCATGGTGCCCAAGGCTATCGCGCTCACGTTCAGATCTGTACGGCCCAGCTGTCGATAATCCATCGGGTACTCCTTCAGGGAAAACAATCATAAAAGCAGGTTGAAATTTTTTTCGCAATCTGCATAATTGCCCACCTCTTTCTGCAGTGGAAGTGATGCGCCGCCTGCCGAAGAATCTTGCCGTTGAACGGACGCGCCGACCCGAGCCCCCGATAGCGTCTGTATCCGGCTGCCTTTGACTTGTCAAAGTACGCACTATTCAGTAAGATCCGCCGTCTAATTTACAGGGCGGCCCCTGAGGCTATTAAAGAATGACAACTTTTACTGCAAAACCGGAAACAGTTCAGCGCGACTGGTTTGTCGTCGACGCCGCTGGTCAGACCCTGGGTCGTCTGGCCACTGAAGTCGCCAGCCGTCTGCGTGGCAAGCACAAGCCTGAGTACACCCCTCACGTTGATACCGGTGACTACATCGTAATCATCAACGCTGAGCAGGTACGTGTTACCGGCAACAAAGCGCAAGACAAAATGTACTACCGTCACTCCGGTTTCCCAGGCGGTATCAAGTCCTCGAACTTCGAAGGCCTGATCTCCAAGAAGCCTGAAGCCCCGATTGAAATCGCGGTAAAAGGTATGCTGCCTAAGGGCCCACTGGGTCGCGATATGTTTCGCAAGCTGAAAGTCTATGCGGGCGCTGTACACCCTCATGCTGCTCAGCAGCCCCAAGAACTGAAGTTTTAACGGAATAGTTCATTATGTCGGCGACTCAAAATTACGGCACTGGCCGTCGCAAAACCGCAACCGCTCGCGTTTTCCTGCGTCCGGGTACTGGTAACATCTCGATCAACAACCGCACTCTGGAAAACTTCTTCGGCCGCGAAACTGCCCGCATGGTAGTTCGTCAGCCGCTGGAACTGACCGAGACCGTTGAAAAGTTCGACATCTACGTCACCGTTATCGGTGGCGGTGTAAGTGGTCAAGCTGGCGCAATCCGCCACGGTATCACTCGCGCTCTGATGCAGTACGACGAAACCCTGCGTGGCGCTCTGCGCAAAGCTGGCTTCGTGACTCGCGATGCTCGTGAAGTTGAACGTAAGAAAGTCGGTCTGCGTAAAGCGCGTAAGCGTCCGCAGTACTCGAAGCGTTAATTCGCTTTACGTTCCACAAAAACGCCCAGTCTCCTCACGGAGCTGGGCGTTTTTTATTGCCTGCGATTTATGCAAAAAAACGCCGTGACAACTTGCCACATCCGTAGAGCCCCTATACTACAAGGCCTGGAACCCGAGCTCCGGGTAATTCCCTTGTCAGAGTGTGGGCTTTTCATTACCATTCGGCAAAATTTTTATAAGTAAAGTTTCAACACTTAGTAGACGCCTGATTTAACAGGCCAAAAAGCTGATGGGAGAGGACTGAATGAGCAATGACGGCGTGAATGCAGGCCGGCGTCGCTTCTTGGTAGCAGCCACATCCGTGGTGGGTGCTGCAGGAGCGGTGGGGGCTGCGGTCCCGTTCGTGGGGTCATGGTTTCCCAGTGCCAAGGCGAAAGCCGCAGGTGCACCGGTGAAGGTGAATATCAGCAAGATCGAGCCAGGGCAGCAGATGATTGCTGAGTGGCGCGGCCAGCCGGTTTTCATTGTTCGCCGTACCGAGGAAATCCTGGGGAATCTAAAGAAAATCGAGGGTCAGTTGTCTGATCCCGACTCTAAGAACTCCGACCAACCCGCCTACGTCGATAAGGAAGTTCGCTCGATCAAGCCAGAGATTCTGCTGCTGATCGGTATCTGCACTCACTTGGGCTGTTCGCCTACTTTCCGCCCGGAAGTCGCGCCTGCCGACCTAGGCAAAGACTGGGTTGGTGGTTATTTTTGCCCCTGCCACGGCTCGCACTACGACCTGGCCGGCCGCGTCTACAAGTCTCAGCCTGCACCCTTGAACCTGCCGGTTCCGCCGCATCAATACGAGACTGACAGTATCGTGATTATCGGTGTCGACCAGGGGGAGAAAGCCTGATGAGCAAGTTCATGGATTGGGTGGATGCACGCTTCCCCGCCACAAAAATGTGGGAAGACCACCTCAGCAAGTACTACGCGCCAAAAAACTTTAACTTCTTCTACTTCTTCGGCTCCCTGGCGCTGCTGGTGCTGGTCAACCAGATCGTGACGGGTGTGTGGCTGACGATGAGCTACACGCCGTCGGCAGAAGAGGCGTTCGCCTCCGTCGAATACATCATGCGTGACGTCGAGTACGGCTCGATCCTGCGCCTGCTGCACTCCACCGGGGCTTCGGCGTTCTTCATCGTCGTCTACATGCACATGTTCCGCGGCCTGCTGTACGGTTCATACCAGAAGCCTCGTGAGTTGGTGTGGGTCTTCGGCATGCTGATCTACCTGGCGCTCATGGCCGAAGCCTTCATGGGTTACCTGTTGCCGTGGGGCCAGATGTCGTACTGGGGCGCCCAGGTGATCATCTCGCTGTTCGGTGCCATTCCGGTGATCGGCAACGACCTGACCCAGTGGATTCGTGGTGACTACCTCATTTCCGGCATCACCCTGAACCGCTTCTTTGCCTTGCACGTTGTGGCTTTGCCGATCGTGATCTTGGGCTTGGTGGTGTTGCACATTCTGGCGCTGCATGAAGTGGGTTCCAACAACCCGGATGGCGTGGATATCAAGAAACACAAGGACGAGAACGGCATCCCGCTGGACGGCATTCCGTTCCACCCGTACTACACCGTGAAAGACATCGTCGGCGTAGTGGTATTCCTGTTCGTATTCTGCTCGATCGTGTTCTTTTTCCCGGAAATGGGGGGTTATTTCCTGGAGAAGCCGAACTTCGAACAAGCCAACGCCTTTAAGACGCCTGAGCATATTGCCCCGGTTTGGTACTTCACGCCGTTCTACGCGATCCTGCGCGCAATTCCCGACAAGCTCATGGGCGTGATCGCTATGGGTGCGGCCATTGCGGTGCTGTTCGTGTTGCCTTGGCTCGACCGAAGCCCGGTCAAGTCCATGCGCTACAAGGGCTGGCTAAGCAAAATCTGGCTGTGGGTGTTCTGCATCTCCTTCGTGATCCTGGGTGTGCTGGGTGTCTTGGCGCCGACCCCAGAGCGCACGTTGCTGTCGCAGGTCTGCACCTTCCTGTACTTCGCCTACTTCATTCTGATGCCGTTCTACACCCGGCTCGAGAAGACCAAACCGGTTCCGGAAAGGGTGACTGGCTGATGAAAAAATTATTCGTTGCATTGATGCTTGCGGCGCTGCCGCTACTGTCTTTCGCCGCCGAGCACGGTGGCCCAGCGTTGGAAAAGGTCGATATCGATGTTTCCGACAAGGCGGCCATGCAAGATGGGCTGCGCACGTTCACTAACTACTGCATGGGCTGCCACAGCGCCAAGTTCCAGCGTTATGAGCGTGTGGCCGATGACCTGGGTATCCCCCACGAGTTGATGCTCAGCCACTCGGTGTTCAGTGGTGCCAAGATTGGCGACCACATGAACATCGGCATGCAGCCTGCGGATGCCAAGACCTGGTTCGGCGCAGCCCCGCCCGACCTGACCCTGGTAGCCCGCGTGCGGGGTACCGATTGGCTTTACGGCTACCTGAAGTCCTTCTATGAAGACCCGGCACGCCCTTACGGCGTGAACAACCGCGTGTTCCCGAATGTCGGCATGCCGAACGTTCTGGTCGGCCTGCAAGGCAAGCAAGTGGTAGGATGCAAGCAGATTCAGGTCGTTGAAGACGGCAAGAAGCAATACGACCCGTTGACCGGCACGCCTTTGACCCATGAAGCCTGTGACCAGCTGACGATAGAGACCCCCGGTGCACTGACTGACGAGCAGTTCGACGAGAAGGTAAAAAATCTCGTGACCTTCCTGGCCTACTCGGCCAACCCGGTCAAACTGCAGCACCAGCGTATCGGTACCTATGTGTTGTTGTACCTGGCTTTCTTCTTCGTATTCGCCTATCTGCTCAAACGCGAATACTGGAAGGATGTGCATTGATCCAACCGTAAGCAATTGCTGTTAATCTTGCGCGCCCAGCGGCATCTCTGAATACGTAGCGACCTGGTTGAACCGGTGGTTACAGAGATGCTCTCTGGGCGCGCTCGTTTTTGAGCTTTCGATAATTTCAACAAGCGAGGAGGACCGCCATGGGCGTGACCAATCGGTTGGCCTGTTACTCCGACCCCGCCGACCACTATTCCCACCGAGTACGTATCGTGCTCGCAGAGAAGGGTGTCAGCGCCGAGATCATCAGTGTGGAGGCGGGCCGTCAGCCGCCAAAGCTGATCGAAGTGAACCCTTACGGCAGCCTGCCCACCCTGGTCGATCGTGACCTGGCGTTGTGGGAGTCGACCGTGGTGATGGAATACCTGGATGAGCGTTACCCGCATCCGCCTTTGCTGCCGGTGTATCCGGTGGCGCGTGCCAACAGCCGCTTGCTGATCCATCGGATCCAGCGCGACTGGTGCGGCTTGGTGGATGTGATTCTGGATTCGCGTACAAAAGAACCTGCCCGTGTACAGGCGCGTAAGGAATTGCGCGAGAGCCTGACCGGCGTTTCGCCTTTGTTCGCCGATAAACCTTTTTTCCTCAGCGAGGAACAAAGTTTGGTGGATTGCTGCCTATTACCGATACTCTGGCGTTTGCCTATTTTGGGTATTGAACTGCCGCGGCCGGCCAAGCCGCTGCTTGATTACATGGAGCGCCAGTTTGCGCGTGAGGCTTTCCAGGCGAGTCTGTCTGGTGTCGAACGCGATATGCGCTAAGGCTTAAGGAGCCGCTGATGAACTCCAGTCGACCTTACCTGGTCCGCGCGCTCTATGAGTGGATTGTGGACAATGATTGCACCCCGCACATGCTGGTCAATTCCGAATTTCCTGCGGTTCAGGTACCGCAGGGTTTTGCCAGTGACGGGCAGATTGTGCTGAACGTATCGCCCAGTGCCGTGCGCCACCTGCACATGGACAACGAAGCGGTGAGCTTCGAAGGGCGTTTTGGCGGTGTGCCGCACACGCTGTTCGTGCCGATTGGCGCTATCCTCGGGATCTACGCCCGGGAGAATGGCCAAGGCATGGTGTTCGATCTGGAGTCGCCTTTCGAGGATGACGAAGCGATCGAAAACGAAGACGGCGATGACCTGCCACCACCCGATGCCGAGCCACCGCGCCCTAGCGGCCGGCCGAGCCTTAAAGTGGTAAAGTAACCGGCTTTCGCCTTCGGGTGAGCCTTGAGAATGCCTCGACCTGCGTCGGGGTATTTTTTTGCGTGCAGGATAGGGATGAAAGTCACGTCCGGACGGTGATCGTACAACAGCCATGGGCTATGATGCCTGCTCAAGCTCACCGAGAAAGTTGATTCATCATGGAAAACGCCAACACCGCCCCTCGTCTTCCCCGCAAGCGCCGCAGTCTTGCCCAGGAATTGGTCACGGTGTTGTCCGAGCAGATCCGCGACGGCGCGCTCAAGCGCGGTGACAAGCTACCCACCGAGTCGGCCATCATGGAAGCCCATGGCGTCAGCCGCACGGTGGTGCGTGAAGCGATCTCGCGTTTACAGGCTGCAGGGCAGGTCGAAACCCGTCATGGCATCGGCACCTTCGTGTTGGATACGCCGAGCCCCAGCGGTTTTAGAATCGACCCGGCCACCGTCGTCACCCTGCGTGATGTGTTGGCTATCCTGGAGCTGCGTATCAGCCTGGAAGTGGAGTCCGCCGGCCTCGCCGCACTGCGCCGCAGTGCCGAGCAACTCGCAGCCATGCGGGCTGCCCTTGATGCGCTGAATGAAAGCGCGGCCCATGCTGGCGATGCAGTGGCTTCCGACTTTGCCTTCCACCTGGAAATTGCCTTGTCCACCGGCAACCGGTATTTCACTGACATCATGACCCACCTGGGCACCAGTATTATCCCGCGTACCCGCTTGAACTCGGCGCGCCTGGCCCATGATGACCAACAGCATTACATGAGCCGCCTGAGCCGCGAACACGAAGAAATCTACGAAGCCATTGCCCGCCAGGATTCGGATGCGGCGCGTGCGGCCATGCGCTTGCACCTGACCAACAGCCGGGAGCGACTGCGCCATGCCCATGAAGAGGCGCAGCACGGGCAGCCATGAGGCTAAGGCTTGATTTCGACGTCTGTTTTGTCTGAAAGCTGACGGCCGGATTCGTCTGCCACGCTATAGCTTATCTGAGCTTTTTGGCCTATGAACGGCGCAAAAACCGTACTTGGGATCGAGTTTGTCGATTGGGCCGTCATTTCCTCATTGTCATAGACCTTGCGCCCATCAACATGGACGAAGGATTTGACTACGTGCTCCCGGGTGATTTTGACGGAGCTGGGAATGGTGTAATCAAGCGTTTTCCCAGTAGCGACGCTGATGGAGGGCGAGGCCGTGGTAGGGGCTGCAAGTGCCATGATTGAGTCTCCTTATTGAAATGGCCAATGTGTTGCCGGCTTGCGCAGCGCAAGCCAACCATCGGCTCTGAAAGTAATCCATGTTTCCCCCGGTATAGGTACCTGTGAAAAGTCACAGTCTCGACAGACGGTTTTACCCCGCTTGATGAGGACACTCCCTCCCCAAATTCAAATGGCAGGGAGGGCTCAAGGACCTCTCACTGAAACAACTTATCAATAGGCTTGCGACCACTCGGAAAGGTCTTCACGGAAAATTGCTGTTGACGATTTTATTTATAGTTGTACGATGACGTACGACATCAACAACCAACAATAATCTTTCGTCAGAAAGTCTTTACCCAGGGTGTTCGAAAAATGAATCCACAAGAACTGAAGTCCATCCTTTCCCACGGTCTGCTGTCTTTCCCGGTGACCGACTTCAATGCCCAGGGTGACTTCCACCAGGCGGGCTACATCAAGCGTCTGGAATGGCTGGCCCCCTACGGCGCCACTGCCTTGTTCGCTGCCGGCGGCACCGGTGAGTTTTTCTCCCTCGCTGCCAGCGAATATTCCCAAGTCGTGAAGACCGCTGTTGATACTTGCGCCACCAGTGTGCCGATCCTGGCGGGTGTAGGCGGTTCGACCCGCCAGGCCATCGAGTACGCTCAAGAAGCCGAGCGCCTGGGTGCCAAGGGCCTGTTGCTGCTGCCGCACTACCTGACCGAAGCCAGCCAGGACGGCGTTGCCGCCCACGTTGAAGCCGTGTGCAAGTCGGTAAAAATTGGCGTAGTGGTGTACAACCGCAACGTTTGCCGCCTGACTGCGCCGCTGCTGGAACGCCTGGCCGAGCGTTGCCCGAACCTGATCGGCTATAAAGACGGCCTGGGTGATATTGAGCTGATGGTTTCGATCCGCCGTCGCCTTGGTGATCGTTTCAGCTATCTCGGCGGCTTGCCGACCGCAGAAGTTTACGCCGCGGCCTACAAGGCCCTGGGCGTGCCGGTGTACTCCTCGGCGGTGTTTAACTTCATCCCGAAAACCGCGATGGATTTCTACCACGCCATTGCCCGCGAAGATCACGCCACCGTCGGCAAAATCATTGACGACTTCTTCCTGCCCTATCTGGACATCCGTAACCGCAAATCCGGCTACGCCGTGAGCATCGTCAAGGCGGGTGCAAAAATCGCCGGCTACGACGCAGGCCCGGTGCGCACGCCGCTGACCGACCTGCTGCCGGAAGAATACGAAGCCCTGGCCGCGCTGATCGACAAGCAAGGCCCGCAATAATTTATCTACAAGGCCGCTGAGCAATCAGCGGCCTTTTGCGTCAGGAGAGAATTCGTGTCCCAAGCCCAGCGTTATGAAAACTACATCAATGGCCAGTGGGTCGCCGGTGCCGACTACTGCGTCAACCTCAACCCGTCGGAGTTGTCTGATGTCATTGGCGAATACGCCAAGGCAGACGTCGCCCAGGTCAACGCCGCCATCGACGCTGCTCGCGCCGCGTTCCCGGCCTGGTCCACGTCCGGCATTCAGGCACGCCATGACTCCCTGGATAAAGTCGGCAGCGAAATCCTCGCCCGCCGCGAAGAGCTCGGCACCCTGTTGGCCCGGGAAGAGGGCAAGACCCTGCCCGAAGCCATTGGTGAAGTGACCCGTGCCGGCAATATCTTTAAGTTCTTCGCCGGTGAGTGCCTACGTTTGTCCGGCGACTACGTGCCGTCGGTGCGCCCGGGCGTCAATGTCGAAGTGACCCGCGAAGCCCTCGGCGTGGTCGGTCTGATTACGCCGTGGAACTTCCCGATTGCCATCCCCGCGTGGAAAATCGCCCCGGCCCTGGCCTACGGCAACTGCGTGGTAATCAAGCCTGCCGAACTGGTACCGGGTTGCGCCTGGGCCCTGGCCGAGATCATCTCCCGCGCGGGCTTCCCGGCCGGTGTGTTCAACCTGGTGATGGGCAGCGGCCGTGTGGTTGGCGATGTACTGGTCAACAGCCCGAAAGTCGACGGCATCAGCTTCACCGGTTCGGTCGGTGTGGGCCGTCAGATCGCTGTCAGTTGCGTGTCGCGCCAAGCCAAAGTGCAGTTGGAAATGGGCGGCAAGAACCCGCAGATCATCCTCGACGATGCCGACCTCAAGCAGGCTGTCGAGCTGTCGGTACAAAGCGCGTTCTATTCCACCGGCCAGCGTTGCACCGCGTCCAGCCGTCTTATTGTCACCGCCGGTATTCACGACCAGTTCGTTGCGGCCATGGCTGAGCGCATGAAGTCGATCAAGGTTGGCCACGCGTTGAAAAGCGGCACCGATATCGGCCCGGTGGTTTCCCAGGCTCAGTTGGACCAGGACTTAAAGTACATCGACATCGGCCAAAGCGAAGGTGCGCGACTGGTCAGCGGTGGCGGCCTGGTCACCTGCGACACCGAAGGTTACTACCTGGCGCCGACGCTGTTCGCCGACAGCGAAGCCGCCATGCGTATCAGCCGTGAAGAGATTTTCGGCCCGGTCGCCAACGTTGTGCGCGTGGCGGACTACGAGGCGGCGCTGGCCATGGCCAACGACACCGAGTTCGGTTTGTCGGCGGGCATTGCCACCACATCGCTCAAGTACGCCAACCACTTCAAGCGCCACTCCCAGGCCGGGATGGTGATGGTCAACTTGCCGACTGCCGGCGTGGACTACCACGTTCCATTCGGTGGCCGTAAGGGCTCATCCTATGGCTCGCGTGAGCAAGGTCGCTATGCGCAAGAGTTCTACACCGTGGTGAAAACCAGCTACATCGGTTCGTAACACGCAATACCCTGTGGGGGCCGGATGCCTGCTGGCCCCCACACTAAAAACAGAAAACCATTACCCGCAAAAAAAATAATTAGTGGGAGTACTTCTACATGCAAGCGACCAAGCCGACCCACGTCCGCTATTTGATATTGCTCATGCTTTTTTTGGTGACCACCATCAACTACGCCGACCGGGCCACCATCGCCATCGCGGGCTCCAGCCTGCAAAAAGACCTCGGCATCGACGCGGTCACCCTCGGTTATATCTTCTCTGCATTTGGTTGGGCCTACGTGGCCGGGCAAATTCCCGGCGGCTGGCTGCTGGACCGATTCGGCTCGAAAAAAGTCTATGCCCTGAGCATCTTTACCTGGTCCCTGTTCACCGTGCTGCAAGGCTATGTCGGTGAGTTCGGGGTTTCTACCGCGGTGGTTGCGCTGTTTATGCTGCGCTTTTTGGTGGGCTTGGCCGAAGCGCCTTCGTTTCCCGGAAATGCCCGCATTGTGGCGGCATGGTTTCCTACCGCTGAACGCGGCACCGCTTCGGCGATCTTCAACTCGGCGCAATACTTCGCGACGGTGTTGTTCGCGCCGCTGATGGGCTGGATCGTCTACAGCTTCGGCTGGCAGCACGTGTTTATCGTGATGGGTGTGATCGGCATCGTCTTCTCGCTGATCTGGCTGAAAGTAATCTACAGCCCGCGCCAACATCCGATGATCAACGAAGCCGAGTTCAACCACATCGCGGCCAACGGCGCGATGGTCGATATGGATCAGGACAAAGCCAAGGGTAAAAAAACCGACGGTCCTAAGTGGGATTACATCCGACAGTTGCTGACCAACCGCATGATGCTTGGCGTGTACCTGGGCCAGTACTGCATCAACGGCATCACCTACTTCTTCCTGACCTGGTTCCCGGTGTACCTGGTACAAGACCGTGGCATGACCATCCTCAAGGCCGGTTTCATTGCCTCGCTACCGGCGATCTGCGGGTTTATCGGGGGGGTATTGGGCGGAGTGATTTCCGATTACCTGCTGCGCAAAGGCCATTCCCTGACCTTCGCCCGCAAGGCACCAATCATTGCTGGCTTGCTGGTATCCAGCAGCATCATCGCCTGCAACTACGTGGACGTGGAATGGATGGTGGTCGGCTTCATGGCCCTGGCCTTCTTCGGTAAAGGCGTTGGCGCACTGGGTTGGGCGGTGGTGTCCGACACTTCGCCGAAACAAATCGCCGGCCTCAGTGGCGGCTTGTTCAACACCTTCGGTAACCTGGCGTCGATTACCACGCCAATCGTGATCGGTTACATCATCAGCACCACTGGTTCGTTCAAGTGGGCCCTGGTGTTCGTCGGCGCCAACGCGCTGGTGGCGGTGTTCAGCTACCTGGTCATCGTTGGCCCGATCAAGCGTGTAGTCCTCAAAGAGCCGCCAGCCAAGGGCCCTGAGTTGACCAACCTAACCGAAGCGCATTCCTGAGGGGCCGTGTGATGCAGTTGATTGAACATGCCGACTCGCCGCGCTCGATTCGTTTGCACGAGCGCGACAACGTGGTGATCGTGGTCAATGACCAGGGCGTACCGGCCGGGACCGAGTTCCCGGACGGCCTGGTGACCGTGGATTTCATCCCTCAGAGCCACAAAGTAACCCTGGAAGATATCCCCGAGGGCGGTCAGATTATTCGCTATGGCCAGACCATCGGTTACGCCCTGGCGCCGATTCCGCGCGGCAGTTGGGTGCAGGAAGATCAACTGCGCATGCCCACCGCGCCGCCGTTGGACAGCTTGCCGTTGTCTACCGAGGTGCCTGAAACCCAGGCGCCTTTGGAGGGTTTTACCTTCGAGGGTTACCGCAATGCCGACGGCACCGTGGGCACGCGCAATATTCTTGGCATTACCACCACCGTGCAATGCGTCACGGGCGTGCTGGACCATGCGGTCAAGCGCATCAAGGACGAGTTGCTGCCCAAGTACCCCCACGTCGATGACGTGGTGGCACTCACCCACAGCTACGGCTGTGGCGTGGCGATCACGGCGACGGATGCCTACATTCCGATCCGCACCGTGCGCAACTTGGCGCGCAACCCGAACCTGGGGGGCGAAGCCTTGGTGATTAGCCTGGGCTGCGAGAAATTGCAGGCCGGGCAGGTCATGCACGACAACGACAGCTCGGTCGACCTGAGTGAGCCGTGGTTGTATCGGCTGCAGGACTCCAGCCACGGCTTTACCGAAATGATCGAGCAGATCATGGCGCTGGCCGAGACGCGCTTGAAGAAACTCGATCAGCGCCGCCGCGAAACCGTGCCGGCCTCGGAGTTGATCCTGGGCATGCAGTGCGGCGGTAGCGATGCGTTTTCCGGGATCACCGCCAACCCGGCGCTGGGTTATGCCTCGGACTTGCTATTGCGTGCCGGGGCGACGGTGATGTTTTCCGAAGTCACGGAAGTACGCGATGCGATTTACCTGCTGACCTCGCGCGCCGAGAGCAAGGAAGTGGCTCAGGAGTTGGTCCGGGAAATGGACTGGTACGACCGCTACCTGGCCAAGGGCGAGGCCGATCGCAGCGCCAACACCACGCCGGGCAACAAGAAGGGCGGCTTGTCGAATATTGTCGAGAAGTCGTTGGGCTCTATCGTCAAGTCCGGCAGCAGCGCGATCAATGGCGTGCTTGGCCCTGGCGAGCGCTTCAAGGGCAAAGGCCTGATCTTTTGCGCCACGCCGGCCAGTGACTTTGTGTGCGGCACACTGCAACTGGCGGCCGGGATGAACCTGCATGTGTTCACCACCGGGCGTGGCACGCCTTACGGGCTGGCGATGGCGCCGGTGGTGAAGGTGTCGACGCGAACGGAGTTGGCGCAGCGGTGGCCCGACCTTATCGATATCGACGCGGGACGCATCGCAACTGGGCGTGCGAGCATTGAGGAGTTGGGGTGGGAGTTGTTCCACTTCTATCTGGATGTGGCCAGCGGCAAGAAGCAGACGTGGGCGGAGCATCACAAGCTGCATAACGACATTACGTTGTTTAACCCGGCGCCGATCACCTGAGACCGAGCCGCCAGCCTTCGCGAGCAAGTCGAATCGTCGCACCGCCGCTCCCACATTTGACCGAGTTCGACGTTGGGAACGCGGTCAAATGTGGGAGGGGGCTTGCCCCCGATAGCGGTCTCCCAGGCACTGCGCGTCAGCATGGCTTATCATTAGCCCCCTAACGACGCTCACCCAAGGTTACCCCGGCATGCTGGCTATCTTCCTCACCACCCTCACCATCACCGCGCCGGTGTTCGCCATGCTCTTCCTCGGTGTGCTGCTCAAGCGCATCAACTGGATCAACGACAACTTTATCCACACGGCTTCTTCCCTGGTGTTCAACGTCACCATGCCGGCGTTGCTGTTCCTGGGCATCCTGCATGCCGACCTGCACTCGGCGCTCAAGCCGGGGTTGCTGATCTATTTTGCGGTCGCCACGCTGGTCAGCTTCGCCCTGGCCTGGGGATGGGCGATTTTTCGCTGCAGGCGCGAAGACCGGGGCATCTACACCCAAGGAGCGTTTCGCGGCAATAACGGGGTGATCGGCCTGGCGCTCGCGGCCAGCATGTACGGCGACTACGGCATCTCACTTGGCGCGATTCTCGCGGCGCTGGTGATCCTGTTCTACAACACGCTGTCGACCATCGTGCTGGCGGTGTACAGCCCGGTGATCAAGTCCGACCCGTGGAGCATTTTCAAGAGTGTCGTGGCCAACCCCTTGATCATCAGCGTGATCGTGGCCGCGCCGTTTGCCTTCTTTCAGATCGGCCTGCCGGGCTGGCTGGAAAAATCCTTGCAGTACCTTGCCGATACGACCCTACCGCTGGCGCTGATCTGTATCGGTGGCACCTTGTCGTTGGCGGCATTGCGCAAGAGCGGCAACATGGCGTTGAGCGCGAGCCTGATGAAAATGGTCTGGCTACCGGTTGTTGCCACCCTGGGGGCTTGGTTGCTTGGGTTCAGAGGGCCGGAGCTGGGGATTTTGTTCCTGTACTTCGGCGCGCCGACGGCGGCGGCCAGTTTTGTGATGGCCCGGGCGGCTGAAGGGAATCATGAGCTGGCGGCGGCGATTATTGTGATCACTACGTTGATGGCGGCGGTGACTACCAATATTGGGATATTTGTGTTGCAAGCGGGGGGTTGGATCTGAATGACGTGGTGTCTTTGAGGGCCAATCGGGGGCAAGCCCCCTCCCACATTTGACCGAGTTCCAACATGAGAATGCGGTCGGATGTGGGAGGGGGCTTGCCCCCGATAGCTATCTAACAGTCACTGCTGATCTAACTGATACGCCTCAATCACTTCTTGCGCCGCCCGAAACGCATCAATCGCCGCCGGCACACCCGCATACACCGCGCAGTGCAGCAATGCCTCGCGAATCTCTTCCACCGTACACCCATTGTTCAGCGCGCCGCGTACGTGGCCTTTGAGCTCTTGCGGGCACTTGAGGGCGGTGAGGGCGGCGAGGGTGATCAGGCTGCGTGTCTTGAGCGGCAAACCTTCGCGGTTCCACACGCTACCCCAGGCATGTTCGTTGACGAAATCCTGCAGCGGCTGGGTGAACTCGGTGGCATTGCCCAGCGCGCGGTCGACGAATACATCGCCCATCACCTGGCGACGCATTTCAACCCCGGGCTTTTTCTGATCGGTCATCGCGACTCCCTCTTGTGTTGGCGGCGCCAGGCTCGCAGTGTGCTGAACAACAGGAACGCCACCAGCACTGGCAGGACGTAATACAGCATCAGGTGTTCGAGCTTGGTCGCCAGGGGCATGCCGGTGGTGAACGCCATCACGTGCAGCCCGTACGCCAGGTACAGTCCCAGCAGCACCAGGCCTTCGGCACGCGTCACGCGATAGCCGGTGTAGAACACCGGCAGGCACAACACGACGGCGGCGAGCATCACTGGCAGGTCGAAGTCGAGTGCGTTGGGTGACACGGATAACGGTGTGGGCGCCACCAGGGCCGTAAAACCCAGTACCCCCAACAGGTTGAACAGGTTGCTGCCGATCACGTTGCCCACGGCGATTTCACGCTCACCGCGCAGGGCGGCGATCAGCGATGTGGCCAGGCATGGCAGTGAGGTGCCGACGCCAATCAGGGTCAGGCCGATGACCCGTTCCGACAGGCCCAGGTCACTCGCCACATCCACGGCCGCGCCGAGTAACAAGTGCCCGGCCAGCACCAGAATCAGCAACCCGCCGAGCATCAACAACACACTGCTGAGCCATGGTGCCTTGGCCACCGTATCCAGCGTTCGCAGGCGTCGGGAATGGCGTGTCTGGTAATGCAGCACGCCGAGGTAGGCGAGCAGGGCAACCAGCAGTAACAGACCGTCGCTGGGCGTGAGGGCTTCATTGGCCGCGAGGGTAAACACCAACAACCCGGCGAGGATCATCACCGGGATATCCAGGCGCACCAGTTGGCGCGAGACCCGTAGGGGAATGATCAGCGCCGACAGGCCCAACGTCACGAGGATGTTGAAGATACTGCTGCCGATCACGCTGCCCACGGCAATATCGGTATTGCCGGCCAGGGTGGCTTGCAGGCTTACGGTCATCTGCGGCGCACTGCTGCCGAAGGCGACGATGCTCAAGCCGATGATCAACGGCCGCACCTTGAGGCTGGCGGCCAGGCGCACGGCGGCCCGCACCAGGATTTCGGCGCCGACGATCAGCAGCAGCAGGCCGCTGACCAATTCCAGCAAGCTCCAGGGCGAGAGGGCGGTTAATCCGAAAATGGCCAGGGCTCCGTCAGTTAGTTGCTCATGGCTTGAACGCGCACGCGTGCCGTACCGCTGGAGATCATGCCCAGCTGTTCGGCGGCCTTGCGCGAAAGATCAATCAAGCGCCCACGGGTATGCGGGCCGCGATCATTGATGCGCACAACCACGGATTTGTCGTTGGCGAGATTGGTGACCTTGACCTGGGTGCCGAACGGCAATTGCCGGTGGGCGGCGGTCAGGGCGTTCTGGTTGAAGGGTTCACCGCTGGCGGTCTTTTTGCCATGGTGCCGGGCGCCGTAATAGGAGGCGGTGCCGGTTTCATCGTAGCCGTTGGGGTTGACGAGGCCGCCGCTGGCGCAGCCGGCCAACAGGGAGAACAGGGCCAGGAGGCCTAATAGACGCGTCATTTCCAGGTTATCCCCCTATCAAATGTGGGAGGGGTTTATGTGGGAGGGGGCTTGCTCCCGATTGCAGTGTGTCAGCTGATGAATATTTGGCTGATACACCGTTATCGGGGGCAAGCCCCCTCCCACACAAAGCTGTTCCCACAATGGACCGAGTTGAGCATGAGATCTCACCCGGGCCAGTCATCACTATCAGCCTTCGAGCTTGCTTTTAAGCAATTCGTTCACCTGTTGCGGGTTGGCCTTGCCTTTGGAGGCTTTCATGGCCTGGCCCACAAAGAAGCCGAACATCTTGCCGCGCTTGGCTTCGTCTGCCGCGCGGTATTGCTCGACCTGCTCGGCATTGGCGGCGAGCATTTCATCGAGAACGGCCGAGATGGCGCCGCTGTCGGTGACTTGCTTGAGGCCGCGCTTGTCGATGATTTCATCGGCACTGCCTTCGCCGGCGGCCATGGCTTCGAACACGGTCTTGGCGATTTTGCCGGAGATGGTGTTGTCCTTGATGCGCAGCAGCATGCCGCCCAGTTGCTCGGCGGTTACCGGCGCTTCGTCGATTTCCAGGCCCTGTTTGTTCAATAGGCTGCCCAGCTCAACCATCACCCAGTTGGCCGCCAGCTTGGCGTCACCGGCAATGTTCACGACCTGTTCGAAGTAGTTGGCTTGCTCACGGCTAGACGCCAGCACGCTGGCATCGTAAACCGACAGGCCAAACTGCGCCTGGAAGCGCTCGCGTTTCTGCTGCGGCAATTCCGGCAGGGTGGCACGCACGTCATTGAGGAAGGAGTCCTCGATGACCACCGGCAACAAATCCGGGTCGGGGAAGTAACGGTAGTCGTTAGCTTCCTCTTTGCTGCGCATGGCGCGGGTTTCGTCTTTGTTCGGGTCGTACAGGCGGGTTTGCTGGATGACCTTGCCGCCGTCTTCGATTAGTTCGATCTGGCGACGCACTTCGCTGTTGATCGCCTTCTCGATAAAACGGAACGAGTTGACGTTCTTGATCTCGCAGCGCGTGCCGTACTCGACTTGGCCCTTTGGACGGATCGACACGTTGCAGTCGCAACGCAGCGAGCCTTCGGCCATGTTGCCGTCGCAGATGCCCAGGTAACGCACCAGCGCGTGGATCGTTTTCACGTACGCCACGGCTTCCTTGGCGCTGCGCATGTCCGGCTCGGAGACGATCTCCAGCAGCGGCGTGCCGGCGCGGTTCAGGTCGATGCCGGTGGCGCCTGGGAATTCCTCGTGCAGGCTCTTGCCGGCATCTTCTTCCAGGTGCGCACGGGTCACGCCGACACGTTTGATGGTGCCGTCTTCCAGCGGGATGTCCAGGTGGCCCTTGCCGACGATCGGCAGTTCCATCTGGCTGATCTGGTAGCCCTTGGGCAGGTCCGGGTAGAAGTAGTTCTTGCGTGCGAACACGTTGTGCTGGCCGATCTCGGCGTCAATCGCCAGGCCGAACATCACCGCCATGCGCACCGCTTCCTGGTTCAGCACCGGCAGTACGCCGGGCATGCCCAGGTCTACCAGGCTGGCCTGGGTGTTGGGCTCGGAGCCGAACGTGGTGGCGCTACCGGAGAAAATCTTCGATTGGGTGGCGAGCTGGGTATGAATCTCCAGCCCGATCACGACTTCCCATTGCATAGTGTTCTCCTCAGAAGCCGGTAGGGGTGCGAGTGTGCCAGTCAGTGTTCAACTGGTACTGGTGCGCCACATTGAGCAGGCGGCCTTCCTGGAAATACGGGGCGAGCAATTGCACGCCTACCGGCAGGCCATCGACGAAACCGGCAGGCATGGACAAGCCCGGCAAGCCCGCGAGGTTGGCGGTGATGGTGTAGAGGTCTTCGAGGTACGCAGCCACCGGGTCGCCGTTCTTGGCGCCAAGCTTCCAGGCCGGGTTCGGCGTGGTTGGGCCGAGGATTACATCGACTTCTTCAAAGGCAGCCATGAAGTCGTTCTTCACCAGGCGACGGATTTTTTGCGCCTTGAGGTAGTACGCGTCGTAGTAACCGGCCGACAGGGCGTAGGCCCCGACCATGATGCGACGTTGTACTTCGGGGCCGAAGCCTTCGCCACGGGAGCGTTTGTACAGGTCGGTGAGGTCTTTCGGGTTTTCGCAGCGATAGCCGAAACGCACACCGTCGAAACGCGACAGATTGGACGAGGCCTCTGCCGGCGCGATCACATAGTAAGCAGGGATCGCGTGCTGGTTGTTCGGCAGGCTGATTTCCTTGATCACGGCGCCGAGCTTTTCCAACTCTTTAACGCTGTTGTGCACCAGCTCTGCGATGCGTGGGTCAAGACCGGCACTGAAGTATTCCTTCGGCACGCCGATGCGCAGGCCCTTGATCGAGGTGTTGAGGCTGGCGCTGTAGTCCGGCACCGGCTCATCGATGCTGGTGGAGTCCTGTTTATCGAACCCTGCCATGCCTTGTAACAATATTGCGCAGTCTTCGGCGGTGCGAGCCAAAGGGCCGCCCTGATCGAGGCTGGACGCGTAGGCGATCATGCCCCAGCGGGAAACGCGACCGTAGGTCGGCTTCAAACCGGTGAGGTTGGTGAACGCTGCCGGTTGGCGGATGGAACCACCGGTGTCGGTGGCCGTGGCCGCCGGCAGGAAGCGTGCGGCAACGGCAGCCGCTGAACCACCGGACGAACCGCCGGGCACGTGTTCGAGGTTCCACGGGTTTTTCACCGCGCCGTAGTAGCTCGACTCATTGGCCGAACCCATGGCGAATTCGTCCATGTTGGTCTTGCCCAGGGTCACGGCCCCGGCGACAGCCAGCTTGGACACCACGGTGGCGTCGTAGGGCGCCTTGAAATTGTCGAGCATCTTCGAGCCGCAACTGGTGCGAATGCCCTGGGTGCAGAACAAGTCCTTGTGGGCGATGGGAGCGCCCAGCAGCGCGCCATTTTCACCGTTGGCGCGACGTACGTCGGCGGCCTTGGCCTGGCTCAGGGCCAGTTCTTCGGTGAGGCTGATGAAGCTGTTGACCTTGGGGTCGTGCTCGGCGATGCGCGCAAGCAGGGTCTTGGTCAGCTCTTCGGAAGAAAACTTTTTGTCGGCGAGACCGCGGGCGATCTCGGCCAGAGTCATGTGATGCATGAAAGGCTCTTTCCCTTTAGTCGATGACTTTCGGAACCAGGTACAGGCCGTTTTCGACCGCTGGCGCGATGGACTGGTAGGCCTCGCGATTATTGCGCTCGGTCACGACGTCGGCGCGCAGGCGCTGACTGGCTTCCAGCGGGTGAGCCAGGGGCTCGATGCCGTCGGTGTTCACGGCCTGCATTTGGTCAACCAGCCCGAGAATGCTGTTCAGGGCTGCGGTAATCGGTGGAAGATCGGCATCAGCCAGGCCCAGGTGGGCCAGGTGTGCGATTTTTTCCACGTCGGAGCGGTCAAGCGCCATGGGATTCTCCAGTGGAAAACAGAACGGAGGGCGTCCGTGTGTTAGATTGTCGGAACACTACCGCATTTCTACGGTCATATGGCCGCGATTGTGGGGGTTGGTGCACAGAAAGTCGGCCAATTTAGCACATTGGCGCCTTGCCCAAAATCCCTGTCGTTGTTAGAGTTTGCCGCACTTTTTTACCCACGCGTTGCCTAGGGTCCTTTCCCCATGTTCAAGAAACTGCGTGGCATGTTTTCCAGCGATCTTTCCATTGACCTGGGCACTGCCAACACCCTTATTTACGTGCGCGAGCGCGGTATCGTTCTGAATGAGCCATCGGTTGTGGCCATTCGGACCCATGGTAATCAGAAAAGTGTCGTTGCCGTTGGCACCGAGGCCAAGCGCATGCTCGGCCGTACACCAGGCAATATTGCTGCCATTCGTCCGATGAAAGACGGCGTGATCGCCGACTTCAGTGTCTGCGAGAAGATGCTGCAGTACTTCATCAACAAGGTTCACGAAAACAGTTTCTTGCAGCCCAGCCCTCGTGTGCTGATCTGCGTTCCGTGCAAGTCCACCCAGGTTGAGCGTCGCGCCATCCGTGAATCGGCCCTTGGTGCCGGTGCCCGTGAAGTGTTCCTGATCGAAGAGCCAATGGCTGCAGCGATCGGTGCCGGCCTGCCGGTTGAAGAAGCGCGCGGTTCGATGGTGGTGGATATCGGTGGTGGTACTACTGAAATCGCCCTGATCTCCCTGAACGGTGTGGTGTATGCCGAATCCGTACGCGTAGGCGGCGACCGTTTCGACGAAGCGATCATCACTTATGTACGTCGTAACTACGGCAGCCTGATCGGTGAATCCACCGCTGAGCGCATCAAGCAGGAAATCGGGACTGCCTACCCAGGCGGCGAAGTGCGCGAAGTCGATGTGCGCGGTCGCAACCTGGCCGAAGGCGTTCCACGTGCGTTCACCCTGAACTCCAATGAAGTGCTGGAAGCTCTGCAAGAGTCCCTGGCAACCATCGTTCAGGCTGTTAAGAGCGCCCTGGAGCAGTCGCCGCCAGAACTGGCTTCCGACATCGCCGAGCGTGGCCTGGTGCTGACCGGTGGTGGCGCCTTGCTGCGTGACCTCGACAAGCTGCTGGCCCAAGAGACTGGCCTGCCGGTGATCGTTGCCGAAGACCCGCTGACCTGCGTTGCCCGCGGCGGTGGTCGTGCACTGGAAATGATGGATAAACACACCATGGACCTGCTTTCCAGCGAATAAGACTTTGCTGATAAGCCCATGTTTCGCCCGCAGGCAGCACTTTGCAGTGCTGCCTGTTGGCGTTTATCTTCTTCAATCTGCATCCAGGCCGGTTAGATGCCGTATGAATAAAGACAACATTTGCCTGGGAGGAGCGGCTTATTAAACCGCTTTTCGCCAAAGGCCCCTCATTGGGCGTGCGCCTGTTGGTGCTGGTCGTGCTTTCGGTCGCGCTGATGGTGGTCGATGCGCGCTTTGCACTGCTCAAGCCGGTGCGTAGCCAGATGTCGCTGGTGTTGATGCAGACCTACTGGATCACCGACCTGCCGCAACGTCTCTACCAGGGCGTGGCCAGCCAATTTGGCAGCCGCACCGAACTGGTCGCTGAAAACGAAAAACTCAAGACCGAAAACCTGCTGTTGCAGGGGCGCATGCAAAAGCTCGCGGCCCTCACCGAGCAGAACGTTCGGCTGCGCGAGTTGCTCAACTCTTCTGCGCTGGTCAATGAGAAGGTCGAAGTGGCCGAATTGATCGGCATGGACCCTAACCCCTTCACCCATCGCATCATCATCAATAAAGGTGAGCGCGACGGTGTTGTCCTTGGTCAGCCAGTGCTCGATGCCCGTGGCCTGATGGGCCAAGTGGTTGAGTTGATGCCCTACACCTCGCGGGTATTGCTGCTGACGGACACCACCCACAGCATCCCGGTGCAGGTGAACCGCAACGGCCTGCGGGCCATTGCCAGCGGCACCGGCAACCCCGAACGCCTGGAATTGCGTCATGTCGCAGATACCGCTGACATCAAGGAAGGCGACCTGTTGGTCAGCTCCGGCCTTGGCCAGCGTTTCCCCGCCGGTTACCCGGTAGCGACGGTCAAGGAAGTGATCCACGATTCCGGCCAGCCATTCGCCATTGTGCGCGCCGTGCCGACCGCCGCCCTGAACCGCAGTCGTTACCTGTTGCTGGTATTCAGCGACAACCGTACACCCGAAGAGCGTGCCAACGACGCTGCGCAGGCTCAGGAAGCCGAAGATATTAAGAACGGCACCACGCCGATTGTTCCTGCCACTGTGCCCAAGCCTGCTCCGGTTGCACCGGCCACGCCTGCGGTGACGCCTGCGGCAGTGGCACCCGTGGCTACGCCCGTCAAACCCACGACGCACCCGGTCAAGCCCGCCGCGACCAAGCCGCCTGCATCGACGCCGGCCACCACCACGACGACTAAACCGCCTGCCGCTGCCCCGGCTGCCCGCCCAGCAGCCCCCGCTCCGGCCACCACGCGGCAGAGGGAGGAATAATGGCCGGTACTCATTCGCGCAATGGCTGGATTGTCTGGCTGACGTTCGCCATCGGTTTGCTGCTCAGCGTTTCGCCGCTGCCCCAATTCATGGAAATCCTGCGCCCACTCTGGCTGGCGTTGCTGCTGGCCTTCTGGTCGCTGCACCTGCCGCATAAAGTCGGCATGGTCACCGCGATGTTCCTGGGGTTGGCGGAGGATGTGCTCTATGGCACCTTGCTGGGTCAGAACGCGTTGATCCTGACCCTGATCACTTTCCTGGTACTGTCGTTGCAGCAGCGTCTGCGCATGTTCCCAATGTGGCAGCAGAGCCTGGTGATCCTGGTGATTTTCGGCCTGGCCCAGCTTGTACAGCTCTGGCTCAGTGCCTTGACCGGTAACCGCCAGCCTACCCTGGCGCTGGTACTCCCGGCGTTGGTCAGTGCGCTGTTGTGGCCCTGGATCAGTTTCGGCCTGCGTGGGTTACGTCGTCGCTATAAAATCAATTGAATGGATTGCGAGGCTCTGCCTGGTTATCGAACCCTACAGGGAGAGTCAGCAATGAATTCGCTTTATCTGGCCTCGGGCTCTCCGAGGCGGCGTGAACTGTTGACCCAGATCGGTGTGCCTTTCACCGTGGTCAGCGCCGCTATTGATGAAACCCCTCTTACAAATGAATCCGCTGTTTCCTATGTCGAGCGCCTGGCGCGTGGCAAGGCCGCGGCGGGTTTTGCTGTGCTCGAAAATACAACATCTGCTTGCGTGCTGGGCGCCGACACCGCTGTGATCGTCGATGGCAAGATCCTCGGCAAGCCCGTGGACCAGGCCGATGCGCTGGCGATGTTGATGGCATTGGCGGGGCGTGAGCATGAAGTGTTGACCGCCATTGCACTCACCGATGGGCAGCGTTGGGACGTTGTTTGTGTAAGCAGTCGTGTGCGGTTTCGCAGTATTTCTGTCGCGGAGGCGACAACCTACTGGCACAGTGGCGAACCGCAGGACAAGGCGGGCGGCTATGCTATCCAAGGCTTGGGCTCGGTGTTTGTCGCCGGTCTCAATGGCAGTTATTCCGCCGTGGTCGGCCTGCCGGTGTGCGAAACCGCGCAACTGCTCGAGCAATTCGGCATACCCTGTTGGCAAAACCTTAACGCGCGCTGATCGCCTGACGTGCGCGCCCAGCCTTAAGCGATCGGTCACTATTGTGAAAACGCCTGAACGAGACCCAGCCATGAGTGAAGAGATTCTGATCAATATCACGCCGATGGAATCGCGCGTGGCGGTGGTAGAGAACGGTGTTCTGCAAGAAGTGCATGTCGAGCGCACACAGAAGCGCGGGATCGTCGGCAATATCTATAAAGGCAAGGTGGTGCGCGTATTGCCGGGCATGCAGGCCGCATTCGTCGACATCGGCCTGGACCGTGCTGCGTTTATCCATGCGTCAGAAATTTCCTTGCGTGAAGGCCCGGCGGTGGAAAGCATCAGCGCCCTGGTGCATGAAGGACAGAGCCTGGTGGTGCAAGTCACCAAGGACCCCATCGGCTCCAAAGGCGCTCGCCTGACTACGCAGCTGTCGATTCCGTCGCGCTATCTGGTGTATATGCCGCGCACGGCCCACGTGGGCATTTCCCTGAAGATCGAAGATGAAGGCGAGCGTGAGCGCCTGAAAAAGGTCGTCAGTGATTGCGTCGCCGCCGAAGGTATTAAGGAAGCAGGCGGATTCATCCTGCGTACCGCCGCCGAAGGTGCCGGCGCCGATGAGATCCTGATGGATATCCGCTACTTGCGGCGCCTGTGGGACCAGATCGGTGCCCAGATCAAAACCATCGGCGCGCCCAGCGTGATCTACGAAGACCTCGGTCTGGCTCTGCGCACGCTACGCGATCTGGTCAGCCCGAAGATCGAGAAAATTCGCATCGACTCGCGGGAGACGTTCCAGCGCACTACGCAATTTGTCGCCGAGCTGATGCCGGAAATTGCCGACCGCCTCGAGCACTATCCTGGCGAGCGGCCGATCTTCGACCTGTATGGGGTCGAGGATGAGATTCAGAAAGCCCTGGAGCGCAAGGTGCCGCTCAAGTCCGGTGGTTATCTTGTGGTCGACCCCGCCGAAGCCATGACCACGATCGACGTCAACACCGGCGCGTTCGTAGGCCATCGCAACCTCGAAGAAACCATCTTCAAGACCAACCTCGAAGCGGCCACCGCGATTGCCCGCCAACTGCGGCTGCGCAACCTGGGCGGCATCATCATCATCGACTTCATCGACATGGAGGATGGTGAGCATCAGCGCCAAGTGTTGCGTACCCTCGAGAAGCAGTTGGAGCGCGATCACGCCAAGACAAACATCATCGGCATCACCGAGTTGGGCCTGGTGCAGATGACCCGCAAGCGCACCCGTGAAAGCCTAGAGCAGGTGCTATGCGAGCCGTGCAGCAGTTGCCAGGGCCGTGGCAAGTTGAAGACCCCGGAAACGGTTTGCTACGAGATTTTCCGCGAAATCTTACGAGAGGCACGTGCCTACCAGGCCGAAGGTTATAGAGTGCTCGCCAACCAGAAAGTGGTCGATCGGCTGCTGGACGAAGAGTCCGGCAACGTTGCCGAACTGGAAGGGTTTATCGGGCGCACGATTCGCTTCCAGGTTGAAACCATGTATTCCCAGGAACAATACGACGTGGTGCTGCTCTGATCCCCATTCGCTTGCTTTTTACTGCCCTGAGGGTCGCCTGACATGGAGCGTCTGATACGCTTTTTTGCCGCTTTGACCCGTTGGGGCCTGGGACTGTGCGCCTTGATATTGGTGCTGGCAGCCGTGTATGTGAGCCTTGGACGCGAATTGACGCCGCTGGTAGCCGAGTACCGTGCGGAAGTCGAAGCCAAGGCCCAGGCTGCGGTGGACATGCCCCTGCAGATCGGCAGCCTTGAAGGGCGCTGGAGCGGGTTTGCCCCGGTGTTGCTGGCCCATGACGTGATGGTCGGCGAGGGCAGCAGTGCCCTGCGTCTGGACCAGGTCGAAGTGGTGCCGGATATCTGGGCCAGCCTGATGGCGCGCGAAGTACGTATTGCCCATCTGGAAGTCAGCGGGCTGCAACTGAGCGTGAAGGAAGACAAGGACGGCCACTGGGCGTTGCAGGGGCTGCCGGTACAGGACGACCAGCCGCTGGACCCTGAGCAGCTGCTCAAGCGCATGCAAAGGGTCAAGCGTGTGTCGTTGCTCGACAGCCAGATCACCCTGCAACCGTTCGACCAGGCGCCGAAGACGTTGACTTATGTGGGCCTGAGCCTGCATACCGGCCTGACTCGCCAGCGTCTGGACGCGCGCCTCACCCTGCCTGATGGCCAGCCCCTGGCCGTCAGCCTGCGTACCCGAATTCGCGCCAGCCAGTGGAAAGACGCTGAGGTGGAGGCTTATCTAAGCTTGCCGCAAAGCGATTGGGCCCAGTGGATACCTGCCAAGCTGACTCAGCAGTGGAAACTGACTCAATTCAAAGCCGGCGGCGAGTTTTGGCTGAACTGGGCCAACGGGGCTGTACAAAGCGCTGTGGTCCGCCTCAATTCACCCGAGGTGAAGGGCAGTTATGCCGAGCGCAAGCCGGTACAGATTGAAAACCTTGCCCTGACGGCCTACCTGCAACGCAGTGATGCCGGCCTGCGCGTACTGTTCGATTCGCTGGCCATGAACATTGGAGATACTCGCTGGGAATCGCGTCTGCAATTGCAGCAAACCCTGGCGACCGACAAGGCTTTGGAGGTCTGGAAACTACAGGCCGACCGCCTCGACCTGACCCCCATCACGCCATTGCTCAATGCCTTGGCACCGTTGCCGGAAGGTTTTGCCAAGACCCTCGAGCACCTGAAAGCCACTGGCTTGCTGCGTAATGTGCTGGTGGACTTCCGTCCCCAGGACACCACCGACCAGAAAGTCAGTTTCGCCGCCAATCTTGAGCGCATCGGCTTCGACGCCTACTCCGGCGCGCCGGCCGCGCGTAACGTCTCCGGTAGCATCAGTGGTGACCTGGGGCAGGGCGAGCTGCGCATGGACAGCAAGGATTTTTCCCTGCACCTCGACCCGATCTTCGCCAAGCCGTGGCAGTACATCCAAGCCAATGCGCGCCTGACGTGGAAGCTCGATAAAGAAGGCTTCACCCTGATTGCTCCCTACATCAAGGTGCTGGGCGAGGAGGGTAAAGTGGCTGCCGACTTCCTGATCCGCCTGCATTTTGATCACAGCCAGGAAGACTACATGGACCTGCGGGTCGGTATGGTAGAGGGTGATGGGCGTTTCACCCCAAAATACCTACCGGCGGTGTTGAGCCCTGCGTTGGATGAATGGCTGCGTACCGCGATCCTTAAAGGTGCGGTGGATGAGGGGTTTTTCCAATACCAAGGCTCGTTGAACCACGGCGCGCTGCCCGCTTCGCGCAATATCAGCCTGTTCTTCAAGGTGCATGATGCCGAGTTGGCGTTCCAGCCGGGCTGGCCCCATGTCAGCAAGGTCAAGGGCGAGGTGTTTGTCGAGGAAAGTGGTGTACGCATCCTGGCGAGCAAGGGCCAGTTGCTTGATACCAAGGTCAAGGACATCTACGTCAATATTCCCCATGCGCCAGCGGGCAAGGACAGTCATCTGTTGCTGACCGGTGGTTTCGCTGGCGGGTTGGGCGATGGGTTGAAAATCCTTCAGGAAGCGCCGATCGGTACAGCATCGACCTTCGCCGGCTGGAAAGGCGAGGGCGACCTGCAAGGCAGCCTCGACTTGGATATCCCGCTGGCAAAGGGCACCGAACCGAAAATTGTGGTCGACTTCAAGACGGACAAGGCACGCCTGCAATTGGCCGAGCCGACCCTGGACTTGACTCAGCTCAAGGGCGACTTCCGCTTCGACAGCGCCAAGGGCCTGAGCGGGCAGAACATCACTGCGCAGGCTTTTGAGCGGCCGATCACGGCGCAAATATTTGCCGATGGCAAGCCGGGTAATATCAGTACGCGTGTCACTGCCAAGGGCCAGGTCACGGTCAAGCGACTGACTGACTGGCTCAAAGTCACTCAGCCACTGCCGGTGTCCGGGGATATCCCGTACCAGTTGCAGCTGAATCTGGACGGCGCCGACAGCCAGCTCATGGTCAGCTCCAACCTCAAGGGCGTGGCGGTAGACTTGCCGGCGCCGTTCGGCATGCCAGCCAGCCAGGGGCGTGACAGCGTGTTCCGTATGACCTTGCAGGGCGCCGAACGCCGCTATTGGTTTGATTATGGCGAGTTGGCCAATTTCACCTTTGCCGCACCGCCGGACAAACTCAACGATGGTCGAGGTGAGCTGTTCCTTGGGGACGGCGATGCGCTGTTGCCGGCGGGCAAAGGCTTGCGTATTCGCGGGGTATTGTCGGAACTCGATATCGACCCCTGGAAGAAGCTGGTGGACCGTTATGCCGGCAACGATCCTGGGGGTAGCGCCAAGCAACTGCTCAGCGGTGCCGATTTCAAGATTGGCAAGCTTACCGGTTTTGGTAGCCAGTTTGATCAGGTCAACCTTCAGCTTGACCGCAAGCCTGCCGCCTGGGGCTTGCAGCTCGCTAGCCAGCAAGCCAAAGGCACCGTCAATCTGCCGGACGCCAAGGGCGCGCCGATTGCGGTCAACCTGCAATATGTGAAGTTGCCGGCGGCTGACCCGACGGTGCAGGCCGACGAAAACGCACCGGACCCGCTGGCCAATATCGATCCCAAGGATATTCCGGCGCTGGATATCGCCATCGATCAACTGTTCCAAGGCCCGGACCTGGTGGGCGCCTGGTCGTTGAAAATCCGGCCAACGCCAAAAGGACTAGCCTTCAGCAACCTGGACCTGGGCCTCAAGGGCATGCAGCTCAAGGGTGCCGGTGGTTGGGAAGGGGCCGTGGGCGATAGCGCCAGTTGGTACAAGGGGCGTCTGGACGGCAAGAACATTGCCGATGTGCTCAAGGGCTGGGGTTTTGCGCCTACCGTCACCAGTGAGGATTTTCATCTGGATGTAGATGGACGCTGGCCCGGTTCGCCGGCCTATGTCGGGCCCAAGCGCTTCTCTGGCAGCCTGGACGCAGCGTTCCGCAAGGGCCAGTTCGTCGAAGTTGAAGGCGGTGCCCAGGCTTTGCGCGTGTTCGGTCTGCTGAATTTCAACTCCATCGGGCGTCGCTTGCGCCTGGATTTCTCGGACTTGCTCGGCAAGGGTTTGAGCTATGACCGGGTCAAAGGAGTACTGGCGGCCAGTAATGGCGTGTTCGTCACCCGCGAGCCGATTACCATGACCGGGCCTTCTACCAACCTGGAGCTTAATGGCACCCTGGACATGGTGGCGGACCGTGTCGACGCCAAGCTGCTGGTGACACTGCCAGTGACCAACAACCTGCCGATTGCCGCGCTGATTGTCGGGGCGCCGGCGATTGGCGGCGCATTGTTCCTGATCGACAAGCTGATCGGTGACCGTATCGCCCGTTTCGCCAGCGTGCAGTACAAGGTTGAAGGCCCGTGGAAAGACCCGAAAATCACCTTCGACAAACCATTTGAAAAACCCAACTGAGAGCCTGTGGAGTAGCATGGCCCCATGCCCATTACGGAGTGTCGGCCCATGTCCTTTGCGGTAATTCAAATGGTCAGCCAGAGCGATGTGCTGGCCAATCTGGTCCAGGCCCGGCGTCTGCTGGAGCAGGCTGCAGCGGGTGGCGCGAAGCTTGCGGTGCTGCCGGAAAACTTCGCTGCCATGGGGCGCCGCGATGTGGCTGATATTGGCCGCGCCGAAGCGTTGGGCGAAGGACCGATCCTGCCGTGGTTGAAACAGACCGCTCGCGACCTCACCTTATGGATAGTGGCCGGCACTTTGCCGTTGCCGCCTGAGGGCCAACCGCACGCCAAGTCCAACGCTTGCTCGCTGCTGGTCGATGATCGCGGTGAGATCGTTGCCCGCTATGACAAGCTGCACTTGTTCGATGTCGATGTAGCCGACACGCGTGGTCGATATCGTGAATCTGACGACTATGCTTTCGGAGGCAATGTGGTGGTGGCGGATACGCCGGTCGGCCGATTGGGTCTGACGGTGTGCTACGACCTGCGCTTCCCGGAGCTTTACAGCGAGTTGCGCGCGGCAGGGGCTGAATTGATTACCGCGCCTTCGGCGTTCACGGCGGTGACCGGCGCCGCGCACTGGGACGTGCTGATTCGTGCCCGTGCCATCGAGACCCAGTGCTACCTGCTGGCGGCCGCCCAGGGAGGCGTGCACCCAGGGCCACGGGAAACCCATGGCCATGCGGCAATTGTCGACCCCTGGGGCCGTGTGCTGACACAACAGGATCAAGGCGAAGCGGTGTTGTTGGCCGAGCGCGATAGCAGCGAACAGGCGTCGATACGGGCGCGCATGCCGGTGGTCAACCATCGGCGCTTTTTCTCGCAGGGCGCGCAGCGACCTGCTTCAGAACGATGAATTTAAGGCCAAACCTATGAGCGAGTTGTTGTCCTCAGTCAGTGAACACCTCCTGGCACCCGGTGGCGTGACCATCGAAAATCTGCAGACCGTGCTGGGCGATCTCGCCGGGCCGGGCATCGATGCAGCCGACTTGTATTTCCAGGGCCAGATCTCCGAGTCCTGGGCGCTGGAAGACGGCATCGTCAAGGAAGGCAGTTTCAACCTCGACCAAGGCGTGGGCGTGCGTGCGCAGTCCGGTGAAAAGACCGGTTTTGCCTACAGCAATGCCATCACCCTGGAGGCTTTGGGCCTCGCGGCACGTGCCGCGCGTTCGATCTCCCGAGCCGGTCAAAATGGCACGGTGCAGGCGTTCAGCACCCAGGACGTGGCCCAGTTGTATGCGCCGGATAACCCCCTGGAAGTGATCAGCCGCGCCGAGAAGGTCGAGTTGCTCAAGCGTGTCGACGCTGCTACCCGCGCCCTGGACCCGCGTATTCAACAGGTCACTGTGAGCATGGCCGGTGTGTGGGAGCGCATCCTTGTAGCCTCCACCGATGGCGGCCTGGCAGCCGATGTGCGGCCGCTGGTGCGCTTTAACGTCAGTGTGATCGTCGAGCAGAACGGTCGTCGCGAGCGCGGTGGCCACGGCGGTGGCGGGCGTACCGACTACCGTTATTTCCTCGCTGAAGACCGCGCCATGGGGTATGCCCGTGAAGCGTTGCGTCAGGCATTGGTCAACCTGGAAGCTATTCCGGCACCGGCCGGTACCTTGCCGGTGGTGTTGGGTTCGGGTTGGTCCGGCGTGTTGCTTCACGAAGCGGTAGGCCATGGCCTGGAAGGTGACTTCAACCGCAAGGGCAGCTCCGCCTACAGCGGGCGCATGGGCGAGATGGTTGCCTCCAAGCTGTGCACTATTGTCGATGACGGCACTCTGGCCGGTCGCCGCGGCTCGCTGAGCGTGGACGATGAAGGCACTCCGACCGAGTGCACCACCCTGATCGAAAACGGCGTGCTCAAGGGCTACATGCAAGACAAACTCAATGCGCGTCTGATGGGCGTGGCGCGTACCGGTAACGGCCGCCGCGAGTCCTATGCGCACTTGCCAATGCCTCGTATGACCAACACCTACATGCTCGGTGGCGAAAGCGACCCGGCAGAAATTATTGCTTCGGTGAAGCGCGGTATCTATTGCGCCAACCTCGGCGGCGGCCAAGTGGATATCACCAGTGGCAAGTTCGTGTTCTCCACCAGCGAGGCGTACCTGATCGAAGACGGCAAGATTACCGCACCGGTCAAAGGGGCGACGTTGATTGGCAACGGGCCAGAGGCCATGAGCAAAGTGTCGATGGTCGGCAATGACCTGTCGCTGGACAGCGGCGTGGGCACGTGTGGCAAAGATGGGCAGTCGGTGCCGGTGGGTGTCGGCCAGCCAACGCTGAAGATTGATGCGATTACCGTGGGTGGCACGGGCTCGTAAAGGTTGGAGCTTCGGGTGGCGAAGGCCGCCACCCGGGGAAGAGGATCAACGCAGGCCGCGTTGGGTCTCGTCCAGCTCACGGATGTACTTGAAGATTTTACGGCTGGTGGCCGGCGCCTTGTTATGCGCCTGCTCGTGCTGGGCCTGACGGATCAGGGAGCGCAATTGCTGGCGGTCCGCGTCCGGGTAGTCCAACACGAATTTCTCCAGCACGGCGTCATCGCCCGAAATCAGGCGGTCACGCCAACGTTCCAAATTATGGAAGCGTTCGTTGTACTGGCGAGTGGAGGCATCGGTTTGATCGAGCAAGGCCAGAATGGCGTCAGTGTCCTGATCGCGCATCAGTTTGCCGATAAACATGATGTGCCGTTTGCGCGCGATATTCGCGGTGTGCTTGGGCGCATCGGCCAGGGCCCGACGCATTTCGTCGGTCAACGGCAGTTTTGCAATCAAATCCTTCTTGAGCGTTGTAAGACGCTCGCCGAGGTCAACCAGAGCATGCAGCTCACGTTTGACCTGGGTTTTGCTTTTCTCCCCATCGAGGGAGTCGTCGTAAGAATCAACCATGGTGGCAGTCCGCAAAGAAACGCCGCCATGATAACCAGTCGGGGGCCGCTTGTCCGGCCCGGTCGCTCGATGGCCTTAACCGAAAGCAGAATTTGAGTGGAGAAAACCATGAGTGCAGCCCAAAGCGTCGGTCCGCAAGCGTTACCGGCACTGCAGGAACAAGTCGAGCAGATCCTTGCCGAAGCCAAGCGCCAGGGCGCCAGTGCCTGTGAAGTCGCGGTGTCGCTGGAGCAGGGTTTATCGACTTCGGTGCGTCAGCGGGAAGTGGAAACCGTTGAATTCAACCGTGACCAGGGCTTTGGCATCACCTTGTACGTCGGGCAGCGCAAAGGCTCGGCCAGCACGTCGGCCAGCGGCCCTGAGGCCATTCGCGAGACCGTCGCGGCAGCGCTGGCCATTGCCAAGCACACGTCCGAAGACGAAAGCTCGGGGTTGGCCGACAAGGCGTTGATGGCCACGGACTTGAAGGATTTCGATCTGTTCCACGCCTGGGACATTACCCCTGAGCAAGCCATCGAAAAGGCACTGATCTGCGAAGCCGCCGCGTTCGACGCCGATGCCCGCATCAAGAACGCCGATGGCACCACGTTAAGTACGCATCAAGGTTGCCGCGTCTACGGCAATAGCCATGGTTTTATCGGCGGTTATGCGTCCACACGCCACAGCTTGAGCTGCGTCATGATCGCCGAGGCCAATGGCCAGATGCAGCGCGATTACTGGTACGACGTAAGCCGTCAGGGCGAATTGCTTGCGGACCCGGTCAGCATTGGTCAGCGCGCAGCGCAACGTGCCGCTAGCCGCCTGGGCGCGCGTCCGGTGCCGACCTGCGAAGTGCCAGTGCTGTTTTCGGCGGAGCTGGCCGGTGGTTTGTTCGGCAGTTTCCTGGGGGCGATTTCTGGCGGTAATTTGTATCGCAAATCGTCGTTCCTGGAAGGCGCGATTGGCCAGAAATTGTTCCCCGAGTGGCTGACCATCGACGAGCGTCCGCATTTGATGCGTGCCATGGGCAGCTCGGCATTCGACGGTGATGGTCTTGCGACCTATGCCAAACCGTTCGTCGAGAAGGGTGAGTTGGTGTCCTATGTGCTGGGCACTTACTCCGGTCGCAAACTCGGCCTGCCGAGCACCGCCAACTCGGGCGGCGTGCATAACTTGTTCGTGACCCATGGTGATGAAGACCAGGCGGCTTTGCTGCGCCGTATGGGTCGCGGTTTGTTAGTGACGGAGCTCATGGGCCATGGCCTGAACATGGTGACTGGGGACTATTCCCGTGGTGCGGCAGGCTTTTGGGTCGAGAACGGCGAAATTCAATTCGCCGTTCAGGAAGTGACCATTGCCGGCAACATGCGCGATATGTTCAAGCAGATCGTTGCAGTGGGTAATGACCTGGAGCTGCGCAGCAACATTCGTACGGGGTCGGTGTTGATCGAGCGGATGACCGTCGCCGGCAGCTAGTCCTACCGAAGCTGGATAAAAAGCGCGCCTTCCAATGGAAGGCGCGCTTTTTTTATGGGTGCGATTTAGAGGGATTGAAGGGCTACCCTTGTTTTGATTCTCAATATCATTTAATAATAAATATCATTACCGAATGAGTGTGGATCATGAGTTCTGTCCTGCATGAGGATCCTTATCTGGAGAGCTGGCGTTGGATGAGTCGCCAGATTCGCTGCGGCCTCAACCCTAACGAGCCGCGCCTGATCGAACATTACCTCAATGAGGGTCGATACCTGGCGTGCTGCACCGCGACCCATCCATGGACAATCGCTGAAACCTCATTTCGCCTGCTGCTCGACACCGCCAGTGATATCGCGCTGCCCTGGCACTGGCGCTCCATGTGCCTGGATCAAGCGTGGCGCCCACTGCGTGATCTGGAAAAACTCTCCCACTGTGCCTGCCGCCTCAAGCGTTGGCAGCGCTTTGCGTGGCAATTGGCGACCTGCGAATTGCTGCCGTCTATTTCTCACTCCGACCTGGTGCAAGGATCTAACGATGAGTAACACCCGTATCGAACGCGACAGCATGGGCGAACTGCAAGTACCGGCCGAGGCCTTGTACGGCGCACAAACCCAGCGCGCGGTGAACAATTTCCCGATCAGCCACCAGCGTATGCCGGCTCAATTCATCCGTGCCCTCATCTTGGCCAAGGCCGCTGCCGCCAAGGTCAACGTCGATCTAAACCAAATCAGCGCAGGGCAGGGCAAGGCGATTGTCGATGCCGCCCAGGGCTTGCTGGAAGGCGACTTCATGCAGCACTTCCCGGTGGATATCTTCCAAACGGGCTCCGGCACCAGCTCCAACATGAATGCCAACGAAGTGATTGCCACCCTGGCCACCCGCCTGCTGGGCGAGGCGGTCAACGCCAATGATCACGTGAACTGCGGCCAAAGCAGCAACGACATCATCCCAACCACCATCCATGTCAGCGCTGCGCTGGTCCTGCATGAGCAAACGCTGCCGGCCCTTCAGCACCTGGTGCAGGTGATCGAGCAGAAAGCTGAAGAAGTCCACCCGTTCATCAAAACCGGCCGCACTCACCTGATGGACGCCATGCCGGTGCGCATGAGCCAGGTGCTCAACGGCTGGGCCCAGCAACTGAAGGCCAATATCGGCCACGTGCAGGACCTGCTGCCAAGCTTGCAGGCCTTGGCCCAGGGCGGTACTGCCGTCGGTACTGGGATCAATGCCCATCCTGAATTCGCTGCGCGTTTCAGCCAGCAACTGAGCAGCCTGACTGACGTGAACTTCACACCAGGCAATAACCTGTTTGCACTGATCGGTTCCCAGGACACTGCCGTTGCAGTATCTGGTCAGTTGAAAGCCATTGCCGTGTCACTGATGAAAATCGCCAACGACCTACGCTGGATGAACTCCGGGCCCTTGGCCGGTTTGGGTGAGATTGAACTGGAAGGCCTGCAGCCTGGCTCCTCGATCATGCCTGGCAAGGTCAATCCGGTAATCCCGGAAGCCACAGCGATGGTTGCCGCGCAAGTCATCGGCAACGACACGGTCATCACCGTCGCCGGTCAGTCGGGCAACTTCGAGTTGAACGTGATGCTGCCGATCATCGCCCAGAACCTGCTGAGCAGCCTGGAGCTACTGGCCAATTCCAGCCGCCTGCTCGCAGACAAGGCGATTGCAAGTTTCAAGGTCAACGAAGCCAAACTCAAGGAAGCGCTGTCGCGTAACCCGATCCTGGTGACGGCGCTCAACCCGATCATTGGTTACCAGAAAGCCGCAGAGATCGCCAAAAAGGCCTATCAACAAGGGCGTCCGGTGATTGATGTCGCACTTGAGCACACTGACCTGCCGCGCAGCCAACTGGAAGTCCTGCTGGACCCGGAAAAGCTCACGGCCGGCGGCGTGTAATCACCGACCCTGCTTTGGAGGCTCACCATGGAGCACTGGAAACGCACGATCGAACGGGCCAATCGCTGCTTTATGGCAGGCGAGTTGGTTGACGCTCGCGAGGCCTATTTGCAAGCCCTGGCCCTGGCACAAGTGTTGTTCGAACGCTGGGCAGATGCCGACGAAGCAGTGGCCGCTTGCGTCATTTCCCACCACAACCTGGCGGACTTGCACCTGCGCCTGAACCAGCCTGAGGAAAGTGCGGAGTACCTTTGCGCTATCCACCAGCGCCTGCTTCAGACCATGCAGGATCCGCGCCTCAGCCCGCAATTGCGCGAGGCCGCGCTGCGCCAGAGCAGCAAGACCTACGTAGAGTTGTTGAATTTCATCAGCGATCACGGCGAGTACCCACGTACCCATCGCCTGCTGGGTAGTACCGCGCCGCAACCGATCACACCTCATTACGGAGCACATTGATATGTCCTACACCTTGCCTGCCTTGCCTTACGCCTACGATGCGCTGGAACCGCATATCGATGCGCAAACCATGGAAATCCACTACACCAAGCACCACCAGACCTATATCAACAACCTCAATGCCGCCGTCGAGGGCACCGAATTCGCCGGATGGCCGATAGAGAAACTAGTCTCGAGCGTCCAGCAACTGCCGGAAAAACTGCGTGCCGCCGTCATTAACCAAGGTGGCGGCCACGCCAACCACTCGCTGTTCTGGGCGGTGATGTCGCCAAAAGGCGGCGGTAAGCCAGAAGGTGCGCTGGGCAAGGCCATCGATGAACAATTGGGCGGCTTCGACAGCTTCAAGGAGGCGTTTACCAAAGCGGCCTTGACCCGTTTTGGCAGCGGCTGGGCCTGGCTGAGCGTCACCCCGCAGAAAACCTTGGTGGTAGAAAGCAGCGGCAACCAGGACAGCCCACTGATGAACGGCAACACACCGATCCTCGGCCTGGACGTCTGGGAGCACGCCTACTATCTGCTTTATCAGAACCGTCGCCCGGAATACATCAATGCCTTCTACAGTGTTATCAACTGGCCGGAAGTTACTGCGCGCTACCAGGCCGCGTTGGCCTGATATTCACTCTATAAAAAGACCTAAGGCCGACTATGGGCACTGAAACACTGGCGATCAGCAGTGTGCGATTGTTTCGCTATGCGCTGGGTTCGTTGCTGCTATTGGCAGGTACTGCATTGCTGGTGGCCCACGGGCTGGACTGGTTGAATCTGGAGCCACGTATCCTGCGTGCCCTTCAGGGCGGAGCGATCTGCGCACTCGGCACGGCACTCGGCGCAGTGCCTGTGCTGGTGATTCGACGGATGCCGGTGGCACTGAGCGACACCTTGTTAGGCTTTGGTGCCGGGGTGATGCTGGCGGCGACGGCTTTTTCGCTGATCGTGCCGGGCATTGCGGCGGCCGAAAAACTGGGGCTCTCGCCCTGGGGCGCCAGCGGCCTGATCAGCTTTGGCATCATGCTGGGGGCGTTCGGGTTGTATCTGGTCGACCGCAAGGTCTCGGGCGCCAGTCCGGAAATGCTGGTGGGCACGCCGGACAAGCCGGTGATCCCACCGCGAATTTGGCTGTTCGTGTTCGCCATCATCGCCCACAACATCCCCGAAGGCATGGCGGTTGGCGTTTCAGCGGGCGGCGGCATGCCCGATGCAGACAGCCTGGCGATGGGCATTGCGTTGCAGGATGTGCCCGAAGGTCTGGTGATTGCGTTGGTGTTGGCCGGGGCAGGCATGTCGCGGGTCAAGGCCTTCCTGATCGGTGCTGCATCGGGCCTGGTGGAGCCGGTGTTCGCCGTACTGTGCGCTTGGCTGGTGAGCCTGGCCGAAGTGCTGCTGCCGCTCGGGTTAGCCCTGGCTGCGGGTGCGATGCTGTTGGTGGTGACGCATGAAGTGATCCCCGAATCGCGGCGCAATGGCCACGAAAAGCTTGCAAGCCTGGGCCTGTGCATCGGGTTTTGTTTGATGATGGTGATGGATACCGCGTTGGGCTAAGGCCAGGTTGCCGATCTTCTGTAGGAGCGAGCTTGCTCGCGAAGATCGTCAACGATAACGCGTGAACTCTGAATACACGCGGCGGCCTTGAGGTTTTCGCGAGCAAGCTCGCTCCTACAGGTTCGCGGTGTTATTCGCCTTCGTCGAAGAAATTGTTGATCAGCTTTTTGAGGGCTTCCATTGCCTCGTCTTCCTGCTCGCCTTCGGTCTTCAAATGAATCCTGGTGCCCTTGCCTGCCGCCAGCATCATCATGGCCATAATGCTTTTACCATCGACCATGGACTCCGGCGTGCGCCCGGCGCGGATCTGGCAGGGGAACTGCCCGGCAACGCCGACGAATTTGGCCGAGGCCCGGGCGTGCAGGCCCAGCTTGTTGATGATTTCAATTTCCAGAGCGGGCATCGCGGGGGTGTTCCTTTCAGCTAAGGTCGCGGTGGCGGACCTGGACGTTCTTGAGGGTTTGTTGCAACACCTGGCCCAGCCGCTCGGTCAGGTAAACGGAGCGATGATGGCCGCCGGTGCAACCAATGGCGATGGTGACATAGGCCCGGTTGCTCGCGGCAAAGCGCGGTAGCCATTTGAGCAGGTAGCTGGAAATGTCCTGGAACATCTCCTCCACATCCGGTTGCGCCGCCAGGTACTCGGCTACAGGCTGATCCAGCCCGGACTGTTCGCGCAGTTCCGGTTTCCAGTAGGGGTTGGGCAGGCAGCGCACGTCGAACACCAAGTCGGCATCCACCGGCATACCGCGCTTAAAGCCGAAGGACTCGACGAGAAACGCCGTGCCAGGCTCAGGCTGGTTCAGCAGGCGCAGCTTGATGGCATCGCGCAACTGGTACAGGTTGAGGCTGGTGGTGTTGATCTTCAGGTCGGCGAGGTCAATGATCGGCCCCAGCAACTTGGTCTCGTCTTCAATGGCTTCGGCCAGTGAGCGATGAGGGCTGCTGAGGGGGTGGCGTCGGCGGGTCTCGGAAAAGCGCTTGAGCAGGGTCTCTTCGTCGGCGTCCAGGTAAAGCACATCACAATGAATATGCTTGGCCCGCACTTCCTCGAGCAACTGTGGGAAGCGCTCAAGGTGGCTGGGCAGGTTGCGGGCATCGATCGAAACGGCCACCAGGGGTTGGGCCAGTTCGGTGTGGATCAGTGCGCGTTCTGCCAACTCCGGTAGCAGGCCGGCGGGCAGGTTATCGATACAATAGAAACCGTTGTCCTCAAGGACATTGAGGGCGGTGCTTTTACCCGAGCCGGAGCGGCCGCTGACGATGATCAAACGCATGATTACTGCCCGTTTTGTTCATCCAGGACAACCTGGTACAGCGCCTCGTTGCTGCTGGCACTGCGCAGTTTGTCGCGTACTTCCTTGCGGTCGAGCATGCTGGCGATCTGCCGGAGCAGTTCCAGGTGCGCATCGGTGGCAGCTTCCGGGACCAGCAGCACAAACAGCAGGTCAACCGGTGCACCATCGATAGCATCGAAATCAATGGGTTTTTCCAGGTGCAGCAAGGCGCTGACAGGCGTCTCGCAGCCTTTGAGGCGGCAGTGAGGAATGGCGATGCCGTTGCCAAAACCGGTCGAACCGAGTTTTTCACGGGCAATCAGAGCCTCGAAGACATCTTGCATCTCCAGATCAGGCACTTGGCTGCTGATCAGGTTCGCAATTTGCTCAAGGGCTTTCTTTTTACTGCCACCCGGCGCGTTCACGAGGGAACGGCCGGGGGTCAGGATGGTTTCAAGTCGAATCATGGGTGGGGAGTGTTAGCGGCCGGTGCCCTGGAGAAGGCTCTGCTGCTTTTCCTTATGCTTTTTAAGTTGGCGGTCAAGCTTGTCAGTCAAGGCATCGATGGATGCATACATGTCTTCATGCTCGGCGTTGGCGACTACTTCGCCACCAGGAATCTGTAGGGTCGCTTCGATTTTCTGCTGAAGTTTGTCGACCTTCATGATCACTTGCACATTGGTGATCTTGTCAAAATGACCCTCAAGCCGTTTGAGCTTCTGCTCGACGTATTCGCGCAGGGGAGGGGTGACTTCTACATGGTGTCCACTGATGTTGACTTGCATACAGCTTCTCCTTCGTTGCCAGTGCATAAAGCGGCAGGCCGGGGTGCCTGCCACTGGAACGCTATGGCCCGCCCGTCACATCAAACGCTTACGCTCGCTGGAAGGCGCGATCCCAAGGGATTCGCGGTACTTGGCGACGGTTCGACGGGCGACCTGAATGCCTTGTGCCTCCAGTAAACCAGCGATCTTACTGTCACTCAATGGCTTTTTCTGATTTTCCGCGGCAACCAGTTTTTTGATGATCGCGCGGATCGCCGTTGACGAGCATTCGCCGCCTTCGGAGGTACTGACATGGCTGGAGAAAAAGTATTTCAGTTCATATATGCCCCGTGGGGTATGCATGAACTTTTGCGTGGTTACCCGTGAAATCGTTGATTCGTGCATGCCTACTGCTTCGGCGATGTCATGCAGAACCAGGGGTTTCATCGCTTCATCGCCGTATTCCAAGAAGCCGCGCTGGTGCTCGACAATCTGGGTGGCAACTTTCATCAGGGTTTCGTTGCGGCTTTGCAGGCTCTTGATGAACCACCGGGCTTCCTGCAACTGGTTGCGCATAAACGTGTTGTCGGCGCTGGTGTCGGCGCGGCGCACAAAACCTGCGTACTGCGGGTTGACCCGCAGGCGTGGCACCGATTCCTGGTTCAGCTCCACCAGCCAGCGCTCGTTGTCCTTGCGCACGATCACGTCGGGGACGACGTATTCGGCTTCGCTGGACTCAATCTGCGAGCCCGGACGCGGGTTGAGGCTCTGTACCAGCTCGATGACCTGGCGCAGTTCGTCTTCCTTAAGCTTCATGCGGCGCATCAACTGGCTGTAGTCGCGGCTGCCCAGCAGGTCGATGTAATCGGTAACCAGGCGCTGGGCCTCGGCGAGCCTAGGAGTCTTTGCAGGCAGTTGGCGTAATTGCAGCAGCAGGCATTCGCTCAGGGTGCGGGCGCCGATGCCGGCGGGCTCGAACTGCTGGATGCGGTGCAGGACGGCTTCAATTTCGTCCAGCTCGATGTCCAGTTCCGGGTCGAAGGCCTCGAGGATCTCCTCAAGGGTTTCGTCCAGGTAGCCTTGGTTGTTGATGCAGTCGATCAGCGTCACAGCGATCAGGCGATCGGTGTCCGACATCGGCGCAAGGTTCAGTTGCCACAACAAATGGCTCTGCAGGCTCTCGCCGGCGGAGGTACGGGTGGTGAAGTCCCACTCGTCGTCGTCATTGCTCGGCAGGCTGCTGGCACTGGTCTGATAGACGTCTTCCCAGGCGGTGTCGACGGGAAGCTCGTTGGGAATGCGTTCGTTCCATTCGCCTTCCTCAAGGTTGTCTACCGTAGGGGCGGACTCCTGGTAGGACGGTTCCTGCACGTCGGGATTGGGTTTTTGCTCGATGTTGTCGGCCAGTGGGTCTGCATTGTCGAAGTCGTCGCCTTCTTCCTGGCGTTCGAGCATCGGATTGGACTCAAGGGCTTCCTGGATCTCCTGTTGCAGGTCCAGTGTCGACAATTGGAGCAGGCGGATGGCCTGTTGCAGCTGCGGTGTCATCGTCAGCTGCTGGCCCATTCTCAGGACTAGCGATGGTTTCATGGCAGGGGCTTAACACCTTATTCGCCGGCGCAATGCGCCATCCACGACAGGGCGCGTGAGCGCCAAACATAAGCAAATTATATGCCTGATGTCGGGGGCTTTGCCTAGAGCGCGGTAACAATAAAAATCCGGAGGTTTTCATTGACTCCCGCGCGTCTTGGCCAGCGGCCGTGACACCACGGTGTTTACAGGCGGAACTCGTGACCCAGGTACACTTCCTTGACCAGCTCGTTGGCCAGGATAGTGGCGGAATCACCTTCGGCAATCAGCTGCCCATCGTTGACGATGTAGGCAGTTTCGCAGATGTCGAGGGTCTCACGCACGTTGTGGTCGGTGATCAATACACCGATGCCCTTGGCCTTGAGGTGGTGGATGATCTGTTTGATATCGCCGACCGAAATCGGGTCGACGCCGGCAAACGGTTCGTCCAACAGGATGAACTTGGGTGCAGTCGCCAGCGCGCGCGCGATTTCCACGCGGCGGCGCTCACCACCGGACAGGCTCATGCCGAGGTTGTCGCGAATGTGGTTGATATGGAATTCCTGCAGCAGGCTTTCCAGCTCTTTGCGACGGCCATCACGGTCGAGTTCCTTACGGGTCTCGAGGATCGCCATGATATTGTCGGCAACCGACAGTTTGCGGAAGATCGACGCTTCTTGCGGAAGATAGCCGATACCAGCACGAGCGCGGCCGTGCATGGGCTGGTGGCTTACGTCCAGGTCATCGATCAATACGCGACCCTGGTCGGCCTGGACCAGGCCGACAATCATGTAGAAGCAAGTGGTCTTGCCGGCGCCGTTGGGGCCGAGCAAGCCGACGATCTGCCCGCTGTCGATCGACAGGCTGACGTCGCGCACGACCTGACGGCTTTTATAGGCCTTGGCCAGATGCTGGGCTTTCAGGGTTGCCATTACTCGGCCTTCTTCTTCGGCTGGATAACCATGTCGATGCGCGGGCGCGGTGCGGTGACCTTGCTGCCATTGGCACGACCGGCGTTCGCAATCTGTTTCACGGTGTCATAGGTGATCTTTTCACCTTCCGTGGAGTTGCCGTCCGGGCTGAGCACTTTGGCCTGGTCAATCAGCACAATGCGGTTCTGCTGGGCATGATACTGGATGGTCTTGCCGTAGCCCTTCATCGGGCCGGTGTCGGTAGCCGACTGCTTCTGTTCGAAGTAGGCCAGGTTGCCTACCGACGTTACCACGTCGATATCGCCAGCTTGTGTACGCGTCAGGGTGACCGTATTGCCGGTGATCTTCATCGAGCCTTGAGTAATGATCACGCCGCCGGTGTAGGTGGCAACGCCTTGCTTGTCATCCAGCTGCGCATCGTCAGCGGAGATGTGGATCGGCTGCTGGCTATCGTTCGGCAGAGCCCAGGCGCTCACGCTTCCCAGTACTGCGCCCAGGCCGAGCAAAATAGGGAGAGTTTTAACGAGCCTCATACTGTCCTCTTACGTTCGATAGCAGGTGTATCCTGCTTTCTTTCAAATACGCTTTCATTCCCTTGCCAGTCGATACACCGCCAGCGCCGTCGATTCTAACGTCTTGCTCGGTCTGCGCATATTGCTTCTGCGGGAATACGGTCATGCGAGTGGTGGTTATCACGGTGTTGCGGTTTTTATCGTCAGTGCGCGCAACGCGCACCGAGTCGATCAGTTCTACCTCGGTACCATCCGGGTTGACCTCGCCACGCTTGCTGGTGACGTGCCACGGAAACTCGGTACCGCGGTAAATATTCATGTCTGGGTTGGTCAGCAGGGTCACTTCGGTGGCCTTTACATGCTCGACCTTGTCAGACGTCATCTCGTACTGCAGCTTGCCATCAGGCAGAAACTGCACGCTCTTGGCGTTGGTGGCGTAATAGTCGATCGTGCCTTCATCAACCTGCGCTGCAGGCTGGTCGAGAAAGCGCTCCGGGCTGATATTCCAGTAGCCCACCGCCAGGAACAGCGCAGCGATGACCCCGAATAACAGGAAGTTGCGGATCTTTTTGCTCAGCATATAACGCTCTATAGGTAGGCGGCGTGGGCCGCTTCAAGGCTGCCTTGGGCGCGCAGGATCAACTCGCAGAACTCGCGTGCGGCGCCTTCGCCGCCACGGGCGGTGGTGGTGCCGTGGGCGTGCTCGCGAACAAATGCCGCTGCATTGGCAACGGCCATGCCCAGGCCCACACGACGAATTACCGGCAAATCGGGCAGGTCATCGCCCAAATAGGCGACCTGCTCGTAGCTTAGGTTGAGTTGGCCAAGAAGCTCGTCCAGAACCACCAGTTTATCCTCACGGCCCTGATACAGGTGAGGAATCCCCAGGTTTTGTGCGCGACGTTCCACAACGGGGGTTTTTCTGCCGCTGATAATGGCCGTTTGCACGCCCGCGGCCATCAGCATCTTGATGCCTTGGCCGTCGAGGGTGTTGAACGTCTTGAATTCGCTGCCGTCTTCGAGGAAGTACAGGCGGCCATCCGTCAGCACACCGTCAACGTCGAAAATCGCCAGCTTGATATTTTTGCCGCGTTGCAGCAGGTCGCTGGTCATTTACATCACTCCCGCACGCAGCAAGTCGTGCATGTTCAGGGCGCCGATCGGGTAGTCGTTGTTGTCGACCACCACCAGTGCGCCAATCTTGTGGTCTTCCATGATCTTCAATGCTTCGGCTGCCAGCATTTCAGGGCGTGCGGTCTTGCCGTGGGGCGTCATCACTGCATCGATGGTCGCGGTGTGGATATCAATGGTGCGATCCAGGGTGCGGCGCAGGTCGCCGTCGGTAAATACCCCGGCCAGTGTGCCGTCGGCTTCCAGGATGACGGTCATGCCCAGGCCCTTGCGGGTCATTTCCATCAACGCGTCTTTCAGCAGCGTGCCACGTGGGACGTGGGGCAACTCATCGCCCGAATGCATGACGTTTTCCACTTTCAGCAGCAAGCGGCGGCCCAGCGCACCACCCGGGTGAGAAAATGCGAAGTCTTCGGCGGTAAAACCGCGGGCTTCCAGCAACGCCACGGCCAGGGCATCGCCCATGACCAGCGCGGCCGTTGTGGAGGAGGTCGGTGCCAGGTTCAGCGGGCAGGCCTCGTGGGCCACGTGAACATTAAGGTTCACTTCTGCGGCCTTGGACAGTGTCGAATCCGGGTTGCCGGTCACGCTGATCATCTTGATGCCCAGGCGCTTGATCAGCGGCAGCAGGGTGACGATCTCATTAGTGGTGCCGGAGTTGGACAGCGCCAGGATGATGTCATCCTTGGTAATCATGCCCATATCGCCGTGGCTGGCTTCAGCCGGGTGCACGAAAAACGCAGTGGTTCCGGTGCTCGCCAGGGTGGCGGCGATCTTGTTGCCGACGTGGCCTGACTTGCCCATGCCGACAACGACAACGCGGCCTTTGCTGGCCAGAATCATCTCGCAGGCGCGTACGAAATCTGCGTCGATGTGCGCCAGCAAGCCTTCTACGGCTTCAAGCTCAAGGCGGATGGTGCGTTGTGCGGATTGGATAAGATCGCTGGATTGGCTCATGTCTGAAATCGTATAGCCTGACGAAAAGTCGGCGATTATAGCGGTAATGATCGATTCCCTCACGTAAGTTCGTCAGGAGTTATTCGACAAGTGTTCGAGAATCCGTATGACGGGAAACATAGCTAGCAACATAGTCGGCAACGTTATTTCGCTGTCGCAGATCTGAACAAGCGCAGTTCCGGCCTTGGGCGCCTTGTACCAGCAGTGATATAGTTCGCCGCCAGTTCGGCCCGCCCAGTCCATGTGGCTAGCGATTGCGTAACTATATGCACCTGCAGTGCAAACGTTTGTCGCAAACGTGGTGTCTGAGTGAGAGGCTGCATCCCAAGGAGTTTAGATGAGTGCCGATAACGCCTACGCGGTCGAGCTGAAGGGACTGACCTTCAAGCGCGGGACGCGCAGCATCTTCAATAACGTCGATATTCGCATTCCCCGCGGTAAGGTCACCGGCATCATGGGGCCTTCCGGTTGCGGCAAGACGACCTTGCTACGCCTGATGGGCATGCAATTGCGCCCCAGTGCCGGCGAAGTGTGGGTCAACGGCCAAAATCTGCCGACCCTGTCGCGCAGTGACCTGTTCGACGCCCGCAAGCACATGGGCGTGCTGTTCCAAAGTGGTGCGCTGTTCACCGATCTCGATGTATTCGAGAACGTAGCCTTCCCGCTGAGGGTGCATACGCAGCTGTCCGATGAAATGATTCGTGACATTGTGTTGCTGAAGCTGCAGGCCGTTGGCCTTCGCGGCGCCATTGACCTGATGCCCGATGAGCTGTCTGGCGGCATGAAGCGTCGCGTGGCCCTGGCCCGCGCTATTGCCCTTGACCCGCAGATCCTTATGTATGACGAGCCTTTCGTCGGCCAAGACCCTATCGCCATGGGTGTCCTGGTGCGGTTGATCCGCTTGCTCAACGATGCGCTGGGCATTACCAGCATCGTCGTCTCCCATGATCTTGCAGAAACCGCGAGCATTGCTGATTACCTCTATGTAGTCGGTGATGGCCAGGTTCTGGGGCAGGGCACCCCTGAAGAACTGATGAACGCCGATAATCCGCGCATTCGCCAATTCATGACCGGCGACCCCGATGGCCCTGTGCCTTTTCACTTTCCGGCAACGGATTACCGCTCAGATCTGCTGGGGAAGCGTTGATGCGCAAGACATCTATCATCGAGAAGGTTCGCCTTTTCGGTCGCTCGGGCATCGACATCGTCGAAGTGCTGGGGCGTTCGACGATCTTCCTGTTTCACGCCTTGCTAGGCCGTGGCGGTATTGGCGGCGGCTTTGGCTTGCTGATCAAGCAACTGCACTCGGTCGGCGTGATGTCCCTGGTGATCATCGTGGTTTCCGGGGTCTTCATTGGCATGGTACTGGCGCTGCAGGGTTTCAATATTCTCTCCAGCTACGGTTCGGAGCAGGCGGTGGGGCAGATGGTTGCCCTCACGCTACTGCGCGAGCTGGGGCCGGTGGTGACTGCCTTGCTGTTCGCCGGGCGCGCAGGGTCTGCGTTGACCGCCGAAATCGGCAACATGAAGTCCACCGAGCAGCTTTCCAGCCTGGAAATGATCGGCGTCGACCCACTCAAATACATTGTTGCCCCGCGCCTGTGGGCCGGCTTCATTTCCCTGCCACTGCTGGCGATGATCTTCAGCGTGGTGGGTATCTGGGGCGGTTCGTGGGTGGCGGTGGACTGGTTGGGCGTCTATGACGGCTCCTACTGGGCCAACATGCAAAACAGCGTGACCTTCACGGGTGACGTGCTCAACGGCATCATAAAGAGCATCGTCTTCGCCTTTGTCGTCACCTGGATTGCCGTATTCCAAGGCTATGACTGTGAGCCCACTTCAGAAGGGATCAGTCGCGCCACCACCAAGACCGTTGTGTACGCCTCGCTGGCGGTACTGGGCCTTGACTTCATTTTGACCGCCTTGATGTTTGGAGATTTCTGATGCAAAACCGCACTGTGGAAATCGGTGTCGGCCTTTTCTTGCTGGCTGGCATCCTGGCTTTACTGTTGCTGGCCCTGCGAGTCAGCGGCCTTTCGGCCAGCCCCACCGCCGATACTTATAAACTTTACGCGTACTTCGACAATATCGCCGGTTTGACTGTCAGAGCTAAAGTGACCATGGCCGGTGTGACCATCGGCAAGGTCACGGCAATCGATCTGGATCGCGACAGTTTCACCGGTCGAGTGACGATGCAATTGGACAAGAAGGTAGATAATCTGCCGACCGACTCCACTGCATCTATCCTCACTGCGGGTCTGCTGGGCGAGAAGTACATCGGTGTCAGCGTTGGCGGGGAAACAGCCCTGCTCAAGGATGGTTCGACCATTCACGACACGCAGTCGTCGCTGGTGCTCGAAGACCTGATCGGAAAATTTTTGCTCAATACGGTCAATAAAGACGCCAAATGAGGAATCTGTTCATGATCTCTACCTTGCGACGTGGCCTGCTGGTGCTGCTTGCAGCGTTACCGCTGATGGCTAACGCGGCAGGTTCTGCCCACGATCTGGTGCAGGACACCACCAACAAGATGTTGGCTGACCTGACCGCGAACAAAGAACAGTACAAGCAAGACCCATCCAAGTTCTACGAAGCGCTCAACAGTATTGTCGGCCCGGTGGTTGATGCCGAAGGCATTTCCCGCAGCATCATGACGGTCAAGTATTCGCGCAAGGCGACGCCGGCGCAGATGCAGACCTTCCAGGAAAACTTCAAAAAAGGCCTGTTTCAGTTCTACGGCAACGCTTTGCTTGAGTACAACAACCAGGGCATTACCGTGGCGCCGGCGGGCGATGAGTCGGGTGACCGCACCAGCGTCAATATGAGCGTCAAGGGCAACAACGGTGCCGTCTACCCTGTGCAGTACACGCTGGAGAAGATCAACGGCGAGTGGAAACTGCGCAACGTGATCATCAACGGCATCAACATCGGCAAGCTGTTCCGTGACCAGTTCGCTGACGCCATGCAGCGCAATGGCAACGACCTGGACAAGACCATCAATGGTTGGGCTGGCGAAGTCGCCAAGGCCAAGGAAGAAACCGACAAAGCTGCCGGGAAACCCGCGCAATGACCGAGTCGGCCGTACGTCTGGGCGACGCAGGTCATCTGTATATCAGCGGCGTGCTGGATTACCGCACCGGGCCTGGCCTGCGCAAGCACGGCCAGGCACTGATCAAGTCCAGCACCTCACCTGAGCTGGTGTTGGATTGTTCGGCGGTGACCAAGTCCAGCAGCGTCGGTTTGTCGTTGCTGCTGTGCTTCATGCGTGATGCGCAAGCGGCCAAAAAGCCCGTCAGCATCCGCGCGTTGCCCGAAGACATGCGCGAAATTGCCGAGGTTTCCGGTCTGACCGAGCTGTTGGCACATCCTTAATACACATTATTAGAGAGGCCCCCCGTCAGAGTCCTGCTATGCGGGGTTCGCAGGCGCGGGGCTTTTTTGTATGATGTGCGACCCGTGCGCACTGGGCGCCGATAGAGGTTGAGCATGCAGGCCCTAGAAGTTAAGAGCTTTCTTGAAGGAAAGCTGCCGGATACGACCGTAGAAGTTGAAGGCGAAGGCTGCAACTTCCAGCTGAACGTGATTAGCGATGAACTGGCGGCACTGAGCCCAGTCAAGCGTCAGCAGCAGATCTATGCCCATTTGAACCCGTGGATCACCGATGGCAGCATCCATGCGGTCACTATGAAATTTTTCAGCCGCGCGGCCTGGGCCGAGCGCACCTGAGCCCCCAAGGCGTCGAGATTCTTATGGATAAATTGATTATTACCGGCGGTGCCCGCCTTGATGGCGAGATTCGCATCTCCGGTGCAAAAAACTCCGCCTTGCCGATCCTGGCAGCGACCCTGCTGTGCGATGGCCCGGTGACCGTGGCCAACCTGCCGCACCTGCACGACATCACCACCATGATCGAGCTGTTCGGTCGCATGGGTATTGAACCGGTGATCGACGAGAAACTGTCCGTCGAAATCGACCCACGTACCATCAAGACCCTGATCGCCCCGTACGAACTGGTGAAAACCATGCGTGCGTCGATCCTGGTGCTGGGCCCAATGGTTGCCCGTTTCGGCGAAGCCGAAGTCGCACTGCCTGGCGGTTGCGCTATCGGTTCGCGTCCGGTAGACCTGCACATCCGTGGCCTTGAAGCCATGGGCGCGGTGATCGACGTCGAAGGCGGCTACATCAAGGCCAAGGCGCCAGAAGGCGGCCTGCGTGGCGCGAACTTCTTCTTTGATACCGTCAGCGTGACCGGTACCGAGAACATCATGATGGCCGCTGCCCTGGCCAAAGGCCGCAGCGTGCTGCAAAACGCCGCGCGCGAGCCGGAAGTGGTCGACCTGGCCAACTTCCTGAACGCCATGGGCGCTAAGGTTTCCGGCGCTGGTACCGACACCATCACCATCGACGGTGTTGAGCGTCTGCACACCGCAACCTACAAAGTCATGCCCGACCGCATCGAGACCGGTACCTACCTGGTTGCCGCTGCCGTTACTGGCGGCCGCGTCAAGGTCAAGGACACCGATCCGACCATCCTGGAAGCGGTCCTGGAAAAACTGCGCGAAGCGGGCGCTGAAATCACCACCGGCGAAGACTGGATCGAGCTGAACATGCACGGCAAGCGGCCAAAAGCCGTCAACGTGCGAACTGCTCCGTACCCTGCATTCCCGACCGACATGCAAGCGCAGTTCATCTCCCTGAACGCGATTGCCGAAGGCACCGGTGCCGTGATCGAGACCATCTTCGAAAACCGCTTCATGCACGTGTATGAACTGCACCGCATGGGCGCGAAGATCCAGGTTGAAGGCAACACCGCGATCGTTACTGGCACCGACAAGCTCAAGGGCGCGCCAGTGATGGCAACCGACCTGCGCGCTTCGGCCAGCCTGGTAATCTCGGCGCTGATCGCCGAGGGTGACACCTTGATCGACCGCATCTACCACATCGACCGTGGTTACGAGTGCATCGAAGAAAAACTGCAGATGCTCGGCGCCAAAATCCGCCGCGTACCGGGCTAGTCCGGTTGCGCTGTAGGAGCGAGCTTGCTCGCGAAAAACGTCAACGATAACGTGTTCATCCAGAATTAACGCGTTATCCATGAGTTCTTCGCGAGCAAGCTCGCTCCTACAAACACTGATTTGTTTAAAATCGAGGCTGTCATGGCCTCGATCTGTGTCTGGCGCCGTTAGCGACCGGACAGCAATAGCCTGATGAAGGACTGACGTTTCCCATGTTGACCATCGCACTGTCCAAGGGCCGCATCCTTGACGACACTTTGCCGCTTCTGGCTGAAGCGGGCATCGTGCCGACCGAGAATCCGGACAAGAGCCGCAAGCTGATCATCCCCACGACCCAGGACGACGTTCGCCTGTTGATCGTGCGGGCTACCGACGTGCCGACCTATGTTGAACATGGCGCAGCCGACCTGGGCGTCGCCGGTAAAGACGTGCTGATGGAATACGGCGGCCAGGGCCTGTACGAGCCCCTGGACCTGCGTATCGCCCTGTGCAAGCTGATGACCGCCGGCCGTGTCGGTGATGTCGAGCCCAAGGGTCGTCTGCGTGTAGCCACCAAGTTCGTCAACGTCGCCAAGCGTTACTACGCCGAACAAGGCCGTCAGGTCGACATCATCAAGCTCTACGGCTCGATGGAGCTGGCGCCATTGATCGGCCTGGCCGACAAGATCATCGACGTGGTCGACACCGGTAACACCCTGCGTGCCAACGGTCTTGAACCACAGGAATTCATTGCTGACATCAGCTCCCGCTTGATCGTCAACAAAGCCTCGATGAAGATGCAGCACGCCCGTATTCAGGCGTTGATTGACACCCTGCGCACTGCAGTGGAGTCGCGACACCGCGGTTGACCTACCCGCGTAGCTGAAAAGCCGCGCCCGTCTATCCGCCTCATAGCCAGAATTCTCAGGTGCCCAAGCGGAAACGACTGCTAGTTTAGGGCGCCTGAGTTTTTGCCATTTCTATTGAGGCCCTCGCTATGACCACGTCCACTGCAATTGCCCGACTCAACGCTGCCGACCCGGATTTCGCCCATCATCTGGATCATCTGCTGAGCTGGGAAAGCGTGTCCGACGACTCGGTCAACCAGCGGGTGCTCGACATCATCAAGGCGGTACGCGAACGCGGCGACGCAGCGTTGGTGGATTTCACCCGTCAATTCGACGGCCTGGATGTCGCGTCGATGGCCGACCTGATTCTTCCCCGTGAACGCCTAGAACTGGCCCTGACGCGCATCACTGCGCCTCAGCGCGAAGCCCTGGAAGTGGCGGCGGCGCGGGTGCGCAGCTACCACGAGAAGCAAAAGCAGGACTCCTGGAGCTACACCGAAGCCGACGGCACCGTGCTGGGCCAGAAGGTCACGCCGCTGGACCGCGCCGGTCTTTACGTACCAGGCGGTAAAGCCTCGTACCCGTCCTCAGTGCTGATGAACGCCATTCCGGCCAAAGTGGCCGGCGTGACCGAAGTGGTCATGGTAGTGCCGACGCCTCGTGGCGAAATCAACGAGCTGGTACTGGCCGCCGCGTGCATTGCCGGCGTCGACCGTGTGTTCACCATCGGCGGCGCTCAGGCTGTTGCGGCCTTGGCCTATGGCACTGAAAGCGTGCCGAAGGTCGACAAGGTGGTCGGCCCCGGCAACATCTACGTCGCCACCGCCAAGCGCCACGTGTTTGGCCAGGTGGGTATCGACATGATCGCCGGGCCTTCGGAAATCCTCGTGGTGTGTGACGGCCAGACCGACCCGGACTGGATCGCCATGGACCTGTTCTCCCAGGCCGAGCACGACGAAGACGCCCAGGCGATCCTGGTCAGCCCGGACGCCGAATTCCTCGAGAAGGTCGCCGCCAGCATCGACAAACTGCTGCCAACCATGGACCGCGCCGAGATCATCGAGAAGTCCATCAATGGCCGTGGTGCGCTGATCCTGGTGAGCGACATGGAACAGGCCATTGAAGTGGCCAACCGTATTGCGCCGGAACACTTGGAGCTGTCCGTCGCCGATCCACAGGCCTGGCTGCCATCGATTCGTCACGCCGGTGCGATCTTCATGGGCCGCCACACCAGCGAAGCCCTGGGCGACTACTGTGCAGGCCCGAACCACGTGTTGCCGACCTCCGGCACCGCACGGTTTTCGTCGCCGCTGGGGGTGTATGACTTCCAGAAGCGTTCGTCGATCATCTTTTGCTCCCCGCAGGGCGCCTCCGAGCTGGGCAAGACCGCCTCGGTACTGGCTCGTGGTGAGTCGCTGAGTGCCCACGCACGCAGCGCCGAATATCGCATCGTCAAGGGAGAGTGAGGCATGAGCAAATTCTGGAGCCCCTTCGTCAAGAACCTCGTGCCTTACGTGCCGGGTGAACAACCGAAGCTGACCAAGCTGGTCAAGCTCAACACCAACGAAAACCCCTACGGCCCATCGCCCAAGGCGTTGGCCGCGATGCAGGCGGAGTTGAACGACAACCTGCGCCTATACCCCGACCCCAACAGCGACCTGCTCAAGCAGGCCGTGGCCAAGTATTACGGGGTGGATGCCGGCAAAGTGTTCTTGGGCAATGGTTCCGACGAAGTGCTGGCACACATCTTCCATGGTTTGTTCCAGCACGACCTGCCGCTGCTGTTCCCGGACATCAGCTACAGCTTCTACCCGGTTTACTGCGGCCTGTATGGCATCCAGTCCGACCCGGTGCCGCTGGATGAGCAGTTCCAGATTCGCGTGGCGGACTACGCCAAGCCTAATGGTGGGATCATCTTCCCCAACCCGAACGCGCCGACGGGTTGCGTATTGGCGCTGGACGCGGTGGAGCAGATCCTCAAGGCGAGCCCGGATTCGGTGGTGGTGGTCGACGAAGCCTATATCGACTTTGGCGGCGAGACCGCCATTAGCCTGGTGGACCGCTACCCGAATCTGCTCGTGACCCAGACCCTGTCCAAATCGCGCTCACTGGCCGGTTTGCGCGTAGGCCTGGCCGTGGGCCACCCGGACCTGATCGAGGCGCTGGAGCGGGTCAAGAACAGCTTCAACTCGTACCCGCTGGATCGCCTGGCGATTGTTGGCGCGGCGGCGGCGTTCGAAGACCGTGAGTATTTCGACAAGACGTGCCGCCTGGTCATCGACAGTCGTGAGCAGGTGGTTGCGCAACTGGAAGGTAAAGGCTTTGAAGTGTTGCCGTCAGCGGCCAACTTTATCTTTGCTCGTCACCCCAAGCACGACGCTGCCGGCCTGGCGGCCAAATTGCGTGAGCAAGGTGTGATCGTGCGGCACTTCAAGCAGGAGCGGATTGCCCAGTTCCTGCGGATCAGCATTGGTACGCCGGAGCAGAACCAGGCGCTGATTGATGGCTTGGGCGAGCTCTAAGCCACACTGAAGATGTAAAAATGTGGGAGGGGGCTTGCCCCCGATAGCAGGGTGTCAGTCGCTACATGTATGACTGATACACCGCCATCGGGGGCAAGCCCCCTCCCACATTTGGTTCTGCGTTGGCAGTTAAAGCAGCGGTTCGTCAGGCTTCTTGTTCTTCCAGCCATCATTGCCCGGCAGCAACAGGTTCAAACCAATCGCCACCACCGCACACAGGGCAATGCCCTTGAGGCCAAAGTCATCCGGACCGGTGCCCGTACCGACCAGCACACCGCCAATCCCGAACACCAACGTCACCGACACAATCACTAGATTGCGTGCTTCGCCCAGGTCGATCTTGTGGCGAATCAGCGTGTTCATCCCCACCGCAGCAATCGAGCCGAACAGCAGGCACAAAATCCCGCCCATCACCGGTACCGGGATGCTTTGCAGCAATGCGCCGAACTTGCCGATAAACGCCAGGCTGATGGCAAACACCGCCGCCCAGGTCATGATTTTCGGGTTGTAGTTCTTGGTCAGCATCACCGCGCCCGTCACTTCGGCGTAGGTGGTATTCGGCGGGCCACCAAACAGGCCAGCAGCGGTGGTGGCAATACCGTCACCCAGCAGGGTGCGGTGCAGGCCGGGTTTTTTCAGGTAGTCGCGACCGGTCACGCTACCTACCGCAATCACGCCACCGATATGTTCGATCGCTGGGGCCAGGGCCACCGGGACGATAAACAGGATCGCTTGCCAGTTGAACTCGGGCGCGGTGAAGTGGGGCAGGGCGAACCACGGTGCAGCGGCGATCTTGGCCGTGTCGACCACGCCAAAGTAGAACGCCATCGCAAAACCCACCAGTACGCCGGAGATGATCGGCACCAGGCGGAAAATACCTTTGCCGAACACCGCCACGATCAAGGTGGTCAGCAGCGCTGGCATCGAGATCATCATTGCGGTCTGGTAATGGATCAGCTCGGCACCATCGCCACTTTTACCCATCGCCATATTGGCGGCAATCGGCGCCATGGCGAGGCCAATGGAGATAATCACCGGCCCAATCACCACCGGCGGCAGCAGTCGGTCGATAAAACCGGTGCCCTTGATCTTCACGGCCGCGCCCAGGAAGGTGTAGACGAAACCGGCCGCCATCACCCCACCCATGGTCGCCGCCAGGCCGAATTGCTGCTTGGCGAGAATGATCGGGGTGATGAAGGCGAAGCTCGATGCCAGGAATACTGGCACCTGTCGCCCTGTCACCACCTGGAACAACAACGTGCCCAGGCCAGCGGTAAACAGTGCGACGTTTGGATCAAGACCTGTGATCAACGGCATCAACACCAGCGCGCCAAATGCCACGAAGAGCATTTGTGCACCAGACAGGATCTGGCGCCAAAGCGGGTCGTTGAATTCATCCTGCATGCTTACGCGTCCTTCTGCTTGGTGCCGAAGATCTTGTCACCGGCATCGCCCAGGCCTGGGATGATATAGCCGTGCTCATTCAGGCGCTCATCGATGGACGCGGTGTAGATCTGCACATCCGGGTGGGCCTTCTCGACGGCAGCGATGCCTTCGGGCGCCGCCACCAGCACCATGGCGCGGATGTCTTTGCAGCCGGCTTTTTTCAGCAGGTCGATGGTGGCAACCATGGAGCTGCCGGTGGCCAGCATCGGGTCGATGATCATCGCCAGGCGCTCGTCGATTTCCGGGACGAGTTTTTCCAGGTAGGTGTGGGCTTGCAAGGTTTCTTCATTGCGGGCCACGCCCACGGCGCTGACTTTGGCGCCCGGGATCAGGCTGAGCACGCCTTCGAGCATGCCGATACCGGCGCGCAGAATCGGCACCACGGTGATCTTTTTGCCGGCGATTTTTTCGACCTGCACGGGACCAGCCCAACCTGGGATCTCGTAGGTTTCCAGGGGCAGATCCTTGGTGGCTTCGTAGGTGAGCAACGCTCCGACTTCCTGAGCAAGCTCACGGAAATTCTTCGTGCTGATGTCGGCGCGGCGCATAAGGCCGAGTTTGTGTTGGATCAGCGGGTGGCGGATCTCGCGAGTGGGCATGGGAAAGGCTCCGGCGGCGGGCAAAAAAACCGGCCTAGATTAATCTATCCGAGGGTGTTGTCCTATAGACATCTAGCACGTTAGTCCATAAAGGCTTGCTCGGAGCGCACGAGAAGCGTACCTTCGCCCGCTTTTCTTGCCACAGCACCCCCTTGGAGAGCGCCATGTCCGCTGATCTCGAGCATATCCGTCAAATCATGCGCGAGGCTGACTGCCTGTACACCGAAGCGCAAGTCGAAGAAGCGATCGCCAAGGTCGGCGCACACATCACCCGCGAAATGGCCGACACCAACCCGGTGGTTTTCTGTGTGATGAACGGCGGCCTGATCTTCGCCGGCAAATTGCTGACTCACCTGCAATTCCCGCTGGAAGCGTCCTACCTGCACGCTACTCGTTATCGCAACGAAACCAGCGGCGGCGACCTGTTCTGGAAAGCCAAGCCAGAAGTGTCGTTTATCGACCGCGACGTGCTGATCATCGACGACATCCTCGATGAAGGTCACACCCTGGGCGCGATCATCGACTTCTGCAAACACGCCGGCGCGCGCAAAGTGCACACCGCCGTGCTAATCGACAAGGACCACGACCGCAAGGCACGTCCTGAGCTGAAAGCCGATTTTGTCGGGCTGCCATGCATCGACCGCTACATCTTCGGTTACGGCATGGACTACAAAGGCTACTGGCGCAATGCCAATGGGATTTACGCCGTCAAAGGCATGTAAACGCCCTACATTCAGGCCAGGGCCGGCATGCTAGAGTGCTTGGCCCTGCGTCTGGAGCCTTCCATGAGCCTGTTGATCCGCACCTGCGCCGCCCTGGCGCTGGCCCTCAGTTTGCCCCTTGCTGCTGCACCCATGCACAGCCAATTCCTGCCGCCGGACGACCTCACCCTGCGCGCCGAAACGCCAGAGCAACAGCAGCTGCTGCAAGTCACCGAATATGCGGTGGTGGTGGGTAACCAGCGTCAGTCCAATCAGCAGCCGATTCCCGTGACCTCGCCGTTGATGATTCGCCTCAAGGGCAAGTCCTTGAATAAAGGCGCGACGATCAATCAGGTGGTGCTCAACTTCGATGCCGAAAGCAAAAGCCTGAAAAAGCCGGTGTTTGACGACAAGAGCAAGACGCTGACCTTGTCCTATCCGGTGGCGCAATATCGGGTGATTGTCGACTTGCTGCGCAATGACACCCTCTATGTGCAATTCCTCAGCTACGCCAATGGCCATATCTGGGCGGATCTGCACACGGGTTCCGTCCGTACCCAATAGCCAGACCACCGAAGATCCAAATGTGGGAGGGGGCTTGCCCCCTCCCACATGGGATCTCCAGCGCTTTCGAAGGCGGCGTCTCGCAGGTAGACTTCAACCCCCGTGTAAATGTCCGCAGGCTGGAGTCGGTAATGCGTAAAGATAAGAAACAGGTGATTGGTGACGAGATCGGCGACGATCAAATCAAGTTGTTCCTGGACTTCGAGCCGGTCGATGCGATTTCCCCGTCCCTGCACAAACTGATCAAGGCCTACCGTGGCCTGCGTATCGACGATTTCGAACGTTTCCTGGGCTTTTTCAAGGAAGCCGGTCTGGACCTCGACGGCAAGGATGAGCATGGCCAAACCTTCGTCGACCTGATCAACGACCAGCGCAACGCGGACGAGTACATCGTGTTGATCAACAACGCTCGCGGCTGACTATTCAAGACATAAAAAAACGCCCCGTTCTCATGCCGAGAGCGGGGCGTTTTTGCTTTTACTGTAGGAGCGAGCTTGCTCGCGAAGAACCTGAGAGCGCCGCGTTATTCCATATGCGCTGCGTTATCGTTGACGTTTTTCGCGAGCGAGCTCGCTTCTACAGGCTCAACCAGCTCCAGGCTGATATTGTTCTGCGTGTTGATCTTGCGATACAGCTCGGCATCGGTTTCCAGGACCTTTTCCCGCGCCGGGAAAATTTCCTGCAACTTGGCGGCCCACTCACCGGCCGCTTTGCCAGGGAAGCACTTCTCGATCAACTCCAGCATGATCGAAACAGTCACCGAGGCACCCGGGGACGCGCCCAGCAGCGCCGCCAGCGAGCCGTCTTTGGCCGCTACCAGCTCGGTGCCAAATTGCAGTACGCCGCCTTTTTTCGGGTCTTTCTTGATGATCTGCACCCGTTGGCCGGCCACTTCCAGGCGCCAGTCTTCGGCTTTGGCCTCAGGGTAGAAGCGACGCAGGGACTCAAGACGCTGTTCCATGGACTGGCGCACTTCGCTGACCAGGTACTTGGTCAGGTCCATGTTGTCGCGGGCCACGGCCAGCATCGGGCCGATGTTGCCGGCGCGAATCGACATGGGCAGGTCGAGGAACGAACCGTGCTTGAGGAACTTGGTGGTGAAACCGGCGTATGGCCCAAACAGTAGGGATTTCTTGCCGTCGACCACACGGGTGTCCAGGTGCGGCACGGACATCGGCGGCGAGCCCACCGCAGCCTGGCTGTAGACCTTGGCCTGGTGGTGCTTGACCACGTCCGGGTTGTCGCAACGCAGCCACTGGCCGCTGACCGGGAAGCCGCCAAAACCTTTGCTTTCTTCGATGCCCGAGGCTTGCAGCAGCGGCAAGGCCGCGCCACCGGCGCCGAGGAAGACGAACTTGGCGTCCACTTCACGACTGTTGCCGCTGTTGACGTCCTTGATGCTCACTGTCCAGCCGGCGCCGTTGCGCTTGAGGCCCGTGACGCGCTTGCTGTACTTGACCTGGGCATCCGGCGAACTGGTCAGGTGGCCCAGCAGCTGGTTGGTCAGGGCGCCGAAGTTGACGTCGGTGCCGTTCATTACGCGGGTTGCAGCGATTTTTTCGTCGAGCGGGCGGCCCGGCATCATCAGCGGCATCCACTCGGCCATTTCGCTCCGGTCTTCGGTGTAGTGCATGTCCGAAAACGCGTGGTGTTGGCTGAGGGATTCAAAGCGCTTCTTGAGGAAGTCCACGCCTTTGTCGCCCTGCACGAAGCTCAGGTGCGGTACCGGGCTGATAAAGGACTTGGACGAGCCAAAGGTGCCCTTTTTGGTCAGGTACGCCCAGAACTGCTTCGACACCTCGAACTGGGTGTTGATGTGCACGGCTTTCTTGATGTCGATGGAGCCATCGGCAGCTTGCGGTGTGTAGTTCAGCTCACACAGCCCGGCGTGGCCGGTACCGGCGTTGTTCCACGGGTTGGAACTTTCCGCGGCACCCGAATCCATCAGCTCAACGACTTCCAGCTTGAGGCCGGGGTCGAGCTCTTTGAGCAGTACGGCCAGGGTGGCACTCATGATGCCGGCCCCTACCAGTACTACGTCGACTGCTTCGTTATGCGCCATTTAACGCGTCTCCAAAATCTGCAGCACCAAATTGACGGCATGGCTGCCAGGAGTGACGGGGCGGTTCACGTGTTGCCCCAGATTACCCATGGCCAGGATCGCCATGTCCGTTTCGCAATTCTTTGCAACTTCAGCACACGCTTCCTGCCGGGCTAATCTGCCTATGAACGCATTCATGGGCGCCTGTGGCAATTCGACTTATGGTCAAAGCGTGCGATTCGTGCAATCAATCCGTAGCGGACAGGCTCAAGCTCCGATTTTTAAGGCGTGCTTGGTCCTGTGTGGTTGGGCTGTTCCAGACGCTGATGGTGCTTGTACAAACGCCAAACTATTCATTTGCTCGCCACACTCTTGTGAAGTTGTGAAAACCCGTTTTTTTCACGCTCTTTTGAAGACGTGAACCTCAAAAAAGGGCTGCCTCAGCCTGGCACCTGGCCCGGATACTTCGCCGACACGCGGCAAAACGGGCAAACAACTCAAGTGGCCGAGCGCAATGGCAGCTCTGGCAGATTCGGTAAAGGCGGGTGGTTTGCAACGAAAACAGCAAGCACGCCAGCTTCACTCGATCTGTGTGGGCGGCTCTCTGTGGGCGTTTGGGGGGTTACTGCCGAGGCAATAACGAGACTGCGGGGCCCGATCAGGAGACGTCCTTATAATCGGGGGGAGATTGTAGCGAAGAACGCCAAGGAAATGGGCGTGTTTTATGACTTTTATTAGGTGTTCGGTCAGGCGGCCAACGGCTGGTGGCGTGACGACCGCGCGGGGCGTGGGCTGACGCGGGCATGGGACGGCAATGGGCGGTGCATCCAGCTCAAGCGAATTTCGTCGATTTCTACCCAGCCAGCGCTGGCGGGAGGCTGTTCGCATTCTTTGAACGCCTTGCAACGGCCTTGCGCATCGAGCAGGGCGAATTGGCGAAGCGCGGGTTTGCGGGTAAACAGCGACCAGAGAAAATGCATGGGGATCAACCTCCTTCAGATTGAGGCCAAGCATGCCTTCGCGGGATGACGAGTCGATGTACCGGCTGTGACATCTCGGTGACATAGAACCGTTGCAGCCATCGCAGGTCTCAGCTTTTATGTGACGCTGGTTCCCGGCAAGGGCGCCCCGCTATACTGCCGGCCTGTCGGTACCTGAATTCTGGAGAGAAGCGCATGTTGCAACGCCTGTTGTTCGGTTTGATCACTGTGACCAGCTTGACCCTGGTTGGCTGCGCCAACAGCCCGCAACAACTGAGCCCGGAACCGAAACTCACCACGCAGTTGGCCCCGGTGGGTCACGGCCAGCCGGTGTCGGTGCGGGTGGTGGACGGTCGTCCGTCGCCGACTCTGGGTTCCCGTGGCGGCCTGTATCCGGAGACCGCACTGGTGTCGGTGAACGCTCAGGACGTATTGCCCAAGCTGCAGGCCCAGGCCGAAGCAGCCGTGCGTCTGCTGGGTTTCACCCCGGCCAACTCCCCTGGCGCACCTCAGCTGACCATCACGCTGGCCGAGCTGAAGTATCAGTCGCCCAAGGATGGGCTGTATGTAACTGAAGCCTCCATCGGCGCGACCTTCAAGTCTGACGTCAGCGCTGGCACCCGTCGCTACAGCGGCCGCTACGGCGCATCGCTCAACCAACGCTTCGGTATGTCGCCGAACCAGGAAACCAACACCAAGCTGGTCAGCGACGTGCTGAGCGACGCCTTGACCCGCCTGTTCAAAGACCCAAGCATCGGCTCGCTGCTCAGCTCGCAGTAACCGATTGTTAAAAAAAAACCGGGCCCAGCGATGGCCCGGTTTTTTTTCGCCTCCAGTTTCAGGCGGCGGTGTCGATACAGAAGTCCAGCAGGCTCACCCCGGTCAGCAGATCGGCCTCCGGCAAGTCGGCATGCTGGTGCCCGCCGAGGGCGCAATACACCAGCCAGTGGCGGTCCTGAACGTTGAATGCCAGGCCGCCGACCAGCGCCTCCTGCTCATCGCTTTGGGCGATCAGGTACAGCCGATCCTGGTTGTGCGCGTGCAACATGACAAGCTCCCGTACGTTCGAAGGGCAACAGAGTGGCTTGTTTAGGTGACGTTCAGGTGACGGCGTAAATTACTGGATACATTGGCCGTCCATTGGGAGTGGAGCGTTTTTGGCGCTGGAGACCACTCTTGTTCAGGTGTGTATTTGAGCCGATACCCTGGCACTGTTTTTACTGAGGTTTTTGATGGCGCTTTACGCTGTATTGATCAATGGTGTTGCTTTGGCCGTGGCCTGCCCAGGGGCGGCGTTGCTGCTCATTACCCGCCTGCGCGAACAGCGCGCGATGGCCAAGCTGACGGCGCAAAGCGAAGACCGTGCGATCGACCAGCCGATTTTGTTTCTGGATGTGCGCACCGAGCGGGCGCATCGGTTGGCGTACCGGATCGGGTTTGCCTGTTTGGGTTTGGCACTGCTGACTTCTTGGATCAGCACTCACCTTTAATAAACACTGCAAATAAAATGTGGGAGGGGGCTTGCCCCCGATTGCAGTGTGTCAGCCAAGTATTAGTAAGCTGACACACCGCTATCGGGGGCAAGCCCCCTCCCACATTTTGATCAGTGTTCGATTACAGCGGTATCCCTGCTTTAACCCGATACTGATTACGCACCGGCATCGCATACTGCACCACCAAAAACGGCCGATGCTCCGCCGGGCACTCATTCAAGCGCCGCTCCCACTCCGCCTTGGCCTTGGCCAACTCATCCGCCGGGAACACCTCGGCCGCCTTGGGCACCTGCAACTGCGGGTCGGCGTCGCTCCACTGGGCGTACGCCAGGTAGTGCACGGGGAACAAGCGATAACCGCCGAGAATCTGCCGGTCCATTTCCACGGCCAGCAGCTTGGTGTCTTCAAAGCGCTCGGTGATCGGCGGCGCAAAGTTGATGTGCACCCGGCCCTTGTAGCCGGTAATGCCCAAGGCGATGCTCACGTCATCCTCGCCCGGCGCCTTGCTGTAGGTGCCTGTGGTGGCGCGGATATACAGCTCGCGCGCCTTGGCGGTGTCGCACGGGTCGTACTCGTAGCTGATGGACACTGGCGTCAGGTTCAGCGACTGAATCACCTCGGCAAAAGGTTCGTCTTTGCGGCTGACGTGGAACATCTTGAGGATTGCCGATTCGGTGCGATCATCCCCATCCTTGGCGCGGCCTTCGGCCTGGGCGATCCAGATCGACTGGCAGTCGTTGCGGATCGAATGGTTGATGTAGGCCGACAGCAGGTTGAACGCCGCCATCTTCTCCTTTCGCCCGGTGATCGAGCGGTGCACGATAAAGCTCTTGTTCAAACGCATTAGGTCGCTGACAAACGGCTTTTGCAGCAGGTTGTCGCCGATAGCAATGCGCGGCGTCGGCAGGCCGGCGTGGTACACGGCGTAGTTGACGAAGGCCGGGTCCATCACGATGTCGCGGTGATTGGCCAAAAACAGGTAGGCGGTGCCCGACTTAAGCTGCTCGACGCCGGTGTAGGTCACACCGTCGGTCGCCCGGTCAATGGTGTGGTCGACGTAATACTCGACTTTGTCCTGCAGCGTGGCCACGGTGGTGACGCCGGCAAATTCACGGCGCAGCTTGCGGGCGATCATGGGCTTGAGGAACCAGCCCAGGGGGCCGGCAAAGCGCGGGAAGCGGAAGTGGGTCAGGATGTCCAGAAACGCCTTGTCACTGAACAGCCGGTCCAGCACTGCCGGGACTTCGCTGTCGTTGTAAGGTCGGATGGTATCGAATTGGCCCATCATGCTCTCTTGTTAGAAACGGCTAGGGTAAGTAAAGGAAATATCAGGGTGTGGTCCGAGTAATGGGCTCGACCGTAATAGCCCTGTAAATAGACCGGCGATTATACGCACAAGTCACCTTGGAGGCTGCGATGCTGGAAACTGCGACGTACGATTGTCCTTATTGTGGTGAAGAGGTCGAGACCACGGTGGATCTGTCCGGTGGCGACCAGACCTATATCGAAGATTGTCAGGTGTGCTGCCGACCGATCATTTTCTATCTGCAAGTCCATGGTGATGAGTGGATGCTTGAAACCCGCAGCGAAAACGAATAACGGGTACGCCCATGCAACGAATCTACGAACCAGAAAACCTGATGGAAGGCGAGCTGTTGCAGCAGATGCTCGCCAGTGAGGGTATCGAGGCGCACCTGGTTGGGCGCCATCTACTCGGTGGCACCGGCGAACTACCGATTTTCGGCCTGCTGGGGCTTGAAGTGGACAACGACTGCGCCCTTGACGCCCGCGAGCTGATTACTGCCTATATCGGCGCGCAACCGGTGCCCGGCGACGAACCCGACAGCTTCCCCGACGTATTGGTCTGTTAGGCTGTCGGTCGGTTTACCCCAAGAGTCGTGTTGCCCCATGTGTGGACGTTATGCCCTGTTTCGCTGGAACCCCACCTTTGCTGCCTTGCCGGGCTTCCCGGCCGACCAGCGGGCCCAGTGGAACATCTCCCCGAATGATTCAGTGCTGATCCAGCGCGCCACCGACGGCCAGCGCACCCTGGCGCGCGCCCGCTGGGGCCTGACGCCGCCCTGGCTGACCGACCTCTCGCGGACCCCCGCCCATGCCCGCGCCGAAACCCTGGCTGAACAGCCGATGTTCCGCGAAGCCTTCCGCCAGCGCCGCTGCCTGCTGCCCGCCAATGGGTTCTACGAGTGGCGCGGCACCCAGCGCAAACGTCCGTATTGGCTGACGCCGGGGGAGGGCTCTACGTTGTTTTTTGCCGCCATCTGGGAGGCGTACCCGGTGCAGGAACAGGTGTGGCTAAGCACAGCCGTAGTCACCCAGGCTGCGCAGAGTCAGCGGCGGCCGTTGATTTTGGATGCGGCGGGGCAGGAGGCTTGGTTGAATCCAGAGACGCCGATACAGGTGTTGCAGGGGTTGCTGGCCAGTGAACCCGTCGCGTTGCGTGAGCGGGTGCTGGCCAATATGGTCAATGATCCGAAGCTCAATGGTCCGGAGTGTTTAACTCCGGCTTGAATTTCAGGTTGTCTTTGCTGATCGCTCCAAATCCTAAACCTTGAACTGATTGATCAGCCGCCGCTGCTGCTCCGCCAGCTTGGTCAAGTCTGCACTGGCCGCGCTGGACTCATCCGCGCCGCCCGCCACTTCATTGGCCACCTGGCCGATATTGATCACATTGCGATTGATGTCCTCGGCCACCGCGCTTTGCTCCTCGGCCGCGCTGGCGATCTGGGTGTTCATGTCGTTGATCACCGACACTGCCTGGGTGATGGTCTCCAGTGCTTCAGCGGCCTTGGCTGCATGCTGCACGCTTTCATCGGTGCGGTTCTGGCTGTCCTCCATCACCCGCACCACCTCTCGCGTGCCTTGCTGCAGTTGCTGGATCATGGTCTGGATTTCTTCGGTGGCCTTCTGGGTTTTCTGCGCCAGGTTGCGCACCTCGTCGGCGACCACGGCAAAACCACGGCCTTGTTCACCGGCGCGGGCAGCTTCGATCGCGGCGTTGAGCGCCAGCAGGTTGGTCTGCTCGGCAATCCCGCGAATCGCTGTGAGGATGGCGTTGATGTTTTCGCTGTCCTTGGCCAGCGTCTGGACCACACCCACCGCCTTGCCGATTTCTGCGGCCAGTGCACCGATGGAGGTGGAGGTGTCGCGCACAATGCGCATGCCCTGGCTCGCCGCCTGGTCGGCGTGGCTGGCGGCTTGCGCGGCCTGGGTGGCGTTGCGTGCCACATCTTGCGCAGTGGCGGTCATCTCATGCACAGCCGTGGCGACCTGATCGATCTCCACCATCTGCTTATGCACGCCCTGGTTGGTGCGAATCGCAATGTCAGCGGTGTGTTCCGACGAATCGCTGACCTTCTGCACCGAGCTCACCACCTGGGTAATCATGGCCTGCAGCTTGATCAGGAAGGTATTGAAACCACTCGCGATAGCGCCCAGCTCATCGGCGCGATCACTGCTCAGGCGCCGGGTGAGGTCGCCTTCGCCCTGGGCGATGTCATTGAGCATGGCCACCATTTGCTTGAGCGGACGGGCGATGCCGTGGCCCACCAGCCAGATCACCAGCAAGCCAATGCCGGCAATTACCAGGCCGGCGATGGCCATGCCGACGATATCGGTCTTGCGTTGGGCGTCCAGATCGCTTTGCAGGGTGGTCAAGTCCGCCATCACGGCGCTCAACGGCAGTTGCAGCATCAGGGTCCAACGCGCATCGGTCTGGCCGATGTTGAACGGCAGGAACAGCTCGATATGCCCGTGTTCCTCGTCGACGTCGTAACGCACTTCGCCGACTTTCACCTGGCTCAGGTTGTCCAGTTCGTTGCCGTCGAGCAGGTCACTGGCTTTTTCACCGAGCTTGCTGGCGTCTTTGGTGTAGGCCACCAAGCGGCCGTTGCTGGAGATCAACGCCAGTTCGCCCGCCCCGTTGTAAAGCTTTTGATCGGCGGCGGTGAGCATGTCCTGAATGAAGTTCACCGACAGGTCGGCGCCGACGATGCCCTGGAAGGTTCCGTCGATGATGATCGGTTCGATAAACGATGCCAGCATCACCATCGCATTGCCCACCTTGTAGGGGGCGGGGTCGATGGCGCAGGGCTTTTTGCTTTCTTTGGAGCACAGGTAGTACTCGCTGGCGCGCACGCCGGTGGAGAGGATTTTCTGGTCGGCTACGTCAGCCAGTTTATCCAGGCCCAGGCTGCCGTCAGCGTTGCGGTACCACCACGGTAGGAAGCGTCCGTCGGCGCCCATGCCAGCGATAGGGCTATCTATGTAGGCTGCGTCGTTGTGTTCAATCGCATTGGGCTCCCAGCCGATATAGGCGCCGAGGATTTTTGGGTTTCGCACCACGCTTTCGTGCAACAGGTTGATCAATTGTTCGCGGCCGACCTGCAAGGCCGGCTCACCCTTGGCGTCTTTCATGCCGAGCAGCGCGTTGGTGGTGGCCAGGCCCTTGGCGGTGACCAGCGGCGCTTCCAGCTCGCGTTGGATCAAGGTGGCCTGGGTGTGCGCCAGGGTGGTGAGGCGTTGCTCAATGATTTGTTCGAATTGCGCCTGGGTGCGTTGCTGCACCATCGCTTGGGTGCGCGCGCCGGCGAACAAGGCGTAGAGCACCAGCACCGCGACCACGCTCAGCACAATGGCCCCGGCCAGGGCCGCGACAGAAAACTGAATCGACTTGAATTTCATGGAAGCTCCGGGCGCAGCAGAGGGTGGCCGATTCCTTGATATCGGCCACGGATGGGGAGGGCATGAGGGCTTGTCCTACAAAATACTGTGGGATGTCGCAAATGGAATGCCTGCCGCCGTTACCGGGGCGTGTGCGATGTATCCGAAAATCTGCGGTTACACGTCTGGTGTATCTGGCGCCGATACAAATGAGCGCCTACGATACGCGCCATGTTTTCAGGGAGAGTGTTTATGAAGAAATCATTGGCGGTAAGTGGGTTGGTAGCAGCGTTGTTGCTGGCCGGCTGTCAGTCGGTCAACACCACCAGCGGCGGCGCTGTTGGGGTCGAGCGCAAGCAATATATGTTCAGCATGCTGTCGAGCCAGGAAGTCGACCAGATGTATGCCCAGTCCTACCAGCAGACATTGGGTGAGGCCAGCAGCAAAGGCCAGGTGGACAAGACCAGCGCCAACGCCAAGCGGGTACAGGCGATTGCCAAGCGCTTGATCGCCCAGGCGCCGACTTTCCGCCCCGATGCGGCGCAGTGGAAGTGGGAAGTGAACCTGATCAAAAGCGATGAGATGAACGCCAACTGCGGGCCTGGCGGCAAGATCTTCGTGTACAGCGCGTTGATCGACAATCTCAAGCTGACCGACGACGAACTGGCGGCGGTGATGGGCCATGAAATTGCCCACGCCTTGCGTGAGCACGGCCGTGAAGCCATGTCCAAGGCCTATGGCATCGAGATGGCCAAGCAGGGCGCCGGCGCCTTGTTCGGCCTCGGCCAGGACAGCCTGGCACTGGCTGACACCGTGGCCAACTACGGCATGACCTTGCCCAACAGCCGCAGCAATGAAAACGAAGCGGACCTGATCGGCTTGGAACTGTCGGCCCGTGCCGGCTACAACCCGAACGCAGCCATCACGTTGTGGAACAAGATGGCCAAGGCCTCGGAAGGCTCACCGCCGGAGTTCATGAGCACTCACCCGGCGTCGGACAGCCGAATCGCGTCGTTGCAAGCGGCCATTCCGAAGGTGATGCCGTTGTACCAGCAGGCCAAGAAGTCCTGATATTCCAGGTAGTGTAAAGATCTAAATGTGGGAGGGGGCTTGCCCCCGATTGCGGTGTGTCAGCTAATGAATACTTGGCTGAAAAGCCGCTATCGGGGGCAAGCCCCCTCCTACATTGGATAGCATTTACTGAGGTCGATCGTTAGATCCAACCGCTGCTCTGCATGGCCTTGTACACCGCCACGATAGCCAGCACAAAAAACGCCGTCGCCGCCAACCGTCGAATCAACGTCAACGGCAGTTTTTCCGCCGCAAAATTCCCCGCCAAAACCACCGGCACGTTGGCAATCAGCATGCCCACGGTCGTGCCGATAATCACCAGCCACAACTCCGGATACTGCGCCGCGAGCATTACCGTGGCGATCTGGGTCTTGTCACCGATTTCTGCGAGGAAGAACGCGATCAGCGTGGTCAGGAATGGCCCGAATTTGCGCGTGGTGCTGGCTTCGTCATCGTCGAGTTTGTCCGGTACCAGGGTCCACAGTGCGGTAGCGCAGAAGCTTGCCGCAAGAATCCAGTGCAATACCGCATCGGAGAAGAAGCTCCCGAACCACGCCCCCACAGCGCCAGCCGCCGCGTGGTTGGCCAGGGTCGCGGCGACGATGCCGGCGATGATCGGCCAGGGTTTGCGAAAGCGTGCAGCCAGAATGAGCGCGAGTAGTTGCGTCTTGTCGCCGATTTCGGCCAAGGCAACGATTGCGGTAGGTACAAGTAGTGAATCCAGCATCAGGTAGGTTTCCAGGGGCGGGTCGACACGGCTATGACACGTACAGCCTTCCCGCCCCGGGTAAGGTGTGCGTGTCATAGGTCTTGTCAAACCCCGGTCCGTCTGTGCGGACTCCTGGGTCGCATACGCCATGGTCTGTTGACCAAGTATGTTGACGTATGCCGGACGAGCGTGGCGCTCGTGGGAGACTACTCCCCTAGGACGGAGCGGATTCTGCCTAGGCAAAACCCATTCGGCAAGCCTTCTTTTTCAAACGCCCGTCAGCCGCGCTTGGCGCGGTAAATGCGAAAACCATTGCCTTCGGCCTTGATCGCGCACACGCCCAGATGCTCTTCGATCAGCGGTTGATACTTCAGGAAGCTATTCGCCACAAGCCGCAGTTCGCCGCCTTTTGCCAGATGTTTAGCCGCTTTTCGCAGCAGATTCTCGGTGGCGAAATAATCGGTGTGCACGCCCACATGGAACGGCGGGTTGCTCAAGATCGCGTTCAAACCCATCGGCGCTGCGTCGATGCCATCACCGGTCAACACCTCGGCTTCAAGGCTGTTGGCAGCCAAGGTCAAACGGCTGCTGGCGGCGGCGAAGGCGTCCACATCCAGCAGGGTGACGGTGTTGTGCGGGTAGCGACGTTTGACCGCAGCCCCCAACACGCCCGCGCCGCAACCGAAGTCCAGCAAATGGCCGCTTGGCAGTTTGTCCAGGTGCTCCAGCAGCAATTCGGTGCCGCGGTCGAGGCGACCATGGCTGAACACCCCCGGCAAACTCACGACCTTGAGCGGGCCTTCGGCCAGCGGTACGTCAAAGACCTGTGCCAGGCTTTCCAGCTCGACCGCTTGCGGGGCGTTGGCCACGGTGATTTGCCACAGCTGGCAATGCCGCGCGCTGTCGAGTTTGCGTGGTTTGCCGAAGGGGATCAGCTGCTTGGCGGCGCTTTCGATACCGCCTTTTTTTTCCCCGACCAGAAACAGCTCGGCCCCCGGCAAGCGAGCGGCCACGGCGTTGAGCAGGTAGTCGGTGAGATCCTTGGACTTGGGCAGAAAGATCACTGCCGCATCAAAGGCGCGCTCCGGCACATTCACCCCGAACTGGCTGCGCTCGGGGAAGCGGGCGTCGAGCGCTGCCTGGTCGCCGGCGTGCCAGCACCAGCCGTGGGCGTTGGGCAGGCGACCGAGCAGGTCGTCGGCAGGCAAACCTACCAGCAGCAGGTTGCCTTGAAAAAGTTCAGCCTGACGAAGCAGTACTTCACTGCGCGGATCCATGGTCTGCTCCTAGAAAAGGGGCGCAGTTTATCAACTCACGACACGCTGCGGGGCGCTGCTGAAAAAGCCCCGGGCGTTTTCGGCCAACTGGCCGACGATACGCTGGCGCGCTTCACGACTGCCCCAGGCGTTATGGGGCGTGACGATCAGCCGAGGGATATCGCCAGCCAGCAGCGGGTTGCCATTGACCGGTGGCTCCACGCTCAGCACATCGGTCGCCGCACCGCCCAGATGGCCGCTGCGCAAGGCATCCGCCAGCGCCTGTTCGTTGATCAAGCCGCCGCGCGCCGTGTTGACCACAAACGCCCCCGGCTTGAGCAATGCCAGTTCGCGTGCACCGATAAAATCGCGGGTGTGTTCGTTGAGGGGGCAATGCAGGGTCAGGGCATCGACTTGCGCGAGCAGTTCATCCAGCGGCACGCGGTCGGCACGGGCAGGGCGGCCGGGGATTGCACCGAGTAACACGCGCATGCCAAAGGCCTCAGCCAGGCGCGCCACTGCGCCGCCCAGCTCACCGTGGCCAAGCAGGCCGAGGGTTTTGCCTTCCAGTTCGACGATAGGGTGATCCAGCAGGCAGAACTGCTTGGCCTGCTGCCATTTGCCGGTGCTTACGTCCTGTTGATAGTCCTTCAAGCGCGTCGCCAAATTGAGCAGCAGCATGATCGTATGTTGCGCCACCGATGGCGTGCCGTAGCCCTGGCAGTTGCTCACGGTAACGCCATGGGCGCGGGCGGCGTCGAGGTCGATATTGTTGGTGCCGGTGGCCGACACCAAAATCAGCTTGAGTTCCGGGCAGGCCGCCAACGTCTCGGCGTTGAGGGCTATCTTGTTGCTGATGGCGACCTGCGCGCCTTGCAGGTGTTCGATGACATTCTGTGGCGTGGTGTCGCTGAACAACTGCAGTTCGCTGAAGCTGTCTCGCAGCTCGCTGAGGTCAAGGTCCCCCAGGTCCAGGGAGGGGTGATCAAGGAAGACGGCGCGGCGATTGTTCGTCATCAACTGTACCTTTTGCGACAGGGTTCGTAGGCGTAATCTTCCGAGCCTATCAGATGAAATAACCAGTTACTTGTATTGGAGTGAGCATGTACGCCGCCGAATTCTTGACCGTCGCGTTGATTCACCTGTTGGCGGTGGCCAGTCCCGGCCCTGATTTCGCCGTGGTCGTGCGCGAAAGCGTGACCCATGGCCGTCGCGCCGGCACCTGGACCGCGCTGGGCGTGGGCTCGGCGATTTTCCTGCACGTGGGGTATTCGTTGCTGGGGATTGGCTTGATCGTGTCCCAGTCCATCGTGCTGTTCAACGCGCTCAAATGGGCGGCGGCGGCTTACCTGCTGTACATCGGCTTCAAGGCCCTGCGTGCGCAACCGGCCAAACCTGCGGCCGAGGGTGAGTTGCACCGTGAGGCGGGCGAACGCACGCCACGCGGGGCATTTACCGCAGGGTTCGTGACCAATGGCTTGAATCCCAAGGCGACATTGTTTTTCCTCTCGCTGTTTACCGTGGTGATCAACCCGCATACGCCGCTGGCGATCCAGGCCGGTTATGGGGTGTACCTGGCGGTGGCGACGGCGCTGTGGTTCTGCCTGGTGGCGATGTTGTTCAGCCAGCAGCGTGTGCGTGCGGGTTTTGCGCGGATGGGGCATTGGTTTGATCGCACGATGGGGGCGGTGTTGATTGCGATTGGGGTGAAGTTGGCCTTCACCAGCATGAAATAAGACTTGAGTGGGCACAGTTCCAAATGTAGTAGGGGGCTTGCCCCCGATTGCAGTGGGTCAGTGACAGATAAGTTGGCTGACCCACCGCTATCGGGGGCAAGCCCCCTCCCGCATTGGACCTCATTGACGCCTGAGTGCTGGCGCAAAGCTAGCATTCATTGCCCCCTGCAAATCATTCCTTTGGCTGATTTGGCTGAAACACAAGCGCTCTACAGTGCAGATCTTTCAGCCAAGACCGTGCAGTCATAAAAAGGGATTCGTATGTTGCAGACCCGTATTATCCCGCCCGCCGAAGGCGCGTACTCATGCCCGCTGTTGATCAAGCGCCTGTTGCTGTCCGGCACTCGCTATGAGAAAACCCGGGAAATCGTCTACCGCGACAAGTTGCGCTACACCTACCCAACCCTGATCGAGCGGGTCGCTCGCCTGGCCAATGTGCTGACCGACGCCGGGGTCAAGGCCGGTGACACCGTGGCGGTGATGGACTGGGACAGCCATCGCTACCTTGAATGCATGTTTGCCATCCCGATGATCGGCGCGGTGATCCACACCATCAACGTGCGCCTGTCGCCGGAACAGATCCTCTACACCATGAACCACGCCGAAGACCGCTTCGTGCTGGTCAATAGCGAGTTTGTGGGGCTCTACCAGGCGATCGCCGGGCAACTTACGACGGTCGACAAGACGCTGCTGCTCACCGACGGCGAATCCACGACGGCCGAACTGCCGAACCTGGTGGGCGAGTACGAAACCCTGCTGGACGCCGCGAGCCCCAAATACGACTTCCAGGACTTCGACGAGCACTCCGTCGCCACCACCTTCTACACCACCGGTACCACCGGCAACCCAAAGGGCGTGTACTTCACCCATCGCCAGTTGGTGCTGCACACCATGGGCGTGGCCACCATCATGGGCAGCGTCGACAGCGTGCGACTGCTGGGCACTAACGACGTGTACATGCCGATCACGCCGATGTTCCACGTGCACGCCTGGGGCTTGCCCTATGTCGCGACGATGCTCGGCCTCAAACAGGTCTACCCCGGCCGCTACGACCCGGAATACCTGGTGGAGCTGTGGCGCAAGGAAAAGGTCACCTTCTCTCACTGCGTGCCGACCATCTTGCAAATGGTGCTCAATGCCAAGGCTGCACAGAACGTCGATTTCGGTGGCTGGAAAATCGTCATCGGCGGCAGCGCGCTCAATCGGACGCTGTACGAAGCGTCCAAGGCCCGTGGGATTCAACTGACTGCTGCGTACGGCATGTCCGAGACCGGGCCATTGGTGTCCTGTGCCCACCTCAATGAAGAGCTGATGGCCGGCACCGAGGACGAGCGCACCACTTATCGCATCAAGGCCGGCGTGCCCGGGCCATTGGTGGAGGCGGCGATTGTCGACAGCGACGGCAACTTCCTGCCCGCGGATGGCGAGTCCCAGGGCGAGCTGGTGTTGCGTGCGCCGTGGCTGACCGAGGGTTATTACAACGAACCGCAGAAGGGCGCTGAGCTGTGGGCCGGCGGCTGGATGCACACCGGCGACGTGGCCACCCTGGACGCCTTTGGCGTGATCGATATTCGTGACCGCATCAAAGACGTGATCAAGACCGGCGGCGAGTGGGTCTCCTCCCTGGCGCTCGAAGACCTGGTCAGTCGTCACCCGGCGGTACGCGAAGTAGCGGTGGTGGGCATTGCCGATCCGCAGTGGGGCGAGCGCCCGTTTGCGCTGTTGGTGATGCGTGATGGCCATATGATAGGGGCTCGTGAGCTCAAGGAGCACCTCAAGCCGTTCGTGGAACTGGGGCACTTGAGCAAGTGGGCGATTCCGAGCCAGATTGCGGTTGTTACGGAAATTCCCAAGACCAGTGTAGGAAAACTCGACAAAAAACGTATCCGTATCGACATCATCGAATGGCAGGCCAACAACAGCACATTCTTGTCCACCCTCTGACACCCTTCGCCGCGCCCATTCGGGCGCGGCAATGCTCTATCTTGCGGCTCTACTTGTGATTTGCCGATTTTCAGCCATCCTTGCCTCGCCGGCCTTCGTCGGTGTGGCGAAAGGGTTGAGGCAGACGGGTCGGTGATGCAAATCACACTTTAGAGGGATCAAGCACTACCCCCTGCTGGCTATAGTCCCTTCCAGAGTTTTTCAAGGATGTTCCGCTTCGGGCCATGGGGGCTCGGCTGCCGAGCGGCATTGGAATCGTTGTATTCCGGCCGTTACACGCATCAACGAAAAAACTCACTGCCATAACAATAATGCACATGGAGTAGCGTCGATGACCTCAGTAAACCAGTTCTGGCGCCGGGCAAAATTGCCCCTGGCCGTCAGTCTCGCCTCTACGCTCGCCGGGCCCGCATTCGGCGTCAGTTTCAATATCGGTGAAATCGAAGGGAGTTTTGACTCGTCTCTTTCCGTGGGGGCGAGCTGGTCGACAGCCAAGCCTGACCGCAACCTCATCGGCGTGAACAACGGCGGTAAGGGTTTGTCGCAGACCTCCGATGATGGGCACTTGAACTTCAAACGTGGGGAAACCTTCTCGAAGATCTTCAAGGGTATTCATGACCTGGAGCTGAAATACGGCGATACCGGTGTGTTTGTACGGGGCAAGTACTGGTACGACTTTGAGCTCAAGGATGAAAGCCGTGAGTTCAAGGACATCAGCGACCACAACCGTAAGGAAGGCGCCAAGTCGTCGGGTGGGCAGATCCTCGACGCCTTTATCTATCACAACTACTCCATCGCAGATGCACCTGGCTCGGTGCGCTTTGGTAAGCAAGTCGTGAGCTGGGGTGAGAGCACGTTCATCGGCGGCGGTATCAACTCCGTGAACCCGATTGACGTGTCGGCGTTCCGTCGTCCGGGGGCTGAAATCAAAGAAGGCCTGATCCCGGTCAACATGTTCTACGTCTCGCAGTCGTTGACCGACAACCTGTCCGCCGAGGCCTTCTACCAACTGGAGTGGGACCAAACGGTTACAGACAACTGCGGTACGTTCTTCTCCCAGCCTGACGTGATCGCCGATGGCTGCAGCGATAACCTGCGCCTGCTCGGCAAACGCTCGACGGTAGCCGCCGGCGGTGGCTTGCCCTTGATGAACGCGTTTGGCGTGGACATCAACGAAGAAGGCGTACTGGTCAGGCGTGGCGCTGATCGTGATGCCCGCGACAGTGGCCAGTTTGGCGTGGCCATGCACTACAACTTCGAACCGCTGGACACCGAGTTCGGCGCTTACTTCATGAACTATCACAGCCGTGCGCCGATCTTCAGCGCCACCGGCGCATCGGCGGCGACCTACGCCGCAGCCAACGCATTGACGCCCACAGCGGCGGTAGGCCTGCGGCCGCTGATCGTGGCGGGTAACTCCAGTTACTTTGTCGAGTACCCAGAGGATATTCGCCTCTACGGCTTGAGCTTCTCCACCACCTTGCCAACAGGCACCGCCTGGAGCGGTGAGTTGAGCTACCGTCCGAACGCTCCTGTACAACTCAACACCACCGATATTCTGTATGCGGGTGTAACGCCGTTGATCGGCCTGGGTGGGGCTTCGCCACTACAGGGCGCCGCCGACCAGGATCTGCACGGTTATCGTCGCAAGGAACTGACCCAGTTCCAGACCACGTTCACGCACTTCTTCGATCAAGTCATGGGGGCCAGCCGCCTGACCTTGGTGGGTGAAGTGGGTGTGACCCATGTCGGGGGGCTGGAAAGCAAGTCTGACGCGCGTTATGGCCGTGATCCGGTCTACGGCCCAGGGCAGGGGCCTCTTTGCGCCGCGCTCAACGCGGGTACTGTCGCAGGCGCAGGGCCTGGTGCGGACGCCAGTAATGCCACCAAGAACTGCAACAACGACGGGTTTACCACGTCGACCTCCTGGGGCTACCGCGGCCGGGCAATCTGGGAATATCCGGATGTCTTTGCTGGGGTCAACCTCAAGCCGAACGTGGCGTGGTCCCATGACGTGAGTGGTTATTCGCCGGGCCCTGGTGGCAACTTCGAAGAAGGTCGCAAAGCGGTAAGCCTGGGGTTGGACGCTGAGTATCAGAACACCTACACGGCGAGCCTTGCGTACACCAACTTCTTTGGGGGCGACTACAACACCTCGGTTGACCGTGATTTCGTCGCCCTGAGCTTCGGCGCGAACTTCTAAGCACACTGCCTTTCAGGAAGAACCAGAACATGAAAATAAGCAAAAGTCTGTTGCACGTGGGTGTGCTTGGGCTGTCGATCCTGGCGAGCAACGTCATGGCGGCAGTGTCGGCCAATGAGGCGGCCCAACTGGGCACGTCTCTGACCCCGATGGGCGCTGAAATGGCCGGTAACGCAGCCGGCACCATTCCGAAATGGTCACCGCTGCCAACCAATGCTGGCGCGGTCGATGCCCGTGGGTTCCTGGCCAACCCTTACGCCAGTGAGCAACCGCAGTTCACCATCACAGCGGCCAACGTCGAGCAGTACAAAGACAAGCTGGCGCCGGGTCAATACGCGATGTTCAAGCGTTACCCTGAGACCTTCAAGATGCCGGTCTACCCGACCCATCGCGGCGCCACGGTGCCGGCTGATGTGTTCGCGGCCATCAAGAAGAACGCCACCACCACCAACCTGGTGTCTGGCGGCAACGGCCTGGAAAACTTTGAAACGGCCGTGCCGTTCCCGATTCCAAAAAGCGGCGTGGAAGTGATCTGGAACCACATCACCCGTTATCGCGGTGGCAGCGTGACCCGTCTGGTCACCCAGGCCACGCCGCAAACCAACGGTTCCTACAGCCTGGTGTACTTCAAAGACCAGTTCGTGTTCCGCGACAAGATGAAGGACTTCGACCCTAAAAACCCGGGCAACGTGCTGTTCTACTTCAAGCAGCAAGTGACCGCGCCAGCCCGTCTGGCCGGCGGTGTGCTGCTGGTGCACGAAACCCTGGACCAAGTGAAGGAGCCGCGTTCGGCGTGGGTCTACAACGCCGGCCAGCGTCGTGTGCGCCGGGCGCCGCAAGTGTCCTATGACGGCCCGGGTACCGCCGCCGACGGCCTGCGTACCTCCGATAACCTCGACATGTACAACGGTGCGCCGGATCGCTACGACTGGAAGCTCGAAGGCAAGAAAGAAATCTACATCGCCTCCAACAGCTACAAGATCGACGATCCCAAGCTCAAGTACGCCGACATCATCAAGGCCGGCCACATCAACCAGGACCTGACACGCTACGAGCTGCGCCGCGTCTGGCACGTGGTCGCCACCTTGAAGGAAGGCCAGCGCCACATCTATGCCAAGCGTGACTTCTTCATCGACGAAGATACCTGGCAAGCGTCGGTGATCGACCATTACGATGGTCGCGGCCAGCTGTGGCGCGTCGCCGAAGCTCACGCCGAGAACTACTACGACAAACAAGTGCCGTGGTACGCCCTCGAAACCCTCTACGACCTGCAGTCCGGCCGTTATCTGGCGCTGGGCATGAAGAACGAAGAGAAGCAGGCGTATGACTTCGGCTTCACAGCGACCACCAGCGACTTCACCCCGGCAGCCCTGCGCCAGGATGGTGTTCGCTAAGCCATAGCGTTTGCCAATGTGGGGGGGCTTGGCCCCGAGGGCGGTAGACCAGTCAGCGCATCTGTCACTGGCTCACCGCCATCGGGGACAAGCCCCTCCCACATTTTTTGTCTCAGTTCTTTTTCAGTCATTTGTAGCAAAGATCTACAAACCTGCCGCTTTTACCGCTAGTCTGCGGACATCTGCAATGCCGACCACAGCCTTCTACAAGAGCCCGGCGATGACTGATCTGTCCCGAATTCAAGGGCCTGCCAGTGCGGTAATCCCGACCCTGGAAGGTCGCTTCTACAGGCCACCGCTGCCTGACGGCTACGTGCCGCGTCCCCGGCTGTGCGAGCGGCTGAGTGCCGGTCTGGAAGGTCGTTTGCTGCTGGTCAGCGCACCAGCGGGGTTCGGCAAGAGTTCGTTGGCGGTGGAGTTCTGCCAGGGTTTGCCGGCGCATTGGCAAAGTTTATGGCTGGGCCTCAGCTCGCGGGACAACGACCCCGGACGCTTCCTCGAACGCTTGCTCGACGGCTTGCAGCAATATTTTCCGCAACTCGGCGCCCAGTCCCTGGGTTTGCTGAAAATGCGCCAGCGTCACCAACCCTTTGCCTTTGAAGAATGGCTCGATGGCCTGCTCGATGAGCTGACCGTGCACTTGTCCACGCGTGCGCCGCTGTTGTTGGTACTTGATGACTACCACCTGGCTCAGGGGCCGGTGTTGGACCGCTGCCTGCAATTTTTCCTCAATCATCTACCCGATGGCCTGGTGCTGCTGGTCACCAGCCGCCAACGTCCGGACTGGCATCTGGCGCGGCTGCGCTTGTCGCGGCACCTGCTGGAGCTGCATGAGCAAGACCTGCGGCTGACCCATGACGAATCTCTCGCGGTGCTCGATCGCCATAGCAATTCACTGCGCGGTGAAGCCCTGGATAACCTGATTCGTCGTAGCGAAGGCTGGGTGGCGGGCTTGCGCTTCTGGTTGTTGGCCGCTTCCGAAGCGGGCGATGAACAGGCTTTGCCGCAAAGCCTGCACGGCGGTGAAGGGCTCATCCGTGATTACCTGCTCGAGGAGGTCATCGACTGCCTGCCGATAGAAGTACAGGCCTTTTTGTTCGATACCGCGCCCTTGGAGCGCTTTTGCAGTGAACTGTGCAATGGCGTGCGCGAAGCCCACGACAGCGCCGAAATCCTGCGCTACCTGTTGGCCCATCAAGTGTTCCTTGTACCGCTGGACGAGCAGGGGCACTGGTACCGTTATCACCATTTGTTTTCCGATTTGCTGCGTACTCGACGCGCCAGCAGCCATGTATTGCCGGCCGCCAGCCTGCACCTGCGGGCGTGTCGGTGGTTCAACGCCCAGGGTTTGATTGACGAGGCGGTGGAGCAGGCGTTGCGCGCCGGCCATCTGGATGTGGCGGCCAACCTGGTGCAAAATCTGTCCGAGGAGCAACTGCTGGCCGAGCAGAACGTGGGCATGTTGCTGCGCTGGAAAATGGACCTGCCCGACAGCCTGCTGATCAGTACGCCGCGCCTCATCGTGCTGTACAGCTGGGCCCTGGGCCTGGCGTGCCAGTTGGATGCGGCGCAAGAGTTATCCGGCTACCTCAGCCGCTTTTTGCCGGCGCCGTCGGCCACTGCGCAGAAGTCGATGCTCGCTCAATGGTTGGCGCTGAGCGGGATTATTGCGCGGGGTCGGGGTGACCGCGAACTGACCCAGCGCTACTGCAGTGAGGCCCTGGAAAGTCTGCCTCAACGGCGTTATGGCCAGCGTCTGATGTGCTTGTCGACGCTTTCCAACCTGGCGATTGTTGACGCTGACCTGTGGCGCGCCCGTGGGCTGAATCGCGAATCGTTGGAACTGGCGCAGCGTGTTGGCAACCCGTTGTTTGAGGCGCTGGCCCATTACGATCGCGCTCGGGTACTGCAAGCGCGGGGCGAAATCCTGCGCTCGCTGGACGAAGTGCGGCAGGGCCTGCAGCGTCTACAAGGCTTGGCACCACAGCGGCTGTACGCCGTGCGTGCGCGCTTGTGCCTTTATGAGGGTTTCCTGTTGCTGGTGCGTTGCCAGCCCGAAGCCGGCCTCGCACGTTTGCGGGCCGGCCTGACGGAAGCGCGCGCCTGCCGCGACATCAGTGTGCTGATCGGGCATTGTGTGATCGCCAGCTTCGAAGGTCGGCGCAGTGACTTCCCCAAAGCTTTCGCTGAACTGGCCGAGGCCGAGCGCCTGATGCATATCTGGGACGTGCCGCCGATTTACTACCTGGCGATGATCACTCTGATCAAATGCGAACTGTGGCTCGCCCAGGGCCGTACCGACCTGGCTGACGCCTGGCTGACCCGGCTGGGTCAGACCTACAACGGTGAACAGGCCGCCGCCGCGCCGGAGTTTCATCCGCATCTGCCGCAGCATATCGGCCTGCAGCAGGCGGCGCTGGACGCTACGCGGCATCAGTCTGCCGCCGCACTGCAGCGCTTGGAAACGCTGGCGCAACAGGCCCATGACAACGGGCGCCAGATGATCGCCCTAATGGCCCTGACCCAGCAGGCGCAATTGCTGCTGGGCAGTGGCCAGGAAGCCAAGGCGCGTGCGGTCCTAGGCCGAGCGCTTGAGGCCGGCACTGGCGGCGCGCTGCAACCGTTCGAGCGCCTACTGGAAAACCATCCGGACTGGATGCGCGAGCAGCTTGGCAAGGATCCCCATGGCCTGCTCAGCCAGAGCTTGCTGGCGCTATTGCCCGCAGTGGTGGTAGCCGAGGCGACATCGACTCACGAGACCTTGAGCGTCCGGGAGTTGGCCGTGCTGCAACTAATTGCCCAGGGCTGCTCCAATCAGGAAATCAGCAACCGGCTATTTATTTCACTGCACACGGTCAAGACCCACGCCAGTCACATCAACAGCAAACTCGGGGTAGAGCGGCGCACGCAGGCAGTGGCGCGAGCGCAGGAGTTGAGGTTGATTGGTTAGGGTTGGCTTTGCCATGGGCGATCCAGGGTGGGTGCGTCTCCTATTTGTTCGGGGGCGTGTGGGGTTTTAAACAGGCTGCTGTCCTGTGCCAGGATTTTTTGCGCTATTTCGGGTGATAGGTTTTTGTTGGGTCGTTTTATCTTCTCCGAGTCGGCAGTGGTGATGTTTAGTTCCTGTTCAATCCACTTTTCCAGTTTCGCCTCGTAGCCGTCGGGAGCCTCGGACCGTGCGACTAAAGGCAGCCCTCGGTAATGATCGAGGATGGTTTGGTAAAACTCGGCCGCCTTGCCGGGTTGATTCTTGTTGAAAAAGTAATCGTCAACTACCCGCTTGCGCCAAGCATATTCTTGATCTGAGTTTTCGTAGAAAGCGGCCCTTCGTTCGTTAAACGTAAAGCTTCCACTGTCATCGTAGATAATCAGCTCAAGCTGGTCGCGAGGCATACCGGAAAAAGGGTTTTTGCCGAGGCCATTTGCATAATAAGTTGCTTGTCGCGCGCGCTCTAATAACGTGGGGTCTTGTGTGTCGGGAACCTCGGTGTCATGTATGACTTTGTTGTCGTTGTAGGTGCTACTTCCCAGTAGATCAAAGGCGTTGAGCCACATGTCTTTAAGTTGTTGTTTTGTATAGTTTGCATAGGTTGTCTTCGCGCGTTCGGATGCATCGCTCAGTTGGCTTGCGAGTGACGTGATGGTTGTGCGCTCACCTGCGTTAGCTATTGTTTTGGTATCGGCACTTTGTCGAGGCGTGGATTCGATTTTAGGTGTTAAGTTTTCAGGCGCAATAGGCCCTCTGTTGATGGTTGAACTTTCTAGAGTAGGTATCACCTCGTGTACTCCTGTATTTCATATCGAACGGCGCTGGTGTGAAGGCTGCGGCCTTTCAGTTTAAGTTAAACCTGAAAGGCCGCGATGCAGCGTTAGCGCATTGTCATTTCCACCGACCACGAATAGTCGGAGAGTCGGGTGCCCGTCGAGCGAATAGTGCAAGTAGCGCCGCCAGAAGGAGTGGCTGAGTGATTCCACTTGGGTATTCTGGTCCCTGCAAATCCAAGGGTTGATACGAATGAGGTCAGGAATTCGCAGGACTTATTGCCCATGACATACCTCACACTCGCGTAATTCACGAGGGGGGATGTTTGGCTTTGAACCGTGTAGGCGTCGGCGGCGTTAACCGCAACTTTTTCACTTGGAGTGGGTGACGCGTTATTTTTGGTTGTGAACTGATTACTATCTAGTGGAGCGTAGGTCGCAGCCTTGTCTCCAAGGTTTTTGAAAGTGACCCTAACTTCCGGACCTGCGAGTGCTGAGCCCGTGGTAATGGCTAATACTGCGCTAACTGAAAATACGGCGGTGAACGTATTCATGGGTGTTACTCCTGTTGCGCGGAAAAATGTTTTTGTCTTTGTGCACGGTTTTCCTTATCTATCGCTGAATAGAGATTTGTCTGTAAGCGCCTGTTTGCAGTTTTAGAGTCGTGAACTGTTTTAAGTAGGTCAAAGATGTTTGTATTAAAAAATATTTTTTTAATTTGTAGGATGCTTTAGGCGCAGGTTTCTGTGGCGGGGGAAAGTATTGAAGTAGACAGGCTGCTTTATTGTCGGGCGGTCGAAGGTCAGCGACAGCTATTTAAGTAAGGTTGAATTTTACGAGGTTTCCTACAGTTAGATCCTGCGTCGTTTTCTGTAGTTCTTTTCATCTCGGCGAAGCGACTTGCCAGCAACCGACTAGCCCTGTCTGTTCTAATAGGCAATTATTCTGGTGACACCTGCCAAAAAATGCCGTTTTACTGACACCTGAGGCCGCCCATGGAAACCCCACAACCGACACTCATCCGCGAAACCTTCCCCGTCGGCCCGTTGCAGTGCAACTGCACCATCATCGGCGACCCCATTACCAAAAAAGCCATCGTGGTCGACCCGGGCGGCAACCACGAGCTGATCCTGGCGCGGCTTGAGGCCTTGGGCCTCAAGGTGGTGAGCATCATCCATACCCATGCTCACCTTGATCACTTCCTGGCGTCCGGGCAGTTGAAGGAGAAGACCGGCGCCACGTTGCACCTGCACAAGGAAGACCAGTTCCTGTGGGACAACCTCGAGATGCAGTGCCAGATGTTTCGCGTGCCCTATACACCCGTGCCTGCGCCGGATCGCTGGCTTGAACATGACGAAGAGTTGGCCTGCGGCTGCGGCGTGGCGCTGCATACGCCGGGGCACACACCGGGCTCGATGAGTTTCTGGTTCGCCGATGCCAAGTTGCTGATTGCCGGTGACACGTTGTTTCGACGCGGGGTAGGGCGTACGGACTTGTGGGGAGGGGATCAGGCGACCCTCGTGCGTTCGATCAAACAGCGGCTGTACACATTGGACGAAGGCGCAACCGTGGTGACCGGCCACGGCTCAGATACACGGCTGGGCGATGAGATGCGTGAGAACCCGTTCGTGCGGGCGTGATAGGAAATAACCTGCAAACCTTGCAGCAAAAACTCAGGTTGCATTCAGCCTGTGTCTGCTACGGTTTCTGTAGCAGGCCAACTGCTGAATCTTTTGTTACAGCTTGGCGCCTCGCCACGGAATTTTTACCGTCGGTCGCGATCCAAACTCGGCACAGGTCCATTGCCAATGTCCTTTGCATCATAGAATGCAAAAGTAGGAGCTTCCCTCATGTTCACTTCGCGTCGTCTGCTTGTTGTTGCCACCGTAGTCGCTCTATTGAGCGGCTGTGCTAACCAGAATCCTTATGACGGCAGCAGCCAGGGGCAGGCCAGTAATGAGTCCGGCGGCATGAGCAAGACCGCCAAATACGGTGGACTGGGTGCCCTGGCCGGTGCTTTGGCTGGTGCAGCGATCGACCATAACAACCGTGGCAAGGGTGCACTGATCGGTGCCGTGGTAGCCGGTGCGGGCGCAGCAGGCTACGGCTACTATGCCGACCAGCAGGAAAAGAAACTGCGCGAAAGCATGGCCAACACCGGTGTTGAAGTGCAGCGTCAAGGTGATCAGATCAAGCTGATCATGCCGGGCAACATCACCTTCGCTACCAACTCGGACGCGATCTCCAGCAGCTTCTACACGCCGCTGAATAACCTGGCCAACTCCCTCAAGCAGTTCAACCAGAACACCATTCAAATCGTTGGCTACACCGACAGCACCGGCAGCCGTCAACTCAACATGGACCTGTCCCAGCGTCGCGCTCAGAGCGTGGCCAACTACCTGACTTCCCAAGGCGTGAGCGCTGCCAACCTGAGCGCCCGCGGTGCCGGCCCGGATAACCCGATTGCCAGCAACGCCGACGTCAACGGTCGCGCCCAGAACCGTCGCGTAGAAGTGAATCTTGGCCCGATCCCAGGCCAGCAATACGGCCAGCCAGGCGCGCAGGCGCCGCAGCAGAACAACCAATTCCAAGGTAATCCGTACTCGCAGTATCAATAAGCGCTAGCCACAAAAAAGGGCGCCGTGCAGTCAATGCACGGCGCCCTTTTTTTGTGTCGATGACATCAGTCGATGTATTCAAACACCTTAACAATCTTCTGCACGCCCGACACACCTTGCACCAAGTTGGCTGCACGAGTCGCTTCCGCCTGGGTCAACAACCCCATCAGGTAAACGATTCCGTTGTCAGTCACCACCTTGATGCGCGAGCCTGGGATCGCGTTATCAGTGAGCATCTGCGCCTTGATCTTGGTGGTCAGTACCGCATCATTGCTGATCGCCAGCAGGGTAATTGGGTCCATCACCTGCAACTCGTTGTGAACCTTCTTCACCCGTTGTACCGCCGAGGCGGCTTGTTCAGCCTGGGCCTTGAGGTCGGCACGCGGTGTTTGCCCAGCCAGCAGCACGACACCGTTGAAGCTGGTGACGACGATGCGCGAGGCGCCATTGCCTAAGTCGGTCGCCGCCTTGGCAATGTTGACTTCTACCTTGGTCTCGATCAGCGAGTCATCGATCTTGCTGCCGAACGTACGAGTGCCCTTATCGTCCTGAATGGGGGTATCACGGGTCGCGGTGATCGCCGTGCTGCAACCGCTGATGCCGAGGCACAGCGCAATAGCCACTAGGCTGAGACGTTTAACGGTCATTCTTCACTCCCAAACAATTGGCTGTCGATCAGATCGCACAGGCAGTGGATCGCCAGCAGGTGGACTTCTTGAATACGTGCGGTGACATTGGCCGGCACGCGAATTTCCACGTCTTCGGGCAACAGCAACGAGGCCATGCCGCCGCCATCGCGTCCGGTCATAGCTACGACAATCATTTCGCGATCATGTGCGGCCTGGATCGCCTGAATAATATTTGCCGAGTTGCCGCTGGTGGAAATCGCCAGCAGTACATCGCCGGGTTGGCCCAGGGCGCGGATCTGCTTGGAGAAGATTTCGTTATAGCTGTAGTCGTTGGCGATCGAGGTGATCGTCGACGAGTCGGTGGTCAAGGCGATGGCTGGCAGGCTCGGGCGCTCACGCTCGAAGCGGTTGAGTAGCTCGGACGAGAAATGCTGGGCATCGCCGGCCGAACCGCCGTTGCCGCACGAAAGCATTTTGCCCTCGTTGAGCAAGGCGTTGACCATGACCTGACTGGCTTGCTCGATGTGCGGTGCAAGTACGTCCATCGCCTGTTGCTTGGTGTCGATGCTGGCCTGGAAAAGCTGGCGAATTCGGGATTGCATGTCCATCTGTGTGACCTTAAGTAGCGCGGCTGTTTGGCACAGGAATGTGCAGCCCGCAAAGCAAAGAGCAAAAGTGTGTGGTGAAGATGTCCGGCGAATCAGCTGTCGAAGGCATTTTTCAGCCAGTTCAGATCAGCCTGACCAGACGGTGTGCTTTCTATGGCAACCACATCGAAACGGCAGGGGGCGTCAGCCCAGCGATGCTCTTTTTGCAAAAAGAACTGCGCGGCGAGTATCAGCTTCTGACGCTTGCGCCCGTCAATACTGGCGAGCGCGCCACCCCATTGTGCGTGTTTTCTGTAGCGGACTTCGACGAATACTACTGTATCGCCGTCAAGCATGACCAGATCAAGCTCGCCGCGTTTACACAACCAGTTCTGCGCCAGCAAGCGCAGACCCTGTTGTTGCAAGTGCTTCAACGCTTGAAGTTCGGCATCCTTGCCGCTTTGTGCGCTGGTCCGCTCGGGCATCAGCGCGGGGTATCTGGCAGGCGCTGGACTTCGCCGCCGACAAACTTGGCCCAGGGCATCTGGCGATCAACGCGCTGGTTGGCGTTGATCCCCAGGCTGCCCGACAGGCCGTCTACACGGGTGTCTGGCAATGCCTTGAGCTGACCCAGGCGCGGTGCCAGGCGATACGCATCCACGCCCATGGCGTACAGGCGGCCGAGGCTGCCATTGGCTTGCGGCCATTGCGCGGCAACCTGATTGCGCAGCGGGTCGGTGGTGTTGAGCAGCCAAGGGGTTTCGCAGAACATCACGTTGGTCATGTCCAGGTACTGATTCTTGTCACCGCTGGCGCTGAACACGTGGGATGTCGCGTACACCGGTACATCGCCGGCGTATTGGAAGTTCAGGGTCGGTTTGATCTGCTGGGCCAGTTGCGGGGTCACGGCCAAGAAGATGAACTCGATGTCCTGGCGACGCGACGGCTGTGCCGCTACGTCGGTGCCCACCGTGCTTTGCAGGCTCTTGGCGCGACCTTCGCTTTTACGTAGCTGGAACAGGTCGGCGATCTGCTGGGCCAGGGCAACCGGCTGGTCAACGTACTCGACGCCGAGCACCGTGCCGCCGTTGGCTTCCCAATCCTGGCGGAAGGCTTTGTAGACACGCTCACCCCATTCACCACGCGGCACCATCGCAGCGGCGCGGTGCAGGCCGTCGGCACGGGCACGGCGCGATACTTCGCGGGCTTCGTCTTCAGCTGCCAGACCGAATTGGAACAACTGCGGCGGGCCTTGATCGGTCTCGCTGTAGTTCAGCCCCAGGGTGGTGATCGGCAGTTGTGCGCGTGCGCTCAACTGTTTGACCAATGGTTTTTCCAGCGGGCCGACGACCAGTTGCACGCCGGCAGCTTGGGCCTTGGCGTAGAAGTCATCCAGGGAGTTGAGGCGCGAGCTGTCATAGAACTCGATGACTGGCGGCTTCTGCCCGGCTTGCTCAGCCTGGTAGTGCGCGGCCATGAAGCCTTCACGCAGCGCTTTGCCAACGGAGGCCAGCGGGCCTTCCTGTGGTAGCAGCAGGGCAATCTTGTTCAGCGGCTGGCTGGCCAGTTCCTTGAGCTTGGTCAGCGGCAACGGCAGTTGCACGGCTGCCGGGTGGGCCGGGTTCTGGGCGCGCCAGGTATCGATGGCGGCTTGTTGTTGCTCAAGCGTGCCCGCACCTTTGACCGATTGAGCGAGGGTGATCCAGCCGTCGAGCGTCGGGTTGCCGCTGGCTTGCAGCTGGTCGGCAGGCAACGCGGCGATCAATACCCAGATGGCTTCGTGGTTGCTGGCGGCGGCATCGCCAGTCAGCAGCGGAGCCATGGCGACACGTTCGCGAGCGGCGGCCAGGGTTTGGCCATCGGCTTCATAGGCGCGAGCGTGCACGGTGCCGGTACGGATCTGCTGGTCAGCCGGCAGGTCCTTCAGGCTTTGTAGGCTCGGGTGATCCAGTGCCGTTAAGGCAGCCTTGGGCTGGTTGCGCCCCATGGCCAGTTCGGCGGCCAGGGTGCTGGCGAAGACCTGCGCGGCGGGTTTGAGAGCTTCCATTGGCACTTGCGCAAGAATTTGCGACGAGCGACCAGGGTTGTTCTGCTTGTAGGCCATGTCTGCCGCACTCAGGCGCAGTAACGCGGCCTTTTCTGGCGTCTTGGCGGTAGTGGCCTGTTCGAGCAGTTGCTCGATACTGGCGTCCGGGGTCCGTGGAAGTTCGCCAAGGCTGGACGAGGGCGAGCTGGCGCAAGCGGCCAACAGGGCAGCAAGGCAGAGGGCGGAGAGCAGCCGCAGGCAAGCGATCATGTAAGTGTTCCTGATACCGATCAAATTAGCGTGGAATTGTACCCAAGCACTGGCCCAGGCGCGATGTTACTGGCGTGAAACCGTCGATTTAGGTCGTGCATTTATTGCTATTGGCGATCGACGGCCGAAAAGGCATCGGCCGTGATGGCATATTTTCAAGGCTTCTACGCGTTACAATGCGGCTTTTGCCAACCATCGAGGTGTGCGTTTTGACTGCTCCAGGTCCTTTGAATTCCACTGCAGGCTCGCTTTTTGTCGTGGCGACGCCCATTGGCAACCTGGACGACATCAGTGCCCGTGCGCTGAAAGTGTTGCGCGAGGTTAAATTGATCGCGGCTGAAGACACGCGCCACTCCCAGCGGTTGATGCAGCATTTTGGTATTAGCACGCCATTAGCGGCCTGCCATGAACACAATGAGCGCGAAGAGGGCAGCCGCTTCATTGTGCGGCTGCTGGCCGGCGATGATGTGGCACTGATCTCCGATGCGGGTACACCGTTGATTTCCGATCCGGGCTACCACTTGGTACGCCAAGCGCGGGCCGCTGGTATCAATGTAGTGCCAGTTCCGGGCGCGTGCGCGCTCATTGCTGCATTGTCGGCGGCAGGCCTGCCGTCCGACCGGTTTATCTTCGAAGGTTTCCTGCCGGCCAAGGCCGTGGGGCGGCGTGCACGACTTCAGGCGGTAAAAGAAGAGCCGCGTACTCTGATCTTTTATGAGGCCCCTCATCGCATCCTCGAATGCTTGCAGGACATGGAGCTAGTGTTCGGCGGTGAACGTCTCGCGCTTCTTGCCCGAGAGCTGACCAAGACCTTCGAAACCCTCAAGGGCCTGCCTTTGGAAGAGTTGCGCGCGTTTGTCGAGGGCGACAGTAATCAGCAGCGCGGCGAGTGCGTGGTGCTGGTCGCTGGCTGGACGGCACCCGAAAGCGAAGACGCCGTTAACAGCGAGGCGATGCGCATTCTGGATCTGTTGCTCAAGGAAATGCCCCTCAAGCGCGCAGCGGCCCTTGCGGCGGAAATCACCGGGTTGCGTAAAAACGTGTTGTACCAGGTCGCCCTGGATAAACAGAAAGCCGAATAGTTCAGGGGTTGAAGCTGTATTTCGTCTGAGCGTGATGGCAATGCCGCACTTTTAATACTTGTCCTAAGCCCGCCGTGCCGTTAACCTGCGCGGCGGAGAGTCGATTGGACAGTCGCTGCCCTCTATGAAAATTAGGGGGGGGAGGAAAGTCCGGGCTCCATAGGGCGAAGTGCCAGGTAATGCCTGGGAGGCGTGAGCCTACGGAAAGTGCCACAGAAAATAACCGCCTAAGCACTTCGGTGCCGGTAAGGGTGAAAAGGTGCGGTAAGAGCGCACCGCACGACTGGCAACAGTTCGTGGCTAGGTAAACCCCACTTGGAGCAAGACCAAATAGGGTCCCAAGGCGTGGCCCGCGCTGGGACCGGGTAGGTTGCTAAAGGTGTCCAGTGATGGCCATCGTAGACGAATGACTGTTCAAGACAGAACCCGGCTTACAGATCGACTCTCCACCTTTTTCCTTCTGTTCGAATCTCGAACAGAAAACCGGTAGTAACGCAAGAATCCCTCCCTGCCGAATCATTGGCAGATGCATCTTCGTAATACCAAAAAAATCTTACTCTTAATAAATCACTTTAACTTTCGCTCATAGCTCTTTGAGCTATCTGTGCTTGTCGGGTTCAGAACATCGCCGAACTCTGGTTTCTCCTCCGTTTACGCTCCTAAATCTCCGTTCTGTAAGGCTTTTCCTTGAATCCGCGCCTTGACGGTGTGGTGGGCGCATTCCTATAGTGTGCGCAAGTGGCGGAAAGTGGCACAAAGTGGGTTTTTTGAACGTAAAACGCTAAAATTTGGAGAAACGCATCTGTGTTTCGCGGAGCTAACGCTATCAGTCTCGATGCAAAAGGCCGTCTCGCTATGCCGAGCCGGTATCGTGACGAGCTGATTTCGCGAAGTTCCGGGCAACTGATCATCACTATTGATGCCGTTGACCCTTGTTTGTGTGTTTACCCCCTCGATGAGTGGGAGTTGATTGAAACCAAATTGCGCGCTCTGCCTTCATTGCGTGAAGAAAACCGCCGGCTGCAGCGTTTGCTGATCGGTAATGCCGTCGACCTCGAGCTCGATGGCAGTGGTCGTTTCCTGGTGCCGCCGCGTTTGCGTGAGTACGCCAAGCTGGATAAGCGCGCAATGCTGGTGGGCCAACTGAACAAGTTCCAATTGTGGGACGAAGATGCCTGGGATGCTGTTTCTGCAGCTGACCTGGCTGCTATTCAACAACCGGGCGCTATGCCTGACGAACTGCGTGATTTGATCCTGTGACTATTGATAGCGGCTTTAACCACATCACCGTACTGCTTGACGAAGCCGTTGAGGCTCTCGCCGTACGCGCGGATGGCTGCTATTTGGATGGCACCTTCGGCAGGGGCGGGCACAGCCGGTTGATACTCAGCCAGCTCGGGTCCGACGGTAAATTGCTCGGGTTCGATAAAGACCCCCAAGCGATTGCCACCGGGCAAGCGCTAGCGGCCGAAGACGGCCGCTTTGTCGTTGTGCAGCGCAGCTTTGCCGAGCTGGGCGCCGAAGTTGCCGAACGTGGCATGGCAGGCAAGGTGGCCGGGGTTTTGCTCGACCTGGGCGTGTCTTCGCCCCAGCTCGATGACCCGGAGCGCGGTTTCAGTTTCATGAACGACGGCCCGCTCGACATGCGCATGGACCCCACTCGTGGCATCAGCGCGGCCGAATTCATCGCCACCGCTCCCCACGAAGAAATCACCCGTGTATTCAAGGAATACGGTGAAGAGCGCTTCGCCGGCCGCATGGCTCGCGCCGTGGTCGAGCGCCGTGAAATTCAGCCGTTCGAGCGCACCGCCGACCTGGCCGAAGTGCTGAAAGTCGCCAACCCTGCATGGGAAAAGGGTAAGAACCCGGCAACCCGTGCGTTCCAGGGCCTGCGTATTCACGTCAACAACGAATTGGGCGACCTGGAAGCTGGCCTTGAGGCTGCTCTCGAGGCACTGGAAGTGGGCGGTCGCCTGGTGGTGATCAGCTTCCACTCCCTGGAAGACCGCATCGTCAAATTGTTCATGCGTCGCCTGGTCAAGGGCGAGTCCGATAACCTGCCGCGCAACCTGCCGGTACGTTTCGAAGCCTTTGTGCCGAAAATCAAAATCCATGGCAAAGCGCAGTTCGCTTCTGAAGCTGAACTCAAGGCCAACCCACGTTCCCGTAGCGCTGTCATGCGTGTCGCGGAGAAGTTGCGGTGAGCAAGCTTTTCGCCAAGCCCCTCCCGGGCGGCAGCTTCTTCATGATGCTGATGTACGTCGGCGTGCTGGTGTCCGCGATCGCGGTGTCTTACAGCGCGCATTACAACCGCCAGTTGCTCAATACCTTGTATGGGGAGTTGAGCGTGCGCGATAAGGCGCAGGCGGAATGGGGCCGGTTGATCCTGGAGCAAAGCACTTGGACGGCCCACAGCCGTATTGAAGTGCTGGCCACCGAACAGCTGAAAATGCACATCCCTGGCGCGGCTGAAGTTCGCATGGTGGCGCCATGATGAAGCTCGAAGGCGCACTCTACCCATGGCGTTTCCGCCTGATGCTCGGCTTGCTGGCATTGATGGTGGGTGCGATCGCCTGGCGGATCGTCGAGCTGCAAGTGGTCGACCGCGACTTCCTGATCGGCGAGGGTAACGCCCGTAGCCTGCGACATATCCCGATTCCTGCGCACCGCGGCCTGATCACCGACCGTAACGGCGAGCCGCTGGCCGTCAGCACCCCGGTGACGACCCTGTGGGCCAACGCCAAGGAATTGCAGGTGGCCAAGGACAAGTGGCCGCAATTGGCTGCCGCTCTGGGCCAAGACCCGAAAGCCCTGGCCGAACGCCTCGAAGCCCAGGCCAATAAAGAATTCATCTACCTGGTTCGCGGGCTTACCCCCGAACAAGGCCAGCAAGTGCTCGACCTTAAAGTCCCCGGTGTCTATGGCATCGAGGAATTTCGTCGTTTCTACCCGGCCGGTGAAACCACCGCCCATATGGTTGGCTTCACCGATATCGATGACCACGGTCGCGAAGGTGTAGAGCTCGCCTACGATGAATGGCTCGCCGGCGTTCCCGGTAAACGGCAAGTCATCAAGGATCGGCGCGGTAGGTTGATCAAGGATGTCCAAGTCACCAAAAACGCCAAGGCCGGTAAGCCCTTGGCGTTGTCGATTGACCTGCGCCTGCAATACCTGGCCAACCGCGAGCTGCGTAACGCGATCATCGAAAACGGCGCCAAGGCCGGCAGCCTGGTGATCATGGACGTGAAGACCGGCGAGATCCTGGCCATGGTCAACCAGCCAACCTACAACCCGAACAACCGTCGCAACCTGCAACCGGCGATGATGCGCAACCGCGCCATGATCGACGTGTTCGAGCCGGGCTCGACCATGAAAGCTATCTCCATGAGCGCCGCCCTCGAAACTGGTCGCTGGAAACCCAGCGACAAGGTCGAGGTGTATCCGGGCACCCTGCAGTTGGGCAAATACACCATTCGTGACGTATCCCGCACCGAGGGTCCGGTGTTGGATTTGACAGGTATCCTGATCAACTCCAGTAACGTGGGCATGAGTAAGGTCGCCTTCGACATCGGCGGCGAAACTATCTACCACCTGGCGCAGAAAATCGGCTTGGGCCAACCCACCGGCCTCGACTTTCCTGGCGAGCGTGTCGGCAACCTGCCGAACTACCGCGACTGGAAAAAGGCCGAGACGGCCACGCTTTCCTACGGCTACGGCCTGTCGGTGACTGCGATCCAATTGGCCCACGCGTTCTCTGTGTTGGCCAACAACGGCCGCATGGTGCCGCTGAGCCTGATCCACGTCGACGAATCGCCGAAAGCCACTCAGGTGATCCCGGAAAACGTCGCCAAGACCATGCAGGGCATGTTGCAACAAGTGATCGAAGCGCCGCGGGGCGTCTTCCGTGCCCAGGTGCCGGCGTACCACGTGGCCGGCAAGTCCGGTACCGCCCGTAAGACGTCGGTGGGCACCAAGGGCTATGCCGAAAACTCCTACCGCTCGCTGTTCGCCGGTTTCGGGCCAATGAGCGACCCGCGCTACGCCATCGTCGTAGTGATCGATGAACCGAGTAAAGCAGGCTACTTCGGTGGCCTGGTGTCGGCGCCGGTGTTCAGCAAAGTGATGTCCGGCACCCTGCGCCTGATGAACATCACGCCGGACAACCTGCCGCCGACTGAACAAGCGAACGCCGGACCACCGGCCGCCGCTGTAAAAGCCAATGGAGGGCGCGGCTGATGTCTCTGAGCCTGAACAAGATTTTTGCCCACGCCGGCCGCGATCTGCTGATTCGCGAATTGAGCCTGGACAGCCGTAATGTACGCGCCGGTGACCTGTTCCTGGCCGTGCCGGGCGGCAAGTACGATGGCCGTGAACATATCGCCGACGCCTTGCAGCGCGGCGCTGCGGCGGTGGCGTATGAAGTGGAAGGCGCCACCGTGCTGCCGATCACTGACGTGCCGCTGATCCCGGTCAAGGGCTTGGCCAAGCAGTTGTCGGATATCGCCGGGCGCTTCTATGGCGACCCGAGCCGTCATCTCAACTTGGTGGGCGTCACCGGTACTAACGGTAAGACCAGCGTGACCCAATTGGTCGCCCAGGCGCTTGACCTGCTGGGTCAGCACTGCGGCATTGTCGGCACCCTCGGCACGGGCTTTTATGGCGCGCTGCAAAGCGGCCTGCACACCACGCCCAACCCGATTGCCGTGCAAGCGACCCTGGCCGACCTGAAAAAGGCCGGTGCCAAGGCGGTTGCCATGGAAGTGTCGTCCCACGGCCTGGACCAAGGGCGTGTCACTGCCCTGGCCTTTGATGTGGCGGTGATGACCAACCTGTCCCGCGATCACCTGGACTACCACGGCACCATGGAGGCTTACGCTGCCGCCAAGGCCAAGCTGTTTGCCTGGAATGACCTGAAGTGCCGGGTAGTGAACCTGGACGACGAATTCGGCCGTCAATTGGCTGCCGAAGACGGCGAGTCGCGCTTGATCAGCTACAGCCTGAAGGACTCCAGCGCGTACCTGTACTGCCGCGAAGCCCAATTCAATGACGAGGGCGTGCGCGCCACGCTGGTCACGCCGCAAGGCGAGCACCATTTGCGCAGCACGCTGCTCGGCCGCTTCAATTTGAGCAACGTGCTTGCCGCTGTCGGCGCATTGCTTGGTCTTGATTACGCCCTGGATGAAATCCTGCGCGTGTTGCCAAAACTTGAAGGCCCCGCCGGACGCATGCAGCGCCTGGGTGGCGGAACTCAGCCGTTGGTCGTGGTTGATTACGCCCATACGCCGGACGCGCTGGAAAAAGTCCTAGAAGCTTTGCGCCCTCACGCCAAGGGCAAGTTGCTCTGCCTGTTCGGCTGCGGCGGTGATCGTGATCGCGGCAAGCGCCCATTGATGGCCGAGATCGTCGAGCGTCTGGCCGATGGTGTGCTCGTCACTGACGACAACCCGCGCAGCGAAGACCCGAGCCAGATTTTCGATGATATTCGTGCAGGTTTTAAAGACGCGTCCAAGGCTACATTTGTTGCCGGTCGCGGCGCAGCCATCGCCCAATTGATCGCCAGCGCCAGTGCTGACGACGTGGTGGTGCTGGCCGGCAAAGGCCACGAGGACTACCAGGAAATCAACGGCGAGCGGCATGCCTTCTCCGATCTGGTCGAGGCCGATCACGCCTTGACCGCTTGGGAGGTTGCCCATGCTTAAAACGATGACATTCAGCGAGCTGACCCAGGCCTTGGCGGCCCGTGTGCTGTCGAGCGATTGCAGTTTCGATGGCGTCAGCATCGACAGCCGCAACATTGAGCCAGGGCAGTTGTTTGTCGCCTTGGCGGGCCCGCGTTTCGATGGTCATGACTACCTGAATGAAGTCGCCGCCAAAGGTGCTGTCGGTGCCTTGGTGCAACGTGAAGTGCCGGACTCCACCTTGCCGCAATTGCTGGTGGCTGATACTCGTTTGGCCCTGGGCCAGTTGGGTGCGTTGAACCGCGCCGTTTTCGACAAACCCGTGGCAGCCATTACCGGCTCCAGCGGCAAGACCACGGTCAAGGAGCTGCTCGCCGGCGTATTGCGCACGCGTGGGCCGGTGCTCGCCACCCGTGGCAACCTGAACAATGATTTCGGCGCACCGCTGACCCTGCTCGAACTGGCCCCGGAACACACGGCGGCCGTGATCGAACTCGGTGCTTCGCGCATCGGCGAAATCGCCTACACCGTGGCGCTGACCAAACCCCACGTAGCGATCATCAATAACGCCGGTACCGCCCATGTCGGCGAGTTCGGCGGCCCGGAAAAAATCGTCGAAGCCAAGGGTGAAATCCTTGAAGGCCTCGACGCCTCGGGCACTGCTGTATTGAATCTTGACGACAAGGCCTTCGAGACCTGGCGTGTACGCGCTGCCGGTCGCAAGGTGCTGACGTTTGCTGTGCTGAACGCGGCGGCAGATTTCCATGCGTCCAACATCACCGTCGATGCCCGTGGCTGCCCATCCTTTACTTTGCATACCCCGCAAGGCAGTGAGCACGTGCAGTTGAACCTGCTCGGCAACCATAACGTTGCCAATGCCTTGGCGGCTGCGGCTGCGGCCTACGCCCTGGGCGTTTCGCTGTTCGGTATCGCCACCGGCCTGGGCGCCGTTCAGCCGGTTAAAGGCCGTACCGTGGCGCAGTTGGCGACCAACGGCATGCGTGTGATCGATGACACGTACAACGCCAACCCTTCCTCCATTAACGCTGCTGTCGACCTGCTCAAAGGCTTTGCCGGGCGCAAGGTGCTGGTGCTGGGCGAAATCGGCGAGTTGGGTGAGTGGGCTGAACAGGGCCACCGCGAGGTCGGCGCTTATGCGGCCGGCAAAGTCGACGCGCTGTACGCCGTCGGCACAAACATGGCTCATGCCGTCGACGCCTTCGGCCCCGGTGCGCGGCATTTCGCGACCCAGGCCGAGCTGATCCAGGCGCTGACAGCGGCCGAACACGACAAACACACAACCATTTTGATCAAGGGATCGCGCAGCGCGGTGATGGAAAACGTCGTCGCGGCCTTGTGCGCTTCCAGTACGGAGAAACATTAATGCTGCTGCTGCTGGCTGAGTATCTGCAACAGTTCCACAAGGGCTTCGCGGTCTTTCAGTACCTGACCCTGCGCGGGATTCTGGGTGTGCTGACCGCGCTGTCTCTGTCGCTGTTTTTAGGGCCGTGGATGATCCGCACCCTGCAGAACCTGCAAATTGGTCAATCGGTTCGTAATGACGGCCCGCAGTCGCACCTGTCCAAGTCCGGCACCCCGACCATGGGTGGCGCGCTGATCCTGTCGTCCATCGGCATCAGCACCTTGCTCTGGGCCGATCTGGCTAACCGTTACGTTTGGGTGGTGCTGCTGGTGACCTTGTTGTTTGGCGCCATCGGCTGGGTCGATGACTACCGCAAGGTGATCGAAAAGAATTCGAAAGGTCTGCCGAGCCGCTGGAAATATTTTTGGCAGTCGGTGTTCGGCCTGGGCGCTGCGGTGTTCCTGTTCATGACCGCGCCAAGCGCGGTCGAAACCACACTGATCATCCCGATGCTCAAGGACGCCAGCATTCCACTGGGTGTGGGCTTCGTGGTGTTGACCTATTTCGTGATCGTCGGCTCCAGCAATGCAGTGAACCTCACCGACGGCCTCGACGGCCTGGCGATCATGCCGACGGTGATGGTGGGCGGCGCGCTCGGCATCTTCTGCTACCTGTCGGGCAACGTGAAATTTGCTGAATACCTGCTGATCCCTTACGTACCCGGCGCAGGCGAGCTGATCGTGTTCTGCGGCGCCCTGATCGGTGCTGGCCTTGGGTTCCTGTGGTTCAACACCTACCCGGCACAAGTCTTTATGGGCGACGTCGGCGCCTTGGCGCTGGGCGCTGCCCTGGGCACCATCGCGGTGATCGTGCGCCAGGAAATCGTGCTGTTCATCATGGGCGGTGTGTTCGTGATGGAAACCCTGTCGGTGGTCATCCAGGTGGCCTCCTTCAAATTGACCGGGCGCCGCGTGTTCCGCATGGCGCCGATTCACCACCACTTTGAACTCAAGGGCTGGCCCGAGCCGCGTGTGATCGTCCGTTTCTGGATCATCACCGTGATTCTGGTGCTGTTCGGCCTTGCCACCCTGAAACTGAGGTAGAAACGAGTGTCCCTGATCGCTTCAGACCACTTCCGCATCGTTGTCGGCCTCGGCAAGAGCGGCATGTCCCTGGTTCGCTTCCTGGCGAACCGGGGCAAGCCGTTTGCCGTGGCCGATACGCGGGAAAATCCACCGGAGCTGGTCACGCTGCGCCGTGACTACCCGCACGTGGAAGTGCGTTGTGGCGAGCTGGATGTCGAGTTTCTGTGCCGCGCCGATGAGCTCTACGTGAGCCCCGGCCTGGCCCTGGCGACACCGGCCCTGCAAGCCGCTGCAGCCCGTGGCGTTAAGCTGTCAGGCGATATCGACCTGTTTGCGCGCAATGCGAAAGCACCGATCGTTGCGATCAGCGGTTCCAATGCGAAGAGCACCGTCACCACCCTGGTCGGCGAGATGGCGGCTGCGGCCGGCAAACGTGTCGCCGTGGGCGGCAATCTCGGTGTGCCTGCATTGGATCTGCTCAGCGATGACGTCGAGCTGTACGTGATGGAACTGTCGAGCTTCCAACTGGAAACCACCCACGATTTGGGGGCCGAAGTGGCCACCGTGTTGAACGTGAGTGAAGACCACATGGACCGCTACAGCGGCCTGCCGGCTTATCACCTCGCCAAGCACCGGATCTTCCGCGGCGCCAAGCAATTTGTGGTCAACCGCCAGGATGCCCTGAGCCGTCCGCTGATGGGCGAGGGCATGCCCTGCTGGACCTTTGGCCTTGGCAAACCCGACTTTAAAGCCTTCGGTATCCGTGAAGAGAACGGCGAGAAATACCTGGCCTTCGAATTCCAGAACCTGATGCCGGTGCGTGAGTTGAAAATCCGTGGCGCCCATAACCAGTCCAACGCCCTGGCGGCGCTGGCACTGGGGCATGCGGTTGGCCTGCCATTCGATGCCATGCTGTCGGCCCTGCGCACCTTCGGTGGCCTTGAGCATCGCTGCCAGTGGGTACGCGACCTTGACGGCGTGAGCTACTACAACGACTCCAAAGCCACCAACGTCGGTGCGGCCCTGGCGGCCATCGAAGGCCTGGGTGCCGATATCGACGGCAAGCTGGTGCTGATCGCCGGTGGCGATGGCAAGGGCGCTGACTTCAAGGACCTTAAAGGCCCGGCGGCCGCGCATTGCCGCGCCGTGGTGCTGATGGGCCGCGACTCCAATTTGATCGCCGCCGCCCTGGGTGACGGTGTGCCGCAAGTGCGCGCAACGTCCCTGGACGACGCCATCGCCCAAAGCAAAGCCCTGGCCCAGCCGGGCGATGCGGTGCTGCTGTCGCCGGCGTGCGCCAGTTTCGACATGTTCAAAAACTACGAAGAGCGCGGCCAGTTGTTCGCCCGTGCCGTGGAGGCGTTGGTATGAGCCTTGGTCTGAGAAACATCATCAAGCCGTACCCGTCGCCAATCATTACCGGGCGCGGTATCGACCTGGATTTCCCGATGCTCGCCGGCTGCCTCGCGCTGCTGGGCCTGGGCCTGGTGATGATCACCTCGGCATCGTCCGAAGTAGCCGCCGTGCAGTCGGGCAACACCCTGTACATGATGATCCGTCACCTGGTGTACCTGGTAATCGGCCTTGGTGCGTGCGTCGTCACCATGATGATCCCCATCGCCACCTGGCAGCGCTTGGGCTGGCTGATGCTGATCGGCGCGTTCGGTTTGCTGATCATGGTGATCCTCCCCGGCATCGGCCGTGAGGTGAACGGTTCGATGCGCTGGATTGGCTTTGGCGCGTTCAACGTGCAGCCGTCGGAAATCGCCAAGGTGTTCGTGGTGATCTACCTAGCCGGCTACCTGGTACGTCGCCAGAAAGAAGTACGCGAAAGCTGGATGGGCTTCTTCAAGCCGTTCATCGTGCTGCTGCCCATGGCGGGCCTGTTGCTGATGGAGCCCGACTTCGGTGCCACGGTTGTAATGATGGGCGCGGCGGCGGCGATGTTGTTTCTCGGTGGCGTTGGGCTGCTGAGGTTTGCCTTGATGGTTGTGCTGGCGGTGGTTGCGGTTTACCTGCTGGTGCTGGCGCAACCCTATCGGATGGCCCGTCTGATTACCTTTACCGACCCCTGGTCCGACCAGTTCGGCTCCGGCTACCAATTGACCCAGGCGCTGATCGCCTTTGGTCGAGGCGGTTGGTTGGGGGTAGGGTTGGGCAACAGTGTGCAGAAGCAGTTTTACCTGCCGGAAGCTCACACTGACTTCGTATTCTCGGTACTTGCCGAAGAGCTTGGCGTAGTGGGTTCGTTATGCACGGTCGCACTGTTTGTATTTGTCTGCGTGCGTGCGCTGTACATAGGCCTGTGGGCCGAGAAAGCCAAGCAGTTCTTCGCCGCGTACGTTGCTTACGGGTTGGCGTTTCTTTGGATCGGCCAGTTCCTGATTAATGTCGGGGTGAATATCGGGCGGCTGCCGACCAAGGGCTTGACCCTGCCGTTCCTCAGTTACGGCGGCAGTTCGCTGGTCATTTGCTGTATCTGCCTGGGCTTGTTGCTGCGCATCGAGTGGGAGAGTCGAACCCACCTGGGCAGCGAAGAGATGGAATTCAGCGAAAGCGATTTCGCCGAGGAGCCGACCCATGGTCGCTAACGTGCTGATTATGGCGGGCGGCACCGGGGGCCATGTGTTCCCGGCCCTGGCTTGTGCGCGTGAATTCCAGAGCCGTGGCTACAGCGTGCATTGGCTGGGTACTCCACGTGGCATCGAAAACGAATTGGTGCCAAGTGCCGGTTTGCCGCTGCACCTGATTAACGTCACGGGCTTGCGCGGCAAGAGCAAGTTGGCGCTGCTGAAGGCACCGTTCGTGCTGCTCAAGGCGGTATGGCAGGCACGCAAAGTGATTCGTGAACTGAAGCCGGTGTGTGTGCTCGGTTTTGGTGGGTATGTGACCGGCCCAGGTGGCGTCGCCGCCAAGCTCGCTGGCGTGCCGGTGATCGTGCACGAGCAGAACGCTGTCGCCGGTACGGCCAACCGCCTCTTGGTGCCGTTGGCTGCACGAGTGTGCGAGGCGTTTCCGAAGACCTTTGGTGCCTCAGACAAACTGCGCACCACTGGCAACCCGGTGCGCACCGAACTTTTTATGGACATCGCCCGTGAAGCACTGGAAGGGCGCAAGCCGCACCTGCTGGTCATGGGCGGCAGCCTGGGCTCCGAGCCCTTGAATAAATTGCTGCCTGAAGCGCTGGCGCAACTCCCTGTGGAATTGCGTCCGGAAGTCTTCCATCAGGCCGGCAAACACCACGGTGAAGTCACTGCCACGCGTTATCGCGAGGCGGGTGTGGAGGCGAACGTACAGCCCTTCATCCAAGACATGGCCCACGCCTATGGCTGGGCCGACCTGGTGGTCTGCCGCTCCGGTGCGCTGACCGTCAGTGAACTGGCTGCCGCCGGTCTGCCGTCCTTGCTGGTGCCTTTGCCCCATGCCATCGACGATCACCAGACCCGCAATGCCGAATATTTGGCCGGGGAGGGCGCTGCCTTCCTGCTGCCGCAAAGAACGACTGGCGCCGCCGATTTGGCCGCACGCCTGACCGAGGTTTTGATGCAACCGGAACGACTCAATAGCATGGCGAGCACCGCAAGCCGCCTGGCCAAACCTGACGCAACCCGCACCGTGGTCGATATCTGCCTGGAGGTGGCCCATGGTTGAGAATCAGAAAGCCATGCCGCAACCCGAGATGCGCCGCATCCGTCGTATCCATTTCGTCGGTATCGGCGGCGTGGGTATGTGCGGCATTGCCGAAGTGTTGCTGAACCTGGGCTACCAGGTGTCTGGCTCCGATTTGAAAGAGTCGCCGGTCACCGATCGCCTGAAAAGCTTTGGTGCGCAGATCTTCATCGGCCACCGTGCCGAGAACGCCGCCGAGGCCGACGTGCTGGTAGTGTCCAGCGCCGTGAATACCTCCAACCCGGAAGTGGCCACTGCCCTTGAGCGTCGTATTCCGGTGGTGCCGCGCGCCGAGATGCTGGCCGAGCTGATGCGCTATCGCCACGGCATCGCCGTCGCCGGTACCCATGGCAAAACCACTACCACCAGCCTGATCGCGTCGGTGTTCGCCGCTGGTGGCCTGGACCCGACCTTCGTCATCGGTGGCCGCCTGAATGCAGCCGGCACCAATGCACAACTGGGCACCAGCCGCTACCTGATCGCCGAAGCCGATGAAAGTGACGCGAGCTTCCTGCACCTGCAACCGCTGGTCGCCGTTGTCACCAACATCGACGAAGACCACATGGCGACCTACGACGGTGACTTCAACAAACTGAAGAAAACCTTCGTCGAGTTCCTGCACAACCTGCCGTTCTACGGGTTGGCCGTGGTGTGCCTGGACGACCCGGTGGTGCGTGAAATCCTGCCGCTGGTCAAACGTCCAACCGTGACTTATGGCTTCAGCGAAGACGCCGACGTGCGCGCCATCAATGTGCGCCAGGAAGGCATGCAAACCTTCTTCACCGTGCTGCGCCCAGACCGTGAGCCGTTGGACGTGTCGGTGAACATGCCGGGCAACCACAACGTGCTCAATTCCCTGGCAACCATCTGCATCGCCTCTGACGAGGGCGTCAGCGATGAAGCCATCGTCGCCGGCCTGTCGGGTTTTGCCGGTGTGGGCCGTCGCTTCCAGGTCTACGGTCAGTTGCCGGTAGAAGGCGGCGACGTAATGCTGGTGGACGACTACGGTCACCACCCCACCGAAGTGGCGGCCGTGATCAAGGCCGTACGCGGTGGCTGGCCGGAGCGCCGCCTGGTGATGGTGTACCAGCCGCACCGCTACAGCCGCACCCGCGATCTGTACGACGACTTCGTCAATGTATTGGCCGACGCCAACGTGCTGCTGCTGATGGAAGTGTACCCGGCCGGTGAAGAACCGATCCCGGGCGCCGACAGCCGCAAGCTGTGCAACAGCATCCGTCAGCGTGGGCAGTTGGACCCTATTTACATCGAGCGTGGTGTAGATCTGGCGCCGATCGTCAAGCCGTTGCTGCGCGCCGGTGACATCCTGCTGTGCCAAGGCGCCGGTGATATCGGTGGCCTTGCGCCTAAATTGCTGGCGAGCCCGCTGTTTGCCGCCGCCGAAAAGGGGAAGTCGAAATGATCACTGACTACGCTTCCCTGTTTTCGACAATCGCGCCTGCCGACTTTGGCCGCGTAGCTGTATTGTTCGGCGGCAAGAGCGCTGAGCGCGAAGTGTCGCTCAAGTCCGGCAATGCCGTGCTCGAAGCCTTGCAAAGTGCCGGCGTGAATGCGTTTGGTATCGACGTGGGTGATGATTTGCTCAGCCGCCTGCTGGCCGAGAAAATCGACCGCGCCTTCATCATCCTCCACGGCCGTGGCGGTGAAGACGGCAGCATGCAAGGCCTGCTGGAATGCGCTGGCATCCCTTATACCGGCAGCGGCATCCTTGCTTCCGCGTTGGCGATGGACAAGTTGCGCACCAAGCAGGTGTGGCACAGCCTGGGTATTCCAACCCCGCGTCACAGCGTGTTGTGCAGCGAAGACGATTGTATTTCTGCAGCCAAGGAACTGGGCCTGCCTTTGATCGTCAAACCAGCCCATGAAGGCTCCAGTATCGGCATGGCCAAAGTGAACTCGGCCGCCGAATTGATCGACGCATGGAAAGCGGCAAGTACCTACGATTCGCAAGTGTTGGTGGAACAGTGGATCCAAGGTCCCGAGTACACCATCGCCACCCTGCGTGGCCAGGTTTTGCCGCCTATCGCATTGGGCACGCCCCACACCTTTTACGACTACGACGCCAAGTACGTGGCTTCCGATACTCAGTATCGGGTGCCGTGTGGCCTGGCCGCAGATAAAGAACAGCAATTGATGGACCTCACGGCGAAAGCCTGTGAGGCGCTGGGTATCGCCGGTTGGGCTCGGGCAGATGTGATGCAGGACGACCAAGGGAATTTCTGGTTCCTGGAAGTCAACACCGCTCCCGGTATGACCGACCACAGCCTGGTACCTATGGCTGCACGCGCCGCCGGTTTGGATTTCCAGCAGTTGGTGCTGGCGATCCTGGCAGCAAGCATTGAGGCTCGAGGCTAAGGACATGAACGGCGCATCGCTTCGTCATCAGCCCCCACAAGCACCCGGCCGCAAGCCGGTGCCACGGGGTGCCAGCCGAATGGTGGCTAAAGAGCCGATGTCGGCGCGCATGCCCAAAGCCAATTTTGGTTTCCTCAAGGCGCTGTTCTGGCCGGTGTTGCTGGTGGTGCTGGGATTCGGAACCTATGAGGGCGCACAGCGTCTGTTGCCCTATGCCGACCGGCCGATCACCAAGATCAGCGTGCAGGGCGACTTGAGCTACATCAGCCAACAAGCGGTACAGCAGCGCATCGGCCCATTCCTGGCGGCGAGCTTCTTTACCATCGACCTGGCCGGTATGCGCGCCGAGTTGGAGCAAATGCCGTGGATTGCCCATGCCGAAGTCCGCCGCGTGTGGCCGGACCAGGTGACGATCCGTCTGGAAGAGCAACTGCCCGTGGCCCGTTGGGGTGATGAGGCGCTGTTGAACAACCAGGGGCAGGCGTTCACGCCGCGTGAGCTGGCCAACTACGAGCACTTGCCGCAGTTGTTCGGGCCGCAGCGGGCGCAGCAACAAGTGATGCAGCAGTATCAGGCGTTGAGCCAGATGCTGCGGCCGATGGGCTTCTCCATTGCACGCCTGGAACTGCGTGAACGGGGTAGCTGGTTTTTGACGACCGGGGCCGGCAGTTCCGGCCCGGGCATCCAGTTGTTGCTTGGACGCGACCGCTTGGTGCAAAAGATGCGCCGCTTTATTGCCATCTATGACAAGACCTTGAAAGAACAGATTACGAACATTGCGAGCGTCGACCTGCGTTACGCCAACGGCCTTGCCGTCGGCTGGCGTGAACCGGCTGCGCCCACGGCAGCGCAACCCGCTGTCGCGAAGAATTAAGAAGAGGCAGGACCCATGGCAAACGTGCAAAGCGGCAAAATGATCGTCGGTCTCGATATCGGCACCTCCAAGGTGGTGGCGTTGGTGGGCGAGGTCGGTGAAGACGGCGTAATCGAGATCGTCGGTATTGGCACGCATCCGTCCCGGGGCCTGAAGAAGGGCGTGGTGGTGAACATTGAGTCCACCGTGCAATCGATCCAGCGCGCGATTGAAGAAGCGCAGCTGATGGCCGGTTGCCGGATTCACTCGGCGTTCGTCGGTGTTGCCGGCAACCATATCCGCAGCCTGAACTCCCACGGCATTGTGGCGATCCGCGACCGTGAAGTCAGCGCGGCCGACCTTGAGCGCGTACTAGACGCCGCCCAGGCCGTGGCGATCCCGGCTGACCAGCGCGTGCTGCACACCCTGCCGCAAGATTATGTGATCGATAACCAGGAAGGCGTTCGCGAGCCACTGGGCATGTCGGGCGTGCGTCTGGAAGCCAAGGTTCACGTGGTGACCTGCGCCGTCAACGCCGCACAGAACATTGAAAAATGCGTGCGTCGCTGCGGCCTGGAAATCGACGACATCATCCTCGAGCAACTGGCCTCGGCTTACTCCGTGCTGACTGACGACGAAAAAGAACTGGGCGTGTGCCTGGTGGATATCGGCGGCGGCACCACCGACATCGCGATCTTCACCGAGGGTGCGATCCGTCACACCGCCGTGATCCCGATTGCCGGCGACCAGGTCACCAACGACATCGCCATGGCGCTGCGTACACCGACCCAGTACGCCGAAGAAATCAAGATCCGCTACGCGTGTGCCCTGGCCAAGCTGGCCGGTGCCGGCGAGACCATCAAGGTGCCAAGCGTAGGCGACCGCCCACCGCGTGAACTGTCACGCCAGGCCCTGGCCGAAGTGGTCGAGCCGCGTTATGACGAACTGTTCACCCTGATCCAGGCTGAGCTGCGTCGCAGTGGCTACGAAGATTTGATCCCGGCCGGCATCGTGCTGACCGGTGGTACCTCGAAGATGGAAGGCGCGGTTGAACTGGCCGAAGAAATTTTCCACATGCCAGTGCGCCTGGGCGTGCCCCATGGCGTCAAAGGCCTGGGCGACGTGGTACGCAACCCGATTTATTCCACCGGTGTGGGCTTGCTGTTGTACGGGCTGCAAAAGCAGACCGATGGCATTTCCCTGTCGGGCCCGAGCATCCGTGACAGCTACCGCAACGATGACGAGGCGAAAGCCCCGTTGTTCGAGCGTTTGCAGGCATGGGTCAAAGGCAACTTCTAACGATTTACCGCGACACCGCTGTAAGCAGTAGGCGAAAAAACTAGAGATAACGAAAGGAGAGGGAACATGTTCGAACTCGTAGACAACATCCCCGCTAGCCCGGTCATCAAAGTGATCGGTGTCGGCGGTGGCGGCGGCAACGCTGTCAACCATATGGTCAAGAGCAACATTGAAGGCGTTGAATTCATTTGCGCCAACACTGATGCCCAGGCGCTGAAAAGCATCGGCGCGCGGACCATCCTGCAATTGGGCACAGCCGTGACCAAGGGCCTCGGCGCTGGCGCCAACCCGGAAGTCGGCCGTCAAGCCGCCCTGGAAGACCGCGAGCGTATTGCTGAAGTGCTGCAAGGCACCAACATGGTGTTTATCACCACTGGCATGGGCGGCGGTACCGGTACCGGTGCTGCACCGATCATCGCCGAAGTGGCCAAGGAAATGGGTATTCTGACGGTCGCAGTCGTGACCCGTCCGTTCCCGTTCGAAGGTCGCAAGCGCATGCAGATCGCCGACGAAGGTATCCGTCTGCTGTCTGAAAGCGTCGACTCGTTGATCACGATTCCCAACGAGAAGCTGCTGACCATCCTGGGCAAGGACGCAAGCCTGCTGTCCGCGTTCGCCAAGGCTGACGATGTACTGGCCGGTGCCGTTCGCGGTATCTCCGACATCATCAAGCGCCCAGGCATGATCAACGTCGACTTTGCCGACGTACGTACCGTGATGAGCGAAATGGGCATGGCGATGATGGGCACTGGCTGCGCCAGCGGTCCGAACCGTGCACGTGAAGCCACCGAAGCGGCCATCCGCAACCCGTTGCTCGAAGACGTGAACCTGCAAGGTGCACGCGGCATCCTGGTGAACATCACTGCCGGCCCTGACCTGTCCCTGGGTGAGTACTCCGACGTGGGTAGCATCATCGAAGCCTTCGCTTCCGAGCACGCCATGGTCAAAGTCGGTACCGTTATCGACCCAGACATGCGCGACGAACTGCACGTGACCGTGGTCGCGACCGGACTGGGTGCGAAAATCGAGAAGCCTGTGAAGGTTATCGACAACACCCTGCACACCAGTCAGGCGAGCCAAGCGGCTGCTGCTCCAGCGCCATCGCGCCAGGAACTGCCGTCGGTGAACTACCGTGACCTGGACCGTCCGACCGTGATGCGCAACCAGGCACAAGCCGGTGCTGCAGCGTCCCGTAGCCCGAATCCGCAAGATGACCTGGACTACCTGGACATCCCGGCATTCCTGCGTCGTCAGGCCGATTGATGGAATGTATCAGGGCTATGAAGGTGATTGGTGTTCAGCAAAGGTCTGGTCTGCTATTATCGCCAGCCTTTGTTGATACCAGTTCGCAATTTGCGCTCAAGCGGTCCAAGCCATGATTAAACAACGCACCCTGAAGAATATTATCCGTGCCACAGGTGTAGGTCTGCACTCCGGGGAGAAGGTATACCTGACCCTCAAACCTGCACCTGTCGACACCGGCATCGTGTTTGTTCGTGCCGACCTGGACCCTGTGGTGCAGATTCCTGCTCGCGCGGAAAATGTTGGCGAAACCACGATGTCGACCACGTTGGTCAACGGTGACGTCAAAGTGGACACGGTGGAGCACTTGCTCTCGGCCATGGCTGGCCTGGGCATCGATAACGCCTACGTCGAGCTCTCCGCGTCCGAAGTCCCCATCATGGATGGCAGCGCTGGACCTTTCGTATTCCTGATTCAATCTGCCGGCCTGGAAGAACAGGACGCAGCCAAGAAGTTCATTCGCATTCTGCGGGAAGTGACAGTAGAAGACGGCGACAAGCGCGCCACCTTCGTCCCGTTTGAAGGCTTTAAAGTGAGCTTTGAGATCGATTTCGATCACCCGGTATTCCGTGACCGCACCCAAAGTGCAAGCGTGGATTTTTCCAGCACTTCGTTTGTAAAAGAAGTCAGCCGCGCCCGTACCTTTGGTTTCATGAGTGACATCGAGTACCTGCGCAAGCACAACCTCGCACTCGGCGGCAGCGTTGAAAACGCCATTGTGGTCGACGCGGATGGTGTACTGAACGAAGACGGCCTTCGCTATGAAGACGAATTCGTGAAGCACAAGATCCTCGATGCAATCGGTGACCTCTACCTGCTGGGCAATAGCCTGATAGGCGAGTTCAAAGGCTTCAAGTCGGGCCACGCCCTTAACAACCAGCTGCTGCGCAAGTTGATTGAGCAGACAGACGCTTGGGAAGTCGTGACCTTCGAAGATGCCAGCACCGCACCGATCTCTTACATGCGTCCCGTTGCGGCGGTGTAAGTAACAACTCTCTTTCTTTAGTTTTGAAAGGCTGCCCTCGGGTGGCCTTTTTTTATGCCTGCTATTTCTGATGACACCCCTATTCAAATGTGGGAGGGGGCTTGCGCTCGATGGCAGTGTGGTAGTCACTACATTTGTAGCTGACCCACCGCTATCGGGAGCAAGCCCCCTCCCACATTTGGCCCCCTTACATGAGGTAGATAGTGGTCTGCTCTGGCTCTGGCTCTGGCTCTGGCTTTTGATTTGGCTTTTGATCTTGATCTTGATCTTAGGCGCCCCGTTAATCACGCTGGCCGAACGCAGGCTTGAATCCGTGGGTAACCCGGCAGGACGCCGGGTTAGCCGTCCTGGGCCATGGATGGCCCATGACGGCGGCCCACGGATTCAAGCCGGAGTGAGGGCACACCGAGCCTAGGCGAGGTGCCGAGTGGTGGGGCAAGAGCCCTTTGGTTACTTTGGGGCTTTTCCAAAGTGACTCGCCGTAAGGGCGAAACCAATATCAGCCCTCACCCAAACAACGGATATGTACCCCGCCCAAAGCCATTTAGCGCCAAACACAAAGCCATCGGGAGCAAGCCCCCTCCCACATGGGTCCTCATTCACCACTCAGAGGGTTGCAGCGTCTACGATCCGATTACGCCCCGTGTGCTTGGCCTCATACAACGCCTGGTCCGCACTCAACAACAACGCCTCCAGCGACATCCGGCTGCGCTTGTCCCAGGTACTCATGCCAATACTCACCGTGATCGGCCGCTCATCGCCCGCCACCCGTGGCAGGTGCTCGATACTGCTGCGGATATGTTCGGCGATCACCAGGGCGCCCTTGGCGTCAGTGTGGGGCAGCACCACGGCAAACTCCTCACCGCCATAACGGGCCGCCAGGTCGGCGGGACGACGGATATTGGTGCCGATCACTTGGGCCACGTTGCGCAATGCCGCGTCGCCGCCGTGATGGCCATGGCGATCATTGAAGGCCTTGAAGTGGTCCACGTCGATCATCAGCAGGGTCAGCGAGTCAGCCGCACGTTGCGCGCGGTCCCACTCCAGGCGCAGGCGTTCGTCGAGGATGCGGCGGTTGGCCAGGCCGGTGAGGGCGTCAGTGGCTGCCAGTTCTGACAGCACCCGCTCAGTACGATAGCGGCGGCGCAGTTCGCGACGTAGCATCCAGGTCAGCCACAGCAGGCCGATGCACAGCACGCCGGTGGCGCCGCTGGTGAGCACGGCGGCACGTTTCCAGGGGGCGAATACGTCTTCGGCCGACAGCGCCACCACCACGATCAGCGGCAGCTCACCGACGTTGCTGAAGGTATACAAGCGCTCCTGGCCGGTGATGGCGGAGATCGCCTGGAAGCTGCCGGCACCTTCACGCAACATGCGCTTGAAGTTGGGGCGATCGCTCAAGTCCTTGTCGATCATGTCGCGCTCCAGCAACGGCTGCTGGGCCAGCAGGATCCCCTGGGTGTTCAGCAGGTTGACGCTGCTGCCGTTGCCGATGGTGAGGCGGTTGAATAATTGGTCGAAGTACGCGAGGCGCATGGTGGCCACGGCCACCCCGGCAAACTCGCCATCCGGCCCTGAGATCCGGCGGCTGAATGCAATGCGCCACACCTGATCGCACGCGCAATGAATCTTGAAGGGGCGGCTGATAAACAGCCCCGCCTGTGCGCTGTTCTTATGGGCGAGGAAGTAGTCGCGGTCGGCGAAATTGCGCTGCGCCGGCCACAGGGTCGAAGAGTCGGCGATCACGGCACCGTTGGCATCCAGCAACAGCACCTCGCCCTTGAATGGTGCGGCGTTGGATTGATCAAACTGCACTAAGTGGCGAATCTCTGGGGACACCTGGGATAAATCCCTGCGCGTCGTCGCGGCGATCAGCCCTTGCAGTGCCAAGTCATAGAGTTCGACGTTACGCAGCACATCGGCATTGATCAGATGGGTAATGTTGGTGGTCGCGCGCTGGGCTGCCTGCAGGGTGCTGGCGTGCTCGCGCACAAGTAGCGCCGCGACAATCGCCATAATCAGCACAACGGTGAGCCCACTGCCCAGAATCAGAAGAAGCTCTGGGCGTGCCGGCAGGTTTCGAACGTGAGGTTGGCTCATCGGGCAGACTTCAGCGGTAAGAATGCTGGCAGTTTAGTTCTACGCGATGAAAATTGAATGAGGTGAGCGAAAGAAAGATTCGCGCCTCAGAACACGTTGAACGGATAGTCAACGATCACACGGTACTCATCCACGTCGTTATCCACAGCCGAATAGCCGTTGCTGCCACGGTTGGCGGCCCATTGCAGGCGCACGGCCAAGTCTTTGGCCTTGCCACCTTGCACCACGTAATTGAGATCGATATCGCGCTCCCAATGCTTGGCATCCTTACCTTCGGCGCTGTACCAGTTGCTATAGCCACGGCTCTGCGGATCGACCTTGGTCAGATCGGTCTTGCCACTGATGTAGGACACGGCCGAGCTTAGGCCGGGCAGGCCAAACGCGCCGAAGTTGTACGCGTACTTGAGCTTCCACGAACGTTCATTGGGGCCGTTGAAGTCTGAGTATTGCTGGGAGTTGTCCAGGTACACGCTGTCGCCTTGGGCGATGTAGTCAAATGGCGTGTTGCCGTTGACCCGCTGGTAAGCCGCGGTGACGCTGTGATGGCCGACGTCTACGGTGAAGTGCAGGCTGTAGGTATTGTTGTCGATATCGCCCAGCAGCGACTGGCCGGTATCTTGGGTGTGGTAGTAGTGCAGGCCCGGGTTCAGGCTAACCAGGTCATTAAGCGCGTAGGTGTAGTCCAGGTCGTAGTAGTACTGCTGCCATACGTCCTTCAGTTCGGAAGCGTAGAGGTTGCTGGTCAGCCCGGGAATACCGCTGAATGACACGCCCGCCCAGTTCATGTGCTGGGCGTCGGTATGGCTGGGCAGTGCGCCGTAGCTGGTGCCGATACGCTGGTGACCACTTTGGTTATAGAGTTTGGTGAAACTGGCCTGGCCGCCTTCGAACAACCAGCCGTCGAAGCTGTGGTTGGTCAGGCTGACACCACGGAACGTCTGCGGCAGCATGCGCGTTGCGCCGCCGGCGATGACCGGGTTGTTGAGGAACAGGTCACCAGCCTTCAACTCGGTGTCGAACGCACGCATTTTCAAGGTGCCGCCCGCCGTGGAGAACGAGCCCGGCGCCTTGCCGTTGCCGCTGCCGTACGGAAGGATGCTGGACCCGTCAGTGCCGCCACCGCCGTCGAGCTTGAGGCCGAGCATAGCGTGGGCATCCAGGCCGAAGCCGACGGTGCCCTGGGTGTAGCCGGACTCAAACGTACCGATGAAGCCCTGGCCCCATTCTTTGCTGTCATCGGAGTGAACGTTGCGGCGGTCACGGTTCATGTAGTAGTTGCGGGCGTTGATATTGAGGTGCGCGCCTTCGACGAAACCGTCGGTGGGGGCAGAGTCTGCCGCGTGGGCAAGAGGGGCAATCGTTGCTGCAATCGCGAGGAATAACGGGGTGAACGTCAGCGAGTTCTTCACCGGTAAAGCTCCTTTGGTCAATCATGAACGGCCAATGTCGTGGGGGTATGCCTGGCCTTTTTCACGGCAAAAAAAAGCCGCTGAATGTCAGCGGCTTTAAGACAGATTCCCAGCGTAGAGCCCTGGAAATAAGTCGAGGGAAATTCGGGTAAGCGGGAGGCTGCCTTTGCCGTCGCGCTCATCGATGCGTCAAATTAACGCAGGCGAGCGGTACGGTACAGAGTGTAACAAGATAATGACTGTTGCCCAAATCGCAACAGTTTAAGGCTTGTAAGGTTTAGCCTGATGCGCCGCGATCCAAATGTGGGAGGGGCGGTGCGACGATTCGACTTGCCCCCGATAGCGGTGTATCAGTCAGCACATCTGATACTGACTCACCGCCATCGGGGGCAAGCCGCCTCCCACATTTTTTTCGGTGTTTAGACGGGCAGTGTCATGCCAAAGGTATTACCACCCGCTTCGCTACGCACATACACATCCCCTCCATGCATCAACGCAATCGCCTTGACGATGGCCAGTCCCAGCCCGTGATTGGCTCCGCTGTTGCTGCGCGATGCATCCACCCGATAGAAACGTTCGAACAAACGCGACAGGTGTTCACTGGCAATCGCCTCGCCGGGGTTGGTGACGCCAATGAACACTTGATGCGCCAGCACCTCAATGTTCACTTCGATGACCCGCCCAGGCGCGGTGTGTTGTACGGCGTTGCTTAACAGGTTGATCAGCGCGCGGCGCAGGTGGGCTTTTTCGATCTGGACTTGGGCGTCGCCATGCACCCGCACCCGGACTTGGGCGTCTTCAAGAATGAAGTCCAGGTAGTCGAGGGTGGTCGCGACCTCATCGGCCAACGAGCTTTCGATCAGTTTGGTGGCCTTGCTGCCTTGGTCGGCACTGGCAAGGAACAGCATGTCATTGATGATCGAACGCAGGCGTTCCAGTTCTTCGAGGTTCGATTGCAGCACCTCAAAATAATGCTCGGCCGAGCGCCCGCGGGTGAGGGCGACCTGGGTCTGGCCAATCAGATTGGTCAGGGGCGAACGCAGTTCGTGGGCCACGTCGGCATTGAACGATTCCAGGCGCGAATACGCTTGCTCTACGCGGTCGAGGGTGGCGTTGAACGAGTTGACGAACTGGCTCAGCTCCGGCGGCAGCGGCGACAGGCGCAGGCGCCCGGAGAGTTTGGGCGGTGCCAGTTTCTGCGCCTCATCCGACAGTTTGCCCAGCGGCTTGAGGCCAATCCGTGAGACCCAAAAGCCCAACAGTGCTGCCAGCACCACGCCGATCAATGCCAGGCTGACCAACGCAACCAACAAATGGTGCTGGGTTGCGCGAAAGTTTTCGGTGTCGATGGCTATTAGAAAGCGCAGCGGCGGGCGCTGTTCCTTGGCCGCAAATTGACTGACCAACACCTTGAGCGGGTATTCATGCCCGGGCAAGCGCAGGTCGCGTTTGCCCGTGGGCCCGGCGGCAAACTCACGGATCTGCGCATCAGGCTTGCCGTACTCATAGTTCGGATCGCTGCTCACTACCCAGAAGCGAATGCGCGTGTCTTCCTCGCTGAGCAATTTGAGCTTGGCCTGCATCTTCACCCAATGGTCTGGCGTGCCGAAGCGGTTTATCGAGGATTCGAGCACGCTGTACCGCGCATCCAACTCCGCTCCTGGCAGCAAACCCAGGCCTCGGTCCACTTGCTGATACAGCACGCCGCCGATCAACAAAAAGATCAGCGCCGCCACCAGGGTAAACATACCGCTCAGGCGCAAGGCGATAGAGTTAGCTGACACTGCGGCTCTCCAGCACATAACCCATGCCACGAATGGTGTGCAGCAGTTTTTGTTCGAACGGCCCGTCGAGCTTGGCGCGCAGGCGCTTGATTGCGACTTCCACCACGTTGGCGTCACTGTCGAAATTGATGTCCCAGACCATCTCCGCAATGGCGGTCTTGGACAAGATCTCGCCCTGGCGCCGCGCCAAGACGCTGAGCAGCGAGAACTCCTTGGCGGTCAGGTCCAGGCGCAGGCCGTTGCGACTGGCCTTGCGGCTGATCAGGTCGATCCACAGGTCGGCGACCGTCACTTGTACCGGCTCATGGCCGCCGCTGCGACGGGTCAGGGCTTGCAGGCGTGCCACCAGTTCCAGGAACGAAAACGGCTTGCCCAAGTAATCATCGGCCCCTTCACGCAGGCCGCGAATGCGGTCTTCCACGCGCTCGCGGGCGGTGAGCATGATCACCGGCGTCTGCTTGCGTGCCCGCAAGGCACGCAATACGCCGAAGCCGTCCAGGCCCGGCAGCATCACGTCGAGCACGATCACCGCGTAGTCGTTCTCCAGCGCCAGGTGCAGGCCCTCGACGCCTTCGCGGGCCACATCGACGGTGTAGCCCTGTTCCGTCAGGCCGCGATGCAGGTAGTCCGCGGTTTTTTCTTCATCTTCAATAATCAGGACGCGCATGGGCCGTATTGCTCCAGGGCCGGGCCTTAATGTGTGGTCGCCGGTTCAAGCGCCGGTTTGGGCCGGTGGAAAAACTTCTCAAGGTACAAGTATATGACCGGTGTGGTGAACAGCGTCAGCGCCTGGCTCACCAACAGGCCGCCGACCACCGCGATGCCCAGCGGCTGGCGCATCTCGGCACCGGGGCCGGCACCCAGCATCAGCGGCACCGCGCCGAGCAGGGCGGCGAGGGTGGTCATGATGATCGGGCGAAAGCGCGTGACGCAGGCTTCGTAGATCGCTTCTTCAGGCGGCAACCCGCGCACGCGCTGGGCGTCGAGGGCAAAGTCGATCATCAGGATGCCGTTTTTCTTGACGATACCGATCAACAGCACCAAGCCGATCAGCGCCATGATCGAAAAGTCCTGGCCCATCAGCGTCAGCATGATCAGCGCGCCCAAGCCGGCCGACGGCAAGGTCGAAATGATCGTCAGCGGGTGCACGAAACTCTCATACAACACACCGAGAATAATGTAGACCGCCACCAGCGCCGCCAGGATCAGCCACGGTTGGCTGGCCAACGAACTCTGGAACGCCTGGGCCGCACCCTGGAAGTTGCCGATGATGGTGGTCGGCATGCCGATTTCATTCTTGGCCTGGTTGAGCAGGATGACCGCATCGCCCAACGCCACGCCAGGCGCCAGGTTGAACGACAAGTTGGCGGCCGGGAACATGCCGTCATGGCTGATGGACAACGGCCCCACGGTGGGCGGATCGACCTTGGCCAGTGCCGACAGTGGCACCATCTCATTGGTTAGCGGCGAACGCAGGTAAAAAAATTGAGGCTTTCGGCCTTGCCGCGTTGCTGGGTGTCGAGTTCCAGCACCACTTGGTACTGGTTGATCTCGGTCTGGAATTCGTTGATCTGACGCTGGCCAAACGCGTCGTACAGCGCCTGGTCCACATCGGTGGCGGTCAGGCCGAAGCGTGCGGCAGCCTGCCGGTCGATGCTGATATGGGTGATGCTGCCACCCAGTTGCAAGTCGTTGGACAGGTCGCGAAAAGCCGGGTTGGCGCGCAGTTTTTCGGTGAGGCGTTGGGTCCAGGTGTTGAGCGTTGGGCCGTCGTTGCTCTTGAGCACGTATTGGTATTGTGCGCGGCTGGGGCCGGAGCTCAAGTTGATGTCTTGCCCGGCGCGCAGGTACAGCACGATGCCCGGCACCTTCGCCAGTTTCGGCCGGATGCGATCGATAAACTGGCTGGCAGACACATCGCGGTCACCGCGGTCTTTCAAGGCGATCCAGAAGCGGCCATTGGCAATGGTCTGGTTGCTGCCGGTCACCCCCACCGAGTGGGAAAACGCCTGTACCGCCGGGTCGTCCTTGACGATCTCAGCCAGGGCCTTGTGCTTGGCGACCATGTCCGGGTACGACACATCGGCGGCCGCCTCGCTGGTGCCCAGTACAAAACCGGTGTCTTGCACCGGAAAGAAACCCTTGGGGATAAACACGTAGCCAACCACGGCCAGCGCCAGGGTCACGACAAAGATCGCGATCATGCTGCGTTGATGAGCCAATGCCCGGCGCAGGTTGCGTGCGTAGCCGGCCAGCAGGCGTTCGCTGAAGCCGGGTTTGGCGTGGGCGTGATGGGTGGGCGCGCGCATGAACAGTGCGGCCAGGGTGGGCGCCAGCGTCAGTGAGACCACCACCGAAATCAGGATGGTCGACGTCGCCGTCAACGCAAACTCTTTGAACAAGCGGCCGACCACGCCACCCATGAACAGCAGTGGAATAAACGCAGCCACCAGCGAGAAACTGATGGACACCACGGTAAAGCCAATTTCGCCGGCGCCCTTGATCGCCGCCTCGCGCTTGTCGAGCCCGGCTTCGAGGTGGCGGTGAATGTTCTCCACCACCACGATCGCATCGTCCACCACAAAGCCTACGGCGATCACGATCGCCACCAGCGTCAGGTTGTTGAGGCTGAAGCCCATCAGGTACATCAGCGCAAAACTGGCAATCAGCGACACGCCAAGCACGCTGGACACAATCAGCGTCGCCGACAACTGGCGCAGGAACAGCGCCATCACCGCCACCACCAACAGGACGGCGATCAGCAGCGTCAATTCCACTTCATGCAACGAAGCGCGAATGGTCTTGGTGCGGTCGGTCAACACGCTGACCTGCACCGACGCCGGCAGCATGGCCTGCAGGCGCGGCAATTCGGATTGAATGCGGTCGACGGTCTCGACGATATTCGCGCCAGGTTGGCGCGAGATCACCAGATTGACCCCCGGCGTATCGCCGGACCACGCCTGCACGTAGGCGTTTTCCGAACCGTTGATGACCTTGGCGACATCGCGCAGTTGAACCGGGGCGCCGTCCTTGTAGGACACGATCAACTGAGCGTATTCATCCGGGTGGAACAGTTGGTCGTTGGTCGACAGGGTCGACACGCTGTTCTCGCCGTAGATTGCGCCCTTGGCCAGGTTGAGGCTCGACTGCTGGATGGCCAAGCGGATATCAGCCAGCGTCAGGCCAATGGCCGCGAGTTTATCCGGGGAGGCTTGCACCCGAATCGCCGGGCGTTGCTGGCCGGTGATGTTGATCTGGCCGACGCCGTCGATCTGGCTGATCTGCCGGGCCAGCAGGGTTTCCACATAGTCACTGAGCTCGGTGCTGGGCATGCTGTCGGAGCTGACGCTGAGGATCAGCACCGGGCTGTCTGCCGGGTTGACCTTCTTCCAGGTCGGCAGGCTCGGCATATCGCTGGGGAGCTTGCCGGACGCGGTGTTGATCGCCGCTTGCACTTCCTGTGCGGCGGTATCGATGCTCTTGTCCAGGGTGAACTGCAGGGTCAGCAGACTTGAGCCCAAGGCACTGCTGGAGGTCATTTGGGTCATGCCGGGGATGGCGCTGAATTGCACCTCCAATGGCGTGGCCACGGACGACGCCATGGTGTCCGGGCTGGCGCCGGGCAGGGTGGCGCTGACCTGAATCGTCGGAAACTCCGCTTCCGGCAGTGGGGCGATGGCCAGGCGCGGGAAGGCAATCAGCCCCAGCAGCACCAGCGCGAACGTCAGCAGTAGCGTCGCGACGGGGTGGTCGACGCACCAGGCCGAGGGCGAACGGCTCATCGTTGCACCTTGGCGTCGACGGTCTGGATCACTTGCGGCGGTTCTTTCAACACCTCGACCTGGGCGCCCGCCTTGAGCCGCGACTGGCCGTCGCTGACCAGCACGTCGCCGGCCTGTACGCCTTTGATGATGTTTACGTCGCTGTCCTGAAAGGTCACCTGCACGGGCACCACGTCGACCTTGTCACCGTTGACCCGGTACACGAAATGCGAATCCAGGCCGCGTTGCACCACGGTCGGTGGCACCACCAAGGCCTGTTTCTCGAGGGCGGTCTGGATCTTGATGGTCACCAGTTGGCCCGGCCACAGGCGCTGCGAGGCGTTGCTGAACTCGGCCTTGGCGCGCAAGGTGCCGGTGGTGGAACTGATCTGGTTGTCGATCAGGCTCAAGTGGCCTTCACCGAGCAGGTCGCCAGTCTCACCGTTGGTGTCGGCGCCCATGTAGGCATCGACACTGGCCTTGGTCGGCGCGGCAATCAGGCCTTGCAGGGTCGGCAGCATGTGTTGTGGCAGGGAAAATTCAACAGCGATTGGGTCGATCTGAGTGACGGAGAACAGGCCCTGGGTATCGCTGGTACGCAGGAAGTTACCTTCATCGACCGTGCGAATACCGACGCGCCCCGTCACCGGAGAGCGAATTTGCGTGTATGAAAGCTGAACCTTGGCCGAATCGATCGCGGCCTGGTTGCCCTGGGCGGTGGCCTTGAGCTGGTTGACCAGCGCTTGCTGCTGGTCGTAGGTCTGCTTGGACACGCCGTCGTCCACGCTCAGTGCCTTGTAGCGCTTGAGATTGATCTGCGCCACTTGCAACTGCGCCTGGCTTTCTCCCAGTTGTGCCTTGGCTTGGTCGAGGCTGGCGCGGATCGAGCGGTCATCAATGCTGGCCAGCAGGTCGCCGGCCTTGACCAACTGACCCTCCTTGACCAGTAGCCGGGTGAGGATGCCGTCCACTTGCGGGCGAATCACAACGCTGTGCAACGACAACACCGAACCGATCCCGCTGACATAACGCGCAATATCCTGCTGCGCCACGCTCACCACCCGCACCGGGATGGCAGTGGGCGCCGCCAGTTTGGCCTTGGCAGGTCGGGTCAATGCCCAGGCTGCTACGGCCAGCACCACGAGGACTCCCACGATCAGGGCGGTTTTTCGTTGAATTTGCATGGAGTGAGGCGCCAGGGCGAAGGGTTGGACGAGTAGAGGGTCTTTATAGCCCGCCAATCCGGTCAGCAGGGTGACGGTTAACTGACAGCGCTGTCAGCAAAGTCAGACCATTCGTACGGGCGGTGGTTAAAGATCCGGGACGGGCAGGTATACTGCGCGCCAGCGGTGCCCGCAAGCCGGCCCCGCGCCATTTTTTGCACGTTCCGGAGCTTTCATGACTTCCCCGACACAATCCCCTGTTGAAGCGACCGACATCGTCGATCCGGCCAGCGCCGACGGCGTTGAGAAAGCCGAGATTCCGGCGTTCAAGTTTCCGTTCAAGCCGGGTGAGCTGGCCGGGGCGAAGAATGCCGCCCAGCCCTGGTACAAGAATGGCGCCAAGAACGGTCACACCAAGTCCCCAGGCATGGCCCCGCCGGGAACGCGTCGTTCGATGGGTAAACGCTGAGAATAGAGCTCTGTAATACTTGACGGCTTTTTCTTACGACTAGCGCTGATATTTCTGCTTGTAGGCCAGCATCCGTTTCTTGAAAGCTTGCCCAGCCCCCGCTTCTTCCCCTGTTTTTAAACAGGGTAGGGCGTGGTGAGGCTGATCTTTCCGGAAAAAAAGGATGCTTCCCTTGGCCTTGATACACATTTGTGTAGCGTTTGCCTTATTGCTCTCGGTTGATGCCGCAGCGGCCGGTGACCCACCGCGTAGCGAGATCCGTTTTGCCGTTGCCGCGCTGTTTCCTCCTTTCCAAAGCCGTAACCCGCAAGGGCAATTGGTCGGGCTGAATATCGATCTGGGTAATGCCCTGTGCCAGCAGATGAATGTGCGGTGCACTTGGGTTGACCAGATGCTTGTTGAGAGTTTCAAAGCTCTGGAGGCCAGGCAATTCGATGCCATCATGGGCATCGCCCCTACCCCGACGCGGCTGCGAGCGGTGAACTTCACCGATGACCTTTATCCCTTTACCACCCATCTCGTCGCGCGCAAGGCATCGGGCTTGTTGCCCACGGTGCAGTCGCTCAAGGGCAAGCGGGTCGGCGTATTGCTGGGCAGTAATCGCGAGGCCTTTGCCCTGGCCCAATGGGCGCCCAAAGGCGTCACCATCGAGAGTTTCTGGCTCAATCACGAACTCGTCAGCAGCCTGGTGGCAGGTGATATCGATGCCACCTTGCAAGGCTCGCTGGAAATTCGCGAGGCTTTGCTCGATACGCCCGAGGGCCAGGACTTCGGTTTTCTCGGCCCCATCGTCTCGGCTGAGTTGTTGGGTGCCAGCGTCGCGATTGCGGTGCGTAAACCGGATACTGCATTGCTCCAGGCGCTCAACAGCGCGCTTGAGGAATTGATGCAGAACGGTGAATACCAGCGAATCCTGCAGCCCTACCAACTCGACGCCGTGCCTTCCAATTCGTAATGGCCAATTAATTGCGCGGAACATGAGCTGGATCAGTATTTGCCCCATCGGTGCGCTTAGAGTCGACGCCCTGCCGACTCCTCCAACAAACACGAGCGCGCTTATCCATGAAGATCAATCTGCCGGTCACCGGTCGAAATGTGGACTTTGCCCCTGACGCCAATATCCTTTCGACCACTGACCTGACCGGCGCGATTACCTACGCCAACCAGGACTTCGTCGACGTCAGCGGTTACAGCCGCGACGAACTGCTGGGCGCGGCCCATAACGTCCTGCGCCACCCGGATATGCCGCCACAGGCATTTGCCCACATGTGGCGGGCCTTGGCAGCCGGGCGCTCATGGATGGGCATGGTGAAAAACCGCTGCAAGAATGGCGACCACTATTGGGTCAGCGCCTATGCCACGCCTGTGACTCGGGACGGGGTAACAGTGGAGTATCAATCGGTGCGCACCAAGCCCGATGGGCGCCAGGTGGCGGCAGCTGAGCGGGCGTATGCGCGTTTGCGCGAGGGCAAAACGCAGCGTTGGCCTGTGGTGGGCCTTGGCATGAAACTGTCGGCATGGGTCATCGTCAGCTGCAGTATGACCGGGGCGTCGGCGCTGGCGATTTACTCGTTGACTTGGCAAATGTTGATGTTGGTGGCGGGCTGCGCGGTAGCAGTTGCGGGTGTGAACCTGATCCTGCGGCCTTTGGCTCGGTTGGACCAGCGTGCTCAGGTTATTGCCGATAACCCCCTGAGCCAAGCCGTCTACACCGGGCGCCTGGATGAGTGCGGGCGCATCGAATTCGCCCTGCAAATGCTCGAAGCCCAAGTGGGCGCCGTGGTGGGGCGTATCGGCGATGCTTCCCAGCGTCTGTCTGGGCATGCGGCACAACTGGTGCGGCAATTGGACAGCAGCCACGCCAGCAGCCTGGGCCAGCAGTCCCAGACTGACCAAGTGGCGGCGGCGATCCATGAAATGGCCGCCAGCGTCGCTGAAATGGCCAACCATGCGCAGCAGGCCTCCAAGGCCGCGGACCAGGCCGGCAATGAGACCCGCGAAGGCCATCAGCGTGTGGATGAGAGCCGCGACGCAGTGTTGCGCCTGTCCCAGGAGTTGGCGCGGGCCACCGAGGTGATCCATCAGCTGGAAAACCACAGCGGCGAGATTAGCGGTGTGCTGGAAGTGATCCGCACCATTGCCGAGCAAACCAACCTGTTGGCGCTGAATGCCGCCATCGAAGCCGCGCGTGCCGGCGAACAGGGGCGCGGGTTTGCCGTGGTAGCTGACGAAGTACGTGGCCTAGCCCAGCGCACGCAGCAGTCTACCGATGAAATCCAACGCATGATCAGCACCCTGCAAGGCGGCGCCCGCGATGCGGTGCAGGCCATGGCGCAAAGCAGCGAGCACGTCGAGGCCAGTGTGCAGCAGGCGCAGCGTGCCGCTGCGGCGTTGGATGGCATCAGTCAGCGCGTCACGCAAATCACTGCGATGAGCCAGCAGATCGCGACGGCGGTAGAGGAGCAGAGTGCGGTGAGCGAGGGCATCAACTGTCATATTGTCGGCATCCGTAATGCCGGCGAGGCCACGGTCAGCGCCGGGCAACAGAGCCAGATCAGCTCGGGGGATGTGGCGGCGTTGGCGGATGATTTGCGGCAGTTGGCGCGGGAGTTTTGGGGGCGGCGCCGTTGAGTGGGGGATGGGTTGAATGGGCTGGCCTCATCGGGGGCAAGCCCCCTCCCACACTTATTAGATGTGTGAATGCAGGCAAATGTGGGAGGGGGCTTGCCCCCGATGGGGTCGGTTAGGCTTACGCCGCCCTCAACGAGATAAACGCATAATTGGCCGGCACCTCAGTCGCAATCTGCGCCCCTGCATCCAATACCTGCTCGGCGATGTCCATTCCCGACACATGAAACACCCACTCATTGGCCACGGCCGGCCGACCTACCGCCAGCTCAATCGCCTGGGCAAATGCACCCATGTCCGGCAGATAGGCGGTGAACCCATCACCCTTGAGCGCGGTGGTACGAATGCCGAGCAAGGCGCACACCGCCTCTTTGGTCTGCACGTCGTCACGGTCGGCCTGGCGTGAGCGCTGGATCAGCGCGGCCAATTCCTGGTCCATCAACTCGCCTCCAATAATCAGCGCCGGGCCCTGTTCCCAGGACTCCGGCGGGCAATCCTTGGCAGCAGGGTTCAGTGGGATATGCGGGTTGATCTCCATCGGGTAGATGCGGCACACCAACGGTCGTCGTTCATAGATGCGGCACAAGTTGTCTTCGTCAAGATTCCGGCAGCGTCCGGCGTTGTAGGCGGCAAAGGTGATCGCCACGAACGCTTCGGTGTTACCGCTGGGCACCACCACCGAACGGCGTTCGGCGTGTTCACGTTGTTGCTGGGGCAGGCCCAGCCCATTGCCCAAAAAGCCTTCCACCAACACGATGACGTTACCGCCATCGGCCGCCCACATACGGGCTTCGTCGAGGGTCAGGGGGACGTGATGGTCGGTGCAGCATTTGCCGCAACCTACGCAGGAAAAATGAGTATTCATGGCGGATCTGTCACCAGGCAAGGTCAGAGGGCACGCTGAGACGGTGACGGGTTTTTACCTCTGTTCACCGATATACCGGCGATGGAAGCAAGTTACACGCCATTGCCTGTCAGTCTTCTTGCGCGACATCCCGTAGGACAAATCTCATGCCCGCACTTTCATACAGCTGCCGCGCCCGAAGATTGCTCTCCAGCACCTTGAGGTCCACATAGGGCTCGCCGCGTTGCTTGAACACCTGGAAACTGTGCAGCAACAACGCGCGGCCCAACCCCTGGCCCTGGGCGCAAGGGTGGACGCTGAGGTTTTTGATGAAGGCGCTGGTCCAGCATTGAGCCACGCCGAGAATACCCTCGGCATTGCTGGCAACCAGGCACAGCGTAGGGTCGAACTCGGCATCGGTGATGAACTGGTGTTGCCAGGTTTCCAGGTTGGGCACCCGGCCGCCGCCTTGCGCTTGGGTCATGCGAAATACCGCATGAATCGCAGGCGCCAGGTCGTCGCGGTAATGATCCAACTGTGTACCGACCGGCCATTGCGGGGCGGGCAGGCTGCCAGTGAGGTCGCGGCGCAGCAGTTGGAAATATTCGCTTACAGGCCTTTTTGGGCCACGGTTTGCGCGGCGATCACCAGGGACTTGGTCAGCTCCGGCGACGAGAACTTGGTCAGCACCGAGTCGGCCCCGGCCAGGCGGGCTTTCTCGCTGTTCATCGCACTGTCCAGTGAGGTGTGCAACAGCACGTACAGCTCCTGGAAATCCGGGGTTTCGCGCAGGGTGCGGGTGAGGGCGTAGCCGTCCATTTCGGACATTTCAATGTCCGACACCACCACATTGATCTGCTGCGCCGTGCCTTGCAGCTCCAGCAGCACATCAATCGCTTCTTTGGCGCTGCGTGCGGTGTGGCAGGTCAGGCCGAGGTTACGCAGGGTGTGCACCGACTGTTGCAGGGCGACCTGGCTGTCGTCCACCACCAGGATGCGCGCATTGCCCAGCACGTCGGCCTCTTCCATGGTCAGGTCGGTGGGCGCTGTTTCGATCTGCGCCGGTGCGATGCCGTGGATGACCTTCTCGATATCCAGCACCTGTACCAAACCGCCCTCTACCTGGGTGACCCCGGTGATAAACGAGCGATTACCGCCAGAACCAAAGGGTGGCGGGCGGATATCGGTGGTCAGGCAATGCACGATCTTGCTCACCGCCTGCACGTGCAAGCCCTGCTTGGAGCGGCTCACATCGGTGACGATCAGGCAGCCGCCGTCCGGGTCTTGCAGCGGCATTTCCCCCAGGGCACGGCTCAGGTCGATCACCGACAGCGACGTACCGCGCAGGGTGGCGATGCCTTTGACGTGGGGGTGCGACTCCGGCAGCTTGGTCAGCGGCGGGCAGGGGATGATTTCGCTGACTTTGAGCAGGTTGATGGCCATCAGCTTGCCGCTGCGCAAGGTAAAGAGCAGAAGCGAGAGCGAATCTGCGCGGGCTTTGGTGGTGGACATAAAAACCTTCTGTGGATCAGGGATGACGATCTATACAGAGTTATCGACTTGGAGCCGCCAGGCTTTAACCCGATTTACATGTCGGACTCGATCAATGTGGGAGGGGGCTTGCTCCCGATAAGGGTGGGTCAGCCAACACATCTGGTAGCTGATACACCGCCATCGGGAGCAAGCCCCCTCCCACATTGGATCTATGTCAGCCCTTCCACACCTGCGGGTTCACCAGATTCTGCGGGCGCTGGCCCAGCAGCGCACTGCGCAGGTTCTCCAAGGCGCGGTTGGCCATGGCTTCGCGGGTTTCATTGGTCGCTGAACCGATATGCGGCAGGGTCACGGCATTGCTCAGTTGGAACAACGGCGATTCGCTCAGCGGCTCCTGCTCATACACATCCAGGCCCGCACCACGAATACGCCCGGTTTGCAGGGCTTCGATCAACGCCGGCTCATCCACCACCGGGCCACGGGAAATATTGATCAGGATCGCGCTCGGTTTCATCAAACCCAGTTCGCGGGTGCTGATCAAGTGACGGGTCTTGTCGCTCAACGGCACCACCAGGCAGACAAAATCCGACTCGGCGAGCAACTGATCCAGGCTGCGGAACTGCGCGCCCAACTCGTGTTCCAGCTCGGTCTTGCGGCTGTTGCCGCTGTACAGGATCGGCATGTTGAAGCCCAGGCGCCCGCGACGGGCCACGGCAGCGCCGATATTGCCCATGCCGACGATGCCCAGGGTCTTGCCATGCACATCGCACCCGAACAACGGCGCACCGACACTGGCTTTCCACTGGCCGGCCTTGGTCCAGGCATCCAGTTCGGCCACGCGGCGTGCACTGCTCATCAGCAAAGCGAAGGCCAGGTCGGCGGTGCTTTCAGTCAGAACATCGGGAGTGTTGGTGAGCATGATCCCGCGTTCATTGAAGTAGGGCACATCGTAGTTGTCGTAGCCCACCGACACGCTGGAGACCACCTCCAACTTGCTTGCGCCTTGCAACTGCTCGCGGCCCAGCTTGCGGCCCACACCGATCAAACCGTGGGCATGGGGCAGGGCTTCATTGAATTGAGCGTTGATGTCCCCCAGCTTGGGGTTGGGCGCGATCACCTCGAAATCCTGTTGCAGGCGTTCGATCATTGGCGGGGTGATACGGCTGAAAGCGAGGACAGTCTTTTTCATTGCAGGCGGGCTCATCGACTACGGAAGAATGCCAAGCACGCTAACATTCTTGGTTACGATTGTCAGGGCACCGCTGCATCAATGTGTACACAGTTCTCATGTGGGAGGGGGCTTGCTCCCGATAGCAGTGGGTCAGCCAGCATGTCTGGTGGCTGACACTCTGCCATCGGGGGCAAGCCCCCTCCCACATTTGATCTCTATCGTCTGTCAATATTCAGTTCGCCAGCCGAGCGCCGCCCAACCCGCTACTCACTTCATACGCCACCAATTCCGCCTGATGGGCCGCCAAAATCTCCGGCAACGACCCCCGCAGGTATTCCACCCAGGTCTTGATCTTCGCATCCAGGTACTGGCGCGACGGGTAGATGGCGTACAGGTTCAGCTCCTGGGAGCGGTAGTTGGGCATCACCCGCACCAGTGTGCCGTTGCGCAAACCTTCGATGGCCGCATACACCGGCAGCAGGCCAACGCCCATGCCGCTGGTGATCGCGGTTTTCATTGCGTCGGCCGAGTTCACCAGGAACGGCGAGCTATTGATCGCCACGCTCTCTTGGCCCTCGGGACCGTTGAAGGTCCATTTATCCAGTTGGATCACCGGGCTGACCAGCCGCAGGCAGGCGTGGTTGAGCAAATCATTGGGGCGTTGCGCGCTGCCCTTGGCCTTGACGTAGTCGGGCGAGGCGCAAGCGATGCTGTAGGTGATCCCCAGGCGCTGGGACACAAACCCCGAATCCGGCAGCTCGCTGGCCAGCACGATGGACACGTCATAGCCCTCGTCCAGCAGGTCGGGTACGCGGTTGGCCAGGGTCAGGTCGAAGGTCACGTCCGGATGAGTGCGGCGGTAGCGGGCAATCGCGTCGATCACGAAATGCTGGCCGATACCGGTCATGGTGTGCACTTTCAGTTGCCCGGCGGGGCGCGCATGGGCATCACTGGCTTCGGCCTCGGCCTCTTCTACATACGCCAGGATCTGTTCGCAGCGCAGCAAATAACGTTTACCGGCCTCGGTAAGCGCAATACGGCGGGTGGTGCGGTTGAGCAAGCGGGTTTGCAGGTGGGCCTCAAGGTTGGAGACCGCGCGCGAGACGTTGGCGGTGGTGGTATCCAGTTGCACGGCGGCGGCGGTGAAGCTGCCGGCTTCGGCCACACAACTGAAAGCGCGCATGTTTTGCAAAGTGTCCATGGGGTGTTCTCAGGGGAGATGGCAAATTGTGACAGAAAGTTGCGCCGTCCAGTGATCCCTACCAACGGATTATCGCTTGAACGGTAACAAAGATTCACAGGAATGCCAGCTTATCGTCCTCTGGGCCGACGCCTAGAATTGCGCCACCTACCCCGCAACACCACCGCAGGAATTCGTTCGCCGTGCCGCGTCGCATCAGCAGAGAGCTCAAGACTCTCAATAACAGAGGGCTGAAGGCTCTCAGTATTTGCGCCTTATCGTTAGCAATCAGCGGCTGCATCGGAACCGGAGGAATCGCCCCCCAAGGCCAGGCCCTCAGCGCCAACAACCTGGCCACCGACGAAGCAATCCAGAGCGCCGCCCAGGACGCCCACTGGCCCACCGCGCAATGGTGGCAAGCCTATGCAGACCCTCAACTCAACCGCTGGGTCGACCTCGCCACGCAAAACAGCCCAAGCCTGGCCATGGCCGCCGCACGGGTGCGTGAAGCGCGGGCCATGGCCGGGGTTGCCGAGTCGGCCGAGTCGCTGCAGATCAATAGCGACACCACCCTCAAGCGCCACAACTGGCCGAAGGATCAGTTCTACGGCCCCGGCGAACTGAGCGGCGCCACCACTTGGGACAACAATTCGTCCCTGGGCCTGAGCTACGCCCTCGACCTGTGGGGGCGCGAAAGCAACACCACCGAACGGGCTGTCGACCTGGCGCATATGAGTGTGGCTGAGGCACGCCAAGCCCAGCTCGAATTGCAGAACAATATGGTACGCGCCTATATCCAGCTGTCGTTGCACTACGCCAACCGCGACATCGTTGCCGCCACATTGGCCCAGCAACAGCAGATCCTGGATTTGGCCAACAGACGCCTGAATGCCGGGATCGGCACCCACTTCGATGTGAGCCAGGCCGAAACCCCGTTACCGGAAACCCATCGCCAACTGGACGCTCTTGACGAAGAAATAGCCTTGAGTCGCAACCAATTGGCGGCGTTGGCGGGCAAAGGCCCGGGGGAGGGCGCGCAACTGCAACGCCCGAGCCTGTCCCTCGCCGCGCCACTGAAATTGCCGTCTAGCCTGCCTGCTCAATTGCTCGGTCAACGCCCGGATGTGGTCGCCAGCCGCTGGCAGGTCGCGGCACAGGCCCGTGGCATCGACGTGGCCCACGCCGGCTTCTACCCCAATGTCGACCTGGTGGGCAGCCTCGGCTACATGGCCACCGGCGGCGGCATGCTGGAGTTTCTGGCGGGCAAGAAATTCAACTACAACGTCGGCCCGGCAATCACCTTGCCGATCTTCGACGGCGGCCGTTTGCGTGCCGAACTGGGTCAAGCCAGCGCCGGCTACGACATCGCCGTAGCCAAGTACAACCAGACCCTGGTCAACGCGCTCAAGGGCATCAGCGACCAGTTGATCCGCCGCGAGTCGATGGACAAGCAATCGGGCTTCGCCGCGCAGTCGGTGGCCTCAGCGCAAAAAACCTACGACATCGCGATGATCGCCTATCAACGCGGCCTTACCGATTACCTCAATGTGCTCAACGCCCAGACCTTGCTGTTCCACCAGCAGCAGATCCAGCAACAGGTACAAGCCGCACGCCTGAGTGCCCATGCCGAATTGGTCACAGCTTTGGGTGGCGGCCTCGGTGCCGGTAGCGATGTTCCGCAAAACGCCAAGACCCTCCCGAGCAAGACCCCGGCGGCCCTCGCCGTGTTTGATCACTGAGTAGGAATGAATGACTCCCTTGCCTGCACCGCTGCGCTGGCTGCATTCCCTTGAGTGGCGCCGCGGTTTCTTTGACTGGGCACGCAGTGACGGCGTGACCTGGGTGTATATCTTCAAGGTGCTGATCGCCGCGTTCCTCACGCTCTGGTTGGCCATGCGCCTGGAGTTGCCGCAACCGCGTACCGCGATGATCACCGTGTTTATCGTGATGCAACCGCAGAGCGGCCAGGTGTTTGCCAAGAGTTTTTACCGCTTTCTCGGCACCTTGGCGGGGTCGGCGGTGATGGTATTTCTGATCGCTTTGTTTGCGCAGAACACTGAGCTGTTCCTTGGCGCATTGGCGATCTGGGTCGGCATTTGCACCGCTGGCGCGACCCGCAACCGCAACTTCAGGGCCTACGGTTTTGTACTCGCCGGCTACACCGCTGCGATGGTCGGCCTGCCCGCCCTGGCGCACCCGGACGGCGCATTTATGGCGGCGGTCTGGCGGGTGCTGGAAATCTCCCTGGGGATTCTGTGCTCAACGCTGGTCAGCGCCGCGATCCTGCCGCAAACCAGCAGCGCGGCGATGCGCAACGCGCTGTACCTACGCTTCGGGGTGTTTGCGCTGTTCGTCACCGATGGCCTGCGTGGGCGCAGCCAGCGTGAAGGCTTCGAAGCCAGCAACGTGCGCTTTATCGCCGAAGCCGTTGGCCTGGAAGGGCTGCGCAGCCTCACCGTGTTCGAAGACCCGCACATGCGTCGGCGCAACGGTCGCCTCAGCCGCCTCAACAGCGAGTTCATGAGCATCACCACGCGCTTCAACGCCCTGCACCAGCTGCTCGAACGGCTGCGCACCGACGAGGCCGATCACGTGGTAGCGGCGATCAAGCCCGGCCTGCAAGACCTTGCCGAGCTACTCGACGGTTTCTCGGGTCGTGCCCTCACCAGCCCCGATGCTGCACGGTTAGTTACCCAGCTCACGGCCTACAAGGACAGCCTGCCCGCCAAGGTGCGTAGCCTGCGGGCCACCTTCCAGGAAGAGAACCCCACCGAAGCCGAGCAACTGGATTTCCACACCGCCTACGAACTGCTTTACCGCTTCGTCGACGACCTGCACAACTACGCGCAAACCCACGCCTCCCTGGCCGACCACAGCCATGCCCGCGAAGACTGGGACGAAGGCTACACGCCCAAGACCAACTGGCTGGCCTGCGCTGCTTCAGGCATTCGCGCGTCGTTCATCCTTATCGTGCTCGGCAGCTATTGGGTGGCCACCGCCTGGCCCAGCGGCGCCACCATGACCTTGATCGCAGCGGCCACCGTCGGCCTCTCCGCCGCCACGCCCAACCCCAAGCGCATGGCGTTCCAGATGGCCTGCGGTACCTTGATCGGCGCGTTGGTGGGCTTTGTCGAAATGTTCTTCGTCTTTCCCTGGATCGACGGCTTCCCGCTGCTGTGCGTGATGCTCGCCCCGGTGATCATCCTCGGCTCGTTCCTGGCGTCACGCCCGCAATACGCAGGCGTCGGCGTCGGCCTGCTGATCTTCTTCAGCACCGGCTCGGTGCCGGACAATCTCACGGTCTACAACCCCTACACCTTTATCAACGACTACATCGCCATGATCCTCGGCATGCTGGTGTGCGCGGCGGCGGGGGCGATCATCCTGCCGCCCAACAGCCGCTGGTTGTGGCGCCGGCTGGAGCAGGACCTGCGCGAGCAAGTGGTGTATGCCATCAGTGGCAAGCTCAAAGGCCTGGCGTCGAGTTTTGAAAGCCGTACCCGTGACCTGCTGCACCAGGCCTACGGGCTGGCGGTCGGTCAACCGCAGGTGCAACGCGATTTGCTGCGCTGGATGTTCGTGGTGCTGGAGGTCGGCCACGCGATCATCGAGCTGCGCAAGGAACAGGCGATTCTGCCGGTGCACCCGGCTTACGCCGAGTCCCAGCCGTGGCGCCAGGCGATCCGCGTGATGGGTCGCTCGCTGGTGCGGCTGTTCCTGCAACCCAGCGCGAGCAACCTGGAGCGCAGCCTGATCGCCGTCGACCACGCGATCAGCCGCGTGCAGGCCACCGACGAACCCTTCGCCCCGCACTTCGATACCTCGGCCCTGCGCCGGGTAAAGAGCTACCTGCACTTTATCCGCACCTCGTTGCTGGACCCGCAATCGCCACTCGCTGCCTTAAAAGGAGCCGCGCATGCCGCGTGAAATCGCCTTTCACGGCCTCTACATGCCGACCATGACCCTGATGTTCCTGATCGCGGCCGCCGTGGCCTGGGCCCTGGACCGCTTCCTGGCCGGGTATGACCTGTACCGTTTTTTCTGGCACCCGGCGTTGTTGCGCCTGAGCCTGTTCGTTTGCCTGTTCGGCGCCCTGGCGCTGACCGTCTACCGTTGAGAATGCCCCGATGAAAAAGTTTTTCAGCCTGCTCGCCACCTTGCTGGTACTGGCCCTGGCGATCTGGATTGGCCGCACGTTGTGGGTGCACTACATGCAAACCCCCTGGACCCGCGACGGCCGCGTACGCGCCGACATCATCAACGTCGCCGCCGACGTTACCGGCGAAGTAATGGACGTGCCGGTGCGCGACAACCAGCTAGTTAAAAAGGGCGACCTGCTGATGCAGATCGACCCCGAGCACTACCGCATCGCCGTCAAACAAGCGCACTCCCTCGTTGCCTCGCGCAAAGCTACCTGGGAAATGCGCAAGGTCAACGCCCACCGCCGCGCCGACCTCGACGCCCTGGTGATCTCCAAAGAAAACCGCGACGACGCCAGCAACATCGCCGACTCCGCCTTGGCCGATTACCAACACGCCCAGGCCCAACTGGAAGCCGCCGAACTGAACCTCAAGCGCACCCAAGTGCTGGCCGCGGTGGACGGCTACGTCACCAACCTCAACGTGCATCGCGGTGACTACGCACGCATCGGCGAGGCCAAGATGGCCGTGGTGGATATGAACTCGTTCTGGGTATACGGCTTCTTCGAAGAAACCAAGTTGCCCCATGTGAAAGTGGGCGATAAAGCCGACATGCAGTTAATGAGCGGCGAGACCTTGAAGGGGCATGTGGAAAGCATCTCGCGCGGCATCTACGACCGTGACAACCCCGAAAGCCGCGAGCTGATTGCCGATGTGAACCCGACGTTCAATTGGGTGAGGTTGGCGCAACGGGTGCCGGTGCGAATTCATATTGATGAAGTGCCAGAGGGCGTGCTGCTAGCGGCGGGCATCACCTGCACCGTTATCGTCAACCAAATACAGAACTAAATGTGGGAGGGGCGGTGCGACGACTCGACTTGCTCCCGATGGCTGAGTGTCAGTCACCAGATGTATTGACTGACCCACCGCTATCGGGAGCAAGTCGAGTCGTCGCACCGCCCCTCCCACATTTGTTGACCGCGTCAGGCCTTTATGAAGGTCTCATGCAGATGCCGCCACAGCAACGCGCCACTGGCCTGTTTCTCGAATACTACCGTGGCGCGGCGGTCGGTTTGGGTGCCGCTGTCATCCACCTGACGCTCACGGTAAGTTACCGTTGCCCCACGCGCATGCCGGTCGATCCCGGCCATTTCACTCAAGGTTATTTTTAAACCGGGACGCATCCCGCCCAAGCGCGTGAACAACGCATGGACTCCGGCCGCATTCACCCGTGTGCCGGTCGCCGGGGCGACCATGCTGAATTCCGGGGAGAAGCGGGCGAGTAGGTTTTGCAAGGTGCCTTCAGGTGCGACACCGGCAAACCATTGCTCGATCTCGACGTGGGTTTGGGTGACTTCTTCGAAAAAGTCGCTGTAGTCGATCATTACAAACTCCTTGCTAATCCAAAGCGCTTCTTCAAGACACTTTCCAGTAAACCTTTGGGCAGCAGCGCCGCCATCAACGGCAGCGCCCGGCTGCCATTGCCTGCGCGTAACAGACGAGGCGGGGTTGCCTGTTGAACACCCTTGAGCACCTGCGCAGCAAATTCACTGGCCGGGGTCGGGTTATCTTGGGAGGCCTGGGAGCGGGCGCGGATGCCTTCGCGCAGGGGCCACCATGGGGATTTTTCGCTGATCAGCAACTCAGCCTGGGCCCCGGCGTTTTTCGCAAAGCTTGTATCGATAGCGCCCGGCTGCACTTCCATCACGCGCACGCCAAAGGGCGCCAGTTCCATGCGCAGTGCGTCGCTCAAGGCATGCACGGCGGCTTTGGATGCGCAGTAGGCACCGGCAAATGGCGTCACCAGTACGCCGGAAACGCTACCGATATTGACCACCAGCCCTTTACTGCGACGCAGTGCGGGGAACAGCGCCTGGGTCACGCCGATGATGGAAAATACATTGGTCTCGAACTGGCGCTGCATCGCTTCGGTGCCGCCATCGAGCAGCGGGCCCATGGCGCCGTAGCCGGCGTTGTTAACCAGCACATCCAGCTCGCCCAGTTGTTCGGCCAGTTGGTGTAAGGCGGCGCTGTCATTGACGTCCAGTTGCACCGCGTTAAAGCCTGCGGCGGACAAAGCGGCGACATCGTCCGGGCGGCGGGCGCTGGCCCACACGCTGTAGCCGCACGCTTTGAACGCGTCGGCCAAGGCACGGCCAATGCCGCTGGAGCAGCCGGTGATGAGTACGTTGGGCATGGGTCAGTCCTTTGTCAGTCCGAGAAACTGCCTTGCAGGTGCTCGGCGCGAAATTCCAGGGTTTGGGGGCGATAGCCGGGGCGCAGTGGCGGGGTGGGCAGGCAGTCTTCCCAGGTCGCGCCGGCCTGCAGCTCGCCGGGGCCGCGATAGCGGGGGGCGGCGTAGACGTTGTCGGCCAGGTTGACGGTGTCGCCCGGCGCGTAGGCGGCGAGGCGCCAGCGCAGTTCGGTGAGGGGCACGTCGTTGCCGTTGTTGAGGGTCAGTTTTAGGGGGCGGTCGGCGGGGCATTCTTGCGGCGCATAGGTGATGCGCAGTTCAAGGCGTGCCAGTTGGGAGGCTTCGCGGTTGTCGAGCCAGACTATCCAGATCGCCACGAAGCCCAGGCCCACCGCTGCGGCGAGGGATACGGGCAGGGCCTTGGCGGGGTAGCGCAGCAGTAGGATCAGCCAGGTGATGATCAGGAGAACGCCGAAGAACATGGTGACCACCTCGAATTGGGAACGAGCATCCTAACTTAAGCGTAGGTGGGAATGGGTGGCTTGAAAGCAGTGGTGACTGCAAGGGCCACATCGGGGGCAAGCCCCCTCCCACCTTTGATTTGTGAATACATTCAAATGTGGGAGGGGGCTTGCCCCCGATGAGGCCCTCACAGCCACCAAAAAACCCCAAAAAAAAGCCCCCGCCCAACCGGCTGCGGATAGGGGACGCAGTCGGCTGGACGGGGGCTTCTTATACGACGCTTTTACTGCGCGATAGTTTTCACCGACACGCCACGTTCAACCGGCGTCGAACGACCGTAGATATCTTCGAACCGCTCAATATCGTCTTCGCCCAGGTAGCTGCCCGATTGCACTTCGATGATCTCCAACGGGATCTTGCCCGGGTTGCGCAGGCGGTGCACCGAGGCGATCGGGATGTAGGTGGACTGGTTCTCACACAGCAGGAACACATTCTCGTCGCAGGTCACTTCGGCGGTGCCGCTGACCACGATCCAGTGTTCGGCGCGGTGGTGGTGCATTTGCAGCGACAGGCATGCGCCCGGCTTGACCGAAATGTGCTTGACCTGGAAGCGGCCGCCCATGTCCACCGAGTCGTAGGAGCCCCACGGGCGATAGACTTCGCAGTGGTTCTGGGTTTCGCTGCGGCCCTGTTCGTTGAGGGTGTTGACCATCTGCTTGACGCCCTGGACCTTGTCCTTGTGGGCAATCATCATCGCGTCCTTGGTTTCTACCACGACGATATTTTCCAGGCCGATCACCGACACCAGTTTGCCGTTGCCGTGGATCATGCAGTTCTTGCTGTCCTGGATCACCACGTCGCCCTTGGTCACGTTGCCGTTGGCGTCTTTATCGTTGACCGCCCACAGCGACGCCCAGCAACCCACGTCGCTCCAGCCGGCGCTCAGTGGGACGACGCAAGCGCGCTGGGTTTTTTCCATCACGGCGTAGTCGATGGAGTTGTCCGGGCAGCAGGCGAACGTCGCTTCGTCGAAGGACACCGTGTCGGCATCCTGCTCGCTGCGCTCGAGGGTCAGCAGGCAGGTGTCGTAGATGTCCGGGTCGTGCTTTTTCAGCTCTTCGAGGAAGCGACTCGCGCGGAACAGGAACATGCCGCTGTTCCAGAAGTAACCGCCGCTTTTGACGAACTCGACGGCGCGTTTTTCATTCGGTTTTTCCACGAACTGCTCGACCCGGCTCACGCCTTCGGGGAGCAGCGAATCGGCGGTGGACTTGATGTAGCCGTAGCCGGTTTCCGGACGGGTCGCCGGTACGCCGAACAGTACCATCTCGCCGCGCTCGGCGGCCACAGTGGCCAGGGCCAGGGCGCGCTGCAGGGCTTTCTGGTCGTCGATCACGTGGTCGGCGGGCAGCACCAGCATCAGCTCGTCGCGGCCTTCGTTGACCAGCATCATCGCGGTGAGCGCCACGGCCGGTGCAGTGTTGCGACCGAACGGTTCCATCAGGATGCGCTGGCATTCAAGCTTACGGTTGGCCAGTTGCTCGTTGACGATAAAACGGTGGTCTTTGTTGCAGACCACGATCGGCGAGTCCATGCCTTCGAACACCAGGCGTTCCAAGGTTTGCTGGAACAGCGTGTGCTCACCGGTCAGGGCCAGGAACTGTTTTGGGAACTGTTTGCGCGAAAGCGGCCAAAGACGTGAGCCGCTGCCACCGGAGAGGATTACTGGGATCATGGGTGTTTCTCCTTGAATCGATTGGGGTCAGAGCCCACCCCTAATGGGGCGGGCCTCAAGTTGAAAAGCTAATCAGCGGGTCGATACCGGGCGTTTCACCCAGACTGGCGACAGGCTCGAACCGGAGCCTGTGACATACAGCACCGCCGCTTCACCACGTTCCAACGCAACCGGCTTCACATCACCGACTTTCTTGTCACCGTCATACAACGCCAGGCTTACCTTCACCGGGTTGATTTCGCGCTCGCCACGGCCCTTGGCGGCCACCGACTTGACCACATCGGTCTTGCCATCGGCGGTCTTCAAGGTCAGGGCCTTGTCACTCAGGTTTTGCACACGTACCAGGGATTTTTGCTTGTTCTTGAACGGCGGCTCTTCGATCAGTTGCGGTTGGCCGCTGCTGTTGTTGACCAAGGTGTAGTAGTGGTCGGCGGCGAGCTTGACCGGTACGGTCTGGCTGCCCAGCTTGGCGCTGTAGTCACCGCCTGGCATGAAGCTGAAATCGCTGCTGGCCAGCGGGGCGACTTCGCTCAGGTTGGTGCTGCCAACGGTCGCGCTGACCTCTTGGTTGGAGGCGTTGTAAACGCGCACGAAGCTCGAACCTTTCGGCGCCACAGGGCCGTACAAAGCCGCATCACCGGCAACGGCCGACAGGGAAACCACGCTCAGGCCGGCTGCGAGTGCCAGGGTTTTAGCGAGACGACGAGGAGTTGTAGTGAAAGTCATGTGAGTTACCTCTCTTTCAGTTTTGCGCCCGGTCGGGCGTCTCGGATTTTGGGTTTTTAACTGGGGTGTTCAGTGCCATGTTTTGTTGGCGCGAACCGGCTTGTTTAAGTTGCGCAACCCATGACGGGTCGGCATCACCGATTTCGTTGTTGACAGGCAGATAGCGTTCAGGAAATTCCCAGATCAGCACTTGTGGCGGGCTGTTCTTGAAATCGTCACTTTTCAGGTAGCTGAGCATCGGCAGGATCGGGCCGTGGCCGTCCTCCGAATAGTTGATCACGTCGCTGTGCAGGGCTTGCTTGAGTGCACCGACGAAGTTCCAGTTAGGGTTGGCGCTATAGCTGGTGCCCACCAATGCAACCGGGGTCTCGCTGTCACTGAACAGTGCGTCGTCGCCACCCTCTTTGGCCAGGTGCGTCACGCGTTTTTCCAGCGGTTCCTTGGGTGGCATCAGGTTTTCAAACAGCGGGTCCAGTGGCAGGAACAGACGCAGGTCGCCTTTATGCGGTGCGGTGTTTTCGGCCTCGGTGACAAAGCGCTGTGGCTCGCCGCTCAGTGGGGTTTTCTCGGCAATGCCCTTGGCCAATTGCTTGGCGGCGATCTCGGCACCGTCTGGGGTCCAGTGGGTGTCGGTACGCAGGAACACTTGCTTGCCGCTCAGCTTGGCCTGTTGCAGCGGGCCCAGCAGGTCGGGGGCCGGGATGTTGTCGGCGGCGACACGAGCGTGGAAGTCCTGATACAGGTTGGCGTGGATGCTGGCCGGTTTCACCTCACCCACGTGCTCCGGGTACAGGCGCACTTTGGCAGGAACAATCGCCATCACCAGCTGAATGCCTTGGGCCTTGAGCTTCTGGCGCACGCCTTCAACCAGCGCGTAGTTGCCTTGCAGGTTCTGGTCTTCATTGACGATCGGGTTGAACTCCTCGTCGCTGTACAACCAGTGATCGCGGCCCAGCACCACGCCAGGGCGACCTTCGTTGAACAGCTTGTAGTCCAGCGCCGCCCACAGGTTGGTGCCGATGCGCTTGATCGGGAACTCGTCGTCGTAGTGCGTCTCGACGGCTTTGCTCCAGCGACCGTTAAGCACGGTGGCATCGGCGTTGGTGCTAAAGCCCAGGAAGCTGCGCAGCGACCAGGCGCCCAGGGCCAGCAGCACCACCAGGAACAAGCTGATATAGAGGACGCGTAATGAACGGGTCATGGTCGGCTCCCTCAAAATTGGAAGTAAAGGAACGGCGAGAAACTCTGCGCCGACAGTTTGAGAATCGACGCCACGAACAGCAGCAGCACCGCAGCGCGCATGGCGTAGCGTGGCCAGTCAGCGGTCCAGTAGGCCGGTTGTACGGCAGCGTCCTGGCCCACGGTGAAACCAGGCTGGTGGATGCTGCCAGGGTTGTCGCCCGGTACCGCCTTGATCAGGCTTGGGTCGGCCGGCTTGGTTTTTTCGGCAGGGCGGTTGGTATAGAAATCCCGCAGACCGAAGAACGCCAAGGTTGCGTACGCCACCACCAGGGTTGCCACTTGCAGGCCGGTGAGGCTGGCGCGGTTGAGTTCCGACAGCGACCACTCGCCAAAGCTGAACATCGCACCGTACATACGGCCGGCGACGTGCAGGTTTTCAGAGCGGAAGATCACCCAGCCCATCACCACCAGCAGGAAGGTGAAGGCCCAGCGCAACACGTTGAAGCTGCGCGGCGCGGTGTTGAGGCCGATGGCTTTTTCAATCGCCAGCCACATGCCGTGCCAGGCACCCCACACGATGTAGGTGATGTTCGCGCCGTGCCACAGGCCGCCGAGCAGCATGGTCAGGAACAGGTTGCGGTAGGTGGTCAGCGTGCCTTTACGGTTGCCGCCCAGGGTGATGTACAGGTAGTCACGCAGCCAAGTGGAGAGGCTGATGTGCCAGCGGCGCCAGAACTCGGTGATCGACTGGCTGATGTACGGCTGCTTGAAGTTTTCCATGAAGCGGAAACCCATCATCAAGCCCAAACCGATCGCCATGTCGCTGTAGCCGGAGAAGTCGAAATACAGTTGCGCGGTATAGGCCAGCGCGCCGAGCCAGGCATCGCCCGTGGTGGGGTTTTGCAGGGCGAAGCAGTGGTCGGCCACCACCGCGAGGGTGTCGGCAATAAACACCTTCTTGATGAAACCTTGCATGAACCGCGTGCAGCCCTCGGAGAACTTGTCGAGGGTGTGGGTGCGGTTGTTGAATTGGTCGGCCAGGTCGCGAAAGCGCAGCACCGGGCCGGCAATCAAGTGCGGGAAGATCGCCACGAACGCCGCAAAGTCGATCAGGTTGCGGGTGGCAGGGGTGTCGCCGCGATACACGTCGATGATGTAGCTGATCGATTCGAAGATGTAGAACGAGATACCGATCGGCAACAGCACGTGGGTCAGGATGAACGGCTCCAGACCCGCTGACTTCATCATCACATTGATGCTGTCGACGCCGAAGTTGGCGTACTTGAAGTAGCCGAGGATGCACAGGTCAACCGCCACGCCCAAGAGCAGCCAGCGCTGGGCCGGCTTGGTGCGCACGCCGGCTGCACCGACTTTGAGGCCGATCCAGTAGTTCCACAGCGTCACGGCGGCGAACAGCGCCAAAAAGTCCACTCGCCACCAGGCGTAGAACACATAGCTGGCAATCAGCAGCAGCAGGTTGCGATAGCGTTGCCCGCTCAAGTAGTACAAGCCGAGAAAGATCGGCAAGAACAGAAACAGGAACACATTGGACGAGAAAACCATCCCGATCTCTCCATGTTTAACCAACAGTCAAGGGCCGCAGCCCCCCCAAACCCCCCCACGAAAATTCGGGGGAGGGCGGTACTTCATTCCAACTGCCGAAACCGGGTTCAAATGTGGGAGGGGGCTTGCCCCCGATGGCAGTGAGCCAGGCACCAGATGCATCCACTGATGCACCGCTATCGGGGGCAAGCCCCCTCCCACATTTTTTTAACCGCGTTTCGTCAGCTACCTTTGTTGCCTTTTTCATGCGCCGGGTCGTAGACCTTGGTCAGGTCACCCCCCAAGCGGAAGGTCTTGAACGGCTGCATCCCGTGCTTGCGCTCGATCACATCCGGCGCGCAGGTGTAGAGGGTGCAGAAGGGTTCAAGCCAGGCATATTTCATGTCTTCCTTGAGGTCCTTCATGTCTTGTTCCTTACCGTTCTTCTTCTCGAAGATCTCCGGGTCTTTCACCCCGGCCAGCACTTTGTCGCCGAGGCGTTTGAGCGCGCTGTTGTTTTCCTGGCGCAGGTCAACACCGTTGACCAACGCGAAACTGGCGATCATCGACAGCGGTGGCAGCGCGTAGTTGTGGTACGACAAGGCCCGTTGCTGACGCTTCAATTCGTTCGGCAAGAAGCCCTGGTCATCGACCTGGTTCACGCCGACTTTGTATTCCTTCACCGACCAGTCAAACAGGTCGCGACGGTTGGTGGCGATGGAGGTTGCCATCACCGACCAGGCGGCCCAGTAGGAGTGGTTGTTGGTTTTTTCCAGCGGCAGGTTGTCCCAGTCGCTCACCACTTGATCGGCCAGTTTGTTGAACCACGCCTCGATCAACTGGGCTTCCTGTTGGTGATTGGCCAGCGGGTGGGACTCGGAAAACTTCAAGCGCACATAGGCCGACGCCATGCTACCCAGCGCCCATTTGCGCATGGACTTGCCGGTGTGGTTGAAGTCCTTGGACATCAACGCATCCGCCTTGGCCCAGCTGGTGAGCCAGTTGAGCGTGCATTCCAACTGCTCCGGACGACCGTCGCGCATGAACTGCATCACGCGCTTGCTGGTGTCTTTTTCCAGCTTGGTAATGTCGGCGGTGCTGTCGCGAAAAGCTTTTTCGGACTGCACATTCAGCGTGGAACGGGCCTTGTCCGAGCCTTCGTACTTGCTGCGAAATTGCAGCGAGCCGGTGTACGGCGCCGGCATGGCGTCGCAGTCATTCTTGAAGTCGCCGGTCTTGAACGCTTCCACTGGGGCGAAATAACCCTGGGGTGGACGCAGTGGTGCGGCGGCGTTAACCGAGCCTGCAAACATCGCGAGGCCGAGTAACGTTGGAATCAATAACTTCTGCATAGGTAACCTCATTGCCCGAGTGAAGCGGTTTTTTGACCGCCGCTTGGGAATACGTTGCGTGTGCAAATTTTCGCTTCAACCTTCTGCGCGGCAGTGCCCTTTTCTGGACCCTGCACTTCAACGGCCAGCAAGTTTTGCGAGGCCCAGTCTTCATCGGTGCGCAGTTCGAAGGCGAAACGCCCGTCTGTATCGGATGTTTCGGGTTTCTCGATCTTGATGTCCTCGTGGCGCCCGTTCATGTACCAGAGGGTGGCTTGCAGGGTTTTCACCGACGGGTCGGCGAAGCGGATATCCACCTGGTGATTGGCGTTACGCAGGTCTTTGTTGGAACTGTTAACCATCAATTCGTTCTTGCCCGGCTTCAAAGAAGTGCTGGCTGTCAGCTGAGCGGTCTTGCCTTCGCAACCGTTGTCCAACAGCGACATCATCTGGCGGTAGATGGTCTCTTGGTCCAGGCGGTACAGCGGCGAGAATTCCCAGATCAAAATCTTTGGCGGGGTCTTCTGGAATTCATCGCTGCCCAGGTACTGGATCATCGAACCTTCCAGGCCACCGCCGGGAAAGGCGACGTTGAGGATGTCGGCACCGATTTCCTGTTCCAGGAAGCCTGCGAAGTTGTAGTTCTTGCCGCTGTGGCTGGTGCCTACCAGGGTGATCTGCGGGTTGCCCGAGTCGCCGAACAGGTCGCCGTCGCCCGCTTCGCCCTTGGGCTCGGTGGTGAACTGGTCCATGTACTGGACCGCGTAGCTGGTGCCGCACAGTTGCCCGGCCATGTTGTGCAGGGTGCCGGTCTTGCCCATGCGCCCGGAGCGGGTGGTCTCGAATTCACGCTTGGGGATATCGGCGAATTCAGGCATCGCGCGCACTTTCTCGCCGACGATTTTCGCGGTGCGCTGGGCGCCGTATGGGGTCCAGTGCTGGTCGCCGCGGAAGTAGAAATCGTGGGCCGGTAGCTCATCTGGCAGCTGCTCGTTAGTCAGTGGCGACAGGTCCGGCACTACGTAACCCATCTTGGCGAAACGCCCGAGCATGGTCTTGTAGTTGGCCAGGGCTTTGTCGAAATCGAACTTGGCTTTTTCTTCTGGGTTGAGCTTGTTGCGGTTTACCAGGCCACGGGTTGGCTGGTACACCACCACCAACTCCACGCCCTTGGCCTTGAACGCATCGTGCAGTTGTTGCATGCGTTTGTAGCCAGCAGGGCTGGTGTCGAATTCTGTGCGCAAGTCTTCCTGGGTACGGAACAGCCAGTCGCCCTGGGCTTGCACCAAGGTGGTGAAGTTTTGCTGGTAGCGCGTGGTGTAGTTCTTCGCGTCATGGGCGGCCGGGCACAGGCTGCAGCACGGTTCGGCAGTGAACGTAGGCGCCTGGATCTCATCGGCGCGTACGCCCTGGCTGGCCGCGAGCAGGCCGAGGGTCAGACCCGAGAGGCTCAGCAGTTTGATCATGTGTGGGTGCATAAGGGTCATCCTCAGTCCTGCAATTCGGTCTGGCGTTCGACAGGGTCGATCAGCACGGCTTTCTGCTGGCGCACCAGCAGGTCGAGAATTTCTTCCTGGCGATCACCAAGGATGCCGTTGAAGCTGATACCGCTGGATTTGGTCGGTGCCAGCATCGATACGCGATACAGCTCCACGCTCAACGGCGAGTCGATAGACAGCGGCCCGCTGCCGTTACCGGCCAGCTCTCCGCCGACTACGATCAGCGACACCTGGGCGTCGAACGGGTCGAGGGCGATGTCACGGTCGGTGTCGGTCAGATCCTTGATGTGGCCGTACAGGCCGGTCAGCCCATTGGCCATCGAGGTGTTCTCGTACAGTTTGATATTCACGCTGTTACGCACGCGGATACCGTGGCGACGGTTGGCAATCACCTTGTTGCCCCACAGCAGGTTGTCACCGCTCTCATAGAGGGTGATGCCGTCGGTGTGGTTGCGGTAGAACTCGTTGTCGGCCACATAGTTGTTGACGCTGTTACGGTCGAGTACCAGGCCCGAGAGCTTGTTGTCGTAGCTGCGGTTATTGAAGATGAAGCTGTCGTTCACTTCTCGCGAAATGATGATGCCGTGCTTCTTCTTGGTGCCGTACACGGTGTTGTCCGCGATGATCAGGCCGTGGGAGCGGTCATGGGGGTCAATGCCGTAGACGATGTTGTCTTTGTAGGTGTTGCTCTTGATCACAAAGCCTTCGGTCTCGTAGCAGTAGAAGCCGTACCACATGTCCGAGAACTCGGAATCGATGATCCAGCCGGTCGGCTCCGAACGCTTGAGCACCTTGGCCATGTTCGGCGTGTACTGGGAAATACTCACCCCGTACGACTTACTGTTGGCGTAGCCAAAGCTCGCCATCTTGGTCTTGGAGATGTACGTCTCGGTGCCGCCCCAGGCCAGCAGGAACGGGCGAAATTCCTTGGGCGACTTGAACAGCGACGGGCCATTGGCCTTTTCGCTCCAGCCGGTGACCTTGGTGTCACGCACAAACAGTTGGCCGTCGTTGATCAGGAACGAACCGGCTTCCTGAGACAGACGCAGTTCCTGGGTCTTCTTGTCGATTTCCAGGATGCCTTTGCGACCGACCACGATCGGCAACTTGGCCAGAAACACGCCCGGCGACGTTTCGCTCAGGTACTGCTTGGGCACTTTACCCAGCAGGTCCTTGAGGTTCATGTAGCCGTCATCCACAAAGATCGCTTGGGGAATACCGTGCTGGCGCACCACCCATTCGGCCATCTTGTTGTCACCGCCGATAAAGTCCTTGAGGGCGTCTTCCTGCATCATGCGGCGGATGCTGACTTTGCCGGGCTTGCTGCGCACGATCTTCTTTTCTATCGCCGCATCGGTGTAGCCCGACAGATCAGGCAGGGCCGGCTTGGCCATTTCCAGCGGCGCAGTGGGCGGGCTGGAAATGGTGTAGGTCTTGGCCTGTTGCAGCTCTTTGGCGATGGTCGGCGCCTTGACCGGCTGCGCGGTGCTGGCGAAGGCTGTGGCACTGGCCATCAGCATCGCGGCAACGAGCATGTTTTGAGATTTCATCGCGCAGGCTCCCATCAGAATTTCCACACCACATCGACAAATGCGCGGTGCATGTAGGAATCGACGTTGCTGCCATAGGCGTCGCCCGGCTTGAACACGCCGGCACGGAAACGCACCAGGGCCGACGGCTCGTCAATGGACTGGCTGAGGGCTGCCGGGAGCAGGCCTTTCTTGAAGTACTTGGTGACCACCAGGTCCATTTCCTGACCCAGGTCTTTTTTGCCGTCGGCCAGGGGCAGCGAGGTGCTGGAGACGATGTCGCCGGCCGAATCAGTGGTGTTATCCAGCGCGGCGATACCGCTGCTGCTGATCGGCTTGTTGCCGTCCACGCGCCAGAACTTGTGGTACACCAGGCTGGCGTCGTAGTCCTCGCGCAGCTGCCAGGAACCGAACAGGCTCATGGACTGCATGTTGTTCATCTCGCCGCGAAACGCTTCGCCGAAACGGTGCACGCGGGACTGGGTACCGGTCCAGTTCGAACGGTTGCTTTGCAGGCCGTTCTGCTCGTAGTCGGCGCTGGCGCGGGCATAGGCCGCACCCACTTGCCACTGCGGGTCGAGGCGCAGGCGCAAGCCGATGTCGGTGGCCCAGCCGCTCAGGTCGTCGCTGTTCTTGGCCTGGTCCGGGCGGGTGCCGTCTTTTTTGAGCGCGTTAACCTTGTCGCGATCGCCGCGCATGCCGGTGACGCTCGCCCAGTAGTTGACGGTGTTGGTGTTGCGCCAGTTGTAGGCGTCGCTGTTGGCTTCGATGCCGAGCCAGGTCAGGTCGCCGTTCTCGCGCTTGTCCAGCGAGTCGGTGGCCACGCCCGGCTGCGGGTAGTCGAGCTTGCCGTTGTCGTGGGTGTGGTGGCCGCGCAGGCCGATCCACTGGCCGGGCGTCCACTGGTAGGCGGCGTCGGCGTAAAGGTGCTGGCGATCTTTGTCGACCGGGGACAGTTCCTTGAGGTCGGTGCGGTATTCGCTGAAGCGTTCAGCGACGCCGACGTTGGCCTTGAGCAAGGTGGTGTCGAAGGTCCAGTTCAGCGCTTCGATATTGGTGTCGCGCCATTGGCCGTCGTCATTGCGCAGGCGTTGACGACCCAGCTTGAGGATCTCGCCAGGATAGGGCGTGAAGCCGCTGTAGCCGACCCAGAACTCGCGCATGGCCAGGTAGTTTTTCTTGGCCTTGCGGTCGTTATTGGTGGTCTGCTGGTTCACGTCATCGGAGGACTGTTGCAGGGTGTCGGTCTCGATGATGTCGCTGGACACCACGGCCTGGCCCATGGCATAGGCGCTCCACGCGCCGCTCTCACCGTAGACCCACGGGCGCACATCGAGGCCGATACCGTTGACGTCGCCGCCTTTCTGGGTGCCGAGGTCACGGTCATCTTCGGACTGGGCAGTGGCTTTGACTTCCAGGCCGAAGTTCTTGGCTTCGGTCAGCGCGGCCAGGGTCGGGCACGACCACAGCAGGGCGAAGGTCAGGCCGATGCCGGCCTTGACGAATGGGTTGAGCTTCATAGGGATTCCTCGCCGTCGTCTTCTTCCAGGGCGTGCAATTGCAACGTGCTCTGGGCCAGGGTGCCGCGGGTCGCCAGCTCTTGTTGCACCAGGCGTTGGCCTTGGGTGCGTTGCTCCGGTGTCAGCGGGGCCTCAAGTTGCGTGGCCAGGTCGTTGGCCTCTGGCGTGTCCTGGGCTTTAGCCAACTGGCTGAAGACATAGGCGTTCAATGGGTCGGGCTTGGTGCCCTTGCCTTGGGAAAACAATTGAGCGATGGCGAAGTCGGCGCTGTTCTGGCCGTTGCGCGCAGCGGTCAGCAAGTGGTCCAGGGCTTTTTGCGGGTAGACCTTGCCCAGATAACCGCGGCGGTAGATCTGACCGAGGTAGTAATCGGCAGCGACTTCTCTGCCTTGGGCTTTTTCGAAGTGCGCTTCGGCGGCCTTGGCGTCAGCGGGTACCCACTTGCCTTCGTAGTAGAGCTTGCCCAGCAGCAGTTCGGCGCGCGGCTGGTCGGCGGCGCGGCCGTTGTCCAGGTACTTCATCATCTGGTCGACGTCGCCCATTTCCGGGAAGTCGTAGAGCAGTTGCGCCAGGCTGACCCAGGAAGCCGGGTAGCCAGGGGCGATTTTTTCCAGCAGGGCCTGGGCGGTTTTTTCGTCCGGGGTGCCGAGGGTGGCATCGCCGAGTACGCGGGCAACACTGTCGACGCGCTGTGCGGTGACGGTGCCACGGCTGTAGCCGGCTTCCATCTGCTTGAGCAACTCGGCCTGTTTCTCGGGCGCGGCTTGCTTCTGGTAAACCGTGGCCAGTTCGACGTAGCAGATATCGGTGGTGTTCAGCGCGGCCTTGCAGATGCGCTCCACGTCATCCAAATGCTGGTCGTAAGTGCCTTGGGTGCGATACAGCAGCACCTGGGCCAGACCGGCTTCCGGGTAACCCGAGGCTTGCCACTTGCTGATCTGCTGCTGGGCGTTGACGTTCGGGAAACTGTGGGGGTATTGCAGGTACAGCATGGCCAGCGGGATCAGCGTGTTGCCTTCGCCATTGGCAAAGGCTTTTTTCAACAGGGCTTCGGCTTCGTGGTGCTCAGCTTCGGTGCTGCCGGGCTTGGCGACCAGCAGGCGACCCAGGCGAGCCTGGGCGCGGGGCGAGGTGTCTGCCGCTGCACGGTAGGTGGCTTCGGCCTGCTTGATCTGCGCCGGGTCGCGGGTGCCTACCTGGATATCGGCCAGGCCCACTTGGGCCTCGCTGTAGCCCAGGTCGGCCAGTTGCTGGTAGTTCTGCTGGGCGGTGACGGTGTCGCCGCGCTTGAGCGCTTCGTTAGCCAGGCGTTGGTCGGGCAGGCCGGCGCAACCGGCGAGACTGACGGCCAATGCCAGAGCACAGCAGGCCATGGCTGAGTGGGATCTGCTTTGTGTGGGAGCTGGCTTGCCTGCGATGCGGGCACCTCGGTGTTGCAGGTGTGCCGAGTCGATGCCATCGCGGGCAAGCCCGGCTCCCACATTGGCCGGTGTTGTTGTTGAAATAGGGTTCACAGGCATGTCCTCGCTTACAGACCGTTAGCCATGGCTTTGTCGATCAGCCAGTTCAGCGAAGGGCCACGGTCGCTGGTCACTTCGACCGGGCGACCGGCGTAGGTGCTGTCCAGCGGTGCATCGGGCTTGATCTGCACGCGGATGTCGGAGGACAGGTCGGCGCTGTTCAGGCTGGTGCTGCTGACGATGGTGCCGGTGCGAATTTGCTCTTCGTCGGCCACTTGGAAGCTCACTGGGGTGCCTGGGCGAACGTCGGCGAATTGGCGATAGGTGAAGCGCGCTTCAACATTGGCCAGGCTGCCGCGTGGCACCAGTTGGAAGATCACATCGCCTTTGTTGGCGTACTGACCGTCGGCGACCATCTGCTGGGCGACCACGCAATCACACGGCGAGGTCAGGGTGCCGGTCATTTGCTTGCCGAACAGTTCTTCAACCTTGGCCGGTTGCAGTTGGTCTTCGTCCAGATGGCCCTTGAGTACGTCGAGCATGCTGGTGCTGAACGTCGCCAGTGGCGCGCCTTTGGCGGCGATGCCGTCACCTTTGAGCAGGCTTTGCACGGTGCCGTCGCGCGGCATGGTCACGTTCATGCCCGGTACGCTGACCAGGCCAGCCTGGGCGTGGCTGACGAAGTACATGCCATACACCGACTTGAAGATGAACCCGAAGGCCGCCAGACCGACGATGAAGATACCGGCGCTGAACACGACGGCACGCAGGCGGCCAGCGGCGCTCATGTTGCTGCCGCTGTCCTTGACCTTGCGCGCCTTGGTGAAGTTGTCACGTTGCAGGGTAGCGAGCACGTCGCCCATGGACACGATGTCACCCGACAAGTGCGACGTGATCAGGTGGCGCAGGGTGGAAATATCCTGCTGCTCCAGGTTCTGGAACTGGCAACCGGTGCGGCCGGTCTGGCGGTCGTAGGAGCGGATCTGCAGCTCCACGTCCATCGCCAGGCCCAGGTTATCGATCACAAACTGCAGGCGGCCTTTGTGCACTTCGCCGATATTCAGCGGCTGGGTCGCGGTGAATGCCAGGCCACCGGCCGAGAGATCGATCACCCGCGCTTCGGTGGGTTTGCCGTCATTGCCGAAGAAGCGCAATTTGGCCGGGATTTTGACCCGTGCGTGTTGGCGTTGGGCTTCGGATTCGTGGACAACGTTGACGTTTGCTTGGCTATTCATTGGTGTAATTCCTAGGTTAATTCAGGCTTGGCAGGGTCAGACCATCATCAGCAGCACGGCGACAAAAATGCTGCCGGCGGAGAAGGTCATGGTCCGAGACGACCAGGTGTTGAACCAACGTTGAAAGCTGGCCAAATCGCGGGTCAGTTTGGTGTCCTGGCGGGTCCAGGACTGTTGATCAAGGCGGAAGAACACGTAGATCTTCACCAGCGCGCCCATGATCTGGTTGTAATAGAGAATCGCCGGGTAAGCCGGGCCGATCTTGTGGCCGGAGCACGACAGCAACAGGGTCAGGATCAGGCGGGTTAGGCCGATCCACAGCAGGTACGCGAGGATGAACGCGCCGCCGTACTTGAAGGTGGCAATGATTGCGACCGTCAGGCCCAGCAGGGAGGTCCACATCGACACGCGCTGGTCAAACAACACGATGCTGGTGAACACGCCGAGGCGACGTACACCCAGGCCCAGGGCGCGGGAGTTCTGGCGCAGGTTGTTGCCGTACCAGCGGAACATCAGCTTGCGGCTGGCCTTGATAAAGCTCTTTTCCGGCGGGTGTTCCACGGTGTGAATCGCCGCGTCCGGCACGTAGAACGTGTCGTAGCCCAGGCGCATCAAGCTGAACCAGCTGGACTTGTCATCACCGGTCAAAAACTTGAAGCGGCCCAGGCGCCAGTGTTGCAGCGAGTCGCTTTCCACGTCGGCGATAAAGCCCGGGTCGGTCACTACGCTGGCACGGAACACCGACATGCGACCGGTCATGGTCAGCACGCGCTTGGACAGGGCCATGGAGCACATGTTGATGTGGCGCTGGGCGAAACGCAGCTTGTGCCACTCGCTCATGATGTAGCCGCCGCGTACTTCGCAGAACTCGTTGGTGGTCAGGCCGCCGACGTTGCCAAACAGCTGGAACCACGGCACGGTCTTGCGCACGACGCCTTCGGCGAGCACGGTGTCGCCATCGATCACGGCAACCACGGCGCGGTCATCCGGCAAGTGGCGGGAGATGGCGCGGAAACCAAAGGCCAGGCCGTCGCGTTTGCCGGTACCGGCGATGCGCACGAAGTCGAGCTTGACGTGCTCCGGCGGGTTCATCTTTTCCCACAGGCTTTTCACCAGCAGCTCATCGGACATTTCCACCAGCGAGCAGACCACGGTGGTAGGGAAGCCGCATTCGATGGCTTCGCGAATCACCGAGCTGTACACCTGGGCGGTGGTCAGTGCATCGATTCGAAAGCTGGTGACCATCAGGAACACATGGGACGGGTCGGCGCTCTTGCCGAGCTTGCGCACTTTACGGCGCAGGTGCGGGTAGACCACGTACAAAAACAGCATGCCGCGAAAGAAATGCGTAGCACCCATCGAGTAGCGCCAGATACCCACGGCGCCAATCAGGAAAATAAAATTCTTCGACTCGGAGTCGAATGTACTCGCCGGCAACAGCAGGGCGAGTCCCATCAGCAGGCTGAGGAAGAACAGCCAGCCGGCAGACTGCAGTAGGACATGTTTTAACTTGGACATAAGCATCTTCCGAAGGTGAAGGAGGTTTCAGGCGGCGAGCGCTGGGGATGGAAACGCGCGCCGCCTGAAACTTGCCGTTGCTGTTACCAGCAGATGCCTTCGGTGCGACCGGTGGTGCAGGTCGCATTTTTCATGAAGCCCACCAGGTCGATCACTTGCTTGCCGTGCGGTGCGTTCTGCGCCAGGGCACGGAATTTCTCGTCACGGTTGCCGAGGATGATCACGTCGGAGTTGTTGATCACATCATCGAAGTCCGAGTTGAGCAGGGACGACACGTGCGGGATCTTGCCTTCGATGTAGTCCTTGTTCGCACCGTGCACACGGGCGTACTCGACGTTGCTGTCGTAGATGCTCAGGTCGAAACCCTTGCCGATCAGCATTTCGGCCAGCTCAACCAGCGGGCTTTCACGCAGGTCATCGGTACCGGCCTTGAAGCTCAGGCCCAGCAGCGCGACTCTGCGCTTGTCGTGGCCAGCAACGATGTCGAAGGCGTTCTGTACCTGGGACTCGTTACTGCGCATCAGCGAGTTGAGCAGTGGCGCTTCCACGTCCAGGGAGCTGGCGCGGTAGGTGAGGGCACGCACGTCTTTCGGCAGGCACGAACCGCCGAAAGCGAAACCTGGGCGCATGTAGTACTGGGACAGGTTGAGGGTCTTGTCCTGGCAGACCACTTCCATCACTTCGCGACCATCGACGCCGACGGCCTTGGCGATGTTGCCGATCTCGTTGGCGAAGGTCACCTTGGTGGCGTGCCAGACGTTGCAGGTGTACTTGATCATCTCGGCGACGGCGATGTCCTTGCGGATGATCGGCGCGTCGAGCTCTTCGTACAGCGACTGCAAGACATCACCGGAGGCTTTGTCGAACTCGCCGATGACAGTCATCGGTGGCAGGTCGTAGTCGGCAATGGCGGTGGATTCACGCAGGAATTCCGGGTTGACCGCAACGCCAAAATCGACGCCGGCTTTCTTGCCGGAGCAGTCTTCGAGGATCGGGATCACGACATTGGCCACGGTACCTGGCAGTACGGTGCTGCGCACGACTACGGTGTGGCGAGTGGCTTTGTCACGCAGGACAAAGCCGATTTCGCGGCACACGGCTTCGATGTAGTCGAGTTCCAGGTCGCCGTTCTTCTTGCTCGGCGTACCGACGCAGATCATCGACAGGTCGGTGTCGCGGATGGCTTCGGCGAAGTTGGTGGTGCCGCGCAGACGACCGGTTTCGATCCCCTTGCTCAGCAGCTCGCCCAAGCCTGGTTCAACGATGGGCGATTTGCCGGCATTGATCAGGTCAATCTTTTCCTTGGAGATGTCCACGCCAACCACTTCGTGGCCACGGGAAGACAGACAACCGGCACAGACTGCGCCAACGTAACCCAAACCAAATATGCTGATGCGCATCGCATTTACCTCATTCTTAATCATGCCAATTAATGGCCGGAGTTCATGTTTGCAAGCGTCACTGATGCCACGAAAGTTGGGCGAATAGACGCCGACTTACCGCGTATAGGCATGTTTATTAACGAGTGACTAACTATTGCACTCAAGTTGTGCGCAACTTGGCCTTGTTATTGGGGCTTGCCCTGAAATGCAGCCAGCCTTCCTGGGAGAAGGGCTCGGCGCCAGTGCCGCAGGGCGCTGATAGAGGCGGTAAGCCTTTACTTATCAATGCCTTGGGTTGTCTCACTGACCCATTAGGGGAAGCTTGGCCTTGGCCTTATAGGGAGAAGCAAATCATCCTTGCCGCCGCTCTTAACTAATCGGTTGGTAATGTGACCAATGAGTCAAAGTTAAATGTGACAACTTTGCTACTTCCGTTGGCCCTTATGTAAGTCATCTCCTACAGAAACAGAGAATTTCGTTACCGGTGGTATGAGCCGTGCGTTTGGACGAAGTTCCAGCCCGCTCATCCTGTTTCCGGAAATTTCTTGAAATATTAGCGAAGATGGCACTAGTACTATATTGATAGCACTTGCTCTTTGGGCCAATAGTTATAGGGAGTTGGCGCGAGGGGATAGTTTTGTGCCACTAGTGTTTTAAAAAAGTGGTGCCACTATGAAAAAAATTCAGAAATGTCGAGTGAAAGAAACGTTAGGTTTGCGACAAGATATTTTTTGACGCCAAAAAGTTGGCATTTTGGTGGCTGAAATGCAGATAAAAATGTGGGAGGGGGCTTGCTCCCGATAGCAGGGTGTCAGTCACCAAATTAGGTGACTGATACACCGCAATCGGGGTGTTGAACCGTAGACATCGTTTACATCTGAAACCGGGGACATCGTTTACACATTCGAGGCTTGGACACGGGTCATGCCACGTCCAAGCCTTCCCAAGGGATAATCACACAGGTACAAATCCCAAACATCTTCCTCAGCTTCTTTGAGCCCTATCCTTTCCCCTGATAGTGCCTCGCTGACAA
>NZ_UTKY01000014.1 GCF_900583165.1 Pseudomonas viridiflava | reverse complement strand
TCGAGCACCATACTGGTAGCTTGCAGTTTGAACTCGCGGGTGTAGACCTTTCTCTTGCTCATGGAACCTCCAAGTTGGCGAAATCATATCGCCCTTAAGAGGTGTCCGGGATTATTAGGCCAGTTCAGCTTGCCCCCGATGGCGGTGTATCAGCTACAGAGTTATCAACTGAACCACTGCTATCGGGAGCAAGCCCCCTCCCACATTTGACCCGAGTCAAACCATAAGAAATTCAGCCTGAGGAGATCCCCATGAACGCTGCGCTAGACGTTCTGCAATCCACCCATCAGCACATCAACCGCGACCGCTTGTGGCAGTCCCTGATGGAGTTGGCCAAGCTCGGCGCCACCCCCAAGGGCGGCGTATGTCGCCTGGCCCTCACCGACCTTGATCGCAAGGCCCGTGACTTGTTTGTGCAGTGGTGCGAAGACGCCGGGTGCACCGTGACCGTCGATGGCATCGGCAACATCTTCGCCCGCCGCCCTGGCCGCAACCCCAACTTGCCGCCGGTGATGACTGGCAGCCACATCGACACCCAGCCGACCGGCGGTAAGTTCGACGGTTGTTTTGGCGTGCTGGCGGGGGTGGAGGTTTTACGGACTCTCAACGACCTCAAGATCGAGACCGAAGCGCCGCTGGAAGTGGTGGTATGGACCAACGAAGAAGGCTCGCGCTTCCCGCCGTGCATGATGGGCTCAGGGGTGTTCGCCGAGAAATTTACCTTGGCCGATACCTTGGCCAAGGTGGACGCGGATGGCATTTCTGTAGGCGACGCGCTGAACGCCATAGGTTACGCGGGCACCCGCCCGGAAAGCGGCCACAAGGTTGGCGCGTATTTCGAAGCGCACATCGAACAGGGGCCGATACTTGAGGACGAGAAAAAAACCATCGGCGTGGTGCTGGGCGCACTGGGCCAGAAGTGGTTCGACCTCAAACTGCGCGGCGTCGAAGCCCATGCGGGGCCAACACCGATGCACCTGCGCAAGGATGCCCTGGTAGGCGCAGCAGCGGTGGTGGCGGCGGTGAATGCGGCGGCGTTGGGGCATCAACCCCATGCGTGCGGCACGGTGGGCTGCCTTCAGGCCTACCCCGGTTCACGCAACGTTATCCCTGGCGAGGTGCGCATGACCCTCGACTTCCGTCATCTGGAGCCGGCACGGCTGGACTCGATGATCGCCCAGGTGCGCAAGGTGATCGACGAGACCTGTGCCAAACACGGTTTGAGTTTTGAAATGGAGCCGACAGCTGACTTCCCGCCGCTGTATTTCGATAAAGGCTGCGTGGATGCCGTGCGTGATGCGGCAAATGGGTTGGGCCTGTCGAACATGGACATCGTTAGCGGGGCAGGGCACGACGCGATTTTCGTAGCTGAGCTGGGCCCGGCGGGGATGATCTTTGTGCCATGCGAAGGGGGCATCAGCCATAACGAAATCGAGAATGCCGCGCCGGATGATTTGGCGGCGGGGTGTGCGGTGTTGTTGAGGGCGATGGTTGCAGCCTCTGCTGCTATCGCCAGCGGCAAATTAGCCGCCTGAGATATGGTTAAAAACTGTGGGAGGGGACTTGGTCCTGAAAGCAGTGTGTCAGCCAACCCTGTTTCAACTGATAAACCGCCATCGGGGGCAAGCCCCCTCCCACATTGGATCTGCGATGTGTCTGGATTGTATGTCTGGCACAGGGCAAGTGTGGGAGGGGGCTTGCTCCCGATGGCGGTGGGTCAGTTAATATATGTGTGGCTGACACACTGCAATCGGGAGCAAGCCCCCTCCCACAGTTGAGTTGTGTTGGATGTTAGATCCAGATGGCATCCCATAGTGGATAGTCGCCGATCCGATTCACCAGGCCTGCCCGCAGCGGGTTGGCTACAACATATCGGGCCATCTTCACTAAATCGTCTTCCTTACGCAGTGCTCTGTCGTGAAAACTCTCCTGCCAGAGCCGTCCCTTGCGTCCGCATGCGCCATTTACGGTGCGCGTGCTTTTGGATTTCACCTGGCACATTAGATCTGCCAGGGAGCCCTTTTTCAGCTCAATAATCCAATGAAAATGATCCGGCATGACCACCCATGCCAGCGACTTCGCCAGCCCTTGGTACTGAGCCAGTCGAAACTGCCAGACCACCAGTCTGCCTAGCTTGAAGTCGCTAAAGATAGGGATTCGTTCATGAGTATTGGTGGTGATGAGGTAGATGCGGTTGGGCTCGCTGAAGCGTCCGATGCGCAGGCGGTGTGACGCGGGTAGATCTGCCATTCCCTGGCCCTCTCAAGGTGTGTTTTCAGAGGCTAGATCGGGGAGTATGAGTTCGATGGGCGGGCTTTTGGCAGGATGTGTCTGGGCGGCCGCTATCGGGAGCAAGCCCCCTCCCACATTGGATCTGCGGTGTTTATACAATGTGTGTCTTGTGCTGATTCAGTGTGGGAGGGGGCTTGCTCCCGATAGCGGTGTGTTATTCACACAGATATCAACTGACCCACTGCCATCGGGAGCAATCACCCCACATTGGTCATGCTGCGTTCATACATTCTGTGTCTTGCGCAGGATAAGTGTGGGAGGGGGCTTGCTCCCGATAGCGGTGGGTCAGTCACACAGCTATCAACTGACCCAATACAGCTAAGCACCAGGTTGCCAGCCACCTCCCAGCGCAGTCACCAACCCCACGCTGGCCTGTAATTGCCGGGTCTGCACCGCTTGCAACGTTCTCTGCGCCTGCAATGCTGCCGTTTGCGCAGTCACCACATCCAGATAACTCACTGCTCCCGCCTGATAGCTGTTCATCGCCAGCGCCTGGGTGTGTTGCGCTGCATCCGCTGCCGCTTGTTCATCCTGGGCTTGCTGCTGCAAATCCCGCAGTTGCCCCAGGTTGTCTTCCACTTCGCGGATGGCTTTCAACACATGGCTGCGATACTGCGCCGAGGCTTCTTCGAATTCGGCTTTGGCTTGTCGTTCATTGGCACTCAAGCGGCCGCCATCGAAGATCGGCAGGTTGACCAGCGGCCCCAGTGCCCAATAGCGATTGCCCGCAGAGAGCAAGTTGCCCACCCCTTGGGTCTGTCCGCCGATCAACCCGGTCAAGCTGAAGTCGGGATACCACGCCGCCTTGGCCACGCCGATATTGGCGTTGGCGGCAAATACTCGTCGCTCGGCCGCTGCGATATCCGGGCGGCGTTGCAGCAGTTGGCTGGGCAACTGCGCAGGGATGCCCGGCAAAGCGATCAACTGCTGGCTCGGTGGCAATGAAAAATCACTGGCCGCAACGCCTACCAGTTCACCGATAGCATGCTCTGTGAGGTGGCGTTGCCCACGAATCTCATCCAACTGCGCCTTGGCTTCAGCCAGCTGATTTTGCGCACGGGTCAGGTCCAGCTCCGACGCAATCTGGCCTTCATACCGACTGCGGGTCAGTTGCAACGCCTGGCTGAAATCCTCCAGTGAGCTGTTGAGAATCCGCACTTGTGCATCCAACCCATTGAGCTGCACATACAAGTTCGCCAGCTGATGTTGCAGGCTTAAACGCGCCACCGCCAAATCGTCGGCGGAGGCTTGCACCTGGGCATCTCCAGCCGCGACCTGGTTGCGGATTTTGCCCCACAGGTCCAGGTCATAGCTCAGCGAGAACCCCGCCGTGTTGCTGTTGTAGACCGACGGCTGCGTATCGCCACGCAGTGGGCGTGAATTCGATTGTCGTTGGCGCAACGGTTGCGCGCTGGCGGTGATTTGCGGGAACAGCCCCGCACGCAGTTGGCTGGCGTACGCCTGGGACGCATCGAAGTGCGCCAGCGCGGCGGCCAAATCCGGGTTGGCCTTAAGCAGTTGCTGTTGCAGGTCACTCAGGCGCGAATCGTTGTAGAGCGTCCACCATTGAGACGCCAGTTGATCGGACGGTTGTGCACTGTGCCAAGGGCCGTTGCTGGTCTGCTCGCGGTAGCCGGCTGGCAAGTCTACGGTTGGCACCTTGTAGGCCGGCGCCATGGAGCAGCCCTGCAAAGCCAACAGTATCAATGCGGCGAGGGGGTTAAGCCTTGGGCGCATGCGCACCTCCCGAGGCAAATGCCAGTTGCACCGGGTCGCCTTCGCGCAAGGCGTCGGGCGGGTTGTCGACGATGCGGTCGGTGGGTTTCAGGCCTTGGTCAATCACCAGGCGCTCGCCGAGGTCGAGGCCGATATGGATGCTTTGCAGGTGCACATGGTTTTGTGCGTTCAGCACGGCGACTTGAGTGCCCTGGGCGCGGAAGATCAACGCGCTCGCCGGGATGCTCACGCCATGGGTGTCGGCCGGAATCGGCAGCGCCGCTTCGGCGTAGTCACCGGGCAGCAACTCGCCGTTGGGGTTGTCGACAACGAACTGCGCCAGCAAGGTGCCGGAACGTCGGTCGATGGCGGTGGAGTCGCCGATCAGGCGTGCCTTGAAGTGTTCGCCCGGGTGCTCAGGCACCGTCAATTCGGCCGTAATGCCGGGGTGGATCACCGTTGCGTAGTTCTGCGGCACCGGCACGTACAGGCGCAGTTGATGGGTGTCGGCGATGTTGAACAGCTCCGGGTCGCTGTCGGTATCGGCCTTGATCAGTTGGCCGATATCGGTGTTGCGCGCGGTGATGGTGCCGGCGAACGGTGCGCGGATCGTCTTGTAGCCCTCCAGTGCTGACAGCCGCGCGTAATCCGCAGCGGCGGCCTCGGCGTTGGCTTTGGCGGCTGCGGCATTGGAGGTTTTTTCATCGGCTTCCTGGCGCGACACCGAGTGACTGGCCAACAGGTTTCGCCAACGTGTGGCGGTGGTGTCGGCCAGGCGTGCGTTGGCCTTTTCCTGAATCAAGCGGGCATGGGTTTGGGCCAGCTGTTGGTCCAGGTCCGGGCTGTCGATTTCAGCGAGGATCTGCCCGGCTTTAACTTGCGCGCCGATATCGGCGTTCCAGTCCTTCAAGTAGCCGCTGACCCGCGCATGGATCGGCGCCTTACTCCAGGCCTCGAGGTGCGCGGGCAAGCGCAGGGTGTCGCCGGCGGCGTTCTGTCGTGGCTGGAACACCAGCACTTGTGGGATGGCAGCGGTTTCGGTCCAGGCGGTGACCGATTGTTCATGCAGTGTGCGGGCGTGCAGGCCGTTGGCGACCAACAGCGCAGCTAGGGTCAGGCCGCCGACACCCATGAGCATCAGACGCTTGCGCGAGGGTTTGTGATCAGACGACATGTGGGGTTTCTCCTGCAACAGCGCGAGTAGGGTGCCGACCGTGGACCAGACTGAAAACCACGGGTACAAACAACAGGGTGGCGATGGTGGCGAAGATCAACCCACCGATCACTGCCCGGCCGAGGGGGGCGTTTTGTTCTTCGGAAAGGGCCAGCGGCAACATGCCGATGATCATCGCCAGGGCGGTCATGCACACCGGGCGAAAACGTGTGTAGCCAGCCTCCATCGCCGCCTTGAGCGCATCGCCGTGTTCAGCCAGGCGTTCACGGCAAAAACTCACCACCAGGATCGAGTTGGCGGTGGCCACGCCCATGCACAAAATGGCCCCGGTCAGCGCCGGCACCGACAAAGAGGTGCCGCTGAGAAACAGCATCCACATGATCCCTGCGAGTGCCGCTGGCAATGCGGTGATGATCACGAACGGATCGGCCCAGGACTGGAAGTTGACCACGATCAGCAAGTAGATCAGCACCACCGCGCCCAGCAGGCCCAGGCTCAAACCGCTGAAGGCCTCATGCAGCGCATCGATCTGCCCGTGCAGGCTGATGGTCGCGCCTTTGGGGCGCATTGACGCGGTGTCATCCAGCACTTTTTGCACATCACGTGCCACGCCGCCAAGGTCGCGGCCCTGTAGGTTGGCGTACAGGTCCAAGGTCGGCTGAATGTTGTAGTGAGTCACCACCGCCGGGCTTTGCACGCGGGAAATGCTCGCCACGCCGCCGAGGATTTGCGACTGACCATCGGCGCCGGTCACCGGCAAGGCTTCTAGTGACGGCAAGCTGTCGAGGCGGTATTGCGGGGTGGCGGCGACGATGGAGTACGACACGCCATTGGCCGGATTGAGCCAGAAGGTCGGCGCGGTCTGCGAGGTGCCGGCCAGGGAGGCGACCATGCTGTTGGTGACGTCGCGCTCGGTGATGCCCAGGCCATTGGCGCGCAGGCGGTCGACATTCACTTGCAGCGACGGGTAGCCGGTGGACTGCTGGATACGTAGGTCGGCGATGCCGGGTACGTGTTGCAGGCGACGTTCAAGCTCCACCGCATAGGCGCGGTTTTCTGCATCGTTGCGCCCGGAAATTTTCACGTCCAGCGGGGCAGGGGCGCCGAAGTTGAGGATCTGGCTGCTGATGTCGGCCGGCAGGAACGCGAAGTGACTGCCGGGGAAGCTTTGCGGCAGGACTTCACGCAGTTTCTTGACGTAGTCGGCGGTGGGGGCATGGTCCTTTTTCAGGGTGACCTGGATGTCGCCATCCTGTGGGCCGATGGTGCCGCTGCTGCTGTAGGCCATGTCGATGCCGCTCAGCGGGATGCCGATATTGTCGACGATGGTGTCCAGTTCTTCGGCGGGAATCACTTCACGAATACGCGCCTCAATACGATCGAACGCGGCCGCGCTTTCTTCGATGCGCGTACCCAGCGGCAAGCGTACATGCAGAGCCAACGCGCCTGCATCGGTGGCCGGGAAGAAGTCCTGGCCCAGGCTTGGCAGTAGCAGGAACGAGGCGAGCACACAGGCCAGGAAACCGACGATAAAGCGCTTGCGATTGCCCAGCGCCAACATCAGCAGACCATGATAGGTATCGCGGATATTGGAGAAGCGGCGCTCGAACCCTTGTTGAAAATTCAGCACCCTTTGCAGCACTGCATTGCGCGGTTTGGCGTGCTGCTCGCCTTCATGGTGGTTGATGAATTGATCTTCCGGGTGATGCCCCGCGCCGGGTTCCGGTGTGTGCGGCTTGAGCAGGAACATCGCCAGCGTCGGCACCAACGTGCGCGAAAGAATAAACGAGCTGGCCATGGCAAAGATCACCGCCAGCGCCATCGGCCGGAACAGGTAACCGGCAATGCCTTGCAGCAAGAACATCGGCACAAACACGATGCAAATACACAGCAGCGAGACGAACGCAGGGCCGACGATCTGCGCGGCGCCGTCGAGGATCGCGGTTTTCACCGACTTCCCTTGCTCCAGGTGCCAGTTGATGTTTTCGATGGTCACCGTGGCGTCATCCACCAGGATCCCCACGGCCAACGCCAGCCCGCCGAGGGTCATCACGTTAAGGGTTTGCCCGCTGACCGCCAGCAGCGCAATCGCCGATAGCACCGCCAAGGGAATCGAGGCGGCAATGATGAGGGTGGAGCGCCAACTGCCGAGAAACAGCAGGATCATCGCGCTGGTCAGTAGCGCAGCGATGATGCCTTCCTGGGCAACGCTGCCCACCGATTGCTTGACGAACACCGAGGCGTCGCCGAGCAACGAGGTCTTCAGCGACGGCGGCAGGGTTTCGTTGATGCGCGGCAGCATCTGGCGGATGCCATCGATGATCGACAGGGTGGAGATACTGCCGTTTTTAAGCGCCGGCATCAGCACGGCGCGGTGGCCGTCGACGCGTACGATGTTGGTCTGCGGCGGCGAGCCATCGCGTACGTGGGCCACCTGGCCGATGGTGATCAGCGCGCCGTCGACGGTTTTGATCGGCAGGTCGTTGAGTTCATCGATGGCCTTGGGGCTGTTATTGAGCAGGATCGTGTATTCGTTGGGGCCGAGCTTGGCGGTGCCCACCGGGATGATCTGGTTTTGCAGGGCGAGCGCATTGCCTACATCCTGAGCCGACAAACCTTTGGCGGCCAGCGCCTGCGGGTCCAGATCCAGGGTGATCTGGCGTTGCTTGCCGCCCATGGGCGTGGGCATGGCCAGGCCGGGCAGGGCGCTTAGGGGCAGGCGAATATTGTTTTGCACCAGGTCGCGGATCTTCGCCTCCGAGAGGCTGGGGCTGGAGAACGCCATTTGCAGGATCGGCACTGTGGAGGCGCTGTAGTTGAGGATCAGCGGCGGCGTAATGCCCGGTGGCATTTGCTTGAGCACGGTTTGTGAAACTGCCGTCACTTGAGCGTTGGCGGTGCGGATGTCCACACCCGGCTGGAAGAAAATTTTGACGATGCCCATGCCGGGTAGCGATTGGGATTCGATGTGTTCGATGTCGTTAACGGTGGTGCTCAAGGAGCGTTCATAGGTGTAGATCACCCGACCGGCCATGGCGTCCGGCGAGAGGCCGTTGTACTGCCAGACCACGGCGACCACGGGGATGCCGATATCGGGAAACACGTCGGTGGGGGTTCGCAGGGCCGCCATCGGCCCGATGATGCAGATGAATATGGCCAACACGATAAAGGTGTATGGCTTTTGCAGTGCGGTCTTTACCAGCCCGAGCATGCGTAAGTCTCCGGAGAAAGCAGGATTGCAAACCCCGGCAGTCTTGCCCGACCCACCTAACACGCACCTTTCAGCCAGGTGAAGGAACATTTAGGTAAGGGCTGAAGATCGTTTCATCTGTATTCATTTGTTCTAATCAGGTCAGCTCCCCAAGCTTGTCAGCCATCGGACACATCGTCTTTTTTGGAGCCCTGCCATGTCACTTAAACCCCTGTTGCTGATCCCTGCCCTCGGCGCTGTTTTATTGCTGTCGGCATGCGCCGGCCCGATCCCGAAAGCGGACCCAAGCGAAGCGTGGATTGGTTTGCAAGAAGAAGCGCCGAACGATCTGATGGCCGAGCGCGTCGACGGCAAACGTGTGGATGACGGACGCTTTTTTGAAGTGAGCCCGGGCGATCACCGCCTGGATGTGACGCTGTTCGAAGAGGAGCCAGGCGACGACAACCAGCAGGATTGCCAAGGGCGCGTCGATTACAAGCACTTCAAGGCGGGTGAGCACTACACCCTGACGGAATCAAGTCTGGGCACCACCGTGCGTGCATCCCTAAAAGATGGTCACGGCAATGAAGTCGCGGCGACCCAGGACTTTAATTGCATGCCGGGCTAGGCGTGGCGAACCACGGCCTTATGGGGCTTGGCGGGTTTGACGTGGGGGTGATGGTGCCTGCGAGTAATACGCAACACCCCCCACAACATGGCGCCGGCAACGGCCAGCCAACCGCAGATCAACATGAAAATCGTTGTAGCAAGGCTCATTCTGGCCTCCTCTCGCCCCGCTGGGGGCACACACAGTCTTTTCAATGGACAGTCTAGTCAACTGGCGGTTGCCTGCTATTGACCAATGGTCGAGTCCTTCCAACTTCTTTGCTCTATCCCGGGTGTTTAACTGGCGTTTGAGGCTATACCCGCGTGGCCGGGCGCCCTATGATCATGGCCCTTACCGGCAGTTGATCAAGAGAGTAAAAAATTGCGGTTACGGTCGATCCTTCCAAAAACCTTGTTGCTTGCTTGCGCCCTAGGTGTTGCAGCCTGTTCCTCTGCGCCGTCGAAGCTGCCGGGCTTGCCGGAGCGTGTCGAGCTCAACGGCGTGCCGACTTTTCGCGGGGAGGCCTATCAGAGCGGTCCTACGGCATTAGCCAGCATGCTGTCGCAACAAGGCATTGTCATGACACCGGGCTTGCTGGATAAACCGCTGCATTTGCCGGGCGGCGAAGCGGACCTGGAGCGCAACATGCAAGTGCTGGCGCGCGAATACGGGCTGATGGTGTACCCATTGGACGCCAAGCTGACGGCGGTGCTGGCGCAGGTGGCCGCGGGTTATCCGGTGATGGCGCGGATCGGCGGTGGGATGTGGTCGGATGCGCGCTATGTCGTGGTGGTGGGGTTCAACCAGCAGAAGAGCACGGTGGTGCTGCGCTCGGGCATGAACCGGCGCCTGATGATGAGCTTCAGTGATTTTGAATCGAAATGGGAAAGTGCCGGGAACTGGGCAATCCTTACCCAGCGGCCGAGCCAGTTGCCGGCCAATGTGGATGCGCAGCGCTGGCGCGATGCGGCGAATGCTACGGCGCAGGCGGGGCAGGAGCGGGCCGCTGCGCAGGCCCTAAAGGTGCTGGCAGAACGCAAATAATCCATCATGTCTAGGTCAATGTGGGAGGGGCGGTGCGACGATTCGACTTGCCCCCGATAGCGGTGTTTCAGTCACATAGTTATCAACTGACCCACTGTCAGCGGGGGGCAAGCCCCCTCCCACATTTGAGCATTTCATATTGGAATTGAGGTAGTGGCTTACCGACGCACTTCTGCTGCGTTCGGGCGATTCTTCAGGTTTTTATCGGCCTTGTAGCGCAACGCTACATCCGGCACCGAACCACTCTTGCCGGTTTCAACCCAATTGCGAATGCGGCTGGCATCCGCAAAGTGGGTGAACTTGCCAAACGCATCCAGGATCACCAACGACACCGGGCGGTTACCCATGCTGGTCACCAGCACCAAGCAGTGGCCGGCCTGGTTGGTAAAACCAGTCTTGGTCAGCTTGATGTCCCAGTTGGCGCGGTTGATCAGGTGATCAGTGTTGGAGAAGCCCAACGTGTAGTTAGGCTTGCGGAACGAAACGGTCTTTTCCTTAGTGGTGCTCAACTGGCTCAGCATCGGATAGTGACGCGCGGCGGCCAGCAGCTTGCTCAGGTCGCGGGCAGTGGAGACGTTGTGAATCGACAAGCCAGTCGGCTCCACATAATGAGTGTTGTTCATGCCCAGCGCCTTGGCCTTGGCGTTCATCGCGGCGATAAAGGCTGGGTAGCCGCCAGGGTAGTGGTGGGCCAGGCTCGCGGCGGCGCGGTTTTCCGAGGACATCAGCGCGATCAGCAGCATTTCTTTGCGCGGCATTTCGCTGCCGATTTTCACGCGGGAGAACACGCCTTTCATTTCTGGCGTGTCCTTGATGTTGATATCGATGTACTCGTCCATGTTCTGCTTGGCTTCAAGCACGATCAGGCCGGTCATCAGCTTGCTCACTGACGCGATAGGCACCACCACGTCGGGGTTGCTGGAATAGATGACCTTGTTGGTCTGCAGGTCCACCAGCATGGCGCTGCCGGAGGCGATTTGCAGTTTGGACGTGTCACGCGGCGCCTGGGTGGTCTCGGCGGCGTGCGCGAAGGTGCCTGTAAGTGCAAGAAATAGGCTGACGAGAGAGAGACGAATTTTCACGCGGATGAACTCGCTAAAAAGTAAGGAAAGACCGGTGGGAAACCGGTTATATGACAAACGTCGTTACATTTTAGGAGTATGGATCAGAAACTGTCGAATGTTCTTCTAAAACCCGGCGAAAGTGCTTAAAAAATAAGAAAAAAGGCTTTTGTAGCAGCCAATAAAAAGCCCTGCGATAAGGCAGGGCTTTTTCAGCACGGCGGGTTATTAGTCGTGCAGGGTTTCTGCTGCGTACAGCGTGTTTTCCAGCAAACAGGCGCGGGTCATCGGGCCGACGCCACCCGGCACTGGCGTGATCCAGCCGGCACGGGGCAGGGCGGTTTCGTATACCACGTCGCCTACCAGCTTGCCGTCTTCCTGGCGATTGATGCCCACGTCGATGACGATGGCGCCTTCCTTGATCCATTCACCTTTGACCAGGCCCGGTTTGCCAGCGGCAACGACCACCAGGTCGGCACGACCAACGTGGCCGGCGAGATCTTTGGTGAAACGGTGCGTTACGGTCACGGTACAACCGGCCAGCAGCAGTTCCATGGCCATCGGGCGCCCGACAATGTTGGATGCGCCGACGACGACTGCATCCAGGCCGTACAAATCGACACCGGTGCTTTCCAGCAGGGTCATGATGCCCTTCGGGGTGCAGGGGCGCAGCAGTGGGATACGCTGGGCCAGGCGGCCAACGTTATAAGGATGGAAACCGTCGACATCCTTATCGGGGCGAATGCGCTCCAGCAGTTTGGAGGCGTCCAGATGTGCCGGCAGTGGCAGTTGCAGCAGGATGCCGTCGATACCCGCGTCGTCGTTGAGACCGTCGATCAGGTCGGTGAGGGCCTGTTGGGAGGTCTCGGCAGGCAGGTCGTAAGCCTTGGAAATAAAGCCGACCTCTTCACAGTCTTTACGCTTGTGCGAGACATAAACCTGAGAGGCAGGATCGCTGCCGACCAGGATCACCGCGAGGCCTGGCGTGCGCAGGCCTTGCTGGCTGCGCTCAGTGACTCGTTTGGCGATCTGCTGGCGCAGGCTGGCGGCGATTGATTTGCCGTCGATAAGTTGTGCAGTCATTACGCGTGATTAACCATCGAGAGGGGGAAGAAAAGTGCGCGCATTCTCGCATGCCATGGCGTGAGGGCAAAGGCGCTTGGTCTGCAAATTGCCCTAACCCCTTAAATAAAATGAATTTTTTTCAAAAAAGATTTGACGGGTTTCGAGGCCCTCTATACTATTCGTCGCACTTGTCGGGCACAGCCTAGCACTGGTTAAGAAGGTCAAGCAGAATAGAGTGTTGTTCTGTGAGGCTGGAAGCACTTAGTTTGTAGTCCTAATAGAATACAGATTAATCAGGCGCCCGTAGCTCAGCTGGATAGAGCATCCGCCTTCTAAGCGGATGGTCGCAGGTTCGAGTCCTGCCGGGTGCGCCATTAGGCAGCTTTGGCACAAGTAGCGTTAGATGGTGGGCGTAGCTCAGTTGGTAGAGCACGGGATTGTGACTCCCGTTGTCGAGGGTTCGATCCCCTTCGTCCACCCCATATTTTGAAAAGGCGCCCGATTAATCGTCAGGCGCCTTTGCTTTAAGAGCTTCAAGCGCGGATGTGGTGGAATTGGTAGACACACTGGATTTAGGTTCCAGCGCCGCAAGGCGTAAGAGTTCGAGTCTCTTCATCCGCACCAATTTCAAGGCGTCGCCGCACCGTAAGGTGGGGTGAGGTTCAGCAAAGAAGATGTTCGAGTTCTTTGCTAATGCAATATGGTGGGCGTAGCTCAGTTGGTAGAGCACGGGATTGTGACTCCCGTTGTCGAGGGTTCGATCCCCTTCGTCCACCCCATATTCGAAGGGCGCCAGATTTAACAGTCTGGCGCCTTTTTTGGTTTTAGCGGTTCGAAAATCCGGCGGCTGCAGGTTCTGGGTCGCAACGGCGGGGCGTTTCATCGTATTTATGTGTCTCGATGATACGGCACTGCCTGCTCGCCCTGTGTTCAGGGTGGGGCGTCAGGGAGATGGATGACGGCTTCTTCTCTATATAGAAGGGGCGGCGCAGAGCCCTGGCGTGATTGTCTGTATTTGTCACCGGGGCGAGGTGCTTCAGTGCCTTCGTACCGATAAATTACCGGCTGTTTTCGGGCGTATTTCCAGTAGGGTGACTTCTTGAGTTTGACCCTCTAGAATGCATGCCCTTGATTGGGGTCGGAAATGGCCGGCTAACGTCTGTGCAACGAGGAATATCCATGCAAGTTTCTGTTGAAAATACTACTGCTATCGAGCGCCGCCTGAGCATCACCGTGCCGGCTGAGCGTATTGAGACTGCGGTAAACAAGCGTCTGCAGCAGACTGCCCAGAAGGCCAAGATCGCGGGTTTCCGTCCAGGCAAAGTGCCGATGAGCGAAATCAAGCGCCGTTTTGGTGCTGATGCGCGCCAGGAAGCTGTGGGTGACGTGATCCAGGCTTCTTTCTACGAAGCCGTTGTTGAGCATAAGCTGAACCCGGCTGGCTCGCCTTCGATCGAGCCTAAGTCCCTGGAAGCGGGCAAGGACCTGGAATACATTGCCACGTTCGAAGTGTTCCCAGAATTTGAAGTGGCCGGTTTCGACGGTATCGAAATCGAGCGTCTGAGCGCCGAAGTGGCTGATTCGGACCTGGACAACATGCTGGAAATCCTGCGCAAGCAGAACACTCGTTTTGAAGTGGCCGACCGTGCTGCCCAGAACGAAGACCAGTTGAACATCGATTTCGTTGGCAAGGTTGACGGCGAAGTATTCGCTGGCGGCTCCGCCAAGGGCACTCAGTTGGTACTGGGTTCCAACCGCATGATTCCCGGTTTCGAAGACGGTCTGGTTGGCGCCAAAGCCGGCGAAGAGCGCGTTCTGAACCTGACTTTCCCTGCTGACTACCAGAACCTGGACCTGGCGGGTAAAGCCGCCGAGTTCACCGTCACTGTCAACAGCGTTTCCGAGCCTAAGCTGCCAGAGCTGAACGAAGAGTTCTTCGCTCAATTCGGTATCAAGGAAACCGGTATCGAAGGCTTCCGCACCGAAGTTCGCAAGAACATGGAGCGCGAGCTGCGTCAGGCCATCAAGTCCAAGGTCAAGAACCAGGTAATGGACGGCCTGCTGGCTGCCAACCCGATCGAAGTGCCTAAGGCTCTGTTGTCCAACGAAGTGGATCGCCTGCGCGTTCAAGCTGTTCAGCAGTTTGGTGGCAACATCAAGCCTGACCAACTGCCGGCCGAACTGTTCGAAGAGCAAGCCAAGCGCCGCGTTGTGCTCGGCCTGATCGTGGCTGAAGTGGTCAAGCAGTTCGACCTCAAGCCTGACGAAGACCGCGTTCGCGAAATGATCCAGGAAATGGCTTCGGCCTACCAGGAGCCTGAGCAGGTCGTAGCTTGGTACTACAAGAACGACCAACAGCTGAACGAAGTACGTTCGGTTGTGCTGGAAGAACAAGTTGTGGATACTGTTCTGCAGAAGGCTAAGGTGACCGATAAAGCGGTCTCTTACGAAGAAGCAGTCAAGCCGGCGGAAGCAGCACAAGCCGACTGATTGTCCAACTCGTTGGAAATACAACCATAAGCCAGCCTCGCGCTGGCTTATGCGTTTTCAAGACATGACTATTTGGGAGTAACTGCAGAGCATGTTCCGTAATTCCTATATTCAGCAGAACTCTGATATCCAGGCCGCTGGCGGCTTGGTCCCGATGGTTGTCGAGCAGTCCGCTCGTGGCGAACGCGCCTACGACATCTACTCGCGCCTGCTCAAGGAGCGAGTGATCTTTCTGGTGGGCCCGGTAGAGGACTACATGGCCAACCTGATCTGTGCGCAACTGCTGTTCCTTGAAGCGGAAAACCCGGACAAGGACATCCATCTCTACATCAACTCCCCAGGCGGTTCGGTAACGGCGGGCATGTCGATCTACGACACCATGCAGTTCATCAAGCCAAACGTGTCGACCACCTGCATCGGCCAAGCCTGCAGCATGGGTGCGTTCCTGCTGACCGCAGGTGCCGAAGGCAAGCGTTTCTGCCTGCCGAACTCCCGCGTGATGATTCACCAGCCACTGGGCGGTTTCCAGGGCCAGGCGTCGGATATCGAAATCCATGCCAAGGAAATCCTGTTTATCCGTGAGCGTCTCAACACGCTGATGGCCAAGCACAGCGGGCATACCCTGGAAGAAATTGAGCGCGACACCAACCGCGACAACTTCATGAGCGCCGAAGCGGCCAAGGCATACGGGCTGATCGACGCAGTGATCAGTCAGCGCCCCGCTTAATACAAGCCACTCAAAATAGGGCTAGTCGGCATGTCTGACAATTTGCGGGCTTGAAAAAGCCCGCATAAGCCTTCATCTTGTGTTGCAAGCCTATCGGATTTGGATCGAACGAATGACTGACACCCGCAACGGCGAGGACAACGGCAAGCTGCTCTATTGCTCCTTCTGTGGCAAAAGCCAGCATGAAGTACGCAAGTTGATTGCCGGCCCCTCGGTCTTTATCTGCGACGAGTGCGTCGACCTGTGCAATGACATCATCCGTGAGGAGGTGCAGGAAGCCCAGGCCGAGAGCAGCGCGCATAAATTGCCTTCGCCTAAAGAAATCAGCGGCATCCTTGACCAGTACGTGATTGGTCAAGAGCGTGCAAAGAAGGTTCTGGCCGTAGCGGTGTACAACCACTACAAGCGCCTGAACCAACGTGACAAGAAAGGTGACGAAGTCGAACTCGGTAAGAGCAACATCTTGCTGATCGGTCCTACAGGCTCGGGTAAGACCTTGCTTGCAGAGACCCTCGCTCGCCTGCTGAACGTTCCGTTCACCATCGCCGACGCAACCACCCTCACCGAGGCTGGCTACGTGGGTGAAGACGTCGAGAACATTATTCAGAAGTTGCTGCAGAAGTGTGACTACGACGTAGAGAAGGCCCAGATGGGTATTGTCTACATCGACGAAATCGACAAGATTTCGCGCAAGTCCGACAACCCGTCGATCACCCGTGACGTTTCCGGTGAAGGCGTGCAGCAAGCGCTGTTGAAGCTTATCGAAGGCACGGTTGCTTCCGTACCGCCACAAGGCGGCCGCAAGCACCCGCAGCAGGAGTTCCTGCAGGTCGATACGCGCAACATCCTGTTTATCTGCGGCGGTGCGTTCTCCGGGCTGGAAAAAGTTATCCAGCAGCGTTCCACCCGTGGCGGCATTGGTTTCAGTGCCGAAGTACGCAGCAAGGAAGAAGGCAAGAAAGTGGGCGAGTCCCTGCGTGAAGTCGAGCCTGACGATTTGGTCAAGTTCGGTCTGATCCCGGAATTCGTCGGCCGTCTGCCGGTCCTGGCCACGCTGGACGAGTTGGATGAGGCTGCTCTGATTCAGATCCTCACCGAGCCGAAAAACGCCCTGACCAAGCAATACGCCAAGCTGTTCGAAATGGAAGGTGTAGACCTCGAGTTCCGTACCGACGCACTCAAATCGGTGGCCAAGCGGGCACTGGAGCGTAAGACCGGTGCACGTGGCCTGCGTTCTATTCTCGAAGGCGTGTTGCTCGACACCATGTACGAAATTCCCTCGCAGTCTGAGGTGAGTAAAGTGGTGATCGACGAAAGCGTTATAGAAGGTAAGTCCAAGCCACTGTATATCTACGAAAACAGTGAGCCGGCTGCCAAGGCTGCGCCAGACGCGTAAGCGTTTTGCAGTTGCGGTAAAAACAAGGGGCCTCTAGGGGCCCCTTTGTTTTTGCAGTGTTTTTTACTCCCGGGCGTTTCCTGCGTTTAACTGCTGGCAATAAGCTTGTTTTTTTTGCATGCAGCCCCCATCTTGGTTTCAAGCTAATTTTTCATCTGTCATAGAGGCGAAATCATGAAGACCACCATTGAATTGCCTCTCCTGCCGTTGCGTGATGTCGTCGTCTATCCGCACATGGTTATCCCGCTGTTCGTGGGGCGCGAGAAGTCTATCGAAGCCCTAGAGGCCGCGATGACGGGCGACAAGCAGATCCTGCTGTTGGCCCAGAGAAACCCTGCTGATGATGATCCAGGCGAAGACGCCCTGTATCGCGTTGGTACCATTGCGACTGTCCTGCAACTGCTCAAGCTGCCCGATGGCACCGTCAAGGTGTTGGTCGAGGGCGAGCAGCGTGGTGCTGTAGAGCGCTTCATGGAGGTGGATGGCCACCTACGCGCTGAAGTGGCGCTGATCGACGAAGTCGATGCCCCTGAGCGTGAATCCGAAGTTTTTGTACGCAGCCTGCTCTCGCAGTTCGAGCAGTATGTGCAGTTGGGCAAGAAAGTCCCGGCTGAAGTGCTGTCTTCCCTCAACAGCATCGATGAGCCGAGCCGCCTGGTCGACACCATGGCCGCGCACATGGCGCTGAAAATCGAGCAGAAGCAGGACATCCTCGAAATTATCGACCTGTCAGCCCGTGTAGAGCACGTGCTGGCGCTGCTGGATGCCGAAATCGATCTGTTGCAGGTTGAAAAACGCATTCGTGGTCGCGTGAAGAAACAAATGGAACGCAGCCAGCGCGAGTACTATTTGAATGAGCAGATGAAGGCCATTCAGAAAGAGCTCGGCGACAGTGAAGACGGTCACAACGAAATCGAAGAGCTGAAAAAGCGCATCGATGCCGCCGGCCTGCCAAAAGACGCCCTGACCAAAGCCACCGCCGAGCTGAACAAGCTCAAGCAAATGTCGCCGATGTCGGCCGAAGCCACCGTGGTTCGTTCCTACATCGACTGGCTGGTGCAGGTGCCGTGGAAGGCCCAAACCAAAGTGCGTCTGGACCTGGCCCGCGCCGAAGATATCCTCGATGCCGACCACTATGGCCTCGAAGAAGTCAAAGAACGCATCCTCGAATACCTCGCCGTGCAAAAGCGCGTGAAGAAAATTCGCGGCCCTGTGTTGTGCCTGGTGGGTCCGCCTGGCGTGGGTAAAACCTCCCTGGCCGAGTCTATTGCTAATGCCACCAACCGCAAATTCGTGCGCATGGCCCTCGGCGGTGTGCGTGATGAAGCGGAAATCCGTGGTCATCGCCGCACTTACATCGGTTCGATGCCAGGAAGATTGATTCAAAAGATGACAAAAGTGGGTGTGCGCAACCCGCTGTTCCTGCTCGATGAAATCGACAAAATGGGCAGCGACATGCGTGGCGATCCGGCATCGGCATTGCTGGAAGTGCTCGACCCCGAGCAGAACCATAATTTCAACGACCATTACCTGGAAGTCGACTACGACTTGTCCGACGTAATGTTCCTGTGCACCTCCAACTCCATGAACATTCCGCCAGCCTTGCTGGACCGGATGGAGGTGATTCGTCTACCGGGTTACACCGAAGACGAGAAGATCAACATCGCTGTCAAATACCTTGCGCCCAAGCAGATTTCGGCCAACGGTTTGAAGAAGGGTGAGATCGAGTTCGAAGTCAGCACCATCCGTGACATCGTGCGCTACTACACCCGCGAGGCCGGCGTACGGGGCCTTGAGCGTCAGATTGCGAAGATCTGCCGTAAGGCGGTCAAGGAACACGCGCTGGAAAAACGCTTCTCGGTGAAGGTCACAGCCGACTCCCTGGAGCACTTCCTGGGTGTGCGTAAATTCAGCTACGGCCTGGCCGAGCAACAGGATCAGGTCGGGCAGGTGACTGGTCTGGCGTGGACCCAAGTGGGTGGCGAGTTGCTGACCATCGAAGCCGCCGTGATCCCTGGCAAAGGCCAGTTGATCAAGACCGGTTCCCTTGGCGACGTGATGGTTGAATCCATCACCGCCGCGCAGACCGTGGTGCGCAGCCGCGCCAAGAGCCTGGGGATTCCCCTGGACTTCCACGAGAAGCACGACACCCACATCCACATGCCGGAAGGGGCGACCCCTAAAGACGGCCCTAGCGCTGGCGTAGGCATGTGCACGGCCCTGGTGTCTGCACTGACTGGCATTCCTGTGCGTGCCGATGTGGCAATGACTGGCGAAATCACCTTGCGTGGCCAGGTATTGGCGATCGGTGGGTTAAAAGAGAAATTGCTTGCTGCACACCGCGGTGGTATCAAGACCGTGATCATTCCTGAAGAGAATGTTCGCGACTTGAAGGAAATTCCTGACAACATCAAGCAAGATCTGCAGATTAAACCGGTTAAATGGATTGACGAGGTCCTGCAAATTGCGCTGCAATACGCGCCGGAGCCCTTGCCAGATGTGGCTCCGGAGATAGTTGCCAAGGACGAAAAACGTGAGTCTGATTCCAAGGAAAGAATTAGCACGCATTAATGCGATTAAGCCTGGGGGCTTCCTTGACAGCTTTTTAGAGCCCTTGTTATAAAGCGGCTCTTAAGTGTCTGTAGGCCATTCAGCACTGGTTTTTGCTTTCACCAAAAAACTTAGAATCATACTCAATAGATATATAAGGGGACTTAGAGTGAACAAGTCGGAACTGATTGATGCTATCGCTGCATCCGCTGATATCCCGAAAGCTGCTGCTGGCCGTGCGCTGGATGCAGTAATCGAATCCGTCACTGGCGCTCTGAAGGCCGGCGACTCCGTAGTACTGGTAGGCTTCGGTACTTTCTCTGTGACCGATCGCCCAGCTCGCACTGGCCGTAACCCACAGACTGGCGCAGCCCTGAAAATCGCTGCTGCCAAGAAACCAGGTTTCAAAGCCGGTAAAGCCCTGAAAGAAGCCGTTAACTAAGCTTCGATCCAGCCTTTACCTACCCGGGTCGAACGCAGGTTCGACCTGGCAGCGGAGCGGCAGCTGACCCATGTATGCATCGGGTCGCCACGCCGGGGGGAGAACCAAAGCCCCCGTCCGCTCCGCCAGTTGCGAGAAGGCGCATCCTTGGATGCGCCTTTCTTATATCCGTACTCTACCCACGCTCCACGGTTGGCTATTTCTGAAGATCAACCGTTTCTGGGGGACGCATGCTGCAAAATATCAGGGACAATTCACAAGGCTGGATTGCCAAGACCATTATCGGGATCATCGTCGCATTGATGGCGTTCACCGGTATCGAAGCCATTTTCCAGGCTTCGGGTAACAGTAAGCAGGACGTGGCCAAGGTCAACGGTGAAGAGATCACCCAGACCGAACTGAGCCAGGCCGTTGACATGCAACGTCGCCAGTTGATGCAACAGTTGGGCAAGGATTTCGATGCTTCCCTGCTGGACGAAAAACTGCTGCGCGAGGCGGCCCTCAAGGGCCTGATCGATCGCAAGCTGCTGCTGCAAGGTGCTGCAGATTCCAAGTTTGGCTTCTCTGAAGCGGCACTGGACCAAGTGATCCTGCAGACGCCGGAATTCCAGGTGGACGGCAAGTTCAACGCCGAACGCTTTGACCAGGTGATCCGTCAGCTGGGCTACAGCCGTATGCAATTCCGTCAGATGATGACCCAGGAAATGCTCATCGGCCAGGTTCGCGCAGGTATTGCCGGCAGTGGTTTCGTCACCGACGCCGAAGTCTTGGCATTCGCCCGTCTGGAAAAACAGACCCGCGATTTCGCCACCGTCAACGTCAAGGCTGACCCCGCTGCGGTGAAGCTCACCGACGATGAGGTCAAGGCTTACTACGACCAGCACGCCAAGGAGTTCATGACTCCGGATCGAGTCGTCATCGACTACCTGGAACTGAAGAAGTCCTCCTTCTTCGACCAAGTCAGCGTCAAGGACGATGAGCTGCAGGCTGCCTATCAGAAAGAAACCGCCAACCTCGCTGAACAGCGTCGTGCGGCGCACATCCTGATTGAAGTCAACGACAAGGTCACCGACGCCCAGGCCAAGGCCAAGATCGAAGAGATCCAGGCACGGCTGGCCAAGGGTGAGAAGTTCGAAGCCTTGGCTAAAGAGTTCTCCCAGGATCCAGGTTCGGCCAACAGTGGTGGCGACTTGGGCTTTGCCGGCCCTGGCGTCTACGATCCAGACTTCGAAACCGCCTTGTACGCGTTGAACAAGGATCAGGTCTCGACGCCGGTGCGCAGCACCTTCGGTTGGCACTTGATCAAGCTGTTGGGCGTTGAAGCACCTGAAGTGCCGACGTTTGCCAGCCTGAAAGACAAGCTGACCCGCGAGCTCAAGACCCAACAGGTCGAGCAGCGTTATGTCGAAGCGACCAAGCAATTGGAAGATGCGGCATTTGAAGCCTCCGACCTGGCCCAGCCGGCGTCTGACCTGAAGCTGACCGTGCACACCTCCGCGCCATTTGGCCGTGAAGGTGGCGAAGGTGTAGCGGCCAATCGTGCCGTGGTTACCGCCGCGTTTAGCCCGGAAGTGCTGGATGAAGGGGCCAACAGTTCGGCTATCGAACTGGACCCGGAAACCATCATCGTGCTGCGTGCCAAAGAGCACCTGAAGCCTTCCCAGCTGCCACTGGAAAACGTCGCTGCCGCGATCCGCACCCAGATGGCCAAGGAGCGCGCCAGCGCGGCTGCCAAGGCACACGCTGACGAGTTGATCGCCAGCCTGCGCGATGGCAAGACCCCGCTGAACCAGCCGATTGATGGTCAGGCGTGGAAGGTCACCGAAGCCGCTACCCGTACTCAGGAAGCGATCGACCCTGCCGTGCTGCAAGCCCTGTTCCGCATGCCAAAGCCTGCGGCCAAGGACAAGCCGACCTTCACTACCGTGACCTTGCGTGACGGTAGCCTGGTGATCGTGCGCTTGAACGGTGTCAACGAAGCTGCAGCCCCAACGGACGAAGAAAAGGTGCAAATCCGCCGCTTCCTCGCTTCCCGTGTGGGCCAGCAGGACTTCGCGGCGTACCGCAAGCAGCTGGAAACCGAGGCTGACATCAAGAAGTACTGATGTCGGTTTGAACAAAAAGCCCCCGGTCTGAAAACCCCGGGGGCTTTTTTATGGGCGTCTGCATAGGGCCAGTAGCATCAACACGACTATCGCCCAGGGGAATGCAGTCACACCCCAGCGTTGAAGTAATAGACCGCCCACCAGCCCGCCGCCGGCGATGCCCAGGTTCCACACCGTCACAAGCATCGACTGCGCTGCATCTGCTGAGTCCCCGGCGGCCTTGGCCAGCGCAGTCTGTAGCAGGGCGGGCAGGCCGCCGAACGCCAGGCCCCACACCGCTACCGCGAGGTAGATCACCCAGGGTGTGCTGAGCCATACCGCTAACGCGAGGGCGATTAAACCAAACAGTGCGCAACTGATCAGCACCAACAGGCGCAGCCAGCGGTCGATCAAAAGCCCGACCAGCCAGATACTCACCAGCGCTGCCAGACCAAATACCAGCAGCACGCTATCGATGTCGGTGGCGATCCCGGCCGGCACCAGCAACGGCGCAATATAGGTGTACAAAATGTTATGGGCCAGCACGTAGGTGAAGGTCACCCACAACACCGGGCGAATACCGGGCAAGGTCAGCACTTGGCGCAGCCCCAGGCGCTTCTCGTTGGGCTGGCCAGCGAAGTCCGGCAGTTGCCAGCGCGCCCACATCAGCAGCACCAGCGTTAGCCCGGTCATGATCGCAAAACTCAGGCGCCAGCCTACCACGGCGCCCAGGAAGGTACCCGCCGGTACGCCCAGTGACAGTGCCAGTGGCGCACCCAGCATGGCCACCGCTATCGCCCGGTCTTGCAGGTGTGGGGCGACCATCCGGCTGGCGTAACCGGCCAGCAGCGCCCAAAGCAACCCGGCGAATACCCCGGCGAAAAAGCGCGCGATTAAGGTAATGCCGTAGTGACTGGATACGGCGGTCACGCTGTTGACCAGAGCGAAGCCCCCAATGGCCAGCAGCAACAGCGGCCGCCTGCGCCACCCCCGGGTGAGCAAAGTCAGGGGAATGGCTGCCAGCAATGAGCCCAAGGCGTAGAGAGTGACCAGTTGGCCGACGAGGGCCGGCGACACGTGAAGGCCTTCGCCCATTTGGGGCAGAAGCCCCGCGGGCATGGCTTCGGTGAGGATGGTGATAAAGCCGGCGCAGGCCAATGCCAGCAAGCCGCCTAACGGCAGCTTATCCGGGGAATCGCTTACAAGTGACGTCATGACGCAGTATCCATGCAAAGGGCAAGGACGCAGGGTAGGGGGCTGTGGTCGGCGGAAAAACAGGCTAAGGTTCCGAACTTATCGGACATCAACGTCCGCAATATAAGGTCAGGTCATGGACAGTCTGAGCAGTCTCTCGGTGTTTGTGCAGGTAGCAGAGACCCGCAGCTTCACGGCGGCTGGGCGCGCGTTGGGCGTATCGTCTTCAGCGGTGGGCAAAAGCATTGCGAGGATGGAGGCGCGCCTGGGGGCGCGCTTGTTTCATCGCAGCACCCGAAGCATCACCATGACCTCTGAGGGCGCACTGTTTCTTGAGCGTTCGCGACGCATTTTGGCCGAAATCGAGGCGGCCGAGCGCGAATTGACTGAGGCTGGCGCAACGCCACGCGGCAAATTGCGCATCAGCGTGCCGCAAGTGCGCGGCTTGTTGATGCCGGTGCTCAGTGACTTTATGCGCGCCTACCCCGAGATCGAGTTGGATGTGGATTTTTCCGACCGCAAGGTGGACGTTATCGAAGAAGGTTTCGACGCAGTCATACGCACCGGCAAGCCGGAAGATTCGCGCCTGATGGCCAGGCACCTTGGGCATTACCAATTGGTGCTAGTGGGCACACCTGCCTACTTTCATCGACACGGTACGCCGCAACAGCCGTTGCACCTTAACGACCACGCGTGCTTACGCCATAAGTTCTGCGCCACGGGCAAACTGGAGCCCTGGCCGCTGCGCCTGGCGCCGGGTACTGCAGAACCGACTCTGCGCACGCCGTTGGTCAGCACCACCATCGAGTCACTCAATCATGTGGTGCTTGAAGGACTGGGCATTGCCTGCCTGCCGGATTACATGGTCAATCACGCTGTGGCGCAAGGGCACCTGCAGCGAGTGCTGGATGATTACCTGGAGCACCAGGGCAGTTTCTGGATGCTCTGGCCATCAAGTCGCCATGCCTCGGTCAAATTGCGCGTGTTTATTGACCATATGTGCGCTGAGCTTTTTCCCACGGCTGCCCCTGTGTAACCCTGTGACGTTTTACCGACAGGAATGCGCCCGCCAAGGCCTGTTCTGTTGCACAATACCGCCCGGACTGTTTTCCCCAGGATTTTCAATGTCGACATCATTTCACTTGCGTAGCCTCGGGCTGGCGCTGGTGCTGGCGGGCGCCGCGGGCTGCTCGTCACCCAAGACCGCTATTTATGAACATGAGAATTTCGACGACTCCGGCACGTTTTCCCGGGATTACCCGGTGACGGATGTGGCGGCATGCGAAGCGGCGCGACGTGCACTGCTGAGCCAGGGCTACATCATCACCAGCAACGATCCGAAACTGGTAGTGGGTAATAAGAGTTTCCAGCAGACCGGTGAGAGCCATCTGCAGATCAGCTTCAACGTGGTGTGTGCCGATGATGGCAAGGGCACCAACCACTCGACGATGTTCGCCAATGCCTTGCAGGATCGCTATGCGCTGAAAAAGGTCAACAACTCAGCGAGCCTGGGAGTTGGCGTGCTGGGCTCGGTGTCCATGCCGATCGGCTCTACCGATGACTCGATGGTGAAGGTCGCCAGTGAGACCGTGTCGGCGCCGAAGTTCTACGACCGCTATTTTGCGCTGGTGGATGTGTTCCTGCCGCAAGAGGTGAAGAAGGCCGAGAATATCCCCGAGAAGCCCAAGGCAGACCTGGGGGTGCCGGAGCAAAAAGTTGTACCGGCTGCCGAGAAGGTCGAGGCGCCCAAGGAAGAGCCAGCGGTTTCCGAGCCGGTCGCGCCACCCCCAGAGGCCGCGCCGATTGCCCCACAAGAAGAACCTACGCCTGCGCCAGCGACAAGCAACCCGGACCTGCCGGCACCGACAGAAGCGATTCCGCCTCTGCCGACGCCTGCGCAGTAAATCAGACTGCTGCGGGGTCGGCCTTGTCGACGTTGATCCCGTAGCGTGTGATCGCCTCACTGACTTTGTCGCGGCCGATCACGCCGTCATCCGCCAGCGCCTTCAAGGCCGCCAGTGCGATGAAATGGCGGTCCACCTCAAAGAACTCACGCAAGGTTTCCCGCGTATCCGACTGCCCGAAGCCGTCGGTGCCCAGCGCCACAAAGCGCCGGTTGGGTACGAACGGGCGGATCTGATCGGCGAATAGCTTCATGTAGTCTGTCGCGATCACCACTGGCCCGGTGTGTCCGCTCAGGCATTGCTCCACATAGCTCACACGCGGCTCGTTTTGCGGGTGCAACAGGTTCCAGCGTTCTACCGCGTGTCCTTCGCGGCGCAGTTCGGTGAGGCTGGTTGCGCTCCACACAGTGCTGTGTACAGCAAAGTCCTGTTCCAGCAGCTCAGCGGCGGCGATCACCTCCCGCAGAATCGAACCACTGCCCATTAATTGCACCTGTGCCTGTTTGTGCTCCCTCAGCGGGTATATGCCCTTGAGAATCCCATCTTCAACGCCTTCGGGCATGGCCGGGTGCGGGTAGTTTTCGTTGAGCAGAGTGATGTAGTAATAAATGTCCTCCTGCTCGACATACATCCGGCGCATGCCCTCGCGAATAATCACCGCCAATTCGTAGGCAAAAGTCGGGTCATAGGACACGCAGCAAGGGATCACTGACGACAGGATATGGCTGTGCCCGTCGTCATGCTGCAAGCCTTCGCCCATCAGCGTGGTGCGCCCGGCCGTGGCACCCAACAGGAAGCCACGGGCCCTTGCATCGCCTGCCGCCCAGGCCAGGTCGCCGACACGCTGGAAGCCGAACATCGAGTAGAAGATATAAAACGGTACGGTCATCAGACCGTGGTTGCTGTAGGACGTACTCGCCGCAATCCATGAGGAAATAGCACCGGATTCATTCAGGCCTTCCTGCATGATCTGTCCGTCCTTGCTCTCCTTGTAGTAGCTCAGTTGCCCGGCGTCCTGTGGGGTGTAGAGCTGGCCGACGGCGGAGTGGATACCGATCTGACGGAACAGGCTTTCCATACCGAAGGTGCGCGACTCGTCCGGCACGATAGGCACGATCAGCTTGCCCAGGTGCGGGTCTTTGAGCAGGGTGCCGAGAATGCGGACGAAGGCCATGGTGGTGGAGATGGAGCGCTCGCCAGTGTCCTTGAGTTGGGTGCTGAAGGCTGATAGCTCGGGAATCTGCAACGACTCCACGGCGCTATGGCGAGCGGGCACGTAACCCCCCAACGCCTGGCGACGCGCTGCAAAGTAGCGGGCCTCTTCGCTGTCGGCAGCCGGTTTGATGTACGGGATTTCTGCAAGCTGCTCGTCAGCCACCTCTAGGCCGAAACGGTCACGGAAGGCTTTGACGGCGTCGGCGCCCATCTTCTTCAGCTGGTGATTGATGTTCTGGCCTTCACCGGCTTCGCCCATGCCAAAGCCCTTGACGGTTTTCGCCAGGATCACCGTGGGTTGGCCGCTGTGGCGCACCGCCGCGGCGTAGGCGTTGTAGACCTTGTCTGGGTCATGCCCGCCCCGTGAGAGTTTCCAGATATCGTCGTCGGACATGTCCGCAACCAAAGCCAGCAACTCAGGGTATTTGCCGAAGAAATGTTCGCGCACATAGGCGCCGTTCTGGGACTTGTAGTTTTGATAGTCGCCGTCCACGCATTCCATCATGCGCTGGCGCAGCAGGCCGCTGGTGTCTTTGTCCAGTAGCGCATCCCAGCCACCGCCCCAGATCACCTTGATCACGTTCCAGCCAGCGGCGCGGTATAGGCTTTCAAATTCCTGGATCACCTTGGCGTTGCCGCGTACCGGGCCATCGAGGCGTTGCAGGTTGCAGTTGACCACAAAGATCAGGTTGTCGAGTTTTTCGCGCCCGGCCAGGGAGATGGCGGCCAAGGATTCTGGCTGGTCCATTTCGCCATCACCGAGGAACGCCCAGACCTTGCGGCCTTGGTGTTGCTTGAGGTCGCGGTATTCCAGGTAACGCATAAAACGCGCCTGATAGGCCGCAGTGATCGGACCCAGGCCCATGGACACTGTAGGAAATTGCCAGAAGTCTGGCATCAAACGTGGATGCGGGTAGGAGGAAATGCCTTCTCCCCCGGCTTCGCGGCGGAAGTTGTCGAGCTGCGCTTCGCTGATGCGGCCCTCTAGGTAGGCGCGACCGTAGATGCCTGGGGAGGAGTGGCCTTGGATATACACCAGGTCGCCGTCAAAAGTGTCGGTGCGCCCACGGAAGAAATGATCGAAGCCTACGTCGTACAGCACGGCAGCCGACGCGTAGGTTGCGATATGCCCACCGACACCTGAGTGTTTGCCTGCACGCAAGACCATCGCCATGGCGTTCCAGCGGATATACGCGTTGGTGCGGCGCTCGATGGCCAGGTTACCGGGGTAGGGCAGTTGGCGGTCTACCGCAATGGTGTTGACGTAGGGGGTGGTAACCCGCCCGTAGAAGTCGCCATGGCGCGCAACGTCGAAATCCAACAACTGATCGATCAGGTAGTGGGCGCGCGGGCGGCCTTCGGTGTGCAGCACCGATTCGATGGACTCAAGCCATTCGCGGGTTTCCTGTGGGTCGTCGTCGCGTCTGACTGCGTTATTTGGGGGCATGTAAGGCTCCAGGGTAGGCGGATTTCAAGTGGCGGGTTCCTTGTGGGAATGCCGTCAAAGTGGTTGCAATTGCAACTACATGGCCGAATCTAGCGCGGGATGAGCTACTATTGCAACCTTCTTGAAATTCACCGGATGGTGTTGCATGTCGTCGAAAGAGCCTGATGTATGGTTCCGTTTTGTCAGGGCCCACAGGACGGTCATCCGTGAAATCGAACGGCGCCTGGCTGAAGCAGGCTTGCCGCCCTATGCCTGGTACGACGCATTGTGGGGCCTGGAAAGCGGGCCCGAGGGCACGCGCCGCATGCACGAATTGGCCGATGTGCTGGCTATCGAGCGCTACAACCTCACACGCCTGGTAGACCGCCTGGAAAAGGACGGTCTGGTTGTGCGCTCCCGTTCTGAAGGCGATGGTCGTGGGGCATCCGCTTCGATCACAGACGCTGGCCGGGTGCTGCGTAAAAAGATGTGGAAAATCTACGAAAGTACGGTGGATGAACTGTTTCTATCGCAAATCGAGCCCGAGCAGCGCCAGGGGTTTGCCGATACATTGGAGCGTGCGGCAGGGATGGCGATGGAGGCGGGCTCACAAACCCGCGGCCGCCGAAAACCCTGAGACACGGTAGAGATCAAATGTGGGAGCTGGCTTGCCAGCTCCCACTGTTAATCGCATTTCAGGGCATAACGATTCATCGCCGTCTCGACCTGCCGTCTCTCGATACGCCCTTCATCCACCAACGCCCGCAACGCCGCCGCCACAATCCAATACCGACTCGGCGCTGCCCCCAGCGCGACAAACCTTGCATCCATGTACCCGCCCAGTTGATCGACAATCGGCTGCGGATAACCGGTAACAGCAATCACCGGCGTCTTACTCCCTGCCAGACAGTCACGCAAATGGCAGCTGCGCTTGGGCTCGGTGGGGTGCAGCCGATTCCAGCGCTGTGCTGCGCCCGCCTCACGGGCCAGTCGCGTGTAGCTGGGGCAGCTCCACACCTGCGAAGTCACGTTCCAGTCCTGTTCCAATAGTCGCGCTGCGTGCATGACTTCCTCCAGGGCCTGGCCCGCACCGAGCAATCGAACATCGGCTGCGCGTTCGTCCTGGATCGGGTACATACCTTTCAGTGCGGCTTCACGGTCCCATTCAGCCAGTGGCCTGGCGCGCTCATGATCATGCAGCGCCAGGTAATAAAAACCCGGCTGGCCGTCCACATACAAACTGCGCAGCCCGGCCAGCACAATCGCCCGGGCTTCCTCGCCGCAGGCTGGGTCGTAGGGGGTACAGCGTGGGTTGGTCGCCAGCCAAAGTGGCAAGGAGGGCTGTGCACCCTTGGGCCAGGCGGAGGGCTGGTTTTCGATGTCGTTGCACAGGATGCCGCGCTGCGCCGTGGCGTCCGATAGCGCGCACAGCTGCGCCGAAGAAGCCGCGCTGTGCAAGTACAGCAGGGGTTTTTCCACGGTGTTGCGGGCGAACCAAGTAGGCCAGCCGCCCAGGCGTTGGTTGCGCGACTGGCTGCGAATCACCCACGCCTGCCGGCTAGACTCAAGGGTATTGGCCATGTTTATCACGGTGTACAACGGCGAGCGGCGGGAGTGTTCGGCAGCGCTCAACGCATCAATGCAGAGCTGTGCAGCGTGGGCGGTGGAGGCGGGCATGGGTTAAGTCCCCTGATAACGGATGCCCTAACCCTAATGGAAAAACCTATGTGATTGCAATTGCAATCACATTCGAAGCCCAGGACGCTAAATTGCCATAACGCTGCTACGTTTAATTCTGGAGTGCAGAAACGTCATGGCGCAGACATTTTTTCGTCATAACGGCACTTTAGGCTGGCTACGCAGGTCACTTATTGGCACCCGCTTTTATTTCAAGAAGGAGTCCACGATGGACGATTATCAGGAAGAGCTACTCGAGTACCACGCGATTGAGTTGGACCCGCTGGAACCGGCTGACGACGCAACAGAGCTGTAACACCCACTTCAGGCGGAATGCCGCTGACTGCGGCGAAATTCCCCTGGGGTTTGGTTGTTCCATCGCCGAAACGCCCGTTGAAATGCCTGGGCTGAGGCAAAACCAAGCAAGTAGGCGATCTCGCCAAAGGCCAGTTCGGTATCGCGAATGTAGGTCATCGCCAGGTCGCGGCGAGTGTCGTTGAGAATCGCACGAAATTGAGTGCCTTCTTCGGCCAGTTTGCGGCGCAGTGTCCAGGTGGGCAGCTTCAGGCGTGCCGCCACTTCTTCCAGGTCGGGTTCCCGGCCGCCATTGAGCATTGGCCCGAGCAAGCGGGTAATGCGCTCGCGCAGGCTGCGGGTGCGAGTCAACTGCTCCAATTCCCTTTCGCAAAGTTGTAGCAACAGGTTCCAGGTACTGGGGCAATGCTGTGGGTTGCGCAATGACAGGGTGTGCTGATTCAGGCGCAGTTGGTTGGCCTCGGCACCGAAATGAATATCGCCGAGCACGCTGTAGTGCTCGCTGTAATCCGGCGCTTCGAATTCGATCTCGATGCGTTGCGCCTGTACCGGCTGCTGCACCAGGGCCGCTAACTGAAACAGCCAGCCGGCGATGATCGAATCCACCACAAAGCGGTTGTAGGCGTTATACGGGCTGATGGAATAGAACCGCAGCCAGGCGCCTTCGGCATCCTCATGAAAACTCGATTGCCCGCGATAGTTGGAGCCGTAAAGCGCCTCGAACCGCGTGAGTGCGCGGGCGGCTTCGCGCACGTTGGGCGCCTGGGCGGCGGTGACGCCCGCAAGCCCCGCCTGGCTCAAGCGGCTGAGCTGGCCCATGCGCAGGCCCAGGCCGGGATTGCCGGTGAGCTGGATGGCCGCATGGCCCAGGCGCATGTAGCGCGGTATCGATAAGCGTGCACCGGCTTCGGCAAGCCGTGCCGGGTCGAGGCCGTATTGCAGCAGCAGTGGTTGTGGGTCGAGGCCGTGGCTGTGTATGGCATCCGCCAGGGTGTGTACAAAACCTACCGACAGATCCCCCAGCCGCACGGGTTTCATAGCCAGATGTTCAACAAGCGTGCGCCACGGGCCTCGCCATCGGCGCTGATTTGCCCGTTGCTGCTGAGAAAGCTGTGGCCGCCGGTGCCCAGGTCCCAGAACTGCCCGCGCAGAAATACACTCATGCCGGCGCTGGCCTGACTGACGGGCTGCTGGCTGATCAACGTCAGGCGGCGCCAGGCTTCGCCTTCGCTGAGCTCTTCGGGTTTAAGGCTGATTTCGGGTGGGGTGGACACGCTTTTAAAACCGCGCCAAGGCCGGTCCCAGGTGTCGCGGCCCAGCACAAACGCCGGTACAGCGATCAGTTGCGCGCCTTGCTCGTTGAGCTTGCGGTAGTTGTCCGGGTACCAGCTGTCACTGCCTACCAACACGCCCAGGCGTCCGGCGGGCGTGTCGACCACGCTGACAATGTTCTCATCGCCGGGGGCGATAAAACCGCGTTCGTCGTAGATCGGGTAGAGCTGGCGCTGCGGCTGGCCTACCGGCAAGCCGTCGGCGTTGAATACCAGGCTGGCGTTGTACAGCGCGCCGTGGCCGATCTGCAGCTGCCCTTGGCTCACCGTCGGGTTGGGCAGGGTAATGGACCCAGCCACCAGGGTGACGCCAAATTCCTTGGCCAGGCCGCCGAACAGCACTTGGTAGTCGCGGGCCATGTCGGCGGCTTTCATGCGCAGGTAGGCGTCATCTGTGCGGTTGTCGCCAGTGGCGCTGATCCAGGCGCGGGCGAAGCGCAGCGGGTTGCTGACCGACAGCCAGTTCATCGCTTCCTTGGCGTGCAGGGATTGGTATACCTCGTTTTTCTCGCCCTTGAGCATCAGCCAGGTGCCAATGTGTTCCGGCAGCACGACGATGGTCTTGTCGTTGACCAGCCCCTGGTCCCGGGCCTTTTGCAGGTAGGCCGCGAGTTTCAAGTGCAGGCGTTCGAGGCTCTGGTAGTCGGCCGGGAACAGCTCCGGCTGGATGCCCAGCAAGTTGCCACGATCGGCCGGCAGGCCTTCGTTGACGGCGAGGGTGATGCGCAGGTCCGACAGGTAATGCGCCACGGGGCGCTCCTGGGTCCAGACCAGATACGCGGCGACGGCGGCAACCAGGGCCAGGGATACGGTAAAAGCTAGAAGTTTACGCATGGGGCAACAGACAACAGACCGGGTATAGGGTTCGCCGACTAGGGTAGGGCCCATGCACGCGCTTGCCAAGGGGCGCTGTGCATTTGGATCAATAAGTTGTCAGTTACGGTCATTGAGCCTTCATCCATCGCCTTTTAGTCTGTGGGACATAAACCGATGGCACGCCGTTCGAGCCTGCCACGTCCCGTGATGATCCGTTGTGGAGCTTGACCATGACCGCTGTTGCCTACCCGCACCTGCTGGCCCCGTTGGACCTGGGTTTTACCACCTTGCGCAATCGCACCCTGATGGGCTCGATGCACACCGGCCTTGAAGAAAAGCCCGGCGGTTTTGAGCGCATGGCGGCCTACTTTGCCGAGCGCGCCCGTGGCGGTGTGGGTCTGATGGTCACCGGTGGCATTGGCCCCAACGATGAAGGCGGGGTGTATTCCGGCGCGGCCAAGTTGACCACTGACGAAGAAGCGCAGAAACACAAGATCGTGACGAAGGCCGTACACGAGGCGGGCGGCAAGATCTGCATGCAGATCCTCCACGCCGGCCGTTATGCCTACAGCCCCAAGCAGGTTGCACCGAGTGCGATCCAGGCGCCGATCAACCCGTTCAAGCCCAAGGAATTGGACGAAGAAGGTATCGAAAAGCAGATCCAGGACTTTGTCACCTGCTCGCTGCTGGCCCAGGTCGCCGAATACGACGGCGTGGAAATCATGGGCTCTGAAGGCTACTTCATTAACCAGTTTCTCGCCGCCCACACCAACCATCGCACCGACCGTTGGGGTGGCAGCTACGAAAACCGCATGCGCCTGGCCGTGGAGATTGTGCGCCGGGTGCGTGAGGCTGTGGGCCCGAATTTCATCATCATCTTCCGCCTGTCGATGCTCGATCTGGTGGAAGGCGGCAGCACCTGGGAAGAAATCGTGCAGTTGGCCAAGGCCATCGAGCAGGCCGGTGCGACGATTATCAACACGGGTATCGGCTGGCACGAAGCGCGCATCCCGACCATCGCCACCAAGGTGCCCCGTGGCGCGTTCAGCAAAGTGACGGCCAAGTTGCGTGGCGCGGTGCAGATCCCGCTGATCACCACCAACCGCATCAATACCCCAGAAATCGCTGAACAGATCCTGGCGGAGGGCGATGCGGACATGGTCTCGATGGCGCGGCCGTTCCTCGCCGACCCGGAGTTCGTCAATAAAGCTGCGGCCGGGCGTGCGGATGAAATCAACACCTGCATCGGTTGCAACCAGGCCTGCCTGGACCACACCTTTGGCGGCAAGTTGACCACCTGCCTGGTCAACCCTCGGGCGTGCTACGAGACTGAACTCAACTACCTGCCTGTCAAACAGATCAAGAAGATTGCCGTGGTCGGCGCTGGCCCGGCCGGGCTTGCCGCTGCAACGGTGGCGGCCGAGCGCGGCCACCAAGTGACCCTGTTCGACTCCGCCAGCGAAATCGGCGGCCAGTTCAACATCGCCAAGCGCGTACCGGGCAAGGAAGAGTTTTTCGAAACCCTGCGCTACTTCAAGCGCAAATTGCAGACCACCCATGTGGAGCTGTGCCTCAACACCCGCGTGGATGTCGAGCAGTTGAAGGCTGGCGGCTATGACGAAATCATCCTGGCCACCGGCATCGCGCCGCGTACACCGGCGATTCCTGGCGTCGAGCATGCCAAGGTGCTGAGCTACCTGGACGTGATCCTTGAGCGCAAACCGGTTGGCAAACGCGTTGCCGTGATCGGCGCCGGCGGCATCGGTTTTGATGTGTCGGAGTTCCTCGTGCACCAGGGCCTGTCCACCAGCCTGGACCGCGAAGCGTTCTGGAAAGAGTGGGGCATCGACACCCAACTGCAAGCCCGTGGCGGCGTCGCCGGTATCAAGCCTGAGCCTCACGCACCGGCACGTGAAGTGTTCCTGCTGCAACGCAAAACTTCCAAAGTCGGTGACGGCCTGGGCAAGACCACCGGTTGGATTCACCGCACCGGCTTGAAAAACAAACAGGTGCAGATGCTCAACAGCGTCGAGTACCTGAGCATCGACGATCAGGGCCTGCATATTCGCATCGGCGCCGAGGGCGAGCCACAACTGCTGGCGGTGGATAACATCATCATCTGTGCCGGCCAGGACCCGTTGCGCGAACTGCATGACGGCCTGGTCGCGGCAGGCCAGAACGTGCACCTGATCGGCGGTGCGGATGTCGCGGCTGAGCTGGACGCCAAGCGCGCAATCAATCAGGGCTCGCGACTGGCCGCCGAGCTGTAAGGCGACATAAACTACGGGCCCTTTTTGCACGCCGAGATGCACCCCGATGGGCCCGTTTGATTGGCTTCCCCACGCACCCCTCGAACCCTTGCAGCTGAATTGGCTGCAAGGCGTCGAACTGGCTGTGCTGCGCCTGGACCGCATCGACCCGCTGATCAGCGGCAACAAGTGGTTCAAGCTCACCGGGCATTTGGCCCAGGCACATAACGCCAGCGGCATCATCAGCCTGGGCGGCGCCTACTCCAACCATCTGCATGCGCTGGCGGCGGCGGGGAAACGCTTTGGTTTCCCGACCGTCGGCCTGCTGCGTGGCCATCCTCAAGACACCCCCACGGTGCTCGACCTCAAAGCCTTTGGCATGCACCTGCATTGGCTGGGTTATGGCGGTTATCGTGCGCGCAACGAGCCGGATTTCTGGTTGCCCTGGCGCGAGCAATATCCCCATTTGCACGCCGTGCCCGAAGGTGGCGGGGGAATGGCCGGTGCCGTGGGGTGTGGCGTGCTGGTGGAGCAAGCCCGCGCGCAGTTGAGCGCATTAGGTTGGAGCGACTACGACGGTTGGTGGTTGGCTGCGGGCACTGGCACCACATTGGCGGGGTTGGTACTGGCGGAGGCGGGTGCACACCCGGTGTATGGCGCCATGGCCGTACCGGATGATCATGGTGTGGCGAAGAACGTGGCCGTCATCGTGCAGGGTGGTTATGAGCTGTTGGACGCCAGCCGAGGGGGATTTGCCAAGGTCGACCCCGCGCTTCTGGATTTTATCGACGCCACGCAACAGACCTGTGGTTTACCGTTGGAGCCGCTCTACACAGGCAAAGCGCTGCTGGCGTTGAAGCAACAAATCGAGGCGGGGCGATTCCGCCCCGGCACCCGTCTAATTTTCATCCACACCGGCGGCCTGCAAGGCGGCCGGGGGTTCAACGGTTAGCCCGCTTCCCCGGCATCATCCGCAGCGCCGTGTTATCGCGTATCACATAATGGTGCAACAGCCCCGCCAACGCATGCAGCCCAATCAACCAATACCCCATCTTGCCAAACCACACATGCCAACCCTCGATCTGTTTGGCCAGGTCCTTGTTTTCGGCAATCAACGGCGGCAGCTCCATGCCATAGAACATCACTGAATGCCCCTCGGCACTGACGATCAGCCAACCGGCAATCGGCATGCCGATCATCAGCGCATACAGCGCAACATGCATCAGCGTCGCCAGCAGGCTCTGCCATTGCGGTGGCGCGGGCACAATTTTCGGTGCAACGCCCACGCTGCGGGCAAACAAGCGCAGCCACACCAACACAAACACGGTGAGGCCGAACATAAAGTGCATCTCGACAATCAGCGTACGCGCACCGCTACCCTTGGGAAACTGGCCACGTAATTCAATGCAGGCGTAGACCACCGCCAGCAGCACCACCATCAACCAGTGCAGCGCAATCGACAGGGTGCTGTAACGCGTATCGGAGTTTTTCCACGGCATCGCTGGGTTCCTCATTCATCAGGGCAAACCTCTATTCTTTGGCGACGGAGTCCACTCACTGTATGCCGGTTTTGAGCGGTTTGCCTGGCGCAAATGCCGTTGTCTTGACCCCTATCAATGACTTTGCGGCATCTCCCCGCGGACCAGGCGCGCGTTGATATCGGCAATTACCGCTGGCAAGTCATTGAGGGTGTCGATCAGGTAATGCGGGCGCGAGCCTTCGAACATCGCTTCGATGCGCTGGCGTTCGCTGGCCAGGGTTGCGGTATCCAGGGCGCGAAACTGCTCGTACGTCAGGCCCAACGCATTACCGGAGCAGGTCAGGGCCACGGTCCACATACCGGCGCGGCGGCCTTCGAGGATGCCGGGCACGGTGTCGTCGACCTTCACGCAGGCCGCCACATCATCAATCCCCAGGGCGATCACATTGGCTAGCGCTTGGGCAGGCCAGGGGCGGCCGTTGGGCACTTCGTCGGTGGCGACTACATGGTCGGCCACGTAGCCGTTGGTGGCGGCCAGCGCGACGACCTTATCCATCACCTGCTTGGGGTAGCCGGAGCACGATCCGATCTTCAGGCCTTGCACGCGCAACTGGGCGATAGTGTCGAGGGCGCCGGGAATCAACGCCGAGTGTTCGGCGATCTTTTCGATCTGCAACGGCATAAAACGCTGGTAGATCGCGGTGACGTCATCGTCGGTCGGTGTACGGCCGAATGCCTGGCGATAACGTTCGGCCACCGCTGGCTGATCGCACAGGGTGCGGATATGGTCCCACTTGCCCATGCCCATCGGGCCCCGGGCTTCTTCAATCGACACTTGCACGCCAAACTCGGCAAACGCCTCGACAAAAATCTGCGTGGGCGCAAACGAGCCGAAATCGACCACGGTGCCAGCCCAGTCGAGAATCACAGCCTGGACGGTGTTGGGGTTTTGATAATTCATGCGGGCGATCCAAGGGAAGAAAGGTTGATGTTCATAGCGTGCAGCGCCTCGGCGATGGCGGCGACGGCGGCGTGCATATCGGTGGCATCGACGTGGCCGATGCAGCCCACGCGAAAGGTGTCCACCTCGGTCAATTTGCCGGGATAAAGGATGAAACCCTTGGCCATGACCCGCTCGTAGAAGTCCTTGAACTGGTAGCGCGGATCTTGCGGGGCGTGGAAGGTCACAATGATCGGCGCCTGGATCGCGGCCGGCAAAAAGCTGCGCAGGCCCAGCTCGGCCATGCCGTCCAGCAGCGCCTGGCAATTGCGCGTGTAACGCTGATGGCGTGCGGGCAGGCCACCTTCTTCGGCGTATTGCAGCAGTGCTTCATGCAGAGCGGCGACCACGTGGGTCGGCGGGGTGAAGCGCCATTGGCCGGTCTTGGCCATGTAGGCGTGTTGGTCGAACAGGTCCAACGCCAGGGAGTGGCTGTTGCCTTGGGCGGCCGCCAGCGCTTGTTTGTCGGCGAACACGAAGCCCATGCCGGGCACACCCTCCAGGCACTTGCCGGACGCGGCGATCAACGCATCGAACGGCACTTCGCGGGCGTTGATAGACAGCGCGCCGAAGGAACTCATGGCGTCGACGATCAAGCGCTTGCCGTGGTCTTTCACGACGTGAGCGATTGCCTGCAGCGGGTTGAGGATGCCGGTGCTGGTTTCGCAGTGGATCAACGCAACGTGGGTAATGGCGCTGTCGGCATGCAGCAACCGATCAACATCGGCCGCCGTGGTGGGTTGGTCTTCGGCGGTTTCAAAGGTGCAGAAGGCGCGGCCCATTACTTCACAGATCTTCGCCAGGCGTTTGCCGTAGGCGCCGTTGATCAGCACCAGCACCTTGCCGTTGCGCGGTACCAGGGTGCCGATGGCGGCTTCGACAGCGAACGTGCCGCTGCCTTGCAACGGCACGCAGTGATGGCTGCTGGCGCCATCGATGATTGCCAGCAATTGCTCGCAGACGCTGGCGGCCAGTTGGTTGAAGCGCTCGTCCCACGAGCCCCAATCCACCAGCATCGCTTGGCGGGTGCGGGCCGAAGTGGTCAAGGGGCCTGGGGTGAGCAGGATCGGTGCGGCGGCGGTCATTTCACATCCTCGCAAGGCTGGGGCTGAAGCTACGGCGCCTAAATTGCAGTTTGGCTTGTTATCAATCAAATTGTTTGTTGTTATGCGAGCTATCAGTGAGGCCGATAACTATGAACCTGTTTCAATTGCGTGCATTCGATGCCGTGGCCCGAGAGGGCAGTTTTACCCGTGCGGCAGCGCGGTTATTTATCAGCCAGCCGGCGGTGACCGGGCATATCAAGGCCCTGGAAGAGCATTACCAGATCCCTTTGCTGCGCCGCACGGCGCGACGGGTGGAGCTGACCGAGGAGGGCACCCGATTGGCAGCGATCACCCGGTCGATTTTCGGTCTGGTGGATGAGGCGCAAGCCCTGCTGGAGGCCAACCGCCAATTGCTCACCGGGCGGCTCGAAGTGGCGGCCGATGGCCCGCACCTGGTGATGCCGATGATCGCCAAGCTGCGGGTGCAGTACCCCGGCATCACCGTCAACCTGCGCCTGGGCAATGCCCAGGAAACCTTGGCGGCGTTGTTGTCCGAGCATGCGGACGTGGCGGTGCTGACCGAAGTGCAGCCGCGTAACGGCCTGCATTTGCAGGCCTTGGGTGAATCAAGGATTTGCGCGCTGGTACCGGCCAATCATCCCTGGGCCGCGCAGCCAGAAGGTATTCGCCTGGCGCAACTCGACAACGAGATCATGGTGCTGCGCGAGCCCAGCTCCATCACCCGCCGCACGTTTGATGGCGCCTGCCAGGCCGCTGGCGTCCGTCCCAAAGTGTTGCTGGAACTGGACAGCCGCGAGGCCGTGACCGAAGCCGTCGCTGCCCAATTGGGGGTTGGAGTGGTGTCGTCCATGGAGGTCAGCCCGGACCCTCGGGTGCAAGCGATCCCGCTACAAGGTGACGGCCTGGTCAATCGCCACGGGCTCGGCTGCCTGGAGCGACGCCGCTCACTGCGCCTGATCCAGGCGTTTTTCGAGTTGGCGCCCTGACGGTTTTTTGGTGGAACGTTGCGTTTTTGCGCTATAAACTCTGCCCCCAAAGCGCCGGCCAGTAGACGTTTGGGCGCGATGGATATCGAGAGAGTGAGTCATGGGCGCACAGTGGAAAGTCAAACATAAAGAAGCGGCATCCAATGCCAAGGGCAAGATCTTCGGCAAGCTGGTGAAAGAAATCACCATCGCCGCCCGCAACGGTGCCGACACCGCGACCAACGCCCACTTGCGTCTGGTGGTGGAGCAGGCCAAAAAGGCCTCGATGCCCAAAGAGACCCTGGAGCGCGCCATCAAGAAAGGCGCAGGCCTGCTGGGTGAGACCGTGCAATACCACCGCGTGACCTACGAAGGGTTCGCCCCGCACCAGGTGCCGTTGATCGTCGAATGTGTGACCGACAACATCAACCGTACCGTGGCAGAAATCCGCGTGGCGTTCCGCAAGGGGCAACTGGGGGCTTCCGGCTCGGTGGCCTGGGACTTTAACCATGTCGGCCTGATCGAAGCTTCGCCGGACACCCCGGACGCTGATCCCGAAATGGCGGCCATTGAAGCCGGTGCACAGGATTTCGAAGACGGCGAAGAAGAAGGCGCGACCCTGTTCATCACCGAAACCACTGACCTGGATGCGGTACAGAAATCGCTGCCGGAGCAGGGCTTCACCGTGCTGTCGGCCAAGTTGGGTTATATCGCCAAGAACCCGGTGAGCGGGTTGAGCGACGAGCAGATGGCCGAAGTTGAAGCCTTCCTCGAAGGCCTGGACAACCATGACGACGTGCAGGACATGTTCGTCGGCCTGTCTGGCTGATTTCCAACTCAAGGAACACAGTCCAAATGTGGGAGGGGGCTTGCCCCCGATAGCGGTGTGTCAGTCAGTGTAGATATCGACTGTGCCACCGTCATCGGGGGCAAGCCCCCTCCCACATGGGGTTGCGCCATTTCTTGAAGGCCTGGACAACCATGACGACGTGCAGGACATGTTCGTCGGCCTGGCTGGCTGATTTCCAACTCAAGGAACACAGTCCAAATGTGGGAGGGGGCTTGCTCCCGATAGCGGTGTGTCAGTCCATGTAGCTATCGACTGTGCCACCGTCATCGGGGGCAAGCCCCCTCCCACATGGGGTTGCGCCATTTCTTGAAGGCCTGGACAACCATGACGACGTGCAGGACATGTTCGTCGGTCTGGCTGGCTGATTCCTAACTGAAGGAACACAGTCCAAATGTGGGAGGGGGCTTGCCCCGGTACAAACCGGGGACATCGTTTACATTTCTAACCGGGGACATGGTTTACAGGTTAATACGCATGATCAGGAGGTAGCTGATCATGCCCTGGAATCAAGAGTCCC